>CAZVMN010000004.1:0-264253 GCA_964629015.1 uncultured Oceanococcus sp.
ATGTGTCCACCAAACCGGGGGAAGTCCCAACGTCACCTGCAACGTGTTGTTAGGTGCGGGGTCAATCATTGCGATCCACCGGCGGCATGCGCCAGACGCTGCATTAGCAACAGGCGAACTGCCCATCGGAGGCTATCTAAATACCGGTCGTGTCCATTGGCCTGAGAAATTTCGTCGATACCAAGCTGTGCCCAATCTCTAATTGTGGCTCGTGAGAGGCGCGGAAATTCTGTAATTGCACCGTAATGAGCAATGGCGCTACGAAACGCGAACCAAACATTGACATCCTTCCATGTTTGGTCGCTCGAGCCATGCCGCGCTTCCTGCAAAAGCCGGAATACCGTGTGTATTGACCCTTTACTCAGGCGCGGACTCCCATTCTCCATCATTACGGTGCCATCAAAATCCACCAATGGTTCATTTGGGTCAAACCCTTTCTGCTGCGCAAGCAGTTCGAGTACCTGCCAAAGCCGGATGTACTGGTATCTTGGATCACGCTCACGCCGAGCCTCTTTGTATAGCTCAACTAAAAATACCCCCATGGAATCCAGCGAAAGGCCTTCAACGTAGGCCTCCAAGGATTGAGCCGATTCGCCTGCGAGCTGGCCAGTAAGCAAGTTTCCGACGTACGACTTTGGGATGGTAAATTTTGTCGACTGACCAGTATTCCGGTCGATCATGACCACATCGAAAATTGATCCCGCAGCATCTCTAGAAAGCGAAAGTGCAAGCAACAACGCATTCGTTTTATCAACGCAGTATTCGCGGGCCATTTCGACCGAGGGCGAAATTATTGCTGGAAAGTGAACAACGCAAACTGGCGCCGAGCGTCGAGACTGCGCTTCAAGTTGCCCGCCATATTCGAACACGATTCCAGTAGTAGTACTCTTGTCAAAGAACTGGTTTACAAATTCGTGCAGATCTCTCGCGCCAAGTCCATCGTTAGTTGGCACCAGCGCTAGCTGACCGAGTCGAATAGGGGTTCCGATGAGGACATCCCTAACAAATACAAACGTTGTGTAGAGTGTTCCCGGTTGTGAAGCGTCGTCCCTGACATCAACCGGCTCTAGAAATCGTTGCTCGATCTCCTTTTCCAACCGAATGACTTCTTCCTCAATCGATTCTAGCGATTTGAATTCCTTCGGGGTTGCGACAACCTCGAAAAACACCCGCGGATACGAACTGCCCGAAACCAAGTCAACGTTGGGTTTTGGGTTTTCTTTATCTCCATCATGAAGCCTGACGAGCTTCACTTCATAGACACCGACCGCTAGGTGACGTGTGTCGATCGAAACCGTTACAGCACTCTCGCCTACCTTTGCCGGCGTGGTACCAATACCTAGCTTCGACGATGGATTGAGAACGCCGCAGTCAAATACTTCAACTTGCAGTTGCGCATAGTCGGTGCATCGTTCATGACGCAGCATCAGGTCAACTTTATCCCCCTGGACAACGGATGAGGATGCGAGCTTGACGGTTGCCATACTGAGCACCTAACGCCCACGTTCAGGTGCGTTTGAGGCGATGGCCGCTTTTGCGGTAGCAAAAGTGGGCAGCGGGTCAAACGTCACCTGCAACGTGTTGTTCGGCGTCATTGGTAGTCCTCCACGGGGAGCTCCACGCCACACTCCAGTTCAGCAACCGCTCGCTTGATCTCATCGACTCCGATGCCTGAGAAAAATGGTTGTTGATTTTGTTCTGCATGTTCAGACAGTTCTTTGGTTACGACCCCAAGAACGTGTCCAGACGAGGAAATTATTGGGCCACCACTATTGCCAGGACGAGCTATCGCTGAAAATAGAAACAACTTATGTCCGTCGAATGTTTCAATCTGCGGGCACGTAACTTCCCCCCGATGCATAATTAATGCAGGTGATCTTGCCAGTGGGATTCTAGGGAAACCCAGAGTAAACAATTCTTCCCCTGCATGAGGTTCCCTGAAAGCGGTATTGTCCGCTTCTAGGATGGAAGGCTCCACCTCAATAAGCCCAATGTCCACAGATTGATGTGGGACCGCCCTTACTACGTTAATCGTTTGCCCGAGATACTTCTGCTGAGGATGAATCTCCATATCTTCCAAGACGTGGGCGCACGTGAGCAGCCAATTTGGAGCGATAGCCAAGCCTGTTCCGGCATGTTCATCGCCATTTGGCGTTATGCCGGTAACGTGGCAGGTTGACTCACTAAACAGGTGGTATATGAAGTCTGGCCCCAGCGCGGGTGCCAACCAGAAGGCACCCTTAGCCTCCAGATTGGTGCGCTCCTTCATCGAGTAATAATGTTCGCCTATCAGAATGTCCCTGCCCGGTCCTTGTGGGGTGAGGATATTTGAGTCCGCCAAAGTTCTGAGCAGTTCGCGAATTCTGTGAAGGTGCTTGTCGGCTTCCGGCAACTTTCCGGTCTTGGACAGGTAATCAATGAAATCTCTCCCAGACAGTGGCTTGATTGCCTTTGGGTCAGCCTCCTTACCAATCAGCTTGCACATGTTTCGGTATTCGAGCGGACCGAAAAAGTTGATCGCAGCGCAAGCAAGTGAGATCCGTTGGTCGAGCGTCAGCGGCGCCAAATCAGAATAGCGGGGTCGTTGTTCACTCATGTTGGGGATGACGCCGAACGCCCACGTTCAGGTGCGTTTGAGGCGATGGCCGCTTTTGCGGCAGCAAAAGTGGGCAGCGGGTCAAACGTCACCTGCAACGTGTTGTTAGGTGGCGCCATTCAGTTTGGCAACGAATCGTTGAGCTGCTTCAACTCGCAATATAACGACTGAAGATGGTGGGCTGACATATCCAATATTGGCTCAAACATAAACGAATTAAGGTGAATATTTTCCGGCGTCATTAGCGATACCTTTCTCATAACCGCAAGGGTGGCTGCCTCATCCGGGTGCGCCGTCTCATACTTTCGAATCAGCTTGCCTGTCTGATTTGATGAAATCGAAGCGACATACTGATCATCATTTATTAGCGTAATGAGAGCTTTCTCAGCGCTGAGCCGAATTCCGATAGCAAGCACAACCTTCTCATGCAAGGAAACCAGGTCATCAGATTCTGCAGCGAGGACATCGCAAACTTCGAATATGACGTTCAAAGTCGAATCGGTGGAGTCCTGCATTAGCGCAATTGACTCTGTTGGAAGAATTCGGCCAAACAAATCCTTAACGTCAGAAAGTGTAATTTGTTCAGAACCAGTTTTGATATGAAGCAACGACGTGAGACTAAGAAAAACGTCATTCTGCCCCGTGTACTCAGCAAGATTGCGCACGAAGGGTATGGCTGCGACGACGTACACCCGGTCATCCAAATTGTCTCGCCACTGCAAAAATGGGTTTTGCGATAGATCATCCGTCTGTAACGAAATCCTCCCTCGCTCCCTCGACGCCAAAAGCTTGTTATCCCCATAAACGCCTAAACGACTTCTTGCCGTGCGATAGAAGTCAAAGTTATGGGTCATAATCACGAGGCGAAATTGTTGCTCCTGCCTCATATCGCTCAAGTACTCAATGATTGCGTATTTATTCTTGTAATCAAAAGAGTCTGCGATATCGTCGATCAAGAAAAGCGTCTCAATGCCAGACGCTCTGCGCGCCTCGACTTCGAAAATAATATTCAATATATAGAGCGCACGCCGCTCTCCATTGCTCAGGACTCGATCGAGTAATGCTTTGTCAACCTTTTTGTGATCACCATTATTGGCTTCATCAAAATAGAAAACTATTTGAGGAGAAGAAATGCTAAGAACGGCATCACTCTTGTTTTCAATTGCAACTTTAAACGGAACGGAAAATCGCGCGTTAAATATTTCAAGGACGCCTTCCCATCGCGTCGTCTCGGCTTCAGCTTTTGCGACAATTTCGCGCAACTTTTGCTGGCTTTGGTCATAACACTCAACCAAATCTATGTATTCGGAACTTAATCTTTGCAGGTAGCCTACCCATAGCTTGTTCTTCAGGTAGGCGTAGTTCTTCAACTCCGGAAGCAAAGTTGGGTTTTGGACTATGTACTCACGAAAAGTGCGGAGCTCTGCGTTCGAGAGTGCTTTGTCAACTTTTTCGAATGATTTCTGCAGCTCTTCGTTGTTTAAAATTGCCGTTTTCTCAGCTTCAATAGCCTGCTCAAGTTGTTTTTCGTCTGCGATTTCAACCCCGCCGCTACCATCATTCAGCCGAACTGTATGACCACCTTCGAACCAGCCGTTAGATTTCAGGTTTTTTGCAATTTGCTCAGCATTGGAATGATTAAACACTCCCTTCTTAAAGTACTTTGATCTATCTAATATTTTTTCATAAGTGGCTGAATAGTCAGAAATAAGTTCAGAAAAATCAGGCTTTGATATGAAGTCCTCAACTTTTGGGTTGACCAGAACTTTATAATCAAATGCGCCGAATTCTGCATTTTCTCCAGACTTCACCTCCCTCTCGAGCCTAGCCAAGGCGACCATCAGTTGTGTTTCTGGGAGCTGATAATCATCACAAAAGGTTTTTTCTATGCCTTTCTTGACACCGGACGTCTTCCTAAGATTCTTCAGGAATGTTTCGAGTTTTTCTGCAATTTCGCTATAAATCGAGTCGTACTCACTTTTGAGAGCCTCACTCGCAAGTAATGTTGAAATTCGTTCTGACTGATACTTTTCATTGATGGAATCTACGACGAATACGGATTCCGGGTGCACTGCGTTTCCAGCTTCATCTTCAAGTGCAAACGTGCTTGACCGTTCGGGGAAGACCTCATCCTTCGGATCAGTACTTTGACTGTAGTCCCGCGCGGACTTGGCCAAGGAGGTCTTCATGAGGCCGTTTGGAGCGTAAATGACAACTGGAGCGTTGTTGTTACTGAAATCGAACGTGTGCTCTAGGCTTGGTATCCCATAGCAGTGCCTTGCAGTTACCGTTACTTTTTCCATAAAACTTCAAACGACATTTGACGGCTCGTAATTTTAACCGACCCTACGTCGCCCGCGGGCTGCACCCTCGCCTGACTCTGGGCACTAGCCACCTAACGCCCACGTTCAGGTGCATTTGAGGCGATGACCGTTTTTGCGGCAGCAAAAATGGGCAGCGGGTCAAATGTCACCTGCAACGTGTTGTTATGTGCGGACGCTTCAATAATTGTATTCATTGGCTTCCGGGTTCATTACCCCCTCGATTCCGCGCCCCTTGAGACCCTCTTCGAGAGCCTTCTGGATCAAGGTAAAGCTCGGAATTTCCAGCGGCCGAGCGCGCCCAATGCGTTGGTCCTTAAAGCGGGCAACGAGCTCGTTTCTTGGAACATTGAAGGGAAACTGATGCGACTGATCGTGCTTCCACTTCTTGAGGAGTTTCGACCTCAATTGAACTGTTCTGAATATGGTCGCAACCAACCATCCGTCGAGAAACCGAAGTTGCTCTTCGTCATTCACCAACGGGTAGAAGCTCATGATTCCTTTGAAATGTATGCGCTTCGAACGGCCGCTGATGTAGTTCCGCAGTTGCTGACTAGTCAGGCCACCGTAGAGATAACGACGAATCTGTAGCATCGCAGTTAGGAGCGCTGGGTCTTTGCCATTGGCAGGAATAACAAGTCCGCGGAGTTTCTTCCCTCTCAACGGCTGCAATAGGTTTCGATAAAGAAGATACGAAATCTGCTGCTGAATCTTCTGCACCGAGGCCTTCTTAATGCTGACCGAATCAACCGAAATCGAATAGCCTAAGAAGTCGATGGAGCTCTTTGTGTTGGCAAGTTCGGCCGGCAAACCTGGACGCGTAAGAAGGCTTATTCCATCAGATTTCTTTGGGTTGATCTTTATGCCAGTCGCTGCCGAGAAGTCATTGATGATGGTGAAGGCATCGCAGATTCTCTGGTAGCTCTGGCTCCATATCACTGTGTCATCTGCGTACCTCGCAAACTTGAGGCCGGCCCTCTCAAACTCCTGATCAAGCCTCCAGCAAACTAAGTTTGCCAAGAACAGGGAGACTGAGGTGCCTTGCGGAATCCCGACCTCTCGGGATTGCAAGAATGCGTCAATAACAACCCGCTCTTCGTCGCTGATGTAGAAGCCGTTGCAGTCGAACTGCTTCCGGAGGTACTCATGGGAAATTGAACCGAAAAAATCGGAAAAATCGAACTCAGCGATAAATGCTCTCGCATCGCGTGACACATCGAGCCAAATGTCCTGAATCGCAAAGTGTACGTTTCGGTCGTTCCGGTATGCGTATGAAAACGAACTGAAGCGGTGCTTGTTCTTTTCAAGCAAGCGCTCGTAAAAAATTCTCGAAACAGCGGCATCTGGAATCTGGTACACGGCAACCTTGCGCACGCCGCCGCCATGCTTAGGGATCTCTTTGATGTGTGGGTCCCGGGGTGTATAGGAGCCGTTCGAGAGCTTCTTGGTTATCGAGCGGGCAATACTCTTACGTCGAGACTTGACGTAGAACGGATTGAACTTGAGGTCCTGCTCCCAATAGTCAGGGACTTCGACAACCTTCGGCGGCGCATTCTTTATGCGCTTCATGTTCCGACGGTGCTCAACGTGAAGAGCATTGTGATAAGCGTGATATCTCTGAATCAGCTTATCGGCCTCCTCGGTGATCACCCGCTCAAGGTGCTCTTCGAATCTTATTGGCATAAAGACAAAAGGCCCGATCTAGGACCGGGCCTCCCACGGGCGCAACCGCGTAAAAGTAAGTTTCCAATTGGACGGAGCTTGCAGAGCCCATCCCCCGGGGCCTGTTCAGAGAACAGCCTAATGGGCGCCCGTTCACCTCCTAGAGGCGTCAGGATCATGCTACCAAACGTTTCGGGCTTAGTGCACATAACGCCTATTAGCGTGAGTTAGGTCGCAACTCACACTTACGCAACTCACAAATAACCCGGCCTGATTCATTCAATCCTTCCCAAACTCGTCGCCTAAGTGGCAGTTTTGTCTCACCGATTTCCATTTCTCCTAACCAAACCGTAGCAAAATGCGGGACTAAGGCACCAACGCGCCAAGCCGGCGCTAAGAGTCCAGAAGCTCTGCCACTAAGACAAATTCAACGATGCGAACTAGTTCAATCACCGCACGATGACCATCGTGTGTTCGGAAATTCCGCTATGTAGAGCCATGCGCCTTAGTTGCCGCACTACCAGACTTCTGCTTTGGGTCGAATCTGATCATTCATCGTTGCCCAAGGAGAGAACCCCCAATGCTTCTGTTCCGGAAATTGATCATAGCCTGCGAAACGACTGCTGATGGCCTCATCGTCTTGTGGATTCGCTTATGTAGCTGAATCAATCCGCATGCCACATCCCGATCCCATTCCAATATCGAGCCAAACGCGTCCTCCCTCCGCTGAATCCACGGCGATCTAGCATGCTACCTATTTCTTCCGCGACGAAATCCATGAGTACCATACCGCCCTCCCCGTCGCATAGCAGGCCGAGCTGTCGAATAGCTTCGTAGAATGGGGATTCCTCAATTGAGGAGATACATTGGCATTCGCACCAAATTTCAGATTCCTGAACCTGCAACGCGACGTCCTCGATTATGGCGAAATCTATCCTCTTCACTTGGCGACTCCCTGTGGGCGCGACAAGGCGCGCCAATGCATTTTCCAAATGAAGTACGCCAGCTCGGACATATGCGGGGTCATGCGCGCAAGCGGGTGCCGAGCCGGGGCTAGCCACATAGCTCCCTGATCGAACGGCAATCGCCCACACTTGGCAAATTAACGCCTGCGAGGATCTGTTCCGCGAATGCTGGTGGCCCTGGGGCAGTTACAGCACGCCGCCCAACTCCTCCGTCTCAATATTTCCGCAAATGTCCCAAGGGCCACCACTACTCATCCATTGATCAATGAGTTCGAGTAGATGCGCAACCGATACCACCGCAATGCTTCCAGGAATCGACGGAACCGGCACTTGTCCCAACGACCAGGGACCAGGGATCAGGGATCAGCCCGACCTCTTTTCACCCCCGTCGGAAACGTAGGGAGTGAGGATATGAAACGCCACGCTTACGCTAATTCGGGAGATAATCCGTGAGCCGTCGACCTACCACACACCGAGACGTCAAGCGGCGCACCAGCAAGAAAAAGCAGCCAAACCCAATCAACTTATCGCGAGAGATTTCCCGAGCGAGAAAGTCTCGTCCCGTTCACATCGAAAAGGCAGCGGGAATTCTCGACGCAATGCCACCGCAGATTACGATCTCGCCTCGCGACTATTGCATACATGCGGCTCGAGCACGTCTGCATTTGGGCAGAGGTCTTCTGCTTGACGGAGAACTCGTTGAAGTGCCTCTCCGTGTCCTTCCACGGTATCCAGCCCACACCCCTGAGAGCCTGAACCGCAGGGTGAGACGATCAGATAGCAGCCGTCCCCCAAGGCTCGATTTAGGGTTGATACCACCAATCCTAGCCCCCTGGGGCGCTGCTTGGTATCGCTTAATCAACCCGGAAGTCTTAATCACGCGATGGCCCGCCATGCCCAACACACGCGTCTTGGCCTTCGTTTTGACAGAGCCGAAGAGGATGTCACCACAGATGATGGAGTTGATCCACTTTTGCGCCATGCAGGCGCCTCTGCTCGATCGATGCTCGCAAGGTGACGCTCTGAAGGCCTACGAAAAACTGCTTCACGAAAATTCCGATCGGGACCTCTTCTCAATGCTCATCAAGATGACTGGGAGGAGCAAGACCATCGGCAATGTGCGACGTCTCGCCGCGTCTTTCGTCGCCACTTTCGACGTCAGGTCAAGGTCGTTCAAGTCGCGTAGGAGGCAAGGATCATGAGCCTCTCTACACTTCTCGAGCTGCGAACCTTCGCAGATTCGATCCCGCCGGCGTTTCGACACCACTTCTATCGCGTTCAACTGATTCCGCAAAATTTTGGGCTCCGGGCAGTCGATCAGCCTTACCTAAGCCATTTGCTCAGGCTTTCCACTCTGAATTTGGGTGACGGTTACACCACGCTGCCGCATTGCGATGCAAACCTCACGGAATACCCAGTTGGTGCATCTCTCATATTCCTGATGTCCAACGCTTTGCATACGACATCAGCGTTCTGTGGCGCTGCAGACAACCTGCGGATGTGGGCCCGTCTGACTGCTGATTTGGTGAATGTAGACCCCGGCTCCACATTAATTTACGAGCAAACACTGGCGATTCGGCAGACGGCCAAAGCGCTTGCTGAGAAGGGGGCGCACTGGTCTCTGCAGGCCTTGGATGAGTTATCCCGCACGGCTGGCGAGCGTTTGGCTGATAAGATTTGCGATGTTCGACTGCTGATGCTGGGCAATCAGAGGCTTGGTGAGTTGCGTCGCCACGGCGGCTCACACTGGAGTTTTCTGGGTCGCTGGGGTGGCATTGATCCGCAATTCCTGCCCTCGGAGCCATTGACTGCATCGAAATCGATCAGTTTCGATCTCACGATTGACAACGCCCTTGATGATCCAGGGGAACAATCGGAGAAAGTTGAACGGATTTTTCGTGGTGTGATCACTGGTCGCGAATCCCTGCAACAGGCAGACCGCCACTCGATCATGCGTTCGGTACGGGGTACGCCGTCACATGCAATCGCCTGGCCCGTTGCATCGATTTCAGCTTTGACGCGCCTTCGCTGCCTCAAGAATGAGAATGCCAGATTTCACTTGGCGTGGATGATGTGGAGTCCGCTCGCCACCCGACGGTGGCACGACCTGCGGTATACCAGGCGCAAACCACGCACTACCCAAATGCCTTGGATTGACCAGAATCATGGGATTCTGGGCTATCGATGCGAATCCAATGTGCATGTACTTTCCGAGTCCATTTTGCGCCCCATTCCCGAGCCGCTGCGAGAAGCCATGCGCCTTGGGACATTCGCGCCAGATTTGCCTTACCGCTGGAAACGCGCGGGACGAATTATCTCCGACACAACCGGTTTCAACTTAAGCCATTGGCGCCAATTCGTGCGCAACGAGGCATTCAAGGCCGGTTTTCCTGCTGAGATTTACGACCTGTTTCGTGGACGCATGACCGCTGCTTCCATTGTTTCTCTGACCTATCCAGATCTCGATGTCATGGCATGGGAGAAATGCTGGCGTGAATTCCTGTGCGAGCTGTTCGGTGAACACTTGGAGTTGTGTGAATTCTGGGACCGTGCGGGAACCTTGCCAAAATTGGCGGACTGGCTTCCAGCCCGAACACCTGCTCCAACGCTGATCGAGGAAACCCGGTCTTTCCTGAGAGGGTCCCTGCTATTCGCACGAAAGAAATGGAAATCGCTGCATCCAGAAGTCATTGAAGCCGCGCTCAGCTGGGCCTCCTGGGAATTGTACTGGGAGACGAGCGCCAGGCCCGTGCGCATTACACATACGCGACATTGGACGGTTCTTGTCACTAGTGCTGGCCCCGCCGTGTGGCTCAATGACAAGGACACGAGCGCACATGCTGGCCCCAGATACAACCTGATTTCACGGGAGCTTTTTGAGCACATCAAGTCCCTGAACAAGGCTCTGCACACAGCGATGAAATCGCATGGACACCTCGCACAGGCTTGGATGAAAGTCCTTTGCATGGACCAACTCGAAGATGAGGGCATCATATTTAGCATTCCACGTTACATCCCTACTCCCTCTGGCCCGCGCAACTTCGATTACAAGTCCTTGCGCGATGCTCTCCCTACGCAATTGCGGGAGCGATGGATTCGACTGCCCGACAATGCAACTCGTAGGCATTACTCCACGCGCCTCTATCGCAAACTGGACGCCGAAGGTGCGGCCCTGGGAATGGGACACGCCGGAACGGGCGTAAGAGCTGGGCATCCGCTTTCCTCACGCTCATTGATGGAGGCGCTCCGCCATCCAATGCTGGAGAGAAACAGCAAGTTGTGGCCATTCCGGCTCGCAAGGACGGATTAAGATGCAATTTGTGCAGTTAGCCAGACACTGGCGCGGAAAGGACGCCACCACCATGCTCGCTGTGCTCGAGCACATCGAAGCCGACAGGTCACTAATCAAACCGTTAAGACGCGAAGACCTGACTTACTTGCAACAGATCATTGCGACACAAAGCACCGTGCGCCGCCCGCGCGCCAAGCGCCTTTTCCGCGAACTCTGTGATCTCCTATGGGCTGGAGGAATGCTCCAATCCGCTCCTGCACCGCAGCGTCCGCCGCGGGTAATGACAGGCGTGCCCCGGCTTACTTCTGAGCTTCATGCGGCTTTCTCGCTTCGCCGGGTCAATGCGCAACTAACCGGCGTGTCCATGCAGAAACTGCGCAGCCTGTCCGTACCCGCATTGTTGGCGTTGCTCGATGTGGTGCTGCCTTTTGCCGTTCCGGCCTCGCCAGAGTTAACGCGTGCGTGGATGGCAAGGTGCCGCATTGATGACTACAAGAGACCTTGGCTCACAGCCCCGGCAAGTCCGGCAAGCGTGTATGGCCAAACGCAAGTGATCCTCCCCAAGTATGTCGATCGACTCCTTCGAATTCTGATCAGCCACCAAGCTGAGAACAATCGAGAGCTTCCACTATTTCAACCCGGCGTCCCAAGATACGACCTGCGTCAATTGCACGTTCGGGATCAGATTCAAGCATGGAAAGACTTCCGGCAGGAGCACGAACCAACCGAGAAGGACCATGGTGCAATCTGCGCACTCCTTGGTTCTAATTGGCGCGAATTGTGGAAGAAAACTCGTGTTGCTCGCAGCTTGCACAGGGTCACGGAAGCCGCTCTCGCACTGGACGGAATGCCCGGCTCAACCATCCGGCTCTGTCTTGCACCAGTTCAACCCATCGTCTTGCCGCACCCAATTCTCCCCTGGACATGCCAAGAAGTTGTAGAACCGCCGAGGGTCACGCCGTGTGCTCCAGTTGCCGCTGAACCGCCAAATGTCGAGGACCCCATTGGAGTCTGGAGATCGCTCTCCGCGCCCGTCCACGGAACCCGCACATCCGAAGCCGAAGCTGCAACCCGAACATTGATGCTCATGCAAAAAGCCAGGAAATCGCTTGCCCGACTTCAGTCGATCTATGGAAATCAGGTTCCCAGTGACATCCTCTTTCGTTGGCAAAAGGAATGGTGGGAACAATTGGGGGGGCCTAAATCTCCTTTGGCGGCAGGACCAGTCCTACTTCATTGGCTTGCTAAGCGCGCGGCCAACGGGGAAAGCCATCAACGCATGCAGAGCGACATTTCTCTGATCCTCTCTGCAGTACTCCATCCCGAAAGACCGATAGATTTCAGGGATTGGGACGCCGACGACGCTCTCAACGTGGTTTCAATGATTGAATGCGATTTCTCTCGGTCTGACAAATGTCGAGCGCATGCGGTCAGCGCCTGGATCCGATTTGCCGCCTGGATCAAGGCCAAAAGTTACCGACAGATTCTGGGGAACATAAGATTCATTGAGGTAAACGGCGACATTGATTTTGCCAGAACCCTGACCGTCCCCGCAGAGACCGAGGTCAAGGAGGCACTCCGCGCCTTTCAGCAATTCGACAGGAACGACATCAGTCGAGAATCCGCAGAAGAAGCCATTGCGCTCTGGATCATGTGCAGAATGGGGTTGCGAATCCACGAACTCATATACTTGCGGCAATGCGATTTCCAGTTGTTGGACATGAGTCCATATGCAAGGGTTCGTCGGTCAAAAACAGCGGCCGGCATCAGATCTCCTCGACCACACCCTGACATCCCAAAATCAGAACTCTCAATGGTATTCGAATTCTGGAAGGAACTTGTCAAGGATTCCCATGAAGGAGATCAGGGGCCACTATTTCGCTCCTTGCTTACCGGATATCCTGATCCACGAGCCGCAGCAGAGAAAGTCAGAGCGTGGGTAAGGCGCCTTTTTCCTGGCGCTTCACCACACGACTTGCGACGCTTTTACGTATCAATGCTGGTGATGAAGAGTGGATGCTACTGGGAAGGCGAGGAATTGACCGCTATCCTTCACGACGTTGGTCACGCGTGCGACGATACCCTGCCGGCCAATTATCTTGTATGTGGCGCCCACCTTCGTGCGAACATATTCCGGTTTAGGAAATCAGCTGGAAGTGTAGAAAAAGCAAGGGGTTACGGTGCTTGAGCCAGAACAAAAATGTTCCGCTGTGCAACAAATTTCTTGCCAAGGCTGCTTGAGGCAGAAATTCGCTCAGCAAACAGCGTCTGATTCCTCGTCTGGATGCCAGAATTTGCGGTTTTTCTGGTCCGGTTAACCAATAATCGCGAATCTTGCAAACCGACGGTCATGCCAAGTTGCGACCATTCCGCAAATAAACTGGTTTGCGAATGGTGTTCTGAGAGCTAATTAGGACGCGCCGAAGAAACGGTTTCTTATTGTTTTTATTCGTATTTTGCCGAACATGACCGATCTACGACAAGGGCTGCCAATTGATCGTGACGCATTATGAGCCCGACGAGCTGCCTGGCTGCTCCACCCCGCACCAGAGCCAAAGAAGTATAGGCATGCGCACCGGCTTGCGCAAGACGTATAAGAATAAATCTTTCGAAACATGATGTTACGCGCGCCCAAAATTTCTTCAGTGCGCAGAGATGAGCAAATTCCGTCAGCGGCGCCTTACACATATGGCAACCTACCCTGCGCGCCCGCCACCGAAAATGGCTAAGAACGTTCCATAAAGCGCACGTGCGGACCATCAATCGCTTGCATGGCGATAATCATTAGATAATGTCATCCACTCGCACGTGCATTTGCGATATCAGCGAACTTTTTCGCCACCCCAACGTCCACGTGCTTCGAGATATTCGACCCACCGCGAGCCTTGTCGCCCTATGAAATGTCTTTGGTCTCTGGTCCTGTTGTTGATCAGCAGCGCTTCGCTGGCGCAGCATGCTGTGCAAGTCGGGGAGCCGCTTGAGCCGCTGCACATTGACGATAAAGGCGAGATTTCTGTTGTCGATGACGAGTTGCGCTTTCGTCCCTGGTCAAGCGATTCACTCAAAGGTCAGTGGACTCTGATGCAATACCTTGCCGCCCGACCCTCGGCAGATAAGACCAATCGCTGGGCTCTGAATGCCATCACGGGTCAAGCGGAACAAGGTGGGCTGAGAGAGTTTTCTCTGTACAACATCGTCAATGTCGACGACGTCACTTTCGGCGCGACCTCTTTCGCGCTGAATGCCCTGAAGACGAACAAGAAAAAGCATCCCGACTCTCCCATGATTGCCGACATGGGCCATGGGCGTGAACATTGGGGGCTGACGAAGAAAAGCAGCGCGATCTTTTTGCTCGACGCCGACAGCCGGGTGCTGTTTTTCCGCGATGGCGCGCTGAGCCAGGCGGATGTGGATCAGATCATCGCCCTACTCGCCGCGCCAGCTGAATAGCCGAAATCCCTAAGCAGAGACCGTTTTGAGTTCGATCTGATCCGCTGGAATCTCCCCCGATTCGTCGAAGACCCGAACCGAAGCAATCGATAGGTTGCCTGTCACTGTCACGATGACACGTTTGTCGATTGTCCTGGCAGCCATCGAACCGCTTGAATGCTTATCAAGGTGAAACAGACCATCAGCCTGCTTGGCGGCATCCAGCATCACCAACCAGTCCAGGGGCGTGTCTTGACGCAGTTCTTGGGTGCTTTGCACCGCGGGCCCCAGTGGAATCACCGCCCCACCCTTTAGCCACACGGGAATACGCTCCAATGGGCAATCCCTGGTCACCCAACGCCCTCCGTACGATGCCTCTTTGCTAAAGAAGTCGTACCAAAGCCCCTCTGGCAGGTAGTGCATGCGCTGCTCGTCTTCACGCATCACCGGCGCGACGAGAATGTTTTTCCCGCACAGGAACTGGTCATCCAAGGAGTGCACGGTCGGATCGTGCTGATACTCAACCACCATGGGCCGCAGTACCGGCAATCCGGCGGCGACGCTTTCGATGGATTCGCTGTACAGATATGGAACCAGTTGGTAACGCAAATTCAACCAGTCACGGATGATCTCCTGGGCTTGCGGGGAGAACTGCCAAGGCTCCCGGAATGGGTAGCAACCGTGGTATCGAAGATGGGACTGGAACACCGACAGCTGGGTCCAGCGGATCACCAACTCATCGGTGGGCTCCCCGACAAAGCCGCCGGTGTCCTGGCTCCAGAAGCTGAATCCGGACAGCCCGTAGCTCAGCCCGCCACGCAACGAGGCATGCATGGCGCCAAACGTCGAGGCATTGTCACCACTCCACTGCACCGGATAACGCTGTGACCCGGCATAGGCGCTGCGCCCCCAGACCATGGCGTTGTCCTCGCCATGCACCTCGGCAGTGATCTCATAGGCGGCTTTGTTGTAAAGCAGCGGATACACATTGTGCAGAGCATGACCACTGCCACCGGCAAACTGCATGGTGGGCAGCACGCCTTCGCCAAAATCGGTTTTGATGACGTCGACGCCCATTTCCAGCAAAGGCTTGATCAGACGATTTTTGTACCAATCCGCCGCTTCGGGTTTGCTGAAGTCGATGGGTGCAGCTTCATACTGACCGCAGAAGGTGAACGGCACGCTGCAGGTTGCCAGGTGTTTTTTGTCGCGCGCCTCTTTCCAGGGGGCCGTGCCTTTCAGTACATAAGGCTGCTGCCAAAGCGACAACTTGAAACCCTGTTCGTGGAGTTGCTGACACATGGCCCTTGGATCAGGGTAGCGCGTCGGTTCGAACTGCCAATCGCAGCCCCAGTCTTCCTTGAACCAACTGACATCAAGATTGATCACATCTGCCGGAAACTTCAGTTCTCGCAGGATCTTGGCCACGGACAACACCTCGTCCTGCGACTGATACGACATACGCGAAATCCAAGTCCCGAAGGAGAACTTCGGCGGCACGGGCGCGCGGCCCGTCAGACCGGTGTAGCTATGCAGCACCTCTTTGATGCTGCCAGCGAACAGGTAGTAGTCCAACTTCTGCTCTTCCACCGCCACCTGCAACTTGGATTTTTCTTTGCTGCCAACCCAGAACGTCATGGGATGGGTGTGATTGAAAAACACCCCGTAACCGCGTGAGCTGACATAGAACGGCACAGTTTTGTAGACACGCCCGGTGGCGTTGCCCACGCCTTCATTGATCCAAAAACGCAGCGTTTCGCCGACCTTGTTCAACGCACCAAAATGCTCGCCCAGGCCATAGATCGCTTCATCATGGGACAGATCAAAGGCATTGACCGCGTAGGACTGCCGGTACCGCTTGTCGCGGACAAAGCCCATTGGATACGAGTCATAGGCAATACCGAAATGATTGTCCGTCTTGCCACCGTTGCTAGTGATCTTCTTGCCCGCCGCATCGAACAGTTCGATGCGAAAATCGCTTTTGTAGATATGCAAACTCAGCTTGGGCGTCTGCAATCGATAGCAGTCATCGCTCTCGACACACTCAACCTTGCAGTCCGAATCGGTCAGATCATTCACAACCATCGGCGTGAAGGCCTCCTCGAAAGCGGCATCCTGCTGCAAGCGCACGCGGCACACATCGTCGCGCACGATGTCGATTCGCAGACTCAGAATCGCATCCGGTTGCTTGCCCTCAACCTCGTACACATGTTTGTAGAAGTGTTCAGGACTGATCAGTTTGAAAATGTTGTAGGCCTTGGCGCGAAACACAAACTGATTGTTTTGCCGACTGACCAGCTCAACTTGCAGCACGGATTGCGCGCTGCGCATTAGGAGTTTCGGCAGCGCCGTGAAAGCCCCCTGCATCGGACCTATGTCATCCAGCGGATGGTCGCTGCGCCCGAAGGAGATACGCGGGGCGTACTCATCAAAATGATTTTCCAGATTCGGATGCTTACGAAAGGTCCGCAGGAAAAGCAGTGGATGACGCACTATGCCTTTGAACAGCAACCAGGCCGAGCGTTTTATGTCCGGACAAAAAGCCTTGGCGTATTCGGCTTCGGTCAATTCAGGTTTGATTGAGTTCACGACGTCCACTCAAAATGCGTACTGCAAGCGCACGCCGGCCGTGCGACCAGGCGCAACCGACAATAGCGAATAAGATCCCGGCTCCGGCATGGAGAAATGATCCGAGAAGATCCGGTCGTGATCCTCAAGATTCTCCAGAAACGCCTCAACACGGTAACGCTCAGTCGGGCTCTGCCAGGCCAAACGGATATCCGTCTTGGTGTGCGACTCGACCTGATCAATCGGATTGCCGTAGGGACGGCGCTGATAGTCATCGACCCAACTGACGGAAAGCACTGGCACCAGCTTGCCCCATTCACCGATATCCCAGCTGTAACGAATCAAACCACTCACAGACAGATCGGGCGCGTCCGACAGCGGCGCTCCGTTGAAGTTGTGCGGCTCATCTTCGGTACAACCCGGTTGAACGGCCTGATCGCTCAACTCTTCATCCCTGCCACAGAATTGCTTGAATCGCGCATTCAGCAAGGCCACGGACAACTGAGTGTAAATGTCGTAACTGGGCGTGAACGCCATTTCCAGCTCCAAGCCCTTAATCGCCGCCGCGCCGGCATTTTCCAGCTTGCGGCCACTGATAATGATCTTGCCGACCTGCAAATCTTTGTAGTCATACAAAAAGGCGGTCAGATTCAGCGTAAGCGCACGCTGCAGAAAGGACGCCTTCCAACCGAATTCGATCATGTTCAGTGTCTCGGGATCGACCGTGTTCAGCTCCTCACCAGCCAGCAGCTGCACAGTTCCCGGCTTGTAGCCGCGGGCGAATTTGCCATAAAGCATGCCCTCCTCCAGCCACCCGCGACCACCGTGGAACCATTTGGCCCCCAACTCGCCGGTGGTGGATTTGAAATCGCCACTGATGTCCGTGCTTTTGTCATCCACCGGGAACGGCACCGGTACACCAGTCTGATAATCGCTGATGAAGATGGTTTCACGCTCGGTTTTCAGACGCAGAGAATCCAGATTCTGACGCGCACCGCCAAAAATTTCGATGTGCGGCCAATCCAGCAGCTTTCCCAGATCAGCCGAGGCGTTAAAGAACAGCGCGCGGGACCGATCCTCACGCAGCTCACCGACGAAATCGACATCCGCATCGAACGTGCGATTGGTCAGTCCACCGATCGATAACAAGTCACCTAAAGGCGCCAACTGCGGGGAGAGAAGGCTCAAAACGGTGCCCAGGCCCTGCCGTGAGCGGGCATCCACATGAACATCGCCGAAAGATGTGAAGTGATACCAGAACAGGCCCACCAGCCACTGGTACGGGCCATCATTCTGCGAGGTCAGACGCAGCTCCACATTGCGGCCTGTACGACGCTTGTCCGTGCTGGTTTCAACAATGGGTTCCTCGGTGCCATCCAGATCCAGCAACAACAGCTCATCTTCTTCCTGACGCCCTGCCATGATGTCCAGATCCACATCCCCGAGCAGCGGCAAATCGCTCATCTCGTAGGTGGCTTCCCCCACCAGCCGCTGAACATCCCGATAACCGGGCGGAAAATGACGATGCATAACCGAGCGCACCTGCAACAAGTCGTCCGGCAGTGGCATCGCTCCGTAGCCTTCCAGGACGCCACTATCGCGGGTGATCTGCGATGCGCTGGCGACGGTGACTTGCGGACGGCTGCGATTGTTCACGTAGCGCAGCCCCAGGCGTAGGCCTTGCGTCGGCTCACTGGTAAGAAAAATCCGCGCAAAGCCTTCATCGACTGACCCCGGTTCGTCGGCACCTTGTGACAGCAGGTTGTCAAAGTAGCCCTGACGTTCGGTCTTGATGGCTGCAACACGCGCATTCAATCGCCGGTCGCCCTCACCCAACAGCGGCAGGTTCGCAAAGCCACGGTATTCCCGCTCTTGATAAGAACCCAATCGCACATCCGCTCCGAACTCCAACTCGGCCGAAGGCGGTTCCCACTTCACATTGACCGCACCAGCCGTGGCGTTGCGGCCATACACCGTGCCGGACGGCCCGCGCAGAACTTCAACCGCGGCCAAGTCATAGAAGCGCTCCGGGCGCCCTTCGATGATGAACCCATTGACGTGAAAGGCCACAGGAGAACTGCCATCACGCGTCTTGCCAACACCGCGGATACTGAGCGACTCCTCATTGCGCGTGACCAAGCCGGGCGTGAATTTGGCCAGTGCGGTGAAATCCTGAATATTGTTCTCGGTCATCATCTGACCGTTGAAGGCAGAGACCGCATTGCTGATGTCCTGAACGCGTTCCGTGCGCTTGGACACAGTCACGATAATCTCTTCAATCTGAGGGCCTTGCGGCCGTGCACGCGCAGGCTCCTCGGGCAGAGCCTCCTCTTTCAGTGTGATGGTGGCAGGACGACGGCTCGCCTTGCGCTCGCCCGAGGATTCAGCCTGAGCCGAATCGGGCTCGCTTGATGATGCAGGCGCTTGGCTGGCAACCGGCTGATCGCCGAACAGCTCATCCAGGACATCATCGTCTTGCGCACGCGCATCCTGCGCAAGACCGCTCACCAGCGCCAGCATCACAGCTGGCCATGTCGTTCTTTTCATTTATTGTCTCCCCCACAGTGATCAACGGTTCCTAGTCGCGATCACCGCGCATGATGCAATCATTGATCAGGTTTTCCAGCAGCTCCTGCTTACCGCTGAGCTGACGAGGCTCACCATTGGCAGCGGCCAGATTGCGAAGATCCAGCAGACTCAATTCACCGGCCTCAAAACGCTGACCGTCAGCGCTGTCGAAGCTGTGGTAGCGCCCCGCTTTCAAAGCGGCATACCGCGGGTCATTGAGCACTCGATCGGCAATCAGCAAACCGCGCGCGAACGCATCCATGCCACCGATGTGGGCGAGAAACAGGTCGTCCGGATCGGTGGACTCTCGTCGCAACTTGGCATCGAAATTCAGACCACCAGTGCCAAGACCACCCGCTTGCAGCACTTCCATCATGGCGTGGACGGTGTCGTAAAGATCGGTGGGGAACTGGTCTGTATCCCATCCATTTTGCGGGTTGCCGCGATTGGCATCGATGGAGCCGAGCAAACCTGCATCCGCCGCCATCCGCAGATCATGAGCGAAGGTGTGACCGGCCAAGGTGGCATGGTTGGCTTCAATATTGAGTTTGAAGTCGCCGGCCAGATCGTGCTCACGCAGGAAGCCGATCACAGTCTGTGCATCGAAGTCGTACTGGTGGTACATCGGCTCCATCGGCTTGGGCTCGATCAGGAACGTGCCGGTAAAACCGATGGAGCGTGCGTAGTCGCGCGCTTTGCTCAGGAACATCGCAAAATGCTCCAGCTCACGCTTGGTATCGGTGTTCTGCAAGCAGGCATAACCTTCACGCCCACCCCAAAATACGTAGTTCTCACCACCGAGTTCGACCGTCGCATCCAGTGCCGCTTTGACCTGTGATGCCGCATAGCTCACAACCTGAAAATCCGGATTGGTTGCTGCACCGTTCATATAGCGTGGGTTGGAGAACAGATTGGCCGTGCCCCAAAGCAGCTTGATTCCGGTTTCAAGCTGTCTGACTTTGGCCTGTTCCACCATGCTTTGAAGGTTTTTCTCGGACGCCGCCACGCTGGCGCCTTCCCAAGCCATATCGAAGTCGTGGAAACACCAAAAGGGCACATTCAACTTGCTGAAAAATTCGAACGCGGCATCCATGCGATCCAGCGCGCGGGCCTGTGGATCGGTCTTGGTCGCCCAGGGCGAACGACGGGTTCCCGGCCCAAACGGGTCCGCTCCATCAGCACAGAAACTGTGCCAATAGCAAACCGCAAAACGCAGATGATCCTGCATACTTTTGCCGCCCACGATGCGATTGGGATCGTACGTCTTGAACGCCAGCGGATTGTCCGATTCCGGCCCTTCGTACTGAATCTGACCAATGCCGGGAAAGAACTCCGTCTCTCCAATAAAAATGCTGCGACTCATCTTGTGACTGTCCTTTTTTGCGGTGAGCTCTTGGCGCCATAAAACGGCGTCAGCGCGGCAAGTGCGTCTTGGTAGTCGCGGTAAACCTGCGCATAGGTGTCCACGATCAGCGGATCTGGGTAACAAGCGGCCGACTCATCCAGCTGTACGTGCTCGGCGGTGAGCCCAGCCAGATCTGCCGACCCGCCTTGCAAGACGGCCAAACTCTGCAATGCAGCGCCAAAAGCCGCGCCTTCATCGTTCTTCAGGACGGCCACCGGCGTGTTGAACACATCAGCCACAATCTGTCGCCAGGTGCGACTTTTCGCACCGCCACCGGTGAGCACAATGCGTTGCGCCGTCACCCCCAGGTTTTGCATGCGATCGAAGCCATGGCGAAGCGCAAAGGTGGCGCCTTCTGCGGCGGAACGCAGCAGGTTCGCGGGCTGCGTGTTGTTGCGATCCAACCCCAGCACCACACCCTTGGCTTGCGGCAAGTTCGGTGTCCGCTCGCCGGTAAAAAATGGCAGGGTGAGCACGCCGCTCGCACCGGGCGATGCCGCGTGAATCTGAGCTTCAAAAGCATCAAGTTCGGCGCCCACCAATTTGCGCATCAACTCCGTGCTCACGGTGCAGTTCATGGTGCAAAGCAGGGGCAGCCAGCCACCTGTGGAGGAGCAGAACGCCGCGATCTCACCGCGCGGGTCAATCGCCGGTGTGTCTGAATATGCGTAGACCGTGCCGGAGGTTCCCAGGCTGACTGTGACCGCGCCCACGCTGACATTTGCCGTGCCAATCGCCCCCATCATGTTGTCGCCGCCACCGATAGCAACCGGCACGCCGGCTGGCAGGCCCAAGTTCTCTGCGACTGACGGCAACAGCTGGCCGATAGCACCGTTGTCGGCACGCACAGACGGCAGGCAGTCGCGCAAATCGCGATCCGGATCTATGGCCGCCAGCAGCTCGCTCGACCATTGCCTGTTGCGGACGTCGAAAAAGGCGGTGCCCGACGCATCACCCGCCTCCATTGCGATCTCGCCGGTCAGGTAATAGTTCAGGTAGTCATGCGGCAGAAGGATGTGAGCCAGGCGGGCGTAAAGCTCGGGGCGCTCTTCGCGAAACCAGCGCACTTTGGAGGCGGTGTAGCCGGGCAAGATCGGATTACCGGCTGCCTTGATGCACGCCTCAACGCCGCCAAGGGCATCCATAATCGAGGTGCAGTGCGCTGCCGTTGAGGTGTCACACCAAAGCTTGACCGGCGCCAACACCTGACCCTTGTTATCCAGCGGCACAAAGCCGTGTTGTTGGCCCGACACACCCAGGGCCTGCACACGGCGACGCAGCTGCGACGGAATCTGCTGCAAAGCGCTCGCCAGCGCGGCAATCCACCATGCGGCCAGCTGCTCAGCCACACCCTCGCCAGCCTGCTGAATATCCAGCGCAGCACTGGCGACAGCCACGGTTTGGCCTGCCTCAAAATCGTAAATCACGACTTTGAGGCTTTGCGTCCCTATATCAACACCGAGAACTGCGGACATCTCCTCCCGCGCCCCCTCATTATGTAATCGTTTACATTGTAGGGCGTAGCGCGTGTTCGTCAATACACCACGAATCTATTCTGTTTTATATTCAAAGCAGACAACGAACGTGCTTTGCGTTCAGGTTCACAGCGGACGATGTAAACGTTTACCCTCAGGCGGCTATGACGGATTTTTCGATCAAAGAGGTTGCAAAGCTTGCTGGGGTGTCCACGGCAACCGTTTCACGCGCCATCAACACCCCGGACAAGGTCTCTGAAACCACGCTCGACAAGGTTCAGGAGGCCATCTCAAAGACTGGATACGCACCGAACCGGCTGGCTCAAAGCTTTCGCCGTGGCCGCACCAATCTGATCATGGTCGTCCTGCCTTCGGTGGGAGACCCCTTCTTTACTGCTGTGATGCGCGGCATTCGTCGCGTGGCCAAAGACAAGGCCTATTCCGTGGTGATTGAGGAGACCCAAGGCAATACCATGACCGCTGACGAGATCGGTGCGATGCTAGTCTCAAACCAGACCGACGGCGTCATTCTGCTCGCCAGCCTCTCGCCATTCGGCACCGAAATCCTGTCCGCCCGGAGTCGCCGTCGCATTCCCATTGTGGTCGGCTGCGAATGCATCACCCCGGAACTCACGGTCTTGCCCAGCGTCCAGATCAACAATGTCGCCGCAGGCTCGGATGCCACCCAGCACCTGATCGAACATGGCCACACACACATTGCCATGATCAGCGGACAACCGAGTTCCCTGCTCACCAAAGACCGTGAAATAGGTTACCGCCAGGCCATGCACAAGGCACAACTCCCCGTGATGGATGGCTGGGTTGTGGATGGTGGACTTTCGATCAGCGGTGCCCGCGCCGCGACCAAGCAATTGCTGAACCACCCCAACCGCCCCTCGGCGATCTTCTGCGCCAATGATGAAATGGCGATTGGATGTTTGGACGCCATCAAGTCTGCCGGCCTTGATGTCCCACAGGACATCTCGGTCATAGGCTTCGACGATATTCGCTATGCCGAGGTGACCGACCCACCGCTGACGACCATTCAGCAACCCGCCGAACACATCGGAGAACGGGCGATGATCGGGCTGGACCGTCTTATCGGCGCCACTGACACCTCGGACACTGCGCATGAAGTGCTGCCCCACAGATTGGTGGAGCGACAGTCGGTCAGCCGGCGATAAGCGCCACTGTGCGATTGCGGGTCTTCTCGCGTCTCAGTCACAACGCGCACTTCAACATCACGGTGTGACTTTGTTGTGCTGACAAGACCCCCGTATCAACGCGAACAGTCCGCTCAAGGGCATCATAGGTCCAGCTGCTGAGGAGCCTGCCGTTCAACTCCACGGCTTGTGGCGCTTCGACAGCATGAAAGAGCACCTGCCAACGGCGCGAATTCAATGCACCGGCAAAATCACCGCCTTCAGCCGCACCGATGCGGAGACTGTGACAAGCGCCATCGCTAGCGCCTTGGCTCACCAGCGGAGTCCAGCGGTAGGCGCCATCACGATAGGCAAAGCCCTGCCCTTCATCCTCGTAAAGCCGGAACTCGCCATTGCCCCCGGGCCAGACATGGATACTCAGATTGTCCTGCGGACCCTTGGCACTGGTCGGCAAGTCTGGCTGCATCGGCAGGATGGCACCTTTACGCATGAACACCGCATAGTGCTCGAGCGGCACGGCGCGACTCACCCGAGCAGGACCAACCAGCGTTTCACCGGTAAAAAAGTCGTTCCACTCGCCCGGCGGAATCCACACATCCAGCACAGCCGGATCACCGGGCGTGGCAACAGTGGCGACGAGCATGTCATCACCCAAGGTGAACTGGCTGCGATATTCGTAGGCCTCCTCATGCGTCGGCCACTGCAAATACAAAGGCCGAGCCATCGGCAGGCCACTGTCGTGTGACTCACGACTGAGCGAGTACAACATCGGCACAAGACGGCCGCGCAAACGCAGAAACTCGCTGGCAACTGTCTCTGGCTTGCCGGGATATTCCCAAGGCAGTCGGTCACCATGATGGGAATGCAGGCGCATGATCGGCTGAAAGGTGCCGAATTGAATCCAGCGCACATACATATCGTCCGGCAAATGCTGCCCCGTATTCACCATATTGTTGCAGTCAGCGCCAGGCAACGGCTCGCCCAGAAAACTACCGATGTCATGCGAAACATAGGGGAGACCGATGTTGCCTTCGGCTGCGGTCATTTCCGCCTGAGCGGCCATCAATTCCCAGGTTGAACAGGTGTCGCCGGTGAAATGGATGCTGTAACGATGTTCAGCAAAGGCACCAAGACCGTTGTTATCGATGCCACCTTTCCCATTCTGAAAAGAACCGCCGATCCGCGAGAAGGCTGGCCAGCGCGACCCCATCTCCTCATGCTGTTTGGCATATGCCGCGTTGATCCAGGTATCCGCGGAAAGCCCCGGCGCTTGAGCGCGTGAACCTTCGCAACACCAATCCAGCCACCAGAAATCGATGCCGGTTTGTTCGATCGGCTCGTGCAGATCGAAATAGGCATCCAGATGTGTTGCCTGAGTCCAGTCAAAGACATAACACGGTGTCGTTGGGTCGGCCTGGATGATCCGGCATGGCAATTCCGCATCGTCGGTCATCAAGGGCCCGGTTTGAGCGACCGTATCGGGGTACGCCGGATCCGACCCCGCGATGGAGGGATGCACATTCAGCCCAACATCAATGCCGCGCGCGTGCAGTTCACTGACAAATCCGGTGGGGTCAGGAAATATGTCGCGGTTCCAATCCCAGCCGTTCCACGAGCAGGCATCATTCAGGGGCGCACGGATCACCGCATTCCACACCACGCAACCCAGGTCCCGGTGCACGCGCTTCCAGTCGGTATCAATGGAAATCGTATCCAGGGGCACGTCGAAGTCGGCGAATTCCTCAACCTGCGCGATCCATTCCTCGGCGGTGTAGCTCCACCAACGCGAGAACCAGACACCCAGGGCTTTCTTTGGCAGCAAGGGCGCTGCGCCAGTCAGATGGCGTAGATCCTGAAGCCCGCGCGCGTAATCCAGGCCATAACCAAACAAATAGCCGTCCTGATAGTGGCCGCCGGAGGCCGGGCGTGTTTTGAAGCCGGGAGGCGTATCGGTCAGCAGAACCGTGTTGCTGTCATTGAGCAGATACCAACCCTCGCGACTCAGCACGCCCTCATGCAAAGGCTGGGGATCTTTTTCATTGTCCAAACCGCGACGCCAACCACCGAGGTTGCCCGGCTGAGGCGCAAAGGACCAATCTGGGCGCGCCACCACCGTCTGCGCTCCCCGCTGAACTTCGATGCTCAGATTCTCTGGCGTGAATGGCCCGCTGTTGCGCTGATAACGCAGGATCAGAGCGGACGTTTCAATGATCAACGTATCCCCATCGATGCGCCGTACAAAATCATTAGAACCCGAAGGTCGCGTGGCCACCGTCTGCGTTGGGCGATCCTCAAACTGGGCATTTTCAGAGTATTCCATCCGAATCAGCGTGGGTGTGATCACGCTGAATCGTACTTTGCCGTCTTCAATCAAACCGCTTTCGGCCGCCAGCTCAGCACGCCCGCCGCCACAGGCGCTGAGCACAAACATCAAAAGCAGTGAGGCGCATCGGAGAGGGTGTTGGTACATACGAGTCATCTTCATCAATCCTTATCCCCGGCCTGCCCGGCGGAAAAGCTCAAGGTCTACGCACCCGGCCATCGCGGCATAACCGGCCGGGCTGGGGTGCAGGTTATCGCCACTGTTGTATTCGGGGGCCAGATAGCCCGGCCGTTGCGGGTCTTCAAGACAAGCATCGAAATCCACAATACCGTCGCTCAGGTTTTGCTGACGGATCCATTCGTTGACCGCATCCCGGCTCTGCCGCGCCCGCGCGTTTCCGTGCAAAAGTCCAAAAGGCAGTTCACCGAACAGCCCCTCGGTGACCGCACCTTCGGCAGGAGGAATCGTCCCCAGCACGATATTCAACCCCGCGCCGTGGACCCGTTCGATCACTTGAGTCAGACCTTCGATCAGGTCTTGAGCTGAGGGACTGGCACCAATTTTCGGATTGCCGAAATCGTTGGTGCCGATCATCAACAGCACATCCGTGGCGCCCGTCACCTCAAGCACATCCGCATCCAGGCGCTCAAGCAGTGAACGTCCAAACTGCGGCAGCCAACCATCGCTGAGCAACTCGTTACCCCCGACGCCCGCATTGGCGATGGCGATCGGCAACCGTGCCTGCAAAAAACGCCGCTGCAGATGATTGGGGTAGCGCTGATCCGTGGCCGTCATCGGCGAAGGTCCAGGCTGCAAAATCCCGGTTGTCGAGCCCGAACCGTCGGTGATCGAGTCCCCGACAGCCACCAAGGTGGTCACCTCAGGTGATGCGATGACCTCCAGAGCTTCTATACCCAGAAAATTGGCGGTGTAGCCATCCGGAACTGCAATAAACGCCGCGCCACTCGGGTCAGCACTGAAATCACCCGGCAGGCTCATGAACAAAACTTCATTGGCATTCAGATGCCGGCTTATCTGCAACGTCAGCCCGGGAGAAAAGAAACTGATGGCCACCCGCTCGAAGGCCCGAACCGGATACACAATGGGATCGCTGACCACTGTTTCACCCGCGGGGATCGTCACCCGCGCAGCCCCCGCAAAACTCAGGCGACACGAACTGCCGGGGCGAAGCTCAGCAGAGCCCGGCGCCTGTTCTGCGGCGATGTGCACATTCTCAAGGGTGAGCGGCAGGCTGGAGTACCGATTCGACAATCGCAGACGGATGACCTCGCCATCCCAATGAGGAGCGAATGCCTGTCGGACGGTCAAACCACTGATCGGGTGCGTCACAAGGGCATCACCCGGAGCAGTTCGCCAGGCCGTGACCCAATGCGCCGGTTCAGCGGCGGGGTCGAAGGTCGAACAAAACTTCTCTTGACTGGGTTCCGACAGCTGATGAGATGGCGCGGCCGTCTCGCCACAGGCACTGAGCAGAACACCGGCACTCAATCCCATCGTCGCCCACCAGCCTCCAACCCGGAGCCCAGCCACCGTCTTGGCGATCACCGCCATTGTCGTCCCCTCGCACCATCACTTATAGGAATCGGAAAATCAGAAAACTGACACTCCAGAGTTCCAGATATTATTTGTGATACGATCCAGTGTCAAACTGTGCAGATACTCGCGGTGCCCTCACCTTCGACCCCATCCAAAAAGGCCCAGACCAACACGCGTCAGCACAGCGGCCGCTATGCTGGGAAATCGGCCAGCACGCGGGAGCGTGAACGTCGAGAGAAACTTGTTGCTGCAGGTATCACGTTGATCGGTCGCAACGGCTTTGCCGCCACCAGCATTGATGCCTTGTGCGCCGAAGCAGGACTGACAAAACGCTATTTTTATCAGTCATTCAGCAGCCGAGAGGAACTGCTCACCGCGTCTTACGATGCAGCCAACCGGGAATTCATCAAAGCCATCATGCAAGCGGCAGCGCCGCATCTGCAGGATTCAAAAAACTTGGTACGAACCGGGCTGCAAACCTGTTTTCAATGGGTCCAGGACCACCCGGACGAGGCCCGTCTGATCATGTTGGAAGCCGTTTCGGTCCGCGCTCAAATCGGCCATGTCTACGGCGACCGCTACGATGAGTTCGTCAGCTTGCTGGTCAACTTCACCAAACCCTTTCTCGAAGACGGTGGCCCTGGGGACAACGTCCTGCGGGTGATGGCCAAAGGCAGCGTGGGCGCCATCATGCATCTCTGCCAAGGCTGGATCACAACCGATTTCAAGCAGCCAGTCGACCAGCTGGTCGACGGCATGGAGCGGATATTTTCCGGCATGGCGCAGGTGCTGGGTGTACAGGGCTGGCGGGACTGACTCAGCAGCGGCTCAGCGTAGCCAACGACGCCGGAAAAACGTCCGGCGCAGCACGGCAAGGCTGACGAGGAGCAACCAGCCACCACCCAGGGCACCACCGCCGCGCGTCACCGGCGCAAGTTCGCCCTCACCCTCACCAGCCTTGCACGCGCTTTTCCAATCCCCGGATGTCAGCAGGACATCCGAGTCTGGTGCACGCAGGGCATAGCGTGATTTGAAGTAAAACGACATGCGGTCACAGGCAGACAGTCCGGCGATTTTGTACGGCTGGTTGCCCTCCTGCGGATCGTAGTAGCCCGCCCCGATCGCATGGACATCGGCAGAGTCGTCATAGACGCTGGCCAGCAGGCGGCGATGTGCTTGCTGTGCGGCTGCCGGGTCGCTCAAACCTTTCAGGTAGCGGTCGAACCAAGCCAGGGTCAGGGAAAAAGCCACGGGCTCGCCAAACCAGCTCCCGGTGCCGGCTTGCAACGGGGTGAAATCAAGATGGGTGCCGGCGCGCAGAATGAACAGCATGGTGTCGACGCCCGCCGCCTTGAGTTCCTGATAGCCGAGATCCTTGGGATGGGCCGAGACGCCGCGACCGCGCCCTCCTTCACCATTCGATGGTGCCGGCTCGGGCGGTGCCATATTGGGCAGAGGCACGAAGTAATAATCGGCGCCGATGCCCAGCGCAGGTGTGGTGATCGGCAGCCCCGCGGGTGGCTCTACGCCGATGTCGTCAGCCCACAGTGCGGGATCAACCGCGGTCAAATTGTCCCAGGCCACAATGGCCTTAAGCCGCGAATCGAGTTGTCCCAGCAGGCTGGCCGTGCTGGCGCCCTGTGAATGACCGGCGATGCCGACCCGCGTGCGATCCAGGTCAGCGGCGTAGGGAAAGTCGTCGGAAAACACCCAGTCGACAACGTCCTGCGCATCGCTGCCATGGTTGTCGCCGGCCACATCCAGCGCCACGGTCATATAGCCGGCCTCCGCCAAGCCCTGACTGGCCCAGCGATGCAGTTCCTTTTGGCTGGCGCCGCCGTGGACAATGACCACGGTCGGATATGGCCCTTCATCCAGGGTCAGGCCGTCCGGCACATCAGTGCAGCCCGACACTGTGCAAGGCCGATAAATCTCCACCGCCAAGGCCTCGTCGTCGCGGTTGCGGGTCTCGGCGGCGGCGAACCGAAAGCGTTGCCCATCGTGAAGATTGGGATTGCGATACGGATCACGAGTCGGGCTGGGCAGATCATCCAACGGCGGATGCTCCAACAAACCGATGGCCCAGCTCACAGGCACCTCCAACACGCGTGACTCAGCACAAGCCACGTTCTGCAGATCACGCTGAAGCCATTCCAAGCTGCCGGGCTCAGCCGCTGGCGCTGGCCCCACGCAAGCGTGAGAGGCATCCGGACCAACTTGAGCCAGCGCAGGAGCCATGTGCAAGGCAAGCAGCAGCGCCACAGAGGGGCCGCGATAAAAGTCTGTCATCGCCTTCCTCACTGGCCGCGATCAGCGCGTTTCAACACGATCGAAATCATTGAAATCAATGCTCACGCGGTGCCCCGTCGAGGCCCAGTTGGGAAAATTGACCGTTTGTGAAAATTCACTGCGCCCGCGTGGAATCAGACGCATGCTCACCGTGCCGTCAGGCGGTTCGGTCGCCGGCATGTAGACATCCACCCCAGTCTGAAACGCCTGATCCGGAAAATACGGCAAGGGTTCCAAGCTGGTCTGCTGCGGCGTCGCCGCATCATCGTGGATATGAATCCCGATGGTGTCGATGCCCACCGCCGGGGTGATCGCATTGACCACCGGTTGATCACCCAGCGTCGGGCTACGAGTGCTGATCTCGACGATGTCGTTGCCGGCGGTGGGATGATCACCAAACCACTCGCGCATACGCGATATCACCACCGCCACATGGCCGTCACCGATATGGGTGTTGCTGCGTGTGTCGCTGTCATTGGGGCCCGAGAGCAGGCGGACATGCTCGGTATCGCGCACGAAGCGCGGCATATAAAAATGGTGTGGCACCGAATCGCTGCTGGTCAGCAGGAATTCGTAATCCACATCCGTGCGCAGGCGTACCGGCCCCCAGTAACCGTCCGCATCCGGCGTCAGCTGTGCGACCGGTTGGTCCGCGCTGCGATGTCCGGTGTCGGAATCAATCGGCCAGATCGCCAGCTTGGCATCCGGCCGAGGGGAATTCTCCGGGAAGGTCACCGCACGCCCCGACACCGAAACCTCCGGACCTTGCAACGTGATATCAACGGTCGCCGGCCGCTGGCCGTAGAAGAACTCGAACTGCGCTTCAAACGATTCGGCTGAGGTCGCGACCTCGACATGGGCCTGATTCTCGATATAGGTGTTGTTCGGCCCCATACCGATGCTGCTCTGACCATCGAAAATCCCGATACACGGCACAAAACCCGGGCACACCGGGCTCACAGCGCCATCGATACTGACAAAACCGGCGATCAGGTTGGCCGGCGCGGGCAAAGATGGCAAAAGCGTGGTGGCGAAACCAGAGGCCAGATATTCGGTGGATACGATCGTGCCCAGCGAGTGGGCGATCAGGTACACCTGCTCGACACCGTGTTGTGCCGCGACGTCTTGAATGAACTGATACAGCGGAAGCAGCAACTGTCCCCCGGCGGCGAGCACGATGCCTTCGACGCCGGCGTTGTACTCAAAGGTATGAATCTTCTCCGGCGGCACGCCGTTGGCGACAAAGCGCATGGCGTTGGCCCGAATCTGCGCTGCGGAACCGGCCGCACCATGCACAAAGACGATGGGCAAACTGTCGGTCAGTATCGGTTCGGTTCGCGGTGTATTGACCGCGTTGGCAAAGTCACCGCGGCCACCGTTACAGGCCACAAAGGTCAAGCTGGCCACCAGCACCAGCGATGCGCGCCACATTACATTCATTGTTTGTCTCCCCAATCGTCGCGAGGTCTTGGCCGCCGCAACTGAATAGTTGTAGGATACGAATGTATTAAATCGTGCGACTGACCGTCAAGTTAAGATCTATCGGGTAAGCCACGAACATGGAAAGTCCGATGACCGCATCAACATCCAGCGCAGCAGCGGTAGAAAAAAACCGCGACGACGAATCCGGCCTGCGCGACCGCATGATGCGCGAGGCCATGAAGATGTTGGCCAATCAGGGCATCAATGGGCCATCGCTGCGGAGCATCGTTCGCGCCAGCGGAGCCGCCAATCCCTCGGCCCTGCACTATCATTTTCGCGACCGCAAAACTCTGGTTCGCGCGATCGCGCAACAGCTTCAGGATTGGTACGAATCCCGTGCGCTGCCGCAACTCGACGCGCTGGTCGAACGGGGCGGGTACAGCGTGCGCGACGTGCTGGATGCTGTTTTTGGCCCGGTTGTCGACATGCTGCAAGCCCCCGAACTGGGCGCCGACGCGGTCCGCTTCATTGCCCGTCTGGGCTGGGACTTCGGCCCCGAAGGTCAGGACATTTCATCAGAGTTCCACCGTCGCAGCATGCACAAGATGTTGGCGCTGCTGACACCCTTGTTTCCCGAGACCGATGTTGAAGATCTGAAGTTCAAGATCATTGCCAACATGAACACCGCCTACAACGGCCTGGCGTACCGCAGCTATTTGCGGCGTTCACCCTTCGGCGCCTCGCCGCTGCTGAAGACAGAGAATGCTCCCCACCTGCGTGAGTTGCACATGCGTTACCTCGAGGGTGGCCTGCGCAGCTGACTTCGGCATGTGTTTGTCGCGAGGCAATCTGTGCACCGACAATCTGGGACATGCCCGTATTCTTCGTCACCGCGAATATCACGCATCCGACGACCCGATACGGGATTTGGGTCAACAGCCGCGTCAGGACAACCAAACCTCGAAAAGTTGGCGAGCTTCTTGCTGAGGTATGGTGATGTGCGAATTGCAATCTAGCCCGCAGGCCACGATGCGATGCGACCGATAATTCAGAATCGCCGAGAACCACTCCATGCTTAATAAACAGCGAAGCGCGTTAACGCGCGCCACGTATGCCCTAATTTTGTGCCTTGTCAGCACTGCCGCCAGCGCGCAAGCCCTATCCTGGCGCGCCGGCCCCGGTGAGGTCGCTTACGCCGATCGCGCCGTGGGTGACGATTACATCGTGTTGCACCAAGCGCCGGCACTCGCGACTTACGGTGGAGGCTTGGCCAATCTGGCGCCAACCGCCGCAGCTGTACTTGGCGCAGTCCGTCTGGACACCACATCGAACGCGGCGCTGGCCTATCTGGATTTTCTCAATCTTCAACAAAACACGCTTATCGAACTGGCGGAAAGTGTTTTGGGCCGTACGCTAAACGTCACCCACCGCATGCGACATGCGCTGAATGGTTTTGTGGTCAAACTGAGCCCCGCTGAAGCTCAGAAGATAGCGCTTCTACCAGGCGTTGAACGCATTGAAGCGGCCATCGCGTTCGAGCTGCATAGCGACAACGGCCCAGCGTGGATCCACGCCGATGCCATTCACGATGGCTCCGGCACCTATGACAACATCGGCTCCATGGGTGAAGGCGTGGTCATCGGTGTGATCGATACCGGGGTCAATTACAACCATCCCTCATTCGCCGAAGTCGGCCCGGTTGATGGCTATGTGCACACCAATCCGCGGGTCGATCCGCTGCTCGGACTGCCGCGTTTCTACGGTCTGTGCGCACCCGCGATTGGCCTGCCGTTTTGCAACAACAAGCTGATTGGCGTTTGGGATTTCACCGGCACCACGCCGATCGACGACAACGGTCACGGCAGCCACACCGCATCAACGGCTGGCGGCAACTTTGTGGATGCCAAGCTGCTCGCCCCCACCACCACGCTGGAACGCCGTATCGGCGGCGTCGCACCGCACGCCAACCTGATCACCTACAAAGGCTGCCTGACCACCCCATTGCTCGGAACCTGCCTGTCGCCCTCCACTGCCCTGGCCACCAATCAGGCCATTATTGATGGTGTTGATGTGCTCAACTTCTCGATCGGCGGCGCCTCCAGCGATCCGTGGTCGGATATCAACGGGCGTGCCTTTCTCGCCGCGCGAGCGGCCGGTATTTTTGTTGCCACATCGGCCGGCAACGATGGCCCCGACCCGGCAACCTTGGGCTCGCCCGCTGATGCGCCATGGCTACTCAGCGTAGCGGCTTCAACCCATGACCGCGCGCTCAAGAATGCCTTGATCGACCTGCGCGGCGGAGCCACGCCGGCGCCGGCAGACATCGCCGGCAGCAGCCTGACCACAGCTCTGCCCGAAGCCGAAATCGTCTATGCCGGTGACTTTGGCGACCCGCTGTGCCAAACCCCGTATGACGCCGGCACCTTCGACGGCAAAATCGTGGTGTGCGACCGCGGCATCAATGCCCGCACCGAGAAAGCCGACAATGTTGCAGCAGGCGGCGCCATCGGCTTCGTCCTCGCCAATGATGAAGCCAACGGCGCCAGCCTCAACGGCGATGGCTACGCCGTACCCGGCGTTCACATTTCCTATGAGGACGGTGTAACACTCAAAACCTGGCTCGCCGATGGTGGCCCGGCGCACTACGGCGCGATCAAAGGCACCACACCGACCAACAGCCGTGCCGATGGCGATGTGATGGCCGGCTTCAGTTCGCGCGGCCCCAACCCCGCCGTCCCCGGCATCGTCAAGCCTGACATCACCGCGCCCGGCGTGGATATTGTTGCGGCCGTGCAAACCGGTCTGATTGATCTCGGCCTGGCTGCGACAGAGCCGGAGTTTGGCGTGCTCAGTGGCACGTCGATGTCGAGCCCTCATGCCGCCGGCGCCGCAGCCTTGATCATCGCGGTGCAACCCGACTGGACGCCGGATGAAGTGCAATCGGCATTGATGACCACCGCCTACAATGTGCGTGGCAAGAACGGCACAGACGGTCTGGTCAAAGACGACCGCACCACCCCGGCTGACGCACTGGATGTCGGGGCCGGTCGCATCGATCTGGCCCAGGCCGCGCGCGCGGGGCTGCTCTTGAATGAAACGGTGGAAAACTACCGCGCGGCAAACCCAGCCCAAGGCGGTGACCCGACCACACTGAACCGCCCCAGCATGGGGAGCGGCAATTGTGTCGACGGCTGTTCCTGGACACGCACCCTGCGCGCCACGGTCGATACATCCTGGACCGCTTCGGTAGTGTCGGCTGACGCCCTGCCCGTCGATGTGTCCCCGGCCAGCTTCAGCCTCAAGGCGGGTGAAGAAGTGACACTCAACATCAGCGCTGACACGCGCGACTTCCCCGCCGGCACCTGGGTCTTCGCTGATGTTTATCTGAGCCCCGCCGACAGCAACGTGCCCAGCGCCCATCTGCCGGTTGCGGTCCTGCCCGGCCCCGCAGATCCGACGGTCGACAGTGACGATGAGCTGGAGAGTGAAGTCGACTCGCGCGGCACCGGGCTGACCCGTGGCGGCGCTCCCAACTGGCCTTTGCTGTTGCTGGCGGCATTGGTCGCCTTGCGTCGTCCGTTCAGCGTCCGAGCCGGGCGCGGGTAAACGGCCCGATCAAAAACAAGAAGCCCCGGACACCGGGGCTTCTTAGCGAGAGTCACAGTTGATTCGACTTTGATCAGCACGGTCATCCGGAAACACGTCGACCCAGCGCATCATTGCTCGCCACCACGCTATGGCCTTGCAACAGAGTGTCCTGCTGAAACCCGGTATCGAGGTGGTAGTGCGGGTCAGTTGCTGATCGCCACTGTTTCGCACGTGCGTCCATAAGCTGACGCCACAGCGGCGGCATCAAGGCAATCGCCGCCATCTCGAAATAACCATATGGCAGGCGGGGACCGTTGCTTCGCGCAGACAATTGGGTAAACGGTAGGCTGACATCCTTGTGGTGCCATGCATGCAATCCCAGATTGAAAAGAGCCGCGTTGGTCGCACGCTGCGGCGCATCCCAGCTGTGCATAGCGGTGACTGGCTCATACCGCTGACTGCAGGCATCCCAGCAACGTTGCAAGCCGTAGTGCTCCAGGTAGTTGATGGTTTCGAGCAAGAATATCGACAGCAGCGCCGCACCAATCCATACCCCCAAAGCAGTCCCCCCCAAGCCCAGCCCCACGCCCAACAGCGCAACGCACTGAGTCACGCTGAACACGATCATGCGATTGCGCCCCGACCACGGCGACTGACCTTGGCGCCGCAAGCGCCGCGTCTCGATACGCCACGCGCTAAAAAAGCCGCCAACGAGTGAGCGTACAAAGAAGGCGTAGAGCGATTCCCCCAGCCGGGCGCTGGCCGGGTCTTGTGGTGTCGCGACGTGGCGATGATGGCCATGCACATGCTCAATGCGAAAATGCATGTACAGCGGGAACAGCAGCAAAAGCGTGCCCGTCATCCTTTGGATGGCCGAGCGCCGGTGAATCAGTTCATGCGCGGCGGGAAAGGCACATGCCCCGTTGAGCAAAGCCAAACCATAGATGATGCCGATCAATTCCCACCACGCGAAATCACGCTGTGCGACGCGGAACAGCGCCAAGACAAACACAGACATGTGAATCAGCGGGTAACTGCGTAACAGCGTTTCAGCCACTCTCGCCCCGACGCCTGGCTTGGCTGGCGCACTTTTCAGCACGGGAAGCGCACGATCCAGCAACAGCAAACCGATACCGCTGACAGCCCCGGTGAGAAACACCCAAGCCCCACCCCACAAAACCCCGAGCGTGACCGACAACGGATACACCAACACCAACGCATGGCTCATGCGCGCTTCTCGATGATCAAGCCAAACGGGGTAAAGGCGCGCAAGGTCACCGGCAGGCCTGCCCGCTGGCGAAGCAGAAACTCCAGCTCCGCGATGCTGTAGGCACGGCGATGCGAGGCCACGCCATCGTGTACGAACTCGGCCGACGTCAGCGGTCGCCACAAACGGACAAACCAGGGGCCCAGCCAGGTCCTGCGCAAGTCGAAGAAAAAACATGCGCGCGAAACGCGGCAAGCCTGCCCAACGACTTCAACCGCTTGCGCCGGATCAAAGTGATGCAGCGACTGCAGATTCACGCACAGATCATAAGTGCCGTCGGCATCCGAAAGATCGCAGGCATCGCCCACGCGAAAGCTCACAGCCGGATGCTGGTTGTGTGCCTCAAATGCCAGAGGGTTGGCATCCAGCGCCGTGATTGATGCGCCTGGAAATGCCTCAGCCATGGCGCGAGAAAACGCTCCGCCACCACAGCACAGATCAAGAATGCGGCTGCTTGATGTCACCTGGCCGCGCAGTTGTTTCAACAGCATCGTGTACAGGCCGGTCCAATGTGCCAACCGTTCCAGATCGCGATACACCTTCGCTGCGGCGACACTGTTGGGCTGAACATCCAGTATTTCCGGCGCATCAAAATAGCCGCGCAGCGCCCACCAGCCCTGGGCACGCCGAAATGTTTCAAAGACCGATGTGTGCGACGCGTTCATCCGCCCCCTCCCCCCATGTGGATTGCACCGGTGATGCCGCTCGACGGTCACGAATCGCGTTCATCACCCGCACCTGATGAAAGTAGCGCCGCGAGCGCTCATGCATGTAAGCCACGCTGCTGGCACTTTGGGTGTCGAAGTAAATCGCGTAATCCAGCAACGCCGGATTGCCCAAGGCATGCAGTGGCGAGTGATCAATCGGACTCACGCCGTAGTCCACGAAGTAGCGCAACGTCTGCTTGCGGGTCAGCCCGATGAGCGCGTCATAGCCCTGTTCATGAGCACGCTTGGCGCATTCATACAACATCAACCCCAGCGCGATGCTGCCGCGAAAAGCCGGGGCGACCACCACGTTTTTCAGTTCCAGGTAACGCGCTTGATCCGAATGCCCCAACTCTGCACGGACCAACTCCGCCACAGCATTTCCAGCTTGCGCCGGCTGCAAAGCGCAGATCGACGCGGTTTGCCCACAACAGCGGCTGATGTAGCGCTCAGCGCCGCCGGTCGCCCGTGTTTTATCGATAGAAAAGCCCAACTTGTCGTAGGTGTCGCGAAGCAGACGCTCAAACGTCTGAACATTGTTTTGGTCGCCATCGACGCGGACAAACTGATACATGCCGGGCGTACAACGCTGACGCATGGACGGCGATCCACACGTCATTGCAGGATGATCCATCTGTCGCACCCTCAAGCTGCGGCGTGCACTGTCGAAGTCAGCGGATGGTTCAAAGCTTCTTCAAACATGCGACCGTAGTTGAGGAAGGTCATACGGCGGCCATGAATCACCATTTCCAGCTCATCATCTCGCACCATCTCGTTGATGGCCTGCTTGGCCTCCTCCAGATGCTTGAGATCAAAACCACCGTGACTGCGCAGAAAGGTGACTGCGTTGGATGGCACGCCGTAACGTTGAATCAGAACATCCGCCAACTGTGACGCCATGGTCGCCCCCAGCCCCTCGGTAGCAGTGGCCACACCAAGGATGCCGACGGGATCACCATAAGTCGCCATGAAGTAGTTTTGGGTGATCAAACCCCAGGCCCCCGACCGCGGATGCCCGGAACAGATCAGCTCCGCATCCTCGCCCAGGTTTTTCAGGTCTTTGATACAGAACAGATCGTGACCATTTTCCTCGTCCACCTGATGGAAGAACCAGTTGCGCAGGTCCCGACGATCGTCGCTGAGGCGCGCACCCGCGAGCGCCAAAGCCCGTGAGGTATGACGCACTAGGTGATAGGTCTGCTGCAAATAAGCCAGATAGTGGCCACGCTGGATATCACCGCTGGCCAGGGCTTTGAGTAAGGCGTTGCCCGCAATGTGCTGCTGGAATTCCTGTTCGGTCGCTTTGACCACGTAGTCGTATTTGTGCATCGGTTTGAACTCGCATGACGTAAGAACGAGCGCTTCATACGCTCCATGAGCTTTTAGAAATACGTCATGCGTGTGCGGCCCGAAACTGGCAGATCTGCCAGTTGCTGGAGCACGCCGCGTCTGGTGTTGTGGCGCTATGTTCACGCCCACGCTCTTCATGAAACCCATTGCTCCCGCTGTTCGATCCGCGTTGTCGGCCTACACCCGCGCTGTATGCAACCACCCGCGATGGGTTTTTGTGATCTGGTTGTGCATCGTGCTGCCGTGTTTAAGCGGTCTGGGAAAACTCTCGCTGTCATCTGATTTGCGCATCAACTTCGGTCCAAACAATCCGCAGCTCGCCGCCTACGATCTTCAGCGTGAAAACTACGCAGCGGGCGAATACACGTTGATCGGGGTGCGTGCGCTGAACCCTGATAGCGCCGGTGTGCTGAGTGCTGAGGGTTTGCAGTTGATTGCAAAGATCACCGAGCTGAGTTGGCGTTTGCCGGGCGTCACGCGCGTCGAGTCCGTGACCAACTACCCAAGAGTCAGCGCCAGCGTGGACGGTTTAGCGGTCGAGGAAATCCTGAGTTCAACCGACATGCTGCCAGCCGATGCCAACACCCTGGCCGCACACATCATGGCTGAGCCGGCTTTGCTGGGGCGGCTCATTGCGCCCGACAAACGTATCGCGGGGATCGCGCTGACAACCCACTTTCCGGACAACGACGAACAAGCGACCAGCACGCACATGCAAGCGGTGATGCAGTTGCGTGATGAAATCCTGCGTGAACATCCACAGTTCGCACTGCACATCACCGGCACCAACGCCGTCAGTCACGCCTTCGCCCTGGCTGCTGTTGAAGACACCCGCTCGCTGGTGCCCTTGATGTATGCAGTTTTTCTCGCACTGATCCTGATATTGACCGGTTCGTTCACCTTCACCCTGCTGATGCTGGGGATCATGCTGTTGTCGAGCTTGCTCACTCTGGGACTCGCAGGCCATGCCGGCATGGTGCTCACCGCGGCTTCGCTGGCGGCCCCGCACATCATCACCACCCTGGCGATTGCGGATGGCATTCATCTGATCAGCAGCGCCAGCGAATCCGATCAAGCCCGGCTGGAGCGTGACGCTGTCCGCAACGCTTTGCGCCGCAACATGCCTGCGCTGGTATTGACCACACTGACAACCATGATCGGTTTTTTGATTGCCAATTTTGCCGACTCGCCGCCCTTGCGCGACCTCGGCAACCTCACCGCATTGGGTGCATTCATTGCCCTGGCACTGTCAACCTCGCTTCTACCAGCCGCACTGATCACGCTGCGGACACGTATACCCCGTCGCCAACATCGTTGGCTGCAACGCCTTTGCGCGATGATCGGGCGCTTGCAGATCGCCCGACCGCGTGTCTTGGTTATGTTCACCGGCTTGTTCGCCGTGATCTTGTCGGGCCTGGCTCTGCGCAACATCGCCGATGACGATTTCACCCGCTACTTTGACAAGGACGTGGCGTACCGGATCGACGCGGAGGCCTTGGACGGGCGCTTGACCGGTTTGCACACCCTCGAATTTTCCGTCCCCGCGCCCGAAGGTATTGCGGACCCCGAATACCTGCGCGCGTTGGAGGACTTCCAAAAATGGTGGACACAGGGTCCCTACGCGGATGCTGTTATGCATGTCAGCTCAGTGAGCACGCTGTTCGCGCGCATGAACCGGGCGCTGCATGCAGACGACGCGGATTACCAACAGGTGCCCGCGCGCAAAGATGAAGCCGCCCAGTATCTACTGCTTTATCAGTTGTCTCTGCCGTACGGACAAGACATCGAAAATCGCATCACCCAAGCGCAAGATGCGAGTCGGTTTGTGGTCTTCTTGCACGGCCTGACCTCAAGCCAGACGCGCAAAATCATCGAACAGGCGCAGGGCTGGCTGGCCTCCCACCATCCGCGTTACGCCACCCTCGCCACTTCGCCCGCGGTGATGTACGCCTACATCGCTCAGCGCAACATCCAGGCCATGCTGATGCAATTGCCCGGCGCGATATTGCTGATGGCTCTGCTCTTCATGCTGGTCCTGCGCAGCATGCGCCTGGGTGCGCTCAGTCTGGTCGCTTTGGCTTTGCCTGTCGGGGTCTGTTTCGGGCTGTGGGCACTACTCTCCGGCGTGGTCAACTTCACCATGGCCGTGGTATCCGGCGCAGTTATCGGTGTGGTGGCTGACGACACCATCCACCTGCTCGCCTCCTACAAACAGGCACGACGCCAGCACGCCCCGGGCCAAGCAGTGCAGATCGCAATGCGTCATGTCGGCCCTGCCGTTGTTGCCACATCTCTCATTCTGAGCGCGGGCTTTGCCGTCCTCAGCCAATCCCTGTTCCTCCCCAACAGCGGGATGGCGCAATTGATTGTGTTGGCCGTATTGGCCGCCCTGATCATCAATCTGCTGATGATATTGCCCCTGGCGTATCTGCTCGATCGCAAAGCACGCCTCGCCGCGCCGAAAAGCTCCGCGCTATCATCGGCGGCATAACTTCACTCCATCACGAGATCACTGTGGATAAAGACGCGTTCTTCTGGCAGACACAGGATGGCCGACTGCCCCCGCCGCCGGCCGCCGCAACCTTGGGCATCCGGATCCTCGAAGTGGATGCTGAACTTGGCACCATTCAGGTTGAGTTTGAGGGCAAACCGGAATTCACCAATCCGGCCGGCCAAATTCAGGGGGGATTTCTCGCTGCGATGCTGGACGACACCATGGGCCCAGCTCTGGCGGCCATGCTGAAGAAAGGCGAGTTTGCTCCGACGCTGAATTTGAACGTGAGTTTTGTGTCACCCGCGAAACCTGGCCGCATCGAGGGGCGTGGCCGTGTGGTTCGCAAAGGCAAGCAGGTCTGTTTGTTGAACGCAGAACTGTTTCAAAACGACGCATTGGTTGCCAGCGCAAGCGCCACATCTATGATTCGTTCGTTGTAACGCACATCGCCACCCGCCGGGCGCAGTCTTCTGGGGGCATTTCCGATGATGGCTACATTCGTCGCTTTCACTATCGAAAGCGACAGGAATGGATACCGCAAACCAAACATCACATCGAACCCATACCGACAAAACCCAGCCTGAACTCGAACGTCTAGAAAATCTCATCTTCGAGCTCGGCTTCAACGGATACTGCCTGAGTTTATTCAGCGGCCCGCACATCGACCGGGCACACCATCAAGTCTACAGTTCGCACCCAGAGTGGCTTGCCCACTATCGCGAAAACGACTTTCAGTTTTGCGATCCGATCATGATTCAAGCCCGACGCTCGGGACAGCCGTTCGTGTGGCGTTCGCACAAAAGTTCTGTCGCCAAACACAGCGCCAGCACTCTATTGCTCGACAATGCTCGGGAATTTGGTTTTCTGAACGGCTTGACCATTCCCATTCACGCCGGAAGCCACAAAATGGCCGTGTTGTCGATGACGGTGCCAACACACACCCCACCGCCGATCATCCCCAAAGACAGGGAAGCGCAGATTCTTGAGGCCATCCAAGCGTTAGCCCGTGCGCAACCCACAACAGCCGTCCCGGCAGCGACACTCAGCCCCCGTGAAATCGCCTGCCTTTACTGGGCCGCTTACGGAAAATCCTCCGACGAAACCGCGGTCATCGTTGGTGTTAGCGAACGCACGGTGCGGTTTCATCTGGACAATGCCAAGCGCAAGCTGAATGCGCTGAACAAGACCCAAGCGGTGACCAAAGCGATTGCCCGCGGCCTGCTCCCCATATGAGCAGGCTTTCAGGCTCAGCTCGCTAGAGCTGTATCAATCCCAACGCGATGGCTTTGGCGACGGCTTCGGTTTTGTTCGCCGCTTGCAACTTCTTACGCGACGCTTTCAAGTGAAACCGTACGGTCACTTCGGCCACATTGAGCTGAGTTGCGATCTGCTCCGATGACATCCCCAACGCTGACAAACGCAGAATCTGGTGCTCACGTCCGGTCAGGCTGGGCAGAGCGTCTCGATCATGTTGCCAATCTTGGAGTACGCCTTGCGTCGATCTCTCGAGCAACACACGCAGATCTCGGCATTCCTCGTCTCGGAGCAAACGTTTGGGTGACTCACGCACGTCAACCGTGGCACTGAGCACAGCAAGGCCCAAACGACCGAGATGGTGACTCATGGTCAAACCATTCTTGTAGCCGAAATCGTCTGCCGCACGTAGCACAGCAGATCGCGGTGACATCAGCGCGGGCTCATCAGCGTCGGAAGACCAGGCAAAGTCACCATGGGCTCGCCTCGCGGCCAGCAAAACGGGATCTTCCGCGGCAAAGTTCTGCTGGTAGTAATGAGCCAGCCAATCCTGGTCAGAACTCAGCACGAAACGCTTGCGCTCATGCAGCGTAGCGGGCTCCTCAATGGTCAGGCAAAAACCGTTGAAGCCCAATTTCCCCAGGCCCGCAACCAGATCCCCAAGCAACCCCCGTGTGCTTGCGGAATACTCGTCTGGATACCTGGGCTGTACAGTTTGGCTGTACATCCTCACCCCCTAAAGTTGCCGGCAATCACCTGTCCACAGCGCGCTGAACAACCTTATCTGAAACGATAGTATGCCCTTGCAAGTTTAATCCGGTTGACGCGCAAAGTAAGCCTATCGTTTTCGATAGTGTTCCTGGCGATATCACAGCAGAGCCCGCGCACGCGTGGGCAACTTTCTTGTTAGCCTTGGGAAAATTCGCTGCGATACCCAAGGCCACCCGCATGAACACGCTGTCCCGCTATTTACCCTGGCTGGCTTGCCTGACGGCCAGCGTCGTACTGGGATTGTCCACGCTTCGCTGGCCGGGTGCCCTATGGCCGGCAATTTTGTTCGGTGCAGCCGCATTGATCGGCACCTGGGATGTGCTCCAGCGTCGCCACAACCTGCGACGTAACTACCCCTTGACCGCACGCATACGCTGGCTGTTTGAGTCGATCCGTCCCGAGCTACGCCAATATCTGTTCGAAAGCGAAACGGATGGCCGCCCGTTTTCCCGCGAACAGCGCTCACTGGTCTATGAGCGGGCCAAGAACGACAACGACAAACAACCCTTCGGTACCTTGCAGGACGTGTACGCGGCCGACTATGAGTGGATCAACCATTCGGCTGCACCACGCGTGAAATCCGACCAGCCGTTTCGTATTCGCGTGGGTGGGCCGCAATGCGCGCAACCGTATTCCGCGTCGGTGTTCAATATTTCAGCGATGAGCTTCGGCTCGCTCAGCGCCAACGCCATCCGGGCGCTCAATCGCGGCGCGCGCATGGGGGATTTCTATCACGACACCGGCGAAGGTGGCGTTTCCCCCTATCACCTGGAACATGGCGGCGATCTGGTTTGGGAACTGGGCAGTGGATACTTCGGCTGCCGTGACCACAACGGACAATTCGACCCGACCCGGTTTGCCGATATGGCCGCCAGGCCGGAGATCCGCATGATTGAGGTCAAGCTGTCGCAGGGCGCAAAGCCGGGGCATGGTGGCGTGCTTCCGGGGAGCAAGGTCAATCAGGAAATCTCACAGACTCGCGGCATTCCGCTCGGCCAGGACTGCATCTCACCCGCGTGTCACAGCGCCTTTTCCAACCCGATTGAGATGATGAACTTCATCGCCCAGCTCCGCGAGCTGTCCAACGGCAAGCCAGTTGGCTTTAAGTTGTGCATTGGTCACACCAGCGAATTCATGTCCATGGTGAAAGCCATGCTGAGCACCGGCATCGTGCCCGATTTCATCGTGATTGATGGTGCGGAGGGTGGCACTGGTGCGGCGCCATTGGAATTGACCAATCATGTTGGCACCCCTTTGCGTGAAGGCTTGGTCCTAGCCCAGAACGTGTTGGTCGGCGCTGGCCTTCGCGATCAGTTGCATCTTGCGGCGGCGGGCAAAATCACCTCTGCATCGCGCCTGGCTATCAATCTTGCGCTGGGCGCGGACTGGTGCAATGCCGCGCGAGGATTCATGTTCGCGATCGGCTGCGTGCAATCGCTCAGTTGCCACACCGACCGTTGCCCAACCGGGGTGGCGACGCAGGATGCTTCGCGCCAACGCGCACTGAACGTGATCGACAAAGCCGAGCGCGTGCATAACTTTCACCGTCATACCGTCAACGCCCTGATCGAGATCGTTGCGGCGGCGGGACTCGATCATCCGCACGCCTTATCGCCCAATCACCTGTATCGCCGCAACGGTCCCGGAAAAGTCGCCAGCGCCGCCGAATTCTATGAATGGCTTGAGCCTGGGGAACTCTTGGGCGACCCGCGCGCCAACTGGAAAACCGCGTGGGCGGCGGCCCGTGCTGACCAATTTGTGATGCTTTAAAGCCTCTGACAGCTTGTGAGTATCCTGCATGCCGATCTGCCTGAGCTGAAACCCTCATGACCGCTTTTTCTGTTCTTGATCTTGCCCCTGTTACGCAAGGTTCCACGGTGCGAGAAGCGCTCCATCACAGCTTGGATCTGGCCCGTCATGTTGAACGCCTGGGTTACACCCGCTATTGGATGGCCGAGCATCACAACATGACGGGCGTGGCCAGTGCGGCAACGTCGGTGGCCCTGGGCTTCATCGCAGCCGGCACCAGCCACATCCGCATCGGCTCTGGGGGCGTGATGTTGCCCAACCACGCCCCGCTCGTCATTGCCGAACAGTACGGCACGCTGGCGGAACTCTATCCTGGACGTATCGACCTAGGACTGGGCCGCGCGCCCGGGACGGATGGCGCAACCATGCAGGCCCTCAGACGTGATGCGATGAGCGCTGCGGATCGCTTCCCCAACGATGTGCGAGAACTTCAGGCTTTTCTGGAGCCGGCCCAACCAGGACAACGTATCCGAGCCGTGCCAGGCGCGGGCACGCGCATACCGATCTGGCTGTTGGGTTCCAGCTTGTACTCCGCGCAATTGGCCGCGGCACTGGGCCTGCCCTTTGCGTTTGCCTCTCATTTTGCGCCGGACATGCTGGACCAGGCGCTTGCGCTCTATCGTCAGCGCTTCCAAGCGTCTTCGACCCTGGCACAGCCCTACTGCGCCGCCGCCGCCAACCTCTTCGCTGCTGACAGCGACGCCGCTGGCAAGCATCTGCAAACCTCCATGCTGCAGCAGTTCGTTGCACTGGGGCGCGGCACGCCTGGGCAGCTCCCCCCGCCGGTGGATGATGAAAGCGACATTGGTTCGTCCATTGAACTTAGGCATGCCCGCCATGCGCTCTCGCAGTCTGCGGTGGGATCGCCGGACACTGTGCACCGTTGGCTAGCGGCATTCATACAGCGAACCCAGGTGGACGAGGTGATACTCAACGCAACCATCTTTGATCACGCTGCTCGCCTGAGATCATTCCAAATAGGCGCGGAGGTCATGCAAGGGCTTTAGGCCCAACGAGTCCAACGTTTTTGCTCCAGTTGCGTTGCACCATTTCCTGACCCAAGCCACTACACTGTGTCCAAGCCATTCCGATACTGGGATGGCATGTCTAGATTGGGGAATTTAGAGATGATGGGGATCGGTACAGGGCCGCTGAAAGCCCGGACATGGGGCGTCATTGCGATCGTCATAAGCGCAGCAGCGAGTAACATGGTGTTCGCCGATGATGGTGCGACCGCCGCGCCGACGGGCACGGACGTTCCAACGGTGGTGCTACCCGATGAGGCAATGCCGGAGGTGTCACCCGCCAGCGATGCGGTGTCCTTGAGCAATATCGAAGTCACCGGCTCGCGCATCCCACGTGCAGGGTTCATTACCCCAGCCCCGGTGACGGTCATGTCAGCGCAAGACATCCGCGGTTCCGGCGCCGTCACTTTGGGCGACTTGCTCAACGAGTTGCCGCAACTGGGCGGCACATTCTCGCTGGGCAATTCGACCCGTTTCATCGGCACTGCAGGCTTGAATCTGCTGGATTTGCGCCGCATGGGCACCGACCGCACCTTGGTCTTGATCAATGGCCGGCGCCACGTGTCAGGCTCGCCCGGCTCTGCCGCCGTTGATGTCAACACCATCCCGGTCGATCTGATCGAGCGGGTTGAGATCATGACCGGTGGCGCCTCCGCTGTTTACGGCTCTGACGCCGTCACCGGCGCCGTCAACTTCATCCTGAAGAAGGATTTTGACGGCGTCTCTATGTCCGCGCAGAAAGGCGAAGCGGGAGACAGCGACTTCAGCACCGAGCTGTACATGATGACGGCCGGGAAATCCTTCGACGACGGGCGCGGCAACGCCGTGTTCTCGATCGAACACAGCCGCCAGAATCGTCTGAACGCAACCGAACGCTCTTCCACGCGAACACCCGTACGATTGGTGATGAACCCTGAGAATACCGGCCCCGGAGATGGTGTCGCCGATGAAATCTATGTTCAGAACGCGGGCTTGTATTACATCAATACGGCGGGGGTCTTGCCTGGCCCCTTTGTCGGACTGCCCGGAGGGTTCTACACCTTCGACCCCGATGGAACATTCAGACCGGTCAACACCGGCACCGATTACGGCGATTTTGAATGTGGCCCGGCGGCCGATGGCACACCTTGCGATTTTCTTGACCTGCGGCCCTACGAGGATCTGCAGCCCAAGTTCGAACGCACCTCGCTGAACACCTTATTCCGCTATGACCTGGATGACGACACCACCATGGTGTTCGAAGGCAAGTATGCGACCACGGACGCGACCTTCTTCAGCCAACCCTCATTCGATTTCTTCCCAGGCATTTTGATCAATCGTGACAACGCCTTCCTGCCCGAAGATATGGCCGCCTACATGGACGACCCGGACGGCGATCCGACAACCGATGACTCGGTCGATCAGGTGGAGATTTTCCGCTTCAATTCGGACGCCGGTCTGCGTGGCGAAGACACTCAACGACAAACCTACCGGCTGGCCTTGGGCCTTGAGGGCGGCTTTTTAACCGATTGGCGCTATGACGTCTCCGCAGTGTATGGACGCACCACCGCCAATATCATTGCCCTGAACAATCGCATCAACGATCGATTCTTCGCCGCCACCGACGCGGTTATCGGCCCGGACAACGCACCCGCTTGCCGTGTCACCGTGGACCCGAACGCCACCCTGCCGGACGGATCGCCGCAGCCGAGTTATCTGGATGCCGCGAATTGCACACCAATCAGTATTTTTGGTGAAAATGCCATAGACCCCAACGCCTTGGGCTATTTCAACGTCAACTCCAACACCAACCACACCATCACCCAACAGGTCCTGTCGGGCTCAGTGAGCAACCCTTATCTGCTGGATATGCCCGCTGGACCTTTGGGCTTCGCCGGTGGTCTGGAGTACCGCAAGGAAATGAGCCAAAGCAACCCGGACCCGCTGTCGGCACTGGGCATCACCTTCCTCAATGCGATCCAGCCCGAACAAGGGGAATATCGCGTTAAGGAAATCTTTGCCGAGTTCCGTGTCCCCTTGCTGGCACAAATGCCGGGCGTCCAGCAGCTTGATCTGGGCGTGGCCGCGCGCTATGCCGACTACGATTCGATTGGTGCTGCAACGGCCTGGAACACCAATCTGGATTATCAGGTGATCGACGACCTGCGTCTGCGTGCGTCACTCTCTGAGGCGATCCGCGCACCCAATATTTCCGAGCTGTTTGGCGCTTTGAGTCAAAACTTCTTTACCGTAACGGACCCGTGTTCGGATTCCGAACTTGCGAACGGCAAGGACCCGGCTGTGCGAGAAGCCAACTGCGTTGCTCTGGGCAAGCCGGACGACTATGAGTCAGCACTCGATGCAGCATCCATTGATGGCTTTAGTGGTGGCAACCCGGATCTGCAGGAAGAAACCGCCAAGACCTGGACCTTCGGTGCGGTCGTTACCCCGACCCGCTTTCCGACCCTGATGTTCTCCATTGATCTGTGGAACATCGAAATCGAAGACTCCATCTCGGCAGTGGAGGCTCAGGATATCCTGGACCGCTGTGTCGATGATCCAGGTGGTGTCGACAACCAGTTCTGCACCTTGATCACCCGCAACCCTTCGGATGGCAGCCCGGTGCAGTTTGAACTGACCAACATTCTGCAGGTTGTCCAGAATGTAGCTCGCTTGGAAGCGTCCGGTATCGATTTTGAGGCCGTGTACGGCTTGGCTGTTCCGCGCATAGGTGGCAACCTGAATATACGGTTGACCAGCACCTATCTCGACAATTTGACCTTCTACCCATTCCAAAGTGATCTGGGTGATGGCGACGAAGAGGCGGGTGAAATCGGTGATCCGCAATGGTTGGCCAATCTCAATCTCAATTACGTCAACGGCCCTTGGAATGCGAGTTGGGAAACCCGCTTCATCGATCAGCAGCTGCTGGTTGAAAATCATGTTGCCGCGGCCAATCCGGAATCCCGCAGTCCGCTATCCGCAGGTAGCGTGCTGTACCACGACCTGCAGGTCCGCTATGCCTTCAATGGCGGTCTTGAGGTGTTTGGCGGGATCGACAATGTTCTGGACAAGGACCTACCCGTCAATGTGCTGGGCAACGGTGGCGATTCGTCAATCTATGACAACATCGGACGCTTCTTCTATCTCGGCGTGGGTTATGAGTTTGATTAACCCGCCCCGAGCAAAGCGTCGCTAGGCCAGGAAAGCTCCCGCAACGTCAGTGGATGTAACGCACATCAACACGTTGCGGGACACTCGAGGCCAGCGGACATCGCGCTGGCCCCTGGTAACCGAGAATGCGCCCCTTGGTATCCAACACAAATCGCATATTGCGATCATCCTTGGCGAACCAACCCTCATCACGCAGACGCACGTCGAGGCGGCGTTCATTGAGCATGGACACGCTCACCGCGTAAGCTTGCCGCCGCAGTTCCGGCACCCTGACGATCACCAACTTGTCGATCGTCTGGCTCTTGAGAGCATCGACATGGGTTTGCAAGTAGTCGAGGAGTTGATCCTCGATCAAGTCGGTGCGGCGCAGCCTCGGCCAACTCACCTGCGTCTGCACGCGATCATACGATGTGTAGCGTGCGACCCAGCGCTCATCGGGCCGCGACAAATGGAGATGTTCTGTATCGCCCACGCGCCAATCGAGCTCGGGATACTCACCACCAAGATTCAGATTGATGCGCCCCTGCACCTCACCTTGATCGGACAAACACACCACATCGGATTGCTTCATCTCGTCGTCACCGTACACACTGGAGCGTCGCTCCCGGTAGACGACCTGACCGCTATCCGGGTTGACTGCCACCGCGGCGGTAGGCAGGCGGGCCTGCGCCCAAAGCAGCCCCGGCAACGCAAATAGCAGCACACATAGAGAAACCCGCAAAGGGCCTACGCCGCTGTTCAAGGTGTCATTGGCGAAGATTCGACCGGGACGGTGCGGCATGCGGAATAGCACCTTGCGGGAAAAACTCAAAGGTCGCGGATCGCGCGCTCGCGCTGGATTTCCTGGTTCACAAACGCCACCCATTGCTTGGCTTGCCTTGCGTAATCTTCATACGCTGCCGCCTCTTTAAAGGCTTGCAGGGCACGGCTGTAGCGTTTGAGATTGTACTGCGCGGTGCCCAGTTGCATGTACACACTGCCCGGGCGATCCAGACCGCCGATATCCAGCGCTTTTTGCAGCGATTTGGCGGCATCCGACCATTGATATTGACTGATCTGCGCTTGGCCCAGATACAAATATTGTTTGGCTTCACCGGAAAGCTCGGCGGCACGCTGTAACACCGGAATCTGACCCTCGCTGTCCTTGGCCAGCGCCATAGCCTGGGCCAGGAGCTGTAGATTCTGTGCGTTGTCTTCGATGGTCCCGGCATCCAGGCCCTGCTGCATGATCTGGATTGCCGGGTACGGCGCATCTTCGGCCATATACAAACGAGCCATGTTGAGAAGCTCGGATTCGCCCTCCAACATGCCCGCGGTGTAGGCCGCATGCATCACGTACAGCTGCCCCTTCTGTTGCCCCATCAAACCCAACATGCCGGACAGTTGCTTGTAGTAACTGGCTTTGGGCCAACGCTGAATCAGCTGAGCCAAAACCTTGACCGCGCTCTTGTAGTCACCTTGCTCGTAGTACACCGCACGCAGCAGCGCCAGCCAGTTTTCCTGCAAGGGCTGATCACGCCGACGCGCCTCTTTCATCGCCTCAATCACCGGCCCTTTGGCGTTGTCGTAATCCTCCAACTGGTAGTAGGCCTGGGCCAACAGCATGTGCGCTTCCGGGCGCACGCTGTCGACCTGGGTCTTCCACTCGTTCAGCACACGGATGGATTTGCTGTAATCCTCCTGCACAAAGTACAGCTGGGCCAGTCGAAACAAGCTGTTGGTGCGGATCTGCTCCGGCGGATTGTCCAGCTTGAGGATCGCGATGTAGTCGGCAATGGTGGCCGCAGTGTCGCCCTGCTCGTAATGAATCGCCGCATAGAAGTTGTACATCTGCGACTTTTCATAATCATTGAGCTTGTCCGAGGTGGCTTTGAGCGTATCCATGATCGCTTCCGCTTCCCCCAGATTCTTGGCTTCCAGGGCCAGCTGAGCTTCCTCGATCTTCTTGTACACCGCCGGTGACAGCTTCTCGGTCACTTTGGTCGGCGGTTTGCGGCTGTCACTTTTTTGCGCCAGTACCGGTGTACTCAGCGTGGCGGCCACCAGGACCGAAAGCAGGATTCTTTTGAGCAATGTCGCCATATCAATCATCCAGCTTGAAGGTAATCAGATGCTCGACGCCGCGCACCACCTGCGCTTTGCCGTTGATCACCCGCGGCTTGTACTTGAACCGTTCCACCGCTTTCATCGCCGCTGTGTCAAAAATGCCGGATGGTTCTGCATCGATCACCTGCGGATCAATCACGCTGCCGGTCTCGGTCACCGTGAAACTCAACAGCACCCAGCCTTCGATGCCGCGGCTTTGTGCCCGCCGTGGATAGATCGGCGCGACCTTCACGATCGGCAGATACTCCCCATCCGATGCCGACAGACCCGCGCTGGTATCCACAGCCAGGTCGCTGTCCACTGACAGCGCACCGATATTGACCGTGTTGCCGGTGGGTTTGATCGCCTCGCTCTGCAGTTGCGGCGTCTCGGGTGCGATCTGCGGTTTATTGGGCTTTTCCGGCTTGGGTTGCTCGGTGCGCAGCTGCGGTGGGTCTGGCACGCGCACGAAATCCACGATGCGACCTGCCGGCGCCTGCGTCAGCGCGTTTTTGCCTGCAGCGACCAATGCGGACATCAGCCAGTACAGCAGTACGGTGATGACGATTCCGACAGCCACCGCGACCAGACCACGCACCACACCCTGAAACGGGCTAATACGTACGACTTGATCAATTGCGCTTGTGCTCATCGTGTGTGTCCTAATTCGAGGCAATCGACACGTTGTAAACACCCGCTTTACGCGCTGCATCCATCACCGTGATCAATCGCTCGTTCTTGGAGTCGTCTTCGGCCTGAATCACCACCGCACCTTTGGGGTTTTCCGCATGCAGGCGCTTGATGTTCGGAACCAGGGCCGCCGCATCCACCGGGCGACGGTTGATAAACAGCTGACCGTCGGCCGCGACGCTGACCAGAATGTTTTTGACCTCATTGTCCTTGGGCGGCTGTTGCGTATTCGGCGGTCGGTTCACATCAAACCCCGCCTCCTTCACAAAACTGGCCGTCACAATGAAGAAAATCAGCATGATGAAGACCACATCCAGCATCGGGGTCAAATCAATGCCGGATTCCTCATCGCCCTGCCCGCCTTCTTCCAAAAACTTACGCATGTTCGGTGTCCAGGTGATCGGCCAGATCATCCAATCGCGTGCGCGCTTGCCAGTCCAGCCAGTAGATCGCAAACACGCCCGACAGGGCCCCCACCATGCCGGCCATCGTCGGCACGGTGGCTTTGGCCACGCCATCGGCCATCAAGCGCGGATTGCCCATACCGGCATGGGCCATGACATCAAACACCGCAATCATCCCGGTCACCGTGCCGAGCAAGCCCAGCAAAGGACACAGCGCAACAAAAGTTTTGACCGTGCTGATATAGGCCCGCGTCTGCTGTTGCATCGCGCCCAGCAGAGCCGCTCGTATCTGATGCGCCTCCCAGCTGTGATGATCTGTGCGCGCCGCCCACAAGGCTTTGATCTGACGCGCCTTGAGCGGGTAGCGCAGGTAGAAATACATCGCCCGTTCGACGATGAATCCCCACATCACGAAAATCGCGAACGCGATCAGCAGCAGAACATCGCCACCCAGGGCGAGGAAATTGCTAACCTGAAACACCACATCGGTGTACAGAAAATGCAGCTTGTCGAGCATCGCCGTGATCTCCTCAGGCTGCCTTGCGCGCTTCCATACGCTCGGCAATCAGACCCGCGGTTTGATGCTTCAAGGTGTTGATCACCGCGGTCGCCCGCGCACTGACCACCGCGTGCAGCAGCACCGTCGGAATCGCCACCGTCAGGCCCAGCACCGTGGTCACCAGGGCCTGGGAAATCCCGCCTGCCATGGTTTTAGGATCACTGGTTCCGAACAAGGTAATGGCCTGGAAGGTCGCGATCATCCCGATCACTGTCCCCATCAGGCCCATCAACGGCGCCACCGCCGAAATCACTTTGATCAACCCGACAAAGCGATCAATCTTGGGACGTTCTTCCAAGATCGCCTCGCCCAAACGCATCTCCAGCGTTTCGGTATCCGCATCCTGATTGTCCTCATACACTTTGAGCATGCGCCCCAAAGGATTGCCCGTGCTCGGCTGCGCCACGTTGCGACGCTGCGCCGCAACCTTACTGCTGACGATCATGATGCCAATCAGTTTCAGCATCGCAATCAGCACACCGACGATACCCAGCGCAACGATCAGATAACCAATCAAACCACCCTGATGCACCCGATCCATCAGTGACGGGGCATCGACCAGACGGGTCAGCAACGAGCCGCCTGTAGGGTCTATGCCCAGCGGCGCAACACCGTCACTGTTCTTGCTGTAGGCGGCGATCTGATCCAGGTAGCGGTCTTCGGGCTGACGCTTGAGCAACGAGGCGCGCTGACTCTCCGCCTGCCAGCTCAGGTATACCGGCGTCGGCTGATCACTGATCAGGTTGAATTTGCCGACCCGGGTCATATTGATGTTCTGACGATCACCGGACTCGGTGATCACCTCACCCTCGACGCTGACAATCTGCCCCGACGCAGTAATTTCCTGCTGCACCAAAAACCACAGCTGCTCGAGATCTTCAATGGTGAAAATCTCCGAGGCTTTTTCCATGCGTGCGATCAGATCTGCAAGCCAAGTCTCGCGCCCCGGATAATCCAGTGAGGTCGGCGAATTGCGCACCACCCCAACCAGATCCGCCGCACTTTGCTGCAGCAGTCCAAACAAGGCTGCATTTGGGCCCATCTCGCGGCGCAGTTCGCTGATCTTGCGTTCGTAAGCCAGCTTGTTGTTGCGCGCGGTCTTTTCCAATTCGGCGCTTTGCTGTTGCAGAGCATCGCGACGGGCACGCGCCTCACGCAAGGCCGCTTGCTTGTCGGCATCCGACAGGCGACGGAAGCTGGCCACCTGACGGGCTTCGTCTGCACGGTTGCCGATCTGGCCAGTGCGGACCTTTTCCAACAACGCATCTTCGCTTTGCGCCGACACCGCGAAACTGCTTAGCCCCAGTGTGGTTGCAAGTGCAGCCACGCCCAGTGTGTATGCCCAGCGCATCAGTGGGCCTCCCGCAATGCCACATCCAGCAACGCACGCTGATCCTGGCTCAACTCTATGCCGTTGTCATAGCCGGCGCGATTGCCCGCCGCGCGCGGCGGTGGCAAAGGCAAGGTCAGCAAACTCGGCGCGGTGAGTTTGTTGGCTACACGAATCGCCTGATACACGCCATTCCGGTATTCCGCACCCAGCGCTTCCCACCGACCACTTTCGGCATTCCAACGCCCGGTGTGCTGGCGATCCGCGGTCTGATAGAACAAACCCAACCGGCCCAGGCGCAGCACATTGACTTCACGTTCGCCGCCTTCGGCTTCGATCACATCGTTGTAAGCTTCGATGGTGTTGCCGTAGCTCAGCTCCGTCATGTAAGCATCCAGCACCTGGCGGAATTTCTCCGCCGCAGCGACATCCGCGCGGTCAATCGTGTCACGCAGAAAATCGACCCGCTCGCCGCGCTCATCCGGCAAAAATGGCGGACTCACCTCAACCAGTTCGGCGTAGGTCTCAACCATGTTGTTGAGCAATGGCAGCAACTGACGATCAACCTCAGTGGCTTTGGAAATCGACGCATCGGTGCGCGCAATCTCACTCTCCTGAGCATCAATCTGGGTCTGCAACTGGCGGTTGTAGGCTTCCAAACCCTCAATCTGACGCAGCAAACGCTGATACTCCGCGTCCACGTCCTGGGTCTGAGTGTCCATCGCATCAATACGTTGCTGCGATTCACGCTGGGCAACCAGGAAGGCTTCACCCTCACCGAGCATATCCCTGACGCTGTCCGCTAGCGCTGGACCGCTGCCCAACAAGCCCGCAACAACACCCACCACCACTGCTTTTTTCATCTTTCCGACTCCAGAGGTCACCGCGCCAGCGGCCTCATCGTGTTCAAAAATGTTCATCCTTCGTTCTCCGCCGCGACTGCGACCTGCCCCACGCCCGCCTGCTGCACGGCATCCATCACCTGCTTCAAGACTTTGTGGGTGGAATCACGGTCGGCCTGAATCACCACCGAGCCCTGGGGGTTCTCAGCGTGCAGGCGTTTGATCAGTGTGCTCATGTCACGCACATCGACATGGCTGCCATCGATCCACACCTCATCCTCGGTGGTGATCGCAATCAAAATGTTGGCCAGATCCTGACGCTCCGCGGTGCTCGCCAGTGGACGCTGCACGTCGACACCAGCTTCCTTCACGAACGTCGCCGTCACTATGAAGAAAATCAACATGATGAAGACCACGTCCAACATCGGCGTGAGATCGATCGCGTTGTCCTGCTCGCCCGCATCGCCATCACCAAACACATCACTCATGGCTGCGCTCCTTAAGCGGGTGCCGGCGTTGCCGGCGGTAGATCAGAGGCATCAGACAACACCTCACGCTGAGCCAAGGCATCGCCCGTCAACGCGGCACTGTGCTGCTGCAAACGCGTGACCAGTCGCTTACCCCGCGCCGAAACCAACGCATGCAGCAAGACGGCAGGGACGGCCACAATCAGACCGAGCACGGTGGTGATCAAAGCCTGAGAAATCCCGCCGGCCATGGTTTGCGGATCGCCGGTGCCGTACAAGGTGATCGCCTGGAAGGTATTAATCATGCCAACCACCGTACCGAGCAGCCCCATCAGCGGCGCGACAGCAGCAATGATCGCCAGGAAAATGGTGAAGCGGTGGATACGACCGGTTTCCTTGCTCACCCGGTCATGCAACCGCATAGCCAGGATTTCCGGGTCGCGCGATTGATACTCGCGCCACGTCAGCAACAGACGCCCCAGCGGATTGCCTTTGCTCGGACTGTCGAGCTTACGACCCTGTAGGGACACGCCCGCACTCAGCAGCAGGATATCGAGCAGCTTGAACGCCGCCAGAATCAGCGAGAACGCGCCAAGGCCCAGGATCATGTAACCCACCAGCCCGCCCTGATCCACGCGCTCGCGCAGCGTCGGCGCTTCGACCAGCAACTCCAACAGCGGACCCCGCGTAGGATCGACAGAGAGCGCATGCAAACCATCGGACGCCGTCAGGTAATCCTCAACCCGGAGCAGATCATCGCCACTCGGTTGACGCTTCAAAGTGACAACTTGCTGATGCCCACCATCCCAACTCAGATACGCTGGAACCGGATCACGGGTCAGCAGGTTGAAGGTTCCGACGCGGACAATCTCTCGCTCACGGACATCGTCACCATCTTTGACCGGTACCCGCAGGCGCACAATGTCATCGGTGGCCGCGATCTCACGCTGAATCTCAAACCACAAGGTCCGAATATCGTCCGCTGAAGACACTTCGGTGGCATTCTTCATGCGGTTGGCGAAACCTTCCAGCCACACGTCGCGATCCGGAAACTGCAGGCTGGTCGGGGAATTCACGAACGCGCCAATCAGATCCGAGGCGTTCTGCTGAAACACCCCGAACAGTTCCTTCAAGGCGCCGATCTTGTCCGACAGCAGTTTGGCCTTGTCGTCCAGTTCTACCCGATTGGATTCAAAGCGTCCCTCAAGACGAACACCTGCGGCCTCAAGATTCGCCAGGCGCTTTTGCGCCTGACCCAGCTTGCCCTGCGCCGCCGCGAGGCGATCCGCATAGCTTTGCTCCCTCGCCTTGAGCTGAGCCAAAGCATTGGCCTGATGGGCCTGCATCTGCGTGACCACAGACGACAGTGAAAAATCCGCAGACTCCGATGGCTCCTGAGCGTCGGCCCCGGCAATACTTGCCAGCAATAGGACACCCAGCAAACCACGTGCGAGTTTGCCAACTCGTAAACGCATCAAATCCCCCCGAACTGATACAGCGTATCTCATCAGCATAGCGCGGATTGACGCCCTGACAAGTAGTAGGAACATACGACGGCAGCCCTACTCAAACGCCTATCCAATTATTGCGCGAAGTCCCAGCGAACACGCAAACCATACAAACGCGGTGGCGCGAGGGTGACAGTGCGCCCGAAATCCTGCTGCAGGATCGACTGGTAGTAATCCGTATCAGCGGCGTTCTCCACAAAGGCCGTCAGCTGCAAACCCAGCGGGTCGTAGAAATACGACAGGCGCGCACTCCACAGGTCATAGGCCGGTTGTTCGTAGAACGGTGAGTTTTGCGGCGTGGTGTTGAAGCCACTGTTGTAGTAGTAATCCACACCAATCTCGAAATCACCCCAGCGTCCGCCATTGATGAACTGATTGATGGAAATTGAGCTTGTCAGGTCTGGCGTGCGCACGATGTCGTTGCCGCTGAAATCACGCGCCGGACCACCCACCAGACTGTCCTCACCAAAGTAAAGACCCGTGTCGTCGTCATAGCCTGAGCCATTCGGATAGCTGGTGTACTTGCCATCCAGGTAGGTCGCACCGGCTGAGATTGCGAGGCCGGGATTCGAGTCAGGCATCGGTTGCCACAGCATGTCGAACTCGGCACCGTTGATTTCCGCCTCACCGGCATTCTTGAAGGTCACGATACCGCCCGAACCAATCGATACGATGGCCGTGAGCAAACCATCAATTTGGGTATGAAACACCGCGGCGTTCAAGCGCAGGCTGTTATCCAGCCAATCTGACTTAAAACCAAGTTCGAAGGCGGTGGCTGTCTCACGCTCCACCGCATCCGGGCTGGTGAAGAAGTTGACGATGTTGTAAGTCGGGCTCTTGTAGGCTCGCTGTGCCGATGCGAACACCTGGAATTCATCATTGACACGGAACTGCAGCGCCAGCTTGGGCGACCAGGTTTTGTCGACAAGATCCGGCACGCTGAAGTTGAACAGACGCACGTTTTGATCCGTGCGATGCGCGTCGAAGTAATCATTCGGCGGCTCGCCAGCAGTCGGCAACACCACATCCAGATAGCTGTTTGTCAAACCGCGGGTTTCTTCCTGATAGCGAATACCCAGCGTGATATCCAGCCAATCGGCAGCGAAAATCGTGGACTGCAGATACGCCGCGTTGGACTCGGTCGTCAGCACCCCACCATTGCCCAACACGATGTCGCCTGTTCCATTGATCAACTGATTCACCAAACCCGACAGATTAGTGCCGCCGAGCAGATTGTCGACGCGATCAAGCAAGGACGAGACGCCGAGCACGTTGGCCCCGAAGCCAGCTGCGTTCAGACTCAAATACAAAGATCCGAAGCCGCCCTCACCTTCCAGGCGGTATAAACCGGCCACCCACCGCATGTAGTCAGCGAACGGCGAGCTGGCATTGGACAGCAGCTGAAGCTCATAGGTGTTTTGTAGATTGAACTGATCGTTACTGTAGAACTTGGCTTGCGAGGTTTCGGTGGAATCGAGGTCATACATGGCCTCATCCACATACGCATTGTTCTCGGAATAGATCAGCTTGATGTCGGCAAAATCGGTCAGCCATTCCAGCGTCGCGCCAAACAGCTCATTGCTGGTTTCGTTGCCACCCTGGTAGTCGTTGTGCCACACGCGGTCAGGCTCGTCAGGCTCGACACCGCCGGCAAAAATCGGCGCCGGACGGGTGTTCTCTTGCGACAAGGAGTTGCTGTTGAACTGCTCGTTGTAGGAACCCACCAGGGTCAACGTAAGATTGTCGCTGGGGAAAGCCTGCAACTTGAGGCGACCACCCTGAACGAAATCTTCACGCATGGGGCCCGGTTCACCACCCACTTCGTTGCGCCCAAACAGATCCTGGTCTTCCTTGAAAAGAGCCAGCGTAGCGCCGAAGTAGTCAGTTAACGGCGTCCCCAGGTAGAGCTGGTATTTGCGCGCGTTGAAGTTGCCAAAAGAGGCTTTGGCTGTGCCGATAAAATGATCCGGAGTGTCTGCGGTGACAATATTGATGGCGCCGCCGGTCGCGTTGCGCCCGAACAAGGTCCCTTGCGGACCTTTGAGCACTTCAACTCGCTCAACCGGCCCGAGAGTGTCTTGTTTGCCCTGGCTAGGCCCGATATTGATACCGTCGATATAGGTGGCAACACTGGGATCCGCATTGGGCAAGAAGGCGTCCGTGCCTACGCCGCGGATGAAGATCAAGCTGTACCCGTAGGTGTAGGTGAAAGTCAGCCCGGGGGTGATCTTCATCAGATCGGCGGTCGATTCAACCCCAAACGCGTCGAGCTTTTCGCCACTGAACGCATTGATCATGATCGGAACGTCCTGGACATCCTCCTCACGCTTTTGCGCGGTCACGATCACCTCTTCAACCAGTCGGTTACCACTACCGCGGACCGGCTTAGTGTCCTCTTCAGTGCCGACCGGTATGGTTTCCAATGCGTCCTGCGAGTCGGCGGCCGCATCCTCGGAGCTTGCCTCCGAACTTGAATCCGTTTGCGGCGCACTTGTTGGTGCCGGCTGCTGGGTCGCGGGTTCCGCAGGCCCGAACAGATCATCAAGATCGTCCTGTCCGTAAACCGAGGCACTGGCGACCACGAAAAACAGACCAGGCACGGCCCGCCACAGAAATCCCTTCGTCATGTCTCACTCCGCATCTTGCACACCGGCTCGGGGGGAGATCCGGCGTTCATTGACGTTTTGTTGTCCTTGCGACGGCCTGGTTTTTTTATATGCGGCCGCGCGTGTCAGATGTCACATTACACAACTTACGACATCATGTCTATTATTTATTGTGTCTTTTCGACATCTTTTTAACGGCTTTAACCACGGCGAGAAAAAGCCAATAAAATCAAAGCCTGAAACAGATCGACCGCAGCCAGGATCAGAAAAACTGCGGGCGCTCCAGCACTGACACCGAACACAAACAGCCCCGTAGCGACGAGCTTCACCGCGATGGTGACACGCAGACCTTGAGCCGGTGATTCCAGGCTGAGCCGTAGCCAGGCAAAACCGGCGCCAAGTGCACCCAGCAAGTGGATGACGAGGTCGCTTCCCGGTGATGTTTGAAACGTGCCCGGCCAAGCCCAATGGGTATTGAGCTGAATCAGAAGATCGACCACCCCACTGCCGAGCAGTGGCGTGGCCAATACACAGAACAGCAGCAGATCACCGATAGCGATCTGCCGATACAGCGCGCTAGCATTCATCAACTGAAGGCCGCAACCGCCTCAGCGGTGTTCATGAAGTCACGGAAGCGCGTCCATTTGCCGTTCTCCACGGTGATCACGTGGGCAAAATCGGAACGGATGTCGCGACCGGTCGAGCGCGCCGTTAGATGCAGCTGACCCGTCACCGTCACCATCTTGCCGTCGCTCAAAAACTGCTCCGGCTCAAACTGGTGAATGTCCACCGAACTGAGCACGGTCGAGAAAAAGCGCCCGGCTTCCTCAATACCGCGATAGGTGCCGGCATAGGGAATGACTGACGGACCGTAGAACTCAATCACAATATCGTCGTTGAGCATCTCGACTATGGCCGGCACATCTTTGTTGCCGAACCGGGTGAACACTTCAATGGTGGTGTCAATTTCTGGTGTGCTCATTGTTGTCTCCTGCTGGTTGAATTATTCCGCGGGCGCGACCGTGATCGGCATACCGTCCAGTTCATCATTGAGATGGACCTGACATGCCAAGCGGCTGCTCTGCTGGGTGTTGAGCAGCTCATCAAGCAGCTCAACCTCAAGTTCATCTTTGGGCGGCAAACGATTCAGCCAGGCGGGGTCCACATAGACCTGACAGGTAGCGCATGAGCACTCCCCGCCACAGGTGGCTTCCACCAGATCGAGTTCCGCCAACACATCCATAAGCCGATCACCACTCTCGCAGTCCACAGATAAAGCCTGACCTGAGCGATCGATGACATTGATTTTCATACGTTTATTCCGAAACCGTTGTAAACAGATCGCGCAAGGCGATCGACGGGTTTGTAAGTACGGCGGGATCGACCTTGTGACCGGACGCAATCAAGCGCTTGGCCACGATGAAGTCCCCCGCCGCGTTGAGACATTGCGCCGCCTGCAAGCGACCATCCTCAACACTGAAACAACTCATACGCTCACCGTCGGGATGGACACGATCCAGCCATTGCGCACCACTCGAAGCGAGGCCAACCATCTGCAGCTTGCTTTTGTACTGATCCGACCAGAACCAGGGCGTAGTGAGTGCTGGCGGCGTCACACCGGCGATTGTTGCGGCCGCCACGTTGGCGCTCTGAATCGCGTTGTCCACCGACTCCAGACGCAGCCCACCCTGCCCATCAACTTGACGTGCGCGCGCGACATCACCGATCGCGAAGATGCTTGGGTTGCTGGTGCGGCCTACAGCATCCACCAGAATGCCGTCATCGCAAGCCAGGCCGGCGTCTTCAGCCAATGCGCTGTTGGGTTGCATACCGATGCCAACCACCAGCAGATCAGCATCGATGTGCTGACCCGCCGTGGTCACGATGCCGCGAAATGCGGCATCCCCGAGAATCTCTGAGACGCCCAGGTTGCAACGCACATGGCTGCCATGGCGCTCATGCTCTTCGACCAAACGTCGGGCGATTTGCGGGGCCGCCGAACGCTCCAGAACCCGCGCCTGCATTTCCAGCACAGTGACTTCGCAGCCCAGGCGGCGCAGCGATGCAGCCACTTCCAAACCGATGTAACCGCCACCCAACAAAACCACGCGAGCACCCGCGGCCGCCCGCTCACGCAAGTCCTGCGTGTCTTTGTAACTGCGGACGTAGCACACGCCCGTCATCTCATGCGGCACCAACGGCAGATAGCGTGGGCGACCACCGGTGGCCATCACTAGCACGTCGTACGGTGTGGTTTGATTGTCGGCGTCGATAACCCGCTGCTGAGTGGCATCGATGCGCACCACCGGGCAGCTCAGGCGCACATCCACATGGTGGCCGTCGTAATACGCGGCTTTGCGAATCAGCAGTTTGTCCTGCTCGACCTCGCCGAGCAGGAACTTCTTGGACAATGGCGGGCGGTGATACGGCAGCATGTCCTCATCACAGAACAGCACAATTTTCCCGTCGTACCCGTTGGCTCGCAGGCTGCCGATCAATTGGACCGCAGCCTGACCACCGCCGATGACAACAACCCGCTCAATCGGCGTCACGGCAGTAAATCCTCAAAGCCCGGAATTTCACGTTGTCGCTGGGCCTGTATCGCTTTGGGAATGTCTTCGGTGACGAACATGCCGGCGTTCCACACCGTCATGTAATCCAACCCGCAGGCAACCTGCGCAGCGCGATTGCGACGCAGGGCCGTTTTGGTGCCAGCCATCGCCAACGGCGACAAACGCGCCACCTGCTCGGCCAGCTGCATTGCCGCATCACGCAAACCTTCAGGATGTTCGACCACCTGACGCACAAAGCCGCTGCTTCGAGCTTCTTCGGCCGGCATACGCCGCCCGGTCAATGCCAAGTCGTCGACAATCGCCGGCGCGATCAAGGCCGGCATCCGTTGCAGCACACCCAGATCGGCGGTGATCGCCACATTGATCTCGTGAATACAGTAAAACGCCTCCGCTGAGCACAGGCGCAAATCCGTCGCACAGATCAGATCCAGTCCAGCGCCGATGCAGGCACCCTGGGTCGCCGCAATGACCGGAATGCGCAGCGCTTCGATCTGGTCCATCGGCTTTTGCAAGTATCGAATCTTGCGCCGCAACCACTCGCGGTAGCGCCCCGCTTCTGCATCTTCCCGGGCTCGCACAGCGGCAAAGAAATCCAGATCCATACCGGCACAGAAATGCTCGCCCTCAGCGCGCAGGACCAAAGCGCGCAATGTCGGATCCTCGTCAACCTGAATCAGCACCTCCGACAAATCACCCCAGAACGCGTCCTGCAGGGTGTTGAGTTGCTCAGCCCGGATCAAAGTCAGTTCGGCAATCGCGCCTTCGCGACTCAGGCGAAAGGCATCCGTCTGCACCATCAGCATGGTTTTATCCCGCTCAGTGAATGAAACGACTTACGACTTGAGAACAACCGGCAGGCTTTGCAGCCCATAAGTCAGCAGACCGCCGCGCTGGCGCTGTTTGGGCTTGGAACCCGCCTCTATACCGCTGCAGTTGTCGAGAATGACTTCGAGCATCTTCTCGGCCTCCATACGTGCCACGCTGGAGCCGAGACAGTGATGGATGCCATGCCCAAAGGTCACATGGCGACCGATGTTGGGGCGGTTGAGGATGAATTTGTCCGGATCGGTGAACATATCCGTATCACGATTGGCCGCCGCCATGAAAAACGCCACCCAATCGCCTTCTTTGATCTGCACGCCGCCATGTTCTATGTCCTGCGTGGCCACGCGGAACAAACGCTGTGGCGGTCCGTCACGGCGCAGGCTTTCTTCGATGAACGGCCGGATCTGAGTCCGATCATTCTTCAGCAGGTCAAAGAATTCCGGCTCCTCCTGCAGCGTGGCCACAAGATTGCCAAGCAGATAGGTGGTGGTTTCCGCACCTGCCACGACCAGCGTGATGCAGAACAGCACAACCTCCTCCTTGGTCAGCTGCTGGCCTTCATCTTCAGCACGAATAAACGCCGCCATCAGGCTGTCGGGCACCTCATCACCACGTTCAATCGCGGCATAGCACTCCGCCACTTTGGTGCTGTAGTAGGTGAACAGCTCGATGTTGCACTGCTGACGTTCTTCCGGGGTGAAATCGGACGAAACCATGAACGCATTGGCCCAGCGCACCAGCTTGGGATAGTCCTCACGCGGCGTGCCGATCAAGAATGTCATGACCACGGACGGCAGCACACCGGCGACTTCCTGCATGAAGTCGATGTCGTTGTCGATCAGACCGTTGACCATTTCACTGATGGTCTGAGTCACCAAGGGTGCGATGTCAGTGCCGACGCGCTTGGGCGTAAAGGCTTTTTTGGCGATGTTGCGCAACAAGGTGTGACGCGGGCGATCGTGATTAACCAGCATCAAGGTCGGCGCTTCGGAGGCTTCCTGCATGGGATCGCGGGAGGAAAACGCTTCGAAGTTCTTCATCACGCCGAGCACATCGTCGTAACGCGTGAAGACCCAAGCTGGATTGGGTTGATCTACCCCCGGCACCGTGCCGGGTGGGTAGTCGAGCAGTCCGAACTGCGGAGGCTGCGCACGCAGCAAAGCGTAGTAAGGATAGGGGTTGGCGATGACGTCCGGGTCCAGCAGTTTGGTCACGTCAAAATCGGCCCCGTATTTGAGCTCGGCCACGTCAGTCTCCTTGGTATTTTCTAATGTCAAATAATAGTGTCATTTGGACACTATTTCTGTCAAACATTTTATCCGCGTGTCATCACATGGCGCGAAAACAGCTCGAAAGCACGCCCATAAGGCGGTCGGATAATGCGCCCCACATCAAAGCAGGTCTGCTTGTAAACGGCGCGCGCGTGCGAGAACTGACGGAATCCGTCAAAGCCGTGGTAAGCGCCCATACCACTGGGACCGACGCCGCCGAAAGGCAGATCATCGAAGGTGTAATGCATGACCACATCGTTGAAAGTGACCCCACCCGAAACCGTGCCCTCGAGCACCCGGCGACGCTCCATCAGGTTGTCGCCGAAGTAGTACAAAGCCAGAGGCCGCGGTCGGGCATTGATGTAATCCAATGCTTGATCAAAGCTTGCGTAGCTGCGCACCACCAACAGCGGGCCGAAGATTTCCTCGTGGCACACCCGCAGCTCGTCCGGCGGATCGATGATCAAGGTAATCGGGATACGCCGCCCCTGCCCTGCATCCGCAGACCACACGCGCGCGCCCGCCTCTTGTGCTTCTTTGAGGTAGGACTGAATCCGATCACCCTGGCGTTCATTGATCACCGAGACGTAGTCATCACTCATGGCCCCGTCCGGCAGGCAATGCTGAATCTCGCTCTGAATCGCCTCGACCAACGCCTCGCGCTGACCCTCATGCACCAGCACATAATCCGGCGCCAGACACACCTGACCGGCGTTGAACACTTTGCCGAACACGGTGCGTTTGGCGGCCAGCGTCAAATCCGCGTCCTGTCCAACCAGGACCGGTGACTTGCCGCCCAGTTCCAGCGTCAATGGCGTCAGGTTGTCTGCCGCCGCACGCATGATGTGGCGTGCGATGGACGTACCACCGGTAAAGACCAAGTGGTCGAACGGCAATCCGCTGAATTGCTGGCCAACCTCCGCACCACCAGTGACGGTGGTGACCTCGTCCTCTGCGAAAGCAGAAGCAATCAGTTCAACCATCACCTGTGAGGTCGCCGGGGTGTGCTCGGATGGCTTGATCATGGCGCGATTGCCGGCACCCAGCACGCCCGCCAACGGCGTCAACGTCAGGTTCACCGGCACGTTCCACGGACTCAGTATGCCCACCACACCAAGCGGCTGGTAATGAACTCGTGCGCTTGCACCCAGGACTGAAAACGGAAAATCGACCTTGCGCTTCTCCGGCTTCATCCAACGCCGCACACCCTTGCGAGTCAGCCGTATCGATTTGCCAGTCGTCGCGATGTCGGTGAAATAGGATTGCTTGGGTGAGCGAAAGCCAAAGTCCGCATTCAACGCCTCACACAAGCGTTCGGCGTGGCTGTCCAGAGCGGACCACAGGCGCTGAAGACGATCCAATCGCACCTCGGCGTCGGGATAGCGCTCATCCTCGTAGGCTTTACGCAAAGCCGCGAGCTTGCCGTGCAATTCATCAGGAGCGTGGCTCCCCAGCCCAACATCGGTCTGTGACTCTGCGGTCATGTCTCCACCTTTGTGCGTCAGAAAACGCGTGGAGATTATTGTCTTGATAATATAGTGTCAATTGGACATTATTGCTCGCCATCAATGTGGCCAACCATAATGCGGTTTTCCACATCACGGATCGAAACACTTGATCAAGCTAAAAACCACCGTCAAGAAGATCACGCACGACGACGCCGCGGGACACTTTCTGGAGCTGTTCTATCCGATTCACTACGCGATCGGTATGCAGGTGGAAGATGCTCTGCGTTGTGGCGGCGAACTCGATCGCCATCAGACCGTCATCATGTGGCTACTGCGCACGGAGGGTCTACAGCACGGCAGCTCCAGTTTGCGCCGCAAAGACATCGAACGTTGCCTGACGAATTGGTACGACATCACCAGCAGTACGGTGTCCAAAGCGCTGCGCTCGCTGGCCAAGCCGCCGCACAACTTCATCACGATCACCGAAGATCCCAACTCCGGGCGCGAGAAGCTGGTTACGGTGACGCCTGCAGGCCAACGCTACTACCGGCAAATGGTTGAGAACGCCACCAACTTCATCAAGCTCGCCACCGATCGCATGACCCTTGAGGAAAACTCAATGGGTATCCACATGTTTCAGCGCATCACCGACATCTTCCAAGATCTGCGCGACGAGGGCCGCATCGACTCTGTCGAGAACAAAGCCAACGCCAAATCCACAGCCAAGTCTCGCAACAGCAAGGCAACAACGGCCACTTAAATTGGATTCGCTCAAATCGGCGCCAACGTGCTTGTCCTGAGGCACCGTTCAGCGCTTGGCTAGACCTTTTTGACGAATTCAGATTTCAGCTTCATCGCGCCGACACCATCGATCTTGCAATCGATGTCATGGTCGCCATCAACCAGGCGGATGTTTTTCACCTTGGTGCCGACTTTGACCACCAGGGACGAGCCTTTGACTTTGAGATCCTTGATGACGCTGACGGTGTCGCCATCCTGCAGCACATTGCCGTTGGCATCTTTGAAGATGGGACCTTGCGCTTCGGTGACGGCATCTGCCGACCATTCGTGACCGCACTCCGGGCAAACCAATAGATGACCATCTTCGTAGGTGTAGGCGGATTGGCAGGAGGGGCAATGGGGCAAAGCGCTCATCAATATCTGTCTCGGATCTCGGGGCGGTAAAAACAAAAGCGAGTCTTCTCCAAGAGAAGACTCGCCGACATGCTTTAACCCATTGTACTTTGCGGCTTGGTTTTCGACCGCCTTTGCGACAGCCTAAGAGGCGAGCCCGACCGAGACCGCATCAGCAGCCGCTATTGCATCGCCGCTTTGGTCATAGACCTCTGTCCAGCGGTTGTAAGTGTCCATAGAACCGTGCTTCCACGGATGAAAGCCGGGACGGAAGTAGCTCAGAAAATGCGGCAGCAACCGGGGGAAAAGACCGCCAGGTCCGTACAACCACCACAACCCCCGCAACCACACACGGCCGCGTTTCGGCACACCATCCACCGCAAACATGTGGCGCATGATCATGAACACATGCAGGGGAAAGGTCAGGCTCACTTGCAGCATCGCCGCAACACGCACGAAGTAGCCACCCTTGGCCACCTTGTCGTATACATCGTAGGCCACCGCTTTGTGTTCTATTTCCTCAACCGCATGCCAGGCATACATCGCCCGAATGCGCGGGTCGGCCTTATCGAGCAGACGTGCGGAGAAGAAGCCGTGCGCCATGAGCGCGGTCATGTGCTCGGCCGCCGCCGTTTGCGCCAAGGTGTAAGCCGCCGGCAGCTTCTTGCGGAAGAATCCGAACATGATGCGTTTTTGTTCTTCCAGAATCCGATCAACCGCCACGCCCTGCTCTTTCAGGCGATTGTTGAACTGTGTGTGGACCAGGCCGTGCTGACCTTCCTGGTACATGAAATCCTTGACCTGCGCTTTGAGCTCCGGATCCGTGATCTGATCGCGATAGTCGCGCACGCAGCAGATGAAGAACTTCTCGCCTTCCGGGAACAGTACCGACATGGCATCGAAAAACCGGCTCTTGAACGCATCGTTGTCGAACCAGTACTTGGGGATATCGCCATCGAGACCGAAATCCGGCCCTTTGCGAGGAACAATGGCTTGTGGCGCCGCCGACATACACATCATCCTGAAATTGACTGATCTCCACTGTAAGCAGACCAGGAACCGGCGGCTATGACCGGCGACGACCAAAAAGGAACATTTGGCGACAGGCTCGGTCAGCCATGGGTCTTGCGATATTGCGCCGGCGTTATGCCCATCCAGCGCTTAAAGGCGCGAGTAAAGCTACGCCGATCAGAAAAACCCAGTCGTTCACTGATGGTCTCCATGTCCAAGGACGGATTTTGCAAATCCGCAACAGCACGACGCTGTCGCACTTTGTCCTGGATCTCGGCAAAGACCTCGCCTTCGGCCTGAAGCCGACGCTGCAAGGTGCGCGGATGCAAACCCAAGTGGTCTGCCATGCGCTCCAGGCCACGCCCGAGCAAACGCGGCTCTCGTAGAAAGGCTTGTTCCAAAATGGCTGCCGAACGAATGCCCGCAGATTGCCGGGCCAAGCGTTCATCGACACGCCGTTCGGCCTGGCCGTGCAAATCCGGAAACCCGCCATCGAGCGGCCGATCCAGATAGCTGGCCGGAAAGCACAACGCATCTTGAGGCTGATCAAAGTGCACCGGCAGCTGCAAATGCGCGCGGTAACGCTCGACATGCTCCGGTTGCGGATAACTCAGCGCCATCTGCGACACGCCGGCCAACTCGGGGGACAAGCTGAGACCGAATTTGACCACCGCCGCGAAGGTCGATTCGACAAAATACATGGCCGTCAGGCCGCCAACCCGGGTATCGATTCCGTACTGCGCCAGACACGCCTGACCATCACTTTCCTCCAGCCTCAGATCGACCATGGGATTGATCAGCATGCGGACCCAATCGAGCACGCGGACGGCCTCCCGTAAGGTGGGGCTGGTCGCCAGAAAGGTGGCGATATCGGGCAAATAATCGAAGGCGAAGGTTTCACCCAGCACAAACGGAAAATGGTGCTGGCGTGCACGCGCGACACAGTGCTGCATCAGCTCGCCCATGAGCGGCAGACTGATGGTGGCCTCGTCCAGTCGTTCCAGATCGGTGCGGATGCCCAGTTCATCAAACACCGGGCGCACGTTGAAGCCACAATGGGCGGCCGCACTCACCCAATTGGGCAAGGTGATAAAAGGAACTGTGATTTGCGTGTCGGGGGCACTCATCGCTGCGCAGTATGCCGCGTTGCTGAGCGGCCGCAAACTGCGCCCAAGCGCTCAGCTCAGCCAGCGGGCAAGCCAATAGAACAGCGTTGGGTGCAGGCACAACAGCGCCAGCCAAAACCCTATCCAGACAAACTGACGACGCTTGTAGCGACGCCGTTCGACCCGCCCCTCATCGTAAGCCCGCTGCAATTGCGCCCACGGCATCATGTCGTCATCCCAGTGGCTGGTATGGCGATCTTTGACCTCGTCAAATGCAATCCGCGTTTTCTTGCTCACCAGCATATCCGTCGCGTCTGGCCGGGCTCCTACTATCCAGCGTTCGCCGCTGTGCAATCAAGCCTGCGCCTGTCGGATAGCCACCCTAGCCTGTTTGGTGGAGGCCGTCGCATCTACACGTGGTCAAAGTGAAAAAAACAACACAGGGGATGGAGACATGCAACATCAGCAGGTGACGGTGACCGGAGGCGCAGGGCGTTTGGGCTGCGCCCTGGTTCGCGCTTTGCTCGACCAAGGGGTGCGCGTGCGCGTGCTGGAACCGAACGCGACCACACCCCGATCCCTGGCCGGCCTGGAGGTGGAGATGGTTCGCGGTTCCGTGCTCGATCCCGCGGCTGTTGCCCAGGCTGTTGAGGGCTCCAGCGTGGTCTACCACCTGGCTGCAAAAATTGATCTGGACCGCGATCTCGACGGCAGTGTCTACAGGGTCAATGTGGAAGGCACCCGTCTGGTAGCCGAGGCTTGCCTGGAACGCGACCTGCGTCTGGTCCACTGCTCCTCCCACCATGCCTTGGACCTGAATCCCCTGAGCGAACCACTGGACGAATCCAAACCGTTGGCGCTCGATCACAAATGCTTTTATCACCGCTCCAAAGCGCATGCTGAACAGCTCATTCACGACCTGGTGAGAGAGCGCGCGCTGAATGCCGTGATCGTCAACCCGGGCACATTGGTCGGGCCGCTGGATTTCGAACCGTCATTGTTCGGACAGGGCATGCTCGACTTGTTTCATGGCAAATTGCCGGCTCTGCTGAATATCGCAACGGACTGCGCGGACGTGCGCGACGTGGCTCAGGCCATCGTCAACGCCGCAGAGCGCGGACGCACAGGTGAGCGCTATCTGCTCAGTGGCCAACCGTTTCGGATGCGTGAAATCGCCGCGCAATGGAGCCGCATCACCCATTGCAAAACACCCAATGTGTATCTGCCGCGCTGGTTCGGCTGGCTCATCATTCCCTTCACGGTGGCCGCTGCGCGTATCGGTCGCCGCAAACCCTTGTTCACACCCAATATGCTGCGTGCCAGCGTGGCCAACGATGTGGTGTGCTGCGACAAGGCGGCTCGAGAATTGGATTACCGGCAACGCCCTCTGGAGGAGTCGTTGCGTGATGCCTTCGTGTTCTATCGCGAACAGGGTTGGGCCTGATCAACCACCGACAGCACGACGCAGGCGCAGGTATTCATAGCGCGCCATGTCTTTGTTCAAACCTTCGAACTCGGCCTGTCGCTGACGCTTGATCTCAGCAATCTTGGCGGCCACCGCCGCCGAATCACTTTCCAGCGCACGAATCGTGTTTTGCTGCGCCAGCGGACGTTCTGAGCGCCGACCGCGCTCGCGGGTCAAGGAACGCTCAATCTGCTGCATGTCTTTTTTGAGCAGTTCAATTTGCTGGTCACGCACCGACAGGCGTTCGTCGCGCAGCTTTTCCAACGACTCCAGGCTGTCGAACGTGGTCCACAAATAACGGTCATACTCATCCTGCTGGGCACGCCGATCACGCTCAGTGTCCATGGCATCCATGCGGCGGCGGTGAGTCTCTAACTCCTCCACCGTGCGCTGACGACGCAAAACTTCACGCAAATTTCCGTGCTGGTCCAGAACATGACGTTCCAGCTTGGACACTTCAGGCGGGATAGCGTCACTGAAATGGACTTGGCCGTTTTCATCCACCCAGCGGTAGATTTGCGACCACCCGGCAGTGGACAATAGACACAGGCACAGCGCAGTGACAACCTGCACCAAATAGGGCCGCTGCCGGCGTCCCGATATGCGCGAACTAAGGAAGGTAACTACAGACATCATGGGCACGTATTGCAAGTCATGGGCCGCTTGGATGCAGCACTGTATTTTAGCATTGATCTTGGGTTTACTTCCGGTCACCAGCGCATGGGCACAGGACGACACCGGCCCAGGCAAGAAAACTTTCGATTTGCTGTGGTCGATTAAAGGCGAGAACAACCGTATCTATTTACTCGGCTCTGTGCACCTGTTGCCGCATGGTGCGCGCAGCCTTCCCGATGTGGTTCACGCTGCCTACATGACCAGTGATTTGGTCGTGTTCGAGTCCGATTTGTTCCTCATCGGCTCGGTCGCCTTTGAAGCCGACGAATTGGCTCAGGCCCGCTATACCGCCGGCAAAACCATTCATGACGAAATGCCGGCCGACTTGATGCTGCAGGTTGAAAGCAAAGTCGATGACTTGGGGCTACCGATGGCCATCCTGGAGCGCTATCGCCCTTGGTTTTTTGCCCAGACGCTGGCCACCGCGCAGTTCGCGCGTGACGGCTTCCCCATCGACAACGGGGTGGATGTGCGGCTCTATCGCGACGCCGTGGCGGACATGAAATTGACGGGCGGGCTGACGCCACCTCGCGAGCATTTGGCCACGTTTGCGGACATGTCGCGCGAGCAAAACGAAGCCTTTTTACGCAGTGCGTTGAGTGACCTTGAGGACACCCGTGCGCAGATTTCGCGCATTTTGGACATCTACCGCAACGCCGACCTGGATCTGCTCAACACCTTGGCCGATGAAATGCGCGAACAAACACCGTCGCTGTATCAACGCCTGGTGATTGACCGCAACGAAGCGTGGATGGACAAGTTCGCCGAATTTCGCAAAGAAAAAGGCAATATTCTGGTCGTCGTTGGCGCCATGCAGTTGGTCGGCGATCAGGGCTTGATCGCGCGTTTTGAACGCGCCGGCTGGAAACCTTCGGTGCCCAAATATCGGGGTTTCCGCCCACCCGAGTAGAGCGCTGACGAATGCACTAAACTCCCGAGCCTGTTCACACACCGGTCAAAACCGGGACCACGGAGGGAGTTATGGGTTTCTTGCAGGGTAAGCGTGCACTCATTACTGGCGTCGCCAGTGACCGTTCGATTGCCACCGGCATTGCCGAAGCAATGCACCGTGAGGGCGCCGAACTGGCTTTCACGTATCAGGGCGAGAAGCTGCTATCCCGCGTGGAAGCCTGTGCCAAACGCACCAATGCTTCCGGCATCTTCCCCTGCGATGTTGCCGAAGATGACTCGATCGAAGCGTTGGCTGCCGGTCTCAAAGACATCTGGGCGGATGGTTTCGACATTCTCATCCACTCCATCGGCTTTGCGCCACGCGAGCAACTCCAGGGCAGCTACTTGGACGCGGTGACGCGCGAAGGTTTTCAGGTCGCCCACGACATCAGTTCGTACAGTTTCCCGGCAATGGCCAAAGCGTTACGCGGACAGCTGCGCGATGGCGCTTCGCTGCTCACCCTGACCTACCTCGGCGCCGTTCGTGCGGTGCCGATGTACAACGTGATGGGCCCGGCCAAAGCCAGCTTGGAAGCCAACGTGCGCTTCATGGCCGCGGAACTCGGCGCTCGCAACATCCGCGTCAATGGCATCTCTGCGGGGCCGATCAAAACACTCGCCGCCGCTGGCATCAAAGGCTTTCGCGGCATGCTTGCCAGCGCCGAAAGTGCATCGCCGCTGCGCCGCAATGTCACCCCGGAAGAAGTCGGCAATGCAGCCGCATTCCTGTGCTCCAATCTGGCCTCCGGTATCACCGGCGAAATTCTCTACGTCGACGCCGGCTACAATATCCAGGGTCTGGCCAGCGAGGACAGTTGATCGTCAGGCTTCTCGCTTGGCCAACACGGCGCGAGCCACGCGCGATTGATTGGCCCGGCCCAGCGCCTGACAAATCTGATCGCCGGCATTGATCAACATATCCAGGTCGATGCCGGTGTCTGCTCCCAAGCCCTGACACAGGTAGACCAAATCTTCGGTCGCCAGATTGCCGCTAGCGCCCTTGGCATAGGGGCAACCTCCCAAGCCCGCGACCGATGCATCGAACACCCGCACACCGGCTTCCATCGCGGCGTAGACATTGGCCAAGGCCTGGCCATAGGTGTCATGAAAATGACCGGCGACCATGCTGACCGGGATGCGTCGCGTCACCGATTCGATCAACGCCCGGGTTTGATGCGGGGTACCCACACCGATGGTGTCGCCCAACGAAACCTCGTAGCAGCCGGCCTGGATAAGGCGTGCGGCCAGCTCGCTGACGGTTTCCGCAGAGACCGATCCTGAGTACGGGCAGCCCAGCACACAGGACAGATACCCGCGCACGGCAACGCCGTCTTGGGCTGCCGCTTCGAGCACCGGGCGAAAACGCTCGAGGCTCTCGTCGATAGAGCAATTGATGTTCTTTTGCGAAAAGGCTTCCGACGCCGCGGCGAACACCGCAACCTCGCGCGCGCCCGCCTCGCGCGCCGCTTGGTAACCCTTAAGGTTGGGCGTTAACACCGGAAAACGCGCACGCGCCGCCAACGGACCGGCCATTACGCTGCGCAGAACCTCTGCGTGATCCGCCATCTGCGGCACCCAGCGCGGCGACACAAAGGCCGTGGCCTCCACGCAACTCAGCCCGGCATTCACCAGAGATTCGATCAACTGCAATTTGAGCGTTGTGGACACCTCGGACGCTTCGTTCTGCAATCCATCGCGCGGACCAACCTCGACGATGCGCACCGCCTCAACATTCATCATGCGAACTCACGCTGCCTTGTGCTGCTGCCAGAACAACAAGCCCTGCGCGTTCAGATTCAGATCCATGCCCAGCACTTGATCAAAAACCGAACGCGACTGCGTCCCGCCGGCACTTTGGTACTCGGCGTACAGGGCGTCTCCCAGGCGCTGCGCCAACTGCTCCTCGCCGAGATCGCTGTACTGCTCGCCCAATGCGGCATGTTCGTCCACCCGTCGCCCGAGTTCCTCGAACAGCAGCGCCGGGTTGTCGATGCGTCCGTAGTGCGTGAGGTACATATAGCGCGGCTTGTACTCGGCCATCTTGGCCAAGGTGGCGTGCCACGCCTGCGGGTCAAATTGCACCGGTGTGGTGGTCGGCACAATGAAGGTTTGTTCGCCGATCGCCAGTTGCGGATAGCCAAGTCCGAACACATCGCCGGTGAAAAAGCCCTGGCTATGCTCATCCCAGACCACCAAATGGTGTTTGGCATGACCTGGCGCATCCAACATCCGCAGTGGACGTCCATTGAATTCCAGCACCGCACCATCCTCAGCCGCGAAGCTCCGCTCCTCCGGGCACGCCAGAATCTCACCATTGAGGCGTTTGAAGCTGTCTTCACCGTAAACGGCCATCGCGCCGGCCAGCAGTTTGCTGGGGTCAACAAGGTGACGCAGACCACGTGGATGCACATGGAGTTCGGCGTTCTTCAACGCTTGCATCAAGCCCCCTGCACCACCCGCGTGATCCAGATGCACGTGCGTGGGAATGATGTAGCGCACCGCATCTCGGGCCACTCCGAGCGCATCCAGCGCGGCCAAAATCGGCGCAACGGAGAGACCGGTCCCACACTCAACCAAGGCGTATTGATCGCCGCTGCGGATGAGATAACAGGCGGCCACACCGTCCTCCACATAGGCAGTGTCGATACGCCAAATGTCGTGATCATAGGCCTGAATATTGGAAGTCACTGTGAGGTTCCTGGTGCAAAGTTCGGGAATCTGGGTCGCCGAAATATGACAAAATGATGACAGTGTCATTCACAGTCTCCGTCGGCGCCCACGGCACGCAAAGATAACAGGGATAGCGGGGCCGGCCCACCCAAACGGAACGAGTTCACAACAGCATGCAAAGCGTGATCAAACTGGCCGGCGCTGGCCTTTTTTTGCTGGCAATCGGCTGGTTTATCGAGTCCAACTACGCAGACTTGCCCCACTACGAATTGCTGCTGGTGGCTGCGGTGATCGGTGGCTATATGGCGCTGAACATTGGGGCGAACGACGTCGCCAACAATGTTGGGCCGGCGGTTGGCTCGTTTGCTCTGAGTATGGGCGCGGCCATCCTGATCGCCGCCATCTTCGAGGCTTCCGGGGCGATCATCGCTGGCGGTGACGTGGTCAAAACGGTCAAAAACGGTATCGTCGACACCAGTCTGATCGACAACGATCAGGTGTATGTCTGGGTCATGATGGCCGCGCTGTTCGGCGGCGCCATCTGGCTCAACATCGCCACCGCGCTGGGCGCCCCGGTCTCCACAACGCATTCCATCGTTGGCGGCGTGATGGGCGCCGGCATTGCCGCGGCAGGTTGGCAAGCGGTCAACTGGGGCAGTATGGGCGCGATCGCATCCAGCTGGGTCATATCGCCTTTGATGGGCGGGATCATCGCGGCGGGCCTGCTGCTGTTGATCAAGAAACGCATCTTCTTCCGTGAGGACGTGCTCGAGGCTGCCGCCAAAATCGTGCCGATTTTGATTGCCGCGATGGCCATGGCCTTTGCCACGTATCTTTCCATCAAAGGCCTCAAGCACATCGTCAAGCTAAGCATGTGGCAAGCCATTTTTGTCGGCGGTGTCTCAGCGGTGATTGCCTACAAATGGGTTAAACCACGCATCCACCTGCGCCTCAGCCAGCTGGATGCAAACCGTGAGAGCGTCAACGACCTGTTCACCCTGCCCTTGATTTGCGCTGCGGCCCTGCTCAGCTTTGCCCATGGCGCCAACGATGTGGCCAATGCAATCGGGCCGCTGGCGGGTATTTATGACGCCATCGCCAATCACGGCGTATCGACGCAGGTGAACATCCCAACCTGGGTGATGGTCAGCGGAGCGCTGGGCATTGCGCTGGGTCTTGCATTGTTCGGCCCACGTCTGATTCGCACCGTCGGTTCTGAGATCACTGAGCTGGACCGCAGCCGCGCGTTCTGTATCGCGCTATCCGCGGCGACGACGGTGATTGTGGCGAGCCAGCTTGGCTTGCCGATCAGTTCCACCCACGTTGCGCTGGGTGCGGTGTTTGGGGTCGGTTTTTTGCGGGAGTATCTCGACAACCAGCTCGGCGCCACCATCGAAAACGTGCTCAAATCTCACGGTGACGCGGCCCATGGCGAGCTTGAAGATCGCTTGCATCAGTTCTATGAAGCGGACCCGGAAGACAAAGACCGGGTGCTCAAAGAACTCAAGAAAATGGGCAAAAACGGCGTACTGACCAAACAGGAAAGCAAGCACTTGCGCCGACTGTTCCAGCGCAAGCTGGTGAAGCGCCAAGCCTTCCTCAAGATCGTTGCGGCCTGGCTGATTACCGTTCCGGTTTCCGCGGTACTCGGCGCTCTGTTTTTCTATGCGCTGCGAGGCGCGCTGCTCCCTTAAGACTGTGGTTACACCATTGGGTGAACGGTATGACGGTCCATGAAGTTCTTCATACGTCGCAGATAAGCGCCCTGACTGAGATGAATCACGTGGTTGCCTGGGAACCAGTGCAAATGGCTCTCATCCCAATGTTCGTGCAGCAAGCGCACGAAACGCGGTGACGTCAGACGGTCACCGGCCCCGCCGATAATCAATGCCCGATCGCCATCAAGCTGAGGCGCGTAGGTCAGCGGGCTGTGCACTGCAAGGTCACGACGCAACTCACGAATGCTCAGGCCGGTGCGCTTCATCACCGCGCGCATTATCGAGCCGGTCGGCTCCCAGTCGAGTACCATATCGATGGGCGCGACCACCGGTGAATTGGGAATCGCAAACGCCAGCCGCGGATCGGCCGTCGCCAACATCGCGGTGTGATACCCGCCCAGGCTCAAACCGCTGACCCCCACTGAGGGTGCGCCCTGCGCATAGAGATAATCGAGCAGCACGCGCAGATCACACACGCCTTGCAACATGGCTTCGTTGATGTGCGAAAAGCCGCCGGCGAAAAACCCGATACCACTGACACCGTGACGCGGCTCGGTGCGGTAACCGTGAAACGGCAAGGTGAACTGGACCACATCGTAGCCGCGCTTGTAGAACCACTTCAGCGCGAACCACACCGCGTTCAGGCCATACCAGCCCTCAATCACGCCATGGACAAAGATCAAGGTTCGTCGTGGCCCTTGTGGATGACGCCAGTATTGGGCGTGCGCGACACGGTTGCGCTTGAAGGCCAGAAAACGATCGCGCATCGCCGGGTTCAAAGGTTCGAACGGACTGTCGAAACTCAGATCCTCGGCGGGAATCCCCAAAGGCCGGTAATGTCCCATACGCGGTTTGCTGACCCGCATCCGCACCGGCTCAGGCTGTTGAAAGGTCGCTGCCACATCACCTTTTTCCGCAAAGTCGCGGTAGAAGGCCAGACGCTCGAACTCCTCCCACATGGCGGTCTTGGATAACAGCAAGGGCGTCATCGACGCCCCCATCACAGAGCCCAAGCCCGCGCGGAGAACGCGGTCTGCCGCTGCCGTTGCACGCACTTTGAACCAATGCTGTTTATCCAGCTCGGTGCCGTCGTGCTGTTTGTAGAAATCCTCGGGAAGCTGATCCCACCAATAGGCTGCGGACATCCAATACTCCGTTTTTATGCTTTTCCGGAGTATAGGAAGTCCAATTGGTAATGGGGGTTACGCAGGCTGCCAGTCGAAATTCTCGGCGTCCAGCTCGGCCAGCAACTGCTTGTATTCCTGCGTCAGGCCCGGCCAGTTGTTGGTCACCTTGCCCTGGGCATTGTGGTACCAGGAACTGCAACCGGCACTCCAAACCGAGTTCTTGAGCTTGCTCTGAATTTCATCGTTGTAGCGGCGCAACACGTCCGGTTTGACGTCAACGGTGCGGAAGCCGCCGTCTTTGAGACGGGCCAGACACTGCATGATGTAGCCCACCTGACACTCGATCATAAAGATGATGGAATTGCTGCCCAGGTTGGTGTTGGGGCCATAAAGCATGAACAGATTGGGGAAGCCGTGCACGCTGACCCCTTTGTAGGCCTCGGCACCTTCGGACCAGACATCACTCAGATCGCGGCCGCCCGCACCGGTGATACGCATCGGCGCGAGGAACTCGGTGGCACGAAAACCGGTACCGTAAATCAACGCATCAAATTCATAGTTTTGGCCTCCTGCGGTCAACCCCGAGGATGTGACCTGTTCGATCGGAGCCGTGATCACGTCGACATTGTCCTGAGCCAACGCCTGAAAATAGTTGTGCGAGAACAACACACGCTTGCAACCGATCGGATAGTCCGGCGTCAACTTGGCGCGCAGTTCTGGATCTTTGATGTGGTGACGCATGTACCACAGCGTCAAACGTTTGTAGGCCGCAGCCAAACGACTGTCACTGTTGAATGCACCGGTGGATTTTTCACCTGCGGTGTACCAGATGCGGCGGTTCAGTTCCTTGTAGCCCGGCACATATTTCATCATCCAGCGGTCCATCGCGGTGTAATCGCGATCCGGCTTGGGCATGACATACGGCGGTGTGCGCTGGAACACATCCACGCGGGCCGCGCTTTTGGCCAGCTCCGGAATGAACTGAATGGCGCTCGCGCCGGTGCCAATCACCCCGATACGTTTGCCGGCAGGGTCAAAGCTGGCGTCCCACTCGGCTGAGTGAAAGCGTGTGCCCGCGAAGTTATCCAGGCCTTTGACATTGGGCATCGCTGGGCGGCTGAGCTGGCCCACGCCCGTGACCAGAACCCGACTGCGCAAAACAGCGCCATCGCCCAGTTCAACCTGCCAAGTCGCCGCGGCTTCATCGAACTGCGCGCCCGCCACTGCGGTATTGAATCGGATGAACGGATACAGCCCAAAGCGCTCCGCACACTCTTTCATATAGCGTTGAATTTCCGGCTGCGGCGGATAGCGGCGACTCCAGTCCGTTTTCATCGCAAAGCTGAATGAGTAGAGCTCGGCGGGAATGTCACATGCCGCCCCGGGATAGGTGTTTTCCCGCCACACCCCGCCGACTTCCGGCCCTTTTTCAAGCACCACGAAGTTCTTGATACCGGCTTCTTTCAGCTTGATCGCCATGCACAGGCCGGAAAATCCGGTTCCAATGACTATCGCATCCAGCGTCTGATCGTCGGTTGTCGTCACGCGTTCGCACCTCAATGATTTGACTGATGTCAAAAGTTACATATGTTACTTTTATCTGTCAATCTCTTTCGCATAAGATATCCGGATGAACTCGCCGTCCAGTCATCTCGCCCGACAACCACAGCAACAACGCGCCCGCCAGCGCTTTGAAGATGTGCTTGTCGGCGCGGAAAAATTGCTTTTGGACAAAGGCTTGGACGGTTTCAACATTTCCGAACTGGCCCAGGATCTAGGCTACACCCGCGCCAGCATCTACAAGTTTTTTCCAACGCCTCAGGCGGTTTTTCACGAAATCAACAGTCGGCAGCTTGATCGATTGGAAGAAAAACTGCGCCGCCGAGTGACCGAGCTGCAAAGTGATTGCTGGGAAGCACAACTGCACGAGGTCACCACAACCGCAGCCGAGTTTCATAACGACAACCCCGTTGCCGGGCTGCTGATTCTCGGCCCGGTGCAGGGCGAAAGTGCCTATCGCTCCCTGCATTCCATGATCGGACGTCTCGGCGATTTGCTGGCCCAAGTGATGGCGGCCAACGATCTGCCTGTGAGCCGCGAACCTGTGGACCACGCCATGTTGACGGTGGAGATCGCCACCGCCTGTTTGCGCACCTCTTACCATCTCCACGGACACATCACCCCCGCCTACGAAACGGCAGCGTGGACGGCGATGGTGGCTTACCTGCGCCAGGTGCTGAATTTCAACGCCTGACGCAATTCAAGCGAGGCGACCTACACCAAAATGATGAAGTCTCCTTAATTCGTTCAGCCTATGTTCGTTGGGTTTAACGCAAAGCTGGACAACATGATTTTGCAGCCCGATTTTCACAAGCGCTACGGCCCTTGGGCCGTCATCGCCGGTGCCTCTGAAGGCATCGGTCATTGGTATGCTCACGTGCTGGCCGAGCGCGGTTTCAATCTGATCACCATGGCACGTCGATTGGAACCGCTGGAGAAAGACGCGGAATTGATCCGACGGCGCCATCGGGTGGAGGTCAAAACGTGCTCGATTGATCTCGCCGCGGACAACCTCGCCGAGCTGACAGCTCAAGCGGTTGACGGTCTGGAGGTGGGCTTGCTGGTGTACAACGCCTGCTACTCGGTCATCGGCGAATTTCTCGACATCCCACTCGACGATCACCAGAAAATGCTGGATGTGAACTGCCGCGCACCGGTGGTCATGACCCACACATTGGCGCCGGCCATGAAGCAGCGTGGCCGCGGCGGCATCATTTTGATGTCGAGCATGTCGGGCTTTCAGGGCACCGCCATGGTCGCCAGCTACGCCGCAACCAAAGCCTGGAACATCAACATGGCCCAGGGCATGTGGGAAGAGTTCAAACCCCACGGCGTGGACGTTCTGGCCTGCGTCGCAGGTGCAACGTCAACGCCCGGCTTTGAAGGCAACACCCCCGAACACAAACGCAGCAAGGCCTTTCCCATGCAGCCCGAACTGGTGGCCCGTGAAGGCCTCAAAGCGCTGGGCAAACGGCCCGTTCATATTACTGGGCGTATCAATCGCGCGGTCGATATCATGGGCAACTTCATGACGCGCCAACAGCGCACACGCTTTTTCAGCAACGCCACCCGCGGCATATACGGAGACAACTAGATCATGGCGGACACTCAGGACATCACAGCCAAGCCCAAATTTGAACCCAGCGAGCTGGGCCAACTGTGCCTGGTCACAGGCGGCGGCGGGTATGTGGGATCAGCCTTGGTTCGGCGTCTGCGTGAAAATGGTTGTCGGGTGCGAAGCCTGGATGTGGTGCCGCACAGCTTTGATGATCCCGACGTTCAAACCATTGTCGCCGATCTGCGTCATTACGCCGACGTGCGTCGCGCCTGTGAAGGGGTCGACACCATCTTCCACACCGCCGCCATCATCAACTTGCTCAGCCTTTACCGTCCGGCACAAAAGCGTCTGGTTTACGAAGTCAACTGCGTGGGCACAAACAATCTGGTCAAAGCGGCCCAAGCGGCTGGTGTCAACGCGCTGGTCCAAACCAGCACCTTCAGCGTGGTGCTCGATCGGGTTCTGGACAATCAGGACGAGAGCGTGCCCTACGCGACCAAAACGCGTGATCTGTATTCGCTGACCAAGATCGAGGCCGAACGCACCGTGCTCGGCGCGGACAATCCCGCAGGTCTACGCACCTGCGCCCTGCGCCCGGGTGGTGTTTGGGGCAGCGACTGCAACTCGATCATGATCCGCAGTTTCCTTGAGGAGCTGGCCGCCGGGCGTTTCAAGGCGCTGATCGGCAACGGCCGCGCAACCATGGACAACACGCATATCGACAACTTGATCGACGCGCATTTGCTGGCCGCAAAAGCGCTGCGCGACAACGCCTCGGCGGTCGGTGGTCAGGCCTATTTCATCAACGACGACGAGCAAGTCAACGGCTTGGTCTGGTTCAAGCCACTGGTCGAAGCATTGGGTGAAAAATTCCCCAAATTGGCGCTACCCACCCCGATGATGAAGATGGTCGGGCGCGGCATGGAGCTGGCCCATTTCCTCGGCGGCCCCGAACCCACGCTGACCCATCGCGGCATTCGCAATTTGACCGAGAGTTCCAGTTTCCGCATCGACAAAGCCCGACGCGATCTGGGCTATCAACCGCGCTTCACGCGCGAGAACGGCATCCCACTGCTGCTGCCCAACGCACGTCGTTTTGTCGATGATCTTCGGGCGGCCAAGGCGGCGGCGTGAAGAAAATCATTTATCTGCTGTGGTCAGCGCGCGAAATGGCTCCGGCCGAACGCCGTGAAATCCTGTTGGATAAGGTTGGACCCGCGTTACTGAAACTTGACCCCATCGGCTTGCAGATCAACATCTGCGACGACCTCGCCACCACACCCTCGCCTGCGCCCAAGCCGGCTTTCAGTGAGCCGTTCATCGCCATGGTCGATGTGTGGCTGGACGATGACGTCGATCCGCTGGCTTACGAGGACCACTTGCGTACAGCCGGATTCCAGCTGGCGGGTTATCAGGTGGATGAATGGCTCTACACGGACTATGGCGAGCATCACAGTGCCAACGAGCCACGTGACTGGGCCGACGGCGAGCGCAGCCGTGGCATCCTCGCCGTAACCTTGCTGCGCAAACCCAAGCGCTTGAGCCGCGAACAGTGGATGAGCCGCTGGTTCGGTCATCAATCACCGATGAGCGAGCGCATGCAGCCGCGAGCACGCTACGTGCGCCATGTGGTTGAACACAGCATCACCCCCGGTGCCGAGCTGATTGAGGGCATCGTCGAGGAAGACTGGCCCTCCAGCGAGCATGTGACCAATCTGAAGCTGTTCTACGGCGCCCGCTCCTGGTGGGACGTGGTTCGCAACATGACCATCATGCTTCACTCTGTGGTTCGGATACTCAATCTGTTCAACATCACCACAGTGATGATGAGCGAGTACCTGATCAAAACCCCGCCGGGGCACGCTCAGCCAAACGCTTGAGATCAAAGCTGCCGACAAACCGGCACGCATCTCCGATTTGAGTCTGGCGCGACATGACAGGTTCATGACAGCCCCGGCTCAGGCTTCTATGATGGCCAACTTGTCCTCGCCCTCGCTGCTGGAGCCGCGCCCTTGAACAACCCCTTTCGCCCTCTCCTCATCCCACGTCCACAATCGCTGGACGCAGTCAGCGATATTCGCCATGACGACGAGACCGACCCGCAGGATCTCGGTCTGGCCGCGAATGTGCCGGGTAAAATCTGGAAAGCTGTGGAGAAGCTTTACCGCACACGCACGATGCCGGCCATCAGCCTGGCGATCCGCCACAAAGGGCAGATCCTCATGCACCGCAGCATCGGTCATGCACGCGGCAACGGCCCGCTGGATAGCGCCGATACGCCGCGCCGCATCATGCAGGCCGACACACCTATATGCCTGTTTTCGGCCTCCAAAGCGATTACCGCCATGCTCGTGCACAAGCTGGCCGAGGAAGGCGTGATTCGTCTGCATGATCCGGTCGCCGAGTATGTGCCGGAGTTCGCCGCTAAAGGCAAGCAGTACATCACCGTCGGCCAGGTGCTGGCCCACCGCGGCGGCATCCCCGTAATCAAGCAGAAAGAGCCCGATCCCAGCCTGCTGTGGAATTGGGAGGCTTGTGTCAAAACCCTGTGCGAGGCGACACCGCGCAAGGATGCGGGGCGCACTCAGGCTTATCACGCGATTACTGGCGGGTTTATCCTGGGCGAAGTGATGCGTCGCGCCACCGGCCAGGAACTGGATGAGATTCTGCACTCGCGCATCGCCAAACCCTTGGGCAGTCGCTACATGACCATGGGACTTCCGTCAGAACATCACGACGATGTCGCCCTGAATCACTTCACCGGTTATCCCGAGCGCTTTCCGATCAAGTACCTGTCAACGCGTGCTCTCGGCGCACCGTTTCCGCAGGTCACCGAAATCTCCAACTCGCACGAGTTCATGTCGGCCAAAATCCCGGCCGGCAACATTTACGCGACCGCTCTGGAAACCTGCGATTTCTTCCAGTGCCTGCTCAACGGCGGTCATTTCGGCAAGCAGCGCTTGTTCGAGCGGGCCACAGTCACACGCGCGATCAGCGAAGCCGCCGCTCGCCAGTTCGACCGCACCTTGATGGTCCCCATTCGCACCAGTGAAGGCTTCATGCTGGGTGACGAACCGTTCGGCATGTACGGCCCGCACACGCGCGAAGCGTTCGGCCATCTGGGCTTCATTTCGATCTTCTGCTGGGCCGATCCCGCACGTGACATCTCTGTCGCGCTGCTGACCACGGGCAAGCCAATCGTGGCCATGCATTACGGACCTTTGCTCAAGCTGCTGGCCACCATCAACCACAGCTTCGGCAAATTCGAAGACCGCTAGCGTTACAGCAACGCGGCCTTGAGCTCGTCCAGCGCCTCACCGGTGAACACCGCAAGGCGCTGCAGATGCGGCAAGGTGTCACGGCATCCAACGAAACCAAAGTTCAGCGTGCCGGCATAACTCTGCACCGTAATATTCAGAGCCATGCCATGCGCTGGTATCGACACCGGATAGGTGGCTTCGATCCGCGAACCGCGGAAGTACAAAGGCTCGTCCGGGCCCGGCACATTGGAGATGCACAGATTGAAGGTGATCGGTAAACGCCCACGGATACCGCTGACCGCTTTGAGTGTCTGCAAACCGAATGGCGCCATGATCAACGAACTGTAGGCAACGATCGCCGCGGCCGACATGGATTCCATCTGATGTTTGGCTTCGCGGGTCGATGCCACAATCGCGTTGAGCCGCTGAATCGGATCGTCGATATCCGTGGCCAGTGAGGCCAACATGGCGCCCACCGCGTTGCCGCCACCGGGATCATCTTTGGGTCGCACATTGACCGGCAAGAAGGCCACCAAAGGTTTTTCCGGCAGCTCGCCCATATCCAGCAGGAAGCGGCGCAACCCACCGGCGCACAGCGCCATGACGATGTCATTGAGGGTGCCGCCCGAAGCCTTGCTTAGCGCTTTCAATTCGGCCAACTGATATTGCTGCGTAGCGAAGCGGCGATTGCGCCCGATACGCCCGTTGAGCACCGAATCGGGTGCCTGCATGGAGTTGACCAGATCGCCGATCTCGCCACGCGCGGTACGGCTAAGTCGCCACAGCGCTTTGCCGACATCGCGCACCGAATCAAACTGCGAGACCACCGAACCCCACACCGCCGACATGTCGACGCCAACGCCTTTGGCCACACGGTGGCGCTGCGGTTGGGGCAGACTGTAGAACATCGGCGTGTTGCGGTCGTCCGGATCGCGCACCATGCTGCGCGAAAAAATCTTCATCGCGGTGTAGCCGTCGACCAGTGCATGGTGAATCTTTATGTACAAAGCCAGACGCCCGCCCTCAAGTCCTTCAATCAGGTGCAGCTCCCAAGGTGGACGCGACAAGTCCAGCGCGTTGCTGTGCAAACGCGAAATCAAAATGCCCAGCTCACGCTCATCGCCCGGTGCTGGTAACGCGGATCGGCGCACGTGATACTCGATATCGAAGCTGTCATCCTCAACCCAGCGATGCATGGGATTGCGCATGAAGTTCGGCGTTTTGAGTTTGAGATTCCATGGCGCCTGGACATCGACCGAGGCTTTGATCTCATCCATCAGATCGCGCAAAAAATCCGGACCGGCATCCTCCGGTGGGCTCAGTGGCAACAGACCGGCCACATGCATTTTGATATCGCGCGTCTCCCCGTAAAGAAACATCGCATCCATTGGGCTCAGGCGCTTGCCAGCCATTGGTCTCCTCCCATGTTGTTGTGTTGTGTATCGTATACGCAACCTATCGAATCGACCCGTTTCCATGAGCAAAATAATTGACGCGCCAGCCCCTTGGGAGCTCACCGGGCGGGCTTACATCAGTGTGCTCCGCGCCGACAGCAGAATTTTGGATGAACAGAGCTGGGTCCCGGACAGCTTGGTTGGCAAGCGCCGCAGCGGTCTGTCCTTAATGATGTTTGTCGACTATGCCGACTCGCCCGCCGGGCCCTATCACGAGCTGTTGTTCATACCGGGAATGTATGAATTTGAAGATGGTCGCAAACGCTTCAGCATCAGCCGCATCTTCGTTTCGACCATGGACAGTGTCATCAACGGCCAGCGCAACTGGGGCATACCCAAGGACCTGGCGGATTTTGATGTCCACGATGACGGCAACCACACCCATGTCGTCGTGCGCAAAAACGACACGGTCATTGCGGATCTGCGCTACCGGGCGTTTGGGCCACCGCTGCCGGCACCACGCGGCTTGCTGCCCAAGGCTTGGCGAACATTGGCCCAGCACTGGGAAGATCAAACCTTCGTGTATCAGCCCAATGCCGGCGGCAGTGCAAGATTGGCCAAAACCCAAGACATGCAGTTTGACCCCGCCCAGTTTCCGGATCTGAGCCAAGCGCGCGTGCTCGCGACCGTCAATCTGCGCCGCTTCAATATGACTTTCCCGGTCTCGCAAATCTACCCGCGCGGCGAAATACATCCATAGCGCGACGCGATCCGTATCGGATGATGAAGCCGCACGGAGCACACAGTTGACGGGCACTCGATTCTTTCTTCTCAACGCGATCGGCGGCATCGCCGTACTGGGGAGCTATGCCTGGGGCCTGGGCCTGTTCCCGGAATTGCGCGATGCCATGTGGGGCGGTGTTCCAGAACACTGGCGCGGGCTTTACACCGTCAATATGTTCTTCGCCGCTGCGGGTTACCTGATCGCTTTTGGCTACTGGTTGAGCGCATCTGACGCCACAACGCGGCGCTCCCTGGTCTTGCCCTACTCACTCATACTATGGCCATCCGCATTGTGGATGCCGCTGACTGTTGCCGTGCTGGAAACCGGGATCGATCTGGTCTGGTGGCTGACCTGGCTGAATCTTGCATTGGTCGCTGTGGGCGGCTTGTGGGTCTGGTTTGCGCTGTTTCGGCACACCACGCAAGCGCCTTGGTTTCGCGCACTCGCGGCGCTGTTCTTCAGCTTTTTCGTGCTGCAAACCGCGCTGCTGGACGGTGTTATCTGGCCGCTGAATTTCGTCAGACCCTAACCCAAGGTTTCGCACACGCTGAGCGCGTGCCCGCCTTGAATCCAGACCCGAACCGTTTTGGGGTTGTAGCCCTCAACGTAGTAAATCCAATCCTCGCCTGCGTAAGCCCCAAAGCGATTTTCTCGGGGCACCACACGGGTCGGCTGCCCCAGAACCTTGAAAACGCGGCGCTCGGAATCACCCTCCACCACCAGCTGACCATTGGCACCGCGACTCGTACCATTACAGGTCTGGGCATGCGCTTGGGCGAAAAATCCACACCCCAGAATCAGTGCAGCACTGATAAACCGACTCATAGCCCCACCTTTGGCAAAAAATTGAGAGTGAACTGCGGCTGGAAAGTTCGCCGGCACCGGGGTAAAAATAGAAGGGCGCACTGGCTACCAAAAGCACGAAACGCAAGGATGAGCGACGATGCAATTTTACCGTTCGAAGATTGATGCCTGGTTGCTGGGGGTTATCGCCCTGGTCATCGGATTTTCCGTGTATGCAGCCCTCCGCAGTGACCATCTGACATTGCTGTCAGGTCTTGCCCTCACCATTGCGGTCGTTTTGCCGCTGTGGCTGCTGCTCAATACCCGTTACGGTCTGGATACATCGCTGTTGTCGGTTCGATGCGGACCCTTTCACTCGCGCATCCCGATAGCCGACATTCAAAGCATCACGCCAACACGCAACCCTCTGTCCAGCCCGGCGCTGTCACTCGACCGTTTGCGCATCGAATACGGGCACAACCGCCATGTATTGATTTCACCACGCGATCGAGAACGCTTTACCCGCGATCTGCAAGCCCTGAAAGAGCGTGCAATTCAAGCATGAGTGATCAGCATCAGGGCTCCTGCCTGTGCGGCTCCGTTCAGTTCGACATCTGCGGCAGCTTTGAGCACTTTTTTCTGTGCCACTGCACACGCTGCCAGAAGAACAGTGGCTCCGCGCACGCGGCCAACCTGTTCGCCACTGGCGCCACGCTGACCTGGACACGTGGCCAGGACGACGTGCGCCACTTCCAACTGCCTGACACACGCCACGCCCGCGCTTTTTGCCAACACTGCGGCTCGGCTCTGCCCAACACGCAGATGGACGGCACATTGCTGGTAGTCCCTGCTGGAAGCCTGGACAGCCAGGTTCCCATACAGCCCAAAGCGCACATCTTATGTACAAACCGGGCCAGTTGGGACCATGATCTGGAGCACATCCCGCACTACGACAACCTGCCCGGCTGAACATGCAGCCGACACAAAAAAGCCCGCATCAGCGGGCTTTTTTGAAACTGGCGGAGAGACGGGGATTCGAACCCCGGAGGAGCTTACGCCCCAACACGCTTTCCAGGCGTGCGCCTTAAACCGCTCGGCCATCTCTCCGGATTTACACGGCGCGGACACCATGCGGGCGGTGGATTCTATACGAACCCGCCCGCAGACGCTACGACTGCTCGGAGATGATCAGTCGAGGCGGACGATCCAAGCAATCGGTCTTCTGCTCGCCAGCGGCGTCGGTATAGCTGCGTGAGGCCTTGTAGTCCTGATCCGGAATGGGCGGAATCATGTAAGCCGGGTCACGCGGCGGCAATTCGCCGTTGTCGACGCTCTGCAGATCCGGGTATTCCTGTGCGTTCAGGTAGGCCCCATCAAACGCGCACTGGCGTGCGCTGCAAGCCATCAGAAACATGCTGACAAGGCTGATGCCAAGGATACGAATCAAAACGAAACTCCTGCCTGAGCCATGGCTTTTTCAACCAAGGGATAAAACTCTTCTGCCAAAGGGGTCATGGGCAGGCGAATTCCTTCCGGAATCCGGCCCATCCGGTTGAGCGCCCATTTGACCGGAATCGGGTTGGGTTCAACGAACAAGTGCTGATGCAAGCCCGCCAAATCGGCATCCAGTGACATCGCCAACTCCCGATCACCGTTGATGGCCGCCATGCACATTTGATGCATTTGTGCCGGCGCCACGTTGGCGGTCACGGAGACATCCCCGCGCGCACCTATCAACATGGACGCACACGCCGTGGCGTCATCACCGGTGTAGACCACGAAGCCGGGGTCCAGTTCGACCAAGGCCTTGATCCGTTCCAATGTCCCTGTGGCCTCTTTGATGCCCACTATGGCTTCGCATGGCAACAGCCGCGCAACCGTCTCCGGTTTCAGGTCGCAGGCGGTGCGCCCGGGCACGTTATACAGAATCAGCGGCCCGTCGGCGTTCTCAGCAATCGCCGCATAGTGACGATAAAGCCCTTCCTGAGTGGGTTTGTTGTAGTAGGGGGTGACCAGCAAACAAGCATCAGCACCCACTGAAAAGGCTTCACGGGTCAGCAATTGGGCCTCGGCCGTGGCGTTTGCGCCGGTGCCGGCAATGACCGGAATACGCTTGGCCACCTTGTTGATGGTGTACTGAATCACCTGCAGATGTTCAGCCACACCCAAGGTGGCGGATTCACCGGTGGTGCCAACAGAAACGATGGCGTCAGTGCCTTGTTCAATATGCCACTCAATAAGGCGATCAAGACACGGATAATCCACCGTGCCGTCTGCACTCATCGGGGTGACCAGGGCGACCAGGCTGCCCTTGATTTCAGTTCGGTATGTCATGGCGCGGCGATTATACATTCCACAGCCCCCGGCTGGCGGTTACACTCTTCCTGCACTCACGATTCCTTAGCGACGGGCATGCCGGACATCCACAAATATCTCATCATCAATGCTCTTGGCGCCTGGCGGGACAATCTCAGCGCCAGACTCATCAAGGAGATTCGCGAACGCGGCTGCGAAATTCTGGACTGCCGGATCGGCATGCTGGGCGATGCGATGACCGCCCAACTGATGGTGTCCGGCAACTGGAGCAGTGTAGGCAAACTTGAGACTGCGCTACCCGCTATCGGTGACAAATTGGAAATCGAGCTCAGCGGCTTACGCACCCGCGACCGAAGCGAACGCCCCGATACCCGCCCGTACGCGGTAGAGATCAACGCCCCGCAGCAACCGGATCTGCTGCCGGCCCTGATCGAATTCTTCAACAACCAGGACACCGTGGTCGCCGAACTGGTCTGCCAGGACTACAGCGCGGGCCAGACCGGTGCGCGCATGGTCAACATCCAAATGGTAGTCCTGGTACCGATCACAGCTCAACCACCGGCATTGCGCGAATCCTTCATGGACACCTGCGATGAGCTCAACGCCGACGGCATGCTCGACCCCATCAAATCCTGATACGCCTTTGCAAACCACCACAGACGGAGAAATGTATGAATCTTAAGCTGGGTGATGCCTTACCTGCGCTTGCGCTGCCCGCCACGGGAGATCAAACGATCGCCCTGGACAAACTGCCGCAGCGCATCGTGATTGTGTATTTCTACCCCAAGGACAGCACCCCCGGCTGCACCACCGAAGGTCGCGACTTTGCGGCACTGCATGATCAGTTTGTCGCGGCCGATGCCTGTGTCTTGGGCGCATCCAAAGACAGCATCCGGCGTCACGAAAACTTCAAAGCCAAACAGGAATTTCCGTTCGAGTTGCTGTCCGATGAAGACGAAACGCTGTGCCAGGCCTTTGGCGTGATTCAGGAAAAGAAGCTCTACGGCAAAACCTACCTGGGCATCGTGCGCAGCACGTTCGTTTTCGTTGACGGCAAGCTGGCCAAAATCTGGCCCCAGGTCAAAGTCAAAGGTCACGCCGAAGAGGTTCTGGCGTTCGTCCAATCCGCCTAACCGGATATCTCTGATGAGCCAACGTCTGTTTGTACTGGACACCAATGTCCTGATGCACGACCCCTCCTGCCTGTTCCGTTTTGAAGAACACGACCTGTTCTTGCCCATGGTGGTGCTGGAAGAACTCGACAACGGCAAGAAAGGCATGTCGGAAGTGTCGCGCAACGTGCGCCAGGTCAGTCGCTATATGGACACCTTGCTGACCGACAAATCCGACGCCGAAATCACTCAAGGCCTCGCGCTGTCGGAACTGCAGGCGCTGGACAACGAGGCGCATGCCAGCGGGCGTCTGTTCTTTCAGACCGAGCATCTGGAGACCGACCTGCCGCGCAGCCTGCCGGGCAACAAACCGGACAACACCATCCTCAACACCGCGCTGGCGTTGCAGTCGGCGATGCCGGACCGCCAAGTCACCCTGGTCTCCAAAGACATCAACCTGCGCATCAAAGCGGCGATTGTCGGCGTCGATGCCGAGGACTATCAGAACGATCGCGTGCTCGACGATCTTGACCTGCTCTACAGCGGTTATGAGGTCCTGCCGTCAGATTTCTGGAATCGCCAACCCGACGGGCTCAAGTCATGGACCGATGAGGTCGGCCGCACCTTTTATGAGGTGCACGGTGAGGACACCAGCACCTGGCACCCCAACCAGTTCTTCCATATCGCGCATGACGAGACCGACGAACAGGCCGGAGCCAGCGACAACCAGATGGAATTGCTGGTCCGCAATGTCAGCCAGCATGCGGCCAAACTGGAGCTGATTCGCGATTACCGTGAAGGCAAAAGCAGCGCCTGGGGCGTGCACGCGCGCAACCGCGAGCAGAACTACGCCCTCAACCTGCTAATGGACCCGGACATCGAGTTCGTCACCCTGCTTGGCGCTGCCGGTACTGGCAAGACCTTGCTCACCCTGGCAGCAGGCTTGGCGCAGGTTCTGGATGAGCCGCGCTATCGCGAAATCATCATGACCCGCGTGACCGTCCCAGTCGGCGAAGACATTGGTTTTTTGCCAGGAACCGAAGAGGAAAAAATGACCCCCTGGATGGGCGCGCTGATGGACAATCTGGAAGTCCTCACCGGCACACTGGACGGGGGCGATTGGGAACGCGCCGCAACCAACGAGTTGCTGTCCAAGCGCATCAAGATCCGCTCGCTCAACTTCATGCGTGGGCGCACCTTCCTCAACCGTTTTCTGATCCTGGACGAGGCGCAGAACCTGACGTCGAAGCAAATGAAAACGCTGATCACCCGTGCGGGCCCGGGCACCAAGATCGTGTGCTTGGGCAATCTGTCACAAATCGACACGCCATATCTGACCGAGACCACCTCAGGTCTGACTTATGTCGTCGACCGCTTCCGCGACTGGCCGCATGGTGGACACGTCACCTTGGCGCGCGGCGAACGCTCGCGTCTGGCCGACTTCGCGTCAAACAACCTCTAAAACCACATCGGGGTGCCGGCACGCTCGCCGGCATCGCCCAGGCCAATCAGATCTCGGTTTTGACCAATCCCAGGCGCACCGCCTCAATTGTCGCCTCGGACCGATTGTTGACATCAAGTTTGCGGTAAATCGATTTGACGTAACCGGAGGCCGTGTTGGTCGTGACCTGCATGTGCTCGGCCACTTCACTCACCTTCCAGCCTTTGGCCACCAAGGTCAGCGTTTGTTTTTCGCGCGGACTCAAGCGCACATTCCTATCACTTGCGGGTTCGGGCTCGGCAAAAACGGCCATCAAGCGTCGGGCAATGGTCGGTGACAACGGCGGTTCACCCTGAATAATGCCTTTGAGGGCCGCAGAGACTTTTTGCGCCGGCTGATCCTTGAGCAAATAGCCCTGTGCCCCCGCACGCAAGGCGGGAAACACATGATGATCATCGGTGTATATGGTGGTCACAATGCGAACACAGTCAGGCTGCTGCGTGGCCAGCAGCCGGATCAGATCCAGCCCGCTGCCGTCGGGTAAACCCAGATCAAGCAACGCCAGATCAAACTGCTGACTCGCGATCAGCTTGCGCCCTTGCGCGACATTTTCCGCCTGGCTGATGCTCAGCTCAGGAAAAGTTTCGCGCGCACGCGCCAGCAACCACTCCGCGGTGGCGGGCTGATCCTCCACAATCAAAGCGTGCTTTAGAACAGGTGTCGTTTGCATACGCGCAACAATAGGCCCCTTGAGGCAAAGGTGTGAGCCCCGATTCAGGGGGAAGGCGGCAGCGGGAACTCCAGCACAATTTTGGTCCCGCCTTGCGTGCCTTCGGTCCAGTTCACGCGCCCATGCAACTCCTCGGCTCGCGAGCGGATGTTACCCGTGCCGGCACCGCTGGATGTGTCTGCGTCGGTATGCGGCGTCGGCCCGTCATCAGTGTAATCCAGCAACAATCGGTCTCCCGCGCATCGGGCTCGAATCCGCAGCTGCTGGGCGCCGCCGTGGCGCAACGCGTTGGTCACCGCCTCGCGCGAAATCCGAAACAGGTGCAAGGCCTCGCTTTCACTCAATGGCGGGTCCGGCACATCGGCGCTGATATCCCATTGCAGCACGCCACCGGCAATGTCGAGGCGTTGCTCGGTTTCATCGCGAATTTGCCCGAGCACTTGCAGCAAACTCCCGCTGGCATTGTGTCCACGAGAAACCACATCACGCAGGTCCTGCATGATCTCGCGCACCTGATCCGCCTGTGCACTGTCCCCCAAAGTGTGCAGCAGCGTCAGCAGCTTGCTGCCGATATCATCGTGGATGTCACGATAAATCCGCCGACGCTCGGCATCCGCCGCATCATGCGCCGATGACGATGCCCGTTGTTCCTCCGCTACGTCGTCCTGAGTTGGGGGCAAGGTGTGCAACCGCCAACGAACGATCAGCCCACCAAGGACAGCGCCGAACAACACAGCGAAAAGCGCAAACAGCGCAGAGTTCATCGGTGACATTCTCCAAAAAGGCGACGGCGACAAGCGACGGATACAAGGGTTTCATCCTACTAAAAAGCCACCATGCAAGGGTTCAAAGCGGCAGAGTCAGCGACCTTGAACCGCCTCAGCTAGAATCCACAAGATACCGATTGGCGACCACTTCAAAGCATGGAAACGAGCTCCACGAATTCTCTCGGACACATCGGAAGTTATCGCCTGACTCGATTACTCGGTGAAGGTACCGGGGGACGCGTTTACCTCGCGCATCAGGATCAGCCCGCTCGCGATGTCGCGGTCAAGGTGTTGCTGGCTCAGTCCGCGCTGGCTCGCAAGCGCTTCGAACGCGAAGCCGAGTTACTTGCAGCCCTGGAACACAACAACATCGCCCGGCTTTACGAATCTGGCGCAGGCACCACCCCCTTGGGTGACGCCCCTTATCTGGTGATGGAGTTGGTGCGCGGCAGCGACATCGCACAGTATGCCCGCAGCCATGCGCTGTCCGATGCCGACAAGCTCGGCCTGATCGTGAAGATCGCCAGAGCCGTGCATTTTGCCCACACCAACGGGGTGATTCATCGCGACCTCAAACCGGGCAACATCCTGATCAATGAGCACGGCGAACCCAAAATTCTGGATTTTGGTATCGCGCGCGTCGTCGATGTCGATCAAGCCGATATGACGCGTGCCGGAGAAGTGCTCGGCACACTTGCCTATATGAGCCCGGAGCAACTCAACGGCCAGGGCGTGAATGCCGATGCGAGCAGCGATGTGTATGCGCTGGGCGTGATCACCTATGAATTGCTGAGCGGCCGATCGCCCTATCCTGATCTGAAAACTGACACGCTGCTCTCAGCAATCACGCGCTTGAACCGAGAACGCCCAGTGCCGCTCTCGCAGGACCTGCCTCATGCGCGCGGCGATCTCGAAACGATCGTCATGAAAGCCATCGCTTTCGACACCTCGGCACGCTATGCCTCAGCGGCCGAGTTCGCTGCGGACATTGAGCGGTTTTTGCACAAACGACCGATCGAGGCTCGCCCGCCGACCCTCAGCTACACACTGAACCTGTTCGCCCGGCGGCACAAAGCCGCGACGGCCGCCGCTGGCGTCATCGTGCTTGCATTGCTGGCGGCCGTTTCGGTCTCATTGCGCTTTGCCTATTCCGAAGCACAAGCCCGCAACGTTGCCGAACAGCGTGCCGACGAGCGCGAGGCCGTCAACCAATTCCTCATCGGTATGCTCTCAGCGGCCGATCCCGAGCACGCACTGGGTGAACGTGTCACCGTGCTTCATGTGCTCGACGTGGCCCGAGCGGAGCTGACAGGCCGCAATGATCTGTCACCAACCAGTCGCTTTCAGCTGCAGCGCTCATTGGGCAATACCTACGTCACCTTGGGGCGTGCCGACGACGGTTTGGCTCTGCTTCGCGCGGCCAGCCAGACACAGCCGAGCCAAACAGATCCTCGACTGGCGATTGAGATCGGCGAAGCACTGACCGCCAATGGCCAGGAACAAGAAGCCCTGGACTGGCTGGACAACCTGTCTCAATCCGAAACCGCCTCGACCGATACACGCATCCGCCGCGAGGTCGCCCGCGCCGATGCGTTGTTGCTGCTGGGCCGCTTCCCGGAAGCCGAAAAGCTTTTGCACGACTTGAACGAGCAGGTCCAGAAATCCCTGGACCTCGCCCCTCAGAGCGAGCTGGCCATGCGCATTCTGAGCGGCTACGGCCAAGCCTTGCAGCAGCAAGGCAAGTACAAGGAGGCATTACCCGTCGCGCAGAGTGCAGTTGAGCGCATGCGCGCGCACTGGGGGCCCGATCACCCTCGCACCACCAACGCTGAAGAAGTCGTTGCCAACATTTACCAACAAAGCGGTGACGCGGAACGCGCACTGCAGATTTACCAGAACATCGCGCAGATCCGTCAGCGCGTGCTCGGCCCGGAACACCCGCACAGCCTATCCGCACTGAGCTCGGTGGGCAGCACGCTGGCTATTGTCGGACGGGCATCCGAAGGGCTGGAACCGGCACGCCGCGCCTACGAAGGCATACTTCACCAGTTGGGAGAGGATGCTGAACTCACCCGCGCGGTGGCCAGCTTGTACGCCTATGTGGCGGCCACAGCGGGCGAACGTGAGACCTCAGCCAAGATCAACCGCGCATTGATTGCCCAAGCTGAGCGCAAGCCCGAAGGGCCAGCCGTCAACGATCTGATCGAATACAACAACCTGGGCAACGACCTGCGCGTGCTGAATCGACTGGATGACGCCGTCGACACCTATGCCCGACTGATCGCGCTCGCGCAAACCATGCTTGAGCCAGATCACCTTCATCTGGCGTTGTATCGCGGCAACTATGCCGAAGTCTTACGCCGGCACGGGGACTTCGATGCGGCCGTCACTCAACTGAATCTTGCCATCCCGGTGGTCACGCAGGCGCTCGGCGCTGACCATGCGCGGACCACCTTGTTCGTCGAACGCCGCCAGCGCGCCAGCAAAGGTGACAGCGGTATCTGATCGCAATCGCGATTCATCCCGCTGTAGGCTGCTCAGCAATCGGTTCGGTCTCGTGTTCTGGCTCCGGCGTAATCTGTGACGGCCACGCCACCAGGATGGCGTTGACCACGGTGGCCAGCGGAATCGCAAAAAACACGCCCCAGAAGCCCCAGATGCCGCCAAAGAACAAGACCGACGCAATGATCGCAACCGGGTGCAAATTGACCGCTTCTGAGAACAACAGCGGCACCAGCACATTGCCATCCAGCGCTTGGATCAGACCATACAGGAAGAAGATCCAGGTGAACTCTGGCCCGAATCCCCACTGCGCGTATGCGACCAACAACACCGGCACCGTGGCAACCAAGGCGCCGAGGTAAGGCACCAGCACGGAGACACCGACCAAGGCGGCCAATAAGGCAGCGTAGTTGAGATCGCGCCACACGAAGATGGCGAAGCTGACCACGCCGACAATCACGATCTCCACGAACTTGCCGCGCACATAGTTGGCCAATTGGCGGTCGACGTCACTCCAAACACGTCGAATCAAACCAATTTCCGTCGGCATGAACTGGTTCGCCCACTGCATGATGCGGGCCTTGTCCTTGAGCAGGAAAAACACCAGCAGCGGCACCAACACGAGGTAGATCGCGATGTACATCACACCGACACCCACTACCCAGGATCGGGCAAACAACACATTGCGGAACTCGCCCACGCCTTGCGTCATCGACATCACCACCTGATCGACCTGAGCGGAGGTGAAGACCTGCGGGTAACGTTCCGGCAAGGTTTGCAAAAAATCACGCGTGCTGGAGATGATGAAAGGGATCTCCTGAACCACCTGCCCCGCCTGACGCATGATCAAGGGCACAAAGGCAAAGACCAGCAGCAACACGGCCGCCACAAAAGTGGACCAGACAATCAGCGTGGCGACCCAACGTGAGCAGTGATTGCGCTCAAGAATCGCGACGGGGCCTTCCAGAAGATACGCGAACACAATCGCTGCGAGCAGCGGCGACAGAATCTTGCCGAACCATGTGATGGTGAGCAGCGCAACAACCAGCACCACCGCCAGACTGACAATCTGGGGATTGGCGAGATGACGGCGAAACCAGCTTCGTACTACATCCATGAACTTTACAACCGCAAGACTGTTCTAAACTGTTCTTCAATCGACTGATCAGGCCATCGCAGCCACGATGCAATCACTTCCCTGCTCGCAACGCCTTCATGCTACGCGATTTCCTGCGCTGCAGTGCGTGCTCGCACTGATCCTGGCCATCACTCTGGGCAGTAGCTACGCGGCCAGCGAAATTGACGTCCCGTACATCGGCGAGCCCGCCGACCGTAGTCTCTCCCCGCTTGAGGAGCAACGACTTGGTCGTGAAGTGATGCGCCAACTTCTGACCCATCAATATGTGCTGGAAGACCCTCAAATTGAGGACTACATCGCAGGCTTGGGGCAAAGTCTTTTGCAGCACACTAACGACCAACATATTGGCTTTAAGTTCTTCGCCGTCCGTGATGGTGCGATCAACGCCTTCGCCATGCCGGGGGGATATATCGGGATCAATGCGGGTCTTTTGATGGCCAGCGATAGCGAAAGCGAACTGGCCGGGGTTATGGCGCATGAAATCGCACACGTGACCCAACGCCACATTGCGCGCAGCATGGACGACACGCGCGGCTGGGATATCGCCTCGACCGCGCTGCTTTTGGCCGCCTTGATCGCGGGTGCTCACGACCCTGAATTGGCCCAAGCAGCACTCGGCATTGGCATGTCAGCGGCGATCCAAAAACAAATCAACTTCACCCGCGCCAATGAACTGGAAGCCGATCGCTTGGGCATCAAGACCCTGTCGGCGGCGGGCTTCGACCCCCAGGGCATGGCCAGCTTCTTCCATCGTCTGTCGCAAAAATCGCAGCTTTATGGTGAAGGTGTTCCAGAGATTCTGCGCACTCACCCGGTCAACACCACGCGTATTTCCGAAGCGCAGGCGCGTGCCGCCTCACTGCCCAATGACGGCCATGATTCCAGCCTCGATTACGCCTTGATGAAAGCTCGCGCCCGGGTCTTGATGACCGAGCTCTCAAGCGACGCGGTGCGTTACTTCCAGGCGACTCATCGCGCGGACCCCAGCCCGGCCAATCGCTATGGTCTGGCGCTTGCCTTGCGCCGCGCTCGCGCGTTTGAGCAAAGTGAAACGTTGCTCAAAGCTTTGCTCAAAGATGCACCCGATGAGGTGACTTACAAGATTGCCTTGGGCGAACTCTATATGTATCGCGGCGACTACCCGACCGCGATCAAGCAACTGCAGCAGACGCGCAAAGAACATGCGAAAAACCGAACGGTTTTGCTGTTGCTTGCCGACGCCATGATTCGCAGCGGGCAAGCGCAGCGAGCGCGTCAGCTCATGCTGGAAACCGATCTGATCAATCGTGGCGATTCAGAGGCTTTCCGACTGCTCGCGCTGGCCGCGCGCGATATGGACGAGCCTGCTGAAGCGCATTTCCAAATGTCGGCCTATGCGCACAGTCGAGGCGATTATGTTGATGCGATTCGCCAGCTGCAGAACGGCCTACGAGTGAAAGATCTGGATGCTCATGATCGCCAGCGCCTGCAAGGCAGGTTAAACGAATACATTGCCCAGATTCCAGAATCTGAGCGCCGACGTGCCGAACAGGAAGCTCGGCAACGACGGCAGGGCTACTAGCGAACCGCTAGTTGCTTTCGCGCTCGTCGAGACTTTGAGCCGGAGCGTCCGCATCGCCCGTCGGCGACGGCTCCTCCGCAATCTGCTCCTCGCTGGTTTCTATGCCAAGCCGAAACGCGGCAAAACCGGGCATCACAAACTGATTCAACGCTTTGCCAAGCACGCGGCCACGCAATGGCGCAATGACATCCGTGCGCACGTTACTCAGCGGGTCGGTCACCGTTCCCAATACGTCACCCGCGTTGACCACATCGCCCAATTGCGTATCCGTGAAAAATATGCCGCCACGGTCGGCTCTGACCCATTGTGATTCGTAGAACACCGGTTGTGGATTTCTCCACACGAACTTTTTCGGCGTCATCTCCATCGCGCTCATCAGCGACTCAACCCCCTTGACCCCCTGCACCACCTCCTCAGTTTGCAGGCGCTCAGGCTCGCCCGCCTCCAAGGTGACTGCAGGGATACCCGCCAACGCCGCCGCCCGGCGCAGGGTCCCGTCGGCGCCCTGCGAGTGGAGTACCGCGATCGCACCAAAGCCCTTGGTCATGTCGACGATGGCGTGGTCGGTCAGGTCGGCCCGCAGTTGCGGCAAATTGGTCCGTGCAAAGGAGCCGGTGTGCAAATCCACCAAGCGGTCACAATGGCGGATGATGCGCTCGAAAAAGTCATGCGCAATACGCGACGCTAGACTGCCTGCGGGGTCGCCCGGAAAATAGCGATTCAAATCTCTACGATCCGGCAGATAACGCGAACCGCGCAAGAAGCCAGGGATATTGACAATCGGCACACCGATGACCGTGCCACTCAGCTGACTCAAATCAATCCCGTGCATGACACGCCGAACGATCTCAATGCCGTTCAGTTCATCGCCATGAACCGCGGCCGTCAGACACAAAGTCGGCCCAGGATTCACGCCGTGCGCAACCTGAACCGGCGCCGATGCATCCAATTCTCCGAAACCATAACGCGCTTTCCAGGTCAGACGTTGCGATTGCCCTCGCACCAGCGGCGTTCCGAGCAAACTGAACACCTCGGGGGTCGCGCTGGGCGTTGGTGTCACGGTGGGTGATGGCGTCGGTTCCAGAGTGGGTGCGACGCTGGGTTGTGGCGTGGCGGTGGGTTTCGGCGTGATCACCGGCGTCATCGCAGGCCAAGCCTCGGGTGAGGCCGTTTGTGCCCACGATGGCAACGCCACGACCAGCAAACCGATCATGCAAAGGCATCGAGCCAGACTTGCAAACTCCACTTTCTTCACAAACAAACCTTAAAAAAATGAGACACTTGTCGCTTCGGTATCGTAATCGGGCCCCGTTCCAAATGCATCCGATGAATGCTGGACGATACCCAAACTCTCGAAACTCCGACCACAGGAAAGGCAAGATGCTCCCACGTTGGATGACCCCTTTTGTTTGCGCCCTGGTGATAGGGCTGATCAGCCCAACGAGCTGGGCTGATGACGACGAGACCAACCGCACAGTGGCGGGCTGGGTTGAAAGAATCAAGATGGCGCCATGGGGCGACACGCTCAAAGCCAAGCTCGATACCGGCGCGAAAACGTCATCCATCAACGCGCTCAATATCGAACGCTTCGAGCGCGATGGTGATGATTGGGTGCGCTTCACCCTGAGCTACAAAACGACGGACAAAAAACAGCGCGAGCGCAAGATGGAACGCCCGCTGCGACGCAATGTGCGGGTGAAAGAACATGATCGTGAGAACGACAGACGCGCGGTGGTCGACTTGAGCTTCTGTTTCGCCGGCCAAATTCATACCGCCCAGTTCAGCTTGGTTGATCGCAGCAAATTCATCTATCCCGTCTTGCTCGGCCGTCGTTTTCTGGAATCCGCCGCACTGATCGACCCGAAAGCCACATTTATCACCGAAGCCAACTGCAAAGCCGACGTCATTGAGGATGTCGATCTATGAAAGCCACCCGTGTCTGGCTGCTCGCCGCCGTGCTGGCGAGCATTGGAGTTGGGTTGTGCGTCTACAAATGGAAAGTGCTGCATATACCGATCACACCCGGCTCGCACACGGCCGTATGGACGGTGGAAGCGCGCGCCAGCTTCGAAGGTCACGGCAAGGTCAAAGCTCAGCTTGAGTTGCCCGCTGCCACACCGGGCTTTGAGGTTCTGGACGAAAATTTCGTCTCGCGAGATTTTGGCCTGGTCATTGAGGAAACTGGCGAGCAGCGTCAGGCGCTGTGGTCTATACGTCGCGCGACTGGGCCACAGACGCTTTACTACCGACTGAGCGTCAACCCGCTGACAAACGTGAAATCACGCGCCGGGCCGTTCCCAGGATATCCGACGAAACCCGATTATCCCGAGCTGTATCGCACCGCCATTGAGGCGCTGCTGAGCAATGTGCGCGCTCAGTCGGCAGACATCGCCTCATTCACGCGCCAGCTCATCCACAAGCTCAACACCGATCAAAGTGACCCGACGGTCGCCCTGCTACGCAACGAGTCTGGCCCCGGTGGGGCAGACTGGGTGCGTCAGTTGATCCACGTGCTGGCCGGTGCACGCATCCCCGCGCGCATCGTTTGGGGACTGGAGCTTCGCCACGGCGCGCTGGACGCGCGGCTGCAACCATGGCTCGAGGTACACAACGAGCAGCAATGGCTGCCGTTTGATCCCATCACTGGCGAGCAGGGATACCCCGAAAACTTCCTGCTCTGGAAAGCCGGCCCGCAACCCGCCCTGGAGGTGGATGGCGGCAGCTTGCCAGACCTGCGCTTCTCGATTCGCCGCGGACTCAAAGAAACCCTTCAGCTCGCCCGGCATTCCGATTCCAACCTGGTGTCTTTCTCCTTGCTCGGACTGCCGCTGTACGTGCAGAACGTTTACACCATCCTGCTTATGGTGCCGTTGGGCGCGTTTCTGGTGGTGATACTGCGAAACCTTATCGGGCTCAAAACGTTCGGCACGTTCATGCCGGTGTTGATCGCCATGTCGTTCCGCGAAACCCAGCTGATCTGGGGGGTGACTCTGTTCACGGTCCTTGTGGCGCTTGGCTTGGCTCTGCGGTTTGTGCTCGAGCACTTGAAGTTGCTACTGGTCCCTCGGCTCGCTGCTGTCCTGATCATCGTGATTCTTTTGATGCTCGGCATCAGCATAGCCAGCTATCGCGTGGGCTTTGATCACGGTCTCTCGGTAGCCTTGTTCCCCATGGTGATTCTGGCCATGACCATCGAACGTATGTCGATTGTGTGGGAAGAGCACGGCGCATATGAGGCAGTGATTCAAGGGTTCGGCAGTTTGCTGGTTGCGATCATGGCCTATCTGGTCATGAACATCGGCCAGCTGCAATACATGGTTGGCCTGTTCCCGGAACTGTTGTTGCTGGTCTTGGCCGCGACCCTTCTGATGGGGCGCTACACCGGGTATCGCCTGACCGAGCTTTGGCGCTTTCGTTCGGTTTGGATGAAACCGTGATGAGTCGGATCGCATGGCCTTGGGCGCGTCTGCGTGATGCCGGCATCATCGGCATGAACGAGCGCAACGGCCTATACATCGCGGGCTTCAATCAGCGCCGCCTGTATCCGCTGGTTGATGACAAACTGCGCACCAAGCAGCTCGCTCTGGATGCCGGCATCGCTGTGCCTCCGCTCTATCACGAAGTGAATATCGAGCACGAGATCGGCGGGCTGGAAAAAACCTTGCAGGCCCACCAGAGCTTCGTGGTGAAACCATCCAAGGGCGCTGGCGGCGACGGCATCGTGGTCATTACCGGCCGCCAAGGCAAGGACTTCATTCGCGCCAGCGGCGCGCGCATGAGCTTCGACGATCTGGCTCACCACATTTCCAACATCCTGTCAGGCATGTTCAGTCTCGGTGGCCTGCCCGATCGCGCCATGATCGAGTACTGCGTGCAGTTTGATCCGGTGTTCGCCGCAATCAGCTATCAGGGTGTACCCGACATCCGCACCCTGGTCTTTCGCGGCGTCCCTGTGGCGGCGATGCTGCGCCTGCCGACTCGCGCATCCGACGGCAAAGCCAATTTGCATCAGGGTGCGGTGGGCGTCGGCATCAACCTCGCCACTGGTCGCACGCTGCGCGGTGTGATGCACAACGCCCCCGTCACACATCATCCGGATACGCTACACAGCGTTGGCGATTTCACCGTGCCGGGCTGGGACCAGGTGCTGTTGCTCGCAGCCCAGTGTTATGACCTCGCGCGCTTGGGTTATCTCGGCGTGGATATCGTCCTGGATCGCGACAAAGGACCGCTGGTGCTGGAGCTCAATGCTCGCCCTGGGCTGGCGATTCAGCTGGCCAATGGGCGCGGTCTACGCCCTGCCCTGCAAGCCATCAGCCGTTTGACATCGATTCCGACGTCGGCCGAGGAACGGGTCGCTTTGGCCCTGTCGCAGTTTGCAAGCACCAGTACAGCGCCGCCCAACCACGACGCTCAAGATGCGTCTGTTCCAGCCTCCGGCACCGACGAGGCGCCATGAACCTGCTCTTCTAGGGCTGAGTAAGTCATATCCGCCAAAGGCCGCGTCGTGTTCCAGTGCTCACAACTGGGGCACTGCCAGTTCAGCTGGCGTCCACTGTAGCCGCAGTGATCGCAACGGTAGGTTGGCGAGCGTTCCAGCGGAACACGCAGGACTTCGGCGAAGTCTTTGAGCAAACTCGCGGTATCGGGTGACAGCGCTGACCAGTCCTGATCCAGGGCCGCATGCAAACCGACCCAGCTGGGCCGTTTGGTCAATTGAGCCAACGCTTGCTGGCGCTGCTCCAGATCTCCTGGATGCGCAGCCTCATGCGCCTGAATCCAGGCAACCTGAAGATGGGGATGCGGATGGCGATCAGAAACCCGCTGCAATTCCTCCACCCATTGCGCCGCATTGTGCTGGCTCAAAAATGCCTCACGCCAGGGTTTGAGCACATCGGGAATGAACTCTTCGTGGTGCTGAATCACATCGCGGTAAATCTTCAGCGCCTGCCCGGTTTTTCCATCCGCCGTGGCCTGAGCGGCACGAATCAACTGCGCGCGGACACAATGTGGATCTGCCGCCAAAGCTCTCTTTAAGCAATGCAGCCGCGCCCGAGCATCATCGCGACGCAGCGCGCTATCCGCCAACTCACACCAGTACTGAGCAATACGCGGCCCCATATCGCGTCCTTGCGCGCTGCTCAGCCACTGCGCAGTGTCAATCGCGCGCTCCCACTCCCGTTCGCGCTCATAGATACGCATCAAACGCGACAGACAATCACTCAGAAACATGCCTTGATGGGCCAACTCAAGGAAGATTTCTTCCGCACGGTCCAGCACACCGGCAGCCTGATAGTCACGGGCCAACTCGAAACGCGCCTGATTGCGATGCAAAGGTTTTAAGCGTGGCCTTTGAACCAGATTTTGATGAATGCGCAGAGCGCGATCGACCTCACCACGGCGTCGAAACAGGCTGCCCAACGCAAGATGCAGATCGATGGTGCCCTCATCGGCCTCAATCAAACCGATAAAGATCTCGATAGCTTGGTCGGTGTCGTTGTTGACCAGATGACTCAGACCGCGCACGTAGTCTGGATTCAGGCCCGGGGCTTCCAGTTCCTCGCGAGCGCGAGATTGTCGTGCAACGAACCAGCCCGTCGCTGCAGCCAATGGCAACAACAACAGAACCAGTCCGGTGAAATCACCCATCCTTCAGAGGTAACTGGCGAAGGTTGTGAAGTTCGTTTTCCGCTTTGTCCAAGCGGCGACGTAAGCGCAGAAGTTCGGCCTTGCGCGGCAAAGAAATCAGCCAGAACACCAACACCATCAGGGCGACGGTTGTGGCTATTGCAGCCATCACCAATGCACCCAAAGCAATATCGGCCTGACCCGCCAGATAATTCAGGGATACGGACTGTGGATTGTGATAGCTGAATGCGGCCCCCGCACAAAAGGTGGCGATCACCAACAACAAAACAACAATCCTGCGCATCGAATGAGTCCTATTCTTCGCTGTTAACCCGCTCGCGCAATTCCTTGCCGGGCTTGAAATGCGGCACACGTTTGGACGGGATGGCCACGGCTTCCCCGGTTTTCGGATTTCGCCCCGTCCGTGCAGGCCGGTGATGCAGCGAAAAACTACCAAAACCGCGAATTTCGATGCGCTCATTGGCTGACAACGCATCGGAAATTGTGTCGAGCAACAGTTTGACACCCAACTCCACATCCTTATGTGACAGGTGTCGCTGACTCATCGCCAGCCTGTCAATCAATTCTGATTTGGTCATACAAATTCCCCAATACCCCCGCGCAACTGACTCCCGTGGCCGGCCCAAGGTCACGTCTGAAAAGACAGCCCAAAAAGCGAAAGGCCCGGTTGCGAACAACCGAGCCTACCGAAAAATACCTAGAAAATCCAGTGACATAGCCGAGGATTACCCCGGCCATCTCAAAGATCAATCAATCAGGAATCCTGATTGCTAATCTGCTGCTTGAGCAAGTCACCCATAGTCGTTGCGCCTTCGGCATCCTGACCCTGGTTGTACTCCTTCATGGCCTGGTCTTCGTCATACATTTCCTTGGCCTTGATGGACACACCCAGCGTGCGGTTCTTGCGGTCGATGGTCACGATACGCGCTTCGATTTCCTCGCCCACATTCAGCTCGGTACGTGCGTCTTCGACACGCTCACGTGCGATGTCGGAGGCACGCAGGAAGCCTTCAACGCCTTCGGCCAGTTCCAGCTTGGCCACACGCTGTTCAACCTCGATGATCTTGCCCTTGACGATCGATCCCTTCGGATGCTCAGCGATGAACGCGGTCAACGGATCGGTCTGCAGCTGCTTGATACCCAGCGAGATACGTTCGCGACCCGCTTCGATCGCCAGCACCACAGCTTCGACTTCTTCGCCCTTCTGGAACTGACGCAGCGCATCTTCGCCGTCCAGATCCCAGGCCACGTCGGACGCGTGAACCAGACCGTCGATGCCACCGTCCAGGCCAATGAACACACCGAAGTCGGTGATCGACTTGATGGTGCCGGCCACGCGGTCGCCCTTCTGGTGGTTCTGCGCGAACTCTTCCCACGGGTTCGGCACACACTGCTTCATGCCCAGGGAAATACGACGACGCTCTTCGTCGATATCCAGGATCATCACTTCGACTTCCTGGCCAACGTGAACAGTCTTGTTCGGGTTGCAGTTCTTGTTGGTCCAGTCCATTTCGGACACGTGAACCAAGCCTTCAACACCATCTTCGATCTCGACGAAGGAACCGTAGTCCGTGATGTTGGTGACCTTACCGAACATACGCGTGCTTTCCGGGTAACGACGCGCGATGTCGATCCACGGATCGTCGCCCAGCTGCTTCAGGCCGAGCGAGACACGCATGCGCTCGCGGTCGAACTTGAGGACTTTGACTTCGACTTCCTGACCAACTTCGATCACTTCCGACGGATCCTTCACACGCTTCCAGGACATGTCGGTGATGTGCAGCAAACCGTCGATACCGCCGAGGTCCACGAACGCACCGTAGTCGACCAGGTTCTTGACCACACCGGTCAGAACCACACCTTCCTGCAAGCGCTCCAGCAGCATTTCGCGCTCTTGGCTGTACTCGGCTTCGAGCACTTCGCGACGTGAAACCACCACGTTGTTGCGCAGGCGATCAAGCTTGATCACCTTGAACTCAAGCGGCTTGCCTTCGAGGTAGGAGGTGTCGCGCACCGGACGGATATCGACCAGCGAGCCCGGCAGGAACGCACGGACGCGATCGACGTCGACGGTGTAACCGCCCTTGACCTTGCCCGAGATCGTACCAATGACGATCTGCTTTTCTTCGTGGGCTTTGTTGAGGCGATCCCAGGTGCGGATGCGTTCCGCTTTATCCTTGGAGAGTTTGGTCTCGCCGAAACCGTCTTCAACGGCTTCCAGCGCAACTTCCACATCGTCGCCCGGCTGGATCTCGATCTCACCATTGAGATTCTTGAACTCATCCAGAGGAATGACACCCTCGGATTTGAGCCCCGCGTCGACGATCACGACGTCGGGTTTGATTTCCAGCACGGTGGCATGGACGATGGCGCCAGGCTGCATGCTCTGGCCGGCTTTTAAACTCTCTTCAAAGAGTTCAGCGAAACTTTCAGACATTATAAGTGGTCAATCCAAACAATAATTCAAGGCCACATCGATCCTTGATGCGACGGTCAAAAACAATAAATCCGCCGTCCGTGGCGGATTTGCTTAAATCTATTCCGGGCTTTTCAGTCCGGGGATGACGCTAGACGGTTAAGCCTTTTTGCTGCGCCCATTGCAGCACCGTGTCTAAGACCTCAGTGGCGTTTAAGTCACTGCTGTCGAGAACTTGCGCATCCTGCGCCGGTCTCAATGGAGCAACAGATCGCTCTCTATCGCGCCGATCCCGTTCACAAATTTCACGGAAAATCTTTTCAAATATAGCGCTTTTACCCGAAGCTAGCAATTCTTTTTCGCGTCGCCGCGCCCGGACCTCCGCGCTGGCATCGAGGAAGACTTTCAAAGGCGCTTGCGGAAAAACCACCGTGCCCATGTCGCGACCATCGGCGATCAACCCCGGGAGCTGCGCAAAGTCGCGCTGCCGGTCTAACAGAGCTTGGCGCACGTCATCCCGCACGGCCACTTTTGACGCCATCTCCCCGACCTCTTCAGTGCGAATACGCGTCGCCACCGGCTCGCCAGCGAGATAAACCTCGTTGTTCTCGACGGAAAAGCTCACATCCAGTTCGCGCGCCAGCTCGGCGGCATGTTCCGGTGCAACACCCAGTTGATGGGCGCGCAATCCCAACAAGCGATAGAGCGCCCCGGAGTCCAGATAATGCCAACCCAATTTGCGCGCCAGTCCACGGCACAAAGTGCCTTTGCCGGCCCCTCCCGGACCATCGACGGCGATCACCGGGATGCTCACGCCAGCGGCTCCACCTTCAAACCGGCCTGCGCTGCACACGGCAAGAACCCCGGGAAAGATGTCGCCACATTGGCGCAGTCGCGCAACACGATCGGCTCCAGACTGCGCTGAGCTGCAACCGCAAACGACATTGCGATGCGGTGATCGCCATGGCTGAAAATCTCACCGCCGCGGATTTGTCCACCGACAATACGAATCCCGTCAGGACGCGGCTCGGCATCAATACCCACCGCCTTCAGGCCATCGGCCATGGTGGCGACGCGGTCGCTCTCTTTGACTCGCAACTCTTCCGCGCCCGTCACCACGGTTTCACCTTCAGCGCAGGCAGCGGCGACGAACAGCACCGGCAATTCATCAATCGCCAGCGCCACTAGATCCTCATCAATCGTAATGCCCTTGAGTGGCGCACCGGTAACGCTCACATTGGCGACCGGCTCCCCCATGCTTTCGCGCTGATCACGGATCTCGACCTGAGCACCCATGCGGCGCAAAACTTCCAACACGCCGATGCGCGTGGGGTTGATGCCGACATTCTCGACGGTGATGGTCGCACCCGGCTGGATCGCGGCGGCGACAAAGAAAAATGCCGCCGATGACAGATCGCCCGGCACCGCGATGTCATGAGCCTGCAAATGACCACCGCCCTGCACAGAGACCGTGTTGCCTGTGCGCTCAACCGCGTAACCAAAACCGCGCAGCATGCGCTCGGTGTGATCACGCGTGACTTTGGGCTCACTCACCGAGGTCGTACCGGCTGCGTACAGACCGGCCAACAACACGGCTGATTTGACCTGTGCACTGGCCATCGGCATGACATAGTCCAAGCCGCTCAACTCGCCTGCGGCATGAATGGTCAGCGGCGCCGTTCCCGCATCGGTGGTGCTAAAGCGCGCGCCCATCTGGCTCAACGGGTCCGTCACACGACGCATGGGACGTTTGCTCAGCGAATCGTCGCCGATGAGTGTCAGTTCAAACCCTTGCCCAGCAAGCAACCCACAGAACAAGCGCATCGATGTTCCTGAGTTGCCCAGATCCAGAGGCATCTGTGGCTTGCTCAAGCCGTGCATACCCACGCCATGCACACGCAGGTGACGCTCACCCAGCGTTTCAATCTTGACGCCCATGGCCTGCATCGCTGCAGCCGTCGCCCGACAATCGGCACCGGTGAGGAAATTGGTGATCTCGCACACCCCATCGGCCAGCGCACTGAACATCACCGCGCGATGGGAAATCGATTTATCGCCGGGCACCTGCAAGCACCCGCCGACCGAACCACTCGGACGAGCGATCCAGTCTTCAGAAACGGCACTGCTCATCAGCCGGTCTCCGCCGTATGTATCCATTGATCGCGCGCATTTTTGGCGCGCTGAAAGTGGGCCAGAACCCGCTCGGCGTTGCCCGACGCCAACAATCCGCGCAGAGCCTGCAAATCCTCGACATAACGATCCAGGCCATGCAGCACCGCGTCCTGATTGGCCAGCATGATGTCGGTCCACATCTGCGGATTGCTTGAGGCAATGCGGGTCAAATCCTTAAGACCGCCCGCCGCAAAACTGAAAATCTCACGCTGATCATCCAGACGCGCCAAGGTCTCGATCAACTGATACGCGATCACGTGCGGCAGGTGGCTGGTCAAAGCCAAGACCTCATCATGGTGCTGGGCACTCATGAAATGCACCCGCGCGCCAACGCTCTCCCACATGCGCTGCACGGCCTGAACCGCCGCCGGGTCGGTATCGTCTTCCGGTGTCAGAATGACCCGGCGATGACGGAACAAGTCCGCAATGGCTGCAGCGGGGCCACTTTTTTCGGTGCCTGCCACCGGATGCCCTGGCACGAAATTACTGGGCAGATACCCAAATACCGCCTTGGCATCCTCGACCACACTGAGCTTGCTGGAACCCGCATCAGTGACCACGGCGTTTTCCGGCCAGATCGGCTTAAGCGCGGTGAACACCTCTCGGTAGGCTCCCATGGGCACAGCCAGGACCAGCATGTCAGCACCGGCGATCGCTTCGGCCAAATCAACGTTGCCGTCGTCAATCAGCCCCAGGTAGCGGGCCGTGTCCAGGGTTTCCTGACGCCGCGCACAAGCCGTGACCCGCTCGACCTGACCAATCGTGCGTAATCCCGCGGCCAACGACCCGCCGATCAGGCCTATGCCGATCAAGCTGAGTTGCTTCACGCGGACAACACCGTTTTCAACGCATCCAGACAGCGCTGATTCTCATCCGGCGTTCCAATCGTAATGCGCAGATGTTCCGGCATTTTGTAGCCCGCCAGCGGGCGCACAATCACGCCCTGCTCGAGCAAAGCCTGATAAATCGCCTGCGCGGGGCGGGCAAAGTTGACGCAGATGAAGTTGGCCTGACTCGGCAGGATGCTCAACCCAAGCGCAGGCAGCTTGTCATGAAAAAAAGCCATGCCTTCATCATTCAAGGCCACCGAGGCGGCCACATGGGCCTGATCCTGCCAGGCCGCTTCCGCTGCCGCCAAGGCCAGCGCGTTATTGTTGAAAGGCTGGCGCACGCGATTCAGCAAATCGGCCACGACCGGATTCGACAATGCATACCCAATGCGCAAAGCGGCCAAGCCATAAACCTTGGAAAATGTGCGGGTTATGACAAGGTTTTGATGTTTTTCAAGAAGTCCGAGTGAGTCGGGACGCTGACTCTGATCCTGGTACTCGCAGTAGGCTTCATCGAGGACCACCAGCACGCGCTCAGGAACTCGCTGCAAAAGACGCTCTATCGCCTGCGGATCAACCCAGGTTCCGGTCGGATTGTTGGGATTAGCAACAAATACGATACCGGTGTTGTCATCGATGGAGTCGACAAAAGCATCCAGATCATGGCCATAAGCTTGCTCCGCATCGGCTGGCAATGCGGGCACTTCTCGCAGCTCCGCACCCGCTGAAAGCGTCGCCAACGGGTAGACCGCGAAGGCGTGTGCAGAACACACCGCATTGCGACCAGGCGCCAAAAACACGCGTGCCAACAGCTCCAGCACGTCGTTGGAACCGTTGCCCAAGGTGATTTGCGCGGTCTCAACACCCAAACTGGCAGCGAGCACATTTTTCAGACGGAAGCCGCTACCGTCAGGGTAGCGCGCCAAATCGTCACACGCGGACGCGATGGCCTCTTCCACCGAGGCGCTGGGCCCCAGCGGGTTCTCGTTGGAGGCCAGCTTGATGATGTCGGAAATACCGAGCTCACGCTCCAGCTCGTCCACCGGCTTGCCCGGTTCGTAAGGACGCAGTTTTTGAACGCCAGCTCCTGCCAGCGCGACGTAATCCACTTCGCTCATACGCACACTCAAACCACCGCTTTGGGGTATGAGCCCAAGAATTTGTAGAACACGGCCGCATCCTTCATACCATTGAGCACATCGCGGATCACCGGATCTTGCGAGTGGCCTTCAATATCCACGAAATAGTTGTAGTCCCACTGCGCACGTCGCGATGGCCGTGACTCGATCCGGGTCAAATTGACCCCCGCATCGGAAAATGGTCGCAACAGAGCGTACAGCGCACCCGGGCGATTGAAGGACGAGAGCAATATTGAGGTCATGTCGTGCCCGCTGGGCGGCACAATCTGACGGCCAATAACCAGAAAACGCGTGGTGTTGTCTGGCTCATCTTCGATATTCGCCGCAACAATGTTCAGGCCGTATCGCTCGGCTGCCGGCTTACCGGCGATGGCTGCACCATTCGATTCCGAAGCCATCCGCGCGCCCTCGCCGTTGCTCGCCACGGTGATCCGTTCTGCCTTGGGCAGTTTGCGATCCAACCATTGACGGCACTGTGCAAACGACTGCGAATGGGCGTAAATCTCGGTGACAGAACTCAGATCGCCGTCTTTTTTGAGCAAATGGTGATGCACCGGCAAGGACACTTCACCGCAAATCAGCAAGCTGGATGTGGCGAACATATCAAGGGTGTAATTGACCACCCCTTCGGTGCTGTTTTCCACCGGCACAACGCCATAATCTGCATTGCCCGCCTCAACATCACGGAAAATTTCATTGATCGCAGCCAGCGGTCGCGCTTTCACCGCATTGCCAAAATGCTTGTACACCGCTGCTTGGGTATAGGTGCCTTCCGGCCCGAGATACGCGATCTCCAGCGGTGACTCCAGTGACAAACAAGCCGACATGATCTCGCGCATCACACGCACGATGCTCTGATCGGTGAGCGGCCCTTTGTTCCGCTCAATAACTCGGCGCAACACTTCGGCTTCGCGGGAGGGTCGATAGCAATCCGCCCCATTGCCCATATCCGCCTTGATCCGCGCCACATCCTGCGCGATCAAAGCGCGCTCACTGATCAGCTCCTGGATCTGCTCATCCAGCGTATCGATACGCTGACGCGCTTGCTGCAGCTTGTCGTCACTCACGCGGGCGTCAACTCAGGCGTCTTTGGGTTCGAGCAAACGCACCGTCAACACACCGGTGATGGAACGCAAGTTCTCGATGATCTCAGCCGGTGGCTGGGAATCGGTATCAACCAGGGTGTATGCCAGCTCACCGCGCGACTTGTTCAGCAAATCCACGATATTGATGTTGTGCTCACCCAGCTGACTGGAAATCTGACCAACCATATTGGGCACGTTGGCGTTCACGATGCACAGTCGCCACAACGCGCCAGACAGCGGCAGCTGCGCTTCCGGGAAGTTGACCGAATTGCGCACGTTGCCGGTTTCCAGGTAATCGCGGACCTGATCCGCCACCATGACCGCGCAATTGTCTTCCGCTTCGCCGGTGGACGCGCCCAGATGCGGCAGCGCAATCACTTTGGCGTGACGGCGCAAACGATTGGTTGGGAAATCCGTGACGAACGCTCCCAGCTTGCCACCATTCAGAGCCTCTTCAATCGCAGCTTCATCCACCACTCCACCACGCGCGAAGTTCATCACCACGGCGGATTTCTTGAGCAGGCGCAGACGTTCGACGTTGATCAAATTGCGCGTCGCATCAATCAGCGGCACGTGCAGGGTGATGAAATCAGCGCGCGACAACAGGTCATCCACCGAGCTGGCTTGTTCAACCCCTGCATTCAGTTTCCAGGCGTTGTTCACAGTGATGCTCGGATCGTAGCCCAGCACCCGCATCCCCAAAGCCTGCGCCGCATTGGCCACTTTGACACCGATGGCACCCAGACCAATCACGCCCAACGTGCGCCCGGGCAACTCGTAGCCGGCGTATTTCTTCTTGCCCGCTTCGACCTGCTTTTCGACTTCCTCGTCACTGCCCTCCAGAGCCCGCACGTAATCATAGGCTTGGCACACGTTGCGCGCGGCGATCAGCATGCCGGCAACCACCAGCTCCTTGACCGCATTGGCGTTAGCTCCCGGCGCATTGAACACCGGCACACCAGCCTCGCTCATGCGCGGAACCGGAATGTTGTTGGTCCCTGCGCCCGCACGACCAATCGCCTTGACGCTGGTCGGTATCTGCATGTCGTGCATGTTGTAGGAACGTAAAATGATCGCGTCCGGCGCAGACATATCCGAGGCCACTTCATATCCGTCGCGCGGGAAGCGCTCCAGGCCGACCACAGAGATATTGTTCAGAGTGAGGATTTTGTACATATACTTGCGTTAGCTCTTTGCGCAATAATTTGTGAATTCAGAAACTTAAGCTTACTTTCAAGATATGACATGAACATGTAAGCCTGCCGGCCATCCGCGATGATGACCCGGCGTAACAACTAGCCTTGACGGCGCGCGAAATCGATCATGAACTCAATCAATGCATCCACACCGGCTTCCGGCATGGCGTTGTAAATCGACGCGCGCATCCCGCCGACAGAACGATGACCTTTCAAGGTGCTGAGACCTGCCGCTTCCGCCTGCTTGAGGAATTCGGCGTCCAGCGCATCATCCGCCAGCGTGAACGGCACGTTCATCCACGAGCGCGCCACCGGGTCAACGGGATTGGCATAGAAATCCAGCTCATCAATGGTCGCGTATAACCGCGCCGCCTTGCGCTCATTGATCTCAGCCATGGCGTCCAAGCCGCCTTGCTGCTTGATCCACTTGAACACTTCGCCCGCGACGTACCAGGTGAAGCACGGCGGCGTGTTCAACATTGAGTCGGCAGCCGCCTGCTCGGCGTAATTCAACACCATAGGGCACTGCGCACTGGCGCGATCCAGCAGATCGTCACGCACGATGACAATGACCATACCCGCCGGACCAACGTTCTTCTGGGCGCCAGCGTAGATCAAGCCGTACTTGGACACATCGAAGGGACGCGACAAAAAGGTCGACGAGAAGTCGGCCACCAGAGGCACATCACCACTGTCCGGAATCCAGTGATACTCCACACCTTCAATGGTTTCGTTCGGCGTATAGTGCAGATAGGCCGCATCGGCGCGGGTCTGCCAAGTCGCCGGATCCGGAATGGAAGTGAAGGCGCCGTCCGGCTGAGCCACAGTCTTGGCATCGCAGTACTTGCCCGCTTCCTTGACCGCTTTCTTGCCCCAGCTGCCCGTCACCACATAGTCAGCGGCGCTCTTGTCGCCGAGCAGATTCAACGGGATACCGGCGAACTGCCCTGCGGCACCGCCTTGCAGAAACAGCACTTTGTAGTTCGACGGCACGGCCAACAGCTCGCGCAAATTGGCCTCAGCCTGCTCGGCAATGGACACATAAGCCTTGCCGCGATGACTCATTTCCATCACCGACATGCCGGTGCCCTGCCAGTCCAGCATGTCCTGCTGCACCTGCTTCAATACTGCTTCCGGCAGCGTCGCCGGACCTGCGCTGAAGTTGTAAACCCTGCTCATACCTATCTTCATGTGGGGTCGGAAAACCCGACCGTGTGTATTTGGTTTATGCGTCGCCGCTGGCGTCGCCCTCGCCCGTTTCAGCGGACTCGTCGTCGTCACCGCCATCGGCCAGATCAGCCGCAATGCGATCCAGACCCACGAGCTGGCTGTCACGCAGAGAGATCAACTTGACCCCTTGCGTGTTGCGGCTCAGTACGGAGATTTCATTGACGCGCGTCCGCACCAGCTGACCGCTGTTCGCAATCAGCATGATTTCGTCGTCTTCGCTGACTTGCACCGCGCCGATCAACTCGCCGGTCTTGTCACTCTTCTTGAGCGCGAGTACGCCTTGCGTACCACGACCACGCAAGGGGTAATCGTCAATCGGCGTCCGCTTGCCGTAGCCGTTTTCACTGACGGTGAGGATGTCGCCGTCGTTGTTGATGATCAGCGCCATAACCTGATCTTCGCCGATCAACCTGATGCCGCGTACACCCAGGGCGGTACGCCCCATGGCGCGCACCTGATCTTCACGGAAGCGCACCACTTTGCCTTGACGCGAGAACAACATGATGTCGCAACCGCCATCGGTAATACCGACATTGACCAGTGCATCATCAGCACGCAAATCCAAGGCGATCAAGCCCACGCTGCGCGGGCGTGAGAACTGCTCCAATGGCACCTTCTTGACCGTACCGCGACGCGTGGCCATGAAGATAAATTTGTCTTCGGGGTAATCCTTGACCGGCAGAATCGCGCTGATGCGCTCACCGTTTTCCAACGGCAGCAGATTCACAATCGGACGACCGCGTGCCTCTCGACTGCCGCGCGGCAAACGATAGACCTTGATCCAGTACACCTTGCCCAGAGACGAGAAGCACAGCAGCGTGTCATGGGTGTGCGTGACCCACAAACGATCAACGAAGTCCTCGTCCTTGGTCTTGGCGGCACTGCGCCCGACACCGCCGCGTTTCTGGGCCTGGTAGGCCTCCAGCGGTTGAGCTTTGATGTAGCCTTCGTGAGACAGGGTCACGACCATGTCTTCCGGCGTGATCAGATCCTCAACTTCGAGATCTTCCTGCGTCGCGACAATTTCAGTGCGGCGAGCGTCACCGAAGGCATCGCGGGATTCCACCAACTCATCACGAATCACTTCGAGCAGGCGCTCACGGCTTCCCAGAATTTCCAGATAGCCGGCGATTTGCTCCAACAACGTGTTGAACTCATCGCGCAGCTTGTCCTGCTCCAGGCCGGTCAGGCGATGCAGACGCAGCTCCAGAATAGCTTGAGCCTGGGCTTCGCTGAGGTGATAACCGTCGTCCTTGAAGCCGTACTCGGGATGCTGCTCGGCTTCTGCGCCGGTACGTTCCAGCAGCGCGCCGACTTCGCCCGGCGGCCAAGCCCGAGCCATCAGGCCAGCCTTGGCTTCGGCCGGCGACGGCGCAGCTTTGATCAACGCGATGATGTCGTCGATGTTGGCCAGCGCAACAGTGAGGCCTTCCAGAATGTGAGCGCGTTCGCGTGCCTTGCGCAGCAGGTACCGGGTCCGACGTGTCACAACCTCGCGGCGGTGACGCAAGAACGCTTCTAGCACCTGCTTGAGGTTCATCAAACGCGGCTGACCACCGTCCAGCGCCACCATGTTGATGCCAAACACCGACTGCAACTGGGTTTGCTGGTAAAGATTGTTGAGCACCACATCGCTGTTTTCACCGCGACGCAGTTCGATCACCACGCGGTAACCGTCCTTGTCCGACTCATCACGAATTTCTGTGATGCCTTCGATCTTCTTCTCTTTGACCAACTCGGCGATGTGCTTGATCAGCTTGGCTTTGTTGACCTGGAAAGGCAGTTCCGTAACAACAATCGCCTCGCGCCCCCTGTCGAACTCTTCGAACTCAGCGCGGGCCCGCATGTAGATGCGTCCGCGCCCGGTGCGATAGGCCTGGAGAATTCCTGCCGCGCCGTTGATGATGCCGGCGGTGGGGAAATCCGGCCCTGGCAGACGCTCCATCAACTCATCGATATCCGCTTCCGGATTCTCGATCAGCAGCAGACACGCATCAATAACTTCGCTGAGGTTGTGCGGCGGAATGTTGGTCGCCATGCCCACCGCGATCCCGGTGCTGCCATTGATCAGCAGATTGGGCAAACGTGTGGGCATGACCGTCGGTTCAAATTCCGACTCGTCATAGTTGGGCGTGAAATTGACGGTGTCTTTGTCAATATCCGCCAGCAGCTCATGGGCGAGCTTGGACATGCGCACTTCGGTGTAACGCATGGCTGCTGGTGAGTCGCCATCGATCGAGCCGAAGTTGCCCTGGCCATCGACCAGCATGTAGCGCAAGGAGAAATCCTGGGCCATACGCACGATGGTGTCGTAGACCGCCGAATCGCCGTGCGGGTGATACTTACCGATCACATCACCGACGACACGGGCCGATTTCTTGTAAGGCTTGTTGTAGTCGTTGCCGAGTTCACGCATCGCGTGCAACACGCGGCGGTGGACTGGCTTGAGACCATCGCGCACATCCGGTAACGCGCGGCCCACAATCACGCTCATCGCGTAATCCAGGTAGGACTGCCGCATCTCGTCTTCGAGATTGATCGGCAACACTTCCTTGGCAAATTCGCTCATGCTCACCCTTGTCTGGCCATTCAAAAACGGCACTGCGGCGGCCGCTTAGCGGCGCTCTCCCCCGCTGCGCACAACAGGCTTGAAAAAAGAGCCAATTCTACCATGCGGGCGCCCTTCCGGCGCGTCTCGCGGACCAATTCCACGCACAGCCCCAAGACTTGGCGCAAGTGCGCTTTACGGATGGGTACAATGCGCGTGCATTTGTTACGGCCCCGTCGATGTCGCGCCCCACTCCCGATCTACTCATCAGCCCAAAATGGCTGATTCCGGTCGTGCCGCATGGCACGGTACTGGAGAACCACAGCCTGCTCATCGGTGGCGGCCGCATACTCGATATCCTGCCGACAGGGGCACAGTCGTTTCCCGAGCTGCGCCACATTGAGCTGCCCCAGCATGCGCTGATTCCCGGGCTCATCAATATGCACACGCATGCCGCGATGAACCTGATGCGCGGGATCGCTGACGATCTGCCCCTGATGGAATGGCTGGAGCAACACATCTGGCCGCTGGAAGGCCGTTTCGTCGATGAGCACTTCTGTCGTATCGGCGCTCGCCACGCGATTGCTGAAATGCTGCGTGGCGGAGTGACCTGCTTCAACGATATGTATTTCTTCCCGGAAGCCACCGCAGCCGAAGCGTCGGCTGCGGGCATGCGCGCCCAGGTTGGCATGATGTTGATCGACTTCCCCACCGCCTATGGCCAGGGCCCAGAAGACTATTTCCACAAAGGCTTGGCGCTGCATGACGCGTGGCAGGGCGACAGTCTGATCAGCACATGCTTCGCGCCACACGCGCCGTATACCGTGGGCGACGATGCGCTCAAACGCTGCCGCGTGCTGGCTGACGAGCTCGGTGTCGGCATCCACATGCACGTGCATGAAACCGCCCACGAGGTGAGTAGTGCGGCCGAGGCCAATGGCTTGCGTCCACTCCAGCGGCTGGAGCAACTGGGGCTGGTCAACAATCGCTTGCTCGCCGTGCACATGACGCAGCTCAGCGACGCAGACATCGCGACCATCGCCGATGCTGGCGCCCACGTGGTGCATTGCCCGGAATCCAATCTCAAACTGGCCAGCGGATTTTGCCCGGTCGACAAACTGGTTCGCGCTGGCGTCAATGTAACGCTGGGCACCGACGGGGCGGCCAGCAACAACGACCTCGACATCCTCGGCGAAATGCGCACTGCGGCGTTACTCGGCAAAGCCGTGGCACAACGTGCAGATGCCCTGCCCGCCGCCGACGCGCTGGCCATGGCCACAATCAATGCAGCCCGCGCCTTGGGTCGCGACGATATCGGCTCGTTGGAGCCGGGCAAATGGGCCGATCTTTGCGCCATCGACCTCTCTGGCCTGGAGCAGCAACCGCTGTATGACCCGATCTCGCAGATTGTCTACGCCAGCAACCGCAATCAGATCACCCACACCTGGGTTGCCGGTCGAGCCCTGATGCGCGATCGCAAGCTCACCACCATTGACCAAGCGGATCTGGCCGAACAAGTGGCCCAATACCGCAACAAAATTGCCGGAGCACGCCATGAGCAGTGACGCCACTCACAGCAATGCCGACCCCAGCGAGCTGCAACATTTCGGCGCGCTGGCCAAGCAATGGTGGGATACGCGGGGCCCGATGGGGCCGCTGCATGACATCAATCCTCTACGCCTGGCGTTCATCCAGCGCTTCGAAGTGCTGGACGGACTCAAAGCGCTGGATGTGGGTTGTGGCGGCGGCATCCTCAGCGAGTCGCTGGCTCGCGCCGGCGCCGACACCTGCGGCATCGATCTTGCGCACGAATCCATCCAGGTTGCGCGCCAACACGCCGCCGACCAAGGCGTGAGCATCGAGTATCTGGAAATCGCCGCAGAGGATCTGGCCGAACAGCGGGCGGGACAGTTCGATGTCATCACCTGCATGGAGATGCTGGAACATGTGCCAGATCCGCTATCCGTCATCCAAGCCTGTGAACGGTTGCTCAAACCCTGCGGACGGCTGTATCTGTCCACCATCAATCGCAACCCCAAGGCCTTTGCCCTGGCCATCGTTGGCGCAGAGCACGTGCTCAACCTGATTCCCAAAGGCACCCACGAATACGCCAAATTCATCAAACCGTCGGAGCTGGCGACCTGGTGCCGCCAATGCGGCTTGGACAGTGGCGCCACCGAAGGCATGACCTACAACCCTTTGACCCGCACCCATCGCCTGAGCCGCGATGTCTCCGTCAACTACCTGATGCGCGCCGTAAAGCCCATCTGAGACCCGATCCACGATGCAAACCCCCTCCGTTCTGGCCGGCCGAAAAATTCTCATAACCGGCGCGACCGGCGTCCTCGGCCGCGCCCTGTCCATCGATCTGGCGCGCCTAGGCGCAGAGTTGATCCTGCTAAGCCGACGCAAGAACCGCCTGGAAGAGCTGGATGACGCCATCGCGCAAGCCGGTGGCACAACGCCTACCCTGGTTGAGCTCGACTTCCTGCGCGCCGACGAGATCCTTTACCAAGAACTCGCGGGCGCACTGGCACAGGAATACGCCAGCGATGGTCTCGACGGCGTGATTCTCGCCTCCGGCCTGCACACCGGCCTGCATCCGCTGGAACATCTCAGCATCAAAGATTGGCGCAAGATCTTCGACGTCAACCTGAATGGCCCGTTTCTGCTCATCCATCAAATTCTTCCGCTGCTCAAACAAGCGCGCGGCCATCTGATCGGAATCACAGCGCCGCACGACAATATCGATCACGCCTTTTGGGGCGCGTATGGTGCGAGCAAAGCGGCGCTGGACACGATGCTGGCCGGCTGTGGGCAAGAAAACGAAAAGACCATGACGGTGACGCGTTTCGTGCCATCTCCCATGCCCAGCCCGATTCGCGGCGCGGTCTACCCAGGAGAAATGCTGGACAGTCTGCCTCCAGTGCAAAACAATGTGGACCAGATCGTGGCTCTGCTGGAGCGCTCGCTCGGCGCTTCTGAGATGGTTTAGCAAACAAACCGTCCAACAGCGTGTAATCTTTAGCAAAATAAATCTGGTGGGGGGCCAGTTATGTCGCTACGCGTACTAATGATCGACGACGATCCGGACATTCAGGATCTGCTATTTGCAGCACTGGATGAGGATACCTACATCCTGGATGCCGCAAGCGATGGCCCCAGCGGCTTAGCCCTGGCCACAGAAAACGAATACGACGCGATCATTCTCGACATCAACATGCCGGGCATGAACGGGTTCGAGCTGTGCAAGGAATTGCGCGACAACGCGCGCATTTCGACCCCCATCATGATGCTGACCTCGCGCGCTGACGTGGAAGACCGAATCACCGGCTTGGATTACGGCGCCGATGATTATCTGGCCAAGCCCTTCGCAGTTGAGGAACTGGAAGCGCGCCTGCGCGCCATGACGCGACGCGGTCGTCCGGTCCTGGGCAACAAAATGAGTGTCGGGGATCTGGAACTGGATCTGGAATCCAAGTCAGCCAGCCGCGGCGGCAAACACATCGCACTGGCGCCGATTCACATCAAGATTCTGGCCATGCTGATGCGTGAATCCCCAAACCTGGTCAGCCGCGCCAAACTGGAAGCCGACATCTGGGGTGATGAACCACCGGATTCCGACGCGCTGCGTGCGCACATCTACGCCTTGCGCACAGCTATCGACAAACCGTTCGACAACAAACTGCTGCACACCGTGCCCAAGTTGGGTTATCGCTTGGCCCTGCAAGCCGACTGATTACAACCGGTCGAGCTTGGAGCTATTCAGTCATCCAGCTCTGCGCTGTCCGGCATGCGACTGCCCTGAAAGCGCAGCAAACGCCCGAACAGACGATCGGGGTCCACCCCCATATCCTCGAATGAACCCGCGATAGGCTCCAGCATTCCGACCATGCCAGTGCGGGTCAGATCGTACGCATCGTGGAAGCTGTCTTCGGAAAAGCCCAAATCAACAGCGTGATCACGGGATTTCTTGACGTGGGTCGCCTCGTCACGACGGATGTGTTTGATCAAGCGGGCAAAGCCGCTGTGCTTGCGCACGTCAGCGGAACCCAACAAGGCGGTCAGCGAAATGCACACGCCGGAATCCAGGCCGGTAATCCGCGCGAAGTGGGTACCCAGATCACGACTCGCGACACGCATGAATAAACGTCGCGTGCGCCGACGAATCTGCGGCACATCGTCCGGCACTGGCAGATAGCCACGCGCCTGGTGGATCAACCAATTGTGCACGCGCTCTTCCGACTCAATCTCGCGCAAGGCGCGATGATTGAACGCGGTTTCCTCGGGGCTTAAGCGATTGCATTCGTGATGGAAGATGTTGATCGCTGACTCTTCAGCGCACACCAACACAGCTAAGATGCGCGCCGCGGCTTCTTGCTGCTTCTCTGCAATGCCACCCAGCAAGCTCATTTCGGTGGCCTGCGTGTCGCAGTAATCCGTCATCAGGGCCGCAGCACGCTCGCGCGAGCGCGGCTCCCAGGCCAATCCGGCAAGAATCGAGGCGGGGTCCTCCGCGGTGAGGTCAGGGTCAGGCACATCAAAGCAAAACGGGGTAATCCCCTGCGGCTGGCTCAGCGCTGCGGGCAAATGCGCCAAATCCGCATGAATGTCTTCAGCCTCGGCTTGGATCGCCTGCAACTGCTCGTCAAAAGAGGCTTCGAAGTTTTCACTCATAACAGATCGGGTTTCACTTGAAATTCAATTGAGTGCCAGCAGGCAACTCGTGGCCGTCTATGTTACGGAAAAGCACCTGGAAAATCAGGCACCGCACGGCTATGCCAGCGATCAATCGAAGTGTTCGGCAATCTCGCCTATGCGCAGTAGCTCGTCCTCAACCTGTGCACGCAGGCGCTCACTTTCCGCCTCATCCGCGTCGCGCGGCACATGGATGGGATCGCCATACACATAATGCAGCTGACCAAAGGGGTACGGCACGATCATCGCATCCCATGAGCTCAGCTCTTTGCGACGACTGGCTTGGTAGGTCATCGGAATGATCGGGGCGCCGGTCAAACGTGCCGCAGCAATCACACCGCCCTGCACTTTGTACTTCGGCCCACGCGGACCATCCGGTGTGATGCCCAGATCATGGCCCTTTTTCACCGCGCGGAGCATTTCCCGCAAGGCTTGAGCCCCCCCGCGACTGGAGGAGCCTCGAATGCATTGCACCCCCAGATTGTCCATCGCAGCGGCCGCGAGACTGCCGTCCCGCGAGGCGCTGGCCAAGGGAGAAAACACCCGACCGGGCGGGCGATGCGCGAGATACCCGAATGGCCCCAGTATGTTGCGGTTGTGCCACGCCACGATGATGCAGGGTTTACCCGATTCGAATTGCCCCTTGAGCGCCTCAAGGTTGGTGTAACGCTTGCGGCTGGACGCATGGATGAAGCGCATCAGGCCCGACATCAGAGCAGCCAACACGCGTGTTTTGAAAGGGTATTTCTGAGCAGACACAGGGATTAATTCAAGAAACAAGCCGGTATTTTGCCACCAAAAACAAAAAGCCCCCGCGTGGCGGGGGCTTAGAGCATCGGAAAACCGAGTCGCCTAGAAACGACCGGTCAAACCCAGAACGATGCGATCGTTAAAGTCCTGCATCTGATAGTCGATCTGCACACTCAGTGTCGGAATCACAAACATACGCGCGTGCAAACCAATGTCTTCGTTAGAGTTGGACTGGTCGGTATCGGCATAGCTCACACCCAGGCTCAGATCGTTGTTGAGGTAGAAATCGCCACGCACCATGTACAGCACAGTGTCATTGACGTCATCAGCCTGACCAATCGAAGCCTCACCATTGAATGCGCTCTCCCCGCTCAGCGGACGCACCATTTTCGCGTTCAGGGAAATCGTGGAAATGTCGCCAAGCGACTCCTGGTCGTCATAGCTGGCGCTGAGCAAAACACCGTCCATGGGCAGAAAACCCAGCTCCAGGTGAATGTCATCCCCATCGGCACCACCGGCGTCAATGTTGGTGAAAGAGGCCGCTGCGTAGAAGTCTTCGACGAAAAACTCCCCGCCCACGCTCAAAGCATCAACATCGGCTTCGTCAGCCGTCGCATAGCCGATACCAATGTTGCTGGAACGACGCAGGAAACCCGCTTCGGCACGCGGCACACCCTCATCATCGACTGACTGGAAATGATATTCCGCCTGTACGCCCAGAACCGAATCGTCCTGGTCATCAAGATCGGTGTATGAACCTGTGGCCTCTACCTGATAGGCGCTTGCAGAAGCGCAGGTCAGCGCCGCAACCACCCCAAACCCCACACCGCGAATCACATGCTTCATGGATTAAAACTCCCGTGCTGTATAGATTTTTTTGGATCAGGCTTGTGCCCGACTGCGCCAGAATAGTGCAGCTTGGGAATTAATGCAAAACTGTGATATGCGTCACAAGTTATTCTTATTATTGAAATAATTTAGTCATCTTTGGATGTTGCAGCGGCACCCTTTGCCACCAATTGGTGCAAGGCTTTGAGTTCGTGTTTCTCCAGCGCACGACTCCGACCACTGGCCAAATTATTGGGCAGAGTGATCGTGCCGAAACGCACACGAATCAAACGACTGACCTGGCAATCCACCGCCTCCCACAAACGCCGGACGATGCGATTGCGCCCCTCGCTCACGGTGACGTGGAACCAGCGATTGGCGCCTTCACTGCCCTGGTCAACCAGACTGTCGAACGCCGCAACACCGTCTTCCAGTTCAATGCCTTCGCGCAATCGACGCAAAGTGTCTTCGTTGACATCGCCAAGCACGCGCACCGCGTACTCGCGTTCGATCTGGCTGGACGGATGCATCAATTGACGCGCCAGCTCGCCATCGGTGGTGAACAACATCAAACCCGAGGTGTTCAAATCAAGACGCCCAACCGCGACCCAGCGTCCGGCTGTCAGCTTGGGCAAGCGCTGGAACACCGTGGGCCGACCTTGCGGATCTTTGCGCGTGACAATTTCACCGACCCGTTTGCGATAGAGAATCGTCTGATTCTCTGGCGGGGTGAAGCGTAAGGTGCGCCCGTCCAGCGTAATACGATCCGACGGGATGACTTTCTGCCCGAGCTCCGCCGCCTGACCGTTGACTCTTATACGGCCGGCGCGAATCCAGTCTTCCGCTTGCCGACGTGAACCGTAGCCGTGTTGCGCCAGGAACTTCTGCAAGCGTTCCGGCTGCGCCTTGCTAACCGGCGGGCGTAATGAGCGCCCCCGCTTGGGCGCAACGTCGGCACGCTCAGTGTCTTGTCGCTTCTTGATCTGGCGACGGGAGTTGGGATTCGGGCTGGGATTGCGTTTCTTCATCAGCAGACGTGTCCGGTGTGCTGGCAGGGAGGGAATCCGCGACATCCGCGTCGGCATTCCCATCGGATTGAGCCGCGAGCTGCGCTTTGAGCGCCTCGGGCAATTCATCTTGCGGCGCCAGACGAACCAGCGCCGCTTCAAGTTTCTCCGGATCGGTCAGTTCCGGCAATGGCGGCAGATCTTCCAAGGATTTGACGTTCAAATCGTCGAGGAACTGCCGTGTCGTTGCCAGCAAGGCTGGCCGACCGGGTCCTTCGCGGTGACCGACTTCGCGGATCCATTCGCGTTCAAACAGGGTTTTCAAAATCCCCCCCGATAAACTGACACCGCGAATTTCCTCGATGTCGCCACGGGTCAGTGGCTGGCGATAGCAAATCAAGGCCAGGGTTTCGAGCAACGCACGTGAATATTTCTGCGGCTTCTCCTCGTACAAACGCCCAACCCAGGGAGCCAGTTCCTTGCGCACTTGGAACCGATAACCACTGGCCACTTCAATCAATTCAATGCTGCTACCGTCGAGTTCCTGCTGCAATTCACGCAATGCGGTACGAATGGCGCTGCCGGAGATATTCACATCGTCATTCAGCACTTGCTCGATACGGCGTATCGACAGCGGCGCGTCAGCAACCAACAACAATGCGCGGATAATTTCTTTGTGATCAAACCGCGCCATCAAGCTTGTCCTGCACCGGCCAAACGAATATGGACTGGGGCATACGGCGCGTCCTGTTCCAACTGAATCAGACCATTGCGCACCAATTCCAGCGCCGCCAGGAAGGTCACCAGCAAACCTTTACGCCCCTCTTCCGGGTCCCACAATTCCATCAGGCTAGCTTGGCGGATGTTGGACAAACGTTCCAGTACCCGACTCATGCGCTCGCGGACGGAAAGCGGCTCGGAGGTGATCTTGTGCGATTGCAACAACTCCGCGCGCTGCAACAAATCCTGCAGCGACAAGAGTAGATCTCGCAAGGCCGGCGGCGGCTGCAGCGGCGCTTCCACACTCATCGGCTGCGCCCGCGCCGGGTAGGTGTCGCGATGCAGCCGTGGCATCTCGTCAATATTGACCGCCGCCTGTTGCACTTCCGCATAGGCTTGCAAACGCCGGACCAATTCGGCGCGCGGGTCGTCGCTGTCGTCACCCTCCTCACTCGGTGGCTTGGGCAGCAAAACGCGCGATTTGATCTCGGCCAACCAGGCCGCCATCACCAAGTACTCCGCCGCCAGATCAAAACGCAGTTCCTCCATCACATTGATGTAATCGAGATACTGCTGGGTAATCAGCGCGACCGGGATATCAAGGATATTGAGATTCTGCCGACGGATCAGATACAGCAGCAAATCCAGCGGACCTTCGAAGGTTTCCAGGAACACTTCCAGCGCGTCCGGCGGGATATACAAATCCTGAGGCAGCTCGGTGAAGGCTTCACCGGCAACATGCGCAATAACAGTGGCCTGGGGATCGCTCACGTTTAAGTCCGCGGCAAAAAACCCAGTATGTCGTAAACCTGCTGAATCTTGCGATCAGCGCGCGCATTGGCCTGTTCCGCACTGCGCGCGAGAATGCCATCGAGGTAGGCCGGATCATCTTGCAACGCGCGATAACGCTCTTGCATCGGCTCCATGAAGGCCACCACAGCATCAGCCACGTCGCCTTTAAAACGGCCATACCCGGAATCACCGTAGTCGGCTTCCAGATCGGCGATGCTGCGCCCGGTCACGGCCGCCATGATGTTGAGCAGATTGGTCACGCCCGGCTTGTCATCCGCAGCGCGCACTTCGCTGCCCGAATCGGTCACCGCGCGCTTGATCTTCTTGGCGATCTTTTTTGGCTCGTCGAGCAAATAGATGCCATTGCCTTCGTTGTCATCCGACTTGGACATCTTCGCTTCGGGGTTCTGCAAACCCATCACCCGCGCGCCGACCGGCGGAATGAACGGCTCGGGAATGCGGAAAACATCTTGACCGTGCGCGGAATTGAATCGCTGGGCGACGTCGCGAGCGAGTTCCAAATGTTGCTTTTGATCGTTGCCTACCGGCACCAATTGGGTGTCGTAGATCAGGATATCTGCGGCCATCAGCACCGGATAGTTGTACAGACCCGCGTTGATGTTGTCCGCGTGCTTGGTCGACTTGTCCTTGAACTGAGTCATGCGATTCAGCTCGCCGACCATGGTGTAGCAATCCAAAATCCAAGCCAGCTGGCTGTGCCCGGCCACGTGCGATTGTGCGCACAGCAGGTTCTTCTCTGGATCAATCCCGCAGGCAATGTAAAGGCTCAGAAAATCGCGGCAGCGCTGACGCAATAGCTGCGGATCCTGACGCACGGTGATGGCGTGCAAATCCACCAACAAAAAGATGCAGTCGTAGTCCGCCTGCAAATCCACCCAGTTGCGAATCGCGCCGATGTAGTTACCCAGCGTAAGCTGGCCTGAAGGCTGGATTCCGGAAAGCAGGACGGGTTTGGACGTCGACATGACTACGCAGATGTGAAAACAGCGCGGGATTATAGACTGAGAGCGCGCTGCCGATGCTGACTTACAAACCCACCAGGGTCTGATCCGCCTTGCCAGCTCGCAACAGCACAGCTTTGCCTTCGGACAAATCCACCACCGTGGTGGGTTCGAAACCACAAGGTCCACCGTCAATGATCATGTCCAGCTGATTTGACAGCGCATCGCGGATGTCCTGTGCGTCGTGGAATGGCAGCTCGTCACCAGCCAGTTGCGCGGTACAACTCAGAATCGGCTCGCCCAACTCTTCCAGCAGAGCGTGTGCAATCACATTGTCCGGGACGCGCACACCAATGGTTTTGCGTTTTCCGGTCTGCAAGCGTCTTGGCACCTGCAAGGTGGCGCGCAGAACAAAGGTGAAAGCCCCCGGCGTGGTGTTGCGCAGCATGCGGAATTGCCAGTTGTCGACGCGGGCATAGTTGGCGATTTCAGACAGATCGCTACACATCAACGTCATGTTGTGGTGCTTATCAACCTGACGAATCCGTCGGATACGCTCGACCGCGTCCTTGTCACCGATATGGCAACCGAAGGCGTAACAGGAATCTGTTGGGTACGCGATGATCGCGCCTTGGCGCAGGCGCTCAACGATAAGACGGATCTGGCGTCCGTGTGGGTTGTCCGGGTGGACTTCCAGATATTCAGCCGACATCAGGTCGCAAATGTGAAATCAGCGACAGAGTATAATGACGGAATGCATAAATGGATTGATATGGTCCCCGCCTTGGCCTTTCTCGGCGCGGTGATCTGGCGCGACATCTATGTCGCCACGGTGGTGTTGATCGTCGCACTGTTCGCTCTGGTGCTGTGGTATGCGATCGTCGAAAAGCGCTTGCATCGGATGCATCTGGGCACCGCGATCATTGCACTGGTCCTCGGTGGCATCACGCTTGGCCTGAAAGACCCTGTCTTCATCAAATTCAAACCCACTGCGGTGTATCTGGCCTTCGCTGCGGTCATCGGTGGCAGCCAACTGATTGGAAAAACAGTTGTGATGCAGCGCCTGGGCAGCAGCGTGGTTGAGTTGCCAGAACCGCTATGGCGAAAAATCAACATCGCCTGGACGCTGTTCTTTGCGTTCTGTGCCGGCCTCAATGTTGTGCTCGCAATGAGCCTGAGCGATGAGATGTGGGCGCTGGTGAAAACCTTCGGCTTCACCGCGCTGATGTTCCTCTTTGTGCTCGCACATTTGCCATTCGTACATGAATACCTGCCCAAGGAAGAATCCTGATGTGGTACGCGATTACAGCCCTGGACGTCCCCAACAGCCTGCAAAAGCGATTGGCCGCAAGACCCGATCATCTGGCCCGTCTTGAAGCTCTCAAAGCGGACGGACGCCTGCTCCTTGCCGGGCCGTTTCCCGCGGTTGATGCCAATGACCCAGGCGAGCTGGGTTTTGAAGGCAGCTTGATCGTGGCCGAGTTTTCCGACCTGGAAGCGGCCCAAAGCTGGGCTGCGGACGACCCCTACCAGCATGCCGGGGTTTACGCCGAGGTCAGCGTCCGCCCGTTCAAACCGGTCTTGCCATGAGCGACCGTGTCACCCGCATCCGCAGTCTGCTGGAGCAGGCATTTTCACCCAGCCAGCTGGAGATCAGCGATGACAGCCACCTGCATGTTGGCCATGCCGGCGCTCGCGGCGGTGCCGGCCATTACAGCGTGAGCATTCGGGCCGCGGCTTTCGCCGGCAAAAAGCCCTTGGAGGCGCACCGCATGGTCTACGCGGCGGTTGACGAGATGATGGGCAGCGAGATTCACGCCTTGTCGATTTCCGCACGGCCCGATTGATCATGTACCGCTTGCTGTGCGCGCTGTTCATGACCGTCGGCGCAGCCGTATCAGCACACGCCACCGAACCTCATCAAGAATCCCAGCAAGGCTTTGTCTGGGATGCTGGCGTCTCGTTTGCAAGCCTGAGCTTTCCAGCCTATCGCGGCTCCAAAGTGCGCGAGACGCTGGCTCTTCCGCTACCCAGCTTTTCCTTTTCCAGTGAAAAACTGAGCCTGGGACGCGACGGCGCAAAAGTCGATGTGTATGACGCACGCCGCGTGCACTTCAATCTGTCGGCGGCCGGCTCACTGCCAGTCGACAGCGATGACATTCCCTTGCGATCGGGCATGCCGGATCTCAGCCCCAGCATTGAACTGGGCCCTGCCCTGATCATCGTATTGCCGTGCTGGCGTGGCTGGGTCTGCTTGCAGGAAACACTGGCTCGCGGCGTCATCGCATCAGATTTCGAGCAAGTCGAAACCATAGGCTGGACCCTGCAACCGCGCCTGACTTTCCGGCGTAGCGCACCAAAACAGGCTCGTCACAAGCACGACTGGGATATTACGCTCGGGCCGGTCTACGCCACCCGGCTGTATCACGATTACTTTTATACCGTGGAGCCGCGTTTCGCCACGACGGAACGCCCCGCCTACCAAGCCCGCAGTGGATTCAGCGGCTGGCGCTTTTCCCTGACTCACGTGTATCAATTCGGCGAGTTCGGCATCTACAGCTATGTGTCTTACGACAACATGCGTGACACCGCCTTCGCCGACAGCCCTTTGCTGGAAACCAAAGACTACGTTCTGGGTGGCATTGCCCTACGTTGGACCCTGTGGGGTTCGCATATCCAACGCTGATCAGACGCCCGACAGCATCTTCTCGAATGCGGCCTGATCCAGCACCGGCACGCCGAATTTCTCCGCTTTCGCCAGTTTTGAGCCGGCCTTTTCTCCGGCCAGCAAAAAGTCGGTTTTACTCGACAACGAGCCGCTGACTTTCCCTCCCGCCTCAATGATGCGCGCCTTGGCCTGATCGCGGCTCATGCCGTCCAGCGTCCCCGTGATGACGAACTGCTGCCCGTCCAAAGGGCCTCCTGCGGCAGGCTTTTGCGGAACCGGCCACTGGATGGCGCAATCCTCCGGATCAACCAAAGCCGCGATCACCGCACGATTGTGCTCGTCATCGAAAAACTCACGAATACGCCCAGCCACCACCGCGCCTACGTCCGGTACGTCTTGCAATCGTTCCAGATCCGCGGCCATCAAAGCCGGCAGCTCAGCAAAATCCTCGGCCAATTGCGCTGCGGTGACTTCGCCCACATCACGAATACCCAGGGCAAACAGAAAACGTGCGAACGTCGTTTGCGCACTGCGCTGAATCGCCGCGATCAGATTGCTTGCAGATTTCTCCGCCATGCGTGGCAAGGCCGCGACCTGCTCTTGTTTCAAACGATAAATGTCAGCCGGGCTACTGAGCAGTTCCAGCTCCGCCATCTGGTCGATCAATTTGTCGCCCAGGCCTTCGATGTCCATGGCCCGACGCGAAGCGAAGTGCTTGAGGCTTTCGCGCAATTGCGCCCCGCAGCTCAGACTGCCGGTGCAGCGCGCCACAGCCTCGCCTTCTATGCGTGTCACAGGCGACTGACACACCGGACATTCATGCGGCATGACGATTTCTGCGGCATCGGTCGGGCGCTTTTCAAGCACCACACGAGCCACTTCGGGAATCACATCACCGGCGCGGCGCACCACCACGGTATCGCCCACGCGCACATCCTTGCGCGCCACCTCATCCATATTGTGCAAGGTTGCGTTGGATACGGTCACACCGCCGACGAACACCGGTTCGAGGCGCGCCACTGGCGTCAGAGCCCCGGTACGCCCGACCTGAAATTCCACCGCACGCAAGCGCGTGGTGGCTTCTTCCGCGGGAAATTTATGCGCGATGGCCCAACGTGGCGCCCGCGCCACCTGACCCAGCTCATCGCGCATGGCCAAGTCATCGACTTTGTAAACCACGCCGTCGATATCAAAATCCAGACTCTCGCGCAGCTCACCAATCCGTCGATAGTAGGCCAACAGATCGTCACGATTGCGACACTCCTGGCGCAGCTCGGTGACCACAAAACCCCACTGCGCCAAGGCCGCCATGACCTCGTCGTTGCGGGTCAAACTGTGCTCGCCGTCGAACACGCCTTGAGTTGCGCCAACCGCGTAGGCAAAAAACTTCAGCGGTCGCTTCGCGGTGACCTGAGGATTCAGCTGGCGCAGCGCACCGGCAGCGGCATTGCGCGGATTGACGTAGGTTTTCTCACCGGCCTCTTCGAGCCGTGCGTTGAGCTGCACAAAACCGCTGCGCGGCATGACCACCTCACCACGGACTTCCAACAGCGGCGGGGCCTCCCCTTGCAAACGCAGAGGCACCGACCGCAGCGTGCGCAAATTGGCGGTGACATCCTCACCCTCACGCCCGTCACCGCGCGTGGCCCCCGTCACCAAAACGCCGTTTTCATAAACCAGGCTGACAGCGAGGCCATCGAATTTGGGCTCGGCGCCGAACAGTGGCAACTCATCGACAGCTTTGCGCACACGTTCGAGGAAGTCGTCCAACTCGTCGTCACTGAAACAGTTGGCCAGCGACAACATGGGTTGACGATGCACGACGGGCGCAAAGGCATTGTCTGGCGGCGCACCCACGCGCTGGGTCGGCGAATCGGGCGTGCGCAATTCCGGATATTGCGCCTCCAGCTGCTCCAGCTCACGGCGCAAAGCATCGTAGTTGGCATCGTCCAACTGCGGATCATCCAGCACGTAATAGCGATGATCGTGCTCGCGCAACTGGTCCGCCAGCTCGGCGGCCCGCGCCCGCGCCGCCGTGGGGATAGAACTCATTGCGAAATGGCTTTACTGCGCGCTGTAGGTGGCGCTGGCCTCGCGCATCCGCGCGATCAGATCGGTACTCAAGGGTTGACGCTGCCGATCCAGCAAGGTGGCGTCCAGACGATCGGCCAGCGTTTGTGCCGTCGTCAGCAAATCATCAAAAGCCGCCTCGCCGTCAACACAACCGGGCAACTGCAGAAACAGGCTGACACCTGGCGTGTGCAACTCGTGCTTTTCTTCCGGGATCAAAAAGCCCGGCTTGACCATCGAGGTCACCGAAAACACGCGGTCACCGTTGGCGCTGAATCGATGAAACACATCGTGTGCACCAAACTGTAATCCACAGCTTTCCAAAGCGGCGTGCAATTCGTCACCGTCCATGTGGCTGAGATCACTGCGATGCACGGAAATCACGAACAAGCCGCCAAATTCATCGGTGCTCTCGCCGCTCACAGGATCTTCGGCTGGCGCGGAATCTTCGGCTTGACCGTCGTTGCGCGTGCGCGCCTTGCCCACGCCAAATTCATCAAATGACGCACTGTCATTCTTGAAGAAATCGAGCTGATCCTCTTCCTGGCCTTCGCGACGTCGTTTGTTGTTCCAAACGGCCTGCTTCGCGGCTTGGCGTCGGGCATGAAGGTACACCCCCACCACGACGATCACGCCGATGACGAGGAGCGCCCACTGCATCTCATTCATGTTCGATTCCTGGTGTTTTTCTGGTATCCCACATTCGGCGTCCCTATCCCGCCAATGCAACGGCCTGTTGCACATCCACACTGACCAGGCGCGACACGCCAGGTTCCTGCATGGTCACGCCGTTGAGCTGATCCGCCAGCTCCATCGTGACCTTGTTATGGGTCACGATAATAAACTGTACCTGCTCAGACATCTCGCGCACCACTTCGCAATAGCGCACAACGTTGGCGTCATCGAGTGGCGCATCGACCTCATCCAGCATGCAGAACGGGGCTGGATTGAGCTCGAACAGCGCAAAAACCAGCGCCACCGCGGTCATGGCTTTTTCGCCACCAGAAAGCAGCTGAATGGTGGCGTTGCGCTTGCCCGGAGGACGCGCCATCACGCGCACGCCGGCATCCAGAACATCCTCGCCGGTGAGTTCCAGATAGGCTTCGCCACCGCCGAACAGTTTGGGGAAGCGCGCTTTGAAACGATCGTTCACCGCCTCGAACGTGGCGCGGAATCGCGCCCGCGTTTCCTTGTCGATCTGCCGGATCGCGTCTTCGAGTTTATCCAGTGCCTCGACAAGATCCGCTTCCTGCGCGCGCAGATGATCCGCCCGCTGCTTCTCCTCGTCATACTCTTCGACCGCGGCGAGATTGACGGCACCCAGTCGCTGTATCCGGCTCTCCAGCTTCTCCAACTCTTCCTCGCAGGCGCTGGCCTGCATGCTGCCGTCCAGCTCCGACAAAATGTCATCGATGCGCGCGCCGGCTTCGCGGATTTGTTCCTCAAGCCCGTCACGACGCGCCAACAAGCGCTGCTCACCCAGCTTCATCTCTTGCAAACGCCCGCGCACATTTTGCGAAGCTTGCTCGCACTGATGGACGGCGCTGGCCGCCTCGCGCGCTTTGCTCACGGCAAGCTCCTGGGTCTGACGCGAGGTTTTCAGGGCTTCTGTTGCCGCCTCGCGAGCCGCAGTGGCAGCGCTAACCGCCTCCTGCAGCGCAGGCACCGGCGTTTGCAGACTGTCCTGATTCTGCTGCGACACAGCCAGATTTTGTTCGATGTCTTTGCGCCGCGCTTGCAAAGCGTCACGGGCCGCCTGCGCGGCCGCCAGTTCGCTGCTCAGGGCGGCGCGCCGTTCGCGTGAACTGTCCAGCTGACGCTGCAAATCCTGTTGTCGATGCCGCGCGTCTTGCAAAGCTTTGCGCGCCGCATCGCTTTTTTCCAGCTGTTCGCGTTCCTGCCGTTCCAGATCGCCCAGCTCATTGCGGCTGCTCTCCAGCAAGCGCTGGGCTTGATCGCGATCCCGACCCAGCTCATCGAGCAATTTGCTGACTTCGGCCAATTCTTCGTTGCGTTGTTGGCGGCGCTGCTCCAAGGATCTTTTCTTCTCGCTCAAGCGCTGGCTGACATTGCGCGCCTCGGCGTGCTGACGACGAGCCTGATCCAGCGCTTGCAAGGCCTGCTGCTGGGACTGTTCCGAGTGCTTCAATTGCTCAACGGCGGCTTGCTGATCCTTATGCGCCCGCTCAGCCGCGTGTTGTACCGCCGTGTTTTCCTCGCGCGCCTCAGCCAACAAACGCTCACGCAGCAACACCCCATCGGCCTGTTCTCCCTTACGCCGATGACTCAGACCCGGCCACAGCAAATGCCCCTGCGCAGTGACCACACTGTGACCATCGGCCAAACCGGCAAGCTGCTCGCGGGCCACCACGTCATCGCTTGCGGTATACACGGTGGCGAGCAACTTACGAATGGCCACCGGACCCTGAACCTGTGCAGCCAACGAACCGGCAGGCGCCTGCCAGGCGGCGTCATGCATTTCGACCAGTCGCGCCGGCTGCGCCGCATCATCGCCGATCAGGGCGAGCTGACCACCAATACACGGCGCTTGCAGCCACGGCCCCAGCACCGCTTCCGTGGCATCCTCCCAGCCCGGCTCAACACTGATGACACGTGCCAACGGCTGTGCCTGTGCCCAACCTTTGTCGGCCAACCAACGTGTATCGGATTGATCGTCGTCGCCCAACGCGCGGGCTTGCTCAGCACTGAGCGTGGCCAGTCGCGCATGCACGCTTTGCGCATGCTTGCGCGCTTCGTGCAAGGCCGCATCACTGTCACTGCGCTCGCGGCGCGCCTGCTCAACCTGCTGAACGGCCTGCGCCGCACGCACGTCCGCATCGTCCAAAGCCTTGGACGCGGCCTGCATGGCCTGTTCGGCGGCGGTGATTTGCTTATCCACCTCGCTGACATCGATGGCGGCAAGGTCCTGCTCACATTGCTGAGCCCGTGCCTGGGTGCGTTCCAATTGGCGGCCGAGCTGCTCCAAACGCACCTTCTCGGTTGCCGCCACCGTGCGTGGTTTTTGCAACGCATCACGCAACGTTTCCAACCCCCGCTGCTCATCGCCAGCACGCTGTTCGGCCGCAGCCAAACCGGATTCCAGCGTGGCCAGTTCCTGCTGTGCGTCCGCGAGTGTCTGCTGCAGCACATTCAATTGCGCCGTGAGATCGCGACCACGTTCGTCACGTTCTTTGAACTGCGCCTGTAAGCGCTCGCTCTCGGTCCGCAGATCCTGCGCTTCCTTGTCGCGCAATCGGAGCATTTCCTGAGCATGCTTGAGCTCTTGCTCGGCGCGCCCCATGGCCGCCTCTGCCTCGTAATAGCGGGCCTGAACGGCTTGCGTTTCCTGATTGCTGCGCTCGGCATCGTCAGCGGTTTGCTTGCGCGCAACGATGGCATCCTTGAGACGCGCCTCCGCTTGATCCAGCTGCTGCTGGCAGGCATCCAAACGCTCCCGAGCCGCCGCGTGCTCGTTTTCCAACTCGCGCCAGCGCAAACCGAGCAGTTGGCGGCGCAAACTGCGCTGTTCCTGTTTGTATTGCTTGAAACGTTGTGCCGCAGCGGCTTGGCGCTGCAATTTGCTCAAGCGCTCATCAATCTCGCTGAGCAAGTCTTCAAGTCGCGCCAAATTCTCGCGGGTGTGGCGGATGCGGATTTCGGTCTCACGGCGCTTTTCTTTGTAGCGCGAAATGCCCGCCGACTCTTCCAACATCTGGCGCAGCTCTTCGGGTTGCGCCTCAATCAGCCGCGACACCGTGCCTTGTTCGATGATGGCGTAGTTGGAACGCCCACCCAAGCCGGTGCCCAGGAACAACTCGGTGATGTCCTTGCGTCGGCAGCGCGTGCCATTGATGTAGAACTGCGACCCGCCGTCGCGCGAAAGTTCGCGTCGCACGGCGATTTCGCCATATTGGGCGTAGGGGCCTTCTATGGTCGCATCGCTGTTGTCGAAGACAAGTTCGATCATCGCGCGACCGACCGGCTTACGCGTACGCGAGCCATTGAAAATGACATCCGACAACGCCGCGCCACGCAATTGTTTGGCGCTGGATTCCCCCAACACCCAACGCACTGCGTCGATCAGATTCGACTTGCCACAGCCATTGGGCCCGACCACAGCGGTCAGGTTGCTGGTCAGGGTCAGCTGAGTCTTATCAACGAAGGATTTGAATCCGGCAAGCCGGATAGCGCTCAGGCGCATGCGCGAGTCACGTCGGGAAACGCGCTAGTGTAAATTATGTTTCCCGGCGCCAACACTGCCGCCGCGGCATATCCCATCCACACCGCTGTGAAACCCGTCGCTCATGTCCACTCAGCCGTCGAAAACACTCGAAACTTTCCCCAACCCGAAGCCCGAGCGCGATTATGTGATCAGCATGCGCATGCCGGAATTCACCTGTCTTTGTCCCAAAACAGGCCAGCCGGATTTCGCCACGCTGTATCTGGATTTCATCGCAGATGAATTGTGCGTGGAACTCAAAGCGCTGAAACTCTATCTGTGGTCATTCCGCGATGAGGGCGCCTTCCACGAGGATGTGACCAATCGCATTGCCGACGATCTGGTTGCCGCGATCAACCCCCGCTATTTGCGTCTGAAGGCAGAGTTTTATGTCCGTGGCGGAATCTACACCACGGTGATCGCCGAGCATCGCAAGCCCGGCTGGACCCCGGCACCGCGTGTCGAGCTTCCTGAGTAGACCTCAGGCGGCGTCGACCAAACTCTGCAGGACCTTGGGCGTGGCGTACTGGTAGCCATTGAGCGCCTGTTCGCCACGCAACACCTGCCACGGCGCATCGGGCTCGCCAAGATCCGACACCACCGCTTGAGCGGCGGCAAAATCGTGATCAATGGTGTCTTCGTTGGCGGTGATCAGGGTGCGCACACCCGCCGCAGCAGCGGCACACAGGCCCATGCCGGAATCCTCGATCGCGAGACACTCAGCCGGCTGAAGTCCAAGCAACTCCACGGCACGCAAGTAGAGATCGGGTGAGGGCTTTTTCCGCTCGACTTGTTCGCCACTGACGATAATGTCGAATTGATCCAGCAGTTGCGGGCCCAACGCATAGTGCAGGAACGGCTGCAGACTGCGCTCGCTTGCATTGGTCACGACCGCCAAACGCAAACCGTCTGCCTTGGCCAGTTCGATCAAACGCGCCACGCCGGGACGCAGCGTGACCTTGCCCTCTTCCAGGCGTCGGCGAAACCAGCGCGACTTGGCCTCGTGGACCAGATTCACCCAATGCATCTGATCTTTTTCCAGCTCATCGACAAAGGCATCAACGCGCGGCTTGTGCTTGATCAAATAGTGACGAATACGCTCACGCCCGCCCGGCAGCAGCAACAGCTCTTTGCGATACAGCTCGGGGGACCAGTGCCAACTCAGACCAATCTCGCTGAACGCTGCGTTGTAAGCAGGAAGATGACCTTGTTGCTCGGTATCAGACAGCGTGCCGTCAACATCGAACAGCAACGCTTTCAGTCGCATTGATTCACACTCCGTAGGCGGCGTGTCGCATGTCGGGAAGAAAAATCCCGAGTCGAGGCCGAGGCGGTTTCGGGCCTGAGGTTCATAAGCGACAAATCAAGCAACTTTTACGTCTTGAAATCATACCGTATCGCACCCATGTTGCGATGCCTGTTTAAAAAAATTTACGCCGGCTCTTTTGCGCGTTGCCGAGCTCAAAAGTTTCTGGTACTACTACGCGGTTTCCAAATGAATAACTATGGCAGGATCAGTGGACAATAAAGCCCCCTCCAGCTACACCGACTTCAAGCCTTATGAACTGAAGGACGGTGAGGAATACATGAATGATGCTCAGGTTGAGCACTTTCGAAACATCCTCCTGAACTGGAAACGTTCGCTGATGGAAGAAGTTGACCGCACCGTGCATCACATGCAGGACGAAGCGGCCAACTTCCCGGACCCGACCGACCGTGCCACCCAGGAATCCGAGTTCAGCCTTGAGCTGCGCACACGTGATCGCGAGCGCAAGCTGATTCGCAAAATCGACAGCTCATTGCGCCGTATCGATGATCACGATTTCGGTTTCTGCGAATCGTGCGGGGCAGACATCGGCATACGCCGACTCGAAGCCCGCCCAACCGCAGAAATGTGCGTTGACTGCAAGAGCCTGGAAGAAATCCGCGAGCGCCAGCTCGGTCGCTGATTCTTCACCGACCCAGGTCGGGCTCCGAAATCCCCTACGTCGGACGATTTGCACCTTCACCCAGCGGGCCGCTGCATGCCGGCTCGCTGGTGGCTGCGCTCGCCAGCTGGCTGGACGCGCGCGCGCACGGTGGCCGCTGGCACCTGCGCATCGAAGACATCGACGAAGCACGTTGTGAGCATGCGCTGGGATTGCGCATCTGCGACACTCTCGAGGCACTGGGACTCACCTGGGACGGCCCGGTCCTGTGGCAGAGTCAACGGCTCGAACGCTACGCCTCGGTGCTTGAGGAACTGAAACGCCAAAAGCAGGTGTTTCCCTGCGCGTGCACGCGACGCCAACTCTTGCCGCCCGTCGATAGCAGCGGGGAAAAGCGCTACCCGGGACGCTGTCGGCAAGGCATGCCGAGCGGCAAGGCCCTGCGCAGCTGGCGCTTCCTTATTCAAGATACCGATGTAGCATTTACCGACCGTCTGCTCGGACCCCAGCGGCAAAATCCGTCGCAGCAATGCGGCGATATGGTGATCCGCCGCGCTGATGGTCTGTTTGCCTACCAGCTCGTGGTTGTGGTCGATGACGCGGATCAGGGCGTGACAGATGTCGTCCGCGGCGCCGACCTACTGACCTCCACCGGCCGCCAGATCCTTCTTCAGCGCGCACTGGGATATGTCCAGCCTCGCTACATGCACATCCCTCTGCTGATGGGCGCAGATGGCTACAAGCTAAGCAAGCAAAATGGTGCCGAGGAAATTCCCTGGCACCAAGACCCCGCAGGCTGCCTCAATCAAGCCCTGCAATTCCTGGGGCTCAAGCCTCAGCCTGGCAAGGTCAGCCAGATACTTGAATCCGCAACAGAAATCTGGCGAACGACCCATGTTGTAGCGCCGCCTGCACCAAAATGAACGATTTCTGCATTGAGGGGTATGCCACGTCGATCTGATCTGGCAAACTAACTTTTTCGCATCGCAGCAATATACCGACAGTGTCACGCCGACAGACTGCTTCCGAGACCCGCATCATCAATAAGTATCCGAACCGGAGGCTTTATGACACGGTTATCTCGCGGTACATAACGCTCGATGAGATTCGTCAACTGGTGCTCAAGAACGTCGATTTCAAAGTTATTGACAAGCGCAGCAAAGACGACATCACCCGCAGCATTCTGCTGCAGGTAATCATGGAGCAAGAAGAAGCTGGCACGCCGATTCTGCGTGAAGAAGTCTTGCTCAACATCATTCGCTTCTACGGCGATTCCATGCAGCACAGCGTCAGCCACTATTTGGAGCTGAGCATGGAGCTTTTCATCGACCAGCAGGCCCAATTCAAGGAACAGGTCAAGCATATGCTGGGGTCGGCGGGCAATCCGCTGCTCGCATTGAAAGAGCTGGCCGACCAAAACCTGCCATTGTGGCGCAAGGTCCGCCAGGAATTGCTCAAGAATATCGGTCTGCGCAGCGACAGCAAAGACCGCACTGACGGCAACTAAGCACTCTCACCCGCTCCGGTCTTTTCGCATCAAACCTGCTTTGCGCGAACTCGCGCAAAATATGTCCATCCGACACACTTTCTAATAAACACACCTGTGGCACGTTTTGTGCTTTGCATTAATAAATTCGTAACTTCAGAGTGTTACAGTCGAATTCTGGTTGTGAAAATTTTTTTCGCAGCGCAACAAAAAAAGCTTGACGCAGTGCAACAAGGCTCTTATACTGCACCGCAACATGAGTTAACACTCAACAAGGCGGAAGCGAAAGTTTTTCGATTCGCGTCTTAAACCAAGTCTCCTCCAGAAAGACCTCGTGTCTTTCTCGCACCTTGGCCCCCTGCTCTCAGGGGGCTTTTTTTTGCCTTGCACTTTTGTGCGGGCACGCACTGGCCAATACAGCACATCGCCCATGGTGTGAGGCTAAGGATGAGGCGCGAATTCCAGCCCAGGCCTAGCTCGGCCAAGACGTCAAGACATCAGCTAGGCACAAGTTCCACAATCGGCGCAGGCATCACCGCAATGCTGTTGCACGCGCGGCAGCATCCGAAAACCGAGCTTGGCCAGCCAGCGTGGTTGACGCTCATGCATCAACCATAAAGCCAGCGTTTGTTGCCAACGCGCCCGCAACATCGGCGCGGCACGCCCAAGCACAAACCACAGCGCCCAGAACAGCACGACGCTGAGCACGCCGGATTGAATGGCGGCGAACACCATATCAACCACCCCCCAATGCCAAGGCGACCCGGTAGGTCAGCAATGCAGCGCCATAGGCCAGCGCGAACAGCAAAGCCGTGGTTCCCAGGGTCACGCGCCACGAGTTCGTCTCACGCTTGATCACTGCGATCGTGGACAAACACTGCGGTGCGAACACATACCACGCCAGCAGGGAGAATGCGGTCGCCAGCGACCATTGCGCCGCGATCAAACCACTCAGGCTTGCGGTGACGGCCTCGTCACTACCAGACAAGGCATAAACAGTTGCCAACGCGCTGACCGCCACCTCGCGCGCCGCCAAGCCGGGAATCAAAGCGATGCAGATTTGCCAGGTAAACCCGATCGGCGCAAAGATCGGCTGCATCAGATGCCCCAGCTGACCAGCGAAGCTGTAATCAATCGCGGGCCCAGTCGCGCCCTCAGGCGGCGCCGGGAATGTTGCCAGGAACCACAGCAACACGGTCAAGCTCAAGATAATTCCGCCAACACGGCGGATAAAAATTTTGCTGCGTTCCCACAAGCCCAAAAACACATTCAATGGATCGGGAATGCGATACGTCGGCAGTTCCAGCATCAAAGCGTGTTCCGTCTTGTCGCGCCGGAGCAGCTTCATGGCGTAAGCCACCAGCAAAGCGCTGAAAATGCCTGCGAAGTACAGCGCGAAAAGCGTGATGCCTTGCAAATTGAACACACCGGCAACCTCCTGACGCGGCACGAAGGCGCCGATCAAAAGTGCATAAACCGGCAAGCGCGCTGAGCAAGTCATGAGCGGCGCAACCACGATCGTGGCGAGGCGGTCGCGCGGGTCCTGGATGCTGCGCGTCGCCATGATGCCGGGAATGGCGCAGGCAAAGCTCGACAACAACGGGATAAATGAGCGCCCGGTAAGACCGGCACCGACCATCAGACGATCAAGCAGAAACGCAGCACGCGGCAAGTAGCCCGACTCCTCCAGGATCAAGATGAACAGGAAGAGAATCAGAATCTGTGGCAGAAAAATCACCACACCACCCAGCCCGGCGATCAGCCCATCCACCAACAAACTTTGCAGCAGACTATCGGGCAGGACGGCGGTAACAGCGTCGGCCGTTGCAGTGGTCACCCACTCAATCAGCCCCATGAGAGGCTCGGCCCAGGCATACACAGCCTGGAACATGAAAAACATGACCAACGCCAATGAGGCCAAGCCAAGAACGGGGTGCAACAACAGCGCATCCAGACGATCATCCACCGGTGAGGTCGGCACCGCTTGCTTCACACTGGATTGCAAAATGTGATGGACGCGCTGATGCAGATCATCCATAGACGGCTGAATCGACGGCAAATCCACGCCCTGACCCAAACGCTCGCGCAGAGCCGCTACCCCTTTGTGTTTCAGCGCCACAGTTTCGACCACGGGCACGCCCAAAGCGGCGGATAAAGCCGGCAAATCGATTTCGATACCACGGCGCCGCGCCAGGTCCATCATGTTGAGCGCGACCAACATCGGCCGCCCGGTGGCGAGCATTTCCAGCACGAAACGCAAATGCAATCGCAGATTGGTCGCATCGATGACGCACACGATCAAATCCGGCGCCGATTCGCTGGCATGCGTGCCCGAACACACCTGATAGGTCACTTCCTCATCCGGGCTGGCCGCATTGAGGCTGTAAGTCCCCGGCAAATCCAGGACGCGAACCTGACGGCCATCGCGCGTCGCAAAAAAGCCTTCCTTGCGCTCAACCGTAACCCCCGGGTAGTTGGCGACTTTCTGCCGACTCCCGGTCAAGCGGTTGAACAAAGCCGTCTTGCCGCTGTTGGGGTTGCCGACCAAGGCAATGTTCAGATCCCACACCTGCGTACTCATGCGGCAACCTCAGGAGTGACCGAAATGCGTTCCGCTTCGCTGCGGCGCAGTGCGAAACGCGTGCTACCGATTTGGATCAGCACAGGATCGCGACCAATCGGACCCCAGGTCTGCAACCGCACACGCTCGCCGGGCACGAATCCCAGGCTGCGCAATCGGCGTGCAATGCTGTCCTCCGAACCACGATCCGCCACGGAGACCACGCACGCGAATTGGCCACGTTTGAGTTGATGCAAGCTAATGGGGGCGGACAAGATCGCTCCTGGAATTGTTGATAAATCCAGTGCGCATCATAATTGACAATGATTCTCAGTAGCAAAAATCAGGTCGCGATCGCCACCCTTACCGCGTCCAACTGCAGCACCGCAGCGGACAGGCGTTCCGCCAGCACTTCGGTGTCGCGCTGATACTGTTCGATTTCTTGCGCACGGACGTTCGGATTGACCTGCGCCAAAGCTTGCAGACGCTCCAGTCCCGCGCTGCGTTCCTCCTGCATACGCGCCAAGGCGTCATCCACCAGTGGCTGTTGCGCCTGCGCGGCTTGCGCTTCCAGCGTATCGAGCAAACTCTGCAGCAGTGGCTGTGCGCGCTTGACCAGCGCATGCGCCGTCTGTTTGGGCACGCGCTCCGCAATCAGGTGCAACTGATCTGCCGGCAACTGCTCGCTCAGGTCGCGACCCAGGTTATCGCGCAACAAGCGCACCGGCTCGGCGGGCAAATAACGCCCCAGCTGCAAGGCACGCGGTGCCTGGACATTCAGCACAAACAACGCCTCGACCAACAATGTGCCCGGCGTGACGCCCCCAAGTTTGACCGTGCACAACGCGGTATTGCCAAAATCGCCACTGAGGATCATCTCCATCGCACCGGTGACCATGGGATGCTCCCAGGTCAAGAAGTGCATATCCTCACGGCTCATCGCCACGTCGCGTCGGAATGTCGCGGTCAGACCGTCTTCCGGCAGTCCTGGGAAATGCTGACCGTGCATATGACTGCCCGGCCGGGCAATGATCGCTTCGGCGCTGTGCGACTCATGATCCACACCAAACGCGTCGAAGACCTGTTCCATATAAGGCGCGAGAACCCCGGGACGCTCGTATTCACGGATCATCCCAACCCACTGTTCGGCTTTTTCCGGCTGGCACGAGTTCATCTCCAGCAAGCGGTCGCGACCGCCTTCCAGTCGTTCCTGCTCCTGCTTCACGAAGGCCTGAGCCTGCTCGATCAGCTTTAACAAGGGCTCGTCAGAGTCACCGCCCAGTGCCTCGAGCAGCTCGGCGGAAAATCGCGCCGTGACCGCCTGCCCAACCTGGAATGGACGCTCAAACGCACCCAAACCGTTGGCGTACCAATCGAGCAAACGGTGCTGCGCCGTGCCCTCATGGTAGGGCACGTGAATCTGGATCACGCCGGTCTGACCGATGCGATCAAGACGCCCGATACGCTGTTCCAGCAGATCCGGGTCGAGTGGCAAATCGAACAGAATCAGGTGACGGGCAAACTGGAAGTTGCGCCCCTCGCTACCGATTTCCGAGCACAGCAGAATCTGTACGCCCTCATCCTGATCGGCAAACCAGGCCGCGGCGCGGTCGCGCTCGACCAGAGTCATGCCCTCATGGAACAGGCCGGCGTAAACGCCACTCAGACGCAACTGGTTTTCCAGTTCGCGGACGGTCTGCGCCGAACGACAAATCAGCAGAACCTTGTCCTGACGATGGTTGCGCAGAAACTCAATCAGCCAATCCACGCGCGGATCATCATCCAGCCCCAGAACCTGCTCCGGATGCAGCTGATCATCCAGATCGGCGTCTCCTGGCACAGCCTGGGCCGTGCTTAACGGCCATGCATGCAGTTCGCGGCCCGGAAATCCTTCAACGGACGCGCGGGTATTGCGGAAAAGTACGCGGCCAGTGCCGTGACGATCCAACAAATCGGCGGTCAGCCGAGCCAATGCCTCTTCACGCGTGGACTCCTGCTCGGATTGCGCCAGCAGCGCATCGATCCGCGAAGCGCCAAGGTACGACGCCAGCTGCTCGCGCAGCGCCGTGTCCGTGTTCAAAGCCTCCCAGGCGTTATCCTGGCGCAGCGCCATGAGAATGTCGCTGATCTGCTGGTATTGCTGTTCCTGATCAAGGAACTCCTGCAGATCGTGATAACGATCCGGATCGAGCAAACGCAAGCGTGCGAAGTGCCCAGAGCGGCCCATTTGTTCCGGCGTGGCGGTTAACAGCAACAAGCCGGGAATCTGCGCAGCGAGCTGTTCGATACACGCGTAACCGGCACTGCTCTGCTCCGGCGTCCAGGCCAGATGATGAGCCTCATCAACAACCAGCAGATCCCAGCCCGCCTGACGAGCCTGTTCTGCCCGCTCGGCATCGTCGGCCAAGAAGTTCTCCCCGCACAGCACCAACTGCGCGCTCTCGAAAGGGTTGATGTCGTCTTGCGGATCCGCGTCATCTTCGTCATCGAAGTCCGCAGACACACTGCCCAGTGCCAGACAGCGCGCTTCATCGAGGATCGTGAAGCGCAGATTGAAGCGGCGCAGCATCTCAACCAACCACTGATGCAGCAACGCCTCAGGCACCACAATCAGAACCCGGCTGGCACGTCCGGTAACAAGCTGCTGATGCACGATCATGCCGGCTTCGATGGTTTTACCCAGGCCGACTTCATCCGCCAGCAACACGCGCGGTGCATGCCGGCTGGCCACCTCACGCGCGATGTAAATCTGATGCGGGAGTAGCTGCACGCGCGGCCCGAGCAAGCCTTGCACCGGGCTTTGACTCTGCACACCGTCATGCAGGCGCGAGATATAGCGCAGGCGGTAACGACTCAGCCGGTCGATCTGCCCGGCAAAGAGACGCTCGCGCGGACTGTTCAGACGTATGACGCCGTGCAGCTGCTCTTCCGGCAGCAAGACATCCTTGCCCGAGTCGTCCTCACACAAGTAAATGATGACACCGTTGTTCTCCAAGGTGTCCATAACCGTGAGACGACGTTCCTGAACATCGTGTATCGACTCACCCTGACGAAATTTGACCCGGCTCAGTGGCGCCGAACCCGCGGCGTAGGCGCGCTCCTCATCGGTGGCGGGGAAGCTCACTTGAACCACCCGGCCCTCGGCCTGAACAACCAGGCCCAAACCCAGTTCCGGTTCCGTACTACTGATCCATCGTTGCCCGACGGCAAAGACGGTGACGCTGTCAGTCAAAGTCGCTCCTGTCATTGTGCGCGTGGCCTCGCGGCGCGCAGTTTACTGAGGTCTGCCGGGATTGAACACAGCCAAAGTGCCAGGACACAAAAAAGCCCGCCTCACGGCGAGCTTCGCAAGATCCGATTCAAGCCGCTTGTGGCAGCGTTGAACGATCCACATCATCGCTCTGGCCGGCGCGTAATACGCGTCCCAGCCGGGTCTTGCCGACAATCGGGGTAAAACCACCATCGCGCCACGCTGCCTGACCGGCAACCCATACTGCGGTGACAACACCATCAGAGCGATTGACCATCTGCTCGTGGCCAAACTCCTGACGAAATTCCAGGCGCGTCTTGCGTTCCGAGTCGTATGCGCGCAAGGCGCGCGGATCGAGCAGCAGCAGATCGGCTGTGCGGCCAACCTCGACCAGCCCGACGTCCAAACCGAAAAACTCCGCCGGATCACGGGTCAAACGACGCACATGTTCAGCCACCGCCGCATCACCATCGGCCATGATCAGTTGCAGACCTCGCAAATTGGCGTCGTAGAACGCCATATTGGTGAGATGGGCGCCGGAATCGTTGAAACCGGGCAAGCTCATCGGATCGGTCAGGGCCCGTTTGTATACTTTTGCGTCCGCATTGGCTGCGAGCACATACCAGCGCAGATCGGTATCAAACAGTTGCAGCAAGGCGAGCAGAAAATCTGCGTCATCTTCAACGCTGAAGGCCAAACGACCGAACACCTGAGCCTCTTCCTGATTGATCGCCCGACCACTGCGCTTCCAATCCACAAACCGCATATAAATCTGCGCCAGGGTTTGATCCTTCCACGCCGCCAGAGGACGCTCGGTCATGACCATGTCGGCCAAATCTCGGGTTAGCGTGTCGTCCATGATGTTCAGACGACGTTTGAGACGTGCCACCGAAAAGCCACGTTTGTCGTGATTCCACATGGCCTTGAAACGGGCGCGGTACGCCGGATCGTTGAGCAAAGCCATGCGCGCTTCGCGATCTTCCAGATCCGGCTCGTTGAGTTCACGCATTTCCGCAATCTCTTCAGCCAGCGGCGTGATCATCCCATCGGCGTAAACCTTGAACGGAGCGGCGAGCGCCTGCAGACGAAACTGCCCGTTGAGCCAACGCGAATTGATCAAACGCATAAGGAACAGCCCCATGCGCAGGATGGATTTGTTGGAACTGACGTCCAGCGCGGCAACCGCTGTCACCTTGAGCGGCTTGCCAAACAAGCGACCACTGCTGAGCAGGAAATTGCGTAAGGTGCCCAGACGACTGTCCTTAGGTGGTGTCGCCTGCCACACCCGTCCATAGCGACGTACCACGTTGGTCAGTCGTTTGAGTTCGGCATAGGAGCCAAATTGGGTGGGAATCTTGCGCCGGCGATTCGGGTCGTTGGCGAGGTAGTGGAATGGCAACGCGTCTGTGGAGAAACCGGCATAACCCTCCTGCATGCCTTTATCCACCAACGTTTCCATGCGCGACAGCTCATCTTCTGTCGGTTCACGGGTGACTGAACCCTGCAGACCCATCACCTCTGCGCGCAACATCGAGTGCGGGATCAATGGCACCACATTGGGGCCCAGTGCGAGTCGGTCAAAATGATTCAGGTAGCTGCCGCTGTCATCCCAGTCGACGGCGTCCGCGACCTTGCTCAGCACCGACTTGGGCACGTTTTCCACCCGTGCGAAGCAATCCACAATCGGATCTTCGCCATTGCGGCGTTGCGCGCCAAAGGCCAAACCCAGCGAGCAGTTCGACATCACCACCGTGGTCGTGCCGTGGCGCAACACCTCAGGCAGCGCCGGCGCCAGCTCCACTTCCAGATCAAGATGGGTGTGCACATCAAGCAGGCCCGGCATCAGCCACTGGCCTTCTGCGTCGACCAACTCATCAGCGCGTGCGCTATCCAGACTCGCGCCGCGTGCGACCACGCGGCCACCCGCAATCGCGACATCCTCAACAACGGGAGGCGCCCCGCTGCCATCGAATAGCTTTGCACCACGGATCAACACATCCCAGCGCTCGGTTTGCAGCGTCATCGATATCTCCTCGTTCTTGGCTTGGATGCTACCGCGAAGCTCGTACCACCGGGGTCGTAAAATCTCAGGACTTTTTCGACTTTATGCGATGTCGAATCATGCGATCACGCTTGCGCCGTTGCCCGGTGGACAGCTCGTTTTTGCGATCTTTGTACGGGTTGTCACTGGTCTTGAACTGCAAATGCACGGGCGTGCCATCAAGTTCAAAAGCTTGCCGGAACGCATTGACCAGATAACGCCGGTAATTGTTATTGAGTTTCTCGGTCTGATTGCCGTGAATCACAATCGTTGGCGGGTTGCGTCCACCCTGATGGGCGTAGCGCAATTTGATACGTCGCCCCGCAACAGCCGGTGGCGGATGCGCGTGCACGGCCTTCTCCAGCACCGCAGACAACGCCGAGGTGCTGAGATCACAAAACGCCGCGCGATGCGCTTTGCCAACGGCTTGCATCAATTCCCTAAGACGTGATCCGTGCAAGGCCGAGATGGTGACAAAACTGGCGTAATCCAGAAACGGAAGCTTGCGCTCGACCTCAGATTTGATCTGGGACCGCTGCTCTTCTTCCAGACCATCCCATTTGTTGATCGCAACCACAATCGCGCGCCCGCTCTCCGCGACCATCCCGAGTATGCGCGCATCTTGGGCACCCACCCCTTCACGCGCGTCGATCAGGGCGACAACCACATTGGCCGCTTCAATCGCCTGCAGGGTTTTGACCACACTGAACTTCTCAATGCGGTCGTAAACCTTGGCTTTGCGCCGCAAACCCGCGGTATCAATCAGGGTGAAGGGTTTGCCGTGGTAGTCGAATTGAACTTCGACGCTGTCGCGCGTCGTACCCGCAACCTCCGAGGCGATCACCCGATTCTCACCGACCAAGCGATTGAGCAAGGTGGATTTGCCCGCATTTGGTCGCCCGACCAAAGCCACCGCCACACGCCCGTGTTCACGACGCGGCTTGGCGTTCGGAGCCAATTGAATTTTGCCAGCCAAGGTCTCGCGCAATTGGCCCAAGCCCTGCCCATGAGCCGCGGCAATACCCAAAGGCTCACCCAGGCCCAGCGAGAAGAACTCCGCAGCCACCACATCGCGCTCCAGGCCTTCGCACTTGTTCATGACCAGACAGGTCTTGGCTGCGTGTGGGCGCAACATTTTGGCGATGGATTGATCTTCGCCGACCACGCCCGCGCGACCGTCAACCATGAACAGGACGAAATCGGCTTCCTCAATGGCCAGCCGGCTTTGTTCGGCGACGCTGGCATCCAGGCCTTCGGCCTGCTCCATGATGCCGCCGGTATCGACCACGATGCAGTGACCGTCCGCGACATCGGCAAGTCCGTACTGACGGTCGCGGGTCAACCCGGCTTCATCAGCGACCAGTGCATCACGCGTGCGCGTCAGCTGATTAAACAGCGTGCTCTTGCCGACATTGGGGCGCCCCACCAGCGCCACCGTAGGCGCAACCAACGGGGCATTATCCATGTTGTGTTATCCGGCCGAGTTGACTGGAATCCAGTCCAGTGCACGAAGACGGCCACCGCGGCCGAGCACATAAACCACGCCATCGGCAGACTGCATCGGACGATTCACCGCATCGTCAACCACCTTGCGGCGCCCGATGATCTTGCCATCCGCTGACGAGACGGCGTGCATATAACCTTCGAAATCGCTGACCAGCACATTGCCCTTGAACGCCAACGGCGCGCTCAGGCCTCGATGCTTAAGTTGGTCCTGCTCCCAAAGCGCGGCGCCATTGCTGGGATCCAAGCACCACAACACGGCGTCGGCGTCGGTCACGTACAAGCAACGGCCATCGAAATCCATACCGGTGTAGCTGGCCAGACTGCGGCGCCACAAGGCACGACCGTTGGTGGTCGCCAGAGCGACCAAATCGCCGCCATAACTGGCGGCAAAAAGCACATCGTTGACCAGCAAAAGATCGGCGTCCACATCCACGATACGCTCGATTTCCGAGCGCCCGGTCGGCAGGCTGACAGCCTCTTCCCAAACCGGCTCACCGGTGTTGCGATCGAGCGCGATCACACGACCGTTGTCCATCCCGATATAAGCCGCCGTGCTGTCGAGCACGGTGTTGCCGGAGCCGCGCAGAATCAAAGCCGGCACCGAACGGTTGACCGTCCAGCGACGCTCGCCATCGGTGGGGTTCAAACCGTAAATGCGACCGTCACCGCTGCGGATCACGATCAGATCACGATCCCCAACCGGTGGCGCAAGCACTTCACTGCTCAGTTCGGTGGTCCAGCGCACCGCGCCATCACCGGCCTCCACGGCGATCGCTTCACCACTCAATGTGCCAAACACCAGGGCCCCGTCGGCCAGCGCCGGACCGGCAGAAAGTCGATAGTCGGTTTTCTGCGACCACAAGGTCTTGCCATCGCTGTCCAGTGCCTGAATACGCCCCTTACTGTCACCGACGAAAACGCGCCCCGCCGCAAGCAACGGACGCAATCCACTGAGTCCCTGGCTGTCAGCCGTTTTGGCGGCCCAGCGGCTCTCACCGCGCACCTGAGGTTCGGCAATTTGGCGCAACGGTTCCGGCTTGGCGACCGTTGATTTTCCGGAGCACGCGGCGAGCGCACTCGCTGCGAGCAACAGGAGTAAGGTTTGGCGCATGATCAACATCGGCCTCAGTTCAAGGCGTCCAGCTTCTGCTGAACGGTATTGTTGTCGATAAAGTCTGCATTGCTGGCCAGGGCCGCTTCATACGCTTCGCGTGCAGTCTGGGCATCCCCAGCGGCGGCCGCGATATCCCCTTTGAGATCGCTGTACAGCGGTGCGTAACCGTTGTCCGGCGCGGAACTCAAAGTCTCAATCGCTTCATCGGTTTTACCCTGCGCCCACAGTGCACGGCTCAAGCGAAGCGTCGCCAGCCCCTGCAAAGCAACATCCTTTTGGCCATCCACGACCTTGCGCAGCGTGGCTTCAGCGGCACTCCAATCACCGGCATCAGCCTGTGCTTGTGCCAGCGCCAAATTGGCCTGAGCCACATAGGGTGACTTGGGATACGCCTGGGCCAGAGACTCAATGTCGCTGCTCGCGGCGTCCCGTTGACCGGTCGCCAGCATCGCTTTGATCGACTCAAAAGTCAGCGAAGCGCTAGCCGCCTGAGCATTGCTGTACTGACCGTAGTACTGCCAACCCAAAATGCCGCCGAGACCCAGGACCAGGCCCGCCAGCAAGGACAGCCAATTCTCCTTCCACCACGTCTGCAGGGCTTCCACTTGTTCCTGATCGGATTTTTCGAATTCCACGTTTATCCTCGAATCAACAGTGCGGCTTTGTCACCGCTTTGAATCATGCGGCCTGATAGTGCCGCTGTATAAATTCCACAGCTTCGGACCAACTCATATGCGTCTGGTTCGGCTCGGCGCGCAGCGCCTTGACCTGCACCTGCCGCTGGGCCCATTCGTCCTCACCCACAATCAAAGCCCAATCCGCCCCTGACTGATCCGCCCGTTTCAGCTGGGCTTTGAGCTTGCCGCTGGACGAAACCTGACTACGCACGCCAGCATCGCGCAACTGCTCAGCCAAGGCTGTCGCCGCGCATCCCACATCACCCAGCGCGCAAACATAGGCTTGCGGCGTCTGCGTGATACGGACATCACCGTCCAGCGCTTTGATCAGCAACACCACGCGCTCCAGGCCCATGGCGAAACCAATCGCCGGCACATCGCCGCCACCCAACTGACTGACCAGCGCATCATACCGCCCGCCAGCACACACCGTACCCTGCGCGCCCAAACGATCGGTGGTCCACTCAAAAACCGTGCGGCTGTAGTAGTCCAGACCACGCACCAGACGCGGGTTCAATGTGTACGCGATACCCAGGGCAGCGAGCCCCTCCTGCACCGCGAGGAAATGCTCGCGCGACTCCACGTCGAGGTAGTCATCAAATACCGGCGCGTCCGCCACAATCTCGCGGGTGCGCTCCACCTTGCTGTCGAAGATGCGCAAGGGATTGGTCGTGAGACGACGCCGTGAATCGTCGTCGAGCTCCGCCTCAAACGGCGTGAGGTAGTCCACCACGGCCTGACGGTAATTCGCGCGCGCCTCGCTGGTGCCCAAGGTATTGAGCTCCAGGGTCACCGCATCGCGCAAACCCAGCTCGCCGAGCAGGCGGGCGGACAAGGCGATGACCTCAACATCGACATCCGGTCCGGCCATACCGTAGGCCTCAACGCCAATCTGTTCGAACTGACGATAACGCCCAGCCTGCGGGCGTTCATGTCGAAACATCGGCCCGGAATACCAGAAACGTTGCTGCTGATTGTGCAGCAAACCGTTGTCGATACCCGCACGCACGCAGCCCGCCGTGCCTTCCGGCCGCAAGCTCATGGAGGTTTTTTCACGGTCGGAGAAGGTGAACATTTCCTTCTCGACGATATCCGTGGCTTCACCGACCGAACGGCTGAACAGCTCAGTGGCTTCCATCAGTGGCAAGCGCACTTCGCCATAGCCGTACAGATCCATCACCTGCTGGGCGCGCGCAAGCACACCGCGCCACCAGGCCGTGTCTTCAGGCAATACGTCGTTAAAGCCCCGCAGGGCGCGGACACGCTGACTCATTGGGCTCCGCAGGTTTTTTTGCCGATCTTCTGGCGCACCAGGTCTTCCAGACCGATGACCAGATCTTCGTTTTTGAGTTTGTGCTGAATCTTGCCGTCGACGAAAATGCTGTTCGGATTGCCGCCGGTCACGCCGATATGCGCTTCACGTGCCTCACCTGGGCCGTTGACCACACAGCCGATTACCGCGACATCCATGGATTCATCGATATCATCGAACCGAGCTTCCAGTTCGTTGACGGTCTTGATCACGTCGAAATTCTGCCGCGAACATGACGGACAGGCGATCAGATTGATCCCACGCGATCGAAGATGCAGGGACTTGAGCATGTCCCAGCCCACTTTGATTTCCTGCACGGGGTCTGCCGCCAGCGACACACGGATGGTGTCACCGATGCCATCCGCCAAAAGCATGCCCAGACCGATAGACGACTTCACCGCCCCAGCCCGTTCACCACCCGCTTCGGTAATGCCCAAATGCAGCGGCTGCTCAATCTGCGCGGCCAGCTTGCGGTAAGCGAACACCGTCATGAAGACTTCCGAGGCCTTGAGGCTGATCTTGAAGTCCTGAAAATCGTGGCGGTCCAGAATGTCGATGTGGCGAAATGCCGATTCGACCAGCGCATCAGAATTCGGCTCACCGTACTTTTCCTGCAGATCCTTCTCCAGTGAACCGGCGTTGACGCCAACACGAATCGGAATCCCGTGATGCCGCGCACAGGCGATGACCTCAGCCACTTTGCGCTCGCTGCCAATATTGCCCGGATTGATGCGCAGGCAATCGGCGCCGTGCTCCGCTGCCGCGAGGCCCACCTTGTAATTGAAGTGAATATCCGCAACCAGCGGGATCGTCACCCGCTTGCGGATTTTCCCGAAAGCCTCGGCCGCATCCAGCGTGGGTACGGAGACACGCACAATGTCGGCCCCGGCCTTCTGAATCGCTTGGATCTGCGCCACCGTGGCTTCGACGTCACGCGTTTCCGTGTTGGTCATGCTTTGCACGGAAATCGGCGCATCGCCACCCACGGCCACATCGCCAACCATGATCTTGCGGGACTTGCGCCGGGTGATGGTGTGATTGGACTTCACGGCGTCACCTCGTCGCTCACGCGACCCTGAGCATCAATGTAGAAAAATGCACGCAAGTCATTCTCAATTTGCGATTCAAACGGCACGGCTTTGCCCTGAAACCAGATACGCACGTTGTCGGCGCGGCCCAGGGTAAGTTTGAACGGCGGCTGGCCAGTAAACTCTCTCACCGACCCGGGCTGCAAAAGCTTGTACAACAACTTGGTCCCCGCCGGATCACGCACGTCAAGCCACGCCTCACCGCCCTTCACCTCGACCCGAACCTGCGGGCTCTCAGATGCGACCTGCGCAGGGACTGCCGGCGTTGCAGCCACGACAGTGGTCGCAGCCGGGGTCGCTTCGGGTGCGGGGGTGACAACAGGCTGCTCGCTCGCGATTACTTCAGTTGTGCTGGGTTCCGCTTGTTGTGACGGCGCCCGTGCCAGCGATGTGTCAGGCGTCGGGGTGGCGACTTGGGGCATCGGCGTGGGCACCGATTTGGCCAAGGCTGCGCTACCATCGTCTTTTTGCCAGAACCAAATAGCCGTGGCCCCGAAAACCAATAGGATCAGGGCGACGGCAACTCCCAAGGCGAGCCGACCCGGCCCTTCGCGATAGGCGATGGATGGCCGTTGGTCGATCGTCGGGACTGGCGACATCGTTCCGCTGTGGCGCTCATAGGCTTCCACCAGCAAATCGCCATTCAGCCCCAAGGCGTCAGCACACTTGCGGTAGTAGCCGCGTGCGTAGACCGGTTCACCCATACCCCGATAGTCGTCGTGCTCGACCATGTGCAACACGTTCTCGGTCAGTCGCGTACGGGCGCTCATCTCATCAATGGACAAACCGCGCTGCTCGCGCGTTTGCCGCACCAACTGCCCCGGAACGGGAACTTGGCTTAAATCGTCGGATGAATCCAGATACTCGTATTCCTGCTCACTCATGGCTACCAGGCTTCCCCAGTATTCAGATCAATGCGGGTTCCGATATCTGGTGCACGGGACACCAGCTCATCTGCGTAGGCTTGCTGCGCTTGGCGATCACCCAGCGCGTATTCGGTACGCAAACCCAGGACCAGGCTCTCCAGCGAGTGGCCACCCTGAGCTTCCAAACGCTGCAAAAACGCCCGGGCGCGTAAATAGTCCTGACGGTCATAACTGATCGCCGCGAGATGGCGCAGCGCACGCGCGAAACGCGGGTTGTAAACCAAGGCGCGTCGGAAATTTTCTTCGGCTTTGGCCACATCGCCATTGCGCTGATAGCAGACCGCCGCGTTGCTATAGGCCACTTCCGGCGTCATGTAACGCGGCATCGACAAGGCTTTGGCGAACTGCTGTTCAGCCGCCTCGACGTCGCCCTGCTCGCACAAAAACTGTCCGTAACTGGCAATGATGTTGGCATCTTCCGGCGCCAGCGAGCGGGCGCGATCAAAAGCGCGTTGTGCTTTACCCACCTCGCCATAGTGCGCATGCACCAGCGCCAAACCCAGGTGCGTCTCAGCCAGCTTATCGTTCTGCTCCAACGCCTTGTTGAGGCGCGACGAGGCCATCTCCAGGTTGCCCTGGCGGAGGTAATCCAGCCCCAGTTGCGTATTGATCTGCGCCGCCTGATCCAGATCCGCCTCGAAACGCACGGGCCCGGTTTGCACACAGGCGGCCAGTGAGACGACCAAGACCAGCGCCGCAGCACGCACAATCATGACTGCACGACCACGGGGATATCGCTGAGCCGACGGCGTTGGCGATTTTTCACCTGACCGACCAGCTGACCACAGGCGGCGTCGATGTCATCGCCGCGCGTCTTGCGCGTGGTGGTTACGATGCGTTTACCGCGCAGAATATCGGCAAATGCCTGCACCGTTTCAGGCTTCGACGTTTTGTAGCTGGTGCCCTGAAACGGGTTGAAAGGAATCAAATTGACTTTGGCTGGCATGCCGCGCAGCAACGCGGCCAGCGCCCGAGCCTGTTGTGGCGAATCGTTCACGCCGTCCAGCATCACGTATTCGTACACGATCTGAACATGACGATCTTTGCCACCGGTGTAACGTCGACACGCCCCCATCAGTTCAGCCAAGGGGTACTTGCGATTGATCGGCACGATCTCGTTGCGCAGATCATCGTCAGCCGCGTGCAGAGATACCGCCAAGGCCGTATCCACGGTTTCACGCAAACGATCGATAAACGGCACAAGACCGGAGGTACTGACGGTGACGCGGCGCTTGGACAAGCCGTAACCCAAATCATCCAGCAACACGCGGATGGCGGTAACAACCTGGTCAAAATTGGCCAAAGGCTCACCCATGCCCATGAAAACGACATTCGAAATCACACGCTGTTCACGCGGAACAGCGTTCAGGGCTTTTTGTGCAAACCAGACCTGCCCGAGAATCTCGGACGCCGACAGATTGCGGGAAAAGCCTTGCGTTGCGGTCGCGCAGAATTGGCAATCCATCGCACAGCCGACCTGCGACGAGATACACAGGGTGCCGCGCGAAGCTTCGGGAATGAACACGGTTTCCACCGCATTGCCTTCATCCACACGCAACAGCCACTTACGCGTGCCATCGGTTGACACCTGCTCGGTGATCAACTCCGGCGTACGCACTTCCGCAATATCCTGCAGCTGATCGCGCAACGCTTTGGCGATGTCGGTCATCGCCTCGAAACGCGGTTCACTGCGCTGATACATCCACTGCATCAGCTGACGCGCACGAAAAGGCCGCTCCCCCAGCGCTGCGAACCATTGTTCCAGCGCCGGGCGATCCATACCCAACAGGTTGGTGGGAGCGGCCTGAGTCATTGCGTTCTCGTTGCGTCCGTCTTAGCCGCGCGGGCAGAGACCGGATTCACCGAAGAAATAGTCGATTTCGACTTTGGCGGTTTCCGGTGCGTCACTGCCATGCACAGCGTTGGCGTCGATCGAATCAGCGAAGTCAGCACGGATCGTGCCAGGTGCAGCGTCTTTCGGGTTGGTCGCGCCCATCAGATCACGATTCTTGCCAATCGCACCTTCACCTTCCAGCACCTGAACCATCACCGGACCCGAGATCATGAATTCAACCAGATCATTGAAGAACGGACGCTCTTTGTGCACAGCGTAGAAACCCTCAGCGTCAGCGCGGCTCAGCTGAACCATGCGCGCGGCAACGATCTGCAGACCGGCCTTTTCGAAACGGCTGTAGATTTCACCGATCACGTTCTTGGCAACGGCGTCGGGTTTGATGATGGAGAGCGTGCGCTCTGTCATGAAAAGCTCCTGTAAACAAAGCCCGATGACTGCGTGCGCAGCATCGGGCGCAAAAAAGGGATCGTGTATGGAACGCTGCTTCGCCTTTGTGCAGACAACAGCGCTCCCTTAACCGACCGAATTTTAACGGTTTACAGTCTTTCTGTCACAGCGTGGCAGGGCGCGCGTTGCTGCTGGGCGCTGCGGTGGTGAAGCTTTCGCCACAGCCGCACAATTCCTGTGCATTCGGATTGTCGAAATGGAACAGCTCATTCAGACCATCGCGGCGGAAATCCAGCGTTAATCCTTGCAACAAGGGCAAGCTCTGATCCTCGATGAACAGTTTGACGCCATGGGCTTCAACAATGTGATCGTCAGCCGCGGCTTGGTCGGCATAATCCAGCACATAGGAGTAACCGGAACAGCCCGTCTCGCGCACCGCAAGGCGCAAACCGAGCCCGTGACCACGACGATCAATCTGCGAGCGAATACGCTCGGCGGCGGCGGGGGTCAGGGTAATTTCATTCATAACTCATACTCACTCAGCGGTTGGCGTTGCTACGGCATCCGCAACGGGTTGGGTGTTCAGGGCCTGCTTCAGAGCTTCGATGGCCATTACCGCGCAATAACGCTTGACCGCAGGCAGCTCCAGTTGTTCCGCGACCGTGCGCGACTCCAGCTCCAGCATGGCCTCGCGGCGGCGCCCGGTGACGTAGGCGCAAAGCCAAGCGCCGGTGGCAATCAGATAAGGGCAACCCAAGGCCTGAAACAAGGCGTCGTCGATGCGCCCATCCGGGGCAATCAGCAATTCAATCTGCAACAACGCATGCCCCGCCGGTGTATTTGCGCGACCGCGCACCGGCTTCTGATCGAGCTCAAAGCAGCCATGGCGGCGCGGCTCACGAAACAGCCGCCAGATTTTGTCCGGATAGATGCTGGTGTTCTTCATGCCGCCGCCTCGTCCTGCCACAGCGGTGATAGCCCACGCAGCCGACGCACGCTGGCAATCACCCGCTGGGCCGCCTGATCAATCTGCTCTGCGGTGGTGAGCGGACCAAAGCTGAAGCGCAGACTGGCGTCGGCTAGGCTGTTTTCGCGCCCCAGCGCCCGCAACACATAAGACGACTCCGCGTGATCCGATGTGCACGCCGAGCCGCTGCTGACCGCCAGTTCGATCAGATCCGCGCGCAAAGCTTCGCCATCGACGCCGTGAAAGCTCAGATTGAGAATATGCGGAGACTGGGCGCTGTCCGCGCCGTTGACCTCAACCTGCGGCAAAGCGGTCAGGATCTGATCCTGCAAACGTCGCCGCAAACGCTCCATATGCCGGACTACCTGCTCGCGCTCGGCCTCAGCCAATTCAGCCGCACGAACCATCCCGACAATCTGATGAACCGGCAAGGTCCCGGACCGCAATCCGCGCTCCTGCCCCCCACCAAACATCAACGGCTGGACTTTGACCGGCGGTTTGCGCCGCAGATACAGAGCCCCGACACCTTTGGGGCCGCCAAATTTGTGCGCAGAAAAGCTCATCATAGCGACGTCCCAGCGACGCGCCTCGATGCGGAACTTGCCCAAAGCCTGCGCGGCGTCCACGTGCAGCAAGACCTGCTTGTCATTGCAGACGCGGGCCAGCGCAGGAATGTTCTGCACCACGCCGGTTTCGTTGTTGACCAGCATGCCGCTGGCCAAACACGTGTCATCTTTGAGCGCCGCGGCCAAAACGTCCGGCGCGATCAGACCTGAGGCGTCGGTTTCCAGCCAGTCCAGGCTCCAGCCGCGGCTGGCCAATTGGCGGCACGGGTCCAACACCGACTTGTGTTCGGTCTTGGCCAGCGCGATGCGTTTGCCTTTGTTGGCATAAAACGCAGCACCGCCAAGCAGCGCCATATTGTTGGATTCGGTCGCCCCAGAGGTGAACACGATCTCCTCCGCCTTGGCACCAACCAAACCGGCAAAACGTTCGCGCGCTTGTTCGACGATGCGTGCCACCTGCCGACCGGGCACATGATCCGACCCCGGATTGGCGAAATGCCCCGACTCTGTCATGCACAGCGCCATGGCTTCGGCGGCTTCCTTGCGCACCGGCGTGGTTGCGGCGTGATCCAGGTAAATCATCTCAGCCACCGAACAGTCCCGCTGCAAAGGCCGGCGCCCGCGCACCGGCAATCTCGTTGAGTGCCTGCAAAAAGGTCTCAACCTCCGCCGCCGTGTTTTGCACCCCAAAGCTGACCCGTATCGCGCTGTGCGCGGTGTCGCTGTCGTAACCCATCGCCAACAACACATGGGTGGGCTCACCGGTCCCGGCATGGCACGCCGAGCCACTGGTCACGGCAATGCCCCGCCGATCCAGCTCCATCAACAACGCCTCGGAGTGGAACCCCCGCACACCGAACTGGCAGGTGTTGGCAACGCGCGCCGCGGCCTGGCCGAAAATCTGCACATTGGGCATGTTGGCAAGCCCCAGCTCAAGAGATTCGCGCAGGGCCAGCGCATGTTGCTGACGCGCGTGCAAATCACGCTGAGCCAATTCCGCCGCTTTGCCAAAACCCACAATACCGGCCAGATTTTCCGTCCCCGCACGCCGTTTGTTCTCGTGACCACCGCCGAACAACAGCGGACTCAATTCCACATCACGCTTGCACAGCAGCGCACCGACCCCTTTGGGACCGTACAGCTTGTGCGCAGACACACTGAGCAGATCCAGCGGCATGGCGGCAAAATCCACGGACAGCTTGCCAGCCGCCTGGACAGCATCGGTATGCATACGCGCACCATGTTTGCGCGCCACGCGCCCCACGGCTTCAACATCCTGAATCACCCCGGTTTCGTTGTTGGCCCACATCACCGAAACCAGCGCATTGGCTGCATCATCGATACCCGCCAAAGTCGCATCCAACGCGCCCTCATCAATCAAACCATTGTTATCCACCGGCAACAGCTGCAACGTCGCACCGGCCCGGGCGCGCGCTTGCGCTGCCTCCAGTACCGCCGCGTGTTCGGTACTGCCGACCAAGTAGTGAGCTCGATCCACCGGCACCGCATTCAATGCCAAGTTATCCGCCTCCGTGCCGCCGGAGGTAAAGATCACATCGGCCGGCTGCCCACCCACCAACGCCGCAACCTGTTCCCGCGCCGCATCAATGGCCTGGCGCGCTAGGCGCCCCGCGCGATGGACGCTGGATGGATTGCCGTAGTGGTGGCTTAGCCACGGCTGCATGGCTTCAAGCACTTCGGGTGCGATCGGCGTCGTGGCGTTGTGATCGAAGTAAATCATGCGGCGGACGACTCATCCGCATTGTCAGCACATGCGCGCTGCCCATCACGCGCACATTCGCAAAGCGAAGCCAAGGTGGCGTCTTCCAGATAATTGCGCATGCAATCCGACAAGCCCGCCCAGAATTCGCTGAGCAGGGTCTGATGCACCGGACCAGCCGCATCCTGGGTGATTTTTTGCGCTTCAACCGCGGCTACAACCTCAGCCACGCTGATCGCATCCGCATCCCGACACAGGCGGTAACCCCCGCTGGCGCCGCGCACGCTTTCCACCAGCCCGTAGTGTTTCAAACCGCAGAAAATCTGTTCCAGATATTTGACCGACAAACCTTGGCGCCGCGCCACATCGGCCAGCGGCACCGGTTGCTGGCACCCATGCAAGGACAAATCGAGCAGCGCAGTCACTGCATAACGCCCGCGCGAGGTGACATTCACTCCTCAGCCTCCTGACACGGATCGAATTCCGGCACATCCAGCTCAGGTACATCCACCTGCGGCTCGCGCCCACCAAGTTCACACAGACGTTTGCAGATCTGTTTGAGCTGCTCGTCCTGGACATGAATGTGTTCCAGCATCTTGCTGATCGCATTGGCCACCGGGTCCGGCATGTCTTTGCTCAAGCCATAGGCATCGAAGCCCAACTTCTTGGCGATCGCTACTGTCGCATCCGACGGCTCCGACGTTTTCTCACGCAGCACCTGACGTGCCAGCACGCCGACCATGGTCGCGCCATCCGGCACCTCCTTGGTAACCACTGCATTGGAGCCGATGCGCGCACCCTCGCCCACGGTGAACGGCCCCAAGACCTTGGCGCCGGCACCGACAACCACGTTGTTCTTGAGTGTGGGGTGACGTTTGCCTTTGTTCCAACTCGTCCCGCCCAGGGTCACACCCTGATACAGGGTCACGTCGTCACCGATTTCGGCCGTTTCGCCGATCACCACACCAAAGCCATGATCGATAAAAAAACGCCGCCCGATCTTGGCTCCAGGGTGAATTTCGATGCCGGTCAGCCAGCGACTGATATGTGCGATCCAACGCGCCAACCAGTGCAGACGGCGCCGCCACACCGCATGCGCGACACGGTGAAACCACAACGCATGTAAACCGGGATAACAGGTCAGCACTTCCCAGGTCGAGCGCGCCGCGGGGTCGCGGCCGAATACCGACTGGATGTCTTCACGCATGGACGAGAACATGGGCTTTCCTGCTGAACCGGCGGCGCCCGCCGGGTTTTCCTACTGAACGAGTCGGAATTTTAGCGCGATCGCCCCAACCGCGTGCAAATCAGTCGTCGATCGGCGCTGCGTCCAGGGCCTTTTCAGTGGCGCTGAGCTGGCCACGCAGAATGTTGATTTCGTTGGTGTCCAAGGCTGCGCGGGCGTAGATACGACGGATGCGGCGCAAAATCGCCTCCTGATTTTTGCCAGCAAAGAATCCGGTGCGCTGGATGACCCGGTCAATGTGCCCGATCAAGCCTTCCAGCTCCTCGGAGCGCGCCGGACGATAGGCCTGCGGCGCTGCCTGCGGAAGCTGCGCAGAAGATTGAATCCACTCGTACGCAAGAATCTGCACTGCCGCTGCCAAATTGAGCGAGGCAAACGCACTTTGCGTCGGTATGCGGACCAAACGCTGGCACAGATCCACTTCTTCGTTGGTCAATCCGGTCCGCTCACGGCCAAACACCAGCGCCACCTCGCCATCGCCAGCCAAACCCGCCGCTTCTGCGCAAAAATCGCGCGGCAACATCACTGGAGGGCCAATGTGGCGCTCACGCGCGGTGGTGCCGACCACCAAGGTGCAATCCGCCACTGCCTCTTCCAGCGTTGTGCAGACGCGCGCGGAATCCAGCACATCCACCGCGCTGACCGCACGCGCGGTGGCTTCATCACTGGGGAAAATGCCCGGTTTGGGGTCAACCAGCACCAGCTGGCTCAAGCCCATGGTCTTCATAGCGCGCGCTGCGCCGCCAATATTCCCCGGGTGAGTCGTTCCACACAACACAACGCGCAGCGGCGGACGGCCGTCTGCCGGGTTGTGCGTGGTATCCTGTTCGGCTGTTTGTCCTGCCCTGTCGGCGTCCATGCACCCTCTCGTCAATATCGGAATTTCGGCCGCACGCGCGGCCGGCAACATTATGATGCGCCACCTGGATCGCGTCGATCAGCTCAAGATCGACCGTAAGGGCCGCTACGATTTCGTCTCCGATGTGGACCATCGTGCCGAACAGGCCATTATCGAGACCATTCATCGCGCCTATCCCGATCACGCCATTCTTGGCGAGGAGAGCGGAGAACATGGCGAGCATGAAGTGCAATGGGTGATTGATCCGCTCGACGGCACCACCAATTACTTGCATCAAATCCCGCACTTCTGCACCAGCATCGGCATTGTCGATCGTGGCGAACTGGCCCATGCCATCGTCTACGATCCGTTCAAGGAAGAGTTGTTCACGGCGAGTAAAGGGCGTGGCGCACAGCTCAACCGTCGCCGTTTGCGCGTGAGTGCCGTGCGCCGGCTTGACCAAGCGCTGATCACCACCGGCGAACCCCTGGATGAAGGCTCGCGCTTGGATCGTTACTTGCCCCAGTTGGAGCGCGTAACCAAAGGCAGCGGCGGTATTCGGCGGACCGGTTCAGCAGCGCTGGATCTGGCCTATGTGGCCGCTGGTCGCTTCGATGCCTTTTGGGAACTGAATCTCAAACCCTGGGACATTGCCGCAGGCATATTGCTGGTCCGCGAAGCGGGCGGCACGGTGCACGAGCTTGCCGGCGGTGACCCGATGAAGACCGGTGATATCGCAGCGGCCAACCCGCGCCTGATCGAACCGTTCATGACGGCGATTGCCGGCTAAGCGCGAGCAGAATCAGTTGAGCACGCGGTAGCCTCGGCCACGCAGGCAATTGCGCAGCACCTGACCCTTCTCGCTTTCGCCTTGCAGCGCCCCTCCAGCACCACCACCGACGGCGCCGGCACCAGCCGAACGCGCGATGGCTGAGCTGTCACCGCCAAGCACCGCCGTGATTGCACCGCTGACCACGGCGCCAAACCCCGCGCTCTTGGCCGCCGCTTCGCCCGTCGAGACTTGCTCGGCATAGGACTCACATTCGTGGTAGTCCTGCTCATACTGCGCCTGGTCAACGCCTTTGGTATCCACAATCGCGTTCTTGCTGGCACACGCCGCAAGGCCTCCGATCAGGATCAGACAACACACACGTTTGATCATGGACATATCCTTCGCTTGTCGCGCCTCTGGGCAGAGTATCAGCCCTTGTTCACTCCTGCTGATGGCGAAGTAGCGGCTCGATCACCGGCCACACAACCTCCAGCATCAGTGGTTGGGCTTCCGCCGTGGGATGGATACCGTCGTCCTGAAACATCGCCGCATCCATCGCAATGGGCGTCAGGAAAAATGGCACCAACGGGACCTCAGCCTGTTGCGCCACCTGCTGAAAGCTGGCCCGAAATGCTTTGCTGTAACGCGCGCCATAGTTTGGTGGAATCCGCATCTCGAACAGAACAGCCTGAGCGCCGGCCTGATGCGACAACTGAATCATTTGATGCAGATTCTCGCGCATGCTGTCGAGGCTCTGCACGCGCAAACCGTCGTTAGCACCCAATTCAATTAGAACCAGTTGCGGCTTTGAGCGGTCCAAGGCCTCAGGCAGACGCCGCAATCCCCCATCCGTGGTCTCACCAGATATGCTCGCGTTGACGACCTGGTGCGGAAACGCTTGCGCGGTCAGGCGCTGCTGCAGCAAGTTGACCCAACCTTGCTGTTTGGGAATGCCGTACGCCGCCGACAGGGAATCACCTAGCACCAATATGCTCGGGGCCGCTTGCGCCGCGAACGGAACAACGCAAAGTAAAAAAATCAGGACACGCGCCATCATGTCACTCGCCATCCAGGCTGAAAATGTTGAAAAAAGCGTGGGATCTGGAAGCAACCGCATCCAGATTCTGAACGCCACCAATGTCGAAATCGCCACCGGTGAGACTGTTGCCATCCTCGGCCGTTCCGGCGCTGGCAAAACAACCTTGCTGTCACTGCTGGCCGGGCTGGATCAACCCAGCGCGGGACGTATCGTACTCGACGGTCATGATCTGAGCAGTCTGGATGAGGAGCAGCGCGCACGCGTGCGGGCCGGACGGGTGGGCTTCGTCTTTCAGTCGTTCCAACTGCTCAGCGGATTTACCGCACTGGAGAATGTGCGCCTGTCTGCCGAACTGGCCGGACTGGATGACCCACGCGCCCGGGCAGTCGCCGCACTGCAGCAAGTCGAACTGGGCCATCGGCTGGAACACCTACCGCGCCAGTTGTCCGGCGGCGAGAAACAACGCGTGGCCCTCGCACGTGCCTTCGTCAGCAACCCGGCGATCCTGTTCGCCGATGAGCCCACCGGCAACCTGGATGGCGCCACCGGAGCGCACATCATTGAGCTGATGTTCGGGCTCAATGCGCAAGCCGGCACCACCTTGATTCTGGTCACTCATGATGAATCCCTCGCCGCCCGTTGTCAGCGTCAGTTGCGCCTGCGCGACGGCCAACTGCTGACGGCCTGAGGAGACTCCCATGAATTGGCGTTTACGCTGGGCGCGACATCATCTTGCCGCCCTGATCCGCGATAGCGAGTTGCGTGTGCTCGGGCTCGCGCTGGTCTGCGCGGTGTCCGCCAGCAGCGCGGTGCAACTGTTCGGTGATCGTGTCGCCCGCGCCATTGCGGCGCAAAGCGGCGAATCACTGGGCGCTGATCTGATCATCAGTTCGCGCATGCCGATTGACGAGTCCGTCATATCCGCACTAGGCAACGATCTGCGCATCGCCAACACGATTCATCTGCCCTCCGTGATCTGGTACGGCGACAACAACCATCTGGCGGGGCTGAAAGCGGTAGAAGCTGGCTATCCATTGAAAGGCGAACTGCGCACCGCGGCCGCGCCGCTGCATGAAGAAAGCGTCAGCCATCAGATTCCCGAGCCGGGCACCGCCTGGGTCGACGCCCAGTTGTGGAGCGAACTGCGCCTGCAACCCAACGCGACCATTGAGGTCGGCGCGATAACACTGCAGGTCACCCGCCTGCTGACCTACGAACCGGACCGCGGCTCTGGCTTCGTCGATATCGCCCCTCGCCTGCTCATCAACATGCAGGATCTGAGTGCCAGCCAGCTTCTGCAACCTGGCAGTCGGGCCCAGTATCGGGTGCTCATCAGCGGCGATGAGAACGCTCTGGATGCGGTGAAAGCGTTGGAGTTTCCACCCGACACCCAGCTTGTCACCCCGGCCGATGCCCGCCCGGAAATTCGCAGCGCGGTGAGCCGCGCGGAAAGTTTCCTGGCTTTGGCCAGCATGACCGCAAGTTTGCTCGGCGCTATCGCTGTCGCTTTGTGCGCCCATCAATACGGGCAACGTCTGCGCGCCGATGTGGCGTTGCTGCGCTGCCTGGGCGCGCCGCGACGCGACATTATGACTGCGCTGCTGATCAGTCTGCTGGCCATGGCCAGTGTCGCCGGCGGCATTGGCGCAGCCATCGGTTGGGGCGTTCAATATTTGCTGCAAGACCTCGCCCAATTGATGCTGATGCCCGAGCTGCCCGCACCGCACCCGCTGGCCCTGGCGCAGTCTTGGTCGATCGCCTTGATCTTGCTGGCGGGTTTCGCCTTGCCGCCGTTGCTCTCGGCAACCCGTGCGGCGCCCATCGTGGTGCTGCGCAACGAAAACGCAGACCGACGCGGAGGTTGGGCCTGGCAAATCGCCGCCATCGCTGGCCTGATCGGTTTGCTCGCGGTGCAGGCACCGTCACTCGAAATGCTCGCCGCCGTCATGGTCGGCCAAGCGCTAACCGCTGGTCTGCTGGCGCTGCTCAGCTTGGGCATCCTGCTAGCGATCCGCCCGCTGCGGCACGGCGCCTTGCGCGGCTGGCGGCTGGGTCTGGGCAACTTGCTGCGTCGCACCGGCCTGACCATCGCCCAGTGCATGGCGCTGGGTCTGGGTTTGCTCGCCCTGCTGTTGCTCACCGTGGTCCGTCACGATCTGCTCGAAGGTTGGCAGAACAAATTGCCGGCGGATACACCCAACCAATTTCTGATCAATATTCAAACCGATCAGGTCCAAGCGCTGCAGGCCTTCCTGGCCGAACGCGGTGTCGCCGCGCAGCGCATCTGGCCCATGGCGCGCGCCCGGCTGGTTGCAGTCAATGGCGAAGCAGTGGATGCGGACAGCTTCGATGATCCGGAGACACAGCGCTGGATCAATCGCGATTTCAATCTGTCTTGGGCCGATGACATTGGCCCGGACAACCGCATGATCGAAGGTCAATGGTGGGGGCCGGACGCGCACGGCCAAGCGCTGCTCTCTGCTGAGGTCTACGTGCAGGAGCGTCTTGGTGTCGGCATTGGCGACACCCTCAGCTTGGACTTTGCCGGCGATGTGCGCAGTTTCACCATTCACCATCTGCGCGAGGTGGATTGGGAATCCTTCCAACCCAACTTCTTCCTGCTGACACCTCCAGGCGTGCTCGACGATGTCCCGGCAACCTGGCTGACCAGCTTCTACCTGCCTCCGGAGCAACGCGGTGAGATGCGCACGCTGAGCCAGCAGTTCCCGGGGATCACCGTACTGGACCTCGATGCACTGATGGATCAGGTGCGCACGATCATGCAGCGCATTGTTGGCGCGCTGGAAATGGTCTTCATTTTCACCGTTGCTGCCGGCTTGATCGTGCTACTCGCCGCGATGGAAGCCGGTCGTCACGAACGCAGCCGCGAAATCGCTCTAATGCGCACGCTGGGCGCATCACGACGCGAAGTGCGCCAAGCCCTACTCAGTGAGTTCGCCGCACTGGGCGCATTGAGCGGGCTGGTTGCAGCTTTGTGCGCCCAAGCCGTGGGCTGGGTGCTGGCCGCGCAGGTTTTCGAAATCCCCTATGCCATCCGATGGTTGACCATCGCGGGCAGCGCTGTCGCGGGTGCGGTGCTGGTCTGCGCGCTAGCCTGGCTGAGCTTGCGCCCGGTGACCAACACGCCGCCGGACCGTATTCTCAGGGACTAAGATCAGCGCCGCGTGCGCGGCGGGCTTTTCTTGGCCGTTGCCCGCGCCTGAGCCGCCGCAGCCTGCGCCGCCCGCTCAGCCTTACGCTGCAAGGTTTTCGACGGGCGATACAAAATCACCACCATGCCGATGGTGGACACGATCTCGGCTTTGACTGCGGCAGCCAGCTCGACCGCCATCTCGGCGCGCTCATCGCGCTCCGCACCCGCCAGCCTGACCTTGATCAACTCGTGATGCTCAATCGCTGCATCGGTCTCAGCGATGATGGCGTCGGTGACGCCTTTACCGCCGGTTTGTATGATCGCCGACAGACTGTGAGCACGGGCTTTGAGTTCACGCTTCTGCGCAGATGTCAGGCTCATATACACACTCCGAGATACCGATCACAATTTGCAGTCGGCGGTAAAAAAACGTATTCAGGCATTCACAGTACATCCTGGGTCGGCGGCGAATTGTACGCGCGCCGGTGATCGGAAAACCAATAACGGATTCTCAAGCGCTTTGTTTCTTCCCCACATAAAGCTGTCACTCACGTGCGTCACAACCTCAATTGTTGCGCTGCTGGCCCTGCTCTTGAGCGGCACTGCGGCTGCCAACAATGACGCGCGCCTGCAATCCATCAAGCAACAAACGCTGGCCTTGTACACATTGCGCCTGGCCGACCAACGCCAGTTCTCCTCCAGCGCCACCGTCCTGATCGGTCAACTCAACCCCAGCGTACGCCTTGAGCGCGTGCGCATCGCCGTGGATGGCGAACTGCGGATTGACTATGCCTACCACGCCAGTGAATCCGCTCTGCTCGCGCAAGACGCCATGCACAGATTGGGTTTGGTCAACCTGGCAGGCGGCGTTCACGAACTGACGGTGGAGATGCAATGGGATCATCAGGGCAGTAAACGTACGCAAAGCCGAAGCCAAACGCTGCGCCTGGACACTTGGCCGCGCGGTTTTTCGGTCCAGCTGGATGTGCGCGAGCGCGGCAGCCAGCAGATTGACATTCGCGCGCCCATCGACGGCGCTGGCATTTTGCGCAGCGCTCGCTTTGAGCTGGCCTTGGGGCGAGCCTTGATGGCGGTCACCCAAATGCAAATGCTGGCGCACGTTGATCCGGTGCTGGCATCAACTCCGCCAGCGCAAGAACTGCTTGCGCAAAGCCTTGCCGCATGGGGCCTCGACAGTGCAGCGCAAGCGACCTTCAGCAAGCTCAGTCAAAGTCAGGCGGATACCGAAACACGCAACCGGGCGCGCTTGCGCGCCGCCGAACTGGCTCTCAGCTTGGGCCAAGCCGACACCGCGGGTGAGCGCCTGCGCGAGGGCAAAGCAAGCTGGTCCGTCAACCAGCAAGCGGCTGCGCAACTGCTCGACGCGCGTCGCCTGTTGGCTCAGGACCAGATCGATGAGGCGCTCAAGCATGTCACCAGCAGCGGCCCTGCTCTGCTGCGTTACAACCTCGCTGTTGCGTTGATCGACAGCGGCCAGAACAACGCGGCTGAGCGGCTCTTGCAGGAGCTGGCGACCGAGCCTGCGGCAAGAGATGAATTCCACGCACGCATTCAAGATCTGGCTCAGCTGAAACTGGGCTACCGTCACCTGCGTGCCGGGCAGGCAGAAGCGGCACAAGCCATGCTCACCCGCATGCGTTTGAACAGCCCCTACACCAACCGGGCCTTGCTGGGGCGTGGCTGGAGCAAGCTTCTACCAGTGGCGACCAACGGCGGTCGCCTGCAATCGGTGCAGCAAGACGATGGTTTCCGACCGCTGTTTGTTCAGGCCATTGACGCCGCACTGCGCAAACCGGAACAGAGCGCATTGGCCCGCGTGCGCGACGCGGTGACCGACTGGGCTCGCTTGCAGGATCAAGACCCGTTCGATCCGGCAGTCCAGGAAGCCCTGGTCGCGACCCCTTACGCGCTGCTGAAAATGGGTGACTACAGCCGCGCGATCCAATATAGCGAGAAAGCCATTGCCCGCTTGGAATTGATTCGCGAAGACCTCAAGGCCGGTATGCGGCAATCACGCAAGGGGCTGTCTTTGAACGGGGCGGAATTGGTCAGAGATGCGTGGCCTCCCGAACCGGCCGCCTGGGCCCGGCGCTATGCCACGGGCGCATGGTGGCGCAGTGAAGCCAGTCCACTGCCGATTCCTGAAGGGGCATACCGCCCGCGCCTGCTACTTGATGGCGATACGCTGACCATTCTCGACGACATGCACATGCTCAACGAAGTGGAACAACTGACTGACGCGATCGCCGAACACCCGGATTTGAAGTTGCGCGCCACACAATTGCGCAAACGCATCGAGTCTGAACGTCAGGCGCAGCAGAAAAACCTTGATCGCCAAGCCTATTACTGGATGTACCAGGAACTCGAGCGCGCCACGCGCTATCTGATCATGGCCCGCTTCAGTCTCGGCCATGCCTATGCTTACGAAAACGCCATGGGAGAGCAGCCATGATGCGCCGCACACTCACCGCCGCAGCCCTTAGCTTCAGTGCCATTTTGCCGGCCCAGGCAGATGACCTCGGCATGCGTGTGACCGGGGATGACAGTGCCAACTTCGGTTTGACCATCAGCAACTGGGTGGAAGGCCAGGACGCCGGCACCCTCGCTCCGGGTTTGATTCGCGAGGATGCGGTGGCTTTGGACGAATGGCAGCTGCGTATGCAGATCAGCATGGAGCGCGCGGTGTCACCACCGGGCGCCGCCATCAACCAGACCCGCTAGGCAGACGCTCAAGCGATACGCTTAAGCCCCATCTTCAGGGCTTGCGACAGGCCCAGTTCCAGCGCCCGACCAATCGGCGCCAGCGGCGCTTCGAAATCGATCGTCCAGGTCACTTCGCTGCCACGATCCGTCTCGGCGAAATCCAGACGACCTTTGTGATTGCGCACCGGACCGCCATTGCGGGTAATGCGATACTCGATGAATTCGTTGGTCTGCGCTGCGGTTACCGTTTCTTCGATGCCGAGCGGCGGCGGCCCCATGCGACGCACAGAACCCGCACCGTTCACATCCGGCTGACCATCACGAATCCGGCGCACCGGAATCATGAAGACTTTGTTGAGTTTGTTGTGATCAGCAAGCGCGGCAAACAGTTCGCTCACTGGGCGGCCGGACTGCTGCGTGATACGGATGTGATGTTGTGACATGACGGGCTCCTTAAACTTGTGCGCCGTTGTCGTCCAGGCCTTCGACCGGCGGCGGCGGAATCAAATCATCGCGCTTGAGGCCCAAGGCCAGTGATGCATTGCCGGCGACGTAGATCGAGGAATAGGTCCCGACGCCCACGCCAATCAGCAGAGCCAGTGAGAAGCCGGACAATGCTTCGCCGCCGATCAGGAACAACGCAACCAGCACAATCATGGTGGTCAATGAGGTCATGATGGTGCGCGACAGCATCTCGTTGATGGAGCGGTTCATCACCTCCACCTCGTCACCACCGGTTTTCCGTCGATAGTTCTCGCGGCAGCGGTCAAACACCACGATGGTGTCATTCAAGGAGTAGCCGATGACCGCCAGCAAAGCAGCGAGCACTGACAGATCGAAATCAATCTGCAGCAGCGAGAAAATGCCCAGAACGATGAACACATCGTGCCCCAAGGCGGCCACCGCACCGGCCGAAAATTTCCAGTGAAAGCGAAACACGATGTACAGGAAGATGCATGACAGCGCCCAGATCATGGCCAAGCCACCGTCTACAGTCAGCTCTTCCCCGACCTGCGGCCCAACAAATTCGACACGCCGCAAATCCACGGTTGTACCGTCACTGCGCAGCGCCGCGTAGACCTGCTCGCTCAGCTCGCTGGCTTTTTCCGATTCGCGCGGCGGCAAACGAATCAGCACGTCGTCCGCAGCACCGAAGTGTTGCACGATGGCATCAGCAAAATCGTTCGCGGCCAGCACCTCGCGAACGGTGCTCAGCTCGACTGCTTCCGGGTAACCCACTTCCACCAGCACACCGCCGGTGAAGTCGATACCAAAATTCAAACCACGGGTGGCAATCAGCACGATCGATGCCGCGACCAGCAGTATGGACAACAAACCACTGACCTTGCGGATTCCCATGAAGTTGTAGTTCGTGGGTTTGGAAAACATACGCATAATCTGATTCCTTGCCCGCTATACCGGCAGGTCATCACGGCGGGTTCCGCCGTAAATTGCATTGACGAGCACCCGGGTGCCCAAAATGGCGGTGAACATCGAAGACAGCACACCAATCGACAACGTGACCGCAAAACCCTTGATCGGACCGGTGCCAAAGACGAACAAAACAATCGCCGCAATCAATGTGGTGATGTTGGCGTCGGCGATCGTCACAAAGGCTTTTTCGTAGCCAGAACGAATGGCCTGCTTAGCCCCCGAGCCGTCGATCAGTTCCTCACGAATACGTTCAAAAATCAGCACGTTGGCATCAACAGCCATACCCACGGTCAGCACGATCCCGGCGATACCGGGCAGCGTCAACGTGGCCTGCAACAGCGACAGCGCAGCGATGATCAGCACCAGGTTCATGAACAAAGCCAGATTCGCAATCAAGCCGAACACGCGGTAATACAGAACCATCAAAATCACGACCAGCGCGAAGCCGATCAATACGGCTTCTACACCCTGATCGATGTTGTCCTGCCCAAGACTTGGACCAATGGTGCGTTCTTCGACGATCGCAATGGGTGCCGCCAAAGCGCCAGAGCGCAGCAGCAACGACAAATCATGTGCTTCTTTGCTGGTCAACCCGGTGGTCTGAAAGCGCTTGCCGAAGACACCGCGGACTGTCGCCACACTGATGACTTCTTCGGTTTCGATGCGCTGACGCACTTCTTCGCCCGCCGCGTTGCGGCTGATGCGTATATCGGTTTCCTTGAACAGCACGGCCATCAAGCGTCCGACATTGCTCTCGGTAAAACCGAACATGGATTTGGCACCCGCGCCATTGAGGGTGACCGACACTGCCGGCGTGCCCGATTCCTGATCGATGGTCGCCGCCGCATCGATGATCTGACTGCCGGTGGCAATCACATCCGATTTCAGCAGGATAGGACGCCCCGTACCGCGCTCGTAAAACAGATCGGTATCCACCGGCACGACACCAGTGCGGTCGGCCAGCTGGGCATCTTCGCGTTCCGCCACAGCGCGATATTCCAGCGTTGCGGTCGCATCGAGAATGGATTTGGCCTGGGTCGGATCTTTCACGCCCGGCAACTGGACCAGAATGCGGTCCCGACCTTGACGCTGAACCAGAGGCTCAGCCACACCCAACTGATTCACGCGATTGCGCAAAGTGGTCAGGTTCTGCTTAACCGAAAAATCGACCAGCCGGTTCACCTCGTCTTCCGACATTGCGGCCCGCAAGGTCAGCGCGTCATCGGCGGTCGGTTCGATCGTCAGCTCAAGAAATTCGCTGCGAATGGCTTTCAAAGCAGCATCACGGGTCTCCAGGTCGGCGAAGTCCAATTCGACCGCGCCCTGGGTCTGACGCCGCCCGGTATAGCGGATGGGCGGCTCGTGATTGCGCAGGAAGCTGGGCAGGTCGCGGGCGTACTGCTCGGCCGCGCTGTCGAGGACGTATTCCACGTCAACTTCCATCAGAAAATGCACACCGCCACGCAAGTCCAGGCCCAGCGCCATCGGCTTGCCGCCCAGGCCCAACAACCAATCCGGCGTTCGCGGAATCATGGTCATCGCGACGATGTAGTCATGACCCAAAGTGCGCTTTAAGGCGTCTGCCGCGGGCAACTGGTTGTCTTCAACGCCAAGGCGGATTTCCACCCGACCCTGCTCATCAAAACGACTGGCATAGTCATCAATGCCAGCACGCTTGAGCGCCGCTTCAACCCGATTCAGCTCCTGCGGTGTCGCGGCATCGCCGCTGTCCGGCGACACCAGCAGAGCCGCATCCTCGCCATAAATATTGGGCAAGGCGTACAAGAATCCGCCGACCACAACAGCGATCAGCAGCAGCACTTTCCACAGGGGAGATTTGTTCATGTGACGTCCCGGCAGGCGGCACGCGAACAGCGCCGCCCTGCGATGAAACAACGATCAGGCTCTTGGCCTCATCGAAAAACCGACGAAGACACCGCTCCCAGGCGTCATTCGTCGGGTGAAGTCCGTGTATGTGGGGCGAATCAGAGTTGTTTCAAGCTGCCCTTGGGCAAAACCTGAGCCAATGCGGCTTTCTGAACTTTGACTTCGGTCCCTTCAGCGATTTCTACAGTCATGTACACCTCGCCCACAGACGTGACGCGCCCGGCGAGCCCACCACTGGTGACCACTTCATCGCCTTTGCTGATGCCGGTGACCATCGACTTGTGTTCCTTGTTCCTCTTCATCTGCGGACGAATCAGCATGAAGTAGAACAACACGATCAAAGCTACCAGCGGAAACAGCTGCGCCAGAAGGCTGGGCTGCGATGCGGTTCCGGCCTGCTGGGCCATTGCGGAGGAAATCAACCAATCCATTGCTTATCCATTGGAGTCGCGAAAAAGAGCCGGATTATGCCATGAAGCGACGGCGGAACTCAGCGTAGAACGCCGAAAACCGGCCTTGTTCAATGGCTTCGCGCATGCGCGCCATGAGGCTCAGGTAGTAATGCAGATTGTGAATGGTATTGAGTCTGGCGCTCAAAATCTCACCACAACGTTGCAGGTGATAAAGGTACGCACGGCTGTAATTCTGGCAGGTGTAACAGCTGCATTCCGGGTCCAGCGGCGCGGTATCGTTGCGATGACGGGCATTGCGAATGCGGATGATCCCTTCGCTGGTGAACAAATGCCCGTTGCGCGCGTTGCGGGTCGGCATCACGCAGTCGAACATATCGACACCACGCGCCACCGCCTCGACCATATCCAGTGGCGTGCCCACACCCATCAGGTAGCGCGGAGCCTGCGCCGGCATTTTGTCTTCCAGGGCGTCCAGCACGCGAATGCGATCGTCCTCGGGCTCACCGACAGAAAGACCACCGATCGCGTAACCATCAAATTCAATCTCCGCGAGACCGGCAATCGATTGCGCGCGCAGATCCTCGTGCATGCCGCCTTGCACAATGCCGAACAGCGCCCCACCTCGACCGGCGTGTTCATCTTTGCAGCGCTGCGCCCAGCGCAACGACAACGCCATGGAATGGCGCGCCTCATCATGCGTGGCCGGATACGCCGTGCATTCGTCAAACTGCATGATGATGTCCGAACCCAGCGCCTGCTGAATTTGAATCGAAATCTCAGGACTCAAAAACACTTTGTCGCCGTTGACCGGCGAGCGGAACTCGACACCTTTCTCCGTCAGCTTGCGCAACTCCGCCAGACTCCACACTTGAAATCCACCGGAATCGGTCAGAATCGGGCCATCCCAGTGCATGAAATCATGCAGATCGCCGTGTGCTGAGATGACCTCCGTTCCAGGCCGCAACCACAAATGAAACGTGTTGCCCAGGATGATGCTGGCACCGATGCCACGCAATTCCTCGGGGGTCATGCTTTTGACCGTGCCGTAAGTGCCAACTGGCATGAAAATCGGCGTTTCCACCACACCGCGCTCAAAGGTCAAACGACCGCGACGCGCACCGGCATCCTGGGCCAACAACTCAAAGCGCATTGCTGGTGTTGTCATCGCGCGCGCTCCAGCCACATCGCATCCCCGTAAGAGAAGAATCGGTACCGCTGTTCGACGGCATGGCGATAGGCCTGCATCACCGGTTCGTATCCGGCGAATGCGCAGACCAGCATCAGCAGGGTCGATTCCGGCAGATGAAAATTGGTCATCAAGGCGTCCACAACACGGAATTGGTAACCGGGCGTTATGAACAGGCGGCTGTCACCGTCGAAGGCTTGCAGCTGACCTTGCGCTGCCGCGCTTTCCAGGGCGCGCACAACCGTGGTCCCGATCGCAACCACGCGCCCCCCGGCCGCTTTGGTTGCCGCCACACGTTCGACCAACTCCGGGCTCACCCGCAAACGTTCGGCATGCATGCGGTGTTCGCTCAAGTCATCGGCGCGCACCGGCTGGAACGTCCCTGCCCCAACGTGCAAGGTGACGTAATCAATTAGGGCGCCGCGCGCGGCAATCGCGTCCATCAAGGCCTGATCAAAGTGCAGACCGGCGGTCGGCGCCGCGACGGCACCCGCGTGACGGGCGTAGACAGTTTGATAGCGCTCCGCGTCATCATCGTCGGCAGCGCGCAGAATGTACGGCGGCAGTGGAACTTCCCCATGCGCCTGCATCAGCGAGGTCCAGCCGGGCTGCTCATTGCGCAAATGAAACAGTTGACCGTCGCGTCCGAGCACGTCAATGCACGCCTGATTCAATTCGATCGATGCCCCTGGCTTGGGGGTTTTGCTCGCGCGCAAAAACGCCCACACGTGATGTTCGTCGACAACACGTTCAATCATGATTTCGACGGCGCCACCGGTGGGTTTGTGGGCGTGCAAACGCGCCGGAATCACGCGCGTGTCATTGAACAGCACCAAATCCCCGGGGCGAATCAGCGATGGCAAATCACGCACCTGGCGATCGTGCAAATGATCACCCTCCATCTGCAACAGCCGCGCGCCCGCCCGCTGCGCCGTGGGTTGTTGCGCAATCAATTCAGGGGGAAGCGTGTAAGCGAAATCGCTGCGTTGCACGGAGTATCCGGAAGGCCAGGCTATGCGGCCGTGATCCGGCAAGAGGATTTCGAATCAGGACATGGTGCCGGAGGGGAGAATCGAACTCCCACTCTGTTGCCAGAACCGGATTTTGAATCCGGCGCGTCTACCAGTTCCGCCACTCCGGCACGAGTGAAGGCCGCTTAATGCAGGGCGCGCATTATATCTTCGCAAATCGACAAGCGGAACCGTTGAGACGAGATTCTTCGAAAGAATCTTGAAGAATCGTCGCACATGCTTGAATTTACTGGTCTCGAAGCGCGGCATACGGTAAATTCGCGTCATATCCAGTACGCGGTGGGGAGCGTAATGACGTTTCGATTTTCTGCGCCAGTTTATCTGGCCGGCATCACAGTCCTATTTTGCGCCAGTACAAGTTGGGCTCAACCGCCCGTCGGTGCCGAACGTATCATCGCCGCGGAGACACGGGCTGCCGCGCTGGAAGCTGAGAACCAGCAGCTCAGGAACACCATAGAAACGCAGACAGCCGCGCTCAAACGCCTGGACCAGGAAATCAGCCTGGCCAAGCAAGAGCAAGATCTGCAGCGTGAAAAAGGTGCGCAAACCAGCCGCATTCTTCAGGAGCGTATCGCTGAGCTGCAGAAGCAGTCGGACGGGCAGATGCGCAAAATCCAAGCGCTGCAACAAGATGCCAGCCGCGTTCGAGCGGAACAGGCGGCAACTGCCGCCGCGCTCAAGGATGCCGAGGATGCCCTGGTCGGCGTCGAGCAGACGCGCGGCGCGGAACTGCAAGCCGCCGTCGCCCAGCGCGCTGAAGTCGAACAGCAACTCAATGCAGAAAACCAGCGCATCAAGCAACAGCTGGCCTACGTGCTGGAACGCAACGAAGCCCTGCAACAAGCACTGAGTGAGGCGACCAGCAGCACCGAACTCCAAACGGCCAAGCAAGCCAACAATGACCTGCAGGCTCAGCTCTCAATCCTGCAAGATCGCAACAGCGAGTTGCAGCAAGCTCTGACAGCTCGCGGAGACGAAAGCGGTCGACTGCAGGCCGAATACGCCGCCTTGCAGCAGGAATACAACGCCGCACTGGACGGCGTGCGGAGCTGCGAAGCGCGTTTGCGTGACGCCAGCACTGTTTCGAACAGCGCATCCACCGATGACAGCCAGCGTATTGCCGAGCTCGAAAGTGCACTGAGCCGCGCCAATCGTGAGATTCGCACATTGAATGAAAGTCACCAGCGCGAATTGCAGACCGAACGCGCCATGGCGGCCGGCAGCGAAGCCGCGATAGAACAGCAGTACACCCAGCAGATTGCTCAGCTGCAGCAAGCGCTGAAAACCTGCCAAACGCGCTAACTCGACGGCGTCATTGACGCCGTCTTCACATCGTTGTGCGGACAATCCAGGTCATCCACCCGGCTTTCGATGACCATGACCGCACAGCGCCAAAACCAGACCGAACCCACTCATTTCGCTCCGGTTTTTGCGCTGATTTATCGCGGTATCTCAGAGGACGCTGACCAGGATCGTATCGTCGAGTTGCTGGCCCGCTTATTGCGCCTGTCTGCGACAGAGACGCAAAACGCCCTCAAGCACCCCCCCCTAAAGCTGGCGGACTATGCGGACCGCGAACGCTTGCGCAAACATCAAATGGGACTGGCTCGACTGGGATGCATCACCAGTATCGAAGAATGCTGGTCTTACGGCGACTGGTCCGTTGATAGCTCACTCAAGGAGCTGTATGCGGTCGCCCACGACGACGTTGAACCCCGTGTCTTTGGTTTGATTCGCGTTCGCCCTGCCCCCGGGCATGCCGCCCTTAGCCTCAGCGCCGCCTCGCTGAAACACGCGGTGCCTCACATCCTGAATCACGAAGATGTGTTGCTGGAAACGTCTCCCAAAACGGCTGCAAGTCTGCGCGAGGACATACAGCGTCTGAGCAAATCATTTGCACGACCGGGGGCGGTGATTCAGACAGCGCTGTGCCTGTATCCACAAGATGCAATCAACCTCAGCGAAATGCTGGACACGTTGCAGCGTCGCCTCGATGCCAGCCCCACCGCAGCGCCCTCAAATTCTGCGCTGCCTCCTTTGCAAAGACCCTTCTCAGGTCGTCAATGGCCGCTGATGCTCCACGCAGGTAGTCAGGCTTTGGCCGATTTAGCGACGCTGCCACTGCCGCAGCGCTGCGACATTCTCAATCACTGGCCAGTGCTGTGCGACGCTCAAACCGAACCGCATACCAGCGATGCGTCCAGCGCGCTGCGCACTTGGCAACGTGGCATCGATACCCGCCAACGCGGCCTGGAACAACTCCGTCAGCATTGCGAGCATCTCGACAGACTGCCGACTCTGCCCGCTGTCGCGCTCCAGGTCTATCGTCTGACCATGGATGCTAACAGCAGCGTGGAAGAACTCTCGCAGTTGGTCGAACAAGACTTGAGCCTCAGCACCCGGATTCTCGCGATGGTCAATTCCAGCTGGTTTGGCTTGCGTGCGCGCGTCGATTCCATCGCCCATGCTCTGGTTGTCATCGGGCGGCAGGAGCTTGCTCATCTGGCGCTGATGATCAGCAGTGAAAAAGTCTTCCGCGGGCTGAGTGGAGAAGCCGCACAAAACCTTTGGCGACATTCCTCACGCGTAGCCGACATCGCCCGCGTGCTTGGGCAACGCGTCAATCATCCGGAACCGTCAACATTGTTTACCGGCGCTTTGCTGCACGACGTCGGAAAAATCGTGCTGCTGAGCTTTGAGAGCGCCAAAGTCCCCTTGCTGCAGGCACAGGCGAGCGAGCTTGGCTTACCCATGTTTGAACTGGAACGCGAAACCTGGGAACACGACCACGCCAGCCTCGGCGCGGCCCTGCTCTCCCACTGGGGTCTACCCAAGAGCTTGTGCGCCAGCGTGGCGGAACATCATGGCCCTCGCCCGGGCAACGGCCAGATCAGCCGCGATGCGGCACTGATCGCATTGGCCGACGATCTGGCTCACCGTCTGGATGGCAGCGAGCCATGGAGTGACAACACGCGCCTGCGCCGCGCCCAGATCGACGCGCTAACGCCGATGTTGGGCACGCTGAATAACGAAACGCTGGCGTTGCTGGCCGATGATCTACGCGAAGAGTTACGCGAACCCGTCAGCGCGTAACACCACGCGATAGCGCGCTTTGCCATCGCGCAGATGGCTGATCGCATCGTTGACGTCGCTCATTGCGAATTCTTCGACCCACGGGCGTATCTTGTGCCGTGCCGCGAAACTGAGCATGTCGGAGACCACCTTGGGGCGTGCCATTGGTGAACCGGAAATCGCTTTTTGCCCGCCGATCAGGCCAAACGCTGGGACTTTGACCGGTTCCAAAACCGCCCCGACAAAATGCAAACGCCCGCGCGGCGCCAAAGCCTGCAGATAGCCCATCCAATTGAGCGGTACATTGACGGTGACCAGCACAAAGTCATAGCGCCCGGCTTCGGCTTTGAGAGCAGCGTCATCGCGACTGCTCACAACACGGTGCGCGCCCAATTCGCGTGCTTCCTGGGCTTTGGATTCGCTGGAGCTAAAGGCCGTGACCTCACATCCCCAGGCGCGCAAAAACTGCACAGCCAAATGACCCAGTCCGCCAATACCGACCACCGCCACCCGATCGGTGGGTTTGACCCCAAACTCCACAATCGGACTGAACACCGTGGCTCCACCGCAAAACAGCGGGCCGGCAGACGCCGCATCCAAATCGTCCGGCAGCGGCTCAGCCCACAGCCAATGCGCACGTATCCGTTCGGCAAAGCCGCCTGCGCGCCCAACGATCGTGGGTTGGTTGCTACGGCACAGGTGCTGGTCGCCGCCAACGCAGCTGTGACAATGATTGCAACTGGCCACAAACCAACCAATGCCAACCCGATCACCGGGCTTCAAGCGATGCACGGCTTCACCACAGGCGACCACGCGCCCAATGATTTCATGCCCGGGCACCAGTGGAAAACGACTGTTGCCCCATTCATTGTCGAGCATCGACAAGTCGGAGTGACACACACCACAGTACTCGACGGCCACCTCAACCCATTCTGCCTCCAGCGGCCCCAACTCAAATTCATGGGGTTGCAGCGGCGCTCCAGCGGCCGGTGCGGCCCAGGCTTTCACCATCGTCGTCATGTTTCACTCTCCTTCGTTGGCCTGCGATCGTCTCCAATCTTCTCGTTTGCATCAAGCCAGCGCTTGCTTACTATGGCGCCCCACACACAAAACCCTACGAGAGACGCATGACCGAGCCGCTGTGGACCCCCGATGACAATCGCATCGAAGAGGCTGCGCTCAGCGCCTTTTGCGCACGATTCCAATCCTCACATCCGCAGCTGGCGACACGTGACTACAGCCAAGTGCATCGCTGGTCGGTTGAGCAGGCCGACGCATTCTGGTCCGCAGTCTGGGAATTCTGCGAGGTCATCGGCGATCGCGACGGTCCGGTGCGCGCGGGTGAAGGCATGCCCGGCACCCAGTTTTTCCCTCAGGCGCGCCTGAATTTTGCCGAGAACCTGCTGCAGCGCGGGGATGATCATGCGATCGCGGTGCGCTTTCTGGGCGAGGATGGCGAGCGCGTCAGCGTGACCCGCGGCGAATTGCGCCGCAAAGTGGCCAGTTTGGCTGATCACCTGCGCCAGAGCGGCTTGCAGCCCGGCGAGCGCGTCGCAGCCATGATGCCGAATCGCCCGGAAACTTTGATCGCCATGCTGGCCACCACAAGCCTGGGCGCAGTGTGGTCTTCTTGCTCACCGGATTTCGGTCTTGGTGGCGTCCTTGACCGTTTTGGCCAGATCGAGCCCAGCGTGCTGATCACATGCGCGGGTTATGTCTACGGCGGCAAAAGCTTCGACACCCGCGAAAAATCTCAGCAGATCCTCGATCAACTGCCCAGCGTGCGCAGCGCGATCATGCTCGGCAATGATGTTCCAGCAGCCTTCCAGCCCTGGTCCGCCTTCATGGATCGCCAGGATGAGCCGCTCTACTTCCGACGCATGGCTTTCAATGCACCGCTCTATATTCTCTACTCCAGCGGCACCACTGGTGCGCCAAAATGCATCGTCCACGGCATTGGCGGCACCCTGTTGCAACATCTCAAGGAACACCGCCTGCAAGCGGACATTCGCCCTGGCGACAGCGTGTTCTATTACTCGACCTGTGGCTGGATGATGTGGAACTGGCTGGTCTCCGCACTCGCCAGCGAGGCTTGCGTGCTGCTGTTCGACGGCTCTCCATTTGAGCCCTCACCCAGCGCCTTGTTCGACTACATGGAGGAGACCAACGCCAGCTTCTTCGGCGTCTCAGCCAAGTACATTGACGCCTTGAAGGTCCGCGGGTTGAGCCCTCGAGAAACCCACAAGCTCGATCATCTGCGTGCCCTGGCCTCCACCGGCTCGCCGCTGGTTCCGGAATCGTTCGACTACATCTACCGTGACATCAAATCGGATATCGCAGTGCAATCCATTTCCGGCGGCACCGACATCGTGTCCTGCTTCGTGCTGGGCAATCCCTGGTCTGCGGTTTACAGCGGGCAGATTCAAGGCCCAGGACTGGGTATGGACGTGGATGTCTGCGATGACCAAGGACGCAGCGCTGCAGCCGGCGTCAAGGGCGATTTGATCTGTCGCTCACCGTTCCCGTCCATGCCGATCGGATTCTGGAACGATGAAGACGGCAGCCGCTACCGCGGCGCCTATTTCGACACCTTCCCCGGCATCTGGCACCACGGTGATTTCGCGGAGAAGACCGCCGAGGGCGGCCTCATCATCCACGGCCGTTCGGATGCCACGCTGAATCCTGGCGGCGTGCGCATCGGCACCGCCGAAATCTACCGTCAGGTCGAGCAGATCCCGGCGGTGATCGAGTCGCTGGCGATCGGTCAGAACTGGCGCGACGATGTGCGCGTGGTGCTGTTCGTGGTCCTCGCGGATGGCGTATCGCTCAGCGAAGAACTTGAAGCGGACATTCGTCAGCGGATTCGCAGCGGCGCCAGTCCACGACATGTCCCGGCGCGGATTGTGGCCGTGGCCGATCTGCCACGCACGCGATCCGGCAAGCTCGCCGAACTCGCCGTTCGCGCCGTGATTCAAGGTGACACGGTGAAAAATCTCAACGCGCTGGCCAACCCCGACAGTCTGGAGGCCTTCCGCAACATACCCAGCCTACAAAGGTAATAACTATTACCTTCTTGGTTTGAGTTCAAACTGTGCTTGAATATGGCTCCGTATCGCTGATGGAACAGCATGAAGAGCCCTTATTACACACCAGAACACGATGCCTTCCGCGAGCAAGTTCGTCGCTTTGTGGAAAGCGAGATTACACCTCAGATTCAAGCCTGGGAGGATGACGGCAAAATCCCCCGCGCGCTGTACAAACGCTGCGCGGAGCTGGGTTTGCTGGGCGTGGGCTACCCCGAAGCCTATGGCGGCACGCCGGTCGATGACGGCTTCTACCCGATGATCTTTGTCCAGGAGCTGTGCCGCAGCGGTTCTGGTGGCATCGTTGCGGCCTTGGGCAGCCTCGGAATTGGGCTGCCACCCATTCTCGCCCTGGGCTCCGAGGATCTGAAAAAACGCATCGTGCCGTCGGTCCTGGCCGGCGATGAGGTCGCCGCTTTGGCCATCACCGAGCCGGGTGGTGGCTCGGATGTGGCCAACCTGACATGCCGCGCCGAACGTGATGGTGACCACTATGTGGTCAGCGGGAGCAAAACCTTTATCACCCAGGGCATGCAGGCGGATTGGTTCACGGTGGCCGTGCGTACCGGCGGCCCGGGTATCAGCGGCATATCACTGCTGGCGATGCATGCCCAAACACCGGGTTTTTCCCGCACCCCACTGCGCAAAATGGGCTGGCATTGCTCAGACACCGCAACGCTGTATTTCGACCAATGCCGCGTTCCAGCCAACCAGCTGATCGGTCCAGAAAACCAAGGTTTTCTTGGCATCATGCGCAACTTCAACAACGAGCGCCTGGCTCTGGCAGCACAGGCCTGTGGTTTGGCCGCTGTCTGCATCGAAGAATCGCGTCGCTATGCACAAGAGCGCAAAACCTTTGGCAAGCCGCTGAGCAAGCATCAGGTCATCCGCCACAAGCTGGTTGAGATGCAGGGACGCTACATCGCCGCCCAAGCTCTGTTGGAACAACTGATCTGGCGAGTGGACCACGGCGACGTGCCGATTGCTGAGCTGTGCATGCTCAAGAACTTTGCCACCAGCATGCTGGAATACGTCGCCGGTGAAGCCGTGCAGATCCATGGCGGCGCTGGTTTCATGCATGGCAGCGCCGTGGAGCGTATTTTCCGCGAGACCAAAGTGCTCTCGATCGGCGGCGGTGCGAGCGAGGTCATGGCTGATCTGGCGGCGCGTCAAATGGGCTTGTAAGCCCCACAAAAAAGCCCGCCAGTGCATCTGGCGGGCTTTGACAGTGTCGCCTGAGCTTGCGGCTTAGCCGATGCGCTCCCAGGTGTAATCAAACGCTGCTGTGAAATCCATCGGGAATGAGCCCTGTCCTTCGATGGTGCAGGTCCCGTTAATGGAGAAGGCGTAACTCACCACCGCCTTGGTACCAACTTCGCCACTGCCGGTCGTGGTGTAGGTGAATTCACTGACGTTGATGTTGCCATCGAAACCACCGGTGCAGGCCTGCTGAAAACCTTCGGTATAAGCTTCCGACAAATCGCCCGCGTAGACCTGACCACTGCTCTCGCCGAGCGGAACCTGATCGGTGGAAATATCGATTGTTTCGTTGATCGATTGCCCATTCACCGTGCCACTGATGATCAATCGCCAGGTCGAGCCATCCGGAACGGTGAACTCACCATTACCCCCGTCTGCCGGGGGATTGAAGGTGATGATGGTAGTCGAGCCATCGGCATATTCGATCTGGCAAGAGTAGCTGTCATCAACGGTGGCGCAATTGACCACCTCCTCAACCTGATCCAGCACCGCATCAAAACCCTGATGATCGGCGCTGAATGAGGAGGTGAAAAAGTTGAAGCTGCCATCAACCCCGGCATCACTGTACAACGCAGCGAACTGTTCGTTGATCGTGTCGATCGCGCTGCTGATGCTGTTGGCGCCGAGCTGACCGTTAACCCAACTATCGAACAGCGCAGCCAGGTCATCCTGCTCGGCAGCCAGGCGCAGGGCCAAATCCGTCAGATCGTGGATATTGGCAACGCCATCTCCGTCCTCGTCATAGGAGAACAACTGCGTCTCCCCCAAAACCGCGCGGAAGATCAAAGGCGCCGTCAGATGGGTCACGTCAGCATCAAACAGGCCATCAGCATCTGTGGTGGCCATCGCTTCCTGACCATTGGCGCCTTTGATCAAAACATCGGCGCCTTCAAGCGGCGCGCCGGTGGCAACAACACCACTGACGTAGCGCTGCTGTGGCTCGCCAGCACCGCTACTGCCACCGCAACCGACCATAAACGCGGACGCCACGATCACGCCGAGCAGCGCACTGTGGCCCGGAGAAAACTGCAACTTCACCATCATAAATCCCTCCTCGAAAGATGGTCTTAAGCGTGATCAAGAGCAGGCTTTTGGGATACCCCCGAAACACGGGGGATTGCGCTTGTGTCGGGCAAAAAAAAAGCGCCCGCGTTGATCGCGGGCGCTTTTCTAGCTAGTGATTTTATTTTCTGCCTAGGGCACGGGGTCGCCGTTGACTTCACCCTCGGTCAGCTGATCACGTGAGCCATCCGAATTCAGCTGCTGAATCAGCAAACCGCTCGCGGTATCTATCCAGGTTTCGATCGATTCTGGTGCAGCTCCACCAATGCTGCGCTCTTCCTTAAAGTGGCAGGTCTGGAACGAACCACCAGGCACCGTGATGGTTTTAATGCCGATGAAGGTACGCGTCAGCTCGACCTGCTGCGACATATTGAATAAGGACGAGTCGATGTCCTGCTGGTAGTTCTGCGAGTAGGACTCGCCAGGCTGCATGTCGAAGCGCAGTTCGTAAGATGGGTCAAAGGTGATGGTGACATCCACCGGCGATGATGTTTGCGTACCCAACACCTCGATAAGCTTGGCGCTCTCGTTCATGTTCTGGTACGTGTCAGTCGTCGATGGCGAACCATTCAACGTTGTCATGCTCGCGACCGTTTTGATCGCTGACTGGCCGTTAAAGGTCCCCGTTGTCACGCTACGATCGTCCGTCACCGTCACATTGTCGGTATCTCGCTTGAGCGTCCAGCTGTAACTGCTGCCCGGGGTCAAAAGAACCGGGTTGAAGCACGCCTTGGCATCACCCGTCGCCGGGCTCGGCGTCGGTGTGGCACTTGGCGTTGGCGTGGCGCTGGCGCTCGGTGTCGGCGTGGGTGCTGTTGACGGCGTCGGTGTTGGGCTGCTGGTCACCACAGGACCACCCGGTGTCGCACTCGGCGTTGGTGTTGCACTTGGCGATGTTGTCGGCGCGGGTGTCGCGGTCGCACCCGGCGTTGCCGTGGGTGCTGCGGAAGCCGTGGGGCTTGGCGTCGACGTTGCCATCGGTGACGGCGTCGGGTTGCTGGTTGTGTCGGTGATGATCAGATTGTCATCTTCAAATATGCAGCCGCTGAACATCGTTGTGACCAGCAGCGCGCCCATCAGTTTCTTCATGAAAGCCCCCAAAATCCGGATAAAACAGAGAATTCTCCAACACGACAACTATTCCCTGAGGAGGGCTGGGGCGATACCCCAAGTTTGGGGGGTGGTCGGCCTTAGCGACTCACTGCGGCACGCAACCGCCACCCGGCAAGACACGCAAGCGCAGCTGTAGGCGTTAACGCTGCGACCGCGGCGGGCCAGTCATAGACCTGCCCAAGACTGCCGGCCACTTCGTTCAGGACATAGAAGGCAATACCGAGCATGACCCCGACAAACAAGCGCTGACCTGCGCCGGTGTCACGCAGGGGTCCAATCACGAATGGCACGGCCAAAATCACCATGACCATGACCGTGAGCGGCGTGGCAAGCTTGCGCCACAGCGCATATTGCGGCGCTGTGTTGTCCAGGCCGTTGCTGTCCAGGTACTGGATGTACTGAAAAAGCCCGCGCAAAGACAAACTGTCTGCGCGCAAAACGAACAGCTGAAGGACATCAGGGTCCAGATCGACAACCCACTCCGCGCTGCCGCGCTCGCGTATGCGCACACTGCCGTAATCCAACAGCGTCTCACGCAGATCTGTCGCCTGCCATTCTCCATTGGCGTAATCGGCTCTGGCCATGGACACGGTCTGAATCAGGCGGCTGTCGTTCTGATTCACGTGCAAGACCTGAATGTCTTCCGCCACCGTGTCCTGCGGCAATTGACCGATCCGAATGTACTGCTCGCCCTGACGCAGCCACACCGCAGAACTTGCGACGCGTCCCTCACCGAAACGTGCGGTGCTGGAGATGGTATCAGCCGCTTGCTTGGCCATCGGGACCACGAACTCCCCCATCGCCAAGACCAGCAAACCCAGCGCCAAGCCCGCTTTGCCCGCCGACCATGCCACCCGATAAACCGACACCCCGGCAGCTTGCATGACCACCAACTCGCCTGCGGCCGCCAAGGCGCCAAGTCCGAGTATGGTGCCCAGCAGCACCACAAGCGGAAACATCTCGTAAAGCAACTGAGGCATTTTCAGCAACGTCACCAGCGCGATCAGCTGCAAGCTGTAATCGCCCTGACCGAGGTCATCAAGCTCTTCAACAAGGGTCACGAAGCCACTGATGCCGGTGAGCGCCAATGCCACAATGACGGACATACCCAGCAAAGCATTACGGATGTGTGCATCAAGTATTTTCATGCGCGCTGGACCTTGAGCCGCTCGATCCAGCCGCCGCGCACCGCATACAGACGCAGTATGGCCAGCGCCAAAACCAGATGGACCCACCACAGCCCGATCCATGCCGGCAACTTGCCGGACTCCAGCCAAGCCTGGGCAATCCCCAACAGATTGAAGTAGACAATGTAGATCACAATACCCAGCGCCACCTTGCTGTAACGCCCGGCACGCGCATCAATACGCGACAACGGCACAGCTAACAGCGCGAGCAGCAAGACGGCCAAGGGCGACGACAAGCGCCACTGCAGCTCGGCCTGATCGCGCGGGTCCGGCGAGCCCAGCAAATCCATACTGGGCTTGGTCGCCTGCTTGCTCGACCGATACACGAAGTCCGGCGGTTCGATGCTCACGCCGTGCTCATCGAAACGGGTGATCCGAAAGTCCGCCTGTCCAGCGGCACCATCCACGCGATAACCATCCAGCAACACGATGCTGCGCACGCCGGTCACTGGATCGGTGCGCTGCACACCGCGCGGCGCGGTAATCACGCTCTCGCCACTCTCGCTGAGCAAGCGCGCGAACACACCCCGAATTTCGCTGCGATCGTCGGACACCGACTCGATGTAAAACACGCCACCATCGTTAGGCAGCTCGCGAAAGCGGCCAGGCTCCAGCACGCCGAACTTCAAGTCCTGTGCGGCTTTCTTGGTCAAAAAATCCACCGTGCGTCCAGCGCTCGGACTCAACCACAAACTGAGCAGCGCGGTGATCAACGCAAGCATCAAGCCGAGATGGAGAAATGGCCGGTACATCCGCCCCAGACCAACGCCGCAAGCATGCATGGCGGCGATTTCACTGTCGCGATACATGCGTCCGAGGCTGAGCATGGCACCCAGCAGCAGGGAAATCGGAATCAAGATGGTCAGGTACTGCATGCTCGACAGTAAGACCACTTTCCACAGCAATTCGGGGGGAATACTGCCCTTGGCCGCCTCGCCCAAAAAGCGCGCAAAACGGGTGCTCAGCATCACTGCCATAAGCACCGCGGTGACCGCGGCCCAGGTGCGCGCAGCATCCGCCAGCAGGTAGCGCTCCAGAATGCGCTTGGACAAGCCCCACTCCCATTCAAGGTTCAAAGGCACATGGTATCCGCTGAGCCCAGTTGCGGGGAACCAAATGGGGACACTCATAGACTCGCGGACGGTCGGCCGGCTTTCAAAACTGTCAGAGACCTGGATGGTCGATGACGAGCGATACATGGACCTGCGAAAGCAGGATGTCACGCGCAGCGGCTTGAGCGTGTTTTCAAAGCCGGCCGCAAGTACCACCATCCAACACTGGGCTATCATTCCCCCACACTTCTGATCCTCATCAGCATGAAATACTCAATCAAAGCCGGCGCTGCGGAAAAGCAGCGCACCGCCTGCCTCGTTCTTGGTGTTTTCGAACGCCGCAAACTGTCCCAACCGGCCATAGCTGTTGATGAAGCCAGCGCGGGCCTGCTCAGTGACATGCTAGCCACCGGCGACATGGATGGTCGGGTCGGTCAAACCTTGTTGTTGCACAAACCCAGCGGACTCAGCTGCGAGCGTGTGTTGCTGGTTGGCCTGGGCAAAGCCGATGAGTTCAATGCCACGCGCTACACCCAGGCCATCACCACGGCCACTCAGGTGGTCGCCAAACTGGGCGGCAAGGACTGCTACAACACGCTATCACTGCTCACCGTGAAAAATACCGATGCGCGTTTCGCGGTCAGCCAGGGTGTGCTGGCCAGCGCGGCCGCGCTGTACCGTTTTGACGAACTGCTGGCCAAGAAAGCACCGGCCAGCAAGCTCAAAAGCATCACCTTGGCGGTCGATACGCGCAACGCGGAACTGGACGCGGCGCTGGCTCAGGCCACAGCGACGGCTTCCGGCGTCAATCTGACCAAGGATCTCGGCAACCGTCCGGGCAATCTGTGCACCCCATCCGACCTTGCCGCACTGGCCGCTGATCTGGCCAAAGGCCAGAAAAACCTCAGCTGCAAAGTGCTGGAAGAAAAGGACATGGCCAAACTGGGCATGGGCGCCCTGCTTTCGGTCTCGCGCGGCAGCCGCCAGCCGGCCAAGTTGATCATTCTGGAATACAAAGGCGGCAAAAAAACCGACAAGCCCATTGCACTGGTTGGCAAAGGACTGACTTTCGACGCTGGCGGCATCAGCCTCAAGCCAGCGGCCAAGATGGAAGAAATGAAGTTCGACATGTGCGGCGGCGCCAGCGTGTTCGGTGTGTTTCAGGCGTTGATCGAAGCTCAGCCTGCCATCAATGTGCTGGGTATTGTCCCGGCCTCGGAAAACCTTCCTGATGGCGACGCTAACAAACCCGGTGATGTGGTCAAAAGCATGGCCGGCATCAGCATTGAGGTGATCAACACCGATGCCGAAGGCCGCCTGATTCTGTGCGATGCCCTGACCTACACCCAGGAAAACTATGATCCTGAAGTGATCATCGACATGGCCACCCTGACCGGCGCCTGTGTCGTCGCGCTGGGTGATCAAGCCACCGGGCTGTTCGCGAACAACCAGCAGCTGGCCGACGATTTGCTCGCCGCGGGCCAAACCATCGGTGATCGCGCCTGGCAGATGCCGCTGTGGGAGGAATACCAGAACCAGTTGAAGAGCGCGGTGGCGGACGTGGCCAACGTCGGTGGTCCGGGCGCTGGCGCCATCACCGCGGCGTCGTTCCTGCATCGTTTCACCCGCAAAGCGACCTGGGCCCATCTGGATATTGCCGGCACCGCATGGGGTTCCAACAAACTGGGTACCGGCCGCCCCGTGCCGCTGCTCATGCAATACCTGTTCAGCAAGGCTTCGTGACCCGCGTTAGCTTTTATGTGCTGAACGCGCCGCAGGCTGACGTGCAGGATTTCGCCTGCCGTCTGCTTGAGCGTATTCACAGCCAATCGCAAATGGCTTACGTCAACCTGCCCGACGCTCATGTCGGGCAGGCTTTCAATGAGCGCTTGTGGACCTACAAACAAGGCAGCTTTCTGCCACATGATCTGGAACACGAGGACAACACCTCGCCCATCGTGCTGGGCATGGGTGCACAGCTTCCGGCTCAGCGTGATGTGCTGCTCAATCTGGACCTGAGCCAACCGCAACCGCCGGACTTTTTTTCCAGCTTCGAGCGCGCCCTGGAAATCGTCGCAGGCAGCGATGCGGAAAAAGCCGCCGCGCGCCAGCGCTATGCCTTTTACCGCAGTCGCGGTTACGAGCTGGAAACTCATCAGATCGGCGCCTGACCCGGCGCCACCTGCCCCGTATAATGGCCGGCTTTTCCCCGGTTACAGCAAGCTGCTTCGCATGGACAAAAACTACGATCCCGCCGAGATCGAATCCCGTTGGTATTCACAATGGGAGAAAAATGGATATTTCCGCATGGGTATGGAGGGCGATGCCTACTGCATCATGATCCCGCCCCCCAACGTGACCGGCAGTCTGCACATGGGCCACGCCTTCCAGGACACGATCATGGATGCGCTGACCCGCTACCACCGGATGCAGGGCCACGCGACCCTGTGGCAACCGGGCACCGACCATGCCGGCATTGCCACGCAAATGGTGGTGGAGCGCCGTCTTGCCGCTGAGGGCACCAACCGCCATGATCTCGGTCGCGACGCCTTCATCGACAAAATCTGGGAGTGGAAGGCGGAGTCCGGCGGCAACATCACGCGTCAGCTGCGACGTATGGGCGCATCGGTGGATTGGGAACGCGAGCGCTTCACCATGGACGAAGGCCTGTCCAAAGCGGTCACCGAGGTGTTCGTTAAGCTGCATGACGAGGGTCTGATTTACCGTGGCCAGCGCCTGGTCAACTGGGATCCTGTGCTGAAAACCGCCGTGTCCGATCTGGAAGTCGAGTCGCAGGAGGAAAATGGCCACCTGTGGCATTTCCGATACCCGTTAACCGATGGCTCGGGTCATCTGACGGTGGCCACCACACGCCCGGAAACCATGCTCGGCGACAGCGCTGTAGCGGTCCATCCGGACGACGAGCGCTATCAGCACCTGATCGGCAAAACCATCACCTTGCCACTGGTTGGCCGCGAAATCCCGGTGATTGGTGACGATTACGTCGACCGTGAGTTTGGCACCGGCGTGGTCAAAATCACCCCGGCTCACGATTTCAACGACTATGAGATGGGTCAGCGTCACAAACTGCCGCTGATCAACATCCTCAACGATGACGCCAGCCTCAATGATGACGTGCCGGAAAAATATCGCGGCATGGATCGTTTTGACGCGCGCAAAGCGGTGGTGGCCGATCTCGATGCGCTGGGCTTGCTCGACAAGGTCGATGACCATCGTTTGATGGTGCCGCGCGGCGACCGCACCCATCAGGTGTTGGAGCCTTATCTGACCGATCAGTGGTTCGTGAAGGCCGAACCGCTGGCCAAGCCAGCCATCGAAGCGGTGGAATCCGGACGTATCCGTTTCGTCCCGGAGAACTGGTCGAAAACCTATTTTGAATGGATGCGCAACATCCAGGACTGGTGCATCTCGCGTCAGATCTGGTGGGGTCATCGCATTCCGGCCTGGTACGACGAGGATGGCAATATCTACGTCGGCCGCAACGAAGACGAAGTGCGGGAAAAATATCAGTTGGATGCCAGCCTTGCGCTGCGCCAGGACGACGACGTGCTCGACACCTGGTTCTCCTCCGCGCTGTGGCCGTTCTCAACCCTGGGCTGGCCGGACAACACCGCCGAACTGGCCAAGCATTACCCAACCAGCGTGCTGGTAACTGGTTTCGACATCATCTTCTTCTGGGTCGCCCGGATGATCATGATGGGCATGAAGTTCATGGACGACGTGCCCTTCCGCGAGGTTTATGTGCACGGTCTGGTGCGCGATGCCTCGGGGGCAAAAATGTCCAAATCCAAAGGCAATGTCATCGACCCGCTCGACGTGGTGGACGGCATTTCCCTGGACGCCTTGCTCGACAAGCGCACCGCCGGTCTGATGCAGCCAAAGATGGCGGAAAAAATCGCCAAGCAAACGCGCAAGGATTTTCCTGACGGCATTCCTCAGCACGGCACTGACGCGCTGCGCTTTTACTTCGCCGCATTGGCTTCCACCGGTCGCGACATCCGATTCGATACCCAGCGTCTGGCCGGTTACAAGAACTTCTGCAACAAGCTGTGGAACGCGGCGCGCTACGTCGAGATGACGGTAGAGGGCATCGATCTGTCCGATGCCGGCGAGATCGAAATCGGTGTCGCCGACCGCTGGATCATTTCCAAACTGCAGCACACCGAAGCCACAGTGAATCGGCACTACGCCGGTTATCGATTCGATCTGATCGCGGCCGAATTGCATGAATTCGTGTGGCACCACTTCTGCGACTGGTACCTGGAACTGACCAAGCCGGTCATCAACAACACGGACAACCCTGCCGCGCGTCGCGGCACAGCACGCACCCTGGTGCGCGTGCTCGAGACCGTGTTGCGCTTGCTCCATCCTTTGATGCCTTATATCACCGAGGAGATCTGGCAGCGGATCGGCGCTCTCGCGGGCAAGCAGGGCGACACCATCATGCAGCAGCCCTATCCCGTGGCGGACACCAACAAGACCGATGCCGCAGCTGAGGCTGATATCGCCTGGCTGCAGCAGTGTCTCCTCGGCATTCGCCAGATCCGTGGGGAAATGGACATTGCGCCAGGCAAGCCACTTGATGTGCTATATCAGGATGCCAGCCCTGAAGATCTGAGTCGCTTGGATTCCATGAACATGTGGCTGAGCGCCTTGGGGCGCATTCAAAGCCTCACTCCGGCGGACGACAATCCGCCCGAATGTGCCATGGCGGTCGCGGGCACATTAAAGCTGCTGGTGCCCATGGCTGGGCTGATCGACAAAGATGCCGAGTTGGCGCGTCTGGCCAAGCAGATCGCCAAGCTGGAAAAAGAATTGGCCGGCGCATCAGCGCGCCTGCAAAACCCCAGCTTCGTCGACAAAGCTCCCGCCGAGGTTGTTGAAAAAGCGCGACAACAGGCAGACGCTCAAGCCCGCACGCTGGCCGAACTCAAGACGCAGCAGGACAAGATTCGCGCCCTGTGAGGGCGCGGGCCGGTATCAGGCGGCGCTCTGCTTGACCTGACGCCGGTCCACTTTGTCCAGACACAGCGCCAGAGTCCGGCTGATCACCGTCTGATGGCGAATCATGGCCAGCTTGGGCCAGGTTGCGCGTTCACCCTGAATGATCATGCGTCGCACATCCTGAATGCGCGGATTGCGAATCACCCGCGTGTAACTGTGCATGTCGAACTCAGGCAGAATCGTGACGTTGCCGCGGTAATCCTGGTCGAGAATGCCGGAGGCGTGATCGAGATGCCGACGCAGGCTGTTCAACGGCCGCGGCAGGTTGTTACGCGCGAACTTCAAAGCCAGTTGTGTTTGATGGCGCGCAGCCCCTAAGGCCAAGCGACCCGCGCCGTGCATCAAGCCCGCTTCATCGGGCTCGCGCTGAGTCAAAAATGGCAATACGTGCGGATTGGTCTGACTCACAATGAAGTGGTTGACATTAAACAACCGGCGCAAACGCATGCGTGGAAGATCGCTCTGCAGTGACCCGTCGGCCCAACGCAGCGATGGCATGTAAGGTTCACGTTTGCCTTGCAGGTTGCGCGTCGCTAACTTCACCGGCGGAAACAAAAATGGCACCGCGCACGAAGCCAACACCGCCTCACGCATGTACAAATGCGGGAAAGTCAGATGGTTGAGCAGGCGCGCCGGCTGATTGTCGGCCACCGGCGAAACCGTGATGTTCATGGAAATGCCGGACAAGGCATGCGCTTCCTCGAAGGTGACATCCGGCAAATTTTCCGCCAAACCGCGCCGCAGCTTGTTCTGGTCCATGATGCCGCCGGTACGGCGCATGTCACGCGGTGACAGCAGGCCCCACAGATCCAGATAAAGATTGTCCGGGTCCATGAGCTTTTGAGCATCCTCACGCGATCTTGCGGACACGCACGCCCCCACCAGCGAACCCGCACTCGAGCCGGACATGATGTCCGGCAACAGGTCGTGCAGGTACAGCGCGCGCACGATGCCGACATGGAACAATCCCATGGTGGCGCCACCCGAAAGCATCAAAGCGGACCGCCCATAGCTCTGGGCCAAGTCCGAGAAGAAGGCACGCTTGGTGACCCGACCGACGCGAGCATCCGGCTGCTCAGCGATCCAATCCAGAGCTTCGGTTACGGTGTCCAAATACGATTCAATCAGATATTTGGTGCCCAGCGGACTCACGCCGTACAGCAAAGGGTTGCCGGAGTTGCCCAAATTCCAGTGCAAGCCCTGACGCAACTCGTACATCAGATCATCAGGGCGATCCTGATAGCGCATGCGGCGGATGGTGTTGAGCCGTTCTCGAACCAACTCGTGGTCATAATCCTTGCTGACCTCGGTCTCGCGCCACTCATGGCCACCGCTGAAGTGCTCATAGTCGGTCGCGGCCTCAATCCATTCGTCATAGTTCGCCGCATGCTCCATCGCACGTCGCGCTTCATACAGGCGATAGCGATCGCGCAATTGATACATCCATGGCGTACTTGTCGTCGTCACCGTTCCCGTCCTGCTGTTTGGTATTGAAGTTATGCACTGATCATGCCACTGGCTTGCCGCCGAAGCGAGCCACACCATGGACAAGCCTGCCGCGGCACCGCACAATCGATCGCTGACCCATAAGCCTGCCGTGCCGCATGAGCGACCGCATTGCGTCAATACTCTCCTCCGCCAGCGAAATCATCCTGGGCAAGCCGGAGATCCTCAAACTTTCCTTGAGTTGTCTGCTCGCCCAAGGCCATCTCCTGATCGAAGATGTGCCCGGTGTCGGCAAAACCACGCTGGCACAAGCATTGGCTCATTTGCTCGGCCTGCAATATCGGCGCATTCAGTTCACCAGCGATCTGCTGCCGGCGGATATAGGTGGTGTCTCGGTATTCGATAAGGACAGCGGCCAGTTTCGCTTTCAGCCGGGCCCGGTGTTCTGCCAGGTTTTACTTGCAGACGAAATCAATCGGGCGAGCCCCAAAACCCAGAGCGCTCTGCTCGAAGCCATGGAAGAAGGCCAGGTCACCAGCGACGGTGAAACCCGCAAACTACCGCAACCCTTTTTCGTCATCGCCACGCAGAATCCGCTGGATCAGATCGGCACCTTCGCCCTGCCCGAGTCACAACTCGACCGTTTTCTGATGCGCCTGTCGCTGGGTTATCCCTCGCATCAGGCCGAAAAAGAATTGTTGCTGGGACAATCTCGGCGCGAACTGTTGATTCAGCGCGGCCAAGTGCTCAGCGACGGCGACGTGCTGGATCTGCAGTCTCAAGTCACCAGTGTCATCACCAGCCCCGCGCTGGTCGATTACATCCTTGCTTTGGTCAGTGCCAGTCGCAGCCACCCGCGCGTCGCCCTGGGCTTGTCACCACGCTCTGGCTTGGCATTGAAGCGCGCTTCACAGGCCTGGGCGCTGTTGGATGGCCGAAAAGCCGTTGTGCCCGAAGATGTTCAGGCGGTTTTCCCGCACGTGGCGGGTCATCGCCTGCAATTCAACAGCGGCGACGACAGCGGTGTCACCACGCTGATCAAGGAACTGCTCGCTGAAGTTGCAATCCCCTGAGCGACGACTCGCCTGTGTCGCTGTATCAACGCCTCAATCAGCGCTTTGAAAACTGGGTGGTCTCGCGCCATAAGCCGCAACCGCCGCCGGTGACCATCCGGCGTGGGCGCTGTTACATCCTGCCGACACGCCCTGGCTATGTATTCGCTTTCATGTTGCTGGCCATGCTGCTCGGCTCCATGAACTACAGCAATTCCCTGGCTTTTGCACTGACCTTCCTGCTCGGCGGCATGGGCATGGTGGCGATGCATCACACCAACGCCAACCTACTGAAACTGCGTGTTCACGTTCCGCGCATCCCTTCAGTCCATGCTGGAGATCCGGTGTGGGTTCCGGTGGAACTCAGCCACAGTACGGCGAAGAATCGTTACAGCCTGCTTTGCGGCCTCAAACGCTCCGAGCTGTCGCCTGATTCCGCGGTGGATTGCGCGCCTGATGAACAAGCCAAAACAGGTTTTGAGATTGCCCCTCAGCCGCGCGGCGTTTACCGCCTGCCGCGCTTCACCATCGCAACAGAATTTCCGCTGGGTCTGTTTCAAGCCTGGAGCTGGATCACCTTAAGCAGTGAATATCTGATCTACCCCAAACCGGCCACTCAAACGCGACCGATACCCCCGGTCGCAGGCGAGCGCGGACAACGCTCAGGGGCGCAAAGCGGTCGCGACGATTTTTCCCATCTGCGGGATTATCAATACGGTGATGCACCGCGCACCATTCATTGGAAGCGATACGGCCACACCGGACGCCTGACGGTCAAAACGTTTGCTGACCCTATGGATGAATCGCTTTGGCTGGATTGGTCCAGCCTCAACGATTTGCGTGATCCGGAGCGGCGCTTGTCACAACTGTGTCGCTGGGTCCTGGACGCGGAAACCGGGCATCAGGCCTACGGCTTGCGCCTGCCTGGGGTTGAAATCTCACCGTCGCGAGGGGCCTCGCATCGCCAAAAATGCCTGGAACAGCTGGCGCGTTTCGGCACCAGCGGGAGCCCCGCATGAAGCATGCTGTGCGCGATCATCTGTCGGCGGCCAAAGTCCACCGCGTGTTGCTGGTCTTGCTGCTCATTGCGGCGCCGCACCTCACGCGCTTGCCTATCTGGGCCACAGCTTTGGTCATCGGCATGGGCATCTGGCGGGCCCTGGCCGCTCAACGCACCTGGCCCATGCCGGGCGCGTTGCTGCGCAATGTGCTGGCCGGATTGGCCCTGACCGGCATCTGGATGCAGTACCAAACCTTGAACGGGCACCACGCAGGCGTCGCTTTGCTGGTGGTCATGCTGGGCATGAAGCTGACCGAGATGACCACGCGCCGTGATTATCTGGTGGTCATTTATCTCAGCTATTTCCTGCTCATCACGCATTTTCTGTTCAGCCAGGAAATGGTCATGGTCCTGCTCATGTTTGCCGGCGCGCTGGCCATCACCAGCGTGCTGATTGAAGTCAACCATCCGCAAGGGTTGCTGCCACTGAAGCGCAATCTGCGTCTTTCGGGTTCGCTGATGCTGCAAGCAGTGCCGTTGATGCTGATCTTTTTTGTCCTGTTTCCACGCATCCCAGGGCCGCTCTGGGGCATCCCCTCGGACGCTGGCGCCGGCATGACAGGGCTCAGCGATTCGATGGAGCCCGGCATGATCAGCGAGCTCGGCATGTCCGACGCCGTCGCCTTTCGGGTCCGTTTCGACGACGCCGCGCCTTCGCGCAGTGAGTTGTATTGGCGTGGTCCGGTGTTTGAATATTTCAACGGTCGCAGCTGGTTGCCCGGCCCATGGAACGACATCCCCAGCAATGCGCAGGTCGAGTTCGAAGGCCCACCCGTGGTTTACGAGATGCAACTGGAACCACACGGCAAACGCTGGCTGCTCGCACTGGACCTTCCACGGGGCCCATTGCCGGAAAACTCCAGCGTGGGGCGCGACCTGGTCTTGCGTCACAAATGGGACGTCATCGACAAAAAACTTTATCGCCTAGCCTCAGGCACGCGCTACAGCGCGGACACACAAGCCAGCGAACGCTATCTGCAGCATCAGCTGTCATTGCCCGTTGCATCCAACCCGCAAACGCGCGAAATGGTCCTGAGCTGGAAAGCGCAAAATGATGATCCGCGCGCCGTCATTGATACGGCGTTAAAGCACTTTGCGCAACAACCGTTCCATTACACGCTGCGCCCGCCGCTGCTGATGAACCAGCACAGCATCGATCAATTCGTTTTCGAGACACGCAGCGGTTTTTGTGAACACTACGCCAGCGCGTTCACCTTCATGATGCGCGCGGCCGGTATCCCCGCAAGGGTTGTCACCGGGTATCAGGGCGCAGAAAACAACGGCGACTATTACATCGTGCGCCAATCCGATGCCCACGCCTGGAGCGAAGTTTGGCTGGCCGACCGCGGCTGGGTCCGCATAGATCCCACCGCCGCGGTCGCCCCGGAACGGGTGGAATTGGGCCTGGGGGCGGCTCTGCCTGCGAGCGAGCCGGTTCCCGGCTTGGCACGCTTAAGTCGCGGCACGCTGGTCCAGCTGCAATTGCGCTGGGATCAGGTCAACGCAGCCTGGAACCGTTGGATTCTGGCTTACGGCCCGGAGTTGCAACAAAAATTGATGGCGGCTTTGGGTTTACCGGGGCTGCGCGCCCTGCTCATCGCGCTCACCGTGCTGACACTCTTCAGTCTGCTAGTGGTCAATCTGCTGGTCATGCGCGCGCACCAGAGTGACCTCGAACGCGACCCGGTTCATCGCACGTGGCAACGCTTTCTGGCCAAGCTCAAACGCGCAGGTCTGGCGCCTCAACTCAGTGAAGGTCCAATCGATCTCAGCCTGCGCATCGCTCAGGAACGCCCCGCTCTGGCGGGTGACGTGGAACGCATTACCCAACTCTATGTGCACCTACGCTATGGCAGCCGTAACATTGATGGCAGCTTGCTTAAGCGTTTCCGTGAACGAGTCCGGCAGTTTCGCGCGAAAAACCGCTAAATCAGCGAATCGCCCACATTGCATCCAGCGGAGCACTGATGTGGCTAATATCCAGACCGTTGAGATATTTCATGGTCTGTCGCGGCTTGTAGGGCCGCCCATCGAAGAACATATCCGGCCCCATCAACAATTTGTGTGACGCTTCATCAAGCTCCCACTCGCCGTCGTGTTCACCCTCGTTTTTGTAGCCGATATTGGGATACGCAATGTTCAACTCGCGCGCCGCTTCGCGATACAGCTTGGGCAAATAAACGTCCTGGGCAGCATGCTTGAAATCCAGAACCTCGGAAAAATCCCCCCAGCGAATCATCTGCCCGAGATACCACACCGCTTGCGAATACCACGGAAAATTGGCCGCCCCAAACTGGAACACCAGATCACGCCGCTGAGCACCGGCCAACGTCGGGATGCCCTGGGTGAGCACCCCCAACGCGGACACCGGCAGATTCAAAGCGTCTCGCGCGCTGAGCAGCGGCAAGGCGTCCTCACGGTGATCTTCCAGCCACGCTGCGGCCTGCATCAACGATCGTAGCAACGCGCGGTGTGTGCGCGGATGTTCACGCAGGAAGTCATCTCGTACTGCCAGCACTTTGCCTAAACTGTGATTCCAGAAGGACTGCTTGCTGAACATCAAGCTGACCAGCCCCTCGGCCGCTGCCAAGGACCCCCATGGCTCGTCGAGCCACGCACCATCGTAGTTACCATCGCGCAAACTGCGCAGCACACGGCCGGGTGTGATGGCCACCAGATCGACATGGTCAAGAGGATCAATACCGACGCTGGCCAAGCAATACCGCAAGTCGTAGCTACCGTTGCTGTAACGGTCGGTAACCGCCAAGCGCAGCTTGGGCAAGCCCTGCTGACGACGTTGTGCCACCAACACGGCCAATGCCTGGAGCGATTGCGCCGGTGTCACACGCTCTTGCCCCAACCCGGCCTGCTGCAGGGTCTTCAACCAGCGCGCGTGCAAACCAAAACTGGAGCCGCCCAATGACAGGACAAAAGCCGTGCGCAAAGGCTGAACATCACCACCAATACCAAGATTGGCGCACAAAGGCACCGTACCCGGCATATGCGCGCCATCCAGTTCACCGTGAGCCACTTTATCGCGACTTCGCTGCCAGGACGTTTGCCGGCTCAAGCTGACATCAAGTCCTTCACGCTCGAAGAAACCTTGAGCGCGCGCCACCAACAGCACGGCCGCATCAGCTGTTGGCAAAAACCCCAGGCGCAACGGCGGATGCACCGGCTTCCCGCGCCCGAGGAGGCCGCTCAAATTGAATTTCATTGCCCTGACTCCGGCGAAAGTGGATCGCCGCGCGCCCCTACGCGTCCCGCCTCAGTATGCCACAGCCGTTTTCAACTCCCGGCACAGCACCACGGCATCCTCGCGGCCGTCATCGTCCGGGTAATAGCCACGCCGCACACCGACCTCCTCAAAACCAGCCGAGCGGTAAAGCTGAATGGCCGCATGATTGGACGCGCGCACCTCCAGGAACATGCGCTGTGCGGCCTCGCCTTCAGCGTGGTCCACTAAAGTGTTGAGCAGACAACGTCCCAATCCCATACCCTGAAAATGCGGATGCGCACACACATTCAGAATATGCGCTTCACCGACCGCCAGACTCATGACAGCATGCCCGGCGATATCGCCATTTTCGGCTTCGGCCACCCAGCTGGGATATCCGAACTGGAGACAATCTTCAAAAATGCCGCAAGTCCACGGAAACGGATATGCCGCACACTCGTTGAAGGTCACGGCGTCGAGATCATCCAAAGCCATTGGACGCACAAGCCAGGCCATTGAGTGACTCACGAGTCCACGGACAACAGGCTACGGGCGCGCTTCAAATCCACCCAGGCTTTGGCCTTTTCGCGTGGACTACGCAACAAATAGGCAGGATGGTAAGTCACCACCACAGGCAGTCGCGCCTCACCAAAATGGTGTGGTTTACCGCGCATACGACCGATCGGCTCATCACTTTCAAGCAAATGCTGTGCGGCAATCCGCCCCACCGCGATCAGCAAATCCGGCTGTACCAACGCAATCTGACGTTGCAGATAGGGAAAATCTTCAGCCACCTCATCCGCACGCGGATCGCGATTATTGGGCGGGCGGAACTTGCAGATATTGGCGATATAAACGTCGCGATCACGCGACAAGCCGATGGCCGCGAGCATTTGATCCAACAATTGGCCGGCCGGGCCGACAAAAGGCTCACCGCGACGGTCCTCTTCCGCCCCGGGCGCTTCACCAATCACCATGACCCTGGCATCGCGAGCGCCCACGCCAAATACGGCCTGCCGAGCATCGCCGCGCTTTTGCGAATTGACGTAGGTCTGAAGAGCGTCCCAATCCATCCGTGCGATGGCCGCACGGCGCGCGGCGGCGGCTTCATCATTATCGCGACGCGTCGCCTCGGTTTGTTCCCGAACGTGGCTTTCCGAAATCTGCGGCTTGCCCGCAGAGGCCGGCGTAGCGGGTGCTTCGACCCGCGGCACCGTCGCAACTTGGGCAGGCGCAGCCGGGGCTTGCTCGACCGGATGAGCAAGCTCGTCGCGCGAGCGCCACAGAATCAGTCCCAGTTCAGCCAAATGCGCACGGCTATAGCTCATGGGCCTTACTCGTCGCCAGGCGTTTCCTGATCGACGGATGTCACGCGCCGTCGACGCCAGCGATTCAGCGCCAGCACAGGCCCGGAAATGGTGTATATCAACGCGAAACCGAACAGCACCCGTGGCGGGTCCATCGCGATCAGCACAAACAGGCTAACCATGATCAATACATAGGCGAAGGGCACTTTTTCGGACAACTTGAGGTCCTTGAAACTGCGAAACGGCACGTTGCTGACCATCAGCAAGGCCGCCGCCAAAGTGATCGCCAACGCAGGAATGGCCATCAGATCACCATCCAGCCCGCTGGTTTCGCAGACCCAGACAAAACCAACGACCAACGCAGCAGCGGTGGGACTGGGCAATCCAAAGAAATAGCCTTTGTCACCGTCCGCCGCCACATAAACATTGAACCGTGCCAGACGCAATGCGGTCGCGGCGACGTAGATGAAGGCCACCAGCCAAGCGACTTTGCCGCTAAGCCAGAATGCGCCATCCAGCGTGTGCAGCGACCAGGTGTAAATCATCAGCGCAGCCGCCAGACCAAACGTCACCAAATCGGCCAGGGAATCGTATTCCTTGCCAAAATCACTTTGCGTATTGGTCAAACGCGCAACACGGCCGTCCAGCGCGTCCGCGAACATGGCCGCAAACACGGCCACGGCCGCCATGGAAAAGCGCCCATTGATAGATGCCACGATGGCGTAAAAGCCGCCAAACAGCGTGGCGGTTGTGAACAAGTTGGGCAGCAGGTAAATCCCGCGGCGACGCTTGTTGACTTCAAGTTCGGCCATGTCAGGAACTCACATCCAGGTTGGAAGCGTTGTGCACCATTGTAGCGAGCACATCGCTGCCCGCACGAACCTTTTGCTGGAGCTTCACATCGACACGGCTGTTGACCGGTATGTAAAGATCCAGACGCCGCGCCAAACGACGCATGCCGCAACGTCGCCCCTGCCCAACGCGCTGGCCAAAACCTGCATTGCACGGACGCTGACCGAGCAAGCTGCCCTCGCTCACGACCATGACGATGTCGTCGAACTCGTCGGTGCGAATCCAACTCGCCTGATCTGCATGCCGACCTCCGCGCGCCATTTTGATTTCCATCAATGTGCCTTCGCACGGCGCTCGCAGGTAGTACACACCGTAGCGGTTGAGACGGATGCTCAGGCGTATGGCGGCTCGATCCAGGTAGGGATCATGGCATTCACGTCGATGAATGATCGTGCCGTCCGCAGGCACCACCAACCCCAAAGCCTGGGGCGGAACAATCCGATCAGTATCCCGCGACAGCAATGCCACCCCCGCGCAGAACACACCCGCGAGGATCCACGGCCACGGCGATGTCATGCTCAGCGACAACAGCACGCCGATCAAAGCCAAAGGCACCAGCAACACCCAGGCTTCCCGCGCCACATGCAAAAACGTGCTGTATTTCATCGTGTTGGACTGTCTACCCGCGCTGCAAACAAAAAATGGGCTGACAAGTCAGCCCATTTGCTCATTGTGTGCTCAACGCGTGCCGGCGACTAGTTCTTGTCCTTGTCGACCAACTTGTTGGCGGCAATCCAAGGCATCATCGAACGCAGTTTGCTACCCACCTGCTCAATCTGATGCTCGGCCGCATGACGGCGTGACGCTTTCAGCACCGGCTGGCCGGCCTGGTTTTCAGCGATGAATTCGCGAGCAAACTTGCCTTCCTGGATATCGGTCAGGACGCGTTTCATTTCCGCCTTGGTTTCTTCGGTGATGATGCGCGGGCCAGTGCTGATGTCACCGTACTCGGCGGTGTTGGAGATCGAATAGCGCATGTTGGCGATGCCGCCTTCATACATCAGATCAACGATCAATTTGAGCTCGTGCAAGCATTCGAAGTAAGCCATCTCCGGCGCGTAGCCAGCTTCGGTGAGGGTTTCGAAACCGGCTTGAACCAGCGCGCTGGCACCACCACACAGCACCGCTTGCTCACCGAACAAATCGGTTTCGGTCTCTTCGCGGAAGTTGGTTTCGATCACGCCGGCACGACCACCACCGTTGGCCGAGGCATAGGACAAAGCGATATCGCGCGCCTGGCCGGAGGCATCCTGATGCACGGCGATCAGGCTGGGCACACCGCCGCCCTGGGTGTAGGTCGAACGCACCAGGTGACCCGGGCCCTTCGGCGCAACCATGATCACGTCCAGATCCGCGCGCGGCTGGATCAGTTCAAAATGGATGTTGAAGCCGTGAGCAAAGGCCAGAACAGCGCCCTGCTTCAGGTTGGATTCAATCTGGGTGTACAGCGCCAACTGATGCTCATCCGGCACCAGAATCATCACCAGGTCACCCTGCTTGACCGCTTCGTCGACAGTTTTCACCGTCAGACCAGCCGCTTCAGCTTTGGCCCAGGAAGACGAACCTTGACGCAGACCGACGGTCACCGAGACCCCGGATTCCTTCAGGTTGAGGGCATGGGCATGGCCCTGGGAGCCGTAGCCAAGAATCACGACCTGGCGGCTCTGGATCAGTGAAAGGTCCGCATCTTTGTCGTAATAGATATTCAAGCTCATGTGTCTTATCCGTGAAGTTTCAGGGTTTGGTTGCCGCAGCCAATCGCGCTGACGCCGCTGCGCACCAATTCGAGGATTTGACCACTACGGGTCATTTCTGCAACGAAATCATCCAGTTCCGAACCGGTCCCGGTGAATTCCAAAGTCAGGCTTTGAGGCATGTCGTCGAGCACTTGGGCGCCAAATTTGGCCGCGCGCGCTGCGACCCCTTCGACATCCTCTGCCGCCACATGGAGCTTCAGCAGCAGGATCTCGCGCTCAATGTGACCGCCTTCGGTCCAGTCCGCCAGATCCACGACATCAACCAGCTTTTTGAGTTGTTTGTTGATCTGCGCGATGACCTCATCCGACCCGGTCGTGGTCAGCGTCAAGCGCGAGACTGAAGGCGTCTGGGTCGGCGCTACCGTCAACGACTCGATATTGTACCCACGCGCAGAGAACAAACCGGCCACGCGAGACAGCGCACCAGCTTCATTGGACAACAAAACAGAGATGATGTGTCGCATCGCAACAAGCGGCAAAAAAGGGGCGCGAACATACTGCTCAGCGCGCGGAAAATCAAGCTGAGGACAGGTCTTAAACGCTGAAGCCGGCCACCGTCATGCGCGGACTTGGGCACAAAAGCCTTTATCTGCCGATCGAAAATTCATTAGAATGCGCGGTTCTGTGCAGCGCAACATGAAAATCCCCATGACCGAAGATTTTGGCCCCGAGGCCGCTCCTAAGCATCCCCTGTCCGGCACCCAGATGACGGGCGCAGAAATCGTAGTACAGGTGCTTGCGGATGAAGGCGTCGATACGATTTTCGGTTACAGCGGCGGCGCCATTTTGCCCAGCTACGACGCCATTTTCCGCTACAACAGCGACAACCGCCGAGCAGACGGTAGCGACCCCATGCCGTTGATCGTGCCAGCCAATGAGCAAGGCGCAGGCTTCATGGCGGCCGGTTACGCCCGGGCCAGCGGCAAGGTGGGCGTAGCCCTGGTGACCTCCGGCCCCGGCGCAACCAACACCGTGACCCCTGTTCGCGACTGCATGGCCGACTCCATTCCGATCGTGGTCATCTGCGGCCAGGTCGCCACCGGCGCCATCGGCACCGACGGTTTCCAGGAAGCGCCGGTCTCGAACATCATGGGCGCGGCAGCCAAGCATGTGTTTCTGGTCACCGATCCCACGCGCCTGGAAGAAACCATGCGCACCGCATTTGAGATCGCCCGCACTGGTCGCCCTGGCCCCGTGGTGATCGACATACCCAAAGACGTTCAGAACTGGGAAGGCGAATACAAAGGTTCCGGTTGTCTGCCCGTGCCTGGCTACCGCCAGCGCATGAACGCGGTAAGCCGCAACAAACTGTCGCAACTGGAATGCGTGCGCTTCTTCGACATGCTCAAAGAATCGCGCCGCCCGCTGATTTACGCCGGTGGCGGCGTCATCAACGGCCAAGCATCGGCCGAATTGACCACACTGGCACGGGAACTCAAGATCCCGGTGGTCACCACCCTGATGGGTCTGGGCGCTTACGACACCACCGATGAGCTGTGCATGCACATGCTCGGTATGCACGGCACGGCCTACGCCAACTACGCTGTCGACGATTGTGATTTCCTGATTGCCGTCGGCGCACGTTTTGACGATCGCGTGGCGGGCAATCCGGATGATTTTGCCGCCAATGCGCGCCATATCGCCCACTTCGACATCGACCATTCGGAAATCGACAAGGTCAAAGCCAGCGACTGGCACCACGTCGGCATTCTGAAAAATGCCTTGCAGGTCCTGGTCGAATACGCACGCAAGAATCCGTTACCGCATGATTTTGGCGAGTGGACCGAGCACCTCAAAGCCCTCAAAGCGGCTCACCCCATGGCTTATAAACCGGACGGTGATGACATCCAGCCGCAGCATGTGATCGAAGAAATCAACAAGATCACCAAAGGCGAAGCCATCATCAGCACCGGGGTGGGCCAGCATCAAATGTGGGCCGCACAGTTCTTTGATTTCCGTGAGCCGCGCTTGTGGTTAACCTCCGGCAGCATGGGCACCATGGGCTTCGGCCTACCCGCGGCAATCGGCGCGCAGTTCGCCCAGCGCGATCGTCTGGTCATCGATATTGATGGCGATGCATCGATTCGCATGAACATTGGCGAGCTGGAAACGGCAACCACTTATGGCCTGCCGGTCAAAGTCGTGGTGCTAAACAACATCGGCGACGGCATGGTGCGTCAATGGCAGAAATTGTTCTTCAAGAGCCGCTTCTCAGCCACCGACAAATCACTGCACAAGAAGGATTTCGTCAAGTCGGCCGAAGCCGACGGTTACGAATGGGCCAAGCGTGTCGATAACAAGGCCGAGCTGGCGTCCGTGGTGGCTGAATTCCTTGCTTTCGAAGGCCCCGCGTTTCTTGAGGTGATTATTGACCGCGATGCCGGTGTTTACCCGATGGTTGGCCCAGGCATGAGTTACCGTCAGATGATCACCGGTGACTACATCCCGAATCGCTACGACAATGCGGCCAACGAGGATGTCGACGCCTCAGGCATGTTCTGATGTCGCGCCGCTGGGGCTGCATCAGACATGCCGCCGTGGGTGGCTTGTTGGCTTTCATGCCCTGGTCATTGGCGCTTGCCGAGCAGACACCATCGGAAAACTCGGAAAATGAAAGTGCCTCCGCGGTCGAACAGGAAGCTGAGGCGCTGCCACAGGCGCAACGCCGTGATCTGGAGCTGTCGGCGCGACGTAACCCTTACGCGATCTCCCCGCACAAACCCAATTTCCTGCTGCCGGTGAGTTGGTCACGACGCACTCACGGCGCCCCGTTCAACATCGCCAACAACGAACTGCAGAACTTTGAAGTCAAGTTCCAACTGAGCTTCAAAGTCGCCATCTGGGAAGAGCCGCTGTCGTTGCCACTAGACGTCTACTTCGCCTACACCGGACGCTCGTTCTGGCAGGCCTACAACAGCGACAAGTCGTCGCCATTTCGTGATACCAACCACGAACCCGAGGCCTTTGTCTCAACCTTCGGCAACTGGCAGCTCGGCGCTTTGAAAGACATCAATCTGCGCGCCGGCTTCAGCCATCAATCAAATGGCCAGCCATTGCCTTTGTCACGCAGCTGGAACCGCATTTATGCGGGTGTGGAAGCGCGCTGGCGGCGCTTTTTCCTCGACGCCGTGTTGTGGGACCGCTTGCCGGAAGACCCCAAAGATGGGCCAGACGATCCCAAGGGCGACGACAACCCAGACATCGAACGCTACATCGGCAATGCTCAGTTTTCGGTCGGCTGGGTGATCGATAACAAAACCGTGCGCGTCACATTGCGCAACAATCTGCGCTCAGAAAATCGCGGCGCACTCACCGCCGCCTTCACCTACCCGATCAATACCCGGCTCAAGGGCTATGTGGAGTTTTTCACCGGGTACGGTGAAACCCTGATCGACTACAACCACAGTAACGAACGGCTGGGTGTCGGCATTGCCCTGAGCGATTGGCCCTAGGCCAACCGCTTGTCTCAGCGTCGGGCGCGGAAAAAATCGCGCAGCAGCGTGGCACATTCCTCTTCGCACACGCCGGCGGTCAGTTCGACCGCGTGATTCAAGCGCGGCGCGCTCAGCACGTCGTAAACCGAGCCCGCCGCCCCGGCTTTCGGATCCGGCGCGCCGTAAACGACCCGGGCAACGCGTGACTGCACGATGGCCCCAGCGCACATCACGCAAGGTTCCAGCGTCACATACAAGGTCAGTCCGGGAAGACGGTAATTGCCCAGCGCCTGCCCGGCGTTGCGTAAGGCGACAATCTCCGCATGGGCGGTGCAATCATGGGCGCTGATCGGCTGATTGTGACCGCTGGCGATCAACGCATCGTCACGCACCAGCAAGGCGCCGACCGGTACCTCACCGAGGCCTTGTGCGACACGGGCCTGCTCCAGCGCCCGCGCCATCCACGCCTGATCCTGCTCTATTCCCACTCAATGGTGGCCGGCGGCTTGCCAGACACGTCGTAGACCACACGGCTGACGCCGGGGATTTCATTCACGATGCGACGTGACACTTTGTCGAGGAATTCGTAGGGCAAATGCGCCCAACGCGCAGTCATGAAGTCAATGGTCTCCACCGCGCGCAGCGCAATCACCGGCGCATAACGCCGTCCATCACCGGTCACTCCCACGGATTTCACCGGCAACCACACCGCAAAGGCCTGACTGACCTGATCGTACAAGCCGGCGGCGCGCAGCTCACTGATGAAGATGTCATCGGCGATGCGCAGTGTGTCGGCAGCGGCGGGATCGACCTCACCCAGCATGCGCACGGCCAGGCCCGGGCCGGGGAACGGATGGCGGAACACCGACTCACGCGGCAACCCCAACTCCAAACCCAGACGCCGAACTTCGTCTTTAAACAGCTCACGCAAGGGTTCGACCAGCTTCAGCTTCATATGCTCGGGCAAGCCGCCGACATTGTGATGCGATTTGATCACATGGGCTTTGCCGGTGCTCGCACCGGCGGATTCGATCACGTCCGGGTAAATGGTGCCCTGCGCCAGCCACTTGACCTCGCGCAACTTGGCCGCCTCTTCGTCGAACACCTCAATGAACAGACGCCCGATGATCTTACGCTTGGCTTCAGGATCGCTTTCACCGGCCAATGCCGTCATGAAGCGATCCTGAGCATTCACCCGGATCACATTGACGCCCAAATGGTCGGCAAAGGTTTTCATCACCTGATCGCCTTCATTCAGGCGTAACAGGCCATTGTCGACGAACACGCAAACCAGCTGATCGCCCACCGCTTTGTGCAGCAGCGCCGCCACCACCGACGAATCCACTCCACCCGACAAAGCCAGCAGCACTTTGTCGCCACCCACCTGTTCCCGCACCCGCGCGATCGCATCATGGATGATATTGCCGGGCGTCCAGGCACTGCCGCAGCCACAGATGTCATGCAGGAACCGGCCAAGCACACGATGCCCCTGCGCGGTATGTGTGACTTCCGGATGAAACTGCACGCCGTATATGCCGCGTGACTCATCCGCCATGCCTGCAATCGGCACATCACCGGTGCTGGCCATCAGCTTGAAACCGTCGGGCATCGCGGTCACGCGATCGCCGTGACTCATCCAAACATCGAGCAGCCCATGGCCCTCATCATTGACCCGATCTTCAATGTCGCGCAGCAAAGCGGTATGGCCGCGGGCGCGAAGCTCGGCATATCCGAACTCCTGCGTGTGGCCACCTTCCACGCATCCGCCCAGCGATTGCGCCAACAGCTGCATGCCGTAGCAAATGCCCAGCACCGGCACCTCGGCCGCCAGCACAGGTTCCGGTAAGCACGGTGCGTTATCCGCGGTCACCGATTCCGGGCCACCGGATAAAATGATGCCGCGCGCCCGAAAGTCACTGATCATCGCCGGGTCGACATCCCACGGCAGAATTTCACAGTAGACCCCTGCTTCTCGAACCCGCCGGGCGATCAACTGGGTGTATTGAGAGCCGTAATCCAGGATCAGGATTCGGTCAGCATGAATATCCAGCATCGGTGTACTCGGTTTGGCGGCTTAGGATTCGGTGCGGTAGTTGGGTGCTTCCTTGGTGATGGAAACATCATGTACGTGGCTTTCGCGAACACCGGCACTGGTGATGCGCACGAACTCGGCCCGCGTGCGCATGTCATGAATGCCAGCACAGCCGGTGTAGCCCATCGAAGCACGCAGACCACCCAGCAGCTGATGAATAATCGCTGACAACCCACCTTTGTAGGGCACACGACCTTCGATACCTTCGGGCACCAACTTTTCCACCTCGGCTGTGGTGTCCTGGAAGTAACGATCCTTGGAGCCTTCAGTCTGCGACATCGCGCCCATGGAACCCATGCCGCGATACGACTTGTATGAGCGCCCCTGATACAGCTCAACTTCACCCGGTGCCTCACGCGTGCCGGCAAGCAGGCTGCCGACCATAACGCTGTAGGCGCCCGCAGCGATCGCTTTGGACACATCTCCGGAGTAGCGCACACCGCCGTCAGCGATCAACGGGATACCGCGACCTTCCAAAGCCTGCGCCACATTGCTGATAGCGGAAATCTGCGGGACGCCGACACCGGCGACAATGCGCGTGGTGCAGATCGAACCGGGACCGATGCCCACTTTAACGGCATCAGCGCCAGCATCAGCCAGTGCAATGGCCGCATCACCGGTTGCGATGTTGCCGCCAATCACCTGAAGCTCGGGATAGGTTTTCTTGACCCAGGCCACCCGGTCGATCACGCCCTTGGAATGGCCATGGGCGGTATCCACCACGATGACATCAACACCCGCTTCAACCAAGGCGGCCACGCGCTCTTCCGTGCCTGCGCCGGTACCAACCGCGGCGCCGACCAGCAAGCGCTCTCGCGCGTCCTTGCTCGCATGCGGGAAATCGGTCGATTTCTGAATGTCCTTGACCGTGATCATGCCGCGCAGCTTGAAGTCGTCATTGACCACCAACACTTTCTCAATACGGTGTTGATGCAACAGTTCCTGCACTTCTTCCTTGCTCGCGCCTTCCTTGACCGTCACCAAGCGTGATTTCGGCGTCATCACTTCGGTAACCGGTTTGCTGTAGCCGGTCTCGAATCGCAAATCGCGACTGGTCACGATACCGACCAGCTCATCGCCATCCACAACCGGCACACCCGAAATGCTGTTGGAGCGCGTCAGCTCGATCACATCGGCGATGGTCGCGTTCGGCGCCACGGTGATGGGGTCAGTGATCACACCGGCCTCGAATTTCTTGACCATGCGCACTTCGGCGGCGTGACGCTCAATCGACATGTTCTTGTGAATGATGCCGATCCCCCCTTCCTGCGCCAGTGCGATAGCCAAGCGCCCTTCAGTGACGGTATCCATGGCCGCCGAAATCAGCGGAATGTTGAGCCGCAAATCGCGGGTCAATTGGGTACTCAGGTCGACCTGGCGCGGCAGCACTTCGGAGTACGCGGGCACCAACAGGACATCATCAAAGGTCAAGGCTTCCTGTTGTAGTCGCATACTCAGCTCCCGAATCAGATAAAGCCCGATAGTATACGCCGCATGAGCCGCTTTACGCCCCCTGTTTCTCACAATTCGCCACCGTCAGCTCGCAGCATTTTTCAAGTCAATGAACTGCTCGACACGCTGAAGCATGGGCTGGAAATGAACTTTCCGGCACTTTGGGTGGAAGGTGAAATCTCCAATTTCGTGGCCGCGCGATCCGGACACTGGTATTTCACCCTGAAGGATGCGCGCGCCCAGATTCGCTGCGCCTGCTTTCGCAACCGCAATTTGGGAAAAACGCTGCCCAGCGAAGGACAGCGTGTTCTGGTCCACGGACAACCGACAATCTACACCCAGCGCGGCGATCTCCAACTGATTGTCGATGACGTCCAGGACGCCGGCGCCGGCGCTCTGCACGCCGCCTTCGAACGACTCAAGCGGAAGTTGCAAGACGAAGGTCTGTTCGACCCCGCAAACAAAAGTCCGCTGCCGGACAACCCGCGTTGCATAGGCGTTATCTCGTCGACGGCGGGCGCCGCCCTGCATGATGTGCTGACCACGCTGCGCCGTCGCAATCCATTGCTCAAAGTCATCATCTACCCCAGCCTGGTTCAAGGAGCCGAAGCGCCAGAGGCTTTGCGCCAAGCCTTGAGCACAGCCCTGCAAAGACGCGAATGCGATGTGTTGTTGCTGACTCGGGGTGGCGGATCGCTGGAAGATCTTGAGGCGTTCAACGACGAATTGCTGGCTCGCAGCATCGCCGACGCCGACCTGCCGATTGTCAGCGCCGTCGGCCACGAGGTGGACTTCAGCATTTGCGATTTTGTCGCCGACGTTCGTGCTGCCACACCGACCGCTGCTGCGGAATTGCTCAGCCGCGATCACACCGTTTGGTTGCACACGCTGACTCGAGCGCGATTGTCCCTGACGCGCACGCTGCGCGAGCGATTGCGCCAGGCGCAACGTGAGCTGCAGCATCAGCAGACGCGCTTGCGTGTGTTGTCACCACAACGCCGCATGCTCGAACGCAGCCAGTGGCTGGACGATTTGAATCAACGTTTGAGCCGCAGCATGTCCCACAAGCTGGATCGGGCACGCCAGCAGCTTCGCACCGAGACGCGGGCCCTGCAGGACCACAGCCCCAAGCACCGTCTCCAGCGCCAAGGCGAACAGCGAACTATGCTGCAGCTGCGCCTGCAACGCAGCACCCAAGCAACACTAGAAGCACACCGGTCACGCTTGCGTCATGCCCGAGAACGGCTGAATGATTTGTCACCCGACAACGTCTTGGCCCGCGGTTACAGCATCACCCGTCACAACGACAGCATTGTGCGCGATGCCAACTTGGAAACGGGAAGTCATCTTGAGATCCAGATCGCGAACGGCAAAATCCACGCCACCGTAGGCGAAAAAGCCTGACTCCGCTATAATTACGGGCTTACTTACGCCAATAATTTTGCAAGGGACTGGACATGCGCATTCTGCTCTCCGTCGTACTCTTTGGGGGAGTCGTCGGCCAAGCTGTAGCAGGTCACTACGATGATCGGCTGTACATTTCTCCGGGGGCTTCTTACGTCATCACCGACGCAGGCCGTGGTGAGGATGAGGATGTCGGCTACTCAGTGATTCTGGGTATGCCGGTTTCCGAAAACCGCAACTACGAACTCGATCTGGGTTACGCCGGCTTGGGTGATACCGACGTTTACAACCTCAACGTCAACATGCTGACGTTCTTCGATCCCAACACACCGGGTCTGTTCACCCTGCTGAGCGGCGGCGTACTGCATGCCGACGGCGGCTTGGGCGACGACTACTTCAGCGCCAACTTGGCCGGTGGTCTCGGCGCGATGATTCCGGCTTTCTATGGCAGCGTTCGCCTGGAGGCTCTGCTGCGCGCTGACCTGCACTTCAACGAAGATGCCGGTCTCGGCGGCAAGAAAGCGTTCGCGGAGCCGATCTTCCGCCTGGGCTACAGCATTCCCTTGGGTGCCAAATCAGAACCGACTTCGCCGGCTGGCGATGACGTTGCCGTGGTCGACCCCATGGGCGCTGACAGCGACAGCGATGGTGTCAACGACGATGCCGACCTGTGCCCCGGCACCCCGCTAGGCACGGTTGTTGACGCGACCGGTTGCGCCGTGGGCAGCAATGCCGGCAGCGTGACGCCGGCAGACTGCCGTCAGCCGCGCCTGGACGAAGCCGTTGATGAATACGGCTGCGCCGTGGATCGTTCGGTGATTCTGAACGACGTCAACTTCGAATTCGACAGTGACGTACTCACCGCCCAAGCCGAGTCCGTGCTCGACGATGTGGCCCAGGTGATCTCCACCATGGCGAACGCCAAAATCGAAATCGCTGGCCACACCAGCGATGAAGGTGACGAGTTCTACAACATCGACCTGTCACAGCGTCGTGCGCAAGCCGTGCGTGAATACCTGATCAACGCGGGCGTCTCGTCCTCGCAGTTGGCCGCCAAAGGCTATGGCGACAACGCCCCGCTGAAGCCGAACACAACGATCTCCGGTCGCCGCGAAAACCGCCGCGTCGAAGTTCGCGTGGTTCAGTAAGGCCGCTCAGGACAGAAATAATAAAGGCGCGAGGGAACTTGCGCCTTTTTTATCCGCCCAAATAGGACCACTTTGGTACAGTATGCTCAAGCTCAGCAAACAAACTGACTACGCCACGGTGCTGCTATCGCACATGGCAAGCACACCGGAACGCGTGTGCAACGTGAGTGAGCTGGCTCGAGCGACGCACGTCAGTGCACCCATGGCGAGCAAGACTTTAAAGATTCTGGCCCGCGAAGGTCTGGTCGAGTCAGAACGCGGTGCCAGCGGTGGTTACCGTTTGAGCCGCGCCCCGGCAAGCATCTCGATTGCCGATATCGTGCGTGCGATTGAAGGCCCGATCGCGCTCACCCAATGCAGCAGTCACGCAGGCTGTTCGTTGCAATCGCATTGCCAGATCCGACCGCACTGGCAAGTGATCAACAGCACCATCATCAACAGCCTGAAACAACTCAGTCTGGCCGAGCTTCAAGGCCCGGCCAGCCACCTGGGACTTTGACCCAGCAAGAGGACGACATGTCTATGGAAACGACAGAACTGGAACAGCTCATCCGCCGCCGCGAGTACCGTGAGGGCTTTGTCACCGACCTGGAGTCGGAAACCGTTCCACCCGGCCTGAACGAGGACGTGATTCGCGCGATCTCCACGCGCAAGAACGAACCGGAATGGATGCTGGAATGGCGTCTGGATGCTTATCGCCAATGGCTGCAAATGCGTGAGCCGGAATGGGCCAATGTGAACTACGGCCCGATCGACTATCAGTCGATCTCTTACTACTCGGCGCCTAAAAGCATGAAAGATGGCCCCAAGAGTTTGGACGAGGTCGATCCTAAGCTGCTCGAAACCTACGAAAAGCTCGGTATCCCGGTGCACGAACGCGCCGCGCTGGCCGGCGTCGCCGTGGACATGGTGTTTGACAGCGTGTCCGTGGCCACCACCTTTCAGGAGAAGCTGGCGGACGCCGGCGTGCTGTTCTGCCCGATCTCCGAAGCGCTGCAGAAACACCCCGAGCTGGTGCGCAAATATCTCGGTTCGGTGGTCCCGAAAAAGGACAACTACTTCGCGGCGCTCAATTCGGCGGTGTTCACCGACGGGTCTTTCGTGTACATCCCCAAGGGCGTACGTTGCCCGATGGAATTGTCCACCTACTTCCGTATCAACGAACGCAATACCGGCCAGTTCGAACGCACCCTGATCATCGCTGAAGACGACAGCCACGTGAGCTATCTGGAAGGTTGCACCGCGCCCATGCGCGACGAAAACCAACTTCACGCCGCGGTTGTGGAGCTGGTCGCCATGGACCGCGCCGAGATCAAATACTCGACGGTGCAGAATTGGTACCCCGGCGATGAAGAAGGCAAAGGTGGCATCTACAACTTCGTGACCAAGCGCGGCGACTGCCGCGGCGAAAGTTCCAAGATTTCCTGGACACAGGTCGAAACCGGTTCATCCGTCACCTGGAAATATCCGGGCTGTGTCTTGCGTGGTGACAACTCGGTTGGCGAGTTCTATTCGGTTGCGCTGTCACATCACAAGCAGCAGGCGGACACCGGCACCAAGATGGTCCATCTGGGGCGCAATACACGCTCGCATATCATCTCCAAAGGCATCTCTGCGGGACGAGGCAACCAGACCTATCGCGGGCTGGTCAAGGTCTCCCCGCGTGCTGAAGGCGCTCGCAACTACACCCAGTGCGACAGTCTGCTGATCGGCGATCAATGCGGCGCCCACACCGTGCCATATCTGGAAACGCGCAACTCGACCGCGCAATGCGAACACGAAGCAACCACCTCGAAAATTGGCGACGATCAGCTGTTTTATCTGCGCGCACGCGGCATCGGTGAAGAAGAAGCCGTATCCATGATCGTCAATGGCTTCTGCAAGGATGTGTTCCGCGAACTGCCGATGGAGTTTGCGGTGGAAGCGCAGCGCTTGCTGAGTGTTTCACTGGAGGGCGCGGTGGGATAGGACCTTGAGCGTCTCCGCGAAAGCTCGCAATAAAACCACCCCAAACGCAAAACGAACCCTGATAAAGATTCAACATGCTGAAAATCGAAAACCTCACTGCCAAAGTTCAGGACAAAGACATCCTCAAAGGCATCAACCTGAGTATTGGGCCGGGCGAAGTTCACGCCATCATGGGCCCGAACGGCTCGGGCAAAAGCACCCTGGCCAACATTCTGGCCGGACGCGACAGCTATGAAATCACCGGTGGATCGGTGACCTTCGAGGGTCAGAATTTGCTCGAGATGGATCCGGAAGAGCGCGCCTGCGCCGGTATTTTCCTGGGCTTCCAGTACCCTGTCGAGATCCCCGGCGTCAGCAACATGACCATGCTCAAAGCTGCGGTGAACGCACGCCGCAAGGCTCAGGGCCAGGACGAAGCCACACCGCTGGAGTTGCTGCAAAAGGTCAAAAAAGCGGCCGAAACCATGCAGGTTGCCGACGCCATGCTGCAACGCGGCGTCAATGAAGGTTTCTCTGGCGGCGAGAAAAAGCGCAACGAAATCCTGCAGATGCTGGTGCTTGAGCCCAAGCTGGCTATCCTTGATGAGACCGACTCCGGTCTGGACATTGATGCGCTGAAAGTCGTGTCTGACGGCGTCAACGCGCTGCGCTCACCGCAGCACTCCGTGGTTCTGGTCACGCACTATCAACGTTTACTCGACCACATCAAGCCGGACTTCGTGCACGTGCTGGCGGGTGGCCGCATCGTCGAATCCGGGGGTCCCGAACTGGCCCTGACGCTGGAAGAAAAGGGCTACGCCTGGGTCACCGACAAGCAGCAGGCTCCGGCATGAGTGGAGTGATCGCGCCCAGCGATATTCGCTGGCCCACACGCAAGCAGGAGGCCTGGAAGTACACCGATCTGGCCGCCTTCAGCAAACTCATGCCTGAGACGTTCAGTCTCGCTGAGCCCAAGGCCAAGACCGCTCCCCAAACGCTGTGGCAAGGCGAGTGCGCCCGTCGTCTGGTATGGCTGGATGGGCAATTCCAGAACGACTGGTCGCAAGGCGCCGCGCCAACGATCAATGACGAAGGCTCTGTCAGCTGCGAGGCACTCGCCGATTTGGTCACGCACAGCCGTCGCCAAGCCCAGACTCTGGTCTTGAACGCGGATGATCAGTGCGTTCATCTGGTGTTCGCCCATGACGACACGCAGGATGCGTTATCGCATCTGGATCTCACCATTCAAATTCCAGCCCACGCCGAAATCACCGTGATTGAGGAACATCTGGGTGGGCGCGCTGGGCTGGCCAGCACGCAGATCACGCTTGAGCTGGGCGCAAACGCCCAAGTCCACCAGGTTCGTCTACAGCATGCGGCATCAACTCAAATGCTGATTGGCGGCCAACATGCGCACATCGCTGAGCATGCTCGCCTGCATCAAACCCATATTGAATGGGGCGGGCGATTAAGCCGTTTGCACAGCACCCTGGCCCTGCAGGGCCAAGGCGCAGAAGTTCATTACTACGCTTTGTCCGGTCTTGGTGATCGCCAACATGTCGATCATCAGGTGGACGTCCGCCACGAAGCCGCACACGCGATCAGTCGACTCCAAGCCCGCGGCATTATTGGTGACAGTGCGCGGCAGGTGTTCAACGGCAAGATCTATGTTGCCCGTGGTGCGCAGAAGACCGATTCCGATCAGCTGCTGCGCAACCTGTTGCTCAGCGACAAAGCCGAAGTGGACGCCAAGCCAGAGCTGGAAATCTATGCCGACGATGTGCGCTGCGCGCATGGGTCTACGGTGGGCCGCCTGGATGAAGCGGCCTTGTTCTACCTGCGCAGCCGTGGTCTGGATCGCGCCGAGGCGCGTCGTTTGCTGATGCTCAGTTTCGCCGAGCACGTGTTGCGTGAAATTCAGGATGAGAATTTGCGCCTTCAGACGCGCACTGCATTTGCCGATCACCTCAGTCTGCAGAAGTCCGCATGAGCAACGCCGTCACGCTTCAGGATCTGCGCGCGCGTTTCCCCGCGCTGGATCAGCACGTCAACGGCCAGCCCTTGGCCTATCTCGACAATGCAGCGACCACGCAAAAGCCGGACACGGTGATTCAGGCGCTGATTGATTACTACCGTCACGACAACGCCAACGTTCACCGTGCGGTTCATACCCTGGCCGGGCGCGCGACGCGCGGTTACGAGGGCGCGCGAGATCGCATCGCCGAGTTCATCAATGCACCTGGCCGCGAAAATGTCATTTTTACGCGCGGCACCACCGAAGCGATCAATCTGGTCGCGTACAGCTGGGCGCGGCATAACCTGGGCGCGGGCGACGAAATTCTTATCACCGAGATGGAGCACCATTCCAACATCGTGCCCTGGCAGCTGATCTGTGCAGAAACCGGGGCCATGCTGAAAGCGGCGCCGGTCACCGACAGCGGTGAGCTCGACATGGCCGCGTTCAAAACCTTGCTGGGATCCCGCACCAAACTGGTGTCGGTGAGCGACGCCTCCAACGCCATCGGTACCGTGAATCCGGTCGATGAGATCGTCACGCTGGCCCATGACGCTGGCGCGCGGGTTCTGGTCGACGCTGCGCAGGCCGTGGCGCATCACAAGCTGGACGTGCAGACATTGGACGCTGACTTTGTCGCCTTTTCCGCGCACAAAATGTTTGGCCCCACCGGTTTTGGCGTGCTCTACGGCAAAACCGAAGTGCTGGAACAAGCTCAGCCATGGCAAGGCGGTGGCGACATGATCGAAACCGTGACGCTGGAAAAAAGCACATGGAACACGCTGCCCTACCGCTTTGAGGCCGGCACACCGAACATCGCGGACACCATTGCAACCGGCGCCGCCGTGGATTTCATGCGCGCGCTGGATTTGGATATGGTCATCGCGCATGAGCAAGCCCTGTTGGCGCAAGCAACACAAGGGCTGAGCGGCATCGACGGTCTACGCATCATTGGTACCGCTCCACACAAGGCCGCCATCGTGTCCTTTGTGATGGACACGGCGCACCCGCAAGACATCGGCACCCTGCTGGATGAAAACGGCATCGCGGTGCGTACGGGGCATCATTGCGCCATGCCACTGATGGCCCGTTTTGGGGTTCCCGGCACGGTGCGCGCGTCATTTGCTTTGTACAACACGGCCGAAGAAGTCAATCGTTTGATCGACAGCATGCAGCGTATCGCACGCTTGTTCGCCTGAAAATCGGGCCAGACAAAGCCCAAACTCGTCCTTGCAAGCTGCTGAATTTGCTACGCTTGCCGCATGAGTTCGGTCACTGACGTCACAACAGAATCACCGTTGCGCTGGCTGCATAGTCTGCGCTTCGCTCTGTTGTTGCTCAGTCTGCTACTCACCCTGACCTTTGGCAGCGTCGCGGTGACCTTGAATCAGCAGGCTGTTGCCGGCCCGCTCGGAGAGGTTTCCGATGCCCGCTTTGCGCAGCAACAGCAGGCCTTGCGCGGTCATCTCGGCGACAAAACCCGTAACGCCGAACACCTTGCCCACGCGCTCAATAGACTCGCCCTTGATCTTTGGGGCCGCGAGACCGACTTGCGCCGCCTGGGCCAACAACTGCTTGAGCATCTGCCCGCCGATTCCCCAGTGATTGCAGCTGGCATCTGGCCAGAACCACGGGAGTTCCAGCGCCAGCGGATTCGCGCCAGTTTGTATTGGACGATCGGCGCCGGTCGTGAGCGCGAAATCCGCTTTCACGACGACTACAACAACACCGCCAACATCAGCTACCACGGCGAGAGTTGGTACACCCCAGCGCGCTATCAGCGCGGTGAGGGTTGTTTTTGGACCAATCGATACGTCGACCCGTTTTTGCGCAAAGCGGTCATCACGTGCGCGATGGCCCTGAGGCAAGCGGATCGCTTCATCGGTGTCACCACGGTGGTCCTGGACCCGTCGCGACTGGACAGCGCCATACCGCCTATGCCCCGCGCCGCGCCGTTCTACCTGCTGCTCGACCACGATCAGAAAATCCTCAATGCGGACGGCATCGCGCTTGAAGCCAGCGACACCCTGCCCGCGCTGGCCCAGCATGACAAACGCTTCGGCTCAATTGCGGTGCAGCTGCACAACCAGACGGAGCAACGCGTCGTCCAAGCCCGAAATGGCGATCCTCAGTGGACGAACGCGGTCACCGCGTTGAGTGCGGAAAGTCGTGAATTGTCCAAGCTTCAGGCCGAACAGATTCTCGCCAGACTGAACGTTGCCGACACGCAAAATGCAGAGCAGCAGTTGCTCGTCGGGAACGGCCAGCTGACCCAGACTGCCATCAACATCAGTGCACTGGGGGGCGTGGGCGTGCTGCTAAGCGGCCAGTATCAAGCGGCACGTATAGCGGGCTGGTCATTGGATAGCTGGATCAGCGCAGCCGTGACAGCCGGTGCCATCACTTTCGCCCTGCTCCTGTCGTTTGTGCTCAACAGCGCCGTGGTCATGACTCCGCTGCAACGTCTGATTCGTCAATTGCGCCTGCCGGCCGAAGACACGCATTTGGACACCACGCCAGGCAACGAAATTGGCCTCATCGGCGAGCTGGTCAACGCACGTCACGCGCACATTCGTCGCCTGCTCGAAGCGGCCAACCGCAAGTCACGGGTCGAAGCACGTAAAGCGAAGGCCCAAGCGCCCAAGGACAATGACAGCGATTCCGGATGGGCGGTGATTGACGCCATGGCCGATGCGGTCGTCATGACCGATCTCAATGGCAACATCCGCTATCTCAACAATGCCGCGGAATCCCTGGCAGGGTGGAACTTGGCGCAGGCCCGGGGACTGGATTTCGATGAGGTCTTCCACATTCTGGATCACACCGGCAAGCAACGGCTCGCTCAGATCGCCTTGAAAGCCCTGCAAGCCTCAACGGCAGCAACCCATCCGGTCTCTGCCATGTTCAAAACGCGCAGTGGCCACCAACTGCCTTGCAAGCTCAGCAGCGCAGCGGTTCGCGATGCACGCGGCACAACCGCAGGCGCTGCGATCATCCTGAATGAGGCACGCAGTGGCATGAGCGGCTCAGGTCAGGTTGCCAGCGAGCTGCGCGACAAGCTCACCGGCTTGGCCAACCGACAGGCGTTTGAAGCCGAATTGGCATCACGCTGTGAAGCCGCGCGACAAAATCCCACCAACAGCTGCGCCCTGCTCTACCTTGATGTCGATCACATGCAGGACATCAACCAAGCCTTCGGCAGTGAAGGCGGCGATGAGTTCTTACGCCAGCTTGGGCGTCTTATTCAAAGTGATGTGGGCGAGAACAACCCGGCGTATCGACTCCACAGCGATAAATTCGGTGTCCTTCTCGACACCGCCGACCCGGCCGCTGCGCAGCTCACGGCCGAACTACTCAGTGCGGATGTACAAAGCTGGGGATTCCAGTGGCGAGGCGAGCGACGCGACGTCAGCATCAGCGCCGGCCTGATCATGATCGACAAAGACAGCGGCCGCCCTGCCGACGTTTTGCGCCAAGCTGATGCACTCTGCCAGCAAGCGCAGAACGAGGGGCGAGGCCGCATTGTCAGCGGCCGCGCCCGAGCGGACAAAGATGAGCTGCGTGATGACCGCAACTGGCTGATCAATATCAAGAAAGGGCTTGCTGAAGACCGCTTCCACTTGTCCACCCAACAAATCCGCTCACTCCAGCGCAGCGCCGACGACGGGCACATTTTCAGCACCTCGATGTCGCTGGAAGACGAGGAAGGGTTCTGGAACAGCGCCGACAAATTCATGCCGGTGGCTGAACGTCACAACCTTGCCGAGCAGCTTGATCGCTGGACCATTGATCAAGTTTTCAAACACCTGATCAAAGATCCCGAGCTCACGGTCAACATCGACTTCTGCCTGATTTCACTGTCCGTGAGCAGCATGCAATCCCCGCGTTTCCTGGATTTCATGATCGAACACTTCAAGGACAGCGCTGTTTCACCGAGCAAGATCTGTCTCGATCTGAGCGAAACCAACGTCCACACTCGCCTATCCGGGGCACGCGATTTTTGCCAGACGATGCACCGTGCCGGGTGTCGACTGAGTCTGTCCGGAGTTTCCACGCGTCCATCAAGCTACAAGCTGATTCGAGAGTTGCCAGTCCAGCTGGTGCGCTTTGATCCGGCACTGACGCAAAGCGCGGATCGCGACCCCGTGGAACGCCTCGCGACCGAATCGCTGCATCGGATTGTGCAAACGCTGGGCAAACAAAGCATGGCTGTGCAGGTGAACTCGTCAGAACTGCTCAGAGTGCTGCAAGGCATCGGCATCAACTATGCCCACGGCGATGCGGTCGCCCGCTCCACCCCTATCGTGTTCCAGGCTCAGGCTTGAACCCTGTCCGGATTGCATCCGGTTTATCGTAAAGTCTCAAATACAAAGAGATCCAAGGTCTGTCCACAGACCGAGACGACAGGGGGAAGGGTCATGAGGAAATCTTTCTTGGCGCTGCTGGCGTCAATCAGCCTGATTGGCTGTAGCACCATGCATACCGTAGAGCAGGTGGAATCCGCCAGCGCATCGTCGATCCAGGCTGGCGACCACATCATCGTCACAATGATTCAGGGCGACACCGTGGCCATGACCGTGCGCAGCGCGGGCAACGATACCTTGCGAGGCATCGATGACAGCGGCCGATTGTGGGAGATTCCCATGCGCGCCATCGAATCTGTTCAACTCAAGCAGATCGAACAGGAGAAACGCTTTTCCGCAGGAAAAACACTCGGACTCAGCTTGATTGGCGTCGTCGCGCTGCTCGTTATCAGCGCGATCGCTTTAGCCAACGCCCTTGAGGATGAGCTCGACGATTTCGGAGACTGAACCACGCAGCCACACCATCACGCTGTGGCTGCCCATGATCGATCCACCGTTATCGGACGATCTGATCCGCTTCCTGCAAGGCTTTGATCCGCTCTTCCAGCGGCGGATGTGTCATGAACAGGCGCTTCAATCCGCTGCCGAAATTGGGTGCGATACCGAACGCGCTGAGCTGTTCAGGGAGCGCGCCGCGTGTCACCGGCTCACGGCTTTTCAGGCGTTCCAGCGCCGCAATCATTTTGCGCTTTCCGGCCAAATTGGCCCCGCCCGCATCGGCGTGGAACTCACGCCAGCGTGAAAACCAGGCCACAATCGAACTGGCCAGAATCCCGAAAACGATCTGCAGCACCATGACTGTGGCGAAGTAACCCAAGCCCGCGCCGCGGTCATTCTTGAACACCGCACGATCAATGACGTAACCGATCACCCTGGCCAGGAACATCACAAAGGTATTCACAACACCCTGGATCAAAGTCAACGTGACCATGTCGCCATTGGCCACATGACTGACTTCGTGGCCCAAAACCGCCTCGATCTCATCCTGGGTCATCCCTCGCAACAAACCGGTACTGACCGCAACCAACGCGTTGTTCTTGTTCATGCCGGTCGCAAAAGCGTTGACATCGGGCGAATCGTAAACCGCGACCTCCGGCATACCGATACCCGCCTGACGCGCCTGACGTTGCACCGTCGAGAGCAACCAAGCTTCCGCTGAGTTGCTCGGTTTTTCGATGATTTTGGCCCCAGTACTCATCTTGGCCATGGTTTTGGACAGAGCCAGGGAGATAAACGAGCCACCCATGCCGAATATCGCGCAGAAGATCAGCAGCGCGCGCATATCCAGGCCATTCTGGGTCATGTAGCGATCCACCCCCAGCAGATACGCCACAATACTCAGCACCACCAACACGGCGATGTTGGTCACCAAAAACAAAAGAATTCTTTTCATACGGATTTCATCGTTTGAACACGACAACGGGGTGCGACCACCCTGGTCGCACCCGCTTTAGATTGGGTTAAATCGGCGCGGTTCAATCCCCGCCGCTAAAACCATCCGGTGTTTCGCCGTCATTGGATTCCGCACCGACAGTAGCTGCGTTGTCCTCGCCAACGACCTGCAATTCGTCGACGCGCTGCAAACCACGCGGCAACACTTGGCCACGACTCGCGCGCTTGCCGGAGAAACGCTCAATGTCATCCGCTTTGAGGGTAAAGCTGCGCTTGCCAGCCTCCAGCTTGAGCTGCTGTCCAGGGCCCATCAGACACCAATGCGCAATCGTCTCACCGGCTTTCAAACCGATGAGCTTATTGCCCTTGCCGCGCGGCAACTGCGGCAACTCCGTCAGCGATTGAATCAGCAAACGCCCCACGCTGGTGATAATCGCCAAACGCAGATCTTCTGGTTTGGCATTCAAACGCAGTGGCGGCAACACCCCCGCCCCCTTGGGCAAGGTTAAACACGCCTTACCGGCGCGATTGCGCGTCTGGAGATCGGCCTGAGTCACGATGAAGCCATACCCCGCATCGCTGGCCAACACATACCGTTGCTCAGCTGGCCCCAAGGTCAAGCCAATGAACGTCGCGCCGTCCGCCGGGTTGAGCTGCCCGGTCAACGGTTCACCCAGGCTACGTGCCGATGGCAAACCATGCGATGACACACTGTAGGCGCGACCGCTGGAATCCAGTATCGACAACAGCTGGCCGGTGCGGCCGCTGGCGGCGGCCATGAACTCATCACCCGCCTTGTAATTCAGGCTCTGTGGATCTACCTGGTAACCCTTACCGGCGCGAATCCATCCCGCCTTCGACAACACCACAGTGATCGGCTCGCTCGGCATCATCTGGGTTTCATCAATCGCCTTGGCCTGCTCGCGCTCGACCAGCGGGGTCCGCCGGTCATCGCCATAGGCCTCTGCATCGGCTGTGATCTCCTTGGCGATCAGCTTTTTCAGCTTGGCGGCGGATCCCAGCAGCGCTTCCAACTTGTCGCGCTCGGCCGCCAGTTCGTCCTGCTCGCCGCGAATTTTCATCTCCTCAAGGCGCATCAAGTGACGCAGCTTGAGATTGAGGACCGCTTCGGCCTGGATGTCGCTAAGGCCAAAGCGCTGCATCATCACCGCCTTGGGATCGTCCTCGGTGCGAATGATGTGGATCACCTCATCAATGTTGAGGAAAGCGATCAACAAGCCGTCAAGAATATGCAGACGATCGCGTACCACCCCCAGGCGATGCTCCAGACGGCGGCGCACAGTCTGCGTACGGTATTCCAGCCACTCGACCAACAGGTCCCGCAACCCGCGCACGCCCGGACGCCCGTTCAGGCCAATGACATTGATGTTGATGCGGTAAGAGCGCTCAAGATCGGTGGTCGCGAACAAGTGGCTCATCAAATCATCCGCATCCACACGCCGTGACCGTGGGGTCACCACGATCCGGGTCGGGTTCTCGTGATCCGATTCATCGCGCAGGTCTTCCACCAGCGGCAGCTTCTTGCTGCGCATCTGACCGGCGATCTGCTCCAAAATCTTCGAGCCGCTGGCCTGATGCGGCAGTGCGGTGATCACCACATCACCGTTCTCATCGCGCTCCCAACGCGCGCGCAGACGCACCTGACCATTGCCGGTCTGATACATCTTGCGAATGTCTTCCGACGGGGTGATCAGCTCCGCCCCGGTGGGGAAATCCGGCCCCGGCACAAAGCCGTACAGCTCGTCGTCCGGCAGCTGAGGATTGTCCAGCAAAGCCACACAAGCATTCGCGATTTCACGCAGATTGTGCGGTGGAATATCGGTGGCCATACCCACCGCGATGCCGGTGGTGCCGTTGAGCAGCACATTGGGCAGGCGCGCCGGCAACGTGCACGGTTCCTTCAAGGTGCCGTCGAAATTGGGTTGCCAATCGACCGTGCCCTGACCCAGTTCAGCCAGCAACACCTCAGCGTAGCGCGTCAGCTTGGCTTCGGTGTAACGCATCGCCGCGAAGGACTTGGGATCGTCCGGCGCCCCCCAGTTGCCCTGCCCGTCAATCAACGGATAGCGATAGCTGAAGTCCTGCGCCATCAGCACCATCGCTTCGTAACACGCCGAATCGCCATGCGGATGGAATTTGCCGATCACATCACCCACGGTACGCGCCGACTTCTTCGGCTTGGCCGTGGAGCCCAACCCCAGCTCCGACATCGCATAGACGATGCGCCGCTGAACGGGTTTGAGCCCATCACCCAGATGCGGCAAAGCGCGATCCAGAATGACGTACATCGAATAGTCCAGATACGCGCGCTCCGCGAACTGGGAAAGCGGCAGGCTCTCAGGAGCCTCCATGTCTGTTACATCAACCATCGTTACTCCACGTTGGCCTTCCGAGGCCTTGTGAGTCGCGTTTTAGAAATACCACCGACGACAGAGTTGGCCGGTTCTCCGGAGCCTGGCACCTCAAACCTCAATATCCGCCCGGTCGCCATTGGCCTCCAACCAGATCTTGCGATCCGAGGCACGTTTTTTCGCCAACAACATGTCGAGCATGCTGGATGCGCCGGCCTCATCCACCAACTCCAGACGAACCAAACGACGCGTATCCGGCGCCATTGTGGTCTCACGCAACTGCAGAGGGTTCATCTCGCCCAAACCTTTGAAGCGCGTCACGCTGACCTTGCCGCGGAGCTTCTCGGCTTCGATACGATCCAGCACACCTCTGCGTTCCGCCTCGTCCAGGGCATAGAACACCTGCTTGCCCACATCGATGCGGTACAACGGCGGCATCGCCACATACACATGCCCCCCCGCAACCAGCGGGCGGAAATGCTGCATAAACAATGCACACAGCAGGGTCGCAATATGCAGACCGTCCGAGTCCGCATCGGCCAGGATACAAATCTTGCCGTAGCGCAAACCGTCAAGGCTGTCGCTCCCCAGGTCGACCCCGAGCGCGACAGAAATATCGTGGATTTCCTGCGATGCCATGGCCGCGTCGCTATCGACTTCCCAGGTGTTCATGATCTTGCCGCGTAACGGCAGAATCGCCTGAAAATTACGATCACGGGCCTGCTTGGCGCTGCCGCCAGCCGAATCCCCTTCGACCAGGAACAACTCCCCGCGGGCCGGGTCATCGCTCACGCAATCGGCCAACTTCCCAGGCAACGCAGGACCGCTCACCACCCGTTTGCGCACCACTTTTTTGGCCGCGCGCAAACGTTTCTGTGCACAACTGATCACCCACTGGGCCAGAATGTCGCCGGTTTCCGGATGACGGTGCAGCCACATACTGGTCGCATCTTTGACCACGCCAGAGACAAATGGCGCGCACTCGCGGGAGCTCAAACGTTCCTTGGTCTGACCAGCAAACTGCGGCTCTTCCAGCTTGACCGAGAGCACATAGCTGACGCCGCTCCAAACATCTTCTGGCGCCAGACGCACACCGCGCGGCAGCAGATTGCGGGTTTCCGCGAAATCACGCAGTGCTTCGGTCAGACCCGTGCGCAATCCATTGACGTGCGTCCCACCCTGGGCTGTCGGCACCAAATTGACATAACTCTCGCTCGGACCCTCGCCGCCGTTGGGCAGCCACACAACCGCCCAGGACGCTTCTTCATGGTCGCCGGAAAACTCGCCGGTCAGCGGCTCAGACGGTAGAGGTTCCAGACCATCCAGCGCTTCGCCCAGATAGGCGGTTAAGCCGCCTTCGTAAAGCCAAGTCTCGGTTTCGCCGGTCGCCTCGTCGCGCAAACTGACTTCCAGCCCCGGGCACAACACGGCTTTCGCGCGCAGCGCATGGCGCAATTTGGCCAGGGAGAATTTGCCCGTGTCGAAATAGCTGACATCCGGCCAGAAGCGCACCCGCGTGCCGCGACGCTGTTTGCCGACCGTACCCACCACTTCCAAGTCGCGCACTTTGTCGCCGTGGGCAAAGCCAATCAGGTACTCCTGACCTCCGCGCCAAACCGTGACATCCAAGCGTTCTGACAGGGCATTGACCACCGACACGCCAACACCGTGAAGGCCGCCGGAATACCGGTAGTTGTCTTTGTTGAACTTGCCGCCCGCGTGGAGACGGCACAAGATCAGTTCAACCCCGGGTACGCCTTCTTCCGGGTGAATATCCACCGGCATGCCGCGACCATCGTCTTCCACTTCCAACGAACCATCGTTGTAGTGAGTGACTTTGATCCGCCGGGCGTGACCTTGCAGGGCTTCGTCGACACTGTTGTCGATGACCTCCTGGGCCAGGTGATTGGGACGGGAGGTGTCGGTGAACATACCCGGCCGGCGCTTGACCGGATCCAGGCCGCTGAGTAGCTCAATCGACGAGGCGTCGTAGACTTCGCTCATTGATTCCAGTGCGTTGATGAGGGTCGGCCCCCACGGGCCAGCAAGGCGCTGGACTATAGCAGCCATCGCTATCGCTCAGGAACTGCGAAGCGCATCACACCGCGTCGTCACGTGACTGTCACATGGCCACGCTTGTCAGGTTAAACTTGCCGCCCCATTTGGCCTGACCGTCGGCATGCCCGCAGACAACGCAACACTGGATCAATTCGAAAAAAAGCTGGCCGAACTGGAAGAGTTGGTCCGTGCCCTGGAATCCGGGGATGCTCCGCTGGAGCAAGCGGTTCAGCACTTTGAGCGCGGCATGGCTTTATCGCAAAGCTGCGAGAAGCTGCTCAAGCAGGCCGAATTGAAAGTGCAACAGCTCACTCAAGCCGCCGACGGCAGCGCAACACTGCAAGACATGGACAGCGGAGACGCTGACTCGTGAGTGACTTTGATCAGTGGGCGCAAGCGTGTAGCCAACAACTCGAACGTGCGATTTCTGACCGGTTGCCTGCGTCAGAGCAGTTTCCTCAGCGATTGCATCAGGCGATGCGCTATGCCGCGCTGAACGGCGGCAAACATTTTCGGCCACTACTTATTTACGCCACCGCAGCGGCACTGGACCTACCGCGTGAGCGCGTTGACAGTCTGGCCGCCGCGATTGAACTGATTCACGCCTACTCGCTGGTCCATGACGACCTGCCAGCGATGGACGACGACGACCTGCGGCGTGGCAAACCCACTTGCCACAAAGCCTTCGATGACGCCACCGCCATCCTTGCCGGCGATGCACTTCAGGCGCTGGCTTTCCGGATTCTGTCCGCTGACGACGGACTGACTGACGATCCGGCAGTGCGGGTGCGGGTGATCCGCCACATTGCCGAAGCCATTGGGTCGCACGGCATGGCAGGTGGTCAGGCCATAGACCTGGAATCCGAAGGAAAGAGCCTCAACGCCGCCGAGCTGGAGGCCATGCACATTCACAAAACCGGCGCACTGATTCGCGCGGCTGTCGTCACCACAGCCTACTGCGTGCCAGATATCGGCGCGCAGCAGGAAGAAGCGCTCGACCATTTTGCCAAGTGCGTCGGCCTGGCATTTCAGATTCATGATGATGTTCTGGATGAAACCGGCGATGCCGAAGAAATGGGCAAAACGGTCGGTGCCGACCGCGCTCGTAACAAAAACACCTACCCCAACCTGTTCGGCCTGAGCGAGTCTCGCAACATGGCGCGCGCCTTGATTGACGACGCCCGCGCCAGCCTGCACGGCCTTGGTGCAAAAGCCGAGTATCTGCACCTTTTGGCCGAATTTGTCATCAGCCGCCGCGGCTGATTTGCCGGGCAACCCAATGGCGTTGGATAATGCCCGCAGAAACAGGGAAAAACATGCCTCCTAGCAAGCCGCAACCCGACAGCACATATGCCCTTCTGGGCCGTGTCGAGAAACCCGCAGACCTGCGTGAACTGGCTCCTGAACAGTTGCCTCTACTCGCCACAGAGGTGCGTCGCAGTCTGATCGAGACGCTCGGCCGAGTGGGTGGCCACTTTGGTGCAAATCTGGGCGCCGTGGAGCTTGCCATTGCCCTGCACTACGCCTTTGACACGCCGAATGACCGCCTGATCTGGGATGTGGGCCACCAAGCCTACCCGCACAAGATTCTCACCGGCCGTCGACGTGAACTCGACACCATTCGCAAGCTCGGCGGCTTGGCACCTTTCCCCTGCCGGGATGAAAGTGAATACGACGCTTTCGGTGTCGGTCACTCCAGCACCTCAATCAGCGCTGCGGCTGGCATGGCCGCCGCTCGCAAAGTCACCGGCCAACAACGCAATGTCGTCGCGGTGATTGGTGACGGCGGCATGACCGCCGGCTTGGCCTTCGAGGCACTCAACCACCTCGGCGCGACCGGCTTAGATGTGCTTGTTGTCTACAACGACAACGACATGTCGATTTCCGAAAATGTCGGCGGCTTGCGTGATCATTCCGCGCGTTTGGTGAAGAAGCTGCACGAATCGTCCGTGACCGAGTCTCTGCGCAACTCGGCGTTTGACCGCCCCAGCGCGAGCCGTGGCGTCAGCGCGGAACGCGAAGCCGGCGCGCTGTTTGAAACACTCGGCATGCATTACCTCGGCCCGGTGGATGGGCATGACACTGACGCACTGTTGGCCGCGTTTGCCAAGGCCCGCCAAACGCCCGGCCCGAAATTGCTGCATGTGTTGACGGTCAAGGGCTACGGTTTCGCTCCGGCAGAAGCCGACCCCATCAAATATCACGCGGTGCCCGGGTTTGACCCCGTCACGGGCGCCACACCGCCGAAAAAGCCGCACGCCAAGCCGACTTACACGGATGTGTTTTCGGAATGGATTTGCCAGATGGCGGAGGCGCATCCAACGCTGGTGGCGGTCACGCCGGCCATGCGCGAAGGCAGTGGGCTAGTCGAGTTCCAGCGCCGCTATCCGGAACGTTATTTCGATGTCGCTATCGCCGAGCAACACGCGGTGACTTTCGGCGCGGGTCTGGCCGCCGACGGCGCCAAACCGGTTGTGGCGATCTATTCCAGCTTCCTGCAGCGCGGCTACGACCAATTGATCCATGACGTCGCCCTGCAAGATCTGCCCGTGCTGTTCGCGATTGATCGCGGCGGACTGGTCGGCGGCGATGGCGCCACCCACCACGGCGCTTACGATCTGAGCTATCTGCGTTGTGTCCCCAACCTGACTTTGATGGCCCCCGCCGACGAAGAAGAGTGCCAACGCTTGCTGAGCACCGGCTTGATGCACACCGGCCCCAGCGCCGTGCGTTACCCGCGCGGCACAGGCCCTGGCGTGGAAATTTCCGGCGAAGCCAAACCGATTCCGATCGGAAAAGCGCGCATCGTGCGTCAGGGCAAAGGACGCCGCCAACCGCGCGTCGCGATTCTCAGTTTTGGCCCGATGCTGGCACCGGCGCTGGAAGCCGGGAACATCCTCGATGCGGATGTCGTCGACATGCGCTTCATCAAGCCACTGGATGAACGCATCATCCTCGACATGGCCAACCAGAACGACCTGATCGTCACGCTGGAGGACAACGCCGTCAGCGGTGGCGCAGGTAGCGCGGTCAATGAGGTGTTGCTGGCTCAACACGATCAGGTGCGGGTCTTGAACCTCGGACTGCCGGACCAATTCATTGAGCACGGTGAACGTGAAGAGTTGCTGCAACAATGCGGACTCGACACCACCGGCATTTTGAGCGCGATTCGCAAGCGCTTGCGTGCACGCGATCTGGACACCACGCTGGATAACCTGCAATCTGGTGGGCGTGGCACGGTCAGCATCACCCGCGGCGCAGCGCGCGACTGACCTCAAAAGACCTTTCTGCCCAGAACTTTGTTGTCAGCTTGCGATCTAAGCATCGCAACACTACACACTTGAGCCTTTGAATTGGAGACTCGTATGGACCCGTATCGTTCAACCATTGCCACCGAGCCGGCGAGCTTCGCATCCGGCGGTGCGCTTAGCGTCAACAAGGTGCTGCGCAACACATACTTGTTGCTGTCGGTCACCCTGCTGTTCAGCGCCGCGATGGCTGGTGTCTCGATGCTTGTTGGCTTGCCCTATGGCGCCGGCCTGATCTGTAGCTTGGTATCACTGGGCCTGCTGTGGTTCGTGGTGCCACGCACCGCCAACTCGGTGAATGGCATTTACGCCGTGTTCGCGGTCACTGGTCTGCTCGGCCTGGGCCTGGGCCCAGTGCTCAACATGTACCTCAGCGCCTTCGGCAACGGTGGCCAGATCGTGATGACGGCTTTCGGCCTGACCGGTGGCATTTTCGTCGGCCTGTCCGCTTACGCGGTGAAGTCCGGTCGCGATTTCAGCTTCATGCGCGGCTTCCTGATCGGCGGCATCCTGATTGCCTTTGGCCTCGCCATTGTGTCGTTGGTCGCCAGCCTGATGGGTTTCCACATGCAACCGCTGGCTCTGGCCGTGTCTGGCATGTTCGCCGTGCTGATGTGCGGGATGATTCTGTACGAAACCGGCGATATCGTGAACGGCAATCAGACCAACTACATCCTGGCGACGATCAGCCTGTATGTTGCGATCTACAATCTGTTCACCAGTCTGCTGCACCTGCTGGGCTTTGCGGCCGGCGAAGACTAAACGCCAACGCGTTACGAGAAAGGGCCTTGATTGGCCCTTTTTTGTGCCTGCGACAGAATTTACGTGTTGCGCGCACTGCGTAACCAGTCACAGCGCTCACGCAAGCGCACCACCTGCCCAACCACCAGCAAGCCAGGACCATCAATGTCACCGGCTTCCGCCACCCGACGCGGCAAATTGTCGAGTTGACCGGTTACTACCGTTTGATTCGGTCGCGTACCGTTAAAAATCAGCGCAGCCGGCCAATCGACAGGCAGCCCCGCCTGGCTCAGCGCGGTGCACAGTGCGGGCAGCGAGCCCACCCCCATGTACACCACCAGGGTCTGTTGACGGTGCGCCAAGCGCGGCCAATCCAGATCCAGTGAACCGTCGGCTTTTGGGTGGCCCGTGACGAACACGCAGCTCTGTGCATGATCACGGTGTGTCAATGGAATACCCGCGTAGGCCGCGCAACCCAGCGCCGAGGTGATCCCAGGCACAACCTGAAACGGCACCCCCGCTTCCATCAACTCTTCGATTTCTTCACCGCCGCGCCCGAACATGAATGGGTCGCCCCCTTTCAAACGCAGCACCCGCTGCCCTTGCCGCGCCAAGCGCACGAGCAAGGCATTGATGTCTTCCTGCGGCAAGGTGTGATTGCGCCGCCGCTTGCCCACGTCGATGCGTTCCGCATCACGTCGCACCAAGTCCATGATGGCTTCGGGGATCAAGCGATCGTAGAGCACCACGTCAGCAAGCTGCATCAATCGGTGTGCCCGCAGCGTCAGTAGGTCAGGATCGCCGGGGCCAACGCCGACCAGAAACACCTCGCCCTGCGGCATGTCCTGATCCTGTGCATGACGCAGACTTTCGTCCAGCAACTCACGCGCGGAGTCCAGATCACCCGATACGGCGCGTTGGGCCACCGGCCCATCAAACACACGCTCCCAAAAACGCAAACGGGACTTGGGCTCCGGCAGGGTCTGCATCACACGCTGGCGAATCGCCCCACTCAATGCGGCCAGACGGCCATAGCCTGCCGGCAGGGATTTCTCGATCTGATCCCGCAAACGCCGCGCCAATACCGGCGCCGTCCCTCCGCTGGACAAGGCGATAACGACCGGCGAACGATCCACGATCGACGGCATGATCGCAGTCGATGACTGCGCATCATCGACCACATTGACTGGTACCCCACGCGCCTGCGCCACGCTGGCCACCTGACGATTGACCTCGGGCTGGTTGGTTGCCGCAATCACCAACACCGGTGAACCAAAATGCTCGGCATGAAACACCTGATCAATCCAGGTCAACTCTCGGTCATTGCGTTGCTGCTTGAGTTCGTCGCACAACTGCGGCGCGAGCACCCGGATATGGGCCTGCCCTTTGCGCAGCAAGCGCACTTTACGCGCTGCAATCTCACCGCCGCCGACAACCAGCACATCGCGCGAAACCAGGCGCATGAATACCGGAAAAAATTCCAAGACAACCGCCTTTGCGTATTCAACCGAAGCCTTATTATCGCAACCTTGTACCCGCATCACGAGCGCGAACGCTCGACTCTCAGTACACTCGAAACGATGACACCTCGGACCTGCGCATGAAACTCCGCCAGCTCATCTACATTCGCGAAGTTGCCCGCTGTAATCTCAACATCACCACGGCCGCCGAACGGCTGTTTACCTCGCAACCCGGCATCTCCAAGCAGATCAAACAATTGGAGGATGAACTCGGGGTCGACATCTTCGCGCGCAACGGTAAGCATCTGGCCAATATCACCCCGGCCGGTCAACGTATTCTGGAAATCGCCGAGCGCGTGCTGGGTGACACAGAGAACATCCAGCGCGTGGCCGAGGAGTACCGTGCCGCCGATCGGGGCAATTTGAGCATCGCCACCACCCACACCCAAGCACGCTATGCGTTGCCCAGCGTGGTCAAGCAGTTCAAAGCGAGCTATCCAGACGTTGCGTTGCACCTGCATCAAGGTTCGCCGCCGCAAATCGCCCGCCTGGCGGCCAATGGCGAAGCGGACTTTGCCATTGCCACAGAAGCCATGGAACATTTCGATGAACTGGTGATGCTGCCCTGTTATCACTGGAACCGCTGCATTCTGGTCCCACCTCATCATCCGCTGACACATGGCAGCTCCGTCAGCCTGGCGGATTTGGCGCGCCACCCCATCGTCACCTACACCTTCGGGTTTACCGGTCGCTCCAAACTGGATCAGGCATTTTCCGCCCGAGGTTTGAAGCCCAATGTGGTCCTCACCGCGGTGGATGCTGACGTCATCAAGACCTATGTGCGCCTCGGCCTGGGCATTGGCATCGTCGCCAACATGGCCTACGACGAGGACCTGGACACGGATCTGGTGCGCATTGATGCCTCGCATCTGTTCAGCCAGAGCACCACCCACATCGGGTTCCGGCGCGGCCTGTTTCTGCGCGCTTATATGTACGACTTCATGCACACTTTCGCGCCCCATCTCGGGCGCGAGCAGATCGACGAAATCGCTGACATCAGCGATCCGGCCGCGCGCTGTCAACGCTGCGCGTCGCTCATGGAAGCCTTACCGCGGCTTTAATGCCCAGGCCCTGATTGCCGCGACTTGTTAGCAATATTCGTTATATGAATACTCGCTTTAACGCCTTTATGGCATAAGCAGCGACTGGTATCCTTCGCGCCCCACACCTCATTTATGGCTTTCAACCCGAGGTGTACGACGGACCACCATGTACAAGTATTCCGAACTCGATCAAACCTTGGTCAACGAACGCGTGGAGCAGTTTCGCGATCAGACCCGCCGTTTTCTGGACGGTGAGTTGAGCGAAACCCAGTACCTCCCTTTGCGCTTGCAGAATGGGCTGTACATCCAGCGCTTTGCGCCGATGTTGCGCATCGCCATTCCTTACGGGACTTTGTCCTCAACCCAGCTGCGCAAGTTGGGCGACATTGCCCAGCGCTACGATAAGGGTTACGGCCACTTCACCACGCGCACAAACCTGCAGCTGAACTGGCCCAAACTGGAAGACGTACCGGAGATTCTGGCAGAGCTCGCCACGGTGCAAATGCACGCCATCCAGACCAGCGGCAATTGCATCCGCAACACCACCACAGATGCGTTGGCCGGTGTCGCCGCAGACGAGATCGAGGATCCGCGACCGTGGTGTGAAATCATTCGCCAGTGGTCCACATTCCATCCGGAATTTGCTTTTTTGCCGCGCAAATTCAAGATCGCAGTCTCGTCCACAGCCAAAGATCGCGCCGCAACCCGGGTGCACGATATCGGCTTGCACCTGCGTCATGACGACCAAGGCCAACCCTGCTTTGATGTCATCGTCGGCGGCGGCCTGGGGCGCACGCCGATCATCGGCGCGCTGATCCGCGAGGCCTTGCCCTGGCAACACATGCTGTCCTACCTGGAAGCGGTGCTGCGTGTGTACAACCGCCTTGGCCGACGCGACAACAAGTACAAGGCGCGCATCAAGATTCTGGTCAAAGAAACCGGCGTCGAGCGCTTCGCCGAGATGGTCGAACAGGAATGGGCGCACCTCAAAGATGGAGACCTGACACTGGACCAGGCCCAGCGCGATGAAGCCATCAGCTGGTTCCCGTTGCCGGTGTACAGCAGCGACATCGACAGCGCCGCGCTGGAGGCGGCCAAGCAGCAAGACGCACGTTTCGCGCTGTGGTGCCGCAACAACCTGCGCGCGCACAAACAAACCGGTTATCAGGCCGTGATCATCTCGCTCAAGGCCCCCGGTGAAGTGCCCGGCGATTGCTCAAGCGCGCAGATGGCGGCCATTGCGGATTTGGCCGACCAGCATAGCTACGGCGAAATCCGGGTGATGCACGAACAGAACTTGGTGCTGACCGATGTGCGCGAGGACGCGTTGTTCGAAATCTGGCAGCGCCTGGATGCGCTCAAGCTGGCCACGCCGAACATCGACAAAGTGACCGATCTGATCTGCTGCCCGGGTCTGGATTTCTGCGCCCTGGCCAATGCCGGTTCCATCGGCGTCGCCCTGGAGCTCAACGAGCGCTTCGAGTCCATGGATGACTTGCACGATTTTGGCGATCTACGCCTCAATATGTCGGGCTGCATGAACGGTTGCGGACATCACAGTGTGGGCAACATCGGCGTGCTGGGCGTCGATAAGAAGGGCGAGGAGTGGTATCAACTGACGCTTGGCGGTTCTTCACGCAATGACGCTCGCCTGGGCGATCGCCTGGGTGCTGCTGTGTCACGCGATGGCGTGGTAGACGCAGTGATGAATATCCTTAAGGTGTACGTGGATCAACGCGAAGGCGAAGAAAACTTCATGGACACCTACCTGCGTGTCGGCCTGCAACCGTTCAAGGATGCCGTGTATGCCTGATGTACTGAACCCGGATGGCAGCATCAGCGCTGACCTATGGCTGACTCTGGACGATGAGCAGGCGGTACCGGCGAACACCCCGATTATCGTCAGTCTGCCGCGCTGGCAGGCGCAGCGCGACGTATTGCTCAGCGGCGCACCCGCCGTGGGCGTGTATCTGGACAACACGGAGAATGTTGAAGCCTTGGGCCGCAACGACTTCGACGGGGTCAGTCTGATCGCTCTGAACTTCCCCGCTTTTACCGATGGCCGCGCCTACAGTCAGGCCCGCTTGCTACGCGAGCGCCTTGGCTTTACCGGCGCCCTGCGCGCCTGCGGTGAAGTGCTGCACGATCAACTTTTCTACATGCTGCGCTGCGGCTTCGATAGCTTCGAGATGCCGAGCAACTTGAAGCAAGAACAGCTTGAGACTGTGCTGAAGACGTTCAGCGTCGCCTACCAACCCACGGCCAGCGGCCCGCAGCTTCAGCGCGCAGGCTCGCTTCACCGCTAGGTTCTGCATGCGCCCTCCGTCGCGTTCGGCCACAACTGCCATCATCCTGGCTGGAGGTCGCGGGCGGCGTCTGGGCGGACGAGACAAAGCGCGCCTGCGCCAAGGCAACGCGACGTTACTGCAACACCTGTCGCGCCAACTCCATCGTGTCGCGCGCGAGGTCATCATCGTGCGCGCCCGTCCACGTGACGGTCTGCGTCTTCCTAGCGGCTGCAAACGCGCTTGGGACAAGCATGGGTCACACGGCCCCTTGTCTGGTGTTTCCGCGGGACTGGGGCGCGCCTCAGGACAGTGGTGCCTGTGCGTACCGGCGGATAGCTACGCACTGCCCAAGAATTTGCTGGCCACACTTGCTCGCGGGTCTCATCATGGTGGCTATGCTTTGCACCACGATGATCATTACTACCTGCACGCGCTGCTGCCTCGCCGCCAGCGCGGCATGCTGGAGGGTTTTCGACGCAGCGGTGGGCGCTCAGCCGGAAACGCCTGCCGCACGCTGCAGTTGGTGCCGGTAAGCATCAGCGCAGATCAGACCACATGGAGCATCAACACCCCCGACGAACTTCGGCGACTGCATCGGCGGCGGAAATCGGCGACGTGCTGACGGATAGCTTTGGCCGCGGCCATCGCAAACTGCGCATCTCGATCACCGACAGGTGCAATTTCCGTTGCCCCTATTGCATGCCGGAAAAACCCCGCTGGATGCCCGCCAACGCGCTGATGTCGTGCGACGAAATCATTGCCATGGCGCGGGTCTTCGTGGCTGATCTGGGCATCGTCAATCTGCGCATCACCGGTGGCGAACCGCTGCTGCGGCGCGATGTGGTCGATATCATCGGCGGACTCAACGCACTGCGTGCGGACGGCTTGCAACGCTTGTCCATGACCACCAACGCGGCGCAATTGGCGCGCCATGCGGAGGCGCTGAGTCAAGCCGGTTTGCAAGACGTCAACATCTCGCTGGACTCGCTGGACCCGGAACAATTTCAGCGTCTGAGCCGCGGCCGCTATGGCCCGGCCGACGTGATCGCAGGGATTGAATCTGCCCGCGCGGCCGGGCTGGGCGTCAAACTCAATGGGGTGATCATTCGCGGCTACAACGACGACCAGATTCTGCCGTTACTGGATTTCGCAGCCGCGCATCAGGTGGAACTGCGCTACATCGAGTTCATGCCACTGGACGATGAGGCCATGTGGACCCGCGATAGGGTCATCAGCGCCGACGATATTCTCAGCACCATCGCTCAAGCTCAAGCCGTTGAGCCACTCCCAGAAGATGGCGCCCCGGCGCGCCGCTACCGCCTGCCCAGTGGTTTGACTTTCGGCATTATCGCCACGGTCACGCAACCATTTTGCCAACGCTGCGATCGTTTACGCATCACCGCCGATGGTCGTCTGTACACCTGTCTGTTTGGTCGCGAAGGCACCTTGCTGCGGGGGTTGTCAGGCCAACCGCTCACCCAGCAAATCCATGCGGCCGTAGGGCGCAAGCCGGCCGGTTATATCGCCCAGCCCGGTTACGCCAAGCGCGAAGTGCGCATGTATCACCTGGGCGGCTGAGCCCTTTCCTACCCGTGAGCAGCAAAGAGTTTTAATTATTGATTGAGAATTACTCTCATTTGCATTACATTTATCAATATTGTTCTCTTGTGTGATGCGATGACCGTTTGGCCCCACCTGAATCATCAAACAGCGCAGCGACTTATGCTCGCGGTGCTGCTGTGTGTCATCGCCAGTCTTATCAACACGCCTGAGCCACCCAATCACAGCGCCCGGGCGGCGTCCAGCAAGGATGTTTCCTCCAGTGCCGAGCGCCTGAGCGGCGACACGCTGGTAGAGACGCTGACCCGCGCAGCGTTCGGCCCGAAGGTCCGCCGCCGCGTCTACTCACCCTACGTCCAAGCGGACGGCACCTCGATGGGGAACGCAGCGAGCTACGCCCAGCTGCAAGATTCACCACAGGGCGAGCGCCACATCGCGTTCATCACACAGCCCCCCAGTTCATTGGAAACAGCGCTCGAGCCCCGTCCTACGCGAGCGGGCTGTCGCGCCTGCAGCGGCCCCAGCCGGGCACCACCCCGGCTATTCCCCCAGGCCTGACCCCTGCCGCTCGAACGCACGTCGAGTTCCGCAGGCTGCTGAAGGCTCACACCGAGCCTATCCCGTTGTACCCCATCTTTTGACTCTGCAAGCACGGAGCTTGTGCGGAGTCCGCTTTGTCACGGAGGAAAAGTGAAAATACTCAAAACCCCATCATGGATGATGCCTTTATCGGCGAGTGCTGGCGCGCTCGTTTTATTCAGCGCATCTGCAGTGGCACAAAACGTCGACGATGCGACGCCTGACCCGCTGGATGTGGCCGCTGTGCAATTCGACGAGATTGTCGTCACCGCGTCTGGCTTCGAGCAGAAGATCGTCGACGCCCCGGCCAGCATCTCGGTCATCACCCGCGAGGATTTAATCAAACGACCGTACATCACGCTGATTGATGCGGTGCGTGATCTGGAAGGCGTCGATGTGGGTGAAACCTCGGACAAAACCGGTCAGAAAACCATCAGCATTCGCGGCATGGGCTCGGATTACTCGCTGATCCTGATTGATGGGAAACGTCAGAACAATCACGGCGACATTTATCCCAACAACTTCGGTGGCAATCAGTTCAATCACATTCCACCCTTGGATATGGTCGAGCGCATTGAAGTCATTCGCGGCCCGGCCTCAACCCTCTACGGTGCTGATGCCCTGGGTGGTGTGATCAACATCATCACGCGCAAAGTGTCTGATCGCTGGACCGGCTCCGTCACAGCCTCCTACAACTTCCAGGAAAATGACGATTTCGGCACAGACTCCACGCTGGATTTCGCCGCCACTGGCCCATTGATCGAGAATAAGCTCGGCCTGGGTGTGCGCGGCTCCTTGTACAACCGCGACGCCTCCGCGCCCGAGTACGAGGCCATCCAAGATCCCGCCGGTGACATGCATGAGCGCTCGCTGGGCTTCGGTCGAGGCGGCAAAACTGTTGATAACACCAATCAGTCGCTCGGCCTGACGCTCAATTGGCTGATCTCGGAGAATCAAAATCTGAGCTTCGATATCGACCGATCCGAGCAGGAATACGACAACGCCCCGTATACCAACAATCTGGGCACCACGACCTACCCATTGGGTACAGTCGATAGTATCGACACGATCTGGCAGGTCCGCGGCGGCAGCGTGTCGCCCCGAGTGGGCTACGCGGACGAGCAAACCTATACCCGCGACCAGTGGTCACTCAGCCATCAAGGCGATTGGGACTTTGGCCGCAGCTTCCTGTCACTGGCCTACATCGAAACCAACAACGATGGGCGCACCTTGCCGTTTTCGGTTGAGGAGCGCGAGCTGCTCATCGCAATGTATGACGCCGAGGGTTCGTACTCTGGCTTGAGCGAAGATGAACGTCGCGCTTTGGCCGAGGCCGAGTTCCTGCCCCGTCCCAAACGCGCCATGCAGAGCAATCAGTACACCTTGGACGGCAAGCTCGACATGCCGTTCGACGGCTTTGCTGGACGCCACCATGTCATTACCGGCTTCCAGGTCATTGATGGCGAACTCGAAGACGGCGTGTTCGGTATGGAAAGCGGCGGTTACGGCAATGGCACGGTGCAGGAACATCGCATGTGGTCGGTCTTTGCCGAGGACAACTGGAGCCCGCTGGACAAGCTGACCCTGACTCTGGGTCTGCGTCACGACGATCACAACCTGTTTGGCGGCCATCTCAGCCCACGCGCTTACGCGGTCTACGACCTGAACTCCAGTTTTGTCGTCAAGGGTGGCGTCAGCACCGGCTACAAAACCCCGAAAACCACTGATCTGTACGACGGCATCACCGGATTCGGCGGCCAGGGCACATTGCCCTGGGCGGGCAATCCGGATCTTGAACCGGAAACCAGCGTGAACAGCGAAATCGCGGTGTACTGGACATCTGCCGACGGTCAGCACAACGCCAACGTCACTGTGTTCCAGAATGACTTTGAAGACAAAATCGAACGCGCGGAAACCAGCCAACCCTGCCGCGAAACCAACGGCGTACGTCCTTGCGTGAATCTGGGTGAATACGAAGCCACGCTGGATATTGGCAGCGTGAACCAGTACATCAACGTCGACAAAGCCGAAATCACTGGCGTGGAACTCGCCGGCAAAGTTCATCTGGCAACACCACTGTCGCTACGCGCCAACTACACCTACACCGACAGCGAACGCAAAAGCGGTGACGATGCCGGGCTGCCGCTGACGCAAGCCGCCAAGCATATGTACAACGCCACCCTGGATTGGACGGTGAGCGGGCAACTCAGCCTGCAATTGATCGGGGAAGTTCGCTCCAAGCGCTACCGCGGCAGCCAGGATGCGAACGGCAACCCGCTCTACTACAAGAGCTACGACGTTTTGCATCTCGCCGGTCAGTACCGTTTCAACCCGCATCTGTTCATGGCAGCGCGCATCAACAATCTGCTGGACGAGGACTTCACCTCCTTCCGGACCACGTTCGAGGACAACGGCGACGGCAGCTACAACCTGGAGTATCTGGACGACTACAACAACAAGGACAAGGCACGAAATCTGTGGATCAGCCTGAACTACAGCTTCTAGCCTGCGGCGGCCAGCACATTGATCGGGTCGTGACCGCATGAGCACAGCGCCTTCCGTCTCTTCACGCGGCCACTGGATGCAGCTGATGCGTCAATGGCATTGGATCAGTTCGGCGATTTGTCTGGTCGGCATGATCCTGTTCAGTGTGACCGGCATCACTTTGAACCACGCTTCCCAGATTCCGGCCAAACCGGTGGTGACGGCGCTCAGCGCCACCCTGCCGGAGCGTGAACTTGAGGTGCTACGCAGCTCAGCGGACAGCGGCGGCGAACTGCCGCTGCGCGTCCGCGACTGGCTGCAGCGCGAATGGTCGCTGGGTTTGGGCGCCTACGAGGCGGAATGGCTGGACGATGAGGTTTATCTCAGCCTGCCTCGCCCGGGCGGCGATGCTTGGCTGAGCATTGTGCTGGACGATGGTTTGGTGGAATACGAAAGCACCGATCGCGGTTGGATTTCATATTTCAACGATCTGCACAAAGGCCGCAATGCCGGCCCCGTGTGGGGCTGGTTCATCGACATCTTTGCCGTGGCCTGCCTGATTTTTTCCATCACCGGCCTGGTCCTGCTCAAGCTTCATGCCGCTCAACGTGGGATCACCTGGCCCTTGGTGGGTTTGGGATTCGTCCTGCCCGCCCTGATCGCCATCCTATTTATTCATTGATTAACCCGAGGTTCATCATGCGCAAAGCGCTAGTGACTGTTTTGCTCGGTGCACTGTCCTGGTCTCTGCCGGCCAGCGCCGCTCAACTCGATATCAGTATTGAAGTGCCCCGTCTGGACGTTGCCGAATATCACCGCCCTTACGTCGCGGCCTGGATCGAGAACGACAAACGAGAAGTCGCCGCCAACCTTCTGGTCTGGTATCAGCAGGATCGGCCCAACCAGTCTCCCAATGCAGAAAAAGGCACCAAATGGCTGCCCGATCTGCGCCAATGGTGGAGACGTGCGGGGCGTGCACTGGATATGCCGCTGGACGGCGTCAGTGCAGCCACCCGCCCCGTTGGTGTGCACAAGCTCCGCTTCACCCCCGGCGACGGCATCGTGCCGGCTCTGGGCAACGGCCAATACAAATTGCGTGTTGAAGCCGCCCGCGAAGAAGGCGGCCGGGAGCTGCTCAACATCCCGTTCAGCTGGCCGCCAAGCGCCCGCAGCACACAAAACGTCCAGGGTAAAAGTGAACTCGGCAGCATCTCGCTGACGATCACACCCTGAGCCTGAACATTCCTCACACAGGAGATCCACATGACACTGTTTCGTATCGCTGCCGTCAGTGCAGCGCTGCTGGCCCCAACGAGCGGCGCCTTGGCGCACGACACCTGGCTGATGCCGTCCAAAACCGTTCTAGCCACCGGCCAATGGGTGACCATTGACGGCGGCGCATCCACTCTGCCGTTTCTCAAAGATCACGCGCCACTGCGCATCAACGCCGACAATCTGAGCATCACCGCACCGGACGGCTCCAACGTGGAAGCCCAGAACATTTCCGTCGGCAAGCTGCGCAGCACGTTCGATTTTCCACTTGAGCTGGAAGGCACCTACAAAGTCACAGTCAGCTTTGAAAGCATCATGGCGCTGTGGCAGGACGGTGAGCAACGCCATCGCTGGCCCGCCCGCGGCGAAACATTCAGCCGTGACGGCTTTGCCGAGAACGTGCCGAAAAATGCCAAAAATCTGCGCGTCAGCGAAATGCTACGGCGCACCGAAACCTATGTAACCGCTGGTCAACCCAGCGATACGGCGCTCAAACCCAGCGGACGAGGTCTGGAATTGGCACCGGTCACCGCGTTCAATGATTTGTACAGCGATGAAGCGGCCACGTTTCAATTGTTGCTTGATGGCAAACCCGCGGCGAGCCAGGAGATCAAAATCATTGCCGATGGTGTGCGTTACCGAGACGCCGTCGACGAGATTCTGCTGACCACCGATCAGGACGGTCGCTTTACGGTCGAATGGCCCGGACCAGGCCTGTATTGGATGAACACCTCGACGCAGGACAGCAAGGCACGCAAGCCCGCGACCCAGCGCAGCATCAGCTACACCGGTATTTTCGAAGTCCTGTCGCCCTAACAGACGGCTTCAGCGATGCCACCAATTGCGTCAATGCGAGCACTCTACGCGCTGCTAATCGCTTTACTGCTGGCTGCAAGCAGCCTGTCTTGGCAGCTGCAAACGGCGGTGTTCGTGTGGAATCCGCTCAGCGCGCAGCGCGGGTTGCTCGCCGCTTTTGTCCTGGCCGGTTACACGCTGCTGTGCGGTGGGTTGTATCTGGCCCGCCGCCAGCGCTTTGCCGACGGCAGCTCAACCGATCAGATCAGCGTGTTCTTCGCCAGCCAGAGCGGCACCGCAGAACGCATCGCACGCAGCACTGCGCAAGCACTTGAAAGCGCTGGGCAGCGCGCGGCTTGTTACCCACTGGAGCAGTTCGAAGCCGCGACCATGCGGCCGAGACAACCACTGTTGTTTGTGGTCAGCACAAGCGGAGAAGGCGACCCACCCGATCACGCCTTCGCCTTCGCCCGCAAACAGATGCACGGCCAGCTGGATCTCAGCGATTTGAACTACGCCGTGTTGGCATTGGGAGACCAGCGATACGCGCGATTCTGTGCTTTTGGCCGCGCGCTGGACCAGTGGCTCGCGCAGAACAAGGCACAAGCATTATTCCCCCGCATCGAGGCAGACAACGCGGACGCTGCCAGCCTGCATCAATGGCAGCAGCAGTTGGCTTCGTGCTTTGGTGACCTCGCCGGCGACTGGACCTCTCCACAACTCGGTTCATGGCGGCTTGAGCAAAGGCGCCATTTGAACCCGGGCAGCCCAGGCGCGCCGATTTTTCAGATCCGCTTACACCCACATGAACCCAAGCAAATGGACTGGCGGGCTGGCGATATCGCCGAGGTCGAAATCCCCGCCCAAGGGGGTGAGCCGGCGACCCAGCGCGAGTATTCCATCGCCTCAATCCCGGAAGATGGCGGGCTGGAGCTGGTCATTCGCCAGGTGGCACGGCCTGATGGAACGCTCGGCCGCGGGTCCGAGTTTCTGACTCGTGAACTGAGTCAAGGGCAAACCCTGAAACTGCGCGTCCGCGAGAACCGAAGTTTCCATCCCCCGCCGGACGCATCGCCGATGATTTTGATTGGCAACGGCACAGGTCTGGCTGGGCTGCGTGCGCATCTTCACGCCCGCCAACTCAAAGGCAGCCAACGCAACTGGCTGCTGTTCGGCGAACGTAGCCGCAAGCACGATCGCCTGTTCGGGGGCGAGCTGGATCAAGCCCTGGCCAGCGGCGATCTGAATCGCCTGGATCTGGCCTTTTCTCGCGAAGGGGAAAGCATCCGCTATGTGCAGGATGCATTGCTCGCTGCGCACGACACCCTGCGGGAGTGGATCGATGACGGCGCTTACATCTACGTGTGCGGCAGCAGTCATGGTATGGCACCCGGTGTCGCCGCAGCGCTCACGGACGTTGTGGGTCAAACCACCCTGGATCAGTTGCGTGACAACGGCCGCTATCGCAGCGATGTTTACTGACCAGGCCCGTTATACAATGCCGGCATGACGATCACCCTGTTGCCATATGGCCCATTGGTGCAAGTGCTTGGCGATGCGCCTCTACCCTTCACTACCGTCAGCGCCACTGCCGGTGAATTGCTAGACGAACTGCACAGCGCCTACCCGGACCTGGAACCCTGGAACCAACGCATCGCGCTGGCCTGCGGCGATGCGCTACTTGGCGCCCGCAGCGCCATTGAAGACGGCAGCGAAATCGCCTTGATTCCGCCGGTCAGCGGGGGCTGATATGCATCTGACGCGGCAAGCGATTGATCTGCAAGAACTGCTAGCCAGCAGTTCACACGATTGCGGCGCCAGCCTGCTGTTCACCGGCACCGTCCGAAAACACAATGAGGGTCGCCCGGTCAACGGCATGCGCTACACCGCGCACGAAGCGCTGGCCGAAAAAGCGCTGGCCACCATCTGCAAAGAGGCGGAAAGCGAACACGCGATTGAGCGTTGCCACATCGTGCATCGGCTCGGTGATCTGGCACTGGGCGACATCAGCGTTGCCATCATCGTGCATTCGGCCCACCGCGCAGCCGCCTACGAAGCCTCACGCTTCGCCATCGAAGCGCTCAAAAAACGCGTGCCGATCTTCAAGCAGGAGTTCTACGTTGATGGCGACACGCGTTACCTCGATGGAGAAACGCTCAATGAAGCGCTGGACCAATCAGGCCGAGGGTGACGACGACTTCGGCGTCCAGTTCATCGCCCGGGTTTTCAGTTCACCGAATTTGTCGGACACCGATTCCAGCTTCTGCTCCCACTCCGGATTCGGTTGCTGATCACGCGTGACCGTGAAATACACCTGCATCAGTGCGGTCATGCCAAACGGCTCAATCACCGCCTGTTTGACACCCCAGGCAAACACCAGGGTGATGATGAACGTCAGCGGACCGGCACTGCCCGGCAACAATGCCACCAGACCCGCAACCGGCGCCAGAATCACCAGAAACACCAGAAACGTCAGGCCCCAAATCACGATCGAAAGAATCGCCGCGTTGCGCAGGAAGGTAGTGTAGTTCTGGGCATACAAAACCAACGCGGTGCGCGCCGATGCCCAAGGATTGTCCGATTGCGTGCGAATGTTGTGCGCCAGGATCACCTCATCCAGATAGGTCAAAGACAACTCAATGATCTTGTTGAGAAATTTGACCAGCCCTTCAAGCCCGGGAATGGGCAGAATCGCCGCGAGGGTGAAGAACACGCGGTTGAAGGACTTGATCACACCCTTGATCAATTGATCAACGCCAAACAGCACGGATGATTCGGTGAAGCGCTCACGCACCACCGCTTGGGCATGTTCGATCTGCCCTTTGCCATCGGGCACTTCGCCACCTTCCATGACCTCAACCAGCACGGCAATGTGGCCGGCCTTGACCATGTACAGCAGGTATTCACGCAAAAAGTACATCACCGTGCTGGCCACACCGAAGCCGAACAAGCCGCCGTACATGCCTCCGGTGGGCGCATCACCAAATATGCCACCCGCCCCATAACCAACACCGGCACCGACGCCCGTGGTCAGCACGAACGCGAGGGTAATGCCGAAGTAAATCAAGAATCGAAAAATCAGGAACGGTGCGGTCTTCGCGAGCAGACTGATCACGGTTCCGATCTGAAAATCTTTCATGGCGTATCTCTATGCTGTGCCTGAGGTGACAACAGCATATAAGCCCGCGTACACGTCGACTGTGACGATCTTCTCAGTCGTCTCACTCAGTTGAGCCAATAAACGTACTCGTCATCCTCGCTTTCCGGGTCCAGCAAGGTCTTATCAACCAGGACCGGCAATTCCACCAAACTCGGCCAGGATGGCTCGACCATGCCGTCATTGTGTTGCGCCAACAAGGCTTGCAAGGCGGCAACACGCTCGGGATGTTGCTGTGACAGCTCGTGCTGCTCGGTTGGATCGGTCTCCAGGTGGAACAGCCAGACCTTGTCGGGCCTTTGCGCAACCTGCAATTTCCACCCATTCGCGATGACCATCTGATAGCTGCCGGAGCGCCAGAACAAGGCCTCGTGAGGGGCATTGTTTCGCTCACCACGCAGATAGGGGATCAAGTTAACGCCATCAATCTTTGATGATGTCGGCAGCGCGGCACCCGCTGCAGCGGCGGCTGTCGGCAGAATATCCATGCTGGTCACCGGATGCGGATAGTCGATGCCCGCTGGTAAACCGGCCGGCCATTGCGCCACATAAGGCACGTGCACCCCACCCTCAAACAGCGTCAGCTTCCAACCGCGATAGGGCTGGTTCACATCCGGCAATCCCAAATAGTTGGGCGCGCCGTTGTCGCTGGTCACGATCAGCAAGGTGTTGTCCGCCAGACCCTGGGCTTGCAGCGCCTCGCTTATGCGCCCGACGCTGCGATCCACCGCGCGTAACATTGCACCATAGACGCGGCGGCGATGATCCGGGATGTGCGCCAGGGCGTCGTAATCCTCTCGCGTCGCTTGCAACGGTGTGTGCGGCGCCCAGTGCGCGAGGTAGAGGAAAAATGGTCGGTTGCGGTTGGCTTCGATCACCTTGACCGCTTCATCGGTGTAGTAGTCGGTCAGATATCCACCCGGTTCAAACCACTCGCCACCGTTGTAACTGGTGGCGTAGCGCATATTGGCCCACAGGAACCGATCAATCGGGTCAAAGTCCTGTTTGGAATTGACCACGTCCGCGTGATCCTGCGGCAGATACAAACCGTTCTCGAGATACAGGCTTTCATCGAAACCCTGATTCAGCGGTCGCAGTTCCGATGTGCCGCCCAAATGCCATTTTCCGATGTGCACATTGTGATAGCCACGCTCACGTAAAACCTCGGCGATGGTGACTTCCGACGGCGGCAAACCCAGTTCGTCGAAATCCGCCACCTCACCGCTGCGATCAGGGTGCGCAATCACCGGCAAGCGACGTGGCGTTTGCCCGTAAATCAATGGCGCAACCCGCGCCATATTGCCTGGCAGCGGCGTGAACTCGAAACCAAACCGGGTGGGATAACGGCCGGTCAGCAGCGCGGCCCGCGACGGCGCACATATCGCATTGGCCGAATAACCCTGGGTGAAACGCACCCCGTGTTCGGCAATCGCATCAATGTTTGGTGTCGGCACTTCCGGCATGCCACCGCCATAGGTACTGACATCATTGAAACCCAGATCATCAAACAGAATCAGCACCACATTGGGTGGGCGCTGTTGCGGCGCTTGCATCGCCTGCTCAGGACCGTGATCCCAAACCACGGCGCGATGCGCTGCGACGGGATGGCGCAAATCAGTGATCCAACCGCTGATGTGGAGCAGGATGTATGTCCGACTGAAGTACAGACTGCCGAGCACCACAGCCAAAACCGCGGCACTGATCAGCACAACACGTTTCATATCAATCCTTGAGATCGCGGGCGCAGCGAAAACCCACATGCATCAGTGAGGAGTCTGGCGTGGCATGGGCCCTTGCGCTGACACGAAAGCCATAGCAAACATTCGGATCACACAAGAACGATCCGCCGCGTTGAACCTTCTCAGTTTGCGGACCGCCTGTGGCAGGCGGATACGGTTGATACCAGTCAGCCGTCCACTCCCACACGTTTCCGGCCAGATCTTCAAAACCCAGACCATCACGTCCAAACGCCCCCACTGGCGATGTCGCCTTGTAGCCATCTTCCGCGCTGTTGATGACCGGAAACACACCAGTCCAAATATTCGCCCGGTATTGGCCATCGGTCACCAAACGTCGCCCAAACGCATGTTGATCGCCATGCCCGGCCAGACGTGCGGCATATTCAAACTCGACCTCACTGGGCAGACGTTTGCCCTGGGCTGCGCAATAGGCACTTGCGTCATTCCACGACACCTGGGTGACCGGGTGATCGTCATGAGCCGGGGCCGCCTGCGGCCCCAGCGGCTGTCGCCAACTGGCACCATCGACCAACTGCCAACGACCGCTGCCATAGGTCATGACCGCGGCGCTGCCAAAAACTTCCGCTTCGGTCTTGATGTCATGTTCTTCGACATAGCGGGCAAAATCAGCCACTCGTACGGGCCCACGATCCAACTCAAATGCCGCCAGAGAAACCTCGAACACAGGCTTCTCATCCGCATGACCCGCTTCGTTTCCGATCTGCGCCTGACCCGCAGGCAGGGTGATCATGTCGGCCATGGCGACACTCGACATCACGGACAAAACCATCACAGCGCAGCGCCTCATGGGCTCACCTTGGGAAACACCATCCGCCCTCGCCCGTCCTCAGCGAACCGGCCTCCCGATCCACCCGCACGGCACGCGAGCAGCGCGACGCAGCTAGGCGGCATCGCTGTGCTCATCCCGCAGTCACCTGTGGGGCCACATGCAGGGCCATGCGCTGCAAACGTGGGACATCCGTGCGCAGCACATGCGATGCATCCAGCTCTGTCAGCCATTGTTCGACGCTGCGACGCTCATCGTCGCCCATGCCCTGATACGCATCCAATGCACGCTGCACCATCCACAAACAGAACGACCGGGCGCCGAGACGAAACGGCTGCCCACCCAAACGAATCTCAACCGGTTCCAGCAAGCGCGGATAGCCCTTTCCGGCGGGCGGCATCGGTGTTTTGTCCAGCGCGTCGCGCGTGGCCTTGACGTAGTCCCAAAACTCCCCGAACACCGACTGCAGAATCGGTTCCAGCGTTTTGGGAATAGCGTCGTCAGGCAAAAAATCTGCGTCCTGGCCATCGGGTTTTTGCATGCGCTGAATCCACCCGGCCAGATGCACGCGCGGACCAATCAGGGTTCGCGCGGGATACGGGTCGCGCCCCAGATGGGCGTACAACGGACCGATCAAACCGTAGTCGCCGATACTAGGACGGTCTCCCAGCAAATAGCGATGTTGTGCAAAGTGCGCATCCAGCGCGTCACACAAATGCTCGCTCCAAGCTTCAATCGTGCCACTTTGTGATCGCTCCACACCCAGCCCCGGCAACAACGCACGCATGGCTCCGGCAATCCGCGCAATCAGCAGATCTTTCAGCCAGCGCGGTGCGCGCGGCAACAGATTGTCGCCGCCTTCCGGGCGGAAAATCGTCTGGTAGTTTTCCTCGAAATGCCAACGGTAATGCATGGCACTGGGCAGCCAGAATTCGTCACCCCAGGCCTCCAGCATGTAAGCCGCAAAGCGTTGGCGTGGACTCGTGGGCACAGCCGGCGCCGCGGGGAACAGCGGCTCCAGCGCATCCATGATGTCGGACGTATCCTGCAACCATTGTCCGTCAGGTGTAACCAGGACCGGCATGACCTGCGCACCGGTGCGCCGACGAATCTGCCTGAGATCGGACAGGTCCACACGTTTCTCGACGAACGGAATGCGTTTGTGCCGCAAGTAGGCGCGAAGTTTGCCGCTATAGAGCGACAGCTCCCAACCGTAAAGGCGGTATGGCGTGCTCATCCGACAGCGCTCCAATCACGCAGTGCATGGCTACCCACCCGTTCGGGGTGAGCACTGTGTGACACGATATGACCCTGGTGCATGCCCGCTTTCTCCGTCACTTCAACAACCGCCTCCGGTGCATTTTCGGCCTGCCAGCGACCCTGCAGATCGCCGGCACTGGCTGCACCCGCGCAGCACAGACACAGCCAGCTGGCCCAGCGTATCAGGCTCATCCGCGACGTCTCAAAAGGACCTCGTCAGAGGCTGGCGGCAAAGCAATCCAGGTGCCATCACGCCCCACCGTCACCGGTCCGTCGTAGACATCGGACACGCCCTGCACGAACAGCTTTTCCAGACGTCGCACCGGAAGCGCCGGCACGATGTGGTGATACAACAAGTGTTTCGCACCGGCCTGCTGAGCCAGCTGAGCGGCCTCAACCGGTGTGGTGTGATAGTCGTGGATATCTCTGGTGATCTTGGCCATGTGATCCGCACCCACCGCTTCAGCGCCCTGGGTGATCACGTCGACCAGATGGCCGGCCAGCGCTTCATGCACCAACACATCAACGCCCCGCGCAAACTGCAGCACATTGTCTGAACGCACGGTATCGCCGGAAATCACCACACTGCGGCCTTGGTAATCGAAACGGTAACCGACCGCTGGCGCGACCGGCGCATGATCGACCGTGAACGCCGTGACGCGCAGACCGTCGCTGTCGATGATGACTTGCCCTTGCCCCTCAAGCGGCAGCGAAAACGGCAGCGCTTGCGCACCTGCACCTTGCGGCGGAATGATCTTCGCGCCGTGATGAGCCACGCGATATCCAAAGTCGTGGCTGTACGCTTGATTAAAACCTTGCGCGATGGCTTCCACACCTGTCGGCCCATGAATCGGCAACGGCGTAGTCCGCGCGCCACCGGCCCAGCGTTGCAACATCAACTCACCCACACCATCAATATGGTCGGAATGGAAATGGGTGAGCAGCAAAGCCTCGACGTGACCGGGCGGCAGGCCCAGATGGATCATATTGCGCACCGCACCGCTGCCGACATCAACCAGGATGATTCGCGGCCCTGCGACCACCGCAACACACGGTCCTGCGCGCTTGGGATCGGGCATGGGCGAACCGGCGCCACACAACACCACATGAAGCCCTTCGGCATATTGCGAAAACGCGGCGTCGGACAGATTCATTTCAACCTGACGCTGCATCACGCGCATCAAAACGCGGTCGCCAAACACCTCTGCCAGCGCGACGACCACAACCACGACGCCCACCAAGCCCCACACCCACTTTCTGCTCACGCTGCCTCCTCGGACTTGGTCTCTGTGCCCAATCCATTTGTTTACAGTATGTACATAAGAACGCCGGGTGCCAAGCCATAACGGCAAACAAGCCTGCTAAAGTGAAGAAAAAAAGGGAGACAACACCGCATGTCTGATTCGACCTCTAGCACGCTCTGGGCGGGCCGTTTGGTTGCCGCGATTTTAGCCATCAGCGCTTTCACCAGCGCATCCGCGAGCACGACACCAGCCCCGAATATCGTGCTCATCATGGCCGACGATCTGGGCTATACCGACCTCGGTGTTTACGGCGGTGAAGTCAATACACCCAACATCAACGCGCTGGCCGACAACGGGACATTGCTGACCAGTTATCACACCTCCCCGCTGTGCTCACCCTCACGCGCCATGCTCATGACTGGAGTCGAAAGCCATCGCGCGGGGCTGGGCAATTTGCCGGAAACCACACCGCTGAGCTTTCGCGGGGAGCCGGCTTATCTGGGGCGTCTCAATGAGCGGGTCGAAACTCTAGCCACGCGACTGAAGCGGGCGGGCTACCGCACCTATATGACCGGCAAGTGGCACCTCGGCAAAGATCCGCGTTCGCTGCCCAACGCGCGCGGTTTCGATCGCTCTTTCGCACTCGAAGCCTCCGGCGCCGACAATTGGGAGCAAAAACCCTATCTGCCGATTTATCCGGACGCCCCATGGTTCGAGGATGGTGAACCCACCACCTTGCCGGATGATTTCTACTCCTCGCGTTTTCTCGTCGACAAGCTGATCGAATACATCGACGCCGACCAAAACCAGAGCGACCCATTTTTCGCCTACCTCGCCTTTCAGGCCGTGCACATTCCGGTTCAGGCTCCGCGCGAGTACGTCGAACGCTACAACGGTGTTTACGATGCCGGTTGGAATGAGATTCGTCAGGCTCGCTATGAGCGGGCCGTGGAACTGGGCATCGTCGATGCCGCGGCCCCCATCGGCGCCATGCCCGACGGCCTGCGCGACTGGGATACGTTGGACGAGCAAATGCGCCAGCGCCTGGCGATGAACATGCAGGTCAATGCGGGCATGATCGAGGCAATGGATCACCACATCGGCCGCCTGATCGCGCATCTGAAAGCCACCGGAAAGTACGACAACACCACCTTCGTATTCCTCTCAGACAACGGTCCCGAGCACAACGACCCTCTGGAAACCCCGGGCATGGCGCTGTGGCTGGACTGGGTGGATTACTCGATGGACCTCGACACGCTGGGCGAGAAAGGCACTTACGGTTACATCGGTCCCGAATTCGCCAGCGCGGCGGCCTCGCCTCATGCACTGTTCAAGTTCTATACGGGCGAAGGAGGAATCCGCGTGCCGGCGATTTTCTCCGGCGTTTCAATTCCGACAGCCACGCGTGTCCGCCAACCCAGCTTCGTCATCGACATCGCCCCCACTCTGCTCGAGATAGCCGGTGTTGCGAACGAGACACCCGCTGGCATCGAGCCGATTCGCGGGCGTTCCTTGTTACCGACCCTTCAGCACGCGGATCAGCCGGTGAGAGACGACGATGACATCGTGGCCTTTGAAACCGCAGGCAATGTGGCGCTGTTCATGGGCGATTACAAACTGTCCCGCAATCGCCCGCATTACGGCGATGGCCAGTGGAAACTTTTCAACATTGCTGTCGATCCCGGCGAGACCCGCGATCTTTCGACCCAGGAGCCCGCGCGGTTCAGCATGATGCGCGAGCGCTACGCGGCCTGGGCCGCTGAGGTGGGCGCACTGGAGGTCCCGGAGGGTTACGATGCCCGCCGCCAACTCAGCATCAACAGCATGTACGACCGCGCCCTGCGCTACGGGCCATGGATACTGCTTGCGCTGGTGCTGCTGGTGATCTGGCGGCGGCGCAGAAAAGCCGCCTGACGCGCATCGGGACCTCAGCTTGTCTCCATGGCGCGACGCTGAGCACGACCGCGTCGCGCTGATTTTATTGACATATTGTCTATTTCTCTGCTCGCTCCTCAACGCGGTGCATTGACGGCGCGTGCACACTGATACAAATTAGACACACTGTAAAACTTTAAGCGATGGCACAAAGACCATCGCTATCGCATTCCAGATGCACGTCGCCAAGACAGCGACGGCCGTGGAGGAGACCACATGCGATTGAACCCTGCCGCGGCGTGCCTCGGCCTCAGTGTGATCGTGGCTGCCGGCCGTCCAGCGGGCGCCAGCGACGAGCTTGATTGGCTGTTTGACGCGGCAACCGACAGCACGCCGGCAAAGACGACACCTGCGCCGACGATGTCGCCGGTCGACGCCATCACCCTGCCCGAAGAGCCCGAAACAGCAACGCTTGCACAACAACCCCGCGCGGCGCGGGCCATTGAAGAAATCGTGGTCACCGCGCAGAAAACCGAGCAAAGCCTGCAGGATGTACCCATTTCGGTCTCCGCGATTGGCCGCGCCCAGATTCAGGATGCCGCCATAGTCGATGCTCAGGAGTTGATGCAGTACACACCCAACGTCAAGTTTTCCCAGGCCGCCAGTTTTTTGCCCACGATCAATATTCGTGGCTTTGGTTCGCCGCCACTCGGACGCAATCTGGAACCCTCGGTAGGCCTGTCCATCGACGACGTGTTCTACGGGCGCTCGACCTTCATCGCCGATGCGATCTTCGACCTCGACCGCGTCGAAGTGCTGCGCGGACCGCAGGGCACCTTGTTCGGAAAAAACACCATCGCCGGGGTGCTCAACTTCACCACCGCGCAGCCTGATTTCGGCACTCAGGGCTTTGTCTCGTTGGCCAGCGGAAGCCTGGCTGAGCGCCGCGCCGAAGGCGCTTTGGGCTTGGGGCTGATCGACGATGTGTTGGCCGCCCGCGTGTCGTTTCGGGCACGCGACCGCAACATCGGCATGTACAACACCATGCGCGACGAAACCTCCACAGCCAAGGACGTCAGTGGACGTCTCAAGCTGCGCTGGTTCGCCACCGACACGCTGACCATTGATCTCGGTGCCTTGCTCGCCCGATCCGAAGCGGTGGGCAATGGCTTCGAACTGCAACAGGCCTCGGATCGATCCCTGCAACGCTATCAACGGGTTGACCCAGACGCCGATGCACAAGCTTTCAACGGTCAAAGCTCGTTCAATGAACCGATTTTCTCCAACCGCGACGCGCGCAGCCTGTGGCTTAAGCTGGATCAGTTTGTGGGCCGCGTCGGACTCCTCGACGATCTCAACATCAATCTGATCCTGGCCGACGCCCAGATCGAAACACCGTATCTGCTCGACAGCGATTTTTCCCCGGTGGACTCACAATCGGTAGCCTCCCAGGGTCCGGAGATTTATCACCAGCGCTCGTTCGAACTCCGCAGTGCGTTTTCCAGCGTTGGCCTGTTCGGTATCGGCCAGCGTATGGACTGGATCGTCGGCATTTACGGCATGCAGAGCAACGCCGATGTGACACAGAACGTGCACGTCAATCTCAACGGGGTGATCGACTCACTTCTGGCCGGAGGCACCTCGCTGGGCGGTCGTGTTCCGCCGGTCCCCGAGGCACTGGGGGATTTTCTGGAGAGCCTGGGTCTGCCCCGCGACATCAGCGACGTGCCCGGCCCGTTCAACCTGATTCCGGACAGCGCGGCGGTGGAAATTCTCGACAACCTGACATTGATCGACGCACGTGCTCTGGCCGCATTCTTTCAGACCACCTGGGGCTTCACCGACACGCTCGATCTGACGCTGGGTTTTCGCTACGGGCGTGAGCGCAAACAAGGCGCGCAATCCTCGCAATGTGTGAATCGCCCAGTCTGCCCGGCCGCCGCCCTGTTCGCTGGTCAACGCCAGTTCGAGGTCAGCAGCAGCCGTGACGAAACCGAACGCTCCCCCAAGATCGCCCTGAGCTATCGTCCCACGGACGACATCAGCGTATTCGCCAACGCCACCCGCGGCTTCAAGAGCGGCGGCTACTCCGGCCCGCTGCTGGCGCCGCGCAATCTGGAGTACGAACCGGAAAGCGCCGTGTCGTTTGAGCTTGGGGTCAAAAGTCGATGGTTGCACGACAGCCTGATGCTCAATGCCACGGTCTACCGCGTGGAATTCGATGATCTGCAGGTCAACCTGTTCGACGGCACTAACATCAGCACGATCAATGCCGCCAGCGCGACCTCGCAAGGTCTGGAAATCGACCTGCAATGGCTACCCCCCTGGGCGTTTCTGACCCTGGCTGGCAGTTTTGGCATCAGCGATGTGGCCTACGGCGACTTCCCCTGCGGCCCGGCCCAAGCCGGATCGACCAACAGCGAGCCGGCCTGCAACACCTCGGGCGAAGCCAACCCGCCGCCGACACAGGATTTGAGTGGGCGGGAGACGCCGTTTGCGCCGCGCCTAACTGCCAGCTTCACCCCATCGCTGAAATTCCCGATTTGGCCGCGTCATCAGATCGGCGGTTTGTTCGGCATTGATGTGCTCTACCAGGGCGAACAGTATCTGGATGTCGATCTGGACCCGGCCAGCTACCAAGCCGCCACCACCAAGATCAATGCGCGCTTGGGCATCGCACCGCTGGACCGGCGTTGGTCGCTGATCGTCAACGCGAAAAACCTGACCGGGCAACAGGAGCGTGCGGTACTGATTGACCAGCCGCAGTTTCCCGGCAACTTCTCCACCGTGGCCCTGGTGGATGAACCGCAATACGTGATCGAGTTGCGCTATAACTTCGGTGATTGAGCACGCGTACAATGCCCTGCGCCACTCATATCACGATCCGGGGCAACGGCTTGAGAGACATCAGCGACAAACCCACCACCGCGCGACAAGCGCGCGCCGAAGCTTGGGTGCGTATGCCCAAAGACTGCGCCCAGCGTGTGCTCGATGGCACCATCGATAAAGGCGACGTGCGCGAAGCCGCGCGGATCGCCGGCATGATGGCGATCAAACGCTGTTGGGAGTTGTTGCCGCACTGCCACCCCATCACCCTGCAACACAGCGCGATGGATTTCGAGCTGCACGACGACGCGCTGCGCATTGAGGCCCTGGTCGCCACCATTGGCCCAACCGGGGTGGAGATGGAAGCTTTGACCGGCGCCAGCGTGGCTGCGCTGACCATTTACGACATGCTCAAGCCCCACGCCGGCATGGACCTGACCATTGACGGTGTACGCCTGCTGGAAAAAACCGGCGGAAAATCCGATCACCGCCGTGCACTGAAGTCAGCGCGGCCGGCCAAGATCATCACCGTCTCCAGCAAAATTGCCCAGGGCGGCAAACCCGACGCGGCGGCGGACTGGCTGGCCGATGCCTTGAACGACGCTGGCTTTAGCCCGGTTGAACGCCAGATCATCGCCCCGCAAACGCAGGACATTCGCGACGCAGTGAGCCAAGCGGCCAGCGACAACAACGCCCTGATCATCACTGTCGGTGGTACCGGGCTGGCCCCGGACGATTGCACCGCGGAAACCGTCGCGGACATGCTCGACAAAGATGTGCCGGGCATCATGGAAACCGCCCGTCAGTTCGGCCAGCAACGCACCCCGCTGGCCTTGATTGCACGCGGTGTCGCGGGAACGCTGGGGCGTTCGCTGGTCATCACATTGCCCGGTAGTCTGGCCGGTAGCCGGGAAAGCTGGTCAGCGATTCGTGCGGGTGTGGTCCACGCTGTGGGCGTCTTGCACCGCGCCCGTCAATAAGCGCGTGCTCACCCTGAATGAAGCGCTGGCGCACTATGCGAGGCTAAGCGCCTTAGCTGGCACGCAGTGGCTTTCACTGCGGCAAGCTCACCAGCGAGTCCTCGCTGAAGATGTGCTCAGCACACTGGATCTGCCCCCGATCCGCCAGAGTGCGATGGACGGCTACGCGCTCGAGGCCAGCGCTCTGACCCATGCCGATCAACACGCTGTTCGCTTGCCCGTCGCCCAATCGATCGCCGCCGGGTCAACGCCTCAAGCGCTGTCGTCCGATCAGTGCGCGCGGATATTCACGGGCGCGCCGTTGCCAGCGGGAGCGGACTGCGTGGAGATCCAGGAAAATGTCACCCGTGACGGCAACAGCGCGGTGTTTTCAAAACCCGTCATTCGCGGCAACCATGTCCGCCAACGCGGAGAGGAAGTTCGCGCCGGGCAGGTGCTGCTGCGTGCCGGACAGCGCCTCAACGCCGCACGTCTGTCCATCGCCGCGGGTGCGGGGCATCCGCAGCTGCCGTGCCGACCACAACCGCGCGTTGCCATCATCGTCAGTGGCAGTGAACTGGTTGAACCGGGGGCGCCCCGCAGCGACGCTCAGATTTTCGAGTCCAATGGCACGTTTCTGCGTCATTTTGTCGGTGAGCACGGTGCGCAAGTCACATCAGTGGTCACTTGCCCAGACAACCCGATCGAACTGGAAGCGACAATAAGAACGGCGCTAAACACCTGCGATATGTTGCTCATCAGTGGCGGCGCATCGGTTGGCGATCATGACCACAGCCGGGCGGCCACTCAGGCCTGTGGCGTGCATGAACAATTCTGGAAAGTGGCGCAGAAGCCCGGCAAGCCCTTGAGCTTCGGTCTCGGGCCAGACGGCCAAGCGGTGTTTGTGCTGCCCGGCAATCCAGCTTCAGTCTATGCCTGCGCCATGTTGCATGTACGCACGGCGCTCGCGCACTTGTGCGGCATGCCGACGCCTGCTGCGGTGCAGGCACAACTGGCCAAAGCCGTATCAGCCGACAATCAGCGCGCGCGCCTGCTGCGTGTTCATGTCGAAGTCGATGACACCGGCGTTTTGACAGCGTCACCACTGGTCCATCAAGCCTCGCACATGACCAGCAATCTGGCGCAGGCCAATGCGCTGGCGATCCTTAAGGCCGGTCAGAATCTATCCGCCGGGGACAAAGTGCCCTGCTGGTTGAGCGGAGCACTCTGATCGCTTAAGCGCGGCTCAGGGTTTGAGTGTCAGCGAACCTTTCCAGTAATCCTTCAGGGCTTCCGGCAACTGGATGCTGCCATCGGCCTGCTGGCCGTTTTCCAGCACCGCCAGCAAGGTTCGCCCCACGGCCAATCCAGAACCGTTCAGGGTATGCACCAACTCGGGCTTTTTCATGTCCGGGCCGCGCCAACGCGCCTGCAAGCGACGCGCCTGGAAATCCAGGAAGTTACTGCACGAGGAAATCTCGCGGTAGGTCTGCTGCGACGGCAACCACACTTCCAGATCGTAGGTTTTGGCTGAGGAAAAACCCAGATCACCACCGCACAGTTTGACCGTGCGATACGGCAATTCGAGCATTTGCAGAATGGTTTCGGCATCGCTGGTCAGCTGCTCCAGCGCCTGCCATGACTGATCCGGATGAACGATCTGTACCAGTTCGACTTTCTCGAACTGATGCTGGCGAATCATGCCGCGTGTGTCGCGCCCATAGGAACCCGCTTCCGAACGAAAACACGGAGTATGCGCGACAAACTTCAGCGGCAGTTCACCCTGCTCAATGATGGTGTCTCGGACCAGATTGGTCACCGGCACTTCTGCGGTCGGCGCCAGAAACCAGTCACGTCCCGTCAGGCCGAACAAGTCTTCCTCGAACTTCGGCAGTTGCCCAGTGCCCTGCAAGCTGTCTCGATTGACGATGAACGGGACGTAGACTTCTTGGTAGCCATGCTTTTCCACGTGGACGTCGAGCATGAACTGCACCAGCGCTCGCTGCAGACGCGCGAGCTGACCACGCAGCACCACAAAACGTGACCCGGTGATGGTCGCGGCCGCGTCGAAATCCATGCCACCGAGCGCTTCACCCAAATCGACATGGTCCTTGGCATCGCGAATGTCGCGCGGTGTCCCCCAACGGCGCACTTCGACATTGTCGGCTTCATCCTTGCCGGAAGGCACGTCTTCCGCCGGCAGATTGGGCAAGCCCAGACTCCAGTCGCGCATCGCCTGCTGAACTTGATCCAACTGCTCTTTGAGCTGATCCAACTGCTCACCCAGAGCGCTCATTTCCTCACGCAGCGGCGTGATGTCTTCGCCGGCGGCCTTGAGCTTGCCGATGTCTTTGGAGCGGCTGTTGCGTTGGGATTGCAGTTCTTCCGTTTTCACCTGCAGCGCTTTGCGCTGCTCTTCCAGGTCCTGATAGGCGGCGACATCCAGCTGCATGTTGCGCTTGGCCAGCGTCGCGGCGACCTGCTCGATGTCGTTGCGGAGAAGCTTCGGCTCCAGCATCGCGGCAATCCTTCGTCAAAAAAGGACGCAATTTTACATCAGGCGCCGTCCCAGCAGGACGCCCAACGCCGCCATCGCAATACACAACACCACGGTGGTCAGTACATACAGCAACGCGGTGTTGAAGCGACCCTGCTCAACCAGGCGCACGGTATCCATGGAAAAGGTGGAGTATGTGGTGAATCCGCCAAGCACACCCACGCCCAGCAGTTGCCAGGCGACATGCTCGTTACCCCAGCGCATGGCCACGTGAACGAACAACAATCCGATCAAAAAACTGCCCAATACATTGGCCAGTTGTATGGCCCAGGGATAGCCACCAAAAGGCGGCACCAGACGCATCAGCCCGTAGCGCAAACACGCCCCCATCGCACCGCCGCAAGCTACCGCCAACCAGTTCATCCGCGCCCCCGTTGACGGGCTTGCGCCAAGGTTTTGTCTTGCTCAGCCCGAATCCGCTGCAGCTTTTCGGCGATGCTGCGCTCCAGCCCGCGCTCGGTGGGGTGATAAAAGCGCTGCCCCAGCAAAGCGTCAGGCAGGTAGTGTTCACCCCAGGCCACCGCATCGGGTTCGTCATGCGCGTAGCGATAACCCTGGGCGTTGCCCTGCTCTTTCATGAAACGTGTCGGCGCATTGCGCAAACGGGCTGGGACCGGCTGACTGCCGCCGGCGCGCACCGCTTGCTGTGCGGCCATCCAGCCCATCTCTATCGCATTGCTTTTCGGCGCGCAGGCCAAATACACCGCGGCCTGAGCCAGGGCCATATCACCCTCGGGACTGCCCAATCGCTCATAGGTTTGCGCGGCATCCAAACACAATCCCAGCAGACGCGGATCGGCGTTGCCAATGTCTTCACTGGCCATGCGGATCAGTCGCCGCGAGATGTATTGCGGATCACAACCGCCATCCAGCATACGCGCCAGCCAATACAACGCCGCATCGGGATCAGAACCACGCACGGACTTATGCAGCGCGGAAATCTGGTCGTAGAACTCATCGCCGCCTTTGTCGAAAGCGCGCGGCTGACTTTTCAAGGCGACATCAACGGCGTTGAGCGTGAGCTGACCGTCCTCGGCCAAGGTCGCAGCCTGCTCAAGCAAACCCAATGCGCGGCGGGCATCACCATCGGCCAATTGAGCGATGCGCGTAACCACCTTGTCGTCCGCGCTGATCTCACCGGCCAAGCCTTGTGGCGCCTCCAGCGCACGGGCCACCAAAGCCTCAAGATCCTCAGTTTGCAGCGATTTGAGCACCATCACCTGCAAGCGCGACAACAACGCCCGATTGACGCTGAACGATGGGTTTTCGGTGGTTGCACCGAGCAGAATGATGCGCCCGCTTTCGACCCAAGGCAGCAAGGCATCCTGCTGTGCTTTGTTGAAACGATGAACTTCGTCGATGAACACGATGCCAGCAGGAGATGCGGGCAATTCATCCACCGCCTGACGCAAGTCCTTAACCCCACACTGCACTGCCGACAGGCTGCGCAACTCGCGTCCGCTGTCCGCCGCCAAAACCCGGGCCAGCGTGGTCTTGCCAACACCGGGTGGCCCCCAGAACAGCATTGACCCGAGACGTCCGCTCGCGAGGGCGCGGCGCAAAGGCCCGTTAGACGCCAACAAGGCACGCTGACCGCACACCTCGTCCAGCGTGCGTGGACGCATGCGCTCCGCCAACGGCGCGCTCATGATGCCCGCACCGAGGTGGACAACACACGACGTGCACACTCAAACCCGAGAGTCAGACCCAAGCTATCCGCCAGGCCATCGGCCCACTCCGCGCTGCGGGTTGGCAACTGGTGCTGAATGAGTTCGCTGAGCACGGCAAAACCGATCAGTGCCAACAACCACGGCCAGGCCTGCGACCAACGCGGCGCTCGCCAGGCAATCCAAACACCGGCGATGGCAAAAATGCCGAGATGGCCAAGTTTGTCGGTATACGGCGCAGCGCTGGCCAGTTCCGGTGCTGGCGTGAACAACAGCCAGGACACCGTGAGCAGCCACAGCAACAGGCCGCCCAACCACCAACGGGGCTCAGGAGCCGGGACGTTCATCAACAACCGTCACACCATCCGGAACGCTATAGGCAAACCGTTGCGCGCTGATCTGCGTGTTGCGCTTGAGGTCATGCAGCGTCATCGACGTGGTTTGCCCCAGACGGTCGCTGAGCAAAACTTTGGCCGGCTGCCCATCGCTCAGGCCAATACGGATTTCCTCGAAATCGGAACTGTCGCTGTGCGGGAGCAGTTGCAGCCACTCCAAGCCATAGGCGTCAGGGAGTCGAGTCAGCTTGTAGCTGTCGAGTTGGGACAAATCTCCCCCCAGCAATTCGGCCGGTGTTCCGCTGAGGCTGGTCGCGGCGTCACGCATAGTGATCTGGCGCAGGTCCACGTCGTAGTGCCACAAGGTGTCGCCGTCACTGCCGAGCTGTTGCTCATAGGGCGTGTCATAAAGCCACAAAAAACGCCCCGGACGCTGCATCCAGAAACGTCCGGCATATCGCTCCAGCGTATCGCCCTCCTCGTCCAGCAGCCTCTGCTCGAAGTCGCCTGACAAGCTGGTGACGTCGCCATAAAACCCTTTCAGATCAGCCAAGGGATCAGCATGGCTCACGCCGCTCACAAACAGCAGCGCGAACGCCATCAGTCCACCGCGGAAAGCGCGCATCAGGATTCCACCGGCGGCGGTGCCTGCACTTCACGTTGGCCTTTTTCGTTGGGTGCGCTAACCACACCAGCCGCTTCCATATCTTCAACGATGCGAGCCGCACGGTTGTAGCCAATTTTGAGGCGGCGCTGGACCCAGGAAATCGACGCCTTACGCGTCTCCGTAACGATAGCGACAGCCTGATCATAGAGCACGTCGGTTTCCCCGCCGTCGCCACCATCGGCGGCATCAAGCCCCGGCACAGCGGCCTCACTCGCGCCCGACAAAATGTCATCGAGATACTCGGCCGGCGCGACTTGTTTGAGGTAATCCACCACTTTGTGCACCTCGTGGTCATCAACGAAAGCGCCGTGGACACGGCGCGGTACCGGTGAATTCGCGGAATACAACATATCGCCATGACCCAGCAAAGCCTCGGCGCCCGGCTGATCAATGATCACGCGCGAGTCCATCTTTGACGCCACCTGAAAAGCGATGCGTGAGGGCACGTTGGCTTTGATCAGCCCGGTGATGACATCCACCGACGGGCGCTGCGTGGCAATGATGAGATGCAGACCGGCCGCACGGGCTTTTTGCGCCAGACGTGCAATCAGCTCTTCCACCTTCTTGCCTACGACCATCATGAGATCGGCGAGTTCGTCGATTATCACGACGATGTACGGCATGTTTTCAAGTTCGGGTGCGGCAGACTGATCATCGAACTCCTCGGCCGGCTTCCATAGCGGGTCAAGAATCGGCGAACCCGCATTGCGCGCTTCATCCAGCTTTTTATTCAAGCCGGCGATGTTGCGCACACCCAACGCGGCCATCAGTTTGTAGCGTCTGTCCATCTCCGCCACACACCAACGCAAGGCATTGGCCGCTTCTTTCATATCGGTGACAACGGGCGCGAGAAGGTGCGGAATCCCTTCGTAAACCGACAGCTCCAACATCTTCGGGTCAATCATGATCAGGCGCACTTCATCTGCGGTGGCCCTGTACAACAGACTCAGGATCATGGCGTTGACCGCGACCGACTTACCCGACCCCGTGGTCCCGGCCACCAACAGGTGGGGCATCTTGGCCAGATCGGCCGTCGATGGCACACCGGCAATATCCTTGCCCAGCGCCAACGTCAGCGGAGACTTGGCGTTTTGATAGGGCGCCGATTCAAACACCGCACGCAAGCTCACGATGGCGCGTTCGCGGTTGGGGATTTCGATCCCGATCACTGACTTGCCCGGAATCACCTCAACCACACGCAGGCTCACGATCGACAGGGCTCGCGCCAAGTCCTTCGCCAGATTGGTGATGCGGCTGACCTTCACCCCGGGTGCGGGCTGCAGCTCGAAGCGTGTGATGACGGGACCGGGCGCGACGTTGACAACTTCAGCGTCTACGCCGAAATCCGCCAGATGCCCCTCAAGGTCACGCGACATCTGCTCCAAATCCGCATCCGAGTAGGTCAACACATCCTCGCGGGCCAGATCGAGCATGGAGACAGGCGGCAACGGATTTCCGGTGAATTTGACCGGTTCACCGTCGCTACCGCCATCATGGATGGGCAAAGCCAACTGTGCCTCTGGCACCGCATCGCGCTTCTTGCGCTTGATCTTGCGCGAGACCAACTCTTTGGCTGAGCTGGGCTTGGCTGTCGCGGCAGCAGGCTGTGGCGCCGCGGGCACGTCTTCCACCTCGGGCTGAAGACGCCGCTGGCGCAATTCGTGTTCGGCTTTGGCCTGACGTTCCTCGCGGCGCTGTGCCATCGCCGCCCCCAGGTTTTCCCACCACATCAGTACACGCGCCCCAATCACGTCCATCAGTTGCAACCAGGAAAAGCGCAGCGCCAGAGGCAACGAACCCAGGACCACCATCAACAGCAGTAGCGTTGCGCCAACGGGGCTAAACAGCTGTATGAGCATCATTGCAACCGATGCACCCACAATGCCGCCACTGCCCTGCGGGGTCAGGCTGGTGTGCCCCGGCGCATGCATACCGCTGATTGCACACGCGGCAATGAGAACGATAAAAAGAGCGGCACCGCGCACACCCGGGTTTTCCCCCAGGCGCTCGCTTTTTTCGCGATACAGCATCAGTCCAATGCTGAGAATCATCCACGGCACGGCAAACGCCAACCAGCCGAATACGCTGAGTAAGATGTCGGCCACCCAGGCGCCAATCAGCCCGCCCAGATTCTCCGGGCTGGCATTCATGCCGGTGCTGGACCAACCGGGATCAGCCCGGTCATAGCTGACCAGGGCCAGAATCAGAAACAGCGCCACGAATGTCGCGCTCAGCAAAACGGCTTCGCGCACACCGCGCATCAGCCAATGGGGGCGGTCATCTCCCGCCCGGGCCTGTGCACTCACCAGCCGTACCCCAATATCTTGTGTTTGAATTCAGTCAACAGGGCTTTTCACCACAATATAGGGGAGTATACTCCCAGAGAAGCTGATTGATCGCAGACCAACCAAGGAGAGCCACAGTACACCGTCCCCAGTCATCACAAATCAAGGCATCTTGATTCTTCACGTCGTGACCACATTGATTAGTCCAGAATCCTTCTTACCGCTGCATTGATACCCTGACGGGTCGCATGCCGGCCCGGACAACGGAGTACGACATGACTCAGATTCGACACTTCCTGCTCAGCGCGGACGGCGTTATTGAGCAGATTTCCTCCGAAAACGCAGCTCTGGTAGCCGCCGGTCAAGGCCGCTTACCCAATTTTGCCGCCCAACGGGCGCATTATCTCCAAGTCATTGTTGACGACCCTAACGACGAAGACCACAGCATCCAGGTCCGTACCGCGGGCGCACTGGTGGGTTTCGACGCGGAGGGACGCATCAAAAGTGACGATATCGACGTCAGTGACGACATCGGCAGCTTCGAACACGACACTTGTGTGCAGCTGGCCCTGGACGGAGTTGTCGCCTCGGACATTATCCATCATTGACCACGCAAAGCAGACTCAGTCTGTATTGGCTGGACCCACGCAATCCGCGTGAGCCCTTCCCGCCCGGCGAGCATGCTCTGCGCGATCCGGACGGGCTGCTTGCAGTGGGCGGCGACCTCAGCGTTAGCCGCCTGCTGCAAGCGTATCGTCACGGCATTTTCCCGTGGTTCAACCCGGATGAACCAATACTCTGGTGGACGCCCAATCCGCGCGCGGTGTTGCAGCCGTCCCAATTGCACATCAGCCGCAGTCTGCGTCGCGCGGTCAACCGTGCCGACTACGCCGTCACTTTGGATCGTGCTTTTACAGCGGTCCTGGAAGGTTGCTCCGAAGGTCGCCGAGAAGGCACCTGGCTGGGCCCGGCCATGCGTCAGGCCTACACCGAACTGTTTCGTCGTGGATTCGCCCACTCCATCGAAGTCTGGCGCGACGGCCAGTTGATTGGCGGACTCTACGGCGTGGCGCTTGGCAAGGTGTTCTTTGGCGAATCGATGTTCAGCCGCGCGAGCAATGGTTCCAAGCTCGCCATGGTGTGGCTGTGCCGTCAGCTGGATGCTTGGCAGTTTGCCCTGCTCGATTGTCAGGTTGCCTCACCCCATTTGGAACGCATGGGCATTCAACGCATTGCCCGAAATGAGTTCGAAAGCATTCTCGACAACGCCATCGATGCACCGTTGACGCCCGGTGGGCGTTGGTCGTTCGACATCGATGTCCCCAACGACCCATCGCATGTCGCAGATTAGCTCGAATCTCGAATCGCTGCCGCTGTTTCTCAGCGCCCCGACCGAATGCAGCTACCTACCGGACCGGCAAACCCGCAATGTGTTTGTGGACCCACGCATGCAACTCAACGCCAGCCAGCGCAATGCCCTGGCACAGATGGGTTTTCGGCGCAGTGGTCCGAGTCACTACCGGCCCATGTGCCCGGACTGCCAGGCTTGCGAATCGACGCGTATCGACGTGGCGAATTTCCGCCCCAACCGCCAACAGCGGCGTTGCCTCAAGCGCAATGACGATTTAATCGCGAGCTGGGCGGCGCCGGTGGGCACCGACGAGCGCTACGCTTTGTACCGGCGCTACCTGAGTGAGCGCCATCCCGACGGCGGCATGGACCCCGACGACCGCGACGGCTTCGAGCAGTTTCTCTGCAGCCCCTCGGCGAGCACCACTCAGCACCTGCTGATCCGCGATACTTGCGGAACCTTGCTCGCGGTGGCCGTGGTTGATCGTCTGTTGAGCGGACTGTCTGCGGTGTACACCTTCTTCGCGCCCGGCGCCTCTCAGCGCTCGCTCGGGCGTTATGCCATTTTGCGACTTATCGACGCTTGCAGAGCCTCCGGACTGCCTTGGCTGTATCTCGGCTATTACGTACAAGGCAGCGAAAAGATGCACTACAAGGCCGAGTATCACCCTCAACAACGTCGTATTGGCGAGGCCTGGACCAGCATTAAAGATTGATGGCCGGCGTAAAAGCGCCGATAATTGCCGGCTTTGCCAACTCCAGACGCTTTACATGCCGAAAGAAGATCTCATCGAAATGGAAGGCACGGTTACCGAAACCTTGC
>CAZVMN010000005.1:0-209185 GCA_964629015.1 uncultured Oceanococcus sp.
AAACAGCGGATGATCATCCGCGATCAGGACGGTGGTCTCACTCATGCAGCCATCAAATTTTTGTGTTCTGCGATCAGATTATCGACAACGCCCGGATCCGCCAAGGTCGAGGTGTCTCCCAGCGCGCCGTATTCCGCTTCGGCAATCTTACGCAGAATGCGACGCATGATTTTGCCCGAACGCGTTTTTGGTAAGCCGGGTGCCCACTGAATCACATCCGGGCTGGCGATGGCGCCGATTTCCTCGCGCACCCACTGACGCAATTCCTGGCGCAGCGCTTCGCTGGGCTGCTCGCCGGCGTTGAGAGTCACGTAAACATGAATGCCTTGACCTTTGATGTCGTGTGGACAGCCGACAACCGCGGCTTCCGCCACTTTGTGATGGGCAACCAGCGCGGACTCGATTTCCGCGGTGCCGAGACGGTGGCCGGAGACATTGAGAACATCGTCGACACGACCGGTAATCCAGTAGTAGCCGTCTTCGTCGCGCCGCGCGCCGTCGCCGGTGAAATACATGCCGTGGTAGGTGGAGAAGTAGGTTTGTTCAAAGCGCTCATGATCGCCATAGACGGTGCGCATCTGTCCGGGCCAGGAATCGAGCAAGACCAGGTTGCCTTCGGCGGGACCTTCGATCAATTGACCCTCGTTATCCACCAGCGCGGGTTGCACGCCAAAAAATGGTCGGGTAGCCGAGCCGGGTTTGAGTGCCGTCGCGCCGGGCAGAGGGCTGATCAGAATGCCGCCGGTCTCGGTTTGCCACCATGTATCAACAATGGGGCAGCGACCTTCGCCAACCACCGCATGATACCAATTCCAGGCTTCCGGATTGATCGGTTCGCCCACACTGCCGAGCAGACGCAAGCTAGTGCGGTGGGTGGCTTTGACAGGCCCATCGCCTTCTCTCATCAGTGCTCGGATCGCGGTGGGCGCGGTGTAGCAAATGTTGACCTGGTGCTTGTCGACGACCTGCCAGAAGCGGCTGGCATCGGGATAGTTGGGGACACCTTCGAACATCAAGGTGGTGGCGCCATTGGCCAGGGGGCCATACACGATGTAGCTGTGGCCGGTGACCCAACCCACGTCTGCCGTGCACCAGTAAATATCGCCTTCGTGATAATCGAACACGTGTTGGTGGGTCATTGCGGCATAGACCAGATAACCACCGGAGGTGTGCAGCACGCCTTTGGGTTTGCCAGTGGAGCCCGAGGTGTAGAGCACGAACAGCGGGTCTTCCGCGTTCATCGGCTCAGCCGGGCAGTCGTCACTTTGCGTGGCCGTGAGCTTGTCGTAATCAACGTCGCGAGGTTCATTCCAGGCCACGTCGGCACCGGTGTTGCGGACCATGATCACGCTGTGGACGCTATCGGTGCCATGCAGGCCCATCGCAGTGTCAACATTGGCTTTGAGCGGGACCACTTTGCCGCCGCGCACGCCTTCATCGGCAGTGATGACGGCGACGGAGTTGCCATCCTCGATGCGATTGGCTAGCGCTTCGGGTGAGAAGCCACCAAACACCACCGAATGCACCGCGCCGATACGCGCGCAGGCCAGCATAGCCACCGCCGCTTCCGGAATCATCGGCATGTAAATGGTGACGATGTCACCCTTGCGGATGCCGCGTGATTTCAGGCCGTTGGCCAGGCGACACACTTGCTCATGCAATTCACGATAGGTGATGTGGGCACTGTTGGCAGGGTCATCACCTTCCCAGATGATCGCGGTTTGGTCGCCGCGTTTGGCCAGATGCCGGTCCAGGCAATTGGCGGCCACGTTCAGTTGGCCGTCCTCGTACCAGCGGATTGCGACGTTGCCATGCTCGAAGCTGGTGTTCTTGACCCGTGTGTAGGGACGAATCCAGTCCAGACGCTTGCCCTGGTCGCCCCAGAACCCGTCCGGATCTTCAATCGACTGCGCATACAGCGCCTCGTAGCCTTCGGCATCGGTCCACGCGCGTTGGGCGAAATGCTCCGGCACCGGATGAATGGTGTTCGTTGTCATGGGTCTCACTCCGTGAATCGTGACCACAGACTTTAGGCAAGCCCGTCATGCTCGGCTATCCGACATTGGTCGAGGGTCGCGTGTTAACGCAGCGTTAAACCCGGTCTGTGCGACTATTCGCGAATGCGCCTTTTGATCGTGGAAGACAACACCGATATTGCGGCCAACCTGGGTGCCTTTTTCGAAGGGCGCGGGCACGCCGTCGATTTCGCTGAAGATGGCGTGTCCGCGCTGCATCTGGCGACCACCCTGGAGTTCGACGTGATCCTGCTCGACATCATGCTTCCTGGGCTTGATGGTCTGGAGTTCGCCCGTCGGCTGCGCGAGGATGCGGCATGTGACACACCCATACTCATGCTCACCGCGCGCGACACGCTGGATGATCGCTTGGCCGGATTTCAGGCTGGCGGCGATGACTATCTGGTCAAGCCGTTTTCGCTACTCGAGGTGGAAGCCCGCGTGCAGTCTTTGTTCAAACGTTCCACCGGAGGCGCACCAAGTCTGTTGACGGTAGGTGACCTGCACTTCGACACGCGCACGCTGGACGTGATTCGTGGCCAGCGTCGCATCCAGCTCAAACCCATGGCTCGGCGACTGCTGGAGATCTTGCTCAGAGCCAAGGGGCGGGTCATGAGCCGTGAATCCCTGGAGCACGCGATTTGGGGCGAAGAAGTGCCGGAAGGCGATGCCTTGCGTGTACACATACATGCTTTGAGGCATGCCATCGATGGCGACGGTGAAAAACCATTGCTGCACACCATCCGCGGCGCAGGTTATCGATTGGCGGACCTCGACGCATGATTCTGGCGTGGCGAAAGCTGAGGCTTGGTCGGCAAATTCAATTGACCTTGCTGGCGTTGTTGTCGTTGGCGTTACTGGTCTACGCGGCGTTGATTATCGTGGCCAGCGAGCGGCTGGAGCATCATCTGCTCGATACCTTGGTCAACAAAGAGGCGGAACTGATACGCAACCGTTTGCTGACCGATCCGGACGCGCAGTTGCCCGAACAAATGCTCACGCTCGCCTGGTCGAATGCGGGCCAGCGTGATGACGAACCACCGGAACTGAGCGGTTTGCCACTGGGAATTTCGCATGGCGTTGAGATGGACGGTCGGCGTCTGCACGTGCTGAGGGAAGTGCTTCCCGAGGGCGTCCTCACCGTGGCGGTGGATATCAGCGCCATCGAAGCGCGCGAATCGACCTTGCAGCTTGTGGTCATCAGCGGTGGGCTTGGCCTGTTGGTTTTGCTTGCGATGGCCGGGCGCCTGCTGACACGCCGCCTGGCGACACCCTTGCAATCCATGGCGCATGAACTGGATGCGTTGCAGCCAGGGCAGGAGGCGCCGCGTTTTCTCGGGCGCTACGACGGGGCGGAGGCGGTTAGCATCGCGCGGGCGCTGGATGCCTATATCGAGCGCTTGACCACCCTGATCGCGCGCGAGCGCAGCTTTTCTGCCGCTGCCAGCCATGAGTTACGCACGCCACTGACCGTTGTACGCAACGCGGTTGAATTGGTAGCCATGGATGACATTCCCAATCCGGCATCACGTGATGCCCTGCAGCGGGCCTTGCGACAGGCCGGACGTTTGAGCGAGATTCTCGATGGGCTGATGTTGCTGGCGCGGGATCAGGACGTGGTGGAGTCCGGCGATTGTGATGCCGCCGCGCTGCTGCGCGAATGCGTGGAGGATTTGCGCGAGGCGCAGCCAAAGAACATCCCGATTCATTTGGATTCGCCGCCCAGCCTGCTTTTGAGCATTCTTCCGGCGCATTGGCATGTTTTGGTCGTTAACCTCATCCGCAACGCCTGTGAACACGGCGATGGGCATGCGGTGGATGTTTACTTGAGCACGCAATGCCTAAGCGTGCGCGATCATGGGCCCGGTATTGACCCGACCGTCTTGCAGCGCGCCTTCGAATGGTCGGTGCGCGGCAGTCACAGCAAAGGCGCGGGGCTGGGTTTGTATATTGCCGGAGAGATTTGCCGCCGCCAGAACTGGACAATCCGTGCGGAACGCCCGCCGGACGGTGGTTTCATGGTCGTCGTGGAGTTTTCTGTCGCGCGTTAATCTGCTGTTGAGTTGAAGTTAACCCGCTGTTAACCCGCATCCGCGCATGCTCAAACCTCATTTGTTAGTGATGCTGAACATGTTGCGAGCTCTGGCGATGATGGCGTTGCTGAATTTCCCGACGGCGTATGCCGCAGCGGAGATTCGACCGGTGTCAGCTTTCGATCTGGCGGACTACCGCGGCGAGGTTGTGTACCTGGATTTCTGGGCTTCGTGGTGCGTGCCCTGTCATGAATCTTTTCCCTGGATGGCGGAATTGCAGCAAGCGCATGCGCGTGATGGCCTACGCGTGGTCACCATCAGCGTGGATACGCAACGCGAAGACGCGGAAGATTTCCTGGCCAAGCACGCCAGTGCGCTGGCCGTTTTTCATGATCCCGAGGGCGATTTGGCGTCGCGCTACGATCTGGCTGGCATGCCCAGCTCGTTCATCATTGGCCGCGACGGCCGCGTGCTTTACGCACACAGTGGCTTTCGCGACAAAGACATTGCGGAACTTGAACATGCCATCGATGAGGCTTTGAAGTGATGAAACCTTTGACACTGTCCGGCCTCGCGCTGGTTCTGCTGACGACCTTGAGTGGCTGTGCCAACCTCGGCGTCCAGCCGTGGCAGCGTGACATTTTGGCGCGCGATGAGATGAGCCTGGGCCACGACCCGGTCACCGCTGGGCTGGATGACCACATTTACTTTTCCAAGGAAGCGTCCAGCGGTGGGCGTGGCTTTGGTGGAGGAGGTTGCGGATGCAACTGAAACAACGACGTATCGGGGCGCGTTTGCGTCGAGCATCGGATCGTGTGTTGGAGCAACGACGCGGTCTGGAGGCCCATCCGGCACTGGCCATTGCTGGCGTGATTGCAGCACCCGCGGCGATGGCTGCCGCACAGCCTGGTGAATGGGAACTCAACAGTGCGATCTTGTTCTACAGCGAAGCCGATCGCGTGACTGCGATCGAACCTGTGTTTCAGGCCAGTCGCTATTTCAACAATGACCGTATCTTCAGTGCCAAGCTGGTGGTCGACGCACTGACCGGCGCATCGGCCAATGGCGCTGTGCCGTCGCAGGACTTCCAGACATTCACCCGTCCGTCGGGGCGTGGTTCGTTCACCGTGGCGCCGGGCGAGGTGCCGTTGGATGACACCTTCCGCGACACCCGTGTGGCTTTGTCATCGACCTGGGCGCAGCCACTGGCGCAGAACCTACGAGGGAGCTTTGGCCTGAATGTCTCCAAGGAGTATGACTATCTGTCGCTGGGGGCCAGCAGCGTGTTGGATTGGGATTTCAACAAAAAGAACACCACGCTGACGCTGGGGCTGGGTTATGCCCAGGATCAGATTTCCCCCGAAGGTGATATTCCCACGGCGTTGGCCACACAGAGCTACGCGCGTGGCAACAGTGCTGACGCGGCAGAGAGCAACTACGCCTTGCAGGAAGGCTCTGATGACGCCGAGCGGGCCACGCGAGACAGCAGCGATTCCAAGAGCGTTATTGATCTGTTGCTGGGGGTGACCCAGGTTATTGATCGGCGCACCTTGCTGCAGGTGAATTATTCGTTGAGTTTGTCCGACGGTTACCTCACCGATCCCTTCAAGGTGGTCAGCGTCGTCGATGGCAGCAGCGGCACGCCGCTGAGTCAGATCTACGAAAATCGTCCAGATTCGCGCGCGAAACACAGTGTGTTCGTTCGCGGTAAGCGGGCGATTGGCGATGACGATATTTTGGATCTGTCGTATCGCTATCTTTTCGACGATTGGGGATTGACCTCACATACCGTGGATATGCGCTATCGCTGGGGTTTGGGTGAATGGTTCCTGCAACCTCATCTACGTTACTACATGCAGTCGGCCACGGATTTCTACCAGGGCTTTCTGATTAACGGACAGCCTGTGCCGGCGGAGATATCAGCCGATTACCGCTTGGGCGATATGCAAGCACTGACGGCGGGTATAGAAGTCGGCCGCACGGCGGGTGCCTGGGGCAACTGGCGGGTTGCGCTGGAGTACTACCGTCAAACCCCGGACGAACCCGGCGGCAAACCGGGCGCATTGGCGGGGTTGGAGCTGACACCGGCGGTCGACGCGGTGATGGTTCGCTTTAACTATGATTTCAACCTCTGAGTCCCCTGTGGTAACCCGGCCTCCGCCTGATTTGCGGCGGTCGGGTTCTTTGTTCGTTGTGCGCTTTGACGCCATGGCCAGCCCCTGTGAAGTGTTGGTGGATACGCTGGATGCGGATGAAGCGGAGCAGGTCGGCCGTGTGGTTTCCGAGGAAGTCGCGCGCATCGAGCGCAAGTTCAGCCGCTATCGTGACGACAGCGTTGTGGCCGAGTTGCATGCGGCTCAAGGCGCCGCTTTTGAGGTGGATCAGGAAACCGCGCGCCTGCTAGATTACGGTCAAGAGCTGTTCGCCTTAAGTGACGGTGCGTTCGATTTGACCTCGGGTGTTTTGCGCCGCGTTTGGACTTTCGATGGCTCCGATCACATCCCGACCACGCAGGACGTGGATGCGCTGATGCCGCTGATGGGTTGGCATAAGGTGCGTTGGGATGGCCGCCGCATACGTCTGCCGTCAGGGATGCAGATCGACTTCGGCGGTATCGGCAAGGAGTACGCGGCAGACCGCGCCTTGATGCGCGCACGCCGCCACAGCAATAGCCCGATTCTGGTCAATCTCGGCGGCGATCTATGCTGCAGCGCCCCGCGCCGCGGTGGCGAGCCTTGGCAGATCGGGGTGGACACCGAAGGCCAGGGTGAAGCCGCGTCCATGGTGCTGCTGCAAAGTGGCGCTTTGGCGACCAGCGGCGACGCCAATCGCTATCTGCTGCGCGATGGTGTGCGGTACTCGCATGTGCTGGATGCCCGGACCGGTTGGCCGGTCCAACACGCCGCCCACGCGGTGACGGTTGCTGCTCCGAGCTGTATCGAAGCTGGCAGCTTGGCCACTCTGGCTTTGCTGAATGGCGCGCAGGCCGAAAGATTCCTCACTCATGAGCGCGTTCCCCACTGGATAAAGCGCTGATTTATCGGTAAATCTACGACTTTGGTCGTAATTAGGCCGGACTTTCGACCAAGGGCTAATAGACGCCTGACAGGTCTGCGCTGATCCTGCTCCTGCACACGATTTCCGTTGCGAGGAGTGAGACATGAAAAACAAAACTCTGGGGCTGTGCGCGGTGGCCATGCTGGGTACCTCTGTACCTGCGATGACCCACGCGGCCAGCATAGAGCTCGGCGACACCACCCTGACGCTGGGTGGTTATCTGAAATTGGATGTCCTGGTATCCGATTACGACGCACGGCCGTCGGCATCTTTAGAGCCTTTAGGGCGCGACTACTACGTTGGTCCACGCGGGATTCCTGTTGACGACGGCAGCGGTGGCGTCACGCTGACCGATATGCACGTCAAGCAGTCTCGCTTGTGGCTGAAGAGCGCGACCAAACTCGGCAATGGCGAGACTTTGGGGACCCACGTCGAACTGGATTTTCAGAACAGCGCGCAGGGCAATGAATCGGTCAGCAATTCGTACTCACCGCGTCTGCGTCAGGCTTTTTTGACCTACGGCAATTGGCTGTTCGGTCAGGCCTGGTCGACATTCCAGAACGTTGGCGCGCTGCCGGAAACCTTGGATTTTATTGGTCCATCGGAAAGCACCACCTTCATACGCCAGCCGATGGTTCGCTACACCGCCGGACGTTTCCAGGTGGCGATGGAAAACCCGGAAACGCGTCTGGCGGGTGAGCCGGTTGCGAGCACCGACGACAATCGCATTCCGGACTTCGTCGCCCGCTTCAACGTATCCGAAAGCCTGGTGGTGTCCGCTTTGGCACGCTCGCTGGAATCTCAAGACGGTCCGGCCGGCGGTGTCGAGGATTCGACCATCGCGGGTGGGCTGAGTGTGTCCGGCAAGGTCAAGCTTGGACGCGATGATCTGAAATATATGGTCACGGCGGGTTCGGGGCTGGGCCGTTATGTCGGTGTTCTGGCCAATCTGGATGCCAATATCGACGCCAATGGTGAGATTGATCCCATCGACAGCGTGGCCGGTTTCATTGCGTATCGCCACTTCTGGAATGACAAAGCGCGCAGCTCGGTGGTCTTCGGCACCTTTGACGGCGATGGGGACATCGAAACCGCGTCCAGCGTACACCTGAACTACCTGTATTCGCCGGTCAGTGCGCTGACCTACGGTGTGGAGTTTATTCACGCCCAGCGTGACAACGCCGATGGATCGGATGGTTCCATGAACCGCCTGCAATTCTCGGCCAAGTTGGGATTCTGAGCAGACGGTCGATGGCGCGGTCGTTCAGCGTCATCGACCAAAGTAGGGGTTATGTGCAAGGTCGTCTCGCCGTAGATTGGCAAACGACACAACAAGATTTCAATAAGGAGACACATCATGTCTGACCAGGAAAAAGCTTCGGCCTACTGGAAAGCCAACGTCAGCCTGCTCACCAAGCTTCTGGTGGTCTGGTTCGTGGTGTCCTATGGCTTCGGCATCATGCTGGTGGATCTGCTCAATCAGATTTCCATCGGCGGTTACAAGCTGGGATTCTTTTTCGCCCAGCAGGGTTCGATCTACGTGTTCGTCGCATTGATCTTCATCTACGTGCGACAGATGAACAAGCTGGATCGCAAGTTCGACGTTCACGAAGACTAGGTGGTCAGCATGGAACTTCAAACCTGGATTTACCTCGCCGTGGGCGGCACTTTTGCCCTGTATATCGGCATCGCACTGTGGGCTCGCGCCGGCACTACCAAAGAGTTTTATGTGGCCGGCGGCGGGGTTAACCCGATTGCCAACGGTATGGCCACCGCCGCGGATTGGATGTCCGCAGCGTCGTTCATTTCCATGGCCGGCTTGATCGCTTTTCTCGGTTACAACGCCTCGGCGTACTTGATGGGCTGGACCGGCGGATATGTTCTGCTGGCCTTGCTGCTGGCACCGTACCTGCGCAAATTCGGCAAGTTCACGGTGCCGGAATTTATCGGTGACCGCTTCTACTCCCAGACCGCACGCATGGTTGCTGTGCTGTGTTTGATCGTGGCCTCCGTCACCTATGTGATTGGCCAGATGAAAGGTGTGGGCGTGGCCTTCGGTCGCTTCCTGGAGGTGGATTTCGAGACCGGTGTGCTGATTGGTATGGGCATTGTGTTTATGTACGCGGTGATCGGCGGCATGAAGGGGATTACCTATACGCAGATTGCGCAGTACTGCGTACTGATCTTCGCCTACACCGTGCCGGCAATCTTCATCTCACTGCAACTTACCGGCAACCCCCTGCCGCAGCTGGGCTTGGGGAGCACGATGGCCGATGGGTCTGGTATGGCAGTGCTCGACAAACTGGATCAGGTGGTGACCGATCTCGGTTTCAGCAAGTACACCGAACCTGGAGGATCTCAGCTCAATGTGTTCCTGCTCACCGCCAGTCTGATGATCGGCACCGCAGGTTTGCCACACGTGATCATCCGTTTCTTTACCGTGCCCAAGGTGTCTGACGCGCGCAAATCTGCGGGTTGGGCTTTGGTCTTCATCGCCATTTTGTACACCACGGCCCCGGCTGTGGGCGCTATGGCTCGCATGAATCTGATGGACACGATTCAGATCGGTGAGGTCGGCAGCGCCGAAGGCAATCTGGCCTACGAGAATCGCCCGCAGTGGATGAAGAATTGGGAAACCACGGGCTTGTTGCAATACGAGGATAAGAACGGTGACGGTCGTATCCAGTACTACAACGACAAGAATCCTGACTTCGCCGAGAAAGCTGCCGCCTTTGGTTGGCAGGGCAACGAGATGGTGAAAGTGGACCGCGACATCATGGTCTTGGCCAACCCGGAAATTGCTCAGCTTCCGAATTGGGTGATTGCGCTGGTTGCAGCGGGTGGTTTGGCGGCGGCGTTGTCCACCGCAGCAGGCCTGCTGTTGGCCATCTCCTCGGCGATTTCGCACGATCTGCTCAAAGGTGCGTTCATGCCCAACATCTCGGAAAAGGGTGAGTTGATGGCCGGGCGCATAGCCATGGCCGGAGCGATTCTGGTGGCTGGGTATCTGGGCATGAATCCACCCGGTTTCGCAGCGCAGGTGGTGGCCCTGGCCTTTGGCTTGGCCGCATCGTCGATCTTCCCTGTGTTGATGATGGGTATTTTCTCCAAGCGTGTGAACAACGTCGGCGCCATCAGCGGCATGCTCGCCGGGTTGATATCCACCCTGGTTTACATCTTTGTCTACAAGGGTTGGTTCTTTGTTGTTGGCACCAACTGGCTGCCCAACGATGCGGAACATTGGCTGCTCGGTATCGCACCGGAATCCTTTGGTGCGGTCGGCGCGTTGATCAACTTCACCGTGGCGATTTTGGTCTCACGCGTGACAGCGCAACCGCCAGCGCACATTCAGGATTTGGTCGAGTCCATTCGTGTCCCCCGTGGGGCTGGTGACGCACACGCACACTAAGCCCTAGCACCCCGGACTAGCCCCGCTTTCGCGGGGCTTTTTTTTTGCCCTTCGCACCTCGCGCTCAATCGCGATAGGTTTCCGCCAAGTTGCTGTACAGCTCGCGCGCGTTATACACATCGGTGCTCTGCTCGACCTCACCCTTGCCCAGCACGATGTCGATGGTGCTTCGGTAGCGGTCCGACTCGCGTGTGGTGATCACGCCCACACCGGTGTAATCCGGAGTCACCGTGGTGGTGCAGCCGAGCAAACCGCAGTCGCGGTAGACACGTTGCCCACCGCCGAAGGTGCTGACGGTTTGCGGGGTAGAGCGGGTTTTCTTTTCGTTGTTCTGGCTGAGCAAACGGAACCAGTCGTAGTCCTGGCTCATAGCCAGTTCGGCAGCGCGCAACAGGACCATGTTTTTCACCGCGTCGCTGGAGGTCGTGCTGCCGCCCTGGAAGCTCACACGGTAGCGATCCTCGGCCAATTGGGTTTCCGAATATCCGTAATCGCCTGATCGATCAGCGCTGGTGTAGGTTGGTCCCGCACTGGCGCAGGCGCCAAGTCCCAGACTGATGAGGACGACGGGTAGCCATTTCATGCTGATACTCCGATTGTTGCTGAGTGTGCCGCTGTACACGGCCCGCTCAGCTCAGAGGTTCCAATCAACCCAAGCGGCGGGTAATCGCATTGGCGCCGGCGGCAACACTATAGCTGGCCGCCAACTCTTCGCTGCCGCCGCGCTCTTCGATGGTGCTGACGTACCAGTATTCGCCGGTCGTTCGCTCGTGATTGACATCCATCACCAGGTAGCCGCGTCGTGTCCCTTCGATGTATTGCATGTGGGGATTCACCGCACGAATGGCCATGGCTAGTTCGGGCACCTGAGTGAGTCCAGGCACATCTTCCAGACCGCTGGACGTCACCGATGTGGTGACGAACTCCACACCCAACGAACCCGCACCGGTGAGCACGTTGTAATCGAGCAGGTTGTCCGGATCACGCGGAAGGTCCATGACCCAGCTTGAATGGATATCGCCGGTCAGAACAACCATGTTGTCGATTTCATAGCGACGTAGGTGTTCCAGGATCGCATCGCGCTCGGCCTGGTAGCCGTCCCACTGGTCGGGATTGACGGATAGATCGCGCAAACCTTCGCCGCCGCCCAGCACCGGTATGGGCAGCTCTCCGAGAGCGCCCAAGGGCAGGTCGATGTCTGGCAGCGGGGTGGCTTTGAGTGGACCGAACATGACTTGCTGGCCAAGACACTTCCAGGTCGCATTGGTTGTGCGCAGACCCTCGAACAGCCATTGCTGTTGTTCGGGGCCAATCAAACGGCGACTGGGATCAAACACATCGGGTGACAGAAATGCGGCTTCGTCGTCGCGGTCGTAAAGCCGCGTGTCGAGCATCCACAAATCGAGCAAAGTGCCAAACACGAAGCGGCGCCAGATGCGATTGGGATTGCCGGGTTCCGGCAGTCGAATTGGCATCCATTCGTCATAAGCGCGCTGCGCCAGTGCTTTGCGCACCGCCCAAATGCCTTCATCGCCCTCGGTATGGTTTTCCGCGGAATCGCGACGCGAGTTGTTGGTGGACTCGTGATCGTCCCATACCGTGATCCAGGGATGCGCCGCGTGGGCCGCGCCGAGGTCCGGGTCAGCCTTGTACTGGGCATGGCGCTCGCGATAGTCCTCCAGCGTGAGGATTTCGTGCGGCGGTTGGTGGGCGCGGTCGCCTTCGCCACCACCTGATTCATACAGGTAGTCGCCCAGATGCAGAACCATGTCGAGATCATCGCGCTCAGCAACGAAGCGATACGCATTGAAGTAACCGGCCTTGTAGTTGGCGCAACTGACCACCGCAAAACGCAGGTTGTCCGGATTTTCTGCTGCCGTTTTGGTGCGACCGACGGGCGAAGTTTGCCCGAGTGCTTCAAAGCGGAAGTAATAATGCCGGCCGGGCTCAAGGCCTGTGGCATCCACTTTGACTGTCCAGTCGCGGGCTCGCACGGCGTTGGCGGGGAAACTGATCACGTTCTGGGTGAAAGCATCATCATCCGCGATGCTCACCAACACCGGAATATCGCCATCGTCCAGCGACAGTGGCGTCACGCGTGTCCACAGAATGACCCGATCCTGCAAAGGGTCACCAGAGGCCAAACCATGTTTGAACGGACTTTCGGTGGCCACGCCATCGCGGCCCGCCGTGGTCTGTTGGCGACCACCGCAGCCGCTGACAAACGGCGCCGCCAAAGCGGCGGCGGTGCCGCCAACCAGCAGCTCACGTCGGGTCAGGGCAAAGTGGATTTTCTTTTTCTGGCTCATGGCGAGTCTGCACGACAGTTCAAAACGTCAGTATGACGTTTTCTTGCGTAAACAAGATGACAGCGCGCTTACTGGGTTTGCATCTGTCGCAGCCGGGCCGAGGACTTCAGCGCTTGGCGCAGTTCATCCAGGGTGTGCACGCCGCGCGCGTGTGTTTTGGGCAACAAGGTCAGCAGCAGTTGGGCGGTCAAACTGGCATCGACCAGCGCGTCATGACGCTGGCGACCGCTGCGTCGGATTCGGGCGAAGGCCAGGGCGCGGTCCAGTGTGGGCGGCGCTGGCCCAAGTTCCGGATGTAACCATAAAACCCACTGGGCCATATCCACAGATGGCGCCCAACGCTGGCTGATGCCACTTGATTTCAGGCTGCGCTGCATAAAGCCATCGTCAAAGGCGGCGTGATAGGCGAAGCGCGGCGCATCGGCCAGGTAGTCCAGAAACCCTGGGAGTACATCTTCTGGTGGGGCGGCTTGGTCGATCTCATCGCGGGCCAAGCGATGAGCCAAAGCCGCTTGGGCTGAACTCTCCACCGACTGTTGAATGCGTGCCTGGTACTGATCGGCCAGCGGCAGTGCGTAGTTGCTGACGGCAACCGCGCCGATGGCAATGGGTTTGTCTTTGCGTAGGTTCAGTCCGGTGGTCTCTAGGTCAAACACTACGAGTCTGGTTGTATTGAGCGGTGTGGGATCAGACTTTTTTCGCCAATCCAGCCACTTCAACATACACGCGCCCCTTGTCTTCGCTCACATCGGAGTTGACCGTCAATCACGCCGGATAGTCCAGATCCAGGCGTCGTTGTAAGCGCCCGACCTGCCTCAAGGCTTCACGCAAAATGCGTTTGTCCAGCGGGTTCAAGGTGGCCAACTCCAGATCGTTGTCCATGATGTCACCGGCTTCCGCTTGTTGCTGATTCAGCTTCATGCGCTGCAGCTGGACGAAACTGAACGCTTCGATCCAGGCCCGTGAATCTTTATCGTTGACAGCGTTTTTGGCGGCCAGGGCATTGAAGCGGTCTTCAGTGTTGATCGCATCCACTTCATGCGCCACGGCGAGCACGCGTGCCGCCGCGATGATCGGTTGCAGCGCACCCTTCTTGAGGTTGACCACACGCTGGTCCTCGACTTTCTGTGTGCGCACTCGTCCCATGAAGTTCAGGGCCGGGCGCCATTCCAGCGCATGGCGGGCCAAGGCGCGAATGAAACGGCTGTTGTTGGCCGCTTGAGCGCGCACATCGCTCATCAAGGCCTGCCACGGCTCAGGTTTGCCATGGGCTGGTCGCGCGTCCAGCAGAATGGTGGCGTCGAGAAGGTGTTGCGGGGTGGGTGACTGGATCATGCGCGCAAACCGACCGCGCCATTCATCCAGGGTCAAACACAAGTCCGGGTTGCAGGCCATGGTGTTGCCGCGGCACAGCGGAAAGCCAATATCATCCAAAGCTTGGTTGATCTGTCCGGCGGTTTTGAGCGCTTGTGCACGCGCCGCGTCATCAACGTCGCCGAGCAGAACCAGGCCGTTGTCCTGATCTGTGGCCAGCGTTTGCTCGCCGCGGCCTTCGCTGCCAAAGGTCAGCCAGATCACCTCGCAGGGCCAGGGTTGTGTGCGTGTGATCAGCGTGATGGTGCGTGCCAGTGCGGCATCATTCAGTCTGGTGATGATGCCGGTGAGCTGGCGAGCGGAGGCACCGTGGGCCAGCATCTGGCGCGACAAAGCGTGCACCTCGCGCAGGATCTGGCGCAGCGTGTCAGTGCTGTCCGCGCGCGACAGGGCGCGCGACAAATGGACCAGCCCGCCGCGCTGCAGCGCAAACAAATCGCGTTCGGAGACGATGCCCCACAGGCGACCTTGGGCCACCACCGGAAGGTGGCGTACACGCCGTTCCGCCATGAGTGCAGCCGCCTCGTAAACGGGGGCGTCGGCTTCGATAACTTGCGGATTGAGGGTCATGACTGCGCCGATGGGGCCGTGGATGGCCTCGGCGCCACGCGCGACCAGGTCGCGCAGATCGTGCAGGGTGAAAATGCCCTGAACCTCTCGTTGGCCATTGCTGACCAGAATGCTACCCACGCCGGCTTCGTGCATCTGCGCGACGGCGCGGGTCACCGGCGTATCGGCGGTGCATTCCAGCGCCGGGTGGCTGGCCAAAGCGCGCAGCGGGGTGTCCAGCGACGTTTCGGCTTGCAGGTCCAGCATGGCTTGACGGCTGGCCTGCGCGCGCGACAGGTCGATCAATTCGCTGGCGCGGCGCTCACAGTAGCGCTTGAGTGGTTCTTGGTGCTGTGCCGCCGCGAGGAAATCCGCTGTTGGGATTTCGATCAAGAACGAGTCGCGTTGGGCAGTGTAGTTTGAGCGGCTGGGACGGCCTTCATACGCGGCTACGTTTAGCAGCATTTCACCGGGGCCAACACTGAAGTCCCCACCCGCACCCGTCAGGCCACCGATCAAGCCCTGATAGACCACTGCTACGAATGCCGGTGCGGCATCGGTCTGCGGATCGACTTTCTCGCCTTCCGGGTAATAGCGCAGGCGTGCGTGGGCGAGTAGAGCGGTCAGTTCCTCTTCCGGCAACGCGGAAAAAGGAGGGTGGGTGCTGAGAAACGCAATGGTGTCGGCCAAGCCCTGCAACGCACTGGGCTGGTCGCTGATCGGTGTGCTGCTGTCGCGTGCGCTGTCCTTATCCACTTGCAAACCCGCTATTTAAAACCACAAGGCATAAATCGTCGTGACCCCGGCCACTGCGCAAATCAGATTCAGGGGCAAACCGATCTTGAGGAAGTCGGAAAACTTGTACCCCCCCGGACCATAGACCATGAGATTGGTCTGATAGCCGAGTGGCGTGGCAAACGCCGCCGACGCGGCCACCATGACGGTCAAGACAAAAGGTTGTGCAGGCAGCCCCGCCGCTTCGGCGGCGCCCAAAACAATCGGCAGGGCGAGTGCCGCCGCGGCATTGTTTGTGATCAACTCACTGACCGCCAAGGTCATCAAATAGCTGGCAATGAGCAGGCTCAGAGGATGGGTGCCGGCCACACTGAAGATGCCGTTGGCGATCAGGCCGGCGGCACCGGATTCGCGCAGTGCCACGCCCAGCGCCATGGCGCAGGCGATGGTCAGCAAAACTTGGGCATCAAGCGCGCTTTTGGCTTGGTTGAAGCTGATGCAGCGCATCACCACCATGGCCATCGCACCGACCAGCGAGGCTGTGAAGATATCGGTCAACCCGGTGGCGGCAGACAGAATCACCGCCAGTATGATGGCTCCGGCTCGGCGTGCCCCTTCGCGGTTGATCTGATGGGATTCGGTATCGGTGACGAGCAGAAAGTCGCGGTTGTATTTTTGCCGGCTGAGAAACGCGGGACGGGTTTCCAAGAGCAGGGTGTCGGCCGGCTGCAAACGAATACCGCCGATGTGGCCTTTGATGCGTCGCCCTTCACGCGCCACGCCGATGACCACAGCGCCGTAGCGTTTGCGAAAATCGGAGTCGCCAATGGTCTGGCCGATGATCGGGGATGAGGGCGACAGCACCACCTCCACCAGTTTGCGCTCCGGTGAGGATTCACTCAGGGCCACCTTGTCCGGGCTGTATGCGCGCAGCCCGAGCATTTCCTGGAGTTGCAGCACGCCACGCGTATCACCCACGAAAATCAGGCGGTCGTCGGCCTGTAGGCGCTCTTCACGCGACACCGCGCTGATGACGGTATCGCCACGCACGATTTCGACCAAATAAAGGCCAAGGCCACGGATGTCGCGCAATCCAGCCTGAGCAATGGTTTTGCCGACCAAGCCTCCGTCGGGAATCACGCTCATTTCGGTGGAGTATTCGCGCGGATCGCCAAAACTGTCTTCCACACTTTGGTGGGTGGGTAACAGATGACGTCCGATCAGCCACATGTAGGCCAGACCACAGCCGGCCACAACCAGACCAATGGGCGTGATGCTGAACAGACCCAGGCTGTCATCGCCGGTCATGCTGGTGTAAAGGCCAGCCGTGACCAAGTTTGTGCTGGTGCCGATGAGGGTCAGGGTGCCGCCCAGTATCGCGGCATAACTCAATGGAATGAGCAGCTTGGACACCGCAATACCCGTCTGGCGTGACCAGGTACTGATCGCCGGAATCAGCGTGGCCACTATCGGCGTGTTGTTCATGATGCCGCTGAGCAGCGTCACTGGAATCATCATGCGCAACTGCGCGCCCAGTTCACTGGTCGGGCGACCGAGCACGCGCGAGGAGATCCAGCTCACGCCGCCGGTGTTGCGGATGCCCGCGGCGACAACATACAAAAACGCAACCGTCGCCAGACCGGGGTTGGCAAAGCCGCTGAGCAGGTCCGCATGATCGATGATCCCCGAAGCTGCGAGCGCTGCCAGCGCCAGCATCAAAATACGATCTGGTGAGTGCCGGGTCAGAACCAGGGCAGCGAAGACCGAGAGGGTCAGAGCGAGGACGAAAAGAGCTTGCATTCAGCGGTGGGGTTTAAGCTGTGGAACAATGCAGTCAGTGCACTGACGTGCGTTGCCGCATGTTACCGGATTCGCCGTCAGAGCTTGCGATTGAGTTGCGGCGCGCGAGCAGCGTGAGTGTCGTAGGACTTGGGAAGCGATGGACAAATTTGACCGCATTTACGCCATGCACCGGATATTGTCCGGGCGTCGCACACCGATATCACACGAGGATCTTCAGCAGCAGTTGGAGTGTTCCCGGGCGACGGTGACACGCACGCTGGAGCTGCTGCGCGATCATTTGAACGCGCCGTTGCTCTATGACCGTGAACGCAATGGCTACATCTACGCGGGCGAGGGGCGCAGCTGGGAGCTGCCTGGCTTGTGGCTGAGTTCACGCGAAGTGGTGGCCTTGATGGCCGGCATGAAATTTCTCGGTGAATCCGGACAGGGCCTGTTGTCGGAAATGGTGCGGCCATTCCGCATGCGTTTGGAAGAAATTCTCAAGCAGAAACACATGGGTGCCGGCGAGTTGCTGCGCCGTGTGCGTATCGTGGCCACAAACACGCGTGATCAGGGAGCGTATTTTCAAGTGGTGGCGGATGCCACGGTTCGGCGTAAACAAATCGCCTTGGCGTACCACAGCCGCAGCGCGGACGAAGAATCGCAACGCACCGTTTCGCCACAGCGTTTGGTGAGTTATCGCAACAATTGGTATCTGGATGCGTGGTGTCACAGCCGTGAAGGCTTACGCACCTTTTCCTTGGACAAAATTCGTTCTGCGCAGTTGACCAATGATCCGGCGCGCGAGTTGCCGGAGCATGAACTGGATGCGCAATTGGCGCACAGTTATGGAATCTTTTCCGGCAAACCCACCGCCGAAGCCGATCTGATCTTCTCGGCCCACGCGGCGCGTTGGGTCGCGACCGAAATCTGGCATCCAGACCAGCGTGGTGAATACCTGAACGACGGTCGCTACCGTTTGCGCGTGCCGTATGCCCAGAGTCTGGAATTGGTTGGCGAAATCCTGCGCCACGGCCCCGATGTTGAAGTTGTGGGGCCGGACAGTTTGCGCCGCGATGTGCTCAAGCGTTTGCGTGATGCGGTGGCGCGCTACGACTGAGCCGGTTCCAGCGCGAATCCGTCGCGTGGGAAATGGACGTGGAGTAAGCCCGCGTCGGGTGACTCACGGCGCAAAGTCCAGCTGTAGGGGGTCGCTGCAATCAATTCGCCCACCACTGGGGTCACGCCGTAGTCGGTGGGACGAATGCTCACGCGCGTGCCTGACTGCCAAGGCAACTCGGCGGTGCCAAGGTTTTTGGAGGGTTGCGCGCGCTGGGCAAGCTGCAGCGCTTCGGTCTGGTTGACCTGTTGTATGGGCGCTGACCGGAAAGACGCCATGCGCTCCAGCCACGCCAGTACGCGTGGATAGGCCTGCAGATGCGTGCTGGCCGCCCGCACATGGGCGAAATGCAAAGGGTGGTACATGGCGAAGTCTGCGATGCCGGGGCTGGGGCCGAAAGCAAAATCCTCGACCAGTTCACTGTCGAAGCGCCGCAGAAACTCATGCAGCTCCTCGCGCGCCTGGCTGGGCCCGATGCGTGGCATCTGTGCGCCGCGGGCCATCTTGATCCGATCGAGGACCAGGTTGAGGCCCTGTCGCGCGGTGAAATACCCGCGCAGATTGCGCACCGCTGACCAGCCGAGCGAGGCCGTGAGCGCGATCTGAAACAGGCGCGTGTCGGCCCAGGCGGCGCGTTCCAGTGCCTGCTTGTCAGCGCCGTGAAAGATATCGATGTTGGGTTGCCGGGCCTGCAGCTGGTGTGCGATCAGGCGCGTGTCACAGTAGATATCAGCACCGATCTGCAACACCGGAATGCGTCGATAACCGCCGGTGAGCTGCATCAATTCATCACGCGGCAGCGCCGGGCTGACTTCGGCGGAGCACCACGGCAGGTTCAGATAGCCCAGCAGCGCACGCGCTTTTTCCGAAAACGGTGAAAGTTCGTAGTGATGAAGAATGAGTGTTGTGTCGTCGTTCATTTGGATAATCAAACTTACCGTATGGCATCGCTTTGTGAGCGAAATGCGGAGGTGCAGGATGTCTAAACGCTGCTTAAGGCCCATAATAAGGGGGCGTTGCCGTATGTTTCATCATGCGGGGCCGCGTAACTTGTCTTACTCATTCTCTTCGCGACCGAGGTTGGCGTGGCTGGAAAAAACCCTGCGGACATCAGTCCGGACATCAAGCGGCGTATTGAAGCGGCGGTGCTCGCAACATTTTCCGAGCAGGAGTTTCACAAAGTCAGTCTGATCGAGATTGCGCGGCAGGCCAATGTCAGTCTGCAAACAATCTACAAATACTACGGCAGCAAGGAGGCTTTGCTGTTCGGCACCCTGGATACTCATCTGGGGGCGTTGGCGAGTCGTCTGATCGATCATCTGGAGGGCATCGAGAATTACGAGGACCGCATGCGCAAGGTGTTCTGGGTGATTCTGGATTACTTTGAATCCAACCCCAGGGTTGGACGCATTCTGGCCAGCTCGGTGTATCTGAATACCTGGAGTCGTAACGACACCTTCCGTCAGCCCGAGTTGTTTGCCGTGTTCACGCGGGTGCTGCGGGAAGGGCGGGACAAGGGCATCTTGACCGATGAGGTGGATGAGAAAGTGTTGCTTGATTTGCTTCTGGGTTTTGCCTCGCGAGCCATCACCATGTGGGTTCTGCGGGGCCAACCCCCAGGCTTGCGTGATCAGGCCAATCCCATGTTTCGTCTGCTATGGCGGGCCATGCGCAGGCCGGATTTGTAGGTAGGACCAGAGTGTGACGCTGTTCGCAGTTTGTGCTGGCGCGGCATCAGAAGCTGCCGTACTGTAGTTGTCCTGAAAATGACAGGGGGCGGCACCGGCATGGGAAACCGGAAGTCAAAAAAACACGCATCGCGGCGTGTGTGGTGTCGTGACCCGGGACGGTTTCAGTCCCGGTTGTGCATGCCTATGTGTCTGGGTTCATGAGCACGCCAGCGTTGTCGCGTCCATGCATCACGTTCTGGGGCGTGCGGGGGACGTTGCCGGTCACGGGGCGGGGCAGCCTGCGCTATGGCGGAAACACGTCGTGCATCAGCGTTGAATTCAGCGACAGCCATGTGTTCATTTTCGATGCCGGCAGTGGCATCAAGAGTTTTTCCGACGCGCTCAAAAGCGCCGGTCGGTCGCATATCAAAGCGCGCATTTTCATCTCCCATCCGCATATTGATCACATCCAGGCGCTGCCGTTTTTTCATCCGCTGTTCGTCAAAGGCAATGTGTTCGATGTGTTGGGGCCGGGGCAGCATGAAAAGGGCATGCGGGAGCTCATCGCCGGTCAGATGGACGGGGTTTACTTCCCGGTCACCCTGAACGAGTTTGCCGCCACGGTGACCTACACCAATTTGGTTGAAGGGAGTTATGAGTTCGACGGTGTCAGCGTGCGCGCCCTTCGCCTCAATCATCCTGGGCATTGTCTGGGCTATCGCCTGGAATACGACGGTGCGGTGTTTTGTTACGTCACCGACAACGAGTTGTATCCGCCGGACAGCCCGGATTACGACGAGAGTTATCGTCAACGCTTGGCCGATTTTGTGCGTGGGGCGGACTATCTGGTCACCGATACGACCTACATGGATGAGGAATACGCTGACGGTAAACAACACTGGGGGCATTCCAGTGTCAGCGAGGTGGTTGCCCTGGCGCATCGCGCCGAGGTCAAAACCCTGTGCCTTTTTCATCACGATCCGGATCAGGATGATGACGCTATCGATCGCAAGCTGGCGTTTGCCCGTGAGCGGATGAGGGCATTGAACTCGACGACTCAGGTCATTGCTCCGGCAGCGGGTGATCAGTTGGAGTTGGCTGCCGCGAGTTAGCGTTCAGGCCACGAATTGACCGGTCGGACTGCGCGCCGATGTTACCGTTCGGTAAACTCCCGGTTTTTGTTCCCGGATCATCACGCATGACGACCTCGCCGTATCCTCATTTGCTGCAGCCTCTGGACTTGGGTTTCACTACGCTGAAAAACCGGGTGCTGATGGGTTCCATGCACACGGGTCTGGAAGATTTCTTCTGGAACTACCCCAAGCTGGCGGCCTATTTCGCCGAGCGTGCGCGGGGCGGTGTGGGCCTGATCGTCACCGGTGGGATCGCACCCAACCGCAATGGCTGGGTATCCCCGCTGGCGGGTGAGTTGTCGAGCAAGCGACATGTGCTGCCTCACCGCATGGTGACCAAGGCCGTGCACAAGGAAGGCGGCAAGATCTGCATGCAGATCCTGCATGCGGGGCGCTATGGCTACCATCCGTTTTCGGTGTCGGCCTCGCCGGTCAAATCACCGATCACCCCATTCAAACCGCGCGGCTTGTCGACCCGTGGCGTGGAAAAGCAGATCGACGACTATGTGCGTTGCGCCGAACTGGCCAAGGATGCCGGTTACGATGGTGTTGAAGTCATGGGCTCGGAAGGGTATTTCATCAACCAGTTCCTGGTCGAGCGCACCAACAAACGTGATGACCGTTACGGCGGCAGCGTGGAAAACCGCCAGCGTATTGCGCTGGAGATCGTTTCACGCATGCGTGAAGCGGTGGGTCGCGACTTCATCATCATCTTCCGCCTGTCGATGCTGGATCTGGTCGAAGGCGGCAGCGAGTGGCCGGAAATCGTGCAGCTGGCGCAGGGGCTGGAAGCCGCCGGGGTGACCATCATCAACACTGGGATCGGCTGGCACGAAGCGCGCATTCCGACCATCGCCACACGGGTGCCGCGGGCCGGCTTTGCCTGGGTGACGGAAAAAATGAAAGGCTCGGTGAATGTGCCGCTGTGCACCACCAACCGGATCAATATGCCGGATGTGGCGGAAAAAATTCTGGCCAGCGGGCAGGCTGACATGGTCTCGATGGCGCGGCCGTTCTTGGCTGATGCCGACTTCGTGCGCAAGGCTGAAGAGAATCGGGCCGACGAGATCAACACCTGCATCGCGTGCAATCAGGCCTGTCTGGATCACACCTTCCAGATGAAGAAATCGACCTGTCTGGTCAACCCGCGCGCGTGCAACGAAACCACGCTGAATTTCATGCCGACCAACAGCCGCAAGAAGATTGCCGTGGTCGGTGCCGGGCCGGCCGGCTTGGCGGCCTCCACCAATCTGGCCCGACGCGGTCACGAGGTGGTGCTGTTCGATGCAGCGGAAGAGATCGGCGGGCAGTTCAATATCGCCAAACGCATTCCCGGCAAAGAAGAGTTCCACGAGACGCTGCGTTATTTCGGGCGTCAGATCGAATTAACGGGGGTGGACTTGCGCTTGTCGACGCGGGTCAGCGCCGAGGACCTGGCCGCGGGTGGATTTGACGAGGTCATTCTGGCCACCGGGATTACCCCGCGCACGCCGGGTATCGATGGCATTGATCACCCCAAGGTGCTGAGTTACATCGACGTGTTGCTCAAGGGCGCCAAGGTGGGCAAGAAAGTCGCCATCATCGGTGCCGGCGGCATCGGTTTTGATGTCGCCGAATACCTCTCCCACGATCACTCCCCGGCGGAATCGGCTGAAGAGTTTTGCACCGAGTGGGGCGTGGACATGAGTCTGACCCACCGCGCTGGTCTGACGCAGCCGCAAGTCACGCCGTCACCGCGTGACATCTGGCTGCTGCAGCGCAAGGACGAGCAGGTTGGCAAACGGCTGGGCAAGACCACCGGCTGGGCGCATCGCCTCTCGCTCAAGCACAAGCACGTGAACATGGTGCCGGGTGTCAGCTATGAGCGGATCGATGATCAGGGATTGCATATCCGCATCGGGGATGAGGTTCAGGTTCTGGATGTCGACAACGTGGTGATCTGCGCGGGTCAGGAGCCGCGCCGAGAGTTGCTTGACGGGTTGCAGCAGGCCGGTGTCCAGACCCATCTGGTTGGCGGTGCCGATGTGGCGGCGGAACTCGATGCAAAACGCGCCATCATGCAGGCCAGCCAGCTGGCGGCACGGTTGTAAATCAGCGCGCGATCCGATGACGACGCCTAAGCCGCCGCTCAGCGCTCGCTAGGCGGTGGCTTGGCGACCTTATCAAGAGGCCCCCAAACATTGTCGCTGCGTTTGGGATTTTGCCTATCCTCAGTGACACTAAAGCCCAACATCGTCGACGGACGCAGCGCTATGTCCATCCGCGACAGAATTAAGCGGACCTGCTCATGACGAGGATAGACGGTTAGGGGTAGGGCCGCAGTCACCGGTGTGGTGATAGTTTGGTTGATCGGTAGACGTGTTTTGAGCACCGTGTCCACGCGGGTTTGTACGTCCTGGTTGATATCCGCAGACAGGGGGCCGGTGTAGCGCAAGTCAATGGTGTCTTTGACTGGAATATTGAGTTTGACTGGCAGCGGAAATTTCAGCGGTAGGCTGGTTTCGATAACCAGATTGCGCAGTGATTTCAAATTCTTGTAGTTGATGCCAGTGCGGATAGTGACATCGGCGGCGGTGTCGATAGGCAGAATGCCGTCGTACACCACCTCGAATGCCACCGGTACATCGGCACGCATGTCGACATCGAAATCATAGCGTCCACGAAAGGGCACGGTGAGATCTTGCTGAAATGGCACTGAGGTGCTGATCTGGCCATCCATGGCAACCTCCAGGTCGTTGGTCACCTTGGCGATGGCATTGAATTCGTCCGGCAGCATCACACCCAGAGGTTGATCCCGGATCTGAATGTGCACGACCACATGGGTGTATAGCCACAGGGCAACAACAACGCCACCGATCAGGGCGCCGGCCAACACACCCGCAGCAGCGATCCAAGTCAACCAGGGGAGGCGGCGTTGGGGTTTCTGCTTGAGTCCGGCGCCGGTGGCTGCACTGGCCGCGCCAGCGGCCTCCCGTTGATCTTCCGATATGTGACGACGTCCGCGGCTCATGGCTGATCTCTTTGGGGCGACAGCATTTGCAGCTTGAGGGAGCGCAAGGGCAAGGTCAGGTTGCCTTCGGTAATGACCACGTTGCTCGGCGTCAAAGGCAGATTGACCACGGCTTCCAATTCATTCAGCACTGGCACGTTCAGTCCCGCATCTATCGGCACTTCGGCGTCGATCGTGGTGCGTAAAGGGACGTTGAGACTCTGGTCGATTTTGGCCGTGACCGGGGTGACAAATTCGAGATTGATCATTTGGTCAACGGGGATGTCGAGATTCACTGGCACCATAGTGTCGATGGGAATTTTCCCGCGTATGGGAATCGAAATGGTGCTGCCGAGTTCCGGGAGGTAGGCTTCGATCTTGGTGTTCAGATTGATCACCTGACGCAGCGGTATCTCGTCCTGCAATTTGACCGTCAGTTGGAGCGGAATCGCACCTTTGAAGTGGGCCACGATGTTGAGTTGGTCTTTGACCGGAATCGTCACGCGTTGATCGACTGGCACCTGGGTCCGGATGGTTTCTGTCAGTTGCAGCCCGATCTCGCCATCGATCCGCGCGCGACCGATGATCTGTTGCGGGATGATTGCGGTGGCGGGCTGGTCGCGCAGAGCCAAGGTTACATCCACGCGGGTGATGATCAGGTAGGCGACGAAGGCACCTGCTAACGCGGCTAACAGCAGCACCAGTAAGACCAGTGCGATGCTCACACCTCGTTGCTGGCTGGGTCGAGCCTTGTTCGGTGTGGTGAGGCTCATGGTTGGGCCTCCTCGCGTTCGCTCGCCGGCTGATCATCAAGGCTGAAACGGATAGTGTGCAACGGGATGTTGAGATCCGCGTAGTTGAGTGTGATCGGCAGCACTGGGTCATGCGGGATGTCCACATCAATCGCTACATCGTTCAAAACCGGCACCGACATTTCGGTTTTAAGCGGTACATCAGCCACGATGGTGGTCTTCAGCGGCACAATCAGGTTCTGTTTCAGACGCGCCTTGATCGGCGCGGTGAAGGTCAGACGAACGTCCTGGTCAATCGGCACCATCAGGCGCACCGGAACCTCCGCACGCACCGGGAAGCGCCCGCGCAGTGGCAGTTTGAAGGTTTCTCCGAGCAGATCGGCTTCGACCACTGTATCGATGTCGATATCCTGCTCCAGCGGAATCACATCGTCGACAGGGACGACTGTGGAGATCGGCACCACTGCGTCGAAGTCGGCGATCAACGACAGTGCGTCTTCGACCGGAACGGACAACGTCGTGTCGACCGGCACAGCCGTGCTGACGACTTCATCGATCGAGATCTTCAGTTCATTGCGCACTGATGCGGTGACGGTCAGTGGTTGATCGACATAAGCAAACAGTTGCTCTTCAGTGACCAACAGTTGGGCCTGCAAGCGTTTGATCACGAGTTCAAAGGTGACTAGCGCGCCGATAGCTGCGCCGATCAGAATGATCAACGCCCAGAACAGCAGACCACCACGTTGGGATGTGAGAGCAGGATTGCGGCGCATCTCAGAACACCACCGAGATTGAGGCATTGATGAAATCGCGATCGCTCAGGCGATTGCCAGCACCGCCACCGAAAAAAATAAAGTTGTCGATCGCGAAGTTGATGCGGTTGCGGTAGTTGAAGTTGACGCCGGCCAAAGCGATCTTGCGGCCATGCTGGAAGTTGCCGCCGAGGCCTGGTGTGGTGCCATCCACATCATGAAACAGAATTAACTGCGGGCGCAGGCGTAGTCCCGGAATCAGCAGATCGTCGTAGGCCCAAATTGCAGCCACTTTGTAGCCCCAGGCAAAAGCGGTGGGGAACCCGTTAGCGTCCTGAGCGAAGGGGTTGAGCTTGAGCGGGTCGTCTGTTTCCTCAATACCTGCGGAATAGTGCGTGTTGGTGGTGGCCAGGCTGTCCAACTGCAATTCCGAGAGTGCCGGCAGATCCGGCACGTAGCTGGCCGAAAGTTCAAAGATCAACACGGTTTGATCGGCCAGCAGCCAATTGTTGCGGCGGCCAAAAATCTTGGTGGCGCCAAGACTGCCTTGCCAAAAATCGAACTCCTCATAACCGCGGATATAGGAGCCGGGATCGACCTCGCCCGGTTCACCGCCGCGGTAAGCGGTAAGGTAATCCGGCAGCGCGTTACGTCGGTCGGTGAAGGTTGCGCCGGCGAGTTGATCCAGCGGTAGCCCGAGTATGTCCGCCAGAGGACCAAGCAAGGGATTGAGCAGTGCTGCCTCGCCGGGCACCAGGGCCAACTCTTCGCGCGGAAAGATCGGCTGCAGTGCGGCGAAGAACACATCTTCCAGATCGACCTGGAACGGGTGGTCCGGTCGGAAGGCCACCTCGCCGGACCAGCTAAAGCCCAGAGCGGCGGTGTTGAAGCCGAAGCCGAAAACCTGAATGTCTTCCGGGTATTCCAGGAAGATGCGCGCGGTATCTAGCGGCAGGGCGTCGTAACCATCCCCAACCAATTTGGGGTCGTCACCTGTAAGATCCCCGACCAGGTCAATCAGAGAGCTGGCATCGCGGCCGCAGGCCCGCAGGAAGTTGAGCAAGCCGATGGGGAAGATGCCGGGCTGAGGGTCTTGCCCTGTGGCGCTTCCTTCGGCTGAGGCGCAGGTGGCATCCGCGGCAACGAAGCTCGCTGCGGGCAGGCGTGCGTGGTAGTTCGAGTAATACAGACTGAGCTCGGTGCCGCCGAGCCATTCCGGTTCGAAATAGCTGAACTTCATGCCGTATTGGCCCATCGCGTCAGGTTCGCGATTGTCCAGGCGCGGAATCGATGCCGCGGTATCACTGATCAAGGCGACAACCGGTGTCAGTTCTCGCTGGAGCTGCAAGGGGTCTTCGGGTGTTTTGCCAAACGGCAGCGGTAGCGAGTCGTCCGACAGCGTGCCGTGGTTTTCCGGCTCGGAGCCGATGTCCACAATAAATGAACCGAGGGTGCCTCGCGAAGGCAGCGTGTAGGGGCGCCATTCCAACTGGTAGAAGAACTCGGCCGCAAGTTTTTCGGTAAAAGCGGTTGCGATGTTGATCATCGCCACCGGTTCCAGTGCTTCGTCCAGGTCCATGGTTGGACGGAAGAAGTTGTTGAAATTGATCGGATTGACAAAATTCAGGGTGCCAGAAATGGCGAACAAAGCTTCGCCCCAGCCCATTTGTTGACGCCCGATACGCACATCCAATTCATGCTCGTTGAAGCTGGGCAGGCGGAAGTAAACATAGGCGTCACGCAGATCAAATAGCCAGCGCGTTTCGTCGATCGCATGCGAGGGCATATCCACCGCCGTCGCGATCCCGGGTGCTGGACCTTCTTGCACGATCAGATTGGGGTGATAGATACGTTGCTCATCGATGATGCGGTCGTAGAAAGTCTGCCAGCCGAGTTCTACACCCCAACTGCTGTCGCCTGCCTTGATGCTCAAGTCGGAACGCCAGCGCACCACACCGCTGGTGACATCGCCTTTGTCATGGATCAGGTTGGCTTCATCACCGAGTTGCCAATTGGCGCCCGGCGCGGCCATCCAGCGCTCATGGGGTTCGATGTTGTCGCGGCTTAGCGAGATACAGGCGTCGGGTGCGCAGAGCTCAGGGTCCAGATTGGATTTGCCAATGAACTCCGGATTGGGCGAGGCCAGCCGCCACTGCGCGCCGATAGCCAACTTATTCTTCCACTGGATGTCGAATCCAGAGCCCCAGTCGGTTAGGAATTCCATCGCGCTCGCTGGGCTGGCGACCACCGCGAGCGTGAGGCCGACTAAGGCTGCGCGAACTTGTATTTCTCCCCCGTTTCGCGTCATGTTTGACTCGCCGTCCTAAATATCAGTGTTTAATGTTACATTGATCAATGTAAAAATGAACATGCCCAAGCGTCTTTCCACGCGTGCCCGCGCAATGCGCTGTCCTGCCCGTATTTGCGGGCTTGGTGCGCTGTTTGCTTTGCTCGCATTGACTGCTCATGCGGCGCAATCTGGCGATACCGAATTGGCGCGTTTGATTGAATGCGCATTGCCCATCGGCCAAAGCGCAGCACAGCGTCTTGAGGTGGAGCTGATCGAGCAACCTGTCGGTCAGCCCGCCACACATCTGTACGCGCGTATTGATCTTGTTGTGGATGAGAGCAGCCGGCGTATGCGTGTTTTGATGAATGCGCCCCGTGAAGTTGCCGGGAGTGCTTACCTTGTTTTGCAGCAAGGTGATGAGCGTGAGATGCATATGTATCTGCCGGCACTGGAGCGTAGCCGTCAGCTTGGACCGGACAGCCGCGTGCAGCTCATGGGCACCGGCTTTGAAGTGCGCAGCCTGTTCAGTCTTTTGCTGGGCGGAAATCAGCTGGCTTGGACTGGTGGCCGCCATGTCGAAAAGGACGGGCGTAGCCTTCGTAAGGTGCACGTCACGGGTTTCGACAGTTCCAAGCAGATGGCGCCGACCACGTTGTGGATCGATAAGCAAAGTTGTCAGACGGTTCAGGTCGATGCGGGAGATGGCACGGTTATGACGCTGGACTACCCCACGCGGGATGCGCGTTGGCCGCAAAGTCTGAGCATTCAGCCCTATGGGGCGCATGGACCGAGTGTGCTCAAGATTCTTGAGCGCCAAAATTTGCCTGCCGGGACATCGCTTACCGCGCAACGCTATTACCGCTGAATTCGCCGCAGGCATTTCAGTTGTCCGAATCCATGCCGCGACGCCAGTTCTTCCAAAACTGTATGCGCGGCAGATCGGTAACGATTTCATCGGTCTGGCCGGAAATTTTGTGCACCACTGGCTCCAGGTTTTCCACCACCACAAGTAGGCGGAACAACACCAGGATCACTTCCAGACTGATACGCAAAATCACCAGGCAGGCGATAAACAACGCCGGACCAAATACGAGTAACCAGCCGATTCCGCTTTGCCAAGAGCGCTCGAATGCACTGATCACGCTGTAGATCGTGAGTAAGCCGCTAAGCAAGATCCCCAGCGTATAAATGGTGGGCACCATGCGGGTGGTGAGGATGCTGCGAAATTGCAGATCGAAAAGCCCGTGCAGTAACTCGCGAGCTTGGTCGGCATGGCGTTCTGAATCAGGTGTGCTCATCGTCACGGACCTTGCGCGCGCGTTCAGCGCGCACCTGATCGGATACCGTCGCGGACAAGTCACGTGCCGCCTCATCAGCGACGCGTTTGATGATTTCCTGTTTCAGGCGCTCTTCCGCCAGGGCAACAAGCTGATCACGAACGTTCTCGCGCATGCGCCGTCGCGCCTGCACCCAGGCGATGCCCATACCCAGACCAAAGGCCATAACGGTGAAGATAATGACGCTGGAAGTCATGGTTGAATCAGGCCAGACCGACCATGCTTCCGATTGTCATCATTGCTTCAGTCGCACCAGGCGGTGGGCTGGCCAGCAGTTTGAAGACCAGAACTTGGCCGACACCGACAAGAAAGCCCAAGGCGGCACCCACGGCGATGAGTATCCACTCGTCCTCTTCAAAGGCCGGGCGCAACATGCCTTCAAAATCTGGTGGCGGCAGAGCACTGAGCCTTTCGGACAGCGTGCTCGCAATATCCATGGCTTCTTTGGCATAAGCGTCAACTGAGCGCACGGCGTCGGGAAGGTTCTCAACGATCCGTTCCACTGCCAAATTCTTCATTTCGATGTAGCGCCGGGTGCCCACGGTCCAGGCCACGAAGGGTTTGGCCAGACCGGATTGGTCGTCGATCACCTTTTTGACGTTTTTGGCGATCATGTTGAAGACGCGGTCGGCGTACGGGCCTTTAAGCACGGCTTCGATGATGTTGGATGGCGTGACGATCTCTTCAGCGATCAGGCCAGCATAGTCGCGTGAGACTTCCGGTTGGCGCTTGTGGAAGAGACCCTGAATCGTGATGCGACCAATCCGTATTGGTAGCTGAGGGCGGAAGATCATTTTCAACGCAATGAAGTTGGTCAGATAGCCCACGATCAAACCAAACAGCGGCAGTTGGAAATCGGCTTTGTAGAAGGTCCAGCCGATCATCTGGAAAATGCCGAACAGGAAACCGAAATAGAATCCGGAGCGACCAATGAAGACAAACTCGCTGCGCCCGGTCTCTTGGAAGATTTTGTTGATCAGGCTCTTGTCGCGGACCAGGGTGGTGACCACCATGTCGGTCAGGTCGAACATTTCGGTGACGTTCTCGCGAATGTTCGCCATCACCTCTTCGACCACTTCGGGTGCATCTTCCTTGACCCGTTTGATGATGATGTTCTTGGCCGTGGCCGGGAGTGTTTCCCATAGCGTTGGCTCGTATTCGTACATCACTTCTTCAACGATTTGGTCGACCAGCTGAAGAATCGGTCCGCTGATTTCATCGGTGACGCGTTTGGGATCCAGGCGTTCGAAGATTTCCTGCTCGCTGACCAATCGGGGAACGATGGTATTGCAGGCAATGGTGGCCATTTTTCCAGCCTTGCGCGGCACAATGCCTTGCCAGCCCAAGAAGGGCGGTTTACCAACAAATTCTAAGGGTAGGAACATCATCTTGATTGCGACCACATTGGTCACATACCCGACAATGCCGCTGGTTATAGGCATTGAAAGATAGAGCCACATATTGGTCTGGAAATCAGCCCAGGCTGCTGCAAACATAGGTCTCCCTCTTGTGTGTGCGGCGCTTTCGAGAGCGCCGTTTGAATTATTCTTCGGTCGGAACTGCGGCCGGATCGCAATACGCCCATAGATCTCGCCCCAGCTCTGAGATGTGCAAGCTGCGACGCTGGAACTTGACGTTGCGATTGCGCTGCGACAGCTCGCGCACCAGATTGCTGACTTTGGGGCCACCTTCGAGAATTTGATACTTCATCTCCAGGCTGCGATTTTCCGCGCCGATTTCGGCCAAGCCGAGACTCAAGAGATGGTCAATGTATGAAGGGACATAATCCCGTAGCTTGACCGGGGCTCCACGCTCAATGGAACAGAAATTGCTCGCAGCGACCCGGACGCCGGTGCGTATATTGCCCACGGTGATGTTGATCAGGGGGTATTCGGTGCCATCGGACAAGGCGGCGAGCAGGCAGGCTTCGTCGGCCGTGAGTTCTAGCAGAATGGAGGTGTAGAGGGCGCGTTGCGCCGCATCTTTGCTCTGCTCAGAGGCTTCGTCGAGCAAAGCCGAAAGCAACAGGCGCGGATGCATGCGCTGCGACAGGGTCGCGGCTGTGTTCTCGCGAGCATGGGCTTGCGGCGGGTCAATGGCGTCCAGCCGGTGCTTGAGTTCGCTCAATGCGAAATGTTCGATGCCTTCATATGCTTCGCGAGCCAGGCCAGCTCCAGGTAGACGTGAAGCCAAGTCCCGAAGACGGGTTAAACGCTCCGGACGCGCCCGTTGTGCGATGGCCTTTTGCAACTCAGACATGTTCCCCTCCTGAACACCTTGGGCTCTAGTGACGGCCCGATTCCAGCGCTCAATGTACCCTGACGGCGTGATAACGCAATCTAGCCATTAAATGATGGCACAGTTCTCTTGTCAAGATGGGTGAGCCTGGGCTGGAATGGTCAAAATCCGCCGCACCTTACGCCTGCCGCGGTGCTTTGACGTCACGTTCTTGCCAGCTTGAGCATCTGTTTGAGATAGCGCCCGGTGTGTGAACCCTCGACCTGTGCGACCTCTTCCGGCGTACCACAGGCCACGATGCGGCCACCGCCATCGCCGCCCTCCGGGCCCAGATCGACGATCCAGTCCGCGGTTTTGATCACATCCAGATTGTGCTCGATCACAATCAGGGTGTTGCCATGATCCCGCAACCGATGGAGTACCCGCAGCAACTGCGCCACATCATGGAAATGCAGTCCGGTGGTGGGTTCGTCCAGGATGTACAAGGTGCGACCGGTGTCGCGGCGCGACAGCTCCTTGGCCAGTTTGACGCGCTGGGCTTCGCCGCCGGATAGGGTGGTCGCGTTCTGGCCCAGGGTGATGTAGGTCAGGCCGACATCCAGCAGGGTGTCCAGCTTGCGCTTGATCACCGGCACGGCGCTGAAGAACTCTGCCGCTTCTTCCACCGTCATGTTGAGCACATCGCTGATGGTTTTGCCCTTGTACTTGATGTCCAGGGTTTCGCGGTTATAGCGACTGCCGTTGCAGACCTCGCAGGTCACGTAAATGTCGGGCAGAAAGTGCATTTCCACCTTAATTACGCCGTCGCCCTGACAGGCCTCGCATCGACCACCTTTGACGTTGAAGGAAAAACGACCGGCTTTGTAGCCGCGTGCGCGTGACTCCGGGGTGCCGGAGAACAGCTCGCGTATCGCGGTGAAGACGCCAATGTAGGTCGCCGGGTTGGAGCGCGGTGTGCGTCCAATCGGGCTCTGATCGATACCGATAACCTTGTCGAGCTGGTCAAAACCATCAATACCGGCACACGGCGCGGGTCGAGTGGTGGCGCGATTCAGGGTTTTGGCTGCGGCCGGGTACAGGGTGTCGTTGACCAGGGTGGATTTGCCCGAGCCCGACACCCCGGTCACGCAGGTCAGCAGGCCGAGCGGAAACTCGGCGGTGACGTCATGAAGATTGTTGCCGCTGGCCTGATTGACCCGCAGCATGCGCGTGGTGTCGGCGACCGTGCGTTCATGCGGGATGGCGATTTCCAGTGCGCCGGACAGGTATTTTCCGGTCAGCGAGTCGGGGCAGGTCAAGATGTCCTTGAGCTGACCCTGGGCGACCACCTCACCGCCGTGCACGCCGGCCCCGGGACCGATATCCAGCACATGGTCGGCCGCACGTATAGCCTCCTCATCGTGTTCGACCACGAGCACCGTGTTGCCCAGATCGCGTAGGTGAATCAGGGTGTCGAGCAGGCGCTGGTTGTCGCGTTGATGCAGGCCGATTGACGGCTCGTCGAGCACGTAGAGCACACCGACCAGGCCGGCGCCGATCTGGCTGGCCAGGCGTATACGTTGGGCTTCACCGCCGGACAACGTTTCGGCGGCGCGGTCCAGGCTCAGGTACTCGAGCCCGACATTGTTCAGAAACTCCAGGCGCAGCACGATCTCCTTGAGGATGCGTGCGGCGATTTCAGCCTGCTGGCCAGCCAGTTGAAGCTCGGAAAACCAGCCGATCGCCTCGCGGATCGACAGGCGAGCGATGGCTGGCATCGCAGTGTGCTGAACGCGCACGCTGCGCGCCGCGCGATTGAGGCGTGAGCCACCACAGCTGGCGCAAGGTTTTTCCGAGCGGAACTTGGCCAGTTCCTCGCGCACCATCTGCGATTCGGTCTCGTGATAGCGCCGCTGCATATTGTTGAGGATGCCTTCAAAAGCGTGGCGTTTCTCTCGAAAACCGCCGCGCGCGCGTGGGTACTTGAAGGCGATGCGTTCGCTGCCGCTGCCGTACAGAATCACATCTCGAACTTTGGCCGGCAGCGTGTTGAAGGGCACGTCCGGGTCGAAATCGTAGTGCGTGGCGAGCCCACGAATAATCTGAAAGTAATAGCCGTTGCGCGCATCCCAGCCGCGGATGGCACCTTCCGACAGGCTCAGATCCGGGCGCGTGACCACGCGTTCTTCATCGAACACCGACTGGGTGCCCAGGCCGTCGCAATCCGGGCAGGCGCCATGCGGGCTGTTGAAGGAAAACAGGCGCGGCTCCAGCTCTTTGATTGCAAAACCGCAATGCGGGCAGGCGAAACGGGCCGAGAACAGCAACTCCTCGGCGTCATGGCGATAGGGCACAACCTGGACCAAGCCATCGGACAAACGCAGCGCGGTTTCGAACGACTCGGCCAGACGCTGGCTCATATCCGGGCGCACCTTGAACCGGTCCACCACCACTTCGATGTCGTGTTTGACCTTGGGGTTGAGTGTTGGCGTGTCGTCCAGCTCGACCACCTCACCGTCGATGCGCGCGCGGATGAAGCCCTCGCTGCGCAGGCTGTCGAGCAGCTTGTCGTGCTCGCCTTTGCGCCCACGCACCACCGGCGCCAGCAGCAGCCACGCGGTTTCGGTTTCTTGCCGCAACACGGTATCGACCATCTCGCCGATGGTCTGGGCATTGAGCGAAACATTGTGGTCCGGGCAATACGGTGTGCCGATGCGCGCATACAGCAGGCGCATGTAGTCGTAGATTTCGGTGACCGTGCCGACTGTCGAGCGCGGATTGTGCGAGGTCGATTTCTGCTCGATGGAGATGGCTGGGGAGAGACCGTCGATACGGTCCACATCGGGCTTCTCCATCATCGACAGGAACTGCCGCGCATAGGCCGACAGCGATTCCACATAACGCCGCTGCCCCTCGGCATAGATGGTGTCAAAGGCGAGGGACGATTTACCTGAACCGGACAGACCGGTGATCACGACCAGCGCGTCGCGCGGGATGTCGAGATCGACATTTTTCAGGTTGTGCGTGCGCGCACCACGGATTTCGATGGTTTGCATCTGGTCAGGTCACGGAGCCGGTTAGCCGCGCCTCGAACGAGGCGCGATAAGACAATGGGAAAGTGTGCATCAGCTATGCGGGTTGATGCCAGCGCAGCAGTAAGCCCTGATGATGCCGTCCTCGCAAATCGCGTGATCCAGTTCACAGCAGTGCTGTGGTGGTCTGCGTACACTTTCGCGCCATGAGCCGACAACCGCGGCTCTCAGGATTATTAGGAGGACATTCCATGAGCGAAAAAACTTTCAAGTACCCGTCTTTGATTTTGGCGTTGGCTGCAGGCAGTACTTTGATGGCGTGTGGCGGCGGTGGCGGCGGCGGTGGTGGCCCCAGCTCAGATGCCAAAGCGGCATTGGCCGGTGTTGCTGCTTTGAGCATTGCCCAGACTGGGGTCGGCTTGGCCTCCGATGCGGAAGAAGACCAGGACTTCAAAAGTCTGAGTAAATCCACCGAGGAGGTTGAGTGCGACAGCGGTAGCCAAACCATCACCGATGATGTCGGCCCGGGGCCCAGCGGTGATCAGGCTTCGCCGTATCACGATGGCAGTTTCACGCGCACAACCATTGCAGCCAACAACTGCCGCGTGTCCTTCAATGAGAGCGGTTTTTCTTTCGATTCTCTGACCGATGGTGATGTCGAGTTTGGCGATGCCAATAGCGGTACGGTCAATTACATCGTGGCTGATGATTATCTGTCGCAAACCAGTGGCAACCTGTTCGGCACGCTCAACATGGCGATGAACGGCACCATGCACATTTGTGATGGCTGCTCCAATCCGGAAGATGCCGAGTCGGATCTGGAACTCAAAGCGTTCTTCGAAATGGACATAGCGTTTGATGGTGAACGATTCATTATGTCCATGGGTAACAGTCTGCAAGACATGCTCAGCGTTCAATCCAGTGGTGTGGCCGGTGGTGCCGGCACTCATGAGATCAATGGGCGGATGAAAGCCGAACGTCCGGGTACGGATTGTTCCTTTGATGCGACCTACGAAACCATTCAGCCGATGGTGACGCAAAACACCTTTACCGAAAATGAAAGCGTGGTGAGTGGTGAACTCGACGTCACGATTGCCGGTGGTGGCACGCACCGCGTGGTGATTGCCGGCGGCGTGGTCAGCGTGGATGGTGTGACGTTCACCGAAGAAGATCTTGAAGCGCTGGAGACCGATTGCGAGGTCGGCGTCGAATAAGCGATCTATGCTCAACAAAAGCCGCCATTACGGCGGCTTTTTTGTGTCTGGGTGATGTTGAGCATGCTGTGCGCCATGGGCTGTGGCGCCTGCCCTGAGTTGTAACTGTTAAACTTGCGCGTTTGGTGATCGCGAAGCCTGCCGGCCGCATGGATGTGATGCGCCGACTGCAGATTGTGCTCCGCCATCCTGTTGGTACGGATAGGTAATGACCCCGATTGAACGCCGCGCAACGCTGATTCTGGCTGCCATTTTGGTGCTGCGGATGACGGCGTTGTTCATGGTGCTGCCGGTACTGGCGCCCTGGGCTTTGTTCCTGGCTGGTGAGCCGGGTTTGGCCGTGGGGCTGGCGGTGGGTGGCTATGGTCTGACCCAGGCTCTGCTACAGATTCCTTTCGGCTGGCTGTCTGACCGTATCGGGCGTAAGCCGGTCATGCTCGGCGGATTGGCCGTGTTTGCCGTTGGCAGTCTTGTGGCAGCTCGTGCCAGTGATATCGACACCTTGCTGCTCGCCCGCTTGCTACAAGGTGGCGGCGCCATTGCGGCTGCATCGACCGCGCTGCTGTCCGATTTGACCCGTGAGTCTGTGCGCACCACCGCGATGGCCATCATCGGCGCCAGCATCGGCGGCTCGTTCCTGCTCGCCCTGATTATCGGTCCGGCTTTGCTCAGCTTCACCGCCGTGCCCGGATTGTTTGATATCGCGGCCGTCTGCGCCATGGTCGCCATGGCTTTGGTTGTGCTGTTGCCGCCCGCACCGCCGATACAGGTCAGTGCGACGGAGCCCTCCGCCTCGGTGCTGCGGGCGAACCTGCTGCAGCTCGATGGGGGTGTGTTTGCATTACACGCCATATTGGCCAGCCTGTTTGTGGGGCTGCCGCTCATGCTGCAACAGGACTGGGGCTGGGCGCCGGCGACGCACTGGAAACTGTACCTGCCGGTCATGCTGGCGTCTTTGCTGCCGGTCTTCCCGTTGATTCGTTATCTGGAAAAACGCGGACGAATTGCCGTCGCCATACCTGTGGCCGTCATCGCGTTGACCGTATCCTGCATCCTCATCGGCGAGCGCTGGCTGTGGCTGCCTCTGAGCTTGTGGCTGTTTTTTTGCGCCTTCAACCTGTTGGAGGCCAGCTTGCCGTCGCTGGTTTCACGGGCCGCGCCGGCGCCTGTGCGCGGGCGTGCCATGGGCGTCTTTTCAAGCGCACAGTTTTTCGGAGCCTTCTGCGGAGCCGCACTGAGCGGCGTGGTGCTTGAATACGCAGGGCCCACCGTTGTCGTATTGTCGGCGGCGTGCTGGGGTTGCCTGTGGCTGGGATTGCTCGCTGTCCGCATAATGGGCGCCAATCCGTTATCAACAGTGCGGGGTGAACCTGCGGTACAAACCGCAGGGGGTGACCCGCAACGATCACAATCCAAGGAGTGCGAATGAGCAGTCGCGGAATCAATAAAGTCATTCTGGTTGGCAATCTGGGGGCTGATCCGGAAACCCGGTACATGCCGTCTGGTGGCGCCGTGACCAACCTGCGGCTGGCCACCAGCGAAAGCTGGAAGGACAAGCAGAGCGGGGAAATGCAGGAGCGCACCGAGTGGCATCGCGTGGTGCTGTTCAACCGGTTGGGCGAAGTGGCCGCTGAATACCTGCGCAAAGGCAGTCAGGTGTATATCGAAGGCCAGATTCGCACCCGCAAATGGCAGGGCAACGACGGCCAGGACCGCTACACCACAGAAATCGTCGCCAACGAGATGCAGATGTTGGGCGGTCGTGGCGGTGGTGGTGGCGGCCAAGGCGGTGGTGGCAACTACGGTGGCGGTGGCAATCGTGGTGGTGGCGGTTATGGCGATGACAGCTACGGCGACAGCAAACCACAGCCGTCGCGCCCGATGAACGAGCCTCAGATCGACCCGGACGACGACATTCCATTTTGAATCCAGTGGATCACCATGGATCAAGGCCCGCAATCGCGGGCCTTTTTTGTGGGGCACAAATGGACAGGTGCAATTTCGCCATGCCGGTCTACAATCGCAGCGTTGCCGCAGACGTCCGAATCTCATGCTGCTGATCCGCCCGATACGCGAATCTGATCTGCCCGCGCTGGTCGAGCTGGCCGGTGCCGCGGGCATTGGCATGACCTCTTTGCCGGGCGATGTGGAGTTGTTGCGGGGCAAGATTGAGCTGTCGCTGAGCAGCTTTGCCGCACCCCATGATCCGGGGCAGCCCCGGGAAACGCAGTTTCTGTTCGTGGCCGAGGATCTGGACAGTGGCGCTTTGGCCGGCACCACGGCGATCAAATCGGGCATCGGGCTGAGTGATCCGTTCTACAGCTATCGCCTGGACAAAATCGTGCACGCCTCGCCGCAGCTGGGTGTTCACAAGGTCATGCCGACCCTATATCTGAGCAATGATTACACCGGTTCGGCGGAACTGGCTTCGTTGTTGCTCGCACCGGGCTACCGTAGCGGCGGCAACGGCCATCTGCTGTCGAAATGCCGCTTTCTGTTTCTGGCTCAACACGCCCAGCGCTTTCCGTCCCGCTTGATCGCCGATATGCGCGGCGTATCGGATGAGCAGGGGCGCTCGCCGTTCTGGGAGGCCTTGGGGCAGCACTTCTTCTCCATGGACTTTCCCTTGGCCGATCGATTGTCCGGTTCCCGCAGCAAGGCATTCATCGCCGAACTGATGCCGCGCCATCCGATTTACGTGCCCTTGCTGCCGCCCGAGGCCCAGGCGGTGATCGGCCAGGTCCATGACAGCACTCGGCCGGCTTTGAAACTGCTCGAAGCCGAGGGCTTCCGGCACAACGGTTATGTCGACATTTTCGATGCTGGCCCAACGCTGGAAGCCGAAATCGGGCAGATTCGCGCGGTGGCGCAAAGCCGTTTGGGCGCCTGTGCGCCGGCCGAGTTGTCCGAGGATGCGCCTGTGCACCTGGTTGCGACCACGGCCTGGGATGCCTTTCGCTGTGTGCTGGCGCCGGCGCAGTGGCAGGATGATGGCTGGCGTATCAGTGCGGCCCAACTTGAAGCGCTGGGCTGTCGTGCCGGTGAGACCGTCCGTGCCGTTGCGCTCAAACCGATGCCATCTTTGGAGAACATCTCACCATGAATGCGCCGTCTGCGATTGAAGCCAACTTTGATGGTCTGGTCGGGCCAAACCACAACTACGCGGGTCTGTCATTCGGCAATGTGGCTTCGCAATCCAATCTGGGCAGTGAGTCATCGCCACGTGCGGCGGCTTTGCAGGGCTTGGCCAAGATGAAGGCGATGCACGATCTGGGGATGTTGCAGGGTGTCTTGCCGCCGCAGCAGCGTCCGGATCTGGCCGCGCTCCGGCGTCTCGGTTTTGCTGGCAGTGACGCCACCGTGCTGGCCGAGGCGGCGCGCACCGAGCCAAGACTGTTGGGCGCGGTGAGTTCGGCGTCCAGCATGTGGGTGGCCAACGCAGCCACCGTTTCGCCCAGCGCCGATACAGCGGATGGGCGTGTGCATTTCACCCCGGCCAATCTGGTCAACAAGTTCCATCGTTCGATCGAAGCACCGACAACCGCTCGGGCGTTGCAGGCCATCTTTCCCCCGGGTGAACACTTTGCCCATCATGCGCCGCTACCTGCGGTGGATGATTTTGGCGATGAAGGCGCGGCAAATCACACCCGGTTGTGTGCTGACTATGGCCAGCCCGGGCTGGAGCTGTTTGTTTACGGCAAGGATGCCAGCGCGCCAGAGCAGGGTCCGCGGCACTATCCGGCGCGGCATACCCTGCAGGCCTCGCAGGCGGTTGCGCGCCTGCACACACTGAGGCCTCAGGCCTGTGTGTTCCTGCAGCAGAACCCGGCGGTGATTGATCAGGGCGTATTTCACAACGATGTCATTGCGGTGGGGAATCGCAATGTGCTGTTTTTTCATGAGCAGGCTTTTGTCGATGATCCGCGTGTTGCGCTCAACGCGGCCTGGCCAACGCAGGAGCCGCTGCACTTCATTGAGGTGCCCAGCGCTGCCGTGAGCGTGGACGCTGCGGTCAGCAGCTATCTGTTCAACAGCCAGTTGGTCACATTGCCGCAAGGCGGCAACGCTTTGATTCTGCCCCAGGAGTGTCGTGACAATCCGGCGGTGTGGGCTTATTTGCAGAGCCTGCTGGCCAGTGATGCGCCGATTGACCAGATCCAGGTGTTCAACCTGACCGAAAGCATGCGCAATGGGGGCGGCCCGGCTTGTCTGCGTCTGCGTGTGGTGCTCACAGCGGCTGAGCGGGCAGCGCTGAACTCAGCGGTGTTGCTGGATGATGTGCTGTATGACCGACTCAAGGTCTGGATCGAGCGTCACTACCGTGAGCGCCTGGATGTGCAGGATCTGGTTGATCCGCAGTTGCACCAGGAATGCTGTACGGCGCTGGATGAGTTGAGCCAGATTCTCAATCTCGGCGCGATCTATCCCTTCCAGCAGGTGTGAGTGTGCCGCTACTGGCGCACGCGGGTTTCCAGAATCACCGATGAGGTGGTGCGGAGCACGCCGGTGAGCAAACCAATTTCGTCGAGTTGGCGGCTCAGGGCGCCGGTGCTGTCGACGTCCAATTCCAGAATCAGGTCGTAATTGCCGCTGATCACGTACAGCGCCGCCACGCAGTCCAGTTGCTCCAGACGCCGGGTGACCTCGGCGCTGCGCTTCTGCTCCACTTCGACCAGAACATGGGCGCGAATGCGTTTGTCGCGCCAGTTCTGACCCAGGCGCACGGTGTAACCCTCGATGATGCCGGCATCCTCCAGCCGACGGATACGGTTCTGCACCGTGGCACGCGACACGTCGAGCTGACGGGCCAGTTCGCTGGTGCTGATGCGGGCGTTGCGACGCAGGGCGCTGAGCAGACGGTCATCCAATGTGCTTGTCATTGTGCTTTGAGGCTTTGTCAATTTGATAAGCAATTTATCAAATTCGCTAAAAGCGTTTGTTCAAATTGACAGGTCAGGCGGCGGATAATGGCTATCCAAGATGCTGCTATTCACCGTCGGAGATTTCGATGCAGATTGACCGCGCCCTGTTTGACCAAGTCATGGTTCCCAATTACGCCCCGTCGGCGGTGATCCCGGTGCGTGGCGAGGGTGCGCGTTTGTGGGACCAGCAGGGTCGCGAGTACATCGATTTCGCCGGTGGCATCGCGGTCAACTGTCTCGGCCACCGTCATCCTGCGGTTGTCGATGCGCTCAAACAACAGGCCGACAAGCTCTGGCACCTGAGCAATGTCTACACCAACGAACCGGCTTTGCGGCTGGCCAGCCGTCTGACTGCGGACACCTTTGCTGAGCGCGTGTATTTCTGCAGCTCCGGCGCGGAGGCCAACGAGGCTGCCATGAAGCTGGCGCGGCGCTACGCGGTGGATCATTTCGGGGCACACAAAGACCAGATCATTGCCTTTGACAAAGCATTTCACGGGCGCACATTTTTCACCGTGACGGCCGGTGGTCAGCCCGCCTATTCGGACGGCTTTGGCCCTAAACCGGGGGCGATTGATCATGTGCCCTACAACGATCTGAATGCTCTGGAAGCGGCCATGTCCGCGAACACCTGTGCCGTCATGCTGGAGCCTCTGCAAGGTGAGGGAGGTCTGATCGAACCGGCACCCGGATTCCTGCAGGGCGTGCGCGAGCTGTGCGACAAGCATCACGCGCTGATGATTCTGGATGAAGTGCAAACCGGCGTTGGCCGCACTGGCGCGATGTACGCCTACATGAACCATGGCGTTACACCCGACATATTGAGCAGCGCCAAGGGCTTGGGCGGTGGTTTTCCGGTCGCCGCCATGCTGACCACGGCTGCGATTGCGGCGAGTTTCAAAGTCGGCACGCACGGCAGTACCTACGGCGGCAATCCGTTGGCCTGTGCGGTGGCCGAAGCGGTGTGGGCCGAAGTCAATCAAGCCGATGTCCTCGCCGGGGTGCTGACGCGCGGACAGCGTTTTCGTGAGCATCTGGCCGCGATCAATGACGAACATCAGGTGTTCGAGGAGATTCGCGGTGCCGGCTTGTTGCTCGGCGCGGCGCTCAAACCCGACTTGCATGGTCGCGCGCGCGATGTGCTGGCGGCCGCGGTGGACCATGGTGTGATGTGTCTGGTGGCCGGGCCGGATGTGCTGCGTTTTGCGCCGTCGCTGATCATCTCCGAAGACGACATCGACAGCGGTATGCAGCGCTTTGCCCAGGCCATTGCCCAAGTTGCTGCGGGATGAAGCTTATCCGGCCCATCGAGCCGCGCGATTTCCCGGCGCTGGTGCGTTTTGCGCATGAGTCGGGGCATGGGTTCACCTCCTTGCCCAAACACGATGCGCAATTGCAGTCCAAGATTGATCGCGCCGAGGTGGCCTTTCATGACGGCCCCAATGCCAAGGGCGGGGCGGGTTTCCTGTTTGTCATGGAAGATGCCGAGTCGGGCGAGGTGCTGGGGACCAGCGGTATTGAAGCGCGCGTGGGTATCGAGGATGCGTTGTATCACTATCACCTGAGCCGGGTGGTGCATTCCTCGCGCGAACTGGACATCCACAACACCGTGGATGTGCTGACTCTGTGCAACGACTACTCCAATGCCACCGAAATTTGCACCCTGTTTCTAACCGGTGCGGCGCGCGCCCGGCACAACGGCTACCTGCTGTCACGGTTCCGGTTTCTGTTCATGGCCCAGCGTCCAGAGCTGTTCGCCGACACCGTGATTGCCGAAATGCGCGGCCGCAGCGACAGCGAAGGGCGTTCGCCGTTCTGGGGCTGGCTGCAGAAGCACTTTTTTTCCATGGATCTGGCCGATGCGGTGCACCGCGTGGGCCTGGGGCAGAAGTCCTTTATTGCCGAGCTGATGCCACGTTATCCGGTGTATGTCAGTCTGCTGGATGACGACGCCCAGGCCACGATTGGGCGCGTCCACGATGACACCGCGCCGGCCCTCAAGCTGTTGCAGCATGAGGGATTCAGCTGGCGCGGCTACATCGATCCGTTTGATGCCGGCCCCACGGTGGAGGCGCAGCGTGATGCGATATCAACCGCGGCACGTAGCGGCGAGTGTCGTGCCCGCGTCGTGCCAAAGGTCACCGGTCAAACCAGCCTTGTAACCAACACGCGGCAGGCCGCATTCCGCGCGGTGCTGGCGTCGGCTCAGCCGGATGACAACATCCTGAGCATTGACGACGCCACCGCGCGTGCACTGGACGTGTGCAGTGGTGATCCGGTGCGCGTTGCCAGCATGGAGTGAAGATGAGCGATTTGTATATCAATGGTCAGTGGCAGAGTGGCGAGGCTGAAGCCATGATCTCGCTGGACCCGGCGCGCAATCGGCCGATCTGGAGTGGTCATGCCGCCAGTGCCGAGCAAGTCAATGCGGCGGTGGCCGCCGCGCGTGCTGCGGCACCGGCCTGGGCGCAGGCGTCCCGGGGGCAGCGACTTGAGGTACTTGAGCGCTTTGTTGAGCAACTCAAACAGCATCATGAGGCGCTGGCCGCGTGCATCGCCGAGGAAACCGGCAAACCCCTGTGGGAAGCACGCACGGAAGTGACCGCGATGGCCGGAAAATTGGCGATCTCGGTGCAGGCCCAGGATGAACGCGCGGGTGAGAAGCAGTCCGATCTGCCGGCCGGCCGAGCGGTGCTGCGTCATCGGCCCCACGGCGTGGTTGCGGTCTTCGGGCCGTACAACTTTCCCGGTCATTTGCCCAACGGGCACATTATCCCGGCCCTGCTGGCCGGCAACACGGTGGTTTTCAAGCCCAGCGAGCTGACCCCGCGCGTGGCGCTGGAGACGCTCAAGCTGTGGCACCAGGCTGGTATTCCGGCTGGCGTGTTGAATCTGGTGCAGGGCGCCGCTCAGACCGGTAAGGCCCTGGCCAACCACGCGAATCTGGATGGCCTGTTTTTTACCGGCAGCTCGCGCACCGGGGGGCTGCTGCACGAGCAGTTCGCGGCTCATCCGGGCAAGATTCTGGCGCTGGAAATGGGCGGCAACAATCCGCTCGTGGTGGAGCCGGTGGCGGATCTGGATGCGGCCGTGCATGACATCGTGCAGTCCGCCTTTGTGACCGCTGGGCAGCGTTGCACCTGCGCCCGGCGCTTGCTGGTGCCGCAAGGCGAGTGGGGTGATGCCTTGCTTCAACGTCTGGTGATGGTCACCGCGCGCTTGCGCGTCGGCCCGCCCGATGCCGATCCGCAGCCGTTTATGGGCGCGGTGATTTCCGCGGCAGCGGCCGCCGGGCTGGTTGCGGCGCAGGACGCCCTGATTGAGTCCGGCGCTCAACCGCTGTTGTCCATGCGCCATCTGGATCCGGACACCGGCTTTGTTACACCGGGCATTGTTGATGTCACCGCGCTTGGCGACACGCTGCCGGATGAAGAACATTTCGGCCCCTTGCTCAAGGTCATACGCTATCAGGACTTCGACACCGCGCTGCGTCTGGCCAACGCCACCCGTTTTGGCTTGTCCGCTGGGCTGATCAGCGATGACGCCGCGCGCTATGCCGAGTTTTTAGAGGGCATACGCGCTGGCATCGTCAACTGGAACCGGCCGACCACCGGGGCCGCCAGCTCGGCGCCCTTTGGTGGCATTGGCGATTCCGGCAATCACCGCGCCAGCGCCTATTACGCGGCGGATTACTGCGCTTATCCGGTGGCTTCGATGGAAGCCGAGCGGGTCCGCTTGCCCGCCACCTTGAGCCCCGGACTGGATTTTTCCGCATGACTGTCGAGCATTTTTTTGCTGCCCTGTGGGCCGATTACCTGAACCACGCCCCCTCCGCGGGCAAGATTCATCAGGTTCTGGGTGGTGGTCAGCCCATTGTTAATGATCACATTGCCCTGCGCAGCTTCAACACGCCGGAGCTGGGGCTGGATGCCATGGAGCCGGTGTTTGTCGCCCTGGGCTACCGGCGCGCTGGCGAATACGCGTTCAAGGCCAAGAAGCTCAAGGCGCGGCACTACGAGCATGCTGATCCACAGGTGCCCAAAATCTTTATCAGCGAGCTGCTGCTGGAACAATTCAGCGCCACATTGCAGCAGCTGGTGGCTCGCCAACTGAAACAGATGGACGCCACGGCTGAGGCCGCGTTGCTGTACTCCGGACGCCACTGGTCTTTAAGCCACGCCGATTATCAATGCCTGCTGGCGGAAAGCGAATATGCCGCCTGGCTGTCAGCTTTCGGCTTTCGCGCCAACCATTTCACCGTCAGCATCAATCAGCTGGCCGGTTATGGCTCGGTGGCTGAGGTCAATCACGTGCTCAAGCGGGAGGGGTTTGCCCTGAACACCTCCGGCGGTGAGATCAAGGGTTCGCCCGAGGTCATGCTGGAGCAGTCGAGCACGCTGGCTGACCGCGTCGCGGTGCCCTTCGATGATGGTGAGTTCACCATTCCCGCCTGTTTTTACGAGTTCGCCTATCGCTATCCGCAGGCGGATGGCAAGCTGTATCAGGGTTTTGTCGAGGCATCAGCCGACAAGATTTTCGAAAGCACGCATGCCGGGGCTGACAAGGCCGGGTGAATGACATGAACGCAGTGCCCATGCTCGATTGGATTGCGACGCGTCGCGACGACATGCTCGCACGCACGATGCGTCTGGCGGAAATCAACTCGGGCAGTTTCCACGTCGACGGGGTGAACCGTGTGGGCCAGCAACTGGTGGATTGGATCAAACCACTGGCGGACAGAGTGGAATTGGTCGATGTGCCGCCATTTGCTGCGATTGATGACCACGGCGAGGCGATTGAGCGACCGCTGGGCCGCGCGCTGATTGCCAGCAAACGCGCCGATGCGCCGGTGCAGGTGGTGTTGTCCGGCCATCTGGATACAGTGTTTGCCAAGGATCATGCGTTTCAGTCCCTGCGCTGGCTGGATGATCATCATCTCAATGGCCCGGGTGTGGCGGATCTCAAAGGCGGTTTGATGGTCATGCTCACCGCGCTGCAAGCCTTTGAACAGAGCGAGCATCGGGATCGTCTGGGTTGGCAGCTGGTGCTCAACCCGGATGAGGAAATCGGTTCGCAGTCTTCGATGGCGCTGTTCGAGCGGGCCGCCAAGCGCGCGCAGTACGGTCTGCTCTACGAGCCGTGCATGCCGGACGGCACATTGGCCGGTGCCCGCAAGGGTTCGGGCAACTTCACCGTGGTCGCGCGCGGTCGCGCCGCGCATGCCGGGCGTGAGCACCATCTCGGGCGCAACGCGATTCGTGCGCTGGCCGATGCGATCAGCGCTATCGATCGGCTCAACGGGCAGCGCGACGGTGTCACGTTCAATCCCGGATTTATTCACGGCGGGGGCGCTGTCAATGTGGTTCCGGATACCGCGATAGCGCGCTTCAATGTGCGTATGCAGCAGCCGCAGGACTGTGATTGGTGCGAGCGTGAGATTGAGGCAGTGCTTGCTCCAATCCGTCAGCGCGATGGCATAGCGATCGAATTGCATGGCGGCTTTACGCGTCCGCCCAAACCCATGACAGCAGCCCTGAAAACCTTGTTTGAGTTGGCTCGCGAGTGCGGCGAAGACACCGGTCTGGAGCTTGCCTGGTCTGCCACCGGCGGTTGTTGCGATGGCAACAATCTGGCGGCTCTGGGGGTGCCCAATATCGACACCTTGGGCGTGCAGGGTGGACACATCCACAGCGCGGATGAGTACCTGGATGTTCGCAGCTTTGTACCGCGCGCTCAGCTCAGTGCACTGTTGCTTCATCGTTTGGCCAGCGTGTGAACATACCTGCGCTGCTTAAACAGGCTTTGCCGCCCGATTGTGTGCGCACGGATGACTGGGCTTTGCAGGCTTACGCGCTGGATCGCACCCGGGCGTGGCCGGCGAATGCCTTGGCCGTCCTGCGACCGCAGACCTGCGAGCAGGTCCAGACCTGTGTGCGCTTGGCCAATCAACATGGCTTTTCCTTGGTGCCCTCGGGGGGGCGCACCGGCTTGTCGGGCGGCGCGGTGGCCGCGGCGGGCGAGGTGGTTTTGTCGCTGGATCGGATGAATCGTGTGCTGGAATTTGACCCGGTGGAATCCACGCTGCGTGTCGAAGCCGGGGTGATTACCGCCCAGGTCCAGGACATCGCCCGAGAACATGGGCTGTGTTATCCGGTGGATTTCGCTTCAGCCGGTTCCAGTCAGATTGGCGGCAACATTGCCACCAATGCGGGCGGCATCAAGGTGATCCGCTACGGCATGACCCGCGACTGGGTGCGCGGCCTGAAAGTGGTCACCGGTGCGGGCGAGTTGCTGGAACTGAACCGCGGTCTGGTCAAAAACAACACAGGCTACGATCTGCGTCATCTGTTCATCGGTTCAGAAGGGACGCTGGGGGTGATCTGCGAGGCGAGCCTGGCCTTGGCCCCGGCGCCGGCCGATCCTCTGGTGCTGCTGCTCGGCGTCACGCGTTTTGCCGATGTTTTGCCGGTGCTGGCCGCGTTCAAACAGCAGTTCAGCCTGAACGCCTTCGAGTGCATGTCCGGCAACGGTGTGCAACGCGTCCGCGCGGCGCACGGCCTGGCGGCGCCATTTGACACGCAACCCCCGTTTTACGTGCTGATTGAGCTGGATGATCTGTCCGGCGTGGCCGAGCAGGCGGTCGAGGTCTTCGAGCGCTGCGTAGAGCAGGGGTGGGCAGTTGACGGTGTGATCAGTCAGTCCTTGAGCCAAGCGCAAGAGCTGTGGAAGCTGCGCGAGTGGTTGTCGGAAACACTGGCGGCGTGGACGCCCTACAAAAACGATGTGTCGGTGTCGGTCAGTCGATTGCCGGCTTTTCTCGACGATGCGCAGGCGCTGGTCAACGCACGCTATCCCGACTGTGAAGTGGTTTGGTACGGCCATATCGGTGATGGAAACCTGCACCTCAACATCCTTCAACCTGAGGCCTGGACGCAGGAGGAATTTCTGGCCCGCTGTGCTCATGTCACAGAAGAGTTGGGTCTGTTGCTAGCACGGCACGGTGGCAGCATCTCTGCGGAGCATGGCGTGGGATTGCTCAAACGCGACTATTTGCATCACACGCGCTCGGCGCAGGAAATCGCGCTGATGCGCCAGATGAAAGCCATTTTTGACCCCGCCGGTGTGATGAATCCAGGCAAGCTGTTGTCGCCGCTTCAGGTGGGCGCTGCAAAGGCATAGTCGCGCTCTACGCGGCACACCCGCACGCGGTAGGACGCATACCAGTCACGGCCCTGGCGCTGAACCTTCAGATGCTCAGTATGTTGGCGCCACGCTTCGATAGCCTCAAGACTGGACCAATACGAGACCGAGATGCCGATCTCCTGGCGCGCGGTTTCAAAACCGAGAAATCCAGGTTGTTGCTCGGCCAGCCGGAGTATGTCCTCCGCGGCCTGCGCATAGCCTTCATCCTCACGCTTGAGGACTGAGGTGAAAATCACCGCGTAGTAGGGTGTTTGCGACATTACAGCTCCTGCGATTCGAATACAGATCGGTGTGGAGGTTGGGCGTGACCGTTGCCCGCCTGCAAGCATCTTCAACCGGCGCAAGTTTAAGGTGAGCTGTCGATCATGATCATCGGACTGTCCCGCCAGCACATCGCTCAAGCGATTCCGCTACTCTCATTGAGACTTTCAATTCAGGCGAGTGTCTGATGTTCCGACGAATTGCGACCGGGGTCGCGTTGTGGTGTAGCGCTGTGTCAGCACAGGCTCAGGTCGACGCCGATGTCGCTTTGCAGCGTTTGTCAGCGGCCGTGCAAATTCAAACCATTGGCGAGCGAGAGCTGTCGCCTCAGGGCGCCGCTGCGTTTGAGGATTTTCACCGGCTTGTCGAACGGGCGTTCCCGCAAGTTTGGGCGCTGCGGGAAACGCTGGCGGATGCCGGGTATTCGTTGTTGTATCGTTGGCCCGGCAGTGATCCGGATCTTGCTCCGATCATCTTGCTCGCACATATGGACGTTGTGCCTGTGGAGTCCTCCACTCAAGCGCAATGGGAGCACCCGCCGTTTTCCGGAGTGATCGCTGATGATGCGGTTTGGGGGCGCGGCACTCTGGATGACAAAGGCTGTGTCATGGCCCAGTTGGAAGCGTTGACCGCATTGATGGGGCAGGGATTTTCACCGCGTCGCACGGTCTTGCTCGCCCACGGTCATGACGAGGAGGTCGACGGCCGGGGCGGCGCGGCCAAAATCGTTGAACATCTCAAAGCGCGAGGCGAGAAAGCTTGGTTTACCCTGGATGAAGGCGGTGCGGTGACGCAAGGCATCATCAAGGGCATCGAGATGCCGGTCGCCACCATCATGGCGGGGGAAAAAGGTTATCTGTCGGTGCGCTTGCGCGCCTCGGGCACGGGCGGGCACAGTTCGACACCCTCAGACGATACAGCGATTTTCCGCCTGGCCAATGCCTTGACCGCATTGGAAGCATCGCCCATGCCGCGACGTTTGATTCCTGCGGTGGGCGGTCTGCTTGATGCGCTGGCGCCGGAAATGCCCTGGTCGGCACGTGTTTTGATCAACAACCGTTGGCTGTTCGAGTCGGTCTTGCTGGGGCAGCTGGAAAAATCTCCGACCACCGCGGCGTTGCTCCGCACGACCATGGCGCCAACGCTGTTGCAGGCGGGCATCAAAGACAATGTTTTGCCCAACACGGCAGATGCCGTGCTCAATTTCCGCCTGTTGCCGGGTGACAGTGTGGATGACGTGCTGCAGCACATCGACGCTGTGATTAATGACCCTCAGGTGGACATTGCAATCGAACCCGGGTTTTTCTCCGAAGCGCCGCCACTTTCGGATGTTGATTCTGAGGCTATGCATGTGCTGCGAGATGCGGTCAGTCGCAGCTTTCCCGACGCTTTGGTGGCCACCGGCATCGTGCTCGCCACCACCGACAATCGTCACTACGTCCCGGTGCGTGAAAACGGCTACTACTTCGCGCCGTTCAACTACACCTCAGAGACGGCAACGCAGATCCATGGGATCAACGAGCACATTGGCACCGCCGAATATCTCAACATGATCGAGTTTTACCAGACGCTGATTCGTTTGGCCGCGGGCTGACATGATGGGCGTTGATCAGCTCCTGCCCTGTGTGACGATCAGCGGCGTTTGAACGCATTCGCACCTGGCACGATGGCGGGTACTCGGTTGGCGTAGTCGCGATAACTGTCCCCCAGGCTCTTGCGCAAATCGGGTTCTTCCAGGGCCAGCGTGGCCACGAGGCTGTATGTCGTCATGCCCGCGGCAAACAGCAGGTGGCCGAGCGTCATGTCTGGCGTCGACCACAACGCAATGATCAGGCCGGTCTGTATCGGGTGGCGGGCAAAACGATAGGGTCCGCGGACAGCGAATGGCGGTTCGACTGAGGCGTCCGTTGTGGCTTGACGAAAGCCGTGAAAATGAAAGACGTCGACAGTGAATATGGACCAGAACACGATCACAAGACCGGTAGCGAATCCAGCGAACAATACAGCGCGGATGAGCGGCGATGAGAACGTCCAGATCTCCTGCGGCAGGGGCGCCCACAAGTGAACGACCGTGGCCAAGGTCAGACCCGACATCAGCATGTAAACACCGCGCTCGGCTTTGCTGGACACAATTTGCACCCACCATTGTTTGAAGCGTGGGCGCGCCATCAGGCTATGGATAGCGCCGAAACCGAGTAGCAGGCCCAGATTGATGCTCAGCGCCGAGACGAGCCCGGCAGGGTCTCCCCGATCGATGCCCAAAGCGCCAAGGTTCAGTAGAAAAAGAACCAAAGCGCCCTGTGCAGCCAGCGCCACCAGTACACCAATCAGTGTCACGACCAATGCCATTGTTGTCTCCTCGATAATCTCGCGAAGTCTAAGTTGGGCACTGGGGCAGCGCAATGAAATGGCTGGGCGAGACTTACTCCATGCTGCCGGTTTCGAGGTACTCACCGATAGCGGTCAGAACGGCTTCCCATTCGGTTGGCGCGATCGTGTCCACCGGGTCGTTGCCGAAACGCACGCCAACCATATTGAGCGAAGGCGCCACGCTGACACGCTGGTGTCCGTAACCCGCCGCTGTGTAGTTGCCGGATTCCACGCCACCCCAATGCGGCCACATGTAGCCACGCGGACCGCCGCCGTTTTCCTTGTCATAGTTGTGTGAGGCGGCAACCCAGGCTGCTGGCACGATCTGCTTGCCATCGAGACTGCGCCCGCCGTTACGGAATAGCTCGCCGAAGCGCAGCATGTCGCGCGGGGTCGCCATCAAGCCCATAGAGGCGAAGGTATTGCCGAGGCGGTCGGTCATGACCAGGGCATCGTCCTGCATACCTGCGGGTTGCCAGATCTTCTCGGCAAGAATTTCAGCGTAAGGGCGCTGATAGACGTTCTCCAGCAGCCACGCGAGCATTTGCGCATCGCCACTGTTGTAGCGGTAGAACTCACCCGGCGGAGAGACGCGCGTGAGGTTCAGCAGGTATTCATCGCGGGTCATGCCGTATAGGCCGTTGGAGTGGTAATCCGCGCCCATGAGGACAAGCTGTTCGGGTTGATGAACCGGCACATCAACCCAGTAGGTGCCGGATTCCATCTGCAGCAAATCCTCGACGCTGACACCATCCCAAACGGTGCCGGCGGATTCCGGGATGTACTTGGCGATGGGGTCGTAAATGGAATCCACCAGCCCTTCCGACACCGCGATGCCGACCAGCGATGTGGTCACCGATTTGGTCACCGACCACATGTGTGCACGGGTGTTGAGGTTAAAACCGTTCTGGTAGGCGTCGTAGATGAATTGGCCGTCGTGCATGAAAGCGATCGCATTGGTCGATCCGCTCTGCATGTATTGCTCGACGGTGCGGGTGCGACCGTTGATCTCGTAGGTCAACTGGCTTAGATCGATCGGCGATTCGGGGAGTGCAGTGGCGCTTGGGTTGGCTTTGACCACTTGCGTTGGCAGGATCACGATGACCGTTGTGGCATCGACCGGCAGCAACAGAATGGACATCTCGCCGTCCATGGTGTCTTGCAGCAAACGCAAGGGTTGCCCGCCATCCAGCAACAAGTTGGCGCGTGCCTGCAGCAAGTCCATCAGCGGGCCCACGCCGGGTGTGAGCTCATTGGGCGTTGGGTAGAGTCTGCCCAGATGCATGGCGACAGCGTCGCCCAGCCCGTTGGGTAAGGTGGCGAGTGAGCTGAGGATTTGCGTCGGGTCGGTTGGCAGTGAGTAGAGGCCCGCACGTTCGACCATGTGCACGAGTTCTTCAGCCAGGATTACGCCTTCGTTGGGCGGTTCGGCTGCGGGGGTGTCGGTGTCGCTATCTCGTGAATCGGCCTGGCTTTGGCTGACGCCACCTTGGCAGGCTGAGAGCAAAAGGGCAGTGGCGCACACGCTCACTGCACCACGCCAGAAGGCTGGTTTCATGGGTTGGTCTCCTCAGTATTATCGCGTTGTTATGCGATTGATCTTGTCACATTCAGCGCAAGCTGAACGTCGCAAATTTGCTGACTACACGATCAAGCAGCGCGATAGGTTGCGTCGCGCAGAGGAATCCGGTGTGGTTTTTGGCCAGATCGACGGCTTAGGCCGAGGCGAACAGAAAGGCGTCAGCGGAGGATGATGATGAGACGGTGCGATGTCCTTCGCCGGGTCGCAGCGGCCGCGGCGGTTCCTTATCGAGCAGAAGCGCACCACGAATGCGCCCTTCATGTGCCCAGTACGGCGCATACACGTGAATCTCATCTTCAGGCACGGTGATGAAGCGGATGCGACCTTCGATCATCAAGGGCAGGTGCGTCAGCCACTCGATCGGGGTTTCATCCAGGCCCAGTGATTCGGCCAAAACCCCACAGCTTTGCCACCAGGCGCAAGCGGCGCCGAACTTGAAGATCGATGTCGTGGTGGCCGGTGTGCGCACACCAAAAGCTTCGCGGCCTTTCTTGCTGCGCGGGATCAAATAGATGCCTCGCAGCGGCGTGCTGCCACCACGTTTCGTGGGGGTGCGTTGAATCTGTGCGTGCTGATCGGCTTCAAGCTTTTGCTGGCTGAGCTCGATTTCAAGCGCGCGAGCTTCTTCAAGAGTGGCCGCGTATCGCTGAACCAGTTTCCCGTCGATGTACTTGCTGGCGCGGACCAAATTGCCCCAGTTGGGGTGTTGGGCGATTCCCATGGTGTGAGTGCCGTTTGCGATTGAGTTCAAGACGTGAATGCAGCACTTAAAGAGAGGCTGCTAGAAGCGAAACGATACTATCGAAAACGATAGGCGTCACATTTTAGGCGATAAGCGGTGTCTGTGCGCCAGGCGTTTGAGCGGTTTTTTTCGACAGCGGTCAGTCAGGTCGCCAGCTTCGACGAATCGACAGGCCTGCAAACTTTGCACGCGAAACTATCGGAACAGATAGCTGTGTCTTGAGTCGTGTCGTGGCATTCTATTTTCACCGGTCGCAAAGCCAATTTTGTGAGAACGATACGGTCTGGGGAACGCTGGGGACGTCGTCGCTCATTGGGAGATGAGCATGTCTTCAGTGCGGTCGCTAGAAGCACCAACGACGCTACGGTGTCGTTTGATAAAGCGGCCTTGCAACACGACTAAAAACGAGAGAATTAGGGGTATTCCATGGCAAATCTCGCACGCGTGGCGCTGCTTGCATCGTGGTTTTTTTCGGCAGCAGCAACGGCTTCAGCCGGCAATATTCAGATTGCTTTGATTTCTGACTCGACGTTGGAGGGTGAAAGCGGCAGCAGTGAGCTGGACGGCGACGGCATGTCCATCAGTGCAAGGATCTCGCCGTTCGAGAATGGCGTCACGTTCTACGCCGACTACTTTGATCGTGAGTACGAAGAGATTCTGGATACCAAACAAACCCGTTTGGGTATTGGTTGGTCAGGAGACGCTGAGCGCTTGGCCTACTGGTTGAACGCAAACTTTGAGCAGATCAAATACGACATCGGTGATGCCGATGGGTTTGGTCTTCATGGCGGCTTGTCGTTTGTGTTGCTCGAACGTTTGAAAATCTATGGCGAGCTGGGTGGATACTCGGTTGAAGGTGACGGGGCTGATATCACTGCCGAAGAGTATGCGATTGGGCTGGCATTTCAGGCCAACTCGGAGCTTTCTCTGTTCGTCGATATGCGCTCGCAGTCTTTGGATTTCGAGTATGGCGACGGCAGTCCGGACGAAGAGTTGTCAATCGACGACATAAGAATTGGTATTGGCATCGACTTCTGACGTCTTGGGCAGACAACAGACAACGTCGACGCATTTTTTTGAGCTGACATCATCGCCTGGGGAGTGGGTGGTGTAAGCACAGCTATCGTTGAAACTAGGGGGAAATAATGAGGGTGGTTATGTTGGCCGTGCTCGGCATGACGGCATGTTTTTCCAGCGTGGTATCCGCCGCGTCAGGGAGTTTGCAGTTGGGGGTCATCGCAGACTCCAAACTTGAGGATGACAACTACGGTGGCGAGGCGGACGGTGATGGCTTTTCCATCAATGCGTCTGTTACGCCCAATGACACTGGCCTGTTACTTTTCGCCGGTTACATCGATCGCGAGTACGAGAACGTTCTTGACGTTAAGCAAACCCGTCTCGGGGGCGGTTGGTCCGGCGTCAATGATCGATTGGGCTTCTGGGCTGGTGTGAACTTTGAACGTTTGTCCGACGACGTCAGTGACGCTGACGGTATCGGGTTTCGCGGCGGTTTGTCGCTGGCGATAGCCGAGCAACTGACTGTTTACGGTGAACTCGGAAGCTATGTGCTTTCTGGTGATGGGGCTGATATCACGGGTGGTGAATTTGCGATCGGCCTGGCGATTAATGCCACTGAGCAGATATCGATCTTTGCAGACGTCCGCGCTCAAGCGCTGGAGTTTGAGTACGACCTTGGCGGACCCAACGACGAGTACTCGATTGTTGATCTGCGTCTCGGCATGGGGTTCTTCTTCTGATGGGTGCGTTAAGAATTCAAGGCCTGGCGTGCCTCATCGCCTCCGCGGCGCTCAGCGCAGGCTGTGCCAGCATCGTCAGTGGCGGTAAGCAAACGCTGACTGTCGATTCCGAACCGAGTGGCGCTGACATCGTATTCCAAGGCAGCAATATTGCGACGACGCCAGCTCAGGTCAAACTGCCTCGCGAGCGCGGTGGAGTGATACTCACGTTGAAAAAAGAGGGTTATCACGACGCCACGTTGAATCCTGGCACATCGACCAATGCCTGGCTTTTCGGCAACATCATTTTTGGTGGCTTGATTGGCTCGACCATTGATTTGGCCACGGGTGCCAGCGTCGAATATGCACCGGACATGTATCTCGTTACGCTGACGCCGGAAGAAGCGCGTGACAACAGCGCCAAACCTTTCCATATCCCGGTGTCGCAGCAGTCCGAGATCAAGAACTTCATTCTCGCCGCGTTTGAGCCGTTGATGGACGACATTCTGGTCGGGCATGGGCGTCATTTGGATACGCTTTACTCACGCCTACAGATTGCGGAAGAGGATCGTCCGGTCGCTTTGAAGAAGCTGCGCTCGATCCTGACGTTGAGCGAGGGCGATGTGCTTCATTTCGCCAATCAGGTTCTGCATCACTTCCCACCGCCAGATGAGCCTTCGAGCCCGGAAAGCACACCGTCGCCGCAGCCGACACCCAGCCCTCAACCCGGCGACAACTGGCGTAACGGTGGGCGGGCCATGGCGACACCCACACCCTTTGCGACGCCGTCACCAAGCCCATCAAACTCCGCAAAGAGATTCTTTTAGGATTGTTTGCGACATGAGTGCAGCCTGCAGTGTGCTCGAAGTGCATCGCAGGCTTTTGATGATTCCAGCTTTGGCAGAGGCGCCTCGGTTACCGTGCGAAGTTGCTTGAGGCGCCATTGTTGCTGCTGAGTATCTGCCGCGGCGCGAGCCCGAATTGCCTGCGGAACGAGCTCGAAAAGTGGGATGAACTGGAAAAACCGTTGGCGTGGGCGGCATTCGTTAGAGTGTGACCTTGGACTGTGTCATGAGCGGTTCGCAGCAAGCGCATCCACAGTCTGTACTGGCGTAGGCGAAGGCCAGTTTGCGATGCGAACAGGTGCTGCAGTCTGGATTCAGACAGGGCAAGCTGTTTCGCCAGCGTGCTAATGGGCTGATTCTCGAGCAGGCTGGCGTCCACCATCTCGGCAGCGGCGATCACGCGTTGATCGATTCCGGCATGCGCCAGTGATCGTCTGTCGGTCCACATATCAGGGTCTAAGGACAGATCTTGATTCAAACGGCGGATCCAGTGTTCCGCATCAATGTGTGGTGTCACTACGTCACCCGTTCGCGCCGCCGGTGCGCCCAGGACAGGGTCGAGCAATACGACGCCGACACGCGTATCGGGCGCATGGAGTATGTGTCTGGTCCCCGCAGGAATGACCGCGCTGCTTCCCGTGTGAGTCTGGCCGCTGGTGGCTACGCAGACACTTAACCTGTCATCCAATCCAAATAGCCATGTCTCGCAACAGTGCGAATGCCACTGCGTCTGCGGCAAGTAGCCCACGTAGATGAGTGTTCGGCCTGCGGCGTGAATCTGGTTTGATAGCAGAATCTTGAAAGTCTCCCCGGGACATTCAGGCCAATATTAGCCGGTGTTGTTGTCGGAGAACGAAATGGTCAGGGCGGTTGAGAAGGGTCAGCAAACAATGCGCGTTGCTGCGGTGCAGATGAATGCGGCGGTAGGCGATGCGCCCAGCAACATCGCTCATGCGGAGCGCCGCATCGAAGAAGCGTTTCGGGCTGGGGCGCAGATTGTCGCGTTGCCGGAATTCTTTACCGGCGCGATTGCGCCGGTGAGGCAAACTTCGGATTGCGTGTTGCCGGCTAACAATGCCGCAATCGACATGATGGGGCGTCTCGCCCAGCGGTATTCCGGATGGGTGGGTGGTTCGATGTTGATCGAAGATCAAGGTGAGATCTACAACCGTTACATTTTCGCGGAACCGCAAGGGCGTTTGCACAGCCACGACAAAGATCTGCCGACCATGTGGGAACGTGCTTTTTATCGTGGTGGTCAGGATGATGGTGTGTGGGACACCGAATTGGGCGGCGTTGGAGCCGCCGTCTGCTGGGAGTTGATTCGCACTCAGACGGTCAAGCGCATGCGTGGCCGGGTCAAACTGGCGATGACTGGCACCCACTGGTGGACGTTGCCGGACAACTGGCTCGGGCCGGTGCGAAAAGCCTTGGCGTCTATTGGTCAGTACAACCGTTATCTGAGCGAGCAGGCGCCGGTGGAATTCGCACGTCGCCTGGGTGCGCCGGTCGTTCAGGCGTCACACTGTGGCAAGGTAGGCGGGCAATTCAGTCTTGGTTTGGGGGTCACCGTTCCTTACGACACGTGCTTTGTCGGCGCGACCCAGATCGTTGACAGCTACGGGCATGTGCTGGCTAGTCGCAGCGCGTTCGAGGGGCCGGGTACCGTGTACGCGGATGTGGCGCTCACAATCAATGAGCCTGTGTCAGAGGATGATATGAATCGTTTTTGGATTCCGGAATTGCCGTTGTTTCTTAAAGCTTACTGGCACCAGCAGAACTGGGTGAGTGAACCAATTTATCAACGCACGGCGCGAGCGGCGGGTATCAACGCTGCGCTCCGCAATACAAGGGAAGTGGAGTCATGACAGCCGATCATTTTGCTTTGCTCAGTGCCGGGAGCTTTCTGCTCGTCGGTATGCTGACCGGTGTGTGGAAGTACGCGCATATGGCGCGCTCGGAAAGCGCGACTGCGCCGGTCTATGTGGATATCTGTCATCGCACCTCATTGTTGTACGCGTTTGCCTGCTTGGTGCTCCAGCAGTTGGCGCTGGGGAGTCGCTTTGATCCACTAACCAACTTGTGGGCGACGATCGTGCCGATCGTGTTTTTCGCTTTGGCTGTATTGAGCTACGCGATTCACGGGTTGCTGCAGGACACCGACAATCAGCTCAGGAAGCCGCATGTGCTCGGCACGCGAACCTTGCCGCCATGGATGTTGCGCCTGTTCATGGTCTCGCTGATTGCCGGGGAGATCGGTGGAACCTTGGTTCTGCTCGCCGGTAACGTTTAGCGAGCCTGCAGTTCAGTCAGCACATACGCTAGTCTGGATCGATTCGCGTCAAACATTCGGGGGTGGGGTTTTCTATGCAGATTTACCGAAGTCTTATTGCTTTGCTCGGTGTTGGTTTCGCATTGGCTTTCATGCTGATGGTTGTGCCGCCCTTGATCGCGTCCGGTGATGTGATCGGGGCCTTTGCGGCAGGTTTCGTGAATCCCTATGCGTCAGGTTATGCGTTGGATGCCATTGTCTGTTGGTGCATTCTGGCGGTCTGGGTTGTTCAGGAAGCCCGGCAATTGAACGTGCGCTACGGCTGGGTCGCGCTGGTGCTGGGCATTGCGCCGGGTGTGGCAACCGGGTTTGCGCTTTACCTGTTGCTCCGGGCGCATCAGCTCAAAAACCGCGCGTAAGACGTTTGCGTTGGCTCAGCTTGTCAGGGCCAGCGCGGTCGCGTCGTGATGCACGCCGCGATCGGTGATCCAGGCGCTGACCAATGTGGCCGGCGTGACATCGAACGCAGGGTTGTGGACGGCGGTTTCGGCCGGGCTGAGCAGCAACTCTCCTTGCGCTGTTCGCACGCCGCGCACCTCGCTGGCGTTGCGTTGTTCAATGGTGATGTTCGATCCATCCGGGCAATGCGGATCTATGGTGGTGACGGGCGCGGCGCAATAAAACGGAATACCGTGATGCTTGGCCAAAACGGCCAGCGCGTAGGTGCCGATTTTGTTGGCGGTGTCACCGTTGGCGGCGATGCGATCCGCACCCACCAGGATCAGATCGACTTCACCGGCGGCCATCAGACTGGCCGCCATATTGTCGCAAATCAGTGTGTGAGGGACCTTGGCGCGAGCCAGTTCCCAGGTGGTGAGGCGGCTGCCTTGCAACAGAGGGCGGGTCTCGTCGACCCAGACCGAAATATCGTGCCCTTGGCTGTGGGCATGCGTGATGATCCCCAGTGCGGTACCGATCCCGGCGGTTGCCAGACTGCCGGTGTTGCAATGGGTCAGGATGCGGCTGCCGTGAGGGATCAGTGACAAACCGGCATCCCCGATGGCCTGACACAGTGCGCGGTCCTCATCGAAGATCGCCAGTGCAAGATCGGCAATCTGCTCAACGCTGGCGCCCTGTTCAATACGAGGGCGCAAACGGTCCAGGTAGTTCATCAGATTGACGGCCGTCGGGCGGCTGGCTCGCAGCGCCGCCAACTCGTCGAGAAGTTGCGATGGGCCGACGCCCGCCAAGGCGCGTTGCGCCACCATTAAGCTGGCTGCAATACCGATCAAAGGCGCGCCTCGCACGGCCAGCGAGTGGATATGCGCGATCAGTTGATCGGGCGACTCGCAGCGGTGCCAGCGCTCCTCATGCGGGAGCAAGCGCTGATCAAGAATCTCAACCTGCTGATTGACGAAACGCAGGCTGGTGGCGTGACGGTCGAGCGCGCTCAAGATGTCAGTTGTCCAGTCTGGAAAAGTGTTGCGCGATGTTGTCGCCGGTGAATTGAGCGATCCAACCTTCAGGATTATTGAACAGCCGTATCGCTGTGAATTCCGGGTTCGGGCCCATGTCGAACCAATGCTTGGTTCCAGCCGGCACGCGGATCAAATCCCCTTTTTCACACAACAGCTCGAACACCTGGCCGTTGATGTGCAGCGTGAACAAACCCTGGCCGCGGACGAAGAAACGCACTTCGTCTTCCGCGTGGGTGTGTTCTTCCAGAAACTTGCTGCGAAACGCGGCTTTGTCCGGGTGGTTGGGCACCATGCTCACGACATCCCAGCTTTGGTAGCCGGCTTGAGCGACGAGGCGGTCGATGTCGCTTTGATAGGCGGCCAGGATCTCATCGTTGCTGGCGTCGGGAGCGATTTCAGCTGATGCTTCCCAGCGCTCCAGTTGCACCCCGACCTCGCTGAGCAAAGCTTGGATCTGAGCGTAATTGCTGGTGTCGACCAGAGTATGTTGAGGCTGATCTTCAGGGCAATGGCGCAGGTGGGTCATGCGGCGATCTCCAAGTGGATGTCATCGAAGCTTGAAACCGCTTCGTGATCAGTGCGGACGATGTTGTTATCACGCACCAGGTGAATGGTTTGCAGGCCGGCTTCGCGCGCGGCGTCTAGCTCTTCGGTGACATCGGAGAGGAACAGAATATCCGCCGGTTTGTGGTTCAAGGCCTGAGCAATGCGGGTGTAGCTCTGTGTCTCGCGCTTGGGCCCGCTTGTGGTGTCGAACCACGCGCTGAACAGCGGACGCATGTCGCCAAAATCCGAATGTCCGAACAGCAGTTGTTGGGCGGGCACGGAGCCGCTGGAATAAACGCTGAGTTCTGCGCCCAGCGTGTGCCAGTTGGTCAGTCCACGATGCGCATCGGCATAGACATGCCCTCGGAAGTCATCGTTCTCATAGCCGGCTTTCCAGATCTGCCCCTGAAGATTCTTCAGCGGCGTCGCTTTGCGATCTTGGTCAATCCAGCTGATCAGGAGATCGATCAACTCATCGAGTTCGGCGTCCGGCTGCTCGGCCAGGGCTGCTGTGGCAGCGAGCTCGCTCGCCACCTGCGGGGTGTCGACGTGGGCGCGCACAAAGGCGGGCAGGGCTGCGCGCGCATAGGGGAACAATATGTTGTGGACGAACGCGATGTCGGTGGTGGTGCCTTCAATGTCGGTGACCACGGCGTGGACGCGGTGTGTGCTCATGAGACGTTCCGGGTGGCGATGTGTTCTTGCCACAGACAGTCGAAAAGGAATTCCAAACCTTCCACGTGACGACGGGCTTCGCTGAGGTCACGGCCCCAGGCGTAGAGTCCGTGGCCGCGGACCAGCAAGCCCGGCACGCGGCTGCTGTCGTCATTCCAGCGTTCGGCCACGCGTTCGGCGAGTTCGTCGATATTCTGGGTGTTGTCGAAGATGGGGACATCGACTGTGTCGAGATGGGTGCTTTGTCCGCGCAGGGATTTCTGCATCTCGAAACCATGAATGCTCAGGCGTGAACCGTGGTTTTGCCGCGAAAGCACGGTGGAGTGCACCGAGTGCGTGTGCAGGACTGCACCGATGTCGGCGTCAAGTTGATACAAGCGTGCGTGCAATGCTGTTTCGTCGGATGGTTTGTCGCCGGCGTTGATGGCTTTTCCGTGAGCGTCGCAGAGCATCAGGTCAGCGCGGCTCAGACGTGTTTTGTCGCGGCCGGAGCGCGTGATCAGGCGCAGCTCATCGTCGATGCGTGCGGAAAAATTACCGCCTGTTGCCGGGCACCAATGTCGCGCGGCCAAACGCCCGATGGTGTCGAGCAGTGCGTCGCACAGCGCGGGGAAATCATCAGATTGCGGCATGGGCATCGGCAAGCGGAATGGACGCGCATTTTATCGCCTGCCGACGCTCAAGTGTTTACACCATCAGTGGGCCGATCTTGTTCAGGCCGGAGCCCTGCAGATAATCCACACCCAGTGCTTTGATACCGTCGATCCAATCCGCATCCTCGATGCCGCATGCGGTGCATTCCACATTCCTGAGGTGCGCGCTTTGGCTGATCCAGCGCACCTGGGCCTGGGCCAGATCGTCATGTGTTGCGCTGCAAATCAAGGTGGCGTCGATCTTGACCATATTGGGCCGGCAGCGCTGCAGCAGTTGCTGGAAGCCGACACCACGGGCCTGATCAATCGCCACTTTGGCGCCCAGGTTTTGCACTGTATCAACGAATTGAGCGACTTCGCGCAGCATCGATGTAGCGGTGTTCTCGGCGATCTCGAAGCAAACCTGAGCCGCATGAGCGGCATGACGATTAAGGCGTTCGCTGACGCGCAGAGCGAAGGCAGTGTCTTGCAACGAGGCCGCGGCGATATTGATCGAGAAGGTTTCATACTCGTCTGCAAAGCTCGGGTTTTCGGCCAGTTGCTGTAGCACCTGATCAAGCACCCACAGGTCCATCAGGGCCGTTTCACCGATACGACCGAGCGCCGGCAAGAAGCTGCGCGGCGAGACCCACACACCGTCCACATCTTCAATGCGCATGTAGCATTCCACGCTGCGGCGGTGTGTGTCGGCGTTGCTCGGCAGGATTTCCTGCGACATCAGATGGCCAAGGCCAGCACCAAGGCGCTGCTGCAGCCATTCGGCCCAGCCGCGATCGTCAAAGCGCGAGTCTTCGCTGCTGTTCTGAACCGGCATGCTCGTATAGACACGATTGCCACCGGCACGCCGGCCGGCGCGCAACATGCCTTCGGCCTGTTCCATAACCCCATTCACGCTCGGTGAATCGCCGTTGAGCGGGAGCAGCGCGATGGTCGCGTTGAGTTCCAGGTGTTCATTGCGCCAGGTCAGCGTTGCTTGCTGAAGTTCATGACGTAGGTTCTCCGCACAGTTGCGCGCATCGCCGTCAACGCTGTCCGGCATCAGGATAGCGAAGCGGCCCGCCGAGATGGCAAAACACTGGGCTTTGTCATCGACGCAAGTCCGGCAGGTTTCCGCGATTTGCCACAGCACCTGCTCAGCCGCTTGGTAACCGTGTCGGTCGCTGATGAAATCGAGGTTGTCGGGCGCCAGCAACAACAGATGATGCTCACCAGCGTGAATCCGCGCGGTGCGCAACAGATCGTCGAGCTGGCGCGTAAACGTATCGCGGGTGGCCAATCCGGTGATGGGGTCGAGTTGGCTGGGGATGCGCAGCGGTGATCCGCCGGCTTGGTCATCCCGCTCCAGCTTGATGTAGGCGCCGACTGCCGTGCCTTCTTTGTCGGTGACGGCCATGGACGTCACAAGTACGGAATAACTTTTTCCGATCCGGTCACGCAGCAGGCAACTCTCCAGATGAGGAGCGGCATCGGCGGCATCAATCGCGCGCAACGCAATACGCTTGACCGGGTGTTGATCCGGTCGTGCGGCGCTGGGGTCGAACAACTGCATCACCTCATCGAAGGGTGTGCCGCAGGCGTCGTTGCGATGGATGCCACACAATTGTGTGGCCGCGGGGCTGATGCCGCGGATCACACCATGAATGTCAGTGAGAACCACAGCCTCGCCGCTGGCGTTGATCGTTGCGCCGGCCAAGGCCATGTTGCGGCGCGCCACCACACTGATACGCGACATATCCTGACGCTGAGCCTTCAGCTGCCCGACCGCTTCGTCGAGCTCTTTGCTGCGCTTTTGCAGCTGATAGCGTGCAAGATGCAACTGTTTGTTGGTTTCGATGAGAGAGCTGGAATCCACTCGATCGTCGCCGTAGTCCGCCCGGCGATAACCACTGCGCCAAATCATTGGCACCAGCGCAAACAGCAATGCGGCAAAGCCGAGCGTGGCGATGGTGTGGACCGATATGCCCTGAATCTCGCCGGGAATTTGATAGCCCGCCAATGGCGCGGCGATCAAGCACATCAGCGCCAACCCGGGTAGCAGAGCAATTTTCAGTGCGGACGCCCACATGCCGAATGTGGTCGGGACGTGGAAATTGGCGGAAGAGTCCTTTTTGGCAATATCCATGGTCGTGTTTCCTGGCGCTTCGTGTGCGGTGTTAGGCTTATTTGTCAGCTAGCGTTGCGTGTTGAGCGCGAAATTTTTGAGAAGGTCCCGCATTCGACGTCATTTTTCTGACGCACCCAAGAACTCCGGCCACAAGTCATGTTTTCTTCAGTACTGGTTGTTTGCACCGGCAACATTTGTCGCAGCCCAATGGGCGAATTTCTGATTCGAGAGCGCTGGAACAAAGTCGGCGCTCGCGTCGCTTCTGCCGGTGTTGGCGCCATGGTGGGCTGGCAGGCCGATGATGATGCGATTTCGGTCATGGACGACTACGGCATCGACATGCGAGATCACATTGCGCAGCAGCTCACGCAGCCGTTGATCAATGACTACGATCTGGTCCTGGTCATGGAGAAGCACCACGAAGATTGGATCAATCAACGACTGCCAACAGCGCGCGGGCGTGTGCATCTGATGAGCAAATGGCAAGACCGTGGAGGCGTTCCAGATCCCTATCGTCGCGGGCGAGGGGCCTTTGAGTCCTGCTACTCCCAGCTTGATGAATGCGTGGATCAATGGCTCCAGCGCATCGGCTGAGTTGATGGTGGGGCAAGCAAACCCCCAATTGACGTATACTTTCGCCCCTTTTGGCTGAATTTTTTACCGTGGGAGCAAAGCTCTACATCAAGACATTCGGCTGCCAGATGAACGATTACGATTCGGGCAAGATGGCGGCGGTGCTTGAGAAGTCACATCAGGTCGAGCGGACCGACAACCCGGAAGAGGCAGATATCCTGCTTCTGAACACCTGCTCGATTCGCGAAAAAGCCCAGGAGAAAGTCTTCTCCGAACTGGGCCGTTGGAAACAGCGCAAGCAGACCAAGCCGGATCTGATGATCGGCGTGGGCGGTTGTGTGGCCAGTCAGGAAGGCGATGCCATTCTTGAGCGCGCGCCTTACGTCGATCTGGTGTTCGGCCCGCAGACGCTGCATCGCTTGCCTGAACTGATGGAGCAACGCGCCCAAAGTGGCCGCGCTGCGATGGACATCAGCTTCCCGGAAATCGAAAAATTCGATGCGCTGCCAGCACCGCAAGCGGAAGGGGTGACCGCCTTCGTGTCCATCATGGAGGGTTGCTCCAAGTACTGTACGTTCTGCGTTGTGCCCTACACCCGCGGTGAAGAGGTCAGTCGTCCATTTGACGATGTGATGACTGAGGTGCGCGCGTTGGCGGCGCAGGGCGTGCGTGAAATCACCCTGCTGGGTCAGAACGTCAATTCCTACACCGGCACGATGAGTGATGGCACCACGGCCGATCTGGCTTTGCTGATTCGCTACATCGCGGAGATCGAAGAGATTGGGCGCATTCGTTTCACCACATCGCATCCCGCCGAGTTTTCCGACAGCCTGATCCAGGCTTACGCCGACTTGCCCAAGCTGGCCAGCTATCTGCATCTGCCGGTGCAGTCGGGCTCGGATCGCATCTTGATGATGATGAAACGAGGGCACAGCGCGCAGGAATACATTTCCAAAGTGCAGCGTTTGCGCGCGGCGCGGCCCAATATCAGTTTGTCCACTGACATCATCGTGGGTTTCCCGAGTGAGACGGATGCGGATTTCGAAGCGACCATGGAATTGGTCGGATTCGCCGATTTCGATCACGCCTTCTCCTTCGTCTACAGCGCGCGTCCCGGTACGCCGGCGGCCAAGCTGCACGATGGCGTCGACCCGCAGGTGAAAAAGCAGCGGTTGCAGATTCTCCAGGACCGCGTGCGTGCGCGTGGCGATGAGTTCTCCCGCGCTATGGTCGGAACCACGCAGCGGGTGCTGGTCGAACGCTTGTCGCGCAAAGACGTGGGGCAGCTGGCAGGGCGGACCGATAACAACCGCTGGGTCAATTTCACCGCAGAGCCCGAGTTGATCGGTCGCTTTGTCGATGTGGAAATCACCGAAGCCTTGCCCAATTCCCTGCGTGGTGTGTTGGTCAGCCCGGTATCGCATGCCGCCTGATGGTTAGCTTGCGTTCGTGAACACCTCCAAACATCTGCGGCTGGCGCCTGAGTCGCAGGAACGACTCTCCGCCTTGTGCGGGCCTGCCGATCAGCATTTGCGCCAGCTTGAGCGCGATTTGTCGGTGGAAATCCGTAACCGCGGCCATGACTTCCAGTTGCTGGGCAGTGCTCAGGCGGTGGAGCAGGCAGCGTTGACCCTGCAGCGCTTGTATCGTCATGACGATGGTCGTGCGGTCGATCGAGAGGATGTGCATATGGCCGCGCGGGAACAAGCCGCGGAATCCGAGTCCGAGACATTTCGAATTCGCACGCGGCGTGGCGTGATTCGGCCGCGCAATCCGAGCCAGACCCACTATCTGGGCAGTATCCAGCGACATGATCTGGTGTTCGGTGTGGGGCCTGCCGGAACCGGCAAAACCTATCTGGCGGTGGCCGCCGCAGTCGAAGCCCTGGAACGCGACGAAGTGCGTCGCATCATGCTCGTACGCCCGGCGGTTGAGGCGGGCGAGCGTTTGGGCTTTCTGCCCGGGGATCTGGCACAGAAGATCGATCCGTATCTGCGCCCGTTGTACGACGCGCTCTATGAGATGTTGGGCTTCGAGAAGGTCGGGCGTTTGATTGAGCGCAACATTATTGAAGTCGCTCCGCTGGCCTATATGCGCGGTCGCACCCTGAATGAATCTTTCATCATCATGGATGAAGCGCAAAACGCCACCGTGGCGCAAATGAAGATGTTTTTGACCCGGCTGGGCTTTGGCTCAACCGCGGTGGTAACGGGTGATGTCACGCAGGTCGACTTGCCGCGACCGGGACAGTCCGGTTTGCGTCATGCCTGCCAGGTATTGGACGGTGTGCCGGGTATCAGCTTTACCTATTTCCGTTCTGGCGATGTGGTCCGCCATCCGCTGGTTCAGCGCATCGTCGATGCCTATGGTGAGCATGAGGGCGAGGGCGAAACTCGATGAGCGTACCCATCGTGGTTCAGTACGCCTGCGAAGACGAGGTGCCGTCCGAGGACGCCTTGCGAAGCTGGGCTTTGGCTGCTCTGGCAGGGCAGCCGGCCCATGGCGAATTGGTCATTCGCATCGTTGAGGCGCCGGAATCGCAAGCCTTGAACGCTCAGTATCGCGGCAAAGATAAGCCGACCAACGTGCTGTCGTTTCCGGCCGAGCCGTTACCGCCTGAGTTTGCCGAACTGGCTGACCAGCAAGCGCTGGGTGATCTGGTGATTTGTGCTGCGGTGGTCGCCGCTGAAGCCCACGAACAGGGTAAGACCTTGGAGGCGCACTGGGCGCACATGCTGATTCATGGCTGCCTGCATTTGCTCGGTCATGACCACGTCGAGTCCGATGAGGCCGAGCGAATGGAAGATTTGGAACGCAAACTGCTAGCTGAATTGAATTTTTCTGATCCGTATGAGTGAACACGATCATGTCTGACGATAATCCTTCGAGTACCGAGGGGCCTTCCGACAACTGGATGCGGCGTTTGGGCCGCAGCCTTGCCGGGGCGCCCCGCAGTCGCGAAGAACTTTCGGCCATCCTGCGCGAAGCGCGCCAGTTCGAACTGATGGATGCCGATGCTCAATTGATGATTGAAGGTGTGCTGAAAGCGGCTGACACCCCGGTTGAGCACATCATGATTCCGCGCTCGCAGATGGTCGTCGTCGAGCACGACATGGCGATTGAGGATGTATTGCGGGCTGTGGTCGACTCCGGCCACTCACGCTTTCCGGTGATCGGCGAGAATCGAGACCAGGTTCTGGGTATTTTGCTCGCCAAGGATCTGCTCAAGTACGCAGGGCAGGACGTCGACACCAGCGAATTCCGCATTCAGGATTGCCTGCGCAAGGCGGAGTTTGTGCCGGAAAACAAGCGCTTGAACGTTTTGCTCAAGGAATTCCGCAGCGGTCGTAACCACATGGCCATGGTGGTGGATGAATATGGTGGTGTGTCGGGTCTGGTGACCATTGAAGACGTGCTGGAAACCATTGTGGGTGACATTGACGACGAATACGACGAGACCGAAGGGGCGTCGATCCTGCGTCAGGACAGCAAGCACTACCTGGTCAAAGGCTTGTGTTCGATCGAAGACTTCAACACCTATTTTGGCGCGAGCTTTTCCGACCAAGAGTTCGATACCTTGGGTGGTCTGGTTACGCATCACTTTGGTCGTCTACCCAAGTCCGGCGAAACGCTGACTCTGGGCGAGTTCGAATTCCAGGTTGCACGGGCTGACAGTCGTCGCTTGGCGATGCTGCGCGTGACGGTGAGCGGGCAACCGCAGCAGGACTAGCGCGCATGCTCCCGTCCGTGATCATTGCGTTGCTGGGCGGGCTGCTGACCACGGCGGCGTTTGCGCCGTTTCAGGTGTGGCCGGCCGTCGTGCTCGGGCCGATGTTGTTGCTGTGGGCGCTGCGTGGCCGTACGCCACGTCAGGCGCTGCTTGTCGGTGGTGCTTTCGGTTTCGCTCACTTCCTGAGCGGTGTGTGGTGGGTGCTGATCAGCACCTGGGTCTACGGCGGAGCGCCGCTGTCGCTGTCCCTGCTGCTGCTGCTCATTCTGTCTGTGTATCTGTGCCTGTATCCGGCATTGGGTGCCGGCTTGCTGGTGTGGTTGTACCCGCGGGTGATCGGGGCTTGGAGCCTGTTGTTGTGGCCAGCCTGCTGGCTGGTTGCGGAATTTGCTCGCGACACCCTGTTTGATGGCTTTCCGTGGTTTTCCCTGGGATATGTGGCAACCGAAGTGCCGCAGGGGCTCAAACTGGTCGCGTTGCTGGGCGTGCACGGCGTGTCCGCCGTTTATGCCCTGGTCGCCGCGGCGTTGATGGTGTTGCTGCTCGGCCCCGGTCGGATTTGGGCCGCTTTGGCCTTGGTGGCCGTGTTAGCGGTGCATATTGGGTCACCTATGCCCAGGAGCTGGACTCAGCCGGCTGGCGAACCCATCGACGCGGTGTTGATCCAGGGCAATATGAGCCAGGATCAGAAATGGCGTCCGGAAAACCGTTTGCCGACGATTGAGCTGTACGAGCACATGACCGAGCAGGCGTGGCCGGCCGATCTGGTCATTTGGCCGGAAGCGGCGATCCCCATGCCGTATGACTACGTCACCTGGTTGTTCGACAGCTTGGACCACCGGGCCCGTGAGGCTGGCGGAACGTTGTACGCCGGCATACTGACGCAAAAGGATGGGGCGACCTACAACACGGTCTATGCCTTGGGTGAGGATCAAGGGCGTTACGTGAAGCAGCATTTGGTGCCGTTTGGTGAATACATCCCAGCGCCGCCTTGGATTCGCCCGATGTTTGATGTGCTGAATCTGCCGTTTCCCTCCATCGCGGTGGGGTTGGACGGTCAGCGTACGCTGGACGTCAACGGTCATGCCGTGTCGATGTCGATTTGCTTCGAGGATGTGTTTCCCATGGAAGTGCGTGAGACCTCGCGATCTGCCGGTCTGTTGGTCAATGTGACCAACGATGCGTGGTTCTCCGGCTCTGCCGCACCTCATCAACATCTGCAGATCGCGCGTTTGCGTGCTGCGGAGTCCGGGCGCAGCCTGTTGCGCGTGGCCAATACGGGGATTTCCGCTGTGATTGGGCCGGACGGCAATGTCGAGCAACAGCTGGACTGGGGCGTGCGCGGCAGCTTGCGTGCTCAGGTCACGCCGCGCGATGGCGAAACGCCTTACCAACGTTGGGGGCGTTTGCCGTTGTTGATCTACATGGTGAGCGCGATCGCTCTGGCGCTGCTGATGCGCCGCAGGCTGTTAACATATCGCGCCTTTTTCAAGACCGACTTGTGATGCAGGACCAATACGATCCGCAGGCGATCGAAACCGCGGTGCAGCAGCGCTGGGAAGAGACCCAGGCGTTCAAGGCCAGCGAAGACCCCGCGCGGGAAAAATACTACTGCCTGAGCATGTTCCCCTATCCATCGGGGCGCTTGCACATGGGGCATGTGCGTAACTACACCATCGGTGATGTGCTTGCGCGCTACCATCGCATGTGCGGCAAGAACGTCCTCCAGCCGATGGGATGGGATGCCTTTGGCCTGCCGGCTGAAAATGCCGCGATCAAAAACAAGGTGCCGCCGGCGGCATGGACACGCGAAAACATCGACTATATGCGCGGTCAGCTGCAGCGGCTGGGCTTTGCTTATGACTGGTCGCGCGAGTTGGCGACCTGCGATCCGGCCTACTACCGCTGGGAGCAGTGGCTGTTCACCCGATTGATGAAAAAGGGTCTGGTCTACCGCAAAAACTCGGTGGTCAACTGGGACCCGGTCGATAACACGGTGCTGGCCAACGAACAGGTGATCGACGGACGCGGCTGGCGCTCCGGTGCCTTGGTCGAACAGCGTGAAATTCCGCAGTGGTTCCTGAAGATCACCGACTACGCCGAGGAGCTGCTCAATTCGCTGGATGAGTTGGAGCATTGGCCCGAAGCGGTCAAAACCATGCAGCGCAACTGGATCGGGCGTTCCGAGGGGTTGCGCATTCGTTTCGATGTGCCGGGTTCTGATGCGGTGGAAGTTTTTACCACGCGTCCCGACACCTTGATGGGCGTGACCTATCTGGCAGTTGCCGCTGGGCACCCGCTGGCTCAAAAAGCCGCGGCAGGCAATCCAGCGGTGGCGGAGTTTGTCGCCGAATGCCAGCGTGGTGGCACTGCGGCGGCCGACCTGGAAACGCAGGAGAAAAAGGGCATCGCGCTGGGCATAGAAGCCATACACCCGGTTAGCGGTGAGTCTGTGCCGGTCTGGGCCGCCAACTTTGTGCTGATGTCATACGGTACGGGCGCGGTGATGAGTGTGCCTGCGCATGACCAGCGCGATTGGGAGTTTGCCCAAACCTATGGTCTGCCGCTCAAAGCGGTGATTTCGCCGGACGGCGAGAGTGTGCCGGACATTTCCGTTGAGGCGGCCACAGAGCGTGGCATCTTGATCAACTCCGGCGAGCTCAATGGTCTGGACTTTGATGGTGCCTTCGCCGCGCTGGAGCAGCGTCTGGCCGGTGTGGCGCAAAAGCAGGTCAACTTCCGTCTACGCGACTGGGGCGTCTCGCGTCAGCGCTATTGGGGTTGTCCGATTCCGGTCATTTACTGCGACAGCTGTGGCGATCAAGCGGTGCCGGAAGATCAGTTGCCGGTCGCTCTGCCGGAAGACGTGACCGTTACTGGCGGGGCTTCGCCTTTGGCCAGTATGGACGAGTGGATCAAGGTGAAGTGCCCATCCTGTGGTGGCGACGCGCGCCGCGAAACGGACACCTTCGACACCTTTTTTGAATCGAGCTGGTACTACGCACGTTTTGCCTGCCCGGACAGCGATCAGGCCATGCTGGATGCGCGTGCCGATTATTGGGCGCCGGTCGACCAATATATCGGCGGCATTGAGCACGCAATCCTGCATCTGTTGTACGCACGATTCTTTCACAAACTGATGCGTGACGAAGGCTTGCTATCGTCGAACGAGCCGTTCAAACGTTTGCTGACGCAAGGCATGGTCCTGGCGGACAGCTGGTACACCCGCGATGAAAAAGGTGGCCAGCAGTGGATTTCTCCGCTGGATGTGGAGATTCAGCGCGATACCGGCGGACGCATTGTGGGCGGCACGCTGAAGGCGGATGGTTCTGTCGTGGAGTACGACGGCATGAACAAGATGTCCAAATCGAAAAACAACGGCATTGACCCGCAAGTGATGATCGATCGCTACGGCGCCGATACCGTGCGTTTGTTCATGATGTTTGCGGCGCCGCCGGACCAGTCGCTGGAGTGGTCGGATGCGGGTGTCGACGGCGCTCTGCGCTTTATCCGACGGTTGTGGCGGCAGGTCCATGCGCACGTGCAGGGCGGTACCGCTGTGGCTTTGGATGTGACGTCGCTCGACCGTGAACAGAAAGCCTTGCGCGCCAAAGTGCATGAAACCCTGAGCAAAGCCGGTGACGACATTGGGCGTCGCATGACCTTTAACACCGCGATTGCCGCAGTGATGGAATTGCTCAATGCGGTGTCGCGCTTTGAGGATGCCAGTGATCAGGGACGTGCTGTCGTGCAGGAAGCCCTGGATACGGCTGTGCTGCTGCTCGCGCCAATCACCCCGCATGTGTGCGACCAAATGTGGCAGGCGCTGGGACACGACGGCGCGGTGATTGATGCGGCTTGGCCAAAGGTCGATGAGACGGCGCTGGTGAGCGACACGGTCACTTTGGTCGTCCAGGTCAATGGCAAACTGCGCGGACGCATCGAAGTGGATGCGGCAGCGGACAAGGACGCCATCCTCAGTCAGGCCAAAACCGATGAGAACGTGCTGCGTCACCTTGACGGCAAAACCCTGCGCAAAGAGATCTATGTGCCGGGCAAGCTGGTCAACTTGGTGGTGGGTTGAAGGCGCGGCTACGCTGCTTGGTGTTGGGTGGGCTGGTCAGCCTACTCAGCGCCTGCGGCTTTCAGCTGCAGGGCAGTCACAACTGGCCGTCGGACTGGCCGCACTATCAGTTGGACTACTCCGCCCGAAAGCCGGCTATGTTGTACTTTGCCACGGCTTTGGATCGTGCTTTGCAGCAGCGCGGTGTGACCGCGCAGGGTGAACCGCGCTTCACCATCAAACTGCACAATCTTCGCGATACGCGGCTGGTGGCGGCGATCGGTGCGGATGGCAAAGCGGTGGAATATGAGCTCGGTCGCCACATTGATTTTCAGATCCTGGCGGGCGAGTGGCGCTCACAGGTCTACAGCCTGTCCGCCGATCGGCGTATGAGTTTTGATCCGACGGTTGTGCTGGCCAAAGAGGCTGAAGAAGCGCGTCTGCGTGAAGGCTTGTCGCGCGATCTGATCGAGTTGTTGTTGCTGCGCGCCGAAGTGGAGCTGCGCAGCTTGCCCAGTGGTTCGCTAGGGTAGTTTCGTGAGTTTTGAATCCAGGCTCGAGCGCATCGTGCGTGGAATGACCGCTGGATAGCCGTACCAAAGCAAAGCCACAACTTCTTCCTGGTGGGCCTTGATTCCCAATGCACGATAGAACGCCGCATCGCGAATGACGTCGCCGGATGTCCATTTGCAGCCGATGCCGCGGGCCCACAGGTCCAGCATGAAATTTTGGATGGCGCAGCAGCAGGCCGCGTAGTCTTCGCGCGCGCGCAATGCCTGACTTGAGCGTCGGCAGGTGATGACCAGCCAGCCGGGGATTTCAGACCAGCGCTGGCGTTTTTTCTCACCGGCATCCGGGCCGCGCTTGGCGGCGACCAGCTCGGCATTGAGATCAACGATGGTCTGCTTGGTGTGCTCACCAATCGCGTAGAAGCGCCAGGGCTGCGTGAAATAGTGGTTGGGGGCGAAGCAGGCGGCTTGCAACGCATTCTCCACGTCGCGCCAGGGTGGTATGCGATCAGTCAGGAAATCGTGGATCGTGCGCCGCTGCATCAATGCGGCGTGAATCTGTTGATGGTTATACAGGCTCAAGACAGCGGGCAATCAATTCAACGGGGTGACATACAGTGGTCAATGGGGCGTCGTCGTGCAAGCGCAGGCCGGCCGCCAGATGCACCGCACAGCCGATGTTGGTTGTGACCATGGCGCTGGGTTGAAGTGCGATGCAAGGGTCGAGCTTGCTTTGGCGCAAGAGCTCGGCTCGCTGAGGAAAATCCAGCATGTGGGTTCCGGCTGCGCCACAGCACAGCGGGTCTGCGATGTCGTGGAGTTCAAGGTGAGGGGCTCGGGAAAGCAGCTCGCGCGCCGCGTCAGCCTCACGCAGGCCATTGCGGTGAGAACACGGCTGATGAATCAGGATTTGCTGCGTGGGCAGCGTCTTGGTGACAGTGGGCCATGTCTGTCGATTGAGAAAATGGCAGGCCTCTTCAACCTGTTGCCAGCCGCTATCGCGCAGTTGGTTGGCGCAGGCAGAGTCGAGTACGACCAGCGGTTTGCGGATGTCGGCGAACTCAGCGAGCTGCTGACGCAGCTGGTTGGCCTGATCCGGGTCACCCTGATGCTGGGTCAGAGCGCCGCAACACAAACCGGTTGGCAAAATGCTGGCCCGAATGTTCAGGGCTTTGCAGCAGTCGAGCAGCGCATTGGCTGCCGGCGCGTTGGCAATATCGCCCATGCAGCCGGCGAAGATGTACACATCGCACTGAGGATCAAACCGCGGCAGTCTTGCGGTTCGGTGGCTAGGCAGCAGGCTGAGCTGTCGCCTGAGGGTTGGCATGTGCAGCACGCGGCTGAGCCACTGGGCAAACGGCCGCGTCCACTGGGCCACTCGCAAGGCCAGGCGCAGAGCGGGGCGCCATTGACCAACCGTGAGCAATTTTTGCAGCCGTCGACTGGCGAAAGAGCGTCGACGGGCTTGGCTGGCGCGATGGGCATCCAGCAGTGAAAGGTACGGGACTTTGGCTGGGCACGCTGCCTCGCATGCCTGACAGGACAAGCAATGGTCCAAGTGCTGCTGCGCGGCTGGGGTGTCTTCGATCAAGCCACTGGCAATGCCGGCCATCATGGCAATTCGACCGCGTGGTGATTCGGGTTCCATCGCGGAAAGGGCATAGGTCGGGCAGTGCGGTGCGCATAGCCCGCATTTCACGCACAAGTCCGCTTGCTCAATTGGAAATCGATGACCCATTTCCTAGAATACGCGGCCCTTTGCCCAGAAAACGCAGATGAACCCCACATGTTATCCGAAGCGTCTCGGCTCGTTGCTGTTGATCGTTGCAGCGATGCTGGATCCGTCAACGGGTCTGGCTGAGAGTCCTTGGGGCGGCAAGATCGCTGTTGGCGCCATTGCAGCCAGTGGTAACAGCGAATCCAGCACGTTCAATTTCGAGTTCGGGTTGAGCTATGACAAGGACATTTGGCACAACGCGCTGAAGGCCAGCGCCATGCAGGCGCGCAGCGAAACCGAGGATGACGCCGGCAACACCGAAAAACGCACCACCTCGGAACGTTATGTGGTGGGTTTGCGCAGTGCTGTGGACTTTACCGAAAACGATTACCTGTTCGTTCAGTTGGATTTTGAGAAGGATCTTTTTGGTGGCGTGCGTGAGCGCACTGCGCAGACCATCGGTTATGGTCGGCGTGTTCTGAATGGTGAGGCGCATAAGCTGGATCTGGAGTTGGGCGCCGGTGCGCGACAGCTACTGGCTCAGGAAGAAGATGCGCGGCGTGAGTCGGAAGTTGTCGGGCGTGCAGGTTTGGTCTACGCTTGGCAAATCAGCGATACCAGTCGCTTTGGCCAAACGATTACGACTGAGTACGGCGATACCAACACGTACACAGAATCCGTCAGTGAGCTGAGGTTGTCAGTGATTGGAGGGGTCTATGCCAACCTCGCGTTCACCGTCAAACACAACAGTGATGTGCCGGTGGACACCGAGCGTACCGATACCATCTCGTCTGTCTCGTTGTCTTATGAATACTAGAGTTTGATTCGGCTTGATTTTTATCCGCCGAATCCCTAGAATTCGCGCCCTTTCTGTCCACCCCCACGCCTTGGCGCGTCCGCGCGCTAACCGGGATCATTTCAAGAATGACAACCACAGTTTCCGCCAAGCCGCACGAAGTTCGCCACGATTGGGTTCTGATCGACGCGAGCGATCTGGTTCTCGGCCGTCTGGCTACCGAGCTTGCTCATCGTCTGCGCGGCAAGCACAAACCTGAATTCACCCCGCACGTCGATACCGGCGACTACATCGTTGTAGTCAATGCCGAGAAGATTCGTGTGACAGGCAACAAAGCCAGTCAGAAATTCTATTACCGCCACTCTGGCCGCCCGGGTAACCTGCACGCTGTGCGCCTGGACGACCAGCTGCGTGAGCACCCTGAGCGCGTGATCGAAGCGGCCGTCAAAGGCATGCTGCCGAAGAACCCGCTGGGTCGTGCGATGTTTAAGAAACTCAAGATTTACCGTGGCGCCGAGCACCCGCACACTGCTCAGCAGCCGCAAGTTCTGGATCTGAACAAATAATTATGCAAACCAACTACGGAACTGGCCGTCGTAAAACCGCCACGGCACGCGTCTTTCTGAAAACTGGCTCTGGTCAGATCACAGTCAACGGCAAACCGCTGGACGAGTTCTTCGGTCGCCCGACCTCGCGCATGATCGTCATGCAGCCGCTCGAATTGACTGAGAACGTCGGTCGTTTTGACGTTAATGTCACCGCCAGTGGTGGTGGTGCCAACGGTCAGGCTGGCGCGATTCGCCACGGTTTGGCTCGTGCTCTGGTTGATTACGACGAAGAGTTGCGCGGCCCGCTGCGTGCTGCCGGTCTGTTGACCCGCGACTCGCGTAAAGTCGAGCGTAAGAAAGTGGGTCTGCGCAAAGCGCGTAAAGCCACGCAGTACAGCAAGCGCTAAAACAGTTTGGAGTTACCTGCTTCCGCTTTTGGGCTGGAGCAGGCGGTTTCGCAGAACCGGGTTCAGTGCCAGGTTTGACACCGCATACTGGGGGTTCGTCTAGTGGTAGGACTACGGACTCTGACTCCGTCAGCGGGGGTTCGAATCCCTCACCCCCAGCCAACCTATCGAATGTTTACGACCCGCCATGTGCGGGTCGTATTTTTTGTGCGGCCGGTTTGTCGTGGTTGTCAGGCCCGTACGACGACAGCCCATCGGCAACGGACGAAGAGCAACAACGCATGACGCAACTGCTTCATCGCCTGGTGCCGGCGGCAGTGACGACAGCTGTGTTTGCGGCGCTGGCGCATGCTGCGCTGGTCGCGATCGCTGCCCGTTCTGTCGGTCTAGAACTTTTGTATATCGCGAGTCTCAGCTTCGTCGTCGCTCTGCTAGTTGCGCTGCCCGGTGGGGCGTTTTTGCTCGCTGTGGTCGCCGTGTTGAGGTTAACGCTGGTCTCATCGCTTTTGTTGTTTTTGACAGTCATACAAGGTGTTGCGGTCGGGCTGGAGATGTACTTTTTCGAAAGTGGCTTGAACGAAATCTCCTGGCGTTACGGTTTGATATCCATACCGGCCTCTCTCATCGCATGGCACAGCTCTGTGTTTCAGGTTTACAAGCAAGTCTGAGCGATGAAAGCCTTCACCGTGTCCCAAATCGAATCGGGTTTGGAAATGCACTCAGGGTGCGGCGGCGCTCAATGCAATTCGCGCAACACGTATCCTCACAGGCCGCATTGGTTTCCAGTTGTCGCCCGGAATTGTTAAAATCTCGCTGTTAACACGCCCGTCTGGCGTGCCTCAGGATCAGGGAACAAGCGCTGGGCTGAATTCCCTGAGGCAAACACCATCAAGGTTGCGATCAGAAGTTGTATTGGCATGGCGAAGATGTGTTCGCGCCGTGTGTGACTGACTGATGCCTGTCGTGCGACCACGACGTGTCACCCACTCCTCACCGAGAACCGCAAATATGAGCCTGTATCAGGACTATCTGAAAGACATCGATGCTCGAAAAGAGCACGGATTGAGCCCCAAGCCTATTGAAGATAGCGCTTTGCTCAGCGAGATCATCGCGCAAATCAAAGATACGGCTCATGAGCACCGTGCAGATTCTCTGAAGTTCTTCATCTACAACACCTTGCCGGGCACGACCAGTGCCGCCGGTGCCAAAGCCGCGTTCCTCAAAGAGATCATTCTTGGTGAGGCGGTTGTGGAAGAAATCTCCCCGGCGTTCGCGCTGGAGCTGTTGTCGCACATGAAAGGCGGCCCGTCGATCGGTGTGCTGCTGGATCTGGCGCTGGGCAGCGATGCGGCCATCGCCAAGGATGCGGCGGAGGTTCTGAAGACCCAGGTGTTCCTCTACGAAGCGGATACCGACCGTCTGGCCGCAGCGTACGCGGATGGCAGCGCCATCGCCAAAGACATTCTGGAAAGCTACGCCCAAGCTGAGTTCTTCACCAAGCTTCCGGAACCGGAAGAAGTGGTTAAGGTGGTGACCTACATCGCTGCCGAAGGTGATGTGTCGACCGATTTGCTGTCACCAGGCAACCAGGCCCATTCGCGTTCGGATCGTGAGTTGCACGGCAAGTGCATGATCTCGGAGCAAGCGCAGAACGAGATTGAGGCGCTTAAAGCGCAGCACCCGGACAAGCGCGTCATGCTGGTCGCAGAAAAGGGCACCATGGGCGTCGGGTCCTCGCGTATGTCCGGGGTTAACAATGTGGCCCTGTGGATGGGTAAGCCGGGCAGCCCGTACGTGCCGTTCGTGAACATCGCGCCGGTCGTTGCCGGCACCAACGGCATCTCCCCGATCTTCCTGACCACCGTTGGTGTGACGGGCGGTATCGGTATTGATCTGAAGAATTGGGTCAAGAAGTTGGATGCCAATGGTCAGCCGGTGTTGGACGCCAACGGTGACCCGGTGCTGGAGCAAAAATATTCGGTGGCCACGGGCACCGTGCTGACGATCAACTCCAAGACCAAGAAGCTGTACGACGAAAGCGGCAGCAAAGAGCTGGCCGACATTTCCTCGTCGTTCACCCCGCAGAAGTTGGAGTTCATCAAAGCCGGCGGGTCCTACGCGATTGTTTTCGGCAAGAGATTGCAAACATTCGCCGCCGAAACCTTGGGTGTTGAAGCGCCTGCGGTGTATGCGCCATCCAAGGAAATCTCCCACGAAGGCCAGGGCCTGACCGCCGTTGAGAAGATCTTCAACCGCAACGCCGTTGGTGTGGCCGAAGGCAAAGTGCTCCATGCCGGTTCCGACGTGCGCGTGAACGTCAACATCGTGGGCTCGCAGGACACCACGGGTTTGATGACGGTGCAGGAACTGGAAGCCATGGCCGCTACGGTGATTTCGCCGAAAGTGGATGGTGCGTACCAGTCCGGCTGTCACACCGCATCGGTGTGGGACAAGAGAGCTCAGACCAACATTCCGAAGCTGATGGGCTTCATGAACAAGTTCGGCCTGATCACCGCGCGCGATCCCAAGGGCGTCTACCATGCGATGACCGACGTCATCCACAAAGTGCTGAATGACATCACCGTGGATGATCGCGCCGTGATCATCGGTGGCGATTCGCACACGCGCATGTCCAAAGGTGTGGCCTTTGGCGCGGACTCCGGCACGGTTGCTCTGGCGCTGGCCACCGGTGAGGCCACCATGCCGATTCCCGAATCGGTCAAAGTGACCTTCAAGGGCACGCTGAAAGACCACATGGACTTCCGTGATGTGGTGCATGCCACCCAGGCTCAGATGCTCAAACAGTTTGGCGACAACGTCTTCCAGGGCCGTGTGGTGGAAGTGCACATCGGCACGCTGCTGGCTGACCAAGCGTTCACCTTCACCGACTGGACCGCCGAGATGAAAGCCAAGGCGGCGGTGTGCATCTCCAATGACGACACTTTGATCGCATCGCTGGAACTGGCCAAGAGCCGTATCCAGATCATGATCGACAAAGGCATGGAAAACCCGGCGCGCACGCTGCATGGCCTGATCGACATGGCCGACAAGCGCATCGCGGAAATTCGCTCGGGCGAGAACCCCGCGCTCAAGCCTGACGACAATGCCAAGTACTTCGCCGAGTTCGTGGTTGATCTGGATCAGATCAATGAGCCGATGATTGCTGACCCCGACGTCAACAACGCCGATGTCTCGCGTCGTTATACCCACGACACCATCCGTCCGGTCTCATTCTACAAGGGCGAGAAGAAGGTCGATCTGGGCTTTGTCGGCTCCTGCATGGTGCACAAGGGCGACCTCAAAGTGATCGCCCAGATGTTCCGCAACCTGGAGCGTCAGAACCCGCAGATCGAGTTCAAGGCTCCGTTGGTTGTGGCCCCGCCGACCTACAACATCATTGATGAGTTGAAAGCCGAAGGTGACTGGGATGTGCTGCAGAAGCATTCCGGTTTCGAGTTCGACGACAACGCGCCGAAGAACGCGGCGCGCGTGTCCTACGAGAACATGATGTACCTCGAGCGTCCGGGTTGTAACTTGTGCATGGGCAACCAGGAAAAGGCCGAGAAGGGCGATACCGTGATGGCGACCTCGACGCGTCTGTTCCAGGGCCGTGTGGTGGAAGACAGCGACGAGAAGAAAGGCGAATCGCTGCTCGCCTCCACCCCGGTGGTTGTGTTGTCGACGATTCTGGGTCGCACGCCGACCATCGATGAGTACAAGTCGGCGGTTGAAGGCATTGAACTGACCAAGTTTGCGCCGTCCAGCGATCAGCGTTCGGCGCCGCGCGCTCACTGAGGCTCGCGCCTCGGCCACGAGGTTTTAACGCGCAAGCAAAAACGCCACCGATGAGGTGGCGTTTTTTTATGCCGACTCGCCGAAGGATCGGCAGTTCGTGAGATTTCAGGCGATAGACCCGCTCGGGTTGGCGAGCAAGGCATCGCGCCAGTGATCTCGAGTCGCCAGACCCGCCATGAGCTGCTCCAGGAGCATTTCGAAGCCGCCTTCAATCGTCGCATCGGGCACCACGTGTGGCGGGGTGCCGCGGCACAGGCTGACCAGCCCATGCAAAGAGGCCCAGATGGCGAAAGCCTGACGTTGCGGATCACCGGCTTTAATCTGACCGGCGTTCTGGCACTGCTGCAGCATGCCGGTGAGAACCTCATACGATCTGACCGAGGCGTCTTTGACCTTCTCGCCGGTGCGTCCGATCAGGCTGGGATGAAACATCAGGTCGTAAAGTTCAGCCTGCTCAACGGCAAAGCGGATGTAGGCTAAGCCCATGTGATGCAATTGGTCCAAAGGGCAGCTTTGCGCACCTTGGGCGCGAGCGGAGGCGGCCTTTGAAGTGGTCGCACGCAGCTGTTCGAAACCTTCCAGGATGATTTCCCCGAGCAACTCATCTTTGCTGCGGTAATGTCGATAGATTGCGCTGCGTGAGACACCCAAGCGCTCAGCCACCGCGCGCAGCGTCAAACCCTCCAAACCTTGTGCCTGAACCAGCTCCCAAGCCGCGGCGAGCAGGGCCGCGCGCAGGTTGCCGTGGTGATAGTTGGATTTTTCGGTCGACGGTTTCATCGTGCAACTATCCTGCGCAATCAATGTTGACAATGTCAACATGCGGGCTTATGTTGCCGCTGTTCACATTGGCTGGCGGGTTGCGATCGGGCGTCCCGCATACAAAGATTTGAGGAAAGCCGCATGAAACATACGAGTGCATGGCTATGCATGGCTGCTGCCATGTCGTTGGTGGGATTGGTTGGCTGTGGCGCAGATGAGCAGCCGCAACCACCAGAACAGGCCGATGCGTTGGATTCGGCGCACTATGTTCGCGTGGCCGAAGCGGAGGTGGTGGAATCTGTGGCGCCATTGCCGTTCAGCGGCACAGTGACGGCGTCCAGCGGTGCAAACTTGGCCTTTCAAACCGAAGGCCGCATTGCGCGCCGTTTGGTTGAGGTGGGTCAGAGCGTGCGTGCTGGCGAGGTTTTGTTGGAGCTCGATAACCCACAATTGGAGCCCGCCCTGGATGCGGCCCGCGCGCGTGTTCAGGAACTCACCACACGCTTTGATCAGGCCCAGCGCGATGAACAGCGCGTCGAAGGCTTGCTCAAACAAGGTGCTGCGACCACCGAAGAGCACGAGCAAGTTCGGGCGAATGCCCGGGCTCTGGAGGCCGGTCTGGCCTTGGCCCGGGCCGAGCGATCCCGCGCCCAGGCGCTGCTCGAAGAAAGTCGCTTGAAAGCACCGTTCGCGGGTGAAATCACTGCGCTTATGGTCGATGAAGGCCAGATCGTTGCGCCCGGCCACACCGCTCTGGCTCTGAGTGGTGAGAACCATCTGGAGCTGGAGATTGGCGTATTGGCCCGCATGTTGACCGTGCTGGAGGTCGGGCAAGAGGTCACGTTGTCGGTGTTTGGCGAGACTTTGGAGGTGCGCGGTCAGATCTCTCGCATTGCCACGGCGAGCCTTCCGGGCGCGCTCAATCGCGTGGTCATCCGCTTGCCTGACGATGCTCGTTTGCACGCGGGTATGACCTTGGGCGTGGCGCTGCCTTCGACGCCAAATCAGACACTGCTTTCGGTGCCGCTGCGCGCCGTGGTCGACATTGGTTTGGGTGCGCCGCGGGTGTTCCGTTTGAGTGAGGATCAGGTCAGCGCTCGCCCGGTTCGCCTGGTGCGCATCTTGGGCGAGCGGGTGTTGGTTGATGGTGATCTGGCGGCGGGTGATTTGCTGGTGATCGCCGGTTTGTCCGGCCTGCGTGATGGTCAGCGCGTCGCACGGGTGAAGTAATCATGCGCATGCATCAAATTCTGGCCGCGCGCCGATTGAATCTGGCTGTCACCGGCCTGTTCGTGTTGATCGGGGTGTTGGCGTACTTGACCATGCCGCGCCAGGAAGATCCGTTCTTCCCATACCGCGGCGGCGTGATCAAAACCATCTTCCCTGGTGCGGATGCCGAGCGCATCCGCAAGTTGGTTGTGGCCCATCTGGAGCGCGAAATCAGTGAGATCGCTGATCTGGATTTCGTGCGTTCGACGGTCCGCAACAATGTGGCTTTGACCACCGTGGTGATGAAGGATCACATCTACGATACCGAGACGAAGTGGAATGAAGTGCGGCGTGCGATCGACAGAGCCCGGGTGTTCTTCCCGCCCGGTGTGCAGGAGCCGGAGCTCGACGATCGGGTGATCACCACCAGTACCGCGACTTACGCGGTGACCGGCAGTGATGATCTGCATGAGATGGCCGCAGCGGCGCGAAGCTTGCGCGATGCGTTTCTGCAGCTCGGTGATCTCGTGCGTATCGACATCTACGGCGAGCCTGGCGAGCAGGTCAACATTGCATTGGAAGACGCGACTGCGGAGCGCTATGGGCTGAGCGCTCAAGCGCTGGCTCAGCAACTGTCCGGACGCGTGCAGTTGCTCGGCGCAGGTTCCTTGGTGGCTGGTTCGACGCGCATGACGCTGAAGCCGGAAACAGAATTCCGCAGCATTGAAGAGCTGCGCCAAACCCCGGTGCGACTGCCATCCGGCGATGTCCTGCCGTTGGGTGCTTTGACCGAGGTTTGGATGGGGCCACAGCAGCCCTCGACGCCACGAATGTGGCACAACGGTGAGCCGGCAGTGTTGGTTGATGTGATTGCCGCCCAGAACACCATCAATGCGGTGGCTTACGGTGAGCGCATGCGTGCGCTGGTTGATCAGTTGCGGCCTCAACTGGAACCGCTGCAGGTGCAGGAAATGTTTTATCAGCCGGGGCGTGTGAAAGACCGCCTGGACGGTTTGTCGCAGTCTCTGCTGCTTGCCGTGGGCATCATTTTGCTTGTGCTGGTGTTGTCGATGGGCGTGCGTCTGGCTTTGCTGGTGGCGGTGATTCTTCCCGCCGTGGCCGCGATGAGTCTGGCTTTCTATGCCTTGGGCGGCGGTGTGCTGCACCAAATGGCCGTGGTCGGATTGATCGTGGCCTTGGGCATTCTGGTCGACAACGCCATCGTGATGATTGAAGAGGTGCAATACCAACTCAATCAGGGCTATCCGCCCGTTGATGCGGCACTCAATGCCGTCCATCAGTTGGCCAAACCGCTGTTGGCTGCGACCGGCACCACCATTGCCGCATTCATTCCGTTGGCCGTGTCGAAAAGTGGCGTTGGCGATTTCACCCGCGCGGTGCCGATCATGATCATGATCTCACTGGTCGCGAGCTACTTTTTCGCCACTGTGGTCACGCCAATGTTGGGCGAGACCTTTCTCAAACCGCAGGGCAAAGCCGGTGAGGTCGAAGCGGGTTGGCCGGAGAAGCTCGGCCGCCTGGCCGGATCACTCGGCAGCCAGCATGCCGGGCAGGTCTTGGTGGTCGCCGGCATCGGTTGTGCGGTGCTGATGGCCTGGGGCCTGAGCAATCTGGAGTCGGAGTTCTTCCCCCAGGCTGATCGTGATCAGGTGCTGGTCGATATCGCTTTGTCCGAAGGCACCACCCTGGCCGAAACCGAGCGTGTCGCGCGCGTGGTCGAGCGCGCTCTGCGCAGCTATGACGATGTGCTCGAAGTGCACGGTTTTCTGGGGCATTCCGGGCCGCGGTTCTACTACAACCTGTTGCGTCGTCCGGACCAACCGAACCGTGCTCGTTTGGTTGTGCGTTCCACCGGCATTGACGGCAATATGCGCATCATTGCGGCCATACGCGAGTTCTCCCATCGTGCGCTACCCGAAGCCGACGTGATCGCCAAGATTCTGGCTCAAGGCCCGCCCATCGATTCCCCCATTGAGGTTCGCGTCTACAACGAAGATCCGGTGCATCTGGCCCAAGCCACCGACATGATTCTGCAAGCCGTGCAGAACACCGCCGGGGCGATCGATGCGACGCACAATCTGGGTTTGGGTGCGCCTGAAATGCAGTTTGAGATCGACGACGCCCACGCCATGAGCTACGGCCTGAGTCGGGCTGATGTGGCTCAGGCGTTGCTCAGTCGCAGTCAGGGCATCCGCATCGGTAGCTATCGGGCGACCCACGAGCCCGCGCCGATCTTGGTCCGCTCCTTGGCCGGGGAGAACACCAGTCCGGCCGATCTGGAGGGCGTGATGGTGTTCAACGCGCAGGGCCAGGGTGTTCCGCTGGGCGCGTTGGCCAAGCCGAGTCTGAGCTGGCAGCCCGGCGCAATCTATACCGAGAACCAGCGGCGAAATGCGCTGGTCTCGGCAGAGCTGGATTTCGGCTATGTGTTCAGTCAGGTTCTGCATGCCGTGCAACCGCGTCTGGCGGCACTCGACCTGCCCGAAGGCACCAGCTACGAGTTTGCCGGTGAGGCGGAAGCGTCCGGCGATGCCAACTCGGCTATTGCCGGCGTTGCTCCACTGGGGTTGGCCATGTTGCTGTTCTTCTTGCTCTGGCAGTTCAATTCATTCCGTCGCCTGCTCATCGTGATGACGTCGGTGCCGTTGGCCTTTGTTGGGGTGATCGCAGGCTTGGCGCTGCTGGGTATTCCGTTCGGCTTTCAACCGTTGCTGGGTTGCATCGCCTTGATCGGTATCGTGGTCAACAATGCCATCGTGATGATTGATGTGCTGGATCAGAATCTCGCAGCGGGCAAGCCGTTTGCCCGTGCGATGACCGAAGCGGTCGAGCGTCGGACCCGACCGATTCTGCTCACCACAGCCACCACGGTCGCAGGTCTGCTGCCCTTGGCCTTGTCCAACTCGACCATGTGGCCGCCTATGGCGTGGCCCATCATCACCGGTCTTCTGACCTCCACCGCGCTGACGCTGTTCGTGGTGCCGGCGCTATGCCGTTTGATGCTGGCCTGGCGCGGCGGTGAAGTGACCCCAACGGTCGCGGCACTATTGGCGGGCGCGGTTGTTAGTCTGGCCGCGGTGCAGCCCGGCAACGCCTACGCTCAGGAGTCTGAGTTGGCCTCTTTGATGCGTCAAGCCCAATCGCTGCCTGTGGTGCAGGCCCAGGAGCACGCGGCGCGTGCCGCGCAAGCATTGGTCTCATTGGAGCGGCGTGCGGCCTGGGCGCCGACTTTGGAACTCTCGTACTCTGGTGTGCATCGCGACACCATCTCGGAGATCCAGACCGGCAACGGTGCCTTGCGCATGGGTGAGCATTTCAGTCAGCGACAGGCGCTGACGGTGAGACAGCCTTTGTTTCAGCCGTCGCGCAGCTTGTACCAAGTGCCGGCTGCGAAAAATGATGCCGAAGCTCAACGGTTGCTTGCGAAACGTGCTGCCGACAGCGCGGCCTTGGGAGCGGCACACTTGTATCTGGCGCAGCTGAAGCTGGGCGCCAGCGCGCGAGCTTACCAGGCGCTGTATGCGAGTTACGCCGCGCGCTTGAACTATGTGCAGTCTCTTGTGGATCAAGGGCGCGCTCTGAATGCCGATGCGCTGGATGTGCGTTTGGCGCGTGATGAGGTTGCTCAACGGCAAGCCGAGCTTCGCCATCAGCGCGCCATGGTGGCGGAAGAGTTGGCCAGCATTGGCAGCGGGGCGGCGGAGGATTGGCTGGATCTGAGCGAACCGGCCATGGTTGTTGCCACGCCGGCACAAGACCAGGCGCTTGCGCAGGCCGAGCAAAACCGTCCTGAACTGCAAGCGCTGGCGCAGCGTGTTGAGGGTTTGCAGTTGCGTGCCCGTGGGGTCAAAGCGGAAGGCTGGCCGAGCATCGGTGCTGAGTTCAGTGCGCTGCGCACGGACGGTGATCCCATCGAACCGGAGCGCGATCTGCGCGCCGCCGTACAAGTGCAATGGCACGTTTTCAGCGGTGGCACGCGCTCAGCCCGGCACGCCGCACTCACAGCGCAGGCTGCGGAACTCGAATCTCAGCTGGCGGAGCAACGTCGGCAAATGCGTTTGGAGATCGAGCGGGCCTATCAGGATCTGAGCTTGGCGCAGGAGCGTCAGCGTCTTGCCCAAGCCGCTGAGGAGTCGGCCAAGCAACGCCTCGCCGTGCGCAACAATCGCTTTGAGGCCGGTCGCGAAAGGATCGAAGATGTGCTCGCCGCAGAGGCGGTTTTGCAGCAGCAAATCACCCGGGTGGTTGCGGCTCGCTGGGATGTGCTGAAGGCAAAGCTGGATGTGCGACATGCGCTGGGGCTGCTATCAGACAACCCCACAGAATGATGCTCAAAAGCCGAGAGCGTGGGTCATGGCCGCGATGCTGGCGGGGGTGGGCACGCCCACGTCGAAGTGCCCTGCGCCGGGCAGTTCGATAACGTTCACATCATCCCCGGCTTGGCGGGCGTGTTGGGCGTAAGCGCTGACCGAGTCCGGGGCGACGATGCCGTCCAGACTGCCGCTGATCAAACTTTGCTTGACGCCCAGTGGCACACGCTGGGCCGGCGAGCTATGTAGAAAACGCTGTGGGTGTTGCTCGGGCGAACCACCGAGCAGCGCGTCGACACTGGCATGGCAACTGTTGGCGGGACCGATACGGTACGTCTGCAAATCGGTGATCGCGGCCAATCCAATGACCTGTGACACCGCGAGTGCACCGCCACGATAGAGTTCGGAGTCGGTCGGCAGCGCCTGGCGCGATGCACTCCACAGGGCGAGCTGACCTCCCGCCGAATGGCCGATCACGGTGACTGTGCTGAGGTCGAGTTTCTCGGCTTCTGCGATGCCTTGCAGAAAATCAAGTGCGTCGGCCACGTCCAGCAGGGTTCCCGGCCAGCCGCCACCACTGTCGCCAAGACGACGGTATTCGATGTTCCAGGTGGCGTAGCCGCGTTCGCTCAGCCACTGCGCCCAGTGCTCGAAGTACTTGAAGTCGAATGCATTGAGCCAGCACCCGCCATGAATCAACACGATAACTGGGGCGGGTTTTGCGGTTCCCGGATGACGCAGCACGCCAAACTGCTCGGCTGCGGGACCATAAGCCAGCGTTTTTCCGCCGGGAACTGGCGGTAGCGCCAGCACCTCAGACCAGCTCAATGGCGTCGCTGTTTCCGGTATGGCTGGGGCTTGTGGTGGCATGGGTTGAATCCAAGCGCAGGCGCTGATGGCGAGCGTACCCAGCAGTGTTGCAATCGCGCGCATCAGGTCACCTTGTGATGGCTGGGGAATGTCACATCACGCCAACTGGATGTGCGCATGATGCTATGCAGTGCCGTGACGGCGTGATCGATATCGTGGAAGCGGGTGTACAGCGGTGTCAGGCCAAAGCGCAAAACGCCGGGGCGGCGAAAATCGGCAATCACATTGTGCTGCGCTGCCAAAGCCTGACAAATGGCTTGCGCCTGAGGGTGCTGCAGGCTCAGCTGGCTGCCGCGTTGATCCGCCTCGCATGGCGTCAACAACGCCAATTCTGAGAGCAAATCCCGTTCGCGCAGCGCGGCGACAAAGTGCTCAAACAAGGCGCAGGATTTCCCCCACAGCGTGTTTATGTTGGTCTGCTCAAAAATCTCCAGACTGGCCTTGAGGGCAGCCATCGCGACGATGGGAGGCGTACCCACCTGAAGCCGCCGTATGCCGTCAGACGCGGTGTACTCGGGAGAAAACGCGAACGGATGCTGATGACCAAGCCAGCCCTGCAGCAAAGGGTTCAGCTCACGCTGGCAAGCCTTCGCAACATAGGCGAAAGCGGGTGCGCCAGGACCGCCGTTGAGGAATTTGTAGGTACAGCCGACCGCGTATTCCACGCCCCACAGGTCGAGGGCGAGCGGAATCGCGCCGGCAGAGTGGGCCAGATCCCACACAATCGGGGTGGCGTGCTGTGTGGCAATGTTCTGTAGCTGTTGCAGCGGTAGCCGTTCGCCGCTGCGGTAGTTGACGTGGCCAAGCAGGGCGGCAGCGATGTCGTCCCGATCAAGGGTTTGGGCGAGCTCGTGAGCGTCGCAATAGAGCAATTGCAGGTCGCCGCGAATCTGCTGCAAGCCTTGGGCGATGTAGTTGTCGGTGGGGAAGGCGTCGCGTTCCAGCACGATCACGTGGCGCTTCGGATGGCGCTCAAGCGCAGCATGCAGCAACTTGAATATGTTGATTGAGGTGGAGTCGCAGATCAGGGTTTGGCCGTGCGCTGCGCCGAGCACCTGAGCCAGCGCATCGCCCAGGGATTCCGGCCAGTCAATCCAGCCGGCGGTATTCCAGGCGCTGACCAGTGACTGTCCCCATTGCGCCTGAACCGTGTGCTGAATCTGCAGTGCCGCTTGTTTCGGAAGCGCGCCCAGAGAATTCCCATTGAGGTAACACACGCCATCCGGCAACACGAAGGCGTCGCGCAGTGGGGCCAGTGGGTCGCTTTGATCGTGGCTCATGCGATGACCTCGGGCGGGGTGGAGGGGGTCTCAATCATCGGCGGCTGTCGCTGCGTTTTAGCCAGCGCCAAACAAACCACGCTTGCGGGAGCAGGATCAGCAGGGTGATGCCGAGCATCGCGCTGGATAGGGTGGCGGCGTAACCAAAACGCAGATACTCGAAGCTGTTTTCGTAAACATACTGCGGCAGCATAGTGCTCATGAACTGCGGGCCACCTTTGGTCACGATTTGTGCCGGGATGAAACTGGTTTGGAAGGTCATGGCGAAATCACGCGCGGCAAGCAGCACGATGATCGGAGCCATCACCGGCAGGCTGATCAAGCGGAATTGACCGAATCGACTGACCCCTTCGATTGAGGCCAATTCATACCACTGCTTGGGTATCTGACGCCGTGCGACGACCAGAATCAGCAACATTTCGCCAGCCAGTAAACCCAGGATCAGGACCAGAGAACTCCTTGCGCCGTCCACCGTCAGCAACCAATCCGCACCGTTGACCCGCCACGCATCCAGTACGCTGGCGACCGGACCGAAGTGAGGGTTGAGCAGCCACAGCCAGGCCGTGGCCCAGGCCAGTGCAGGCACAACAACCGGCAACAGACCGATCAACAGCGCGGCGCGGCTGGCCGGTCCAGGGCGCTGCAGCAGCAAGGAAAAACCCAGCGCGAGTGCAAGGCGCAGAGGAATGCTCAAGGCCGCAATCAACAGTGAATTGCGCAGGGTTTGTACAAACATTGCATCGTCGAGCATGCGCCGATAGGCATCCCAGCCCAGCCATTGCGGTGCGCTGAGGCCATCGTAGGCGAACAGGCTCAGACCCAAGGTCATCAGCAGCGGCACGAAAACCAGTACCGCGAGTGCCAGCACGATGGGGATCAGATTCACGCGATGACGCGTTGCCCATCGGCAACGTTGAAGTACAAGGCGTGCTCGAAGGCGGGTAGAACGCGTAACACCTCGGGCACGGCGTCGCTGCTGGCCGGTTGCGAGGCGACCAGATCGAGGCCGTCGGCGGTGGTCAGATGCCAAAGCTCGCGTTCACCCAGTAGCTCGCGGCGTTTGAGTTCAACCGGCCAGGCGTTGTCATCGTCGCTGAGTTTGAGGTGTTCCGGGCGAATGCCCATGTGCAAAGTGGAGGCCTGCGCGGATGGCGCTGGCACGCTGCGATCAGTCCAGAACCATTGTGAGCCGTTGGCCTGCAAGGGGATCAGATTGATGCCGGGGCTGCCGATAAAACGCGCGACGGCGGCATTTTGCGGCTGTGCATAAATGTCGCGCGGTGTTGAAACCTGCAGCAGCTTGCCGCCCTCAAGAATACCGATGCGATCACCCAGGGCCATGGCTTCCTGCTGATCATGGGTGACGTGCACCATGGTGGTTTGCGACAGTTCGTGCACGCGCAGCAACTCCGCGCGCAGACGCGCCCGCAAGGGGGCATCGAGCTGTGACAGTGGTTCATCCAGCAAGACCACGCCGCCCTCACGCAGCAGGGCGCGACCCAGTGCAACGCGTTGTTGCTCTCCGCCCGACAACTCTCGCGGACTGCGGCGAAGAAGCGGTGTGATCTCCAGCCACTGGGCGACATCCTGCGCCCGCCGATCCGCTTCGCCCGCCGCTGTGCCGCGGGCGCGTAAACCGAAGGTCAGGTTGTCCAGCACGTTGCGGTGCGGCAGCAATGCCGGCTGCTGAAAAACCATGCCCACCGCGCGCTTGCCGGGTGGTAGGTGATGAACCGGGCGATCGCCAATCCAGATTTCGCCCGCACGGATCGGAACCAGCCCGGCAATGGCACGCAGCAGGGTGGATTTGCCGCTGCCCGAAGGGCCGGCCAAAACCAGTCGCTCACCCGCGGCAACCTCCAGGTTGAAATTTTCCAGGATGGTTGTCGGGCCCAAGCTGACCGTCACGTTGCGCAGGCTGAGGGATGTCGCGCTCATGGCGTTTTGCCGGGAAACAGATCGCCAACGGCGTCCTGAATCAACATGACCACGCGATTGCCGTCATGCAGCCCCATTTTCGCTTCCGCGCCGGCGTTGAGCATGGATTCGAACATCCACTCTTCGAGTATCGGTTTGCTGCGATTTTCCACCTCATACCAATACGGCGTCACCGGCAGACGGCGCACGATCTCGATGTTGTCGAGAAAAACCTGGGCGCGCGAGGGAGGTTGGTTCGGGTCGAGAAAGGCTTCACTCAGCGCCACCGAGCGGCGGGCTGGCACGATCCGGCCACTGGTGGACAAGCGGCGCTGACCGGCCTCGCTCAGGGCATAGGCCACGAAACGCGCCGCTGCACTTTGGTGCTTGCTCGCCTGAGTGAGGCAGTACGCATCAGCGTGAAGCAGGGTGGCGGCCTGCTTGTTGCGCGGCAAGGGTGCGACATCCCAGTCGAGTCCCTGCACGCTGCGCAGTGCCGTGGCGTAGCGACGGCTTTGAATGACCATGCCGACCCCGCCCTGGATGAAACGTGCTTCCGGCCCCAGGGCGCGGCGCTGCGCCAGCGGCGGCATCACACCCACTTCGGTGCGCAGGCGTTTGGGATACATCAACCCAATTAAGGAATTGTAGTCACGCAACGTCAGGCGGCTGGGGTTGTGCAGATCGTCGACGATGCGACCACCGGCTTGCCACACGAATGGCGCCATATGGATCAGGTCGGGATCAAAATCCAGCCCGAAAATATCCGGTGCCCGGTCTTCGTTGGTGTCGATGGTCAGTGCGCGGGCGGCATCGTGAAATTCCTTCCAGCTCCAGTCATCGGCCGGTTCGGGGACGCCGTATTCCTGAAAAAGCCCGCGGTTGTAATAGACCACTTGGGTGGAAATGTTTTGCGGTAGGCAAAGTTGCTGCCCCTCGTACTGAAACGCTTCCAGCGCTGGCGCGTAAAAATCCTCGGCGTCGAAACCGCCCTGCTCAGCGACCATCGGACCGAGTGGCTTGAGCAGGTTTTTGCCGAGGAACTGGCCGTAGCGACGGTAGTTGATCAGGAACAGGTCAGGTGGCGTGCCGCCGGCAAATGCGGTGGCCAGCTGGGTCACGTGCTCACGCTGCAAACCAATGCTGCGCAAGTCGACGTCGATATCCCGGTTTTGTGCCTCAAAGCCGGCGATCAGGTCGCGATAGGCCGCGATCTCAACCGGGTCGGCAACGAGCTGCAGGCGGATGGTTTGCTTGTCAGCGGTGCCGGAATTGGGCTGTGAACAACCCAGCAGGGTCAGACAAAAAAGCGCGAGAAAGCGCATCAACGCGTCTCCTGAGATTTGAGCCATGGCAGCATGGCGGCGAGAAAGAATGTGATCGGAAGGATGAGCCACACGGCCCCGGCCATCCACACCGACAGTTCACCCTGACCCAGGATTTCCAGGCCGTGCAAGGCTTGCGGCGCGGTGGTGATGGCGCCACTGCGCAAGTAGATCAGCGGGTCCAGCGTATTGCCCCAGAATGCCGCAAAGCTCAGAAAAGCGACCGCCAAGGTCGCGCTGCGCAACTGCGGCATGGCCACCGACCACCACAAACCCCACAGCCCCAGACCTTCGAGCCGGGCCACTTCAAATTGAGCCATGGGTATCTGTCGGATCGAATACAGGTACAGCAGAATCAGCAGTGGTCCGCCTCCAAGCAGGGCCGGTGCCATCAAGGGGATGACGGTGTTTTGTACCCCCATGCCACTGAACAGCAGAAAGCGTGGCAACCACAGCGCGGTGTAGGGAACCGAGGCGGCAAACACCAGAGCCGTAATCAGAATGCGTCGCCACAGCGGGGTGCTGAGATGAATGGCCAGGGCCGTTGTCGAGGCAACAATCACCGACAGCAGCATGCCGCTGACCGCAATGAGCACCGACCACGTCAGCGCCGGCCCCATTTCGGCCAACGACCAGGCGCGTTGCAGCGAACGCAAGCTGGGCGAGTCCGGCCACCACTGTCCGGCATTGGGAACGCTGCCGGGAGGAAACAATGCCGCGCTGAAGAGCACCAGCAAGGGCACGGCCAGGACCAAAGCAGGCGCGATCTTGAGCGTGGCGGAGAGCATACGGAGCATCGCTCTATCATACCTACAAGGTCGCGATGGCCGTCGCCGCGACGCGTTAACATTTCGGCTTTGTTTTTGCTTAGGCACAGACGCGTGTGCACCGAATCCACAAGTTTGTGGCCATACCCATTTGCTCAGATGATGTGATGTCTGTTTTCAACAATCTTTTGCTGGCCTGCGGGCTGATGGCCGTTGTTGTCATCGCCAAAGCGCAGGACGACCCTGCCGCCTTCCAGCGCATAACGGTCACCGGAACCCGCCTGGACGCCGAACAGTTGGCCACGCCGATCACCCGGATTGAACGTGAGGAACTGCTTGCCTCCGGTGCCCTGAGCATTGGCCGCTTTCTGCAAGCGTTGCCGATGATGGCGGGTGCTCCGCTTGGCACCACGGTGGGCGCGCGTGACAGTGGCGGCGGTTTTTCGCGCGGTATCGAAACGGTGGAGCTCCGCGGCTTGGGTGCGTCGCGGACCTTGGTCCTGGTCAATGGACGACGCTTTGTGGCAGGTGGCAATGGGGCGGGTGGCGTGGTCGATCTGGCCATGATTCCCACCGCCATGGTCGAGCGCATCGAGATCCTTCGGCACGGGGCTTCCGTTGAGTACGGCGCAGACGCGGTCGCCGGTGTGGTCAACATCATTACGCGCCAAGCACCTTTGGGCCTGCAACTGTCTGCCAACGGCAGTGTCACCGATCGCAGCGATGCGCAGAGCGCTGCCCTCAGCGCGGTGTACGGCGGCCAACTGGGCGCTGCGGATGTGATGCTCGGCGCCGAGTTTTTCGACCAGCAGCCGGTCAGCAAAGGTGCGCGTGGATTTTCCAGCCAGTTGCTGACGGTGTCCGGTGAAAGCAATGAGATCGTGCCGGATGGCAGCTCGGCTCCGCCTTTGGGCAACTTCCGTATTCCCTCCAGCGGTGATCGTGTGACGTTGATCGACGGTGAAGACGGCGATGTGGCGGATGATTTTCGGCCATGGATCAGTCGAGGTGAGAACAACGACCGTTTCAATTTCAATCCGTTCGAAGATTTGCTGCAGGAATCTCGGCGGCGTTCGCTGTTTGCATTGGCGCGGCGGCCTGTTGGCACGCGGACGGAGGTGTTTGTCGAAACCTTGTATCAGCAACGTGACAGCTTCACCCGGCTGGCGCCGCTGCCGTTTTTCACCAATCGTCTGGCCGGCGTCAGTGTGTCAGCGGACAACGTGTTCAACCCGTTTTCCGAGGAGATTACCGACGCTCGCCGCCGCCTGGTTGAGGGCGGATCACGTGGATTTGCTCAAGACAATACGGCATGGCGTGTGGTTGTCGGTGCGCAAGGGGAATGGGGCGCATGGCAATGGGATGCGAGCATCAATCAGGCGCGCAATCGTATGACTCAGCACCAATATGGTGACCTGCTGGCGGATCGCGTGGCTTTGGTTTTGGGTCCTTCGTTTAGCAACAACGCTGGACAGCCGGTGTGCGGAACGCAGGACGCGCCGATTGCCGGTTGCGTACCGCTCAATCTGTTTGGTGGTCCGGGTTCGATCACTCCCGAGATGCTCAGCTACACCGGGCTGAGCCGCCTCACGGATGAATTCGAAAACGAGCAATCTGTGTTCAGTGCGAATCTGCGCGGCGATCTCTTCACGTTGCCCACCGGAGCCGTTGCCGCTGCGTTGGGTTACGAATACCGCGACGAGCGTGCCCAAGACACGCCCGATGTTCAAACTCAGGCTGGCAATACCACCGGTGCGGCGCGCCAATCCACACGCGGCCGTTTCCACAGTCAGGAGTTGTATGCTGAAATCGGTGTGCCGCTGCTCAGCAACAATCGTATGCACCTGGATTTGGGGATGCGGGCGATTGATTTTTCCAACTTCGACAACGAGCTGGTCTTTGACAGTGCCCTGCAGCTTGCGCCGAGCGCGGATTTGGCACTGCGTATTGCCTACAGTCAGGCCTTTCGCGCACCCACCATCAACGAGTTGTTTGGTGGTGTGTCGCAATCCAATCCCGCGGTGGATGATCCCTGTGCGGACTTCAGTCAGCTGGGTCAGAGCGAAATTGACCGTTGTGTGGCGCAGGGTGTGCCGGCGGACGGTCGTTTTGATCAAAGCGGCAATGAAACCCCGCAACTCGGTGGGGGAAATCCGGATCTGGGGGCCGAGAAAGCGGATGTGTTGACTGCGGGTGTGAGCTGGTCGCCGAGCGCCCTGCCCGGGTTGTCGATGAGCGTGTCCTTCTACGATATTCGCATCGACAACGGGATCACTGCGCTGGGTGCCAACACCATTTTGGATCAGTGTCTGGCCACCGGCAGTGCGAATTTCTGTGATCGGATCTCCCGTGATGCGGACGGCAACATACTCCAAGTGCGTGCAGAATTGCAGAACATCGCGAGTGAGCGTGCACGTGGTCTGGATTTTGATCTGAGATACCGCATCGCCCTGGCCGGCGGGCTTCTGACCCCGAGACTGATGCTCAGTCATGTGCTGGAGCGCGAACTCAAAGCGTTCCCTAATGCCGAGCCGTTTGTGGGCGAAGGCGAGTTCGATCCGGACAACTTTGGAGCTATCCCCAAATGGAAAGGTCATCTTGCCTTGGATTGGAAAGGGCAGCGGTGGTCGCTGGGTTATGCCGCGCAGTGGATTGGCGGTTTGCGTGAGAGCGGCGGGGAGATTTTCCCCGGCACGGTGAACAGCGTGACGGATCGTGTTTATCACGATCTGCGCGCCGGATGGATGATCAGCGAACGTGCCCATGTTTCTTTTGGCATCGACAACCTGCTGGATCGCGATCCGCCGTTTTTGGCCAACGGCGATGTCGCCAACACCGATGTTGCGACGTATCGCTTGCTAGGGCGCACCTTGCGCCTGCAACTCAGCTACACCTTGCCGTAGTGCTCCGTTTGCGGTGCATGGCCGGCGGGCACTGAGCGAATCCGGATTTTTGGCCTGGGTTTTGCATCGCCAAAGCTCTGTCCAGCACAAACTCTGCGTGCTGTTGCCTGCCGACATTCGCTAAGGCAACGCGCTATGCCTTGTTCCACGATGGCGGTGCTGGACTGGCGATCAGGGAGAGATCGCCACTGGACGGCACCGATTCACGCGCTCGTGCGTGTTATCGGTTGGATGTTTGGGATCCCAAAAACTGAGGTTCAGTACCCCGCGTGACGGTGTCATGCGATCCGGTGCTGGACGCTAAAGGCACGACTATCATGAGAAACTCCGTAATTGCGGCGGGCGCTGTTGTTGGACTGGCGTCGGCACTGGTTTACGTTCAATCGTCCAGCCCGCAAGCCAGTTGCCCCGCTGGTTTCCAGCTGACCACGACCGCCGATTACGCGCGGGAGTTTCAGCCCAGTCTGAACAAGGCACAGATCGCTGAGCTCAACGCGCAGTACGGCGAGCAGATCTGCCTGAACTCCAAACACCCTGAGCCGATGGCCGAAATTCTCGCGGTCAACGGAGTTTTGACCCAGGGTGTCGGCCCGGTGGCGCAGGGCGCCTACCGCGAAGCCCTGGCGCAAAAGGCCAAACTGGCGCAGAGCAAGGCCGATGTTCCCGGCAGCACCGGGGTGTGGGCTGAGTACGGGCAAGGGCCGCTGCTGGATGACCCGGAGCGCGGCGGTCTGGGGCTGGGCATCGTGACCTCAATGGGGCGCGTTGACAGTTTTGCCTATGACCCGGACGGCAATCGCTTGTTCGCGTTGATCGGCACCGGCGGCGTGTGGATGAGTGAAGCTGAGAGCGTTCGTGAGCTGGGTGATTTTTGGGTTCCGGTTGGTGACAACCTGCCGACGCTGATCAACGGCGCGGTTGAGTGGACGACCGCAGGCGGTGGTCGTCTGATTGTGGTCTCCGGTGAGCACCTGATGGGTGGCAACACCTATTCCGGCCTGGGTGCGTTCTGGAGTGATGATCTGGGGCAAACCTGGAACCAATCCAGCGGTGTGCCCGATGGCGCACTGGGGTTTGAGGTCGCCGTCGATCGTGCTCAGCCCGAAGTGGTTTACGCCGCAACATCCAAAGGTTTGTTCCGCTCCACCGATGCGGGCAGCAGCTTCGTCAACGTCAATCTGCCAACCTCGCCGGAATGCGCCGGTGTGACCGAGTTCGGTCCCTGCCAATTCGCCAATTTCGTCACCGATGTGGTGGTGAAAGAGCCGGGTGGAACCACGGCTGAGGACGGTGGCGAGGTGCTGGCTGCCGTTGGTTATCGTGCCGGTCGTACGATGTTCCCGGATGGCACAGTGCATTCACCCGGCAATGGTCTCTATCGTTCGTCCACCGGTGAAGTGGACACGTTTGAGCGCCTTGATGTGTCTGGTGATGGTTTGACCAATTTCGGTTTTGCCACCGAAGAGCGCATTGGTCGCACCGAGCTGGGTATTGCTCAGGGTCCGGACCAGGACCACAACTATGTTTACGCCATTGTTGAGGATGCGGTGCTGTTCAACGGCGGCGTGCCGGTACTGGATATTCCCGATGGTCTGGACCCCAAACCGGGTTTGCCGTTGTATCCGACCTCTTTGAACGGTCTGTACGTGTCGCCGGATTTCGGTGACAGCTGGATTCGCTTGGCCGATGACAATGAAATCGCTGCAAATCCGCTGTCGGGTTCGTCATTCGTCGCGTTGGCCGCGATCAATGCGCCGGGTGTTCAGGCTTGGTACAACCTATGGATTCAGCCCGACCCGACGCGCCAGGATGCGCAGGGTGTGCCAAGTCGGCTGACCTTCGGTCTTGAGGAAGTCTGGCAGTCGCGCACTACCAGTCTGATCGGTCAGAACGGACTGGCTCAGCTGGGCATCAACGACTACAACGTGATCGGGACCTACTACGCCGGTGATTCCTGCCAAGCGGTGAGTTTGGGCTTGCCGATTTGCCCGACCACCTATCCGCCGACCACCGAAACCACCACGCATCCGGACCAGCACGACGGCATTTACGTGCCGACCGAAGACGGTGGCGTGTGCCTGTTCGCCGGCAACGATGGTGGGGTGTATAAGCAGTGTGTGGCCGCAGGCGAAGAAATGAACAATGCCGGGTGGGGTGATGGTGCCAACCAGGGCTTCAACACCTTGCTGCCCTACGGCCTGGCGGTCGCTCGTGATGGCCGCGTGTGGTTCGGTTTGCAGGACAACGGGTCCGGCTACGTTGATGGTCAGACGCGTGAGCACATCCAGAATCTGGGCGGCGATGGTTTCTTCGCCTCGGTGGACCCGGATGACAGCGATTACGCCTGGGTCACGACACAAAACGGTGGCTTGAATGTGACCACCAATGGTGGCTTGAGCTATGCGTCAGCCAGCCCGCCGATTAGCAGCCCGAGCTTTGCCAATTACTTTGTGATGGACCCCACGGATGCCCAGCATGTCATGACGGCCGGGCCGGAAGTGGTTGCCGTGACGGACGGGCCGGGCTTGAACTGGACCGAGGTTTTCAATCTGGGCAGCAACGCGCGGACCGGAAAAACCAACATCATGACCAACATCCATCTTTATGATGCAAAGGCCTACGTGGGGTTTTGTGGGCCGTGTGATCTGCTCGGCAATTGGGACACCGGTATCCAAAATGGCATAGCGACCAACGTGGGTGGCGATGCCGAGCCGGTCAAAGGCGGAACCGAAGGTTGGCATTTTGCGGCCGCGCTGGGTTTGCCGAATCGTTTCATCAGCTCGATCGAGATGGATGAAGCTGACCCCGAGATCATCTATGTCGCTTTGGCCGGATACGCCAATCGCACCTGGATTCCGCCCGGCTCCTACCTGGACCCCAATCAGGAACTGGGGGAGGGCAGTGTGTTCGTGTCTTACGATGCGGGTGAAAGCTTTACCGACATCACCGGCAACCTGCCCAACGTGCATGCGCGCTGGATTCTCAAACGTGATCAGCAGCTGATCGTGGCGACCGACATCGGGGCGTTTATCTCCAGCGATCTGCAGGGCTCGAATTGGGCGCCTCTGGGTCAGGGTTTGCCGAATTCTCCGATGACCATGATGCAGCTCAAGCCGGGCGATCCGAACACGCTGTTCGTGTCCACTTTCGGGCGAGGTTTCTGGACCTACAGCTTCCCCGAGGATGCCGTGCTGGAGCCCGAGGTGCCTCAGGTTCCTGGCGTGGACACGCCCTCAAGCCGCGGTGGCAGCCTGGGTGTGCTCGGGCTGAGCTTGGTCTTGATCGGCGGTTTCGCGGCGCGGCGCCGACGTCGACGCGCCTGATGCTTTGATTGCCTCAGCGTGCGCTACCAATGGGCGCACGCTGAGGTTTGCGTTCAGGTTGAGCTGGGTGATCGCTCGCAATCATGCAAGGGGTCCAGCTCGGGGCGCAGCACCTCGGAGGACAGGCCCATCAGGTCTGAGATCAGGTCGAACAGGTTGTCGTGACTGAGCTTGCGTTGCGTTTGTTGGGCAATACAGTCGCTGTTCAGATCGTTGCGATATTCATTGGACAGCCACATCAGTAACGGGACTTTCTTTTGTGCGCTGGGTGCTAATGGGTAGGGCAGGCCGTGCAGATAGACGCCGTTTTCGCCCAGGCTTTCGCCGTGATCCGAGACATACACTACGGCGCGCCGACGCCCAGGCCAGCGGGTATCCAGTTCCGAAATCAACGCGTCGATGAGCTGGTCCGTGAGCAAGATGGTGTTGTCGTAAGCGTTGACCACTTCCTGTTGTGCGCACAGGGTCGGCTGATCGCGCGTACAGGCGGGGCCAAAACCTTCGAAGTCCTTGGGCAAGCGGCGATGGTAGGCCGGACCGTGACTGCCGAACTGGTGGACCACGATGAGCTGAGAGCGATCGGGATCCAGCTTGTCCAGATGTTGTTGCACGATCGGCAGCAATGCCAGATCCGTGCAACCGTGCAGCGGGCAGTCCTCGCCATTGCTGCGGGCTTGCAAATCTTCACTGTCCTGCCTCGCGCAAACCCCTTTGCAGCCGCCGTCGTTGTCGGTCCAGCTGATTTGTGCGCCAGCGAGCGCCAGGATGTCGAGCAAGTTGTCCTGGTTCTGCGCGCGCATGGCGTCCCAATTGTCGCGTCCCAGACGCGAAAACATGCAAGGCACTGAGAGGGCGGTGTAGGTTCCACACGCCGTCACATCAGAAAAGCTGATCACGTCGTGACGCGCTGATAGACGCGGTGTGGTGTTTCGTTGATAGCCGTTCAGACCAAAGTGATCTGTGCGCGCAGTTTCTCCCACCACCAACACCACGGTTCGCGGGGTGTCGTCGAGCGCCGCGTCATGACCGAGGTTCAACCAAACCGGTTGATTGTTGTGATGGATGAGGTGCTCCCAGACGTTGCGCAAGCCGGCCACGATGGGGAACACGGGATTGACATAGAGTCGTACCTCGCGGTGTTCGCGCCCCCAGAACGACAGAGTCTGGTAGTGGCCAAGAATCCAGCCGATGCACAAAACCAGCATCGCGGCGAGAAGGGCGAGCCGGTGCGCGATGCCGCGCGCGGCGTTCCCATAGACCAGGGGTATGCGGCTCAGCGCCAAGCACGGCAGAACACCCCAGACGATCCATTGATTGAAAAGATCTCGGTTGAGCAACTCAGCGGTTTCGCCCACCGTGGTTTCCAGCATGTTGCCGACCATGGCGGTGTCGATCACGGTGTCAAAGCGATCCATGAAATACGCGGTAAGTGGTGACAGCAGTAGGGCAAAGCCCAGAACAGGTTTCAGCAGGCGATGCAGGCCGAGTCCACCAAGCAGAACCGCGCTCAGTGTGAGGTGAGTGAAAAATACGCTGACTGCGACCAAGGCGGTTTGCGAGCTTGGCAAGCCTGCGACGGACTCAAGAGTGTGTGACCAGAACGCCGTGTTCTGTGTCAGGCAGAGATACAGGCAGATCAGCAACAGCAAAACATTGGGTCGTGCCAGCAGTTTCACCAGTGTGCGCGTCGCCGGCGCGAGGTCGGGCGTGCGCAGTTCGCCGAGTCGTGGTGTCACGGCAGCCCAGCGCGAGGCGATCATCGGCCGCTCCCGTAGAAGCTTGGCGTTTCGGAGACGTCGTCACGCGGGATCAGGGGAATCCCAAATCCCAGGTCAATGACCAGCCCGACGAACCAGCTCGGGCGAATTTGCAATCCCAGTCCAGCGGTGGCGAGCATGCCCGGTGTGTGCGCCTCGCCACCGCCCCAGGCCGTGCCCGCTTCCACAAAGCCACCCCAGCGCAGCCAATGCCAATGCAGGGGACGATAAGCTTCCAAGCGCACGACGGCATAGGAGTCCCCCTCGGCGATGTTGCGTTCGTAGCCGCGCAACATGCTGGCGCCGCCCAGACTGTATTGGTTGAGTCCGTCCTGGGGGCCGTCGAACTGCATTTCCGTTTCCAGATGGACGCCAAAGGTCTGGTGTGGTGTCTGGCCGAACGCGCGGTCGTAGGTGATTTCGCCGGCGATATGCGTCCAGTCGTAGTCGGATCTCCATTCGGTGTCGGCATGACCGATGGTGAGCTGCGATTCCAGGCCCGTTTCGCTGAACAGGAAATTGTGTCGTTGGCGGTATTTCAGGTTGGCGAACAGGGTGTGGCCAATACCCAGATCTGGGCCTTCATCAACCGCTTTGCGCTGGCGGAACTCGTAGCCTCCGCCGACACGCCAGCCCTGACTGGCGGGGCCGCTGCCAATATGGCGGTCGATCCCGATGCGGAATTGATCATCGACCTGCTCATATTCGCTGGGGTTGCCGAGTGGTTGCAGTTCCGCTGTTTCGTGCGACAGGCCCCATGACAGATCGAATGGAGTGCTGAACAGGTAAGGGGCGTGGTGCGCAATGCGATATTCCAGCGAATCACCACGTCCGGATTGGGTGCTTCTACGCTGCAACACCGTGCTTCGTACCGTGTGGTTCAAACCAAAGGCGTTGTGCCAGCTCAGATGCACGCCGTAGCTGTAATCGCCATCGGAGTTGGCGTCGCTGCGCGGTGCCACCAGCAGGAAATATTTTTCGCGCATTTCGAATTCCGCGATCCATCCGTCCTCGCTCATCACGCACGACACGCCGACATGACGGAACAAACCGAGGTCGCGAATACGGTCGGCGTCGGCTTGCAGCGTTTTGGCATCGGCCAGATCCCCTTTTGCGGTGTTCATCTCGCGCAACAAAACGCGCTCTTTGGTGTTTTCGTTACCGACAAAACGGATGTTTGCGATGGTGATGTTGTCTTTGGGGCAACCTTCCGCGCTGGCTTGCGTCGCTGTCGGGTACAAGGGTGCGCCGAAAAACACGGCGGCATAGATTCCAATCCGCTGTGCGCGAGTCATCGCCGTGTTCCTGTCGCGCGATAGGCCTCTCGCTCATACAGCTGATCGGCCAGGTTGAGATAGGCCCGCGCCAGTTCATACAGCTCGGGATTGGCTTTTGCGGATTCCAGCTGTCCATCGCGGTATCGTTGAAAAACCGGTTCGCCAGTCGGCGTGTTGACGACCAGATCCTGGCCAACCAGCAAACCGGCGTTGTTGCCGTACTGCATCAGCGCACGACCCGGCAGAGGCAGATTCGGATCGAGCAAATCGCGCCCGATGGCGGGTGATTCCAACGTGACCCCCAGCATCGGCATGATCGTGGTGATCAAGTCGATCTGGCTAGCCACATCCTCGTAGTGGCGCGGCTCAAGGCCCGGCGCAATGATCAGGCCGGGAATATGGAAACGCTCAACCGGGACAAATTCATCACCGCCAACGCGGGCGTCGTGATCGGCGACGACCACGAACACGGTGTTATCGGCGTAGCTGCCCTGCAGCGCTAGGTCAAAAAACAAGCCCAAGGCGTAATCGGCATATCGAATCGCGTTGTCGCGACTGGCCAGTGGCTCATCGTGCGCGTCGATGCGTCCTGCAGGAAACTCCCAGGGTGTGTGGTTGGAGGTGCTCAGCATGAAGCCGAAAAACGGGCCTTGAGCATTGGCGGCTTCAAATTCCTTGTGCGCCTGGTGTGCCCAGTCTTCGTCAGACACACCCCAGGAACCGCGGAACTCGGCGTCAGGAAAGCTGCTTTCGCCGGCGACGATGCGATTGAAGCCGTTGCCCAGCATGAAGCTGCCCATGTCGTCGAAGTTGGCTTCGCCACCGTAAACAAAGATGTTGTTATAGCCGTGGGGTTTGAGCGCCTGCGCCAGCGTGAAGAAGTTGCGTCGCGCCAAACTGCGTTTGACCACGCTGCGAGCCGGCGAAGGGGGATAGCCACACAGCACCGCTTCGATGCCGCGCACGGTGCGTGTGCCGGTGGCGTAAAGATTGGTCAGCCACAAGCCATGATCGGACAGAGCGTCGAGCTTGGGTGTGAGCGGCGCGCCACCCAGCGCACCAACAAACCGAGCGCCGAGGCTTTCTTCCAACACGATCACGACATTGAGCGGGCGCTCGCGCGGCTTTTTGGGCGTGAATCGCCGTAGCGTCGGTGTCTCGCTGCCACCCCCGGTCCAGGCGGTGTTGATGAGGGTTGGAGAGATGGTTTGGATGGCATCTTCCAGCGGCATCGTCGGCACCAGAGCAAGCGACGCGTCATTCTTGCGGGCGTAAAGGGCATAGGCCGCCGTGTAGGTGCTGTTCAGCGCGATCTCATTGGCCAGCCGATTGCTGCTGAAGATGGCGCTGCTGATGTTGGCCGGGCGATGGCCAAACGAGGAACGTGCGGCGATAACCAACACGAGTAAGCAGGGCACGGCGGCGATCAGGCGCCAGGCTGTGCTGGCTTGTGCGGATGGCGCCACCTCACGACGAAATTCCTGGCGAGCCAGCCAGTAGGCCAGGGCGATCAGCGCAACAACCAACAGCATCTGAAGTTTGAAGCCCCCCCACAACATGGGCAGCACTTCGTGCGGGTAGCTGAGGTATTCCCACAGCAGGGCGTCAGGGCGATGGTCGTATTCGAGCAGGAAGCCAAATCCCACCGCTTCCATGCCCACCAGCACAACAAACACGCCGCGGTAGTAGAGCGAAAGGGCATCGCGAACACGCGGCCAATGCCGGTTAGGCACGGTGGCGCTCAGCAGCAAAACCGGTGTGCAAAGATAAGACAGCGTGATCAGATCGAAGCGCGCCCCCTGCAACAGAATGCCGCCGAACAGGTTCAGCGCCAGACGCTCGCTGAAATAAATCACCAAAGCGCAGCGTAACGCGGCCAGAATGACCAAGGTGTAAGCGATAAAACCGCCGATATGCGCAAAGCGGTTTAAGGCAAGCCTAAAATGCAGCATGGTCGTGTACCCGAAGTGAACACGAGCAAGTCTCTGCGTCCGATGGTTAATGGCTGGTTAGACGATGAAATCCCGATCTGAAAGCGGCGGTGCGTTTGTTCTTGTGGTTGAGGACGAGCCTGATCTGCTCGCTTCGATCTCGGACTATTTGGCCGATCGCGGGCATTGCGTGGACTACGCCAGCGATGGCAAATCGGCTCTTAGCTTGGCTATGGAGAACGCCTACGATGTGGTCGTTCTGGACATTGGCTTGCCAAGATTGGACGGGTTGGCCGTGTGTGAACGCATCCGCGCGAGCAATCACGCGGAAACCGGGATCATCATGCTGACCGCGCGAGACACGCTGAATGACAAGCTCACAGGCTTGGAGACGGGCGCCGACGACTATCTGGTCAAGCCGTTCGCGCTGGAAGAACTGGAATACCGTATTCGCGCGCTGCATCGGCGCAGCAACCTGAATCGTGGCGATGTTCTGCGTTTCGGGGGGCTGACGTTCAATGTGCGCACTGGTGAAGCGATACGCGATGGTGTCAGCCTGCGCATGAACAGAACCGGCGAAACGCTGTTGCAGTGCTTGATGCGCAAAGCCCCGCTGCCGGTGTCACGCGAAGAATTATCACGCGCCTTGTGGGTGGATGACCCGCCTGACAGCGATGTCCTGAAGGTTTATATCCATACGCTGCGCAGTATTGTCGATCAGCCGTTTGATCGCCCTCTGATCGAAACCGTTCGTGGGAAGGGGTATCGCCTTGTTGAATAGCTCGGTGCGCCGTCGTGTGGCGCTGGCTCTGTTTGTCTGGAGCGGTGTGACCGCAACGGCATTTGCCATCTCGACCTACCTGGCCGCGGACGAGATGGAAATCATCGTGCTGGAACAAAACCTGAGTGCGACTGCAACGCGGATCAAACAAGCTTTGCTCGCGGGCGAGATGCCCAGTTATCCGAATGAAACCTGGTTTCGAGGTGGACTGGAGAGCCAGTTGGAGTTGCCGCGCATTTTTCGCGAGCTGCCGGCCGGTTCCTTCAACGACATCGTTATGGACGGCGAGGTTTTTCACGTTTGGATTGATGAGGTGCCAGGCGACCGGCTGTTTCTGATCTACGACCTCGCGGTTATCGAGCACTACGAGCGGCAGCTCGTTTTGTTTTTGCTTACAGCGGTGGTCTTGCTTTCGAGCCTGGGGCTGGCTTTCGGGATGGCTGGTACGCGTTGGGTTATGCGCCCGCTGGAGCAACTCTCCAACACTGTGCGCCGTATGAAGGCGGGCACGGAATCGCTGGACGTCCCCCAGGAACGCGATGCGGATTTGGCGCCGATGGTCACCGCTATCAATGACTTGCTGCAGCGAAATCTGGCGTTGGTCAAACGCGAAGGTCATTTCACCCGGATCGTCAGCCATGAATTGCGCAATCCTTTGGCCTCCCTGGATGCTGCCATCGCACTGACCGATTCGCGGGCCACCGATGATGCGATACGTGTCCCGCTGGGGCGGGCGCAACGGGCCAGTCGACGGCTTTCGGAGGTTGTTTCAGCGCTGCTGGAGTTTTCACGCAGCGAAGCGTTATCCGAGCGGGGTGAGAGCCACTGTGATGCGGCGGAGGTGATTCGTGACGCAGTTGCGGGGCTTGTCGATGCGGGACTCGAAAGTGAGGCGGTCAGCTGTGAGGTGAGCAGGCGACAGCCGGTGGATATGGAGCCGGCCCTGTTCGGGGTGATCGTGTCGAATCTGCTCGGCAATGCCTGGCGTCACGGCAGTGGGCATGTGCATATCCGCTGTGATGATCAAGGTCTCGCGGTCACCAACCCTCTGCAAGGTGAGGCCTGTGATGCCGTGGAATTCGCCCCGGATCGTTTGGGCATCGGCATCGTCGAGCTGCTGTGTGGCTATCGCAATTGGCGATTTACCTATGACGTTGCCGACGGCGAATTCACCGCCCGGGTGTTGTTCCAGAACTCATGAGTGTGGTTTTCCTCAGCAGATGATGGCGCAGAGATTTGGGTGTTAGGCGATACCAGCGCCGGCATGCACGATTGAATGTGCTTTGATCAGCGTAACCCAGCAAACCTGATATCTGGCTGAAACGCATGCCGCTAATGGCCAGATACGTACGCGCTTTGTCGCGTCGTATGCCATCCAGCAGAGTCTCGAAGCACGTCCCATCCTGACGCAGATGACGCTGCAGTGTCCGGGGGTGCATGGCCAATTGCTCGGCCACAGTCTGTATGCGGCATTGTCCGGTCGGCAGCAAGCGGTGAATCAGTTCGTTGACTTGCTCGCTGAGCTGAGCATCGCTTGGGCCGTGTGATTCGAGAAAACTCTGGGCCACGTGCAGGGTTTGCGCATCAGCACTGCTGAGTGGCCGCAGTGCGTCAGCCTCGCTCAGATCGAAACCGCTGGAGTCGGTATTAAATTCGACCGGGCAGGCGAAGGCGCGTTGATATACGGCTTCGTTTGAGAGTGGGGCGTGGGTGAAGTAGATCCGCGCAGGTTTGGCTTTGTTCGCGGTGAGGAGACGTAGGATGCTGGATGCGTTTGCCATACTCAGTTCGTAACTCTGGGTGAGCTGAGACAAACCTCGTTCTTCGATGCGGAAACGGAAGCCATAGTCGCCCGCCAGCGTCCGACCTTGCAGTGAGAGCTTCAGCGCGGGACCGTGGATATGCAGGTAATGAGCAATTCCCTCGAAGGCGTGCAGGACGTTATCCGCAGCGCGGGCGATAACAGCAATGGGGCCGAGCATATCCAGGCCTTGCCAATGTGAGATGCGCAAGCCGAAATCCGGGCAGCGAGTGTCCAGTGCGGCCTGTTCGATGACCGCAGCGAGACTGCGGTAGGGTACGTATGCTTCGGGATCACGGATCAGCTGAGGATGAATGTGATAGCGCGCAAGCAGTGGGGCGGCGTCATGGCCGAGTTCTGCCATCAGTTCCTCAATGCCGGCCAGATTGGCGGCACGGATCAGTGTGCTCATGCGCCCTGTCGCCTAAAGACAAAAATATGTCGTCAAAAGCCAATTCTTTTGCCGAGGTTGTCACTAGGATGCTAGGAATACAAGAGCGACGGCGCGAGGAGATGCCATGAGCCCACAACATTTCGACATCCTGATTATTGGTGCTGGCCTGTCCGGTATTGGCACGGCAGTGCATCTACGGCGTGAGCATCCGCAGCGCTCCATGGCCATCATTGAGCGTCGTGAACGTCTCGGCGGGACCTGGGATCTGTTCCGCTATCCGGGCATTCGCTCCGATTCGGACATGGCCAGCTTTGGCTACCGTTTCAAGCCGTGGGATTCCGACAAGGTGCTGGCCGATGGTCCCTCCATTCGCGCTTACATCAATGAAACCGCGAAAGAACATGGTCTCGACAAAACCATTCAATATGGTCTGACCATCACCGAATCGAACTGGTCGTCCGATCAGCAGCGCTGGATTTTGACCGCGCAGGACAGTCAGAGCGGTGAATCGCGCACGCTCACCTGTCAGTTTCTGATCAATTGCAGCGGCTACTACAACTACACCCAAGGTTACCGGCCGCATTTTGCAGGCGAAGAGGATTTCCAGGGCCAGATCGTGCATCCGCAGCACTGGCCGGAGCATCTCGACTACGCCGGTAAGCGTGTGGTGGTGATCGGCAGTGGTGCTACGGCGGTCACAGTGGTGCCGGCGATGGCCAAGGACGCCGCGCATGTAACCATGCTGCAGCGTTCGCCCAGCTATGTGTTCTCTCTGCCGGACACCGACAAGATGGCGATGAGCTTGCGCCGCTGGCTGCCGCGAGGACTGGCTTATCGCATCGTGCGTGGGCGCAACATCGCGGTTCAGCGTGGTTTGTATTTGGCCTGCCGTCGTTGGCCGGAACGTATGCGCAAGTTCCTCATCGGCCAGGTTCGCAAACAGGTCGGGCCGGACTTTGACATGCGTCATTTCACCCCGCGCTACATGCCCTGGGATGAGCGCTTGTGTGCGGTTCCCGATGGGGATTTGTTTGTTGCGCTGCGCGAGGGGCGGGCCTCGGTGGAGACGGACACCATCGAACGGTTCACCGAAAGCGGCATTCTGCTGAAATCCGGTAAGCAGCTGGAAGCCGACATCATCATCACCGCCACCGGCCTGAATCTGCAGATGATGGGCGGTATGGATCTGAAGGTGGATGACGTGAGCGTGCCGCTGAACGAACAGATGACCTACAAGGGGGCTCTGATTCAGAACGTGCCCAATTTCCTGTGGGTGTTCGGCTACACCAACGCGCCGTGGACGCTCAAGTCGGATATCGCCGGTCGCTATCTGTGTCGTCTGTTACGACACATGGATGAGCGTGGCAATGCGGTGGTCACGCCGCGTGACAATTCCGGCGCCAATGCATTGGACGAAGGCATTCTGGATTCCCTGCAATCGGGCTATGTGCAGCGTGGCAAGGACAGCCTGCCGCGCCAGGGTCGCTCTGGCCCTTGGCGGGTGCTGATGCACTACGGCAAGGACAAGAAAGTGCTGCTCGACGATCCGATTGATGATGGTTGCCTGGAGTTTCAGGCCGCCCGCGCACCGTCCGATGGCGAGCAGCAGGCGATGGCGGCGTAACGCGACGTGGAAGCGTTAGCCCTGGAGCAGTTCCTCGGCCACGCGCACTCCTGACTGCAGTGCGCCGTCCAGATACCCACACCATTGGGTGGCGGTTTCGGTCCCCGCCCAATGGATACGTCCGCAGGGCTCGCGCAGACTGGGGCCGTATTGGGTCATTACGCCCGGGGGCATGTGCGCCACATAGCCCCCCAGGCTCCACGGTTCCTGAGTCCAGTCCTGATCGATGTAGCCGATGGGATGTGCCGCCTCATCACCGAAATAGCTGACCAGATCGGCGATGGCCTGTTCGCGTCGAGCGTGCTCGCCACGCTCACTCATGTCCACCGCATGCGCGCCATCCATGAAACCGACCAAAATGCCGATGGATTCATCTGGGGGTGTTTGATCGAACACCACGTTGAATAGCTTGTCGTTGCTGGCGACGGCGCCATTGAGGCCCTGACGCCGCCAGAATGGTGTCGCGTAGGCCACATGGATTTTGATCACCGCGCCCATCGGCATGCGCTGCAGCAAGCCCCAGCGGCGTGATGGCAGAGGCTGGTTGTAGTCGATCTTGGCGGCCAGTGGCGGCGGCGTCGCGATCACCACACGCGCGGCGCGGTAGCGCGCTTGAGCGCTATGCACACTGACTGCATCGGCGTGCTGATCGATACCCAAAACCGGACTGTTCAGGGTGATGCGCTCGCCCAATTCATCGGCCATGCGCTGGGGGATTTGCCAGGCGCCGCCAACGAATTTGTCCTGTTGCGCGCCATTTGTCACACCCAGCAAGGTCCGTAAGTCTTTGCCTTGGCGCATGTATTCGAGCAAGCACAGATAAGACACTTGTTCGGGCTCGGCACACAGCAAGGCGCGCGTGACCACGCGCAGAAACTCGCGCACGTCGCGGCTGCGCACGTGCTTACGCATCCAGCTGGCAACGGATTCGCTGTCCCACCCGGCAGCGTTGGCGGCTGACCATGCGGCCCCTTCGGGCAAAGATGCGGCTTCGCGAATCCAGCGGCGTTCCAGCAAAGCGATTTCGAGTAAGGCCCAGGGTGACAACGGTGGAATTTCGGAGGCGTAGCGACGCCGCTTGCCGTCAAAGTGCAGCACGCTGTCGCCTTCGGCATATTGCGCACAGGTCGCCACGCCCAATTCCGCCGCTTCGGCGAGTAGGTGCTTTTGATCCGGTCCCACCCATTGGCCGCCCAGGTCAATCGTGTGACCGCAGATCTCGCCAGGCTTGGAGCGGCCACCGACACGGTCACGGGCTTCTAGCACGTGCACGCGTTGACCGGCGGCGCTCAGTTCTCGTGCGGCTTTGAGACCGGCCAGACCGGCGCCAACGACCAGCACGTCGAAATCTGTTGTTGGGGTGGTCACTTCAATATCCTCCGGAAAGCGCGTTTAATATAAATAAACGCGTTCATAAAAATAGTACAGCATGACCGATTCGCAAAACCAGAACCCACGCGGACGCCCGCGACGCAGCCGTGCTCAAATCGAAAACAGTCGCCAGCAGATTCTGGATGCAGCGCGTGCGCTGTTTGCTGCAGAGGGCTATGACGGCGTGTCGATGCGCAAGATCGCCACCCAGGCAGGCTGTTCGCCAGCCGCTTTGTACACCGTGTTTCCGAGCAAGCACGTTATGTTGCGGGTGATTTGGGAAGAGGTCTTTGATGCGCTCGGCAGCACGCTGGAGGCCATCGCTAAGAGCAGCTGTGCCGATACGCGCCTACAGGCTTTGTGCGAAGGCGTGGTCGACTTCTGGTTGGGTCGGCCTGATGACTACCGCGCGATTTTTCTCATCGAAGACCGCTTGCAGAACGCTCAGGATCGGTACTTTGTCGAAGAGTCCCCGGCTCTGAGTCGTTTGCAGGTTGTGAGGGCGGCTATTGTTGAGGCCCAAGCTCAGGGTGCGATCAAGATGGCGCCCGCCGATGACATCCTCAATGTGCTGCTATGCGGGACTCAAGGGATTGCGCACAACCTGATCACGATTCCCGAGTATCCCTGGGGCGATGCGCAAGCGCTCAAGAGTGCGACGCTCGGTGCACTCCTGCGCGGGCTTGCTGCTTGAATGAGCTGCTATGGTGCGCGGGCCGCTGCCAAGCCCGGTCATTGGAAAACAGTATGGGATGTAAACTGCAAGTCTGATTCTGTTTAGGCTCGGTTTCCAATGATTCAACGCTCACTGGGTCTCGCTTGGCTTGTTCTCGTTGCGCCTCTCATTCTGTCTGCATGTGGGCCGTCAACAGACCCTGCTTCGCAAGCGTCGAACTCACGACACATTGACGCCGCTGCTTTGGATTTACGCAGTCGTGGCATCGCCGAGCTGGAGAACGAGGACAACGATGCGGCTGAGTCAACCTTTGCGACATTGGCCCAGCGTGTCATTGGTGACCCACTGCCATTCGCGAATCTGGCGATTGCACGTTTGCGTCAGCAAGATTTTGAGGGCGCGCAAGCGGCTGTCGATCAGGCGCTGGCGTTGACCCCCGAAGATGCTCGCGTTTTGGCGGTTCAGGCCGAAATCTTACGGTGGCAAAACGATTTCGATGGAGCTGTCGCGGTGTATCGAAAAGTTGCGCTTGCGCGGCCCGACGATGTACAGGCGCAGTTTGCCGCCTACGAAGTCGCCAGCGTTGTGAGAACCGAGCAGGGCGAGCAGTTTGCCAACACGCTTTTGCAGCGATTGGCTGAACTGCGGCCGGAGAATCTGGTGATCCAGGTGGATCAGCTGCTTGCCGCAACGCGTGACAAAGATCGAGAGCGTGCGAGCCGGGCCGCATTGAGAATCCGTGAGCTGATGTGGCAGGCCCCCGAGACGGCGTTGGACGTGTCGCGGCATTTGCTCGGCGCGCTGAATGACGCCGATATGCAAGCCGCTGAGCGCCGAGCGCGTCAGCTTGGCAATCTGCTCAAAACAACGGCCATGTTCAAACAAGGCCGGCGTGAACTTTCTCCCGGCATTCAAGGTATGCCCCTGCTTCGTTTTGCCGGGGAGCCACCAACACAGCAATTCGGCGACCCGATTGCGGTGGGGATGTACGGCAACGCGTTGGTCACATCGGACACGGCGGTGCGTCAACTGGCGCTGGCTGATCTGGACGGTGACGGACGCGCGGAATTCGTGATTGTCGAAGATCGAGCACTGCGTGTTTTGACAGCGACGGGTGATCCCGTGGATGCGGTCGCACTTCAGCGAAAGCCTTTGAGCTTGAGTGTGGTTGATCTCAACAATGACGGCACATTGGATATTTTGATTGCCGATGTTGAGCACGGGCGGAGTTTCCATCTGGCGAGCGGTCGCTTGGTGAAATCAACCGCAGAGGATGAAGTCGAGTTCGCGCTCGCGGGGAGCACCCAGATGGTGCCCTTGGATTACGACATCGAAGGGGACCTGGATTTGGCTGTAGCGGCGCCTGCGGGTCTTGATTTGCTTCGGAACAATCTGCAAGGACCTCTGCAGTCTGTTGGCGGGCAAGCCTTTGCCGAGCCCATGAAAGACGTGAATGCTATCGCGGTCGGTGACTTGGATCGCGATGGTGATTTGGATCTGGTGGTGGCGAGCGCCGGAACATTGCTGTGGTTGGACAACCAACGGCAGGGTGAATTTCTCACACGTTCGCTGCGCCCACAGCCATTTGCGGTTGCGACACTGGCGGTGGGGGATTTGGATGGGGATGGATGGCCCGAGATTGTGGTCGGTGGTGCCGGTGTTTATGTTTTAAAGAACACGCGAAACGGCTTTGTTGAATGGGCGCGCCCGCTACCACCTGTGGATGGTGACATCGCAGGATTATCGTTGCTCGACATCAACAACGACGGCCGTTTGGATTTGCTTGTGCACGGTGAATCACTGTTGCAAATCTGGTCGCAGCAGCCCGATCACGCGTTCGTGGCCGTGGACATCCAGAATGCGCCACAAGGGGCATCAGCGGTGGCCTACGCTGATATGGATGAGGACGGGGATCTCGACGTCCTGGTCGCGCACGAGGTGACGCTGTACCAACTCGAGAACCAAGGTGGTAACCGCAATCACTGGCTGCGCGTGCAATTGCGCGGGCTGAATACGGGCAATAGCAAGAACAATGTTTTCGGTCTGGGTGCCACTCTGGAACTGCAACAAGGTGATGCCTATCAGTACCGCGAAGTCGATGCGCCGGTGATGCATCTGGGGTTGGGGCAGCACGAAAAGGCCGAAGTACTGCGGGTGGTGTGGACCAATGGTGTGCCTCAAAACCGCTTGGACGTAGGGACTAACCAAAGCTTGGTGGAATCCCAGGTGCTTAAAGGCAGCTGCCCGTTCGTGTATGTCTGGGACGGTGAAGGTTTTCGCTTCGTTACTGATTTGCTGTGGGGAGCGCCCATAGGATTGCCCGTCGCGCCTGGCGCTTGGGCCTCATCCGATCCCGGTGAGATCATTCGCCTTGATGGCGCCATCATGCGCGACGGTGGATACGATCTGCGAGTGACCGAAGAGCTGTGGGAAGCCGCTTTCTTTGATCAAGTGCGTTTGTGGGTGGTTGATCATCCCGCAGATGTTGAAGTTGCCAGCAACCTGCGCATCGTGCCGGGTGGTGAACCCGTTGCGGAAAAGGTTTTTGCGTCGACATCGGTGGTCGCCTTTGCTGAGGTTCGGGATCAACATGGGCGTGACCTGAGCGAACGTGTCGCGCGTCGCGACGAGGTTTACGCGGACGCGTGGCAAACCAGCCCCTATCAAGGTGTTGCTGCTCAGCCCTGGAGCATAACGCTGGACCTGGGTCAGGCGCCTGCGCAGCCGGTCCGTCTGATTATGGATGGCTGGATCTTTCCGGCAGACGCCAGCCTCAATCTGGCGGTTGCCCAGCGCAGTGATTTGCCTTATTCGCCACCGCGTTTGGAGGTTGAGGTTGATGGGCGTTGGCAAACCTTGATGGCCAATATGGGATTCCCCGCAGGCAAGACCAAAACCATGGTGGTCGATACTCCGGCTTTGCCCTCCGGGGCTCAGCGTCTGCGGATCGTGTCGAATCTGTGGCTGGGATGGGATCGTCTGGCCTGGACCGCCGCACCACGTGATGCTCAGCTTGAGCATATCGCCAAGTTGACACCGAGCGCGGCGGAGCTCAGCTACCGTGGATTCTCTGCTTTGCGTCGCGCCGCGCCCAATGCGCCTCACAGCTACGATTATTCCGAGGTCAGCCAGCGTTCACCGTGGCTACCCTTCGCTGGGCGCTATACCCGCTACGGTGATGTGCTGGAACTGTTGAATGCCCGCGATGACCGCTCTGTCATTATGGGGCCGGGCGATGAAATCCAACTCCGTTTCGATGCCTCACAGCTACCCGAGCCGAGTCCAGGCATGCAGCGCACCTTGTTTTTGGAGAGTTTCGGCTGGGATAAGGATGCGGATCGCAACACTTATGCTGCGGCGCATGTCGATCCACTTCCTTTTGCCGCCATGAGTGGTTACCCATATGGTCCCGACGAACACTTCCCTGACACGCCTTTGCACCGCGCATATCAACAGGAATGGTTGACCCGTGTTGTCCCTCAAGCCGAGCAGACAGCTCAATGGAGTGCAAACGCCAGTCCGCCCCCGACTAGGGCTGAGTGATCTCGATTTCTCGGTTGAGCGTTGGAACATTGACATCCTGCCGAGAACCATCGGGCCAGATCACAGTGAGCTTCTCTAGCTGATCAGCTTTGCCCAGACCGAGCGTGACCGTACGTTCGACCTGAGAGAGATAGCTTCGAGTGGGCATGACTTGGCGACGTTGTTCGCCATCGGCCGTGCGAGCGATGATCCAGGCGCCAATGGCGTCGCGGTTGCTTGAGGTGCCGGTCAGGCGCAGGCGTAACCAGTTGTGTCCGTTCTGCGCATCGTTACGCAGCAACAACGGTTTGTCGCCGGGCGTGGTGATCAATACGTCGAGGTCGCCGTCACCATCAATATCCGCGTAGCTCAGGGCGCGCCCGGCCACTTTTTTGCTCAGATCGCCGAGATTCTCAGCGGGCACTTCGTGATAGGCCAGTCGCGCGTCAGCACCGGCATTCCAGAACATTTGCGCCGATTGCTGATAATGCTGGCTGGACTGAACTTGATTGATGGTGTCTTCGAGGTGACCGTTGGCCTGCAGCAAATCAAGACGGCCATCGAGGTCGTAATCGAGGAATACCAGACCAAATGATAGATGTTGGCGGCTGGGTGCTCCCACGCCTTCGCTGATCGCCTCGTCGCTGAATTGCAGTTCGTTGGCACGCGTCACGTACAGTGAGGACATTTCATTGGCAAAATTTCCGATCGCGATGCCGATGTGATCATCGTCACGAAAATGAGCGGCATCCAGGCCCATGGCGCCGGTCGCTCGACCATGTGAATCAAAACCGAAACCGCTGGACATGCCGACATCGTCAAAGCGGCCATCTCCAGCGTTGTGAAACAGGAAGTTTTGTACGGTGTCATTAGCGACGGCGATGTCGATGTGACCATCCTGATCAAGATCGACAAACGACACCGCCAAGGCTTTACCCATCGCCGCCCCGGTCGCCGGGTTGTTGACCTGAATTCCGGCCTGTTCGGAGACATCGCTGAAGCGACCGTCGCCGTTATTCCGATATAGGTAGGAATGGGTGCCAGCGTAGTTGGTCGGTGGGCCGTAGGCGCGGTCACGTCCATTCATAGTGAAATTCAGCGCTTGATCGATCTGTGCCGACCAGACCACGTAATTGCAAACGAACAGATCGAGATCGCCGTCGTTGTCATAGTCGAAGAAACCCGCGCTGGTGCTCCACATGCTGTCGCCGCCCGCGACGCCGGCGTCCTTGGTGATGTCGCGGTACACGCCGCCATCGTTGCGCAGCAGTAGATTGTGCCCGAGCGCGGCGATGAACAGATCGGTGTCACCATCGTTATCGAAGTCAGCCACTGCAACGCCAGTGCCGTACGCGCTGATAGCCAAACCGGCAGCCTGGGTGTGATCGGTGAATTGGCCGCTCCCATCGTTCAGATAGAAGGCCAAAGTCGGTTTTGCGGCTTGTTCGCTTGGTGACCATGGCTGCGCGTTGATCAGCAGCAGATCCTGGTCACCATCGTTGTCGTAATCAAAAAACGCGGCACCGCTGCCCATGGTTTCTGGCAGCAGTTTGTCGCCGGTCGCGCCATTCACGTGGACGAAATTCAGACCGGCGGCTTCGGTGATGTCGGTGTAACGCACCGCCGGAAACTGAACCTCGGTTTCATTGCGCTCATGGACATTGCCCAAGGTTTTGTCGATGACCACATTGGGCGGGGTTGTTTCGTGTGTCGATAGAAAAACCACTGCCACCAAGGCCGCAATCACTGCCATGGCCGCCAGCGAGCCATAAAAGGCACGCCCGATGATCGCGTCGTCCTCGGGGACCAGGTCGGCGTCGTTGGTGGCATCGGGTTGCGGTTCGCTTACGTTACGGCTCATAGGTGTTGTGCACCAAGTCTTCGGATGGGAGCGTCGAGCGTGGCGGGGTGAGGTCGTAGATCACCACGGCTTCAGCCGCTTTGTTAGCTGCGGGATACCGCTGACGAGCCTGTGTGATGGCGTATTCGCGCGCATTGTCATCCGGCTTGTATAGGGCATGCAGCTTGGCGTGATGTGCGGCTTTCTCCGCATCGCCCAGATCGCGATAGACCAAACTTAAAGTCCAGTGTGCGGCGAGGTTCTCCGGATCGATCGCCAAGGCGCGTTGAGCGTAATCGTGAGATTGATTCAGCCAGGCCTCGCGAGCGCCCTGATGCGATTCACCGCGTTCTTGGCGTGAGCGCTCATACAGCGTTTGCGCCAGCTCGTTGAGCAAGCGGTAATCGCGCGAGAAGTCGAATTTGCGCCCCACCGCCTGCTCGAAGCCACCATCGATGATCTGCTGGAAATCGTGAATGGCTTCATCCAGTCGTGCATTCTGCTTATTCACCAAGCCACTGAACCACAGCACTGACCAGGGTGGGGCGGGTGGATCAAAACGCGCGGCGGCTTTGAGTGCGCGCGGCGCTTCGGTGCCAATGCGGCCTTCGCGCAGATAAACCCGGGCAAGGTTGAGTGGCCCATCAGGGCGTCCCAGCGCTTCCACTGCTTTGAACGCTTCCTCGGCCTGGCGCAGTTGACCCGCGCCTCTCTTGCGCAGCAATCCAATACCGTAATCGTTCCAGCGCTGCCATTCGGGAATGCTGGATTCCGGGTTGGCGACGTCGACGTTCGAGCCTTCGAGCGGGAATGTGATGCTGTCTTGCGCCATCGTCATAATGTGCAGGTCGTTGACGTAATCCTCGCCGTAGATCTGCTTCATGTAATTGGTGTCGAATTTGCGGTATTGCAATTTGATGTCGACGCGGATTGGTCCTTGCGCGTCTTCTGGCACCGTCAAGCGGTAGTGAATGGTGTCACCTGCCCCAGGGGGAATCTGATTGTTGTAGAGCGGAACGAAGATGTCTTCGGCGTTGCGCCGATCGATGCGATAGCCGTTGCGATCAAGCACGAAGGCGTTGACGAAGTGGGCCCAGGGATCAACCTCACCTTGCTCATCGCGTGACCCACTGGTGCCGATGACGCGCCCGCCACTGCTCACCGTCACGTCCAGCCAGACTTCGTTGGAGTCGACCGTGCCCTGTGTAAACAAATGGCCCATTTTGACCGTGCGGATCACCGTCTCCAGAAGGTAGGTTTCGCCGCGACGCAGGGTGGGGAGCTGAGGCCGCAAAGGCGCGATCAAATCGCCATCGATGCGCCCGCCGGGTTTGATGCCGAAAATGTCCAGGCGCATCACGCCTTCATTGAAGGCCTCGTGCGCGGCGATAACTTCATCGGCATTCTCCATGCCGACCAGTTCGGGGATCGCCGTGTTGGCACTTGGGAACATGTGCGAATGTACTTTGAGCTCGCCGGAATCATCGAGCACCTGCGCGCCGAAGTCGTCGGAGCTCTGTAAGGGCATATGGCAACCGTTGCAGTTTTCCTGTGCGACGGGCGGGTAGTAGAAGCTGGTGATGCCAAAGCCGGAGACGCCGCTCAGCAAAAATGCGTCGTAGTGATTCTGCCCACGGAGCCACTTGTAATCGTTCAGTTCAGCAGGCAAGTGAACCTTGTGGCAGGTGCCGCAAAACTCAGTGGTCTCGTGCAAGGGCTTAAGAAAGGTCTTTTTGTGGAAGGCTGGCTTGGCTTTGATGAGCTGGCGATTGACCCACTGCAGCGCCTCCACGTCGCTGTCGATGAAAGGGTAGTGCACAGGGGCGTCAATGGTGTAGTCGGCATTGCCGCGTTGCGAGTTGATATGGCTGATGCTGTGGCAAACGGAGCAGGTGATGCCGGCTTGCGCTGTGGGGTCGTTCACATCGTCGTAGTCGGGGTCGTTGAACTGCCCGCTGAAAAATGGAACCGGGTCATGACAGCCAGCACAGAATCGGGCGCGGTTGACGTTGCCGTCGCGTTCCATCGAGAACTCGCGGGTATTTCGAACGCTGAACAGATACGGCGGATTGTTGAACGAGCTGAAGCGATGAACGCTGGAACTCCAGCTGGCATGGATATCGGCATGACATTCCTGGCAGTACTGATCGTTCATCATGCTGGAGGCTTTGATGAAATCGCCGTTCAGCGTGCGCGCCAGCGAGGGAAAGAAATATTGTTCGCCGTGTGGGTTGCCTTCGACATTCCACTGGCGTGGATCTTGGGTCTGGATCACCAGCATCACCCCGGCGAAAAGGCCGGCGGCACCAAGCCAGCCCAGGCCTACCCGCCACTGAATGCGTTTGCCGGCAAGCCGATGAAGAATGAACAGCCATGCGGCGATTAGTGGTGTCGCGATGTGCAGCACATAGGCGATGCCGCGCACGGCGGGGTCCTTGACCACAATCACGCCTTCCAAGCGTGTTAACACGATACCTGTGGCAAGCAGCACGAGTGAGGTGACAAACAAGGCATAGCCCACCTTGACCGCGCGGCGATTGGGCCGGTCATGGGCATTTTTGATATGGATCACGCCGTAAATGATCACCGGTAGGATGATCAATGCCCCCAGGCCCAAGTGCAGCATGAACATGAACAGGTAAAACCAGTCCTGATAAACCTCGCCGCTGAGACGTTCCAGCGCGGATATGCTGATCAGGTAGAGCGAATTGGCGCTGAGCAGAGCAAACAGTCCGAACACAACAAACAGCAACTTGCGCAAGCGTGGTCCGACCGCGGGTACATAAACCTTGCGACGCACGCGCTTGGCTGCCTGACTCATTGTGTTCCCCTGAGCATCCCCCGAACTTGATCGGGTTGGGCCTATGATGGCCATTTATGATTTGATGAAAGCCGTGGCTGCCCGCGATGACCGCATGCAGCAACCGCTCGCCATTATAGGGTAGTGATTTGGACCTGCGATTCTCCCAAGCAATGCCGTTTGCGGTCACGATTCCGCGGGGACATTACGCATGGAGTCGGTTTTTTCACCGCACTCGTGCGGTGTGGGCACGCTTGGGGAATTGGGAAACTCGCCTGGTTGCTGACGCACTGGAAGACGCTCGCGTGGAACGGCCGATCTACGTGTGTAGTCTGCCCCGAGCGGGTACGACGATATTGACGGAGTTGCTCAACAGTCATGAGCAAGTGACCAGCCACCGCTATGCCGACTATCCCAATTGTTGGACGCCTTACTGGCGCAATACGCTGGTCCAAATGCAGGGTCAACGCAGGGAGCGTGCGGTAGAGCGTGCACATGCCGATCGCATCGCGGTTACACGCCAGAGCCCTGAGGCCGTCGAAGAGGTGCTATGGCGGTATTTTTTCAAAGACGACGCGTGTTTGCGTATTCTTGATGAGCAGGTCAGCAACCCCGCGTTCGAACGCTTTTACGTAGATAACATTCGTAAGCTCACGGTGGTTCGTGGTGCGCGGCGCTATCTGGCCAAAGGCAACTACAACTTCGCACGTATGCGTTATCTGCTGACGCTGTTCCCTCAAGCGCGCTTCGTGATTCCGTTGCGAGAGCCGTCCGCACATATTGCGTCGTTGATTAAACAGCATCGCTTGTTTTGCGAGGCGGCAAAGGGGGATTCCCGGATTCCGGATATGTTGTCAATGTCCGGTCATGATGAGTTTGGACCGGCGCGGCGAGTCATCGATTTTTCCAACCCAATCCTGACCCAGGCTGTTTGTGAGGCGTGGGACAATGATCAGGAGGTGCTGGGTTGGGCTTTGTATTGGCGAGCGGCGTATGAGCATTTGCTGACGCAGCTCGAAAATGATGTGCTCATCGCCGACGCGGTGTGCCTAGTGTCCTACAGCCAGTTGTGTGCGCAGCCGGAAGCGCAGATTGACCGGATCTTGAAGGCGTGTGCATTGCCTGAGCAGGGGCTGGGCGATCATCGGGCTGCCTACGCCCAGCGTTTGTCGCAGCCGGCGTATTACAGCGCCCAGTTCAGCTCGTCTGAGTATGCTTTGATTGAGCAGCATTGTGACGCGATCTACACCCGCCTCGGTGCTTACAGTCAGCGTTAACAGGCTTTGCTAGACTGCGCCCAGTTCGGAGGTTGCATGTTTCACAAAACAACATTGCTGTTGATCGCGTTGGTTTTCGCTCCTGCTGCGTCAGCTTATATTGGGCCAGGCGCCGGCATCAGTGTTCTCGGGTCGTTACTCGGAGCGATCACCACGTTGCTGGTCGCCATTTTGGCGATACTGCGTTGGCCCGTCCGCTGGGCGTTTCGCCGGATGCGCAAACGCTTCAGCAAAGCCGAAGATGAAATGGCTCAAAACGATACTGTCGCCGATCAGACTGCGGTCAGCAGCGATTCAGTGCAGCCGCCAACGCCGCTTGAGAAATAGCGATACCGCAATCAGCATTCCAAAAAACGCGCTGTACCAGGCGTCGAGCCACGCCGGGCCGAAGCCTAACGGGCGCTGTGCTGGCAGATCAATGTGGAGTGCATCAACGATGCCGCGGTCGGGCAAATAACCCAGCGGGTTGGCGAACAACACATTCCACCAGCGACGTTGGTGGATGATGTTGATGTCCGCATTGAGGGGCAGAGTAAGCAGGCGGGTACCATCTGCTTCGATGATCTCTACCGCATGCTCAGGTTCTGGCCAGTCCAGGGTCCATACCCCGTCTCCCGTGCGCACCAGCGGATTGGCGGGTGACGCGGACAGCAATGGAGGGGCCTGAGTGCCAGCCACGGGCTCAACCCGAATACGGATGGTGTCGCCCGGCTGCGGTGTCAGCGCGGCATACTGGGTTGCGACCCAGCCCATCAAAAACAACAAGGGCAGGGATGAAATGATCGCTGGTCCCAATGTGAGCAACAAGGCTTGACTGGCCAGACGGTAGTTGCGTCCGATCAGCGGTAGCAAGCCGGCAAATTCGCCATCGTAACGCGACAGTGCGCGATTGCTTTCAGCCAAATCTTTTTTAATCGTTGCGAGTTTTTGCTGGGCTGATGTCTTGGCGTAAATCCACATCGAAACGAGACCGCCAATGGCCCCAAACAACAACAATTGCAGCAAAGGCGGCAGCCATGGATCGAATATGCGTTTGATGCCATTGAGCGCCGGGTTGGCGAGATCAAACAACCCTTTCGGCATGTCATCCGGTGCGGTGTTCGGAGGTTCTTGCTGTGGTAAAGTGTCGAGAATCAACTGCGGCAGTTTTGTGATGTTGCTGACGGACGCGTTGATTGGGAACGAGGTGAACAAGATACCCGGGACGTGATTCGGGTCGATGCAGTGGTCGCCGCTCCATTTGTCCTGATTCGCGGTGACCATATCGCTCGGCGCGGCGCCCAGAACGGTCTGCCATGAAGCCCGGTAGTCGGGTGCATAGCCAATGATGAGGTCCGGTGCGATGCCCTGTTGCGCGCCGTGGTAGATGTCGTCGGATGTGTGGATGCTGCTGAATAGTGGGCGGGCGTTTTTGGGATCGGTGGCGGCCAGCAAATCATTGCGCAATGTCGTGAGCAGATCTTGAGCGTCATTTTCCTGGACGATTCCCTGTTGCTCGCGCCCCGCCAGATTCAGGAACACGCCGTTAAGACCCAAGGCGTAAGCACGGGAGCGTGACCAGTCGACCCCGTCGAACAGCGGCCCCGCATCGCGCGAACCGGGTTTCAGCGTCAGATACCCGTGATCAATCAGCCAACGATTCAGATTGACGGCCCAGCGGAAGTTGGCAAAACCATGATCGCTAAGTACGACCAATTGGTCATCGGAGGACAGGCGTTGCATCGTTTCGCCGAGAATGCGATCAGCTTCCTGATAAATCCATTGAACCGCGCCGCGCGCGCTGTCGCTGGCTTCGGCATGCAACGCGTGTTCTTGGTCCAGCCCTCGCCAGAACATGTGGCTGACGCGGTCGGTCTGAACGAACACTTCGACGATCAACTCGTTGTCGTGATCATCCAGTGCGTCCCACAACATGGCTTCACGCTCGGCCAGCACGGTTTTTACCATCTCCAGATAAGCGTCGTCGCTGATTCGGCGCTCATTCAGTGACCAAGTTTCCTCGGGCATGCCCAGCGTGTGATAAAGGCCAATACGCCGGGCCAATTCCCCGGCGTAATCGGCGGGATGCGAGATCTCCAGAATGGGGTCGGTGGGTGCGATGTTGATCGGCGAGATGTACAGCTGTGGACGAGGGAATGCCTCGACCAGATACAAGCGCACCATGCCTTCGACGTTGAAAAGTGGTGGCACGCCGAAGCGAACCTCACGCCAGTCCGACCATTCATCCACGCTGAGCACCGTATGATCATCGCCGATCTGGATCTCGACCTGGTCGCCGCCAGCATCTCGCAGGATGATGGGTAGTGTCAGCGCTTGCTCTGTGGTCGAGAGCGGATTGATCGGACCTTCCAGCGTCGCTTCGACGAGTCCGTCTTGTGGTTTCACATGCACGATGCGCCCGCCCTCTGACGAACCTTGGGTGAAGCGCGACGCGAGAAAGGTGAACGTACCCTGACTGCCGATCAAATCCGGCACGCCCATACCTGAGAGCATGCGATGGACGTTGTCCGGTGGAAAGGTGACCGGCACTCTCAGAATGGTGCTCGGGTTACCGCGTTGCTCGGCGGTGATCCAGAACGGTTTTCCGCGCCGCCGATTACTCAGGCTTGCATCTTTGGTCGGAATGCGCAGGCCCAATACATCCCAGTGTTCACCCGGTTCCAGTTCAGCAATGGAAAAATCAGGGTGGTAGGTGGCCGCATCGCGCCGAATGAAGTCGAAGATGCCATGCTCGCCCGGATTGAGCCCGGTGGCGAACGACGACCACGCTACCGGTGATTGTGCCGGGTTGGTCGTCTTCAGAGCCTGAAAGTGTCCTTTTGCGGCCAGCGCCGCGAAGTTGGGCAACAGACCTTGTTCCATCCACTTTTGGGTAAGGGCGTGATCCATGCCATCGAATCCAAGCACGATGGTTCGAGCCGAACTGGCATATGAGGTCGCGCACAGCGTGATGGTCGCGACAACGCAGAGCCATCGACGCCGCATCGAAGATTGAGTCATTGGGCGGTTCACATCAGTGCGGCGAATCAGTTCGTCTCTTGTTCATGGAGCAAGTCCTGCAGTTCGGAAAGGACTTCGCTGTCCGGAGCGATCTGCTTGAGCTTGGCCAGATATTGTTGAGCCAGCGCGTCTTGATCGAAAGAAAGAGCAGTGATCACAACTGCGCGATAAGCGGCAAGATAGCCGGGTAACAAGGTTGCCGCACGTTGGAAGTGCAACAAAGCATCTTCAGCTTGATCGATCCCGAGCAGATACACCGCGTAGTTGAAGTGGCCTTTGGCGTAGTAGGGCTGGTCTTTCAGAGCCTTCTTGAAGTTGTCCTGCGCCTCCTCAGTTTGGCCATTTCCGGCTTGCCACACCGCCAGGTTCACGCGAGCCGGTGCAAAGTTTGCATCGGCCTCAAGAGCGTATTTGAGGCTCTCAACATAGCGCCCATCCTGATACTCAAGCCGCTCAAACAGCGACAGTTGCCAGTAGGCTCGTGCGCTGTTGGTGAACTGTGAATATTTCTGCAGAAATTGGATCGCATCAACGCGGTCGCCGGCGGCAAATTTTCGCCCGCTCAGAGACAAGGCAAAGTGTTCAGTCACGCTGCCTTTGTCGAGTTGTTTGTGCAGCATCCGCCAAGCCTCGTCGAGCTGGCCGCTGCCAGCCAAGGCCGATGCGTGCAGCTCGATGTACATGGGGCTCTCAGGATCAACCGTGATCAGCTGTTCGGTGTAGGGCAGTGCCGCTTCAAAATGGCCCTTGAACAGCAAGTGTTTGGCACTGCTCATGCTGTTGAGCAGCGGAGCGCCCTGATGGGGTGAAAAACCGCCTTCTTCAAGTGCTTCGCTGATGGTTTGAACGTCGCTTGAGCCCCCCTGGAGGTAGCCTAGAGATTGCAACCGGCGCAGGGTTTCGTCATCCACCGCCGCCGTTTTGCTCTGGCCCACAGCGTGGTCAAAAATAAAAACACTGAGGGCCTCGTGCAGCTCGTCCGCCAGTGAGGGTTCGCTGTTGATCAGGTTGCTCAGCTCTTTGGGATCGATGCGGGTGTTGTAGAGCTCTGGTTCTGGGCCGTGAATATATTTGTGATCGCCGGAGTAGAGCACGCGCAACTTGCCCCAGCCATGCGATAGATGGGGTGACAGGTTCTCCGCGTAATATTCCCGTGCGGCGATGCTTTGGCCCTCCATCAAGGGGCGTAAGGATCGCCCTTGAACAGCTTCAGGAATGTCGATTCCGAGCAGGTCGAGAATAGTTGGCAGCACGTCGATATTGCCAACGTGCTGATCGATCTGCTGTCCGCGAAGCAGGTCGCTGTCGCGGGGTGCACGAATGATCAGAGGCACATGGAGCGTCGTGTCATAGGCCAGCACGGCATGTGTTTCCTCGTTGTGCTCCCCCAGCCCTTCACCGTGATCTGCGGTCATGACGATAAGGGTACGGTCCAGCTCTCCGAGAGCATCCAGATGTTGCAGCAGGCGCCCCAGTCGGGAATCGGAATACGCGATCTCACCATCGTAGAGGTCGTCAGCGTATTCCTGGTCAAACGGTGGGGGTGGTTCGAACGGTTGATGCGGATCAAAGTAATGAACCCAGGCGAAGAACGGACGGCCGGCATGTTCGCTCAACCACGGTTCGATGGCCTCATTCACTTGGGCGGCGCGGCGCTCGTCAAAGAAGAGACGTTCCTTGGGCACAGCACGCTGGCCCAAGTAATCTTCCACATGTCCGGTTAGATGGTCATCGTAGAGCTCAAATCCCTGATTCAGGCCAAACTTTGCAATCAGTGGGTAGGCACCAATGGATGCGGCCGTCGCATAACCATTGGACTTCAAGATTTCCGCCAGAGTTAGATGTTCGTCACCCAAAACGAACAGGCCGTTGTCGCGAAAACCATGGGCCAAAGGATAAAGGCCGGTATGGATGGTGGAGTGCGATGGGGCGGTGATGGGGGCGGCGGAAAAGGCGCTATTGAACTGGACGCCATCTTGCGCGAGCTGGCTCAGGGTCGGTGTTTTTATGCGTGAGTTGCCGTAGCTCTGTATGCGATCAGCGCGCGTCGTGTCGAAAGTGACAAGCAGCACGTTCCACGGCTTGGGGGCCAGGAGGGTTTTGGTCGACCACGCAATGATCAGCGCGAGCGCCGCCAGCCCAGTGATGATCAGGAAGCGACGCATCACCGTGCGTCTTCCAGCTCGAGCAGCATGCTCTCAAGTGACTCTGCCGAGATGTTGCTATCAACGACGGCGCCGCTGGCGAATGCCTGAAAGATATCTTGGTTGAAACTCACGGTTTGCTCGGCAAGAAGCTCGGTCATCATTTGCGCGTAGAGTTCTGCCGTGTATTGGCGGCGGTAATACGCTGCGACGCGTTCTTTTATACGCTCAAACGGTGGCGCAGCGGCAGTTTCCTTGTCGATCAGCTGGGCAATGGCGATACCGTCTGAGCCGATCCGGAACGGCGCGCTGCGTTGTCCGATACTCATCGGGGCGATGATCGCGGCGGCGTTTTGCGCGATCCGATCCAGGGCAGCTTTGTTGAACCATTGAGGTGCGCGCGTTTCGCCATGCCAAGCGTGAAACAGTGCGCTCAATTGCTGGTCGTTCATGTCGTCTGCGTGTTCCAATCTGTTGAAACGCAGCACTGCGTCCTCGGAGAAGCGCGCTGTATAGAGTTTGATCTGCCAACGGACCGGTGTTGTGAAGAATCCCAGGTTGTTGGTGTAAAACTCGCGCAGGCGGTCTTCATCCGCCAGGGCCATACTGGTCAGCTTTTCAGCCCGGCGCTCGGCGATCAAATACTCGCGCGACCAGTTTCTCAGGGCGCGATCCAACTGCTCCGCGTCGTAGAGTTGTTGATCCCGGCAAGCCTGGTATGCCGATTCGCGCAGCTTCAACCGGTTCAACTCGGCGCGCACCGCCTGTGCCAGATTGAGGGCTTGTCCCGCTGATTGATACCGAGACAAGCGCGCGCGTAAATCGGTCAACTCAACGGTGTAAGCGCCGCTGGAGAAAACGGTGATATCCGAGTCGGATGAATTCAGTGCGGTCAGAATTTCACTGACCTCGGCAGTATTCCAGGTGGTGGCGACGTCTGCACCCAGGTGCTTGAAAATGTCTTCGACGTGACGCGACACAACAATCGGTGCGAGCTGATCACGTGCAGCTTCAAAAGAGACAGTGGTTGCGGGTTTGACGATGTCAACCCAGAACAGATGCCCTCCTTCTTGTGTCATCACGGGGCCGATTGGTGTGTCCTCCGTTGCGGAGAAAATCGCCTCAGCCAGATCTGGGGTGACGTCATCGTGTCGGAGCCAGCCCAGCACGGCGTTTGAGTGGCGGCTCGAGGATTCTGAGACCTGTTTAGCCAGCACGCGAAAATTTTCCCCGGCCTCTACGCGTTTGCGCAGCGTGTTGAGCTCGGTTTCAACCGCACTTAGCGGGCGTTCTTCCGTGGCGTAAAGAAAAATGTGGTACGTGAGTCTCGTTTCGGGTTTGGAGTACTTCTCAATGTCGGTCTGATAGGCGTTCCGGAGCATGTCCTCGGTCACCTGTGGATCGGCGTAAGTTTGGCGCTGCATACACATGGCGAGCACGGCGTCGCGTTTGGCCCTGGCCTGGGCTGTGCCGAATGCCGGCGTGTCCATCAGTTTGGCGTTCAGGGCTTCAGCATGAAGCAGCTTAGCGACCAGCAGCTCTTGGGAGTGCTCCCGGTACCACGCCACCGGTTCAGCGCCTCGATCGCTGCGTTCCGCCGCAGACAAGCTGAGGATGCGGTCATCTAACTCCTGCGCTGTGATCTGCGCGCCGCGCGAGCTGGCCACCACAGCATCGCTGGGTACCGATATCCATGTGGTTGGATCGCTCCCCTGCGATGGTTCTGCGCTCTCGTTGAGGCTGCGTTCGCAGCCGCTGAAAAGAACGATGGTGGCGCACAGCAATCCGGCTGTCAGTGCTGGGTGAAATGGCGTCTTGGTCATGATGGTCAAAGGATTCTTTGCAATTGCGATTGCGGGGCCTGCAAACTCTCGCCGACTCGTTCCATGAATAGCGCGAACAATGATTCGAATATTGGTCGTTTGGCTGGCTTTACTGTTGCCTTCATCTGTTTCAAATCTGGCTTTTGCGAGCGAGCAAGCCGAGGTGATCGCGCGTTGGTCTCAGGGCACGGTGACAAAAGACCATTTTGATTCCTGGCTGCTTGCCCGAACCGGTAGATTACAGCAACCATCGCCGGCCTTACTCGGCGAATATGTCTTAGTCCAGCAATTGAAGAACGCGGCGATTGATCTCGGTTTACGAGAGAGCCCGGAGGCGTGGGTATTGCGTGAAAAGCGCAAGCACCAAATCGCCAGCAAGGCCATCGTTCATGGCGTCAAGCAGCGTGTTTCGGTGAGCCAGGACGACGTTGAGGCGCGATTGCGCGAAAACCCCAAGGCTTACTTCAGGCCCAAGCGATATAAATTGTCCACGATCTTTATGGCATTACCTGCCGAGTCTCAGGTTGCTGCATCGGTTGAGGCGCGCATGCAGGCTGTGCATCAGCAGCTGATCGACGGCGCAGACTTCGGGGTGTTGGCACGTGAGCACTCCGAGTCGCCCAGCTACGCCCGGGGCGGGCGAATTGGTCTGTTTGCGTTGCACGAGTTGCCCACAGATGTTGCAGCGGTGGTGGAAACATTGGCGCCTGGTGACGTGTCGCCGGTGATCCGACATACCGGCGGTTTGTCCATTTTTCGCTGTGAAGAGATTGTTGCGGCATACCAGCCTGAACCGGCTGATCAGCGTCAGAAAATTACCAATGCGCTATACCGCGAGGCCCTGCGGGCACTTGAATCTGATCTGCGCGCGGCCGTCCAGAGTCGTGCTGCGGCGATGACATTGAGTCAGCGGGAGCGTGACATGTTGCGCGCGGACTTGGAGGTCGAGTCGATTCTTGAGCGCCGTGAGCTGCCGTGGGGTGACACGCTAGCTAATTTTAAGCAGGGCCGTGCACGGTGGGAGGTGGCAGAACAGCGTGGATTGCTCGAGCAGGATCAGTGGCAGGCCGAACTCCGCTGGCTTGAGGACGAGATTTTGGCTCAACTGACGATCCGCCAAGCGTTGCGCGATGTTTTCAAGCCCGCCTCGTCTGAGCAGCTCAAAGCACGCTTTGAATCATCCCAAAAACGAGCCAAGACAAGTTTGGAATATGAGTTGCGAGGGGCCCATTTGGAGCGTTTGGATCTCGCGAATCGGCATCAAATGTTCGAGGTGGCGCGAAAAATCCAGGCCGGTTTACTACCGGTCGATCAAGCCGCGCAACGCTATTCCCTCGACGCGAGCGGGGAGAAGGGGGGCTATCTCGGATGGTTCGATATTCGGCGCATGGTCCAGACATTTGGTCCGGGCTTGGGCAAGCAGATTCGGCAATTGAAGGTCGGGGAGACCACCGGCCTGCTGAAAGTGGATTCCGGATATTGGATATTTGAGTTGCTAGCGAAGCGTTCTCCGCCGCCGCCAAGCTTCGACGATGTCCGTGCGACGCTAGAGCAGGAATGGCGGCGCGATGAGCTCGCACGTCTTGAAACTGAGTTGCTTGATGAGTATGTCGCCAAGCAGGCTCTGGTTATTGAGCATCGCTAAGTTGTTTTTTGCTCTGTTCCAAGCCCCTCTGCGCATCCTGGTCGGAAGGAGAGAGCGCCAGCGCTTGCTCAAATTGCTGCAGCGCGAGCTTGGGGCGGTTCAATTTTAAAGCCAGGTGGCCGGCTGAGATCAGAACCTGACGTTCGTTGGGGTTCAAAGCCAGTCCCGATTCAAGAAGTTCAGAAGCCATGCCGTCCAGTTGCCGGTCTGCGTAGCAGTGGCCGACCAGAATATGGCTGCGGGCGTCGTCGGGATTGACGTTCAAGGCTTGCAGATAATAGTCGCAGCTGAGGTGACGGTCTCCGAGCATCCCGGAGACAAAGCCCAGATTGAACAGCGTTTGGAAGTCTTTTGGGTCCATGCGCCAAGCGCGCCGAAGAAGCGCAAGAGCTCGATCGGGTTCGCCGAGGGCGACCAGTTGGTTGGCCGCGCTGTTCAGGGTTCTGGGATACCAGGTCAACTCCTGAATCGAACGTTGCCAGGGATCATGGACCGATACCGGCTGGGGCTGGTCGCGCATTTTTGAAAATTGCTGCTTGGCTTTCTCGGTCTCGCCCAGGTTGCGATAGGCGCGACCCAATGTGTAGAGCGCGTTGTCGTTTGCACGAAGAAAATCGACGGCTTTGCTTAGGGGCGCGATGGCTTGCTGGTAACGCCCAAGCTCGACCAGATTTTGGCCGATGGAAAACCAAATGGCACCGGCATTTTCGCGGATGGAAAGGGCGCTGCGAAGGGTCTCCAACGCGCGCTCATGGTGTTTCTGCTTGTGCAGGATGTCCGCTTGACGGTAAAGGTTGGCAACTTGTTGCTGAGCGTCGGGGTAAGGCTGAAGTGCGGCGAGTTCAAAGGCACGGCGAAGCAGGGAGAGCGCTTGGTCGTATTCAGCGCGCTGGCTCAATATCAGCGCGCTCAAATACGGCCAGCGAGGCTCCGTAGGGTCCAAAATCGAAGCATTCCGATAGGCGGCGAGTGCCGCGTCAAGTTGCTTGAAGCCGTCCAAAACCATGCCCGTGTCGCCGTATATCGCGGCCCGCCGCTGCTTTTCATCATGATCTTCCGGGATGAGATGTTTTTCAGGCAGTTGCGCCAGCGCGGTCTCGATAAGGCGTTTGGGGATCGGCTCGAAGTTGTCTGTGGACACCTCGATCGGATTGAGCATCTGGTTGGCTGGCGGGCTGCAAGCGGTGACCGCCAGGTAACCGCAAAGGACCATCACGACGAGGAAATTGGATTTTTTCATGATGCGGTTGAGTCAGACGTGCGAACGATGAAAAGACGGAGAACGGTTGCCGTCATCGGTGAAAGGGGCTGAGCTATAGTAGCGGCTATCTCTCACTTCGCAGTTACTCCACGTGTCTAACAGCCCGGTATTCCGCATCGCAATGAGCGCGGCGGCGTTCGCGACAGCGCTATTTGTCGGCGCGATGTTTTGGGCGGGCAGGGGCGATTTGCCGTCGTCTGAACCTCCGTCGTCTCCGGACGCTTGGTTTCGCGATGTCGCCGAACAAACTGGTCTGACGTTCACTCACTTCAACGGCATGTCGGGGGAGCTGTATTTCGTCGAGACCGTTGGTTCGGGCGCGGCCCTGTTTGACTACGATAACGATGGTGACCTGGATGTCTATCTGGTTCAGGGGGCCATGCTGGGCGAGCGAGATTTGTCGCAAGCCACGTTTCCCTGGACGCTCCCCCAACCTCCGAAGGACCGTTTGTTTCGCAATCAATGGGTCGAAAGCGGCGTCCTCAAGTTCGAGGATGTCTCGGAGGAAGCCGGTGTGGATGTCGTTAGCTATGGCATGGGGGTTGCCGTTGGTGATTTCGACAACGATGGTTGGCCCGATCTGTACCTGACCAGTTTTGGCGACAATCGATTATTGAGAAATCTTGGCGATGGGCGCTTCGAAGACGTGACAGCCCGGGCCGGGGTGAACGACTCCCGTTGGTCCACTGCGGCCAGCTTTGTCGATGTGGATCAGGACGGTCTACTTGATCTTTACGTTTGTAACTACGTTGAGTTCTCAATTACTACGCATAAGCCGTGTGCAGGAAAGCAGGGCGTACGGGATTACTGTGGGCCGCGCAGCTATGAACCAGAGCCAGACCGGTTGTTCAGAAATCTTGGCGATGGACGGTTTGAGGACATCAGCCTGAAATCGGGCGTCACTTCGGAATTCGGCGCCTGCCTGGGGGTTTTGCAAGCAGATTTCAACGGCGATCACAACGTTGACATCTACGTCGCGAATGACGGCGCGATGAACCAGATGTGGATGGGAATGGGGGACGGCACGTTTCGAAATGAAGCCTTGTTCGCGGGAACGGGGCTCAATGGCAATGGACAAGCCGAGGCTAGCATGGGCATTGATGCGGGCGATTTCGATAATGACGGAGATCTTGACTTGATTCTGGCCCATCTGAACGGCGAGACCAATACCCTGTATGAAAATCGTGGTGACGGCCTGTTCGAAGATGCATCGATGTTGGTCGGTTTGGCATCCCCCAGTCTTGAATTCACCGCATTTGGGACGGTATGGGTGGATTTTGACAACGATGGTTGGCTAGATGTCTTTATGGCGAACGGTGAGGTGCGGCAAATTGAGGCGTTGGCCTTGGCCGGAGACATTTACCCCTTGCATCAGCGCAACCAACTGTTCCGAAGTCACGAAGCGCATGGTTTTGAAGATGTCTCCCGCCAAGCTGGGGCGGTCATGGCACTTTCCGAGGTGAGCCGCGGAGTGGCGGTAGGCGACATTGACAACGATGGTGATGCCGACCTGTTGGTTACTAACAACGCTGCGCCTGTCCGTCTGCTGTTGAATGAGATCGCCACTGGCTCCGCATGGATCGGCTTTTCCGTGCGCGACGTAAATCAAGGTCGGGACGTTTTGGGGGCCCAGTTGGAATTGACTTTACCTGATGGGACAAAGCGTTGGCGGCATGTTCGCGTGTCCAGCAGCTATCTGTCTTCCAACGATCCCAGGGTTTTGGTCGGTTTAGGCCAAAGTCATGGGCCGGTCGCGGTGAGGGTTCATTGGCCAGATGGCAAGGTTGAGGATCTAGGGAAACGCGAGTCAGGAAGGTACTACGCCATATCTCGCGAGTGATAGGCGCTGCGCGAAATTGGCGAAAACGGGGATGGCTGTCCTCATGAAAGCTTGACTTGACGCGCGAATTGGCCAACTCTGACAGTACTAAAGTTATCGTCGGGCGTTCAATTCGCGTTGACGAGCATAATAAGGAATCAGGATCGTGGCAAAAACTCGCGCACTCACACATTTGATTTTCGGGGGCTGTGCGGCATTTGCGCTGGGCATTCCCACTGCGGTCATGGCGGACAACTCGCAGATACAGTCCTTGCTCGAGATGAGCGCAGAAGCACGCCGGGCTGCGCTCAAGCAGATGGATGTTGAAGATCGGCGCGGCTTGTGGTTCCAATTGAAGGCTGCGCAAGCTGAGAGCCGCCTTGTTGATAAGTCCCAGACAGCGGGGGTTTACCAAAATGGCGGTACAGTCCTGGCCGAGCCAAAAGTCCGGGTGTCGAGCAAAGCGGGTGGCGCTGGCACGATCAAGTATGACGATAACGTCGTAACGACCAGCTTCGGGGGCGGCGCAATCATCGGTAATCGATTTGATTCCCATGAAGGTCAGCCACTCAGTCTGAACGTCGGGAATAGCGGTACGGTGTCCACTGTCCAGGCTGTCGTCCTTCAGGGCCCTGCCTTCAGCTCGAGTTCAGCAGGGTTCGTTCTGCTTGGTCCACAGACTGCCGGCGGCGGCGCAATGGCGTTGTTCTCGACATTTACTGTCGGCGTGACGGGCGCGACGGATACCGTCACATTTACCGGGATCGGCGAGAACTATACCGGTGACAGCTTTTTTGTATTGTTCGGTGATTTTGCCAGCGTGTACGTTCCCGGATTTGGCACGGGGTCGACCCAGTCGCAGGGCCACCACGGTGTGGTCGGTTATACCGGGGGAATGGGACCAAACATTACCGGCACCTTCGACTTCGGAGGAAACCAAAATGCCCTGATTCGAGCAACGGGGAATATCCTGCCGCCTGAGCTGGTGCCACCAACGGACGAAGATTTTGGTGATGCACCTTCACCATATCCGACGTTGCTTTCGTCTGATGGCGCCCGACACACGGTTGTTGGTGATTTGATTCTGGGAAGCCTTCGAGATAGCAATGCCGACGGCATTCCAACCTTTGATGCCAAAGGTGATGATCAGGATGGCAAACCGGATGATGAAGACGGCGTTGTGATGGCGTCGGGAGCGCCCGGTAGCCAAGCGTCCCTGCTTGTCACCGTATCTGGTGGGCCGGGTTTGCTTCAGGGTTGGATCGACTTGAACCAGGACGGTGATTGGGCTGATGATGGCGAGCAAGTATTCACCAACAAAGTTGTTGATGATGGGTTGAACGAGTTGACCTACACAGTGCCTGCGGATTCGGTTCCGGGCGATACGCTATACGCGCGATTCAGGTTGGCCTCCAATGGTGGTTTCACCTACACCGGGCTGGCTAACGATGGTGAGGTTGAGGACTACACTGTCAAGGTTGCTTCACCATCTCCAACGCCGACCCCAAGCGCAACACCGACGCCGACCCCAAGCGCAACGCCGACGCCAACACCCACAATTGCGCCAACACCGACAGCGACGCCGACGCCGACGCCGACGCCGACGCCAATTGTGACAGTGGCGCCAACGCCGACCCCAACGGCAGCGCCGACCGCCACACCGACGACAGCGCCAACAGCAACGCCGACAGCCACGCCAACCAATGTGACCAGCGGTCCGGTGGTCGATCAGGTGGTGGGGGCCGGTTCGACTGATGTGGCATTGGTCAGCTTTGGTTTGCGGAACCCCTCTGACAGTGAGCTGACATTCCAGGTCATCCCGCTGAACTTGCAACCCACGGCAGATGCAATGTCCACTGTTGATTCGGTTGAGGTTTACCGCGATATCAATGGCAATGGTCAGGCTGACAGTGTGGATGATCAGTTGATGGTCACGCTTACCGATATGCCGGCAGATGGGGCACTCACGGTGGATTTGGGTACACCGATCACACTGGGCCCTGGCGAAGTTGAACGCTTCGTCGTCATCGTGAATTTCAAGTAAGAGGATAGAACAATGAGTGCATTTCTTAAGTCCGGTTTTATCCTCCTTTCTGCGGTGGTCTTTGTCGCTTGCGGCGGGAGCAGTGGCGGTGGCGGTGAAGATCTTGTGACCACCTTGTCGGCCGATTCGCCGATCGTGAATGCCACAAGTTCGGCTTCCGGTGAAGCGGTGGAACTTGAAGTTGTTGATTTCAAGGTCGCTGTTATCACGATCGAGTAACGGTGATTTGGCCGGAACCACGAGTTCCGGCGATGAGTTGAGACACGACCCGGGGCCGGCATGCTGGCCTCGGGTTTTTTTTGCGTCTATCAAGCGTGCTCAAGGACCTTGTGCACATGGCATGCCCGTTGCTTTGAACTCTGATTTTTCGGCGACGTGACCTCCAAGGTGCGTCCGCGACTCGCTTGGGGAACATCAGATCATGAAAGCTTGGCCAATGCTGCTTGCAACACTCCTGTTGGCTGCGTGCGGAGGGGATTCGAGTCCCGAACAAGGCGCCTCGGCGGTGCCGGCGGTGGCCGCAGACCCTCAGCCGCTTGGTCGCTTTGAAACGGCCAACCAGGACTACGATTTCGGCCGTATCAGCGTCAGTGATGAGCAGACCGGTGCGAGCTACGAAACCGATGTGCACGGCTACGTGGTGTATCCAACCGGGGCTCCAGGGCCGTTTCCAGTCATCCTGTTTCAGCATGGTCGGCATCAGACCTGTGAAACCGGCATCGGCCAGCTTCCGGTGCCGATAGGGGATGACAACTGTCCCGATCTGGCGCCGATTATCACGCCGGCGAACAGTTACCTGGGCTACGACTATCTCGCCACCAATCTGGCCAGTCATGGTTATGCGGTGATTTCCATAGACACCAATGACATCAACGACAGTGACGGCAGTGCCAGTGCGGGCGACGCGGGAGCGTTCGCACGAGCCACCCTGATACTCGAACATCTTGATGCGTTCCGCGATATCAACCTCAGCGGCGCTGACGGCTTCGACCATCTGATCGGCATGTTGGACATGTCGCGGGTCGGCTTGATGGGGCATTCGCGGGGTGGTGAAGGCGTTAACAAGACGATTGCGCTCAACGCCAGCCGCGAGCAGCCGCACCACATTGAAGCAGTGTTTTCCCTGGCCCCCACGGACTACAACACCCAGCATGTCGAAGGTGTGGCCTTCGCCACCTTGTTGCCGTATTGCGATGGTGATGTGGAAAACCTGATGGGGGGCTTTGCCTTCGACAATGCGCGCTATGCGGATTCAGGCGATGAGACACCCAAATTCCAGATACTGGCGATGGGCGCCAACCACAACTACTTCAACACCATCTGGACCTCGGACGACTGGACCATTCACGGGACCCGCAGTGACAGTCATTGTGGCACCAGCAGTGAAACCAACGGGCGTGACAGTGAAGAGGGTCAGCGCGCCTTGGGTTTGTTCTTCATGAGTTCGTTTTTCCGTTACTTCGTGGGGCAGGAAAGCGAATTTGCGGCGTATTGGACAGGTCTGGCCAAAGTCCCCGCCAGCGCGTGTCCGGATGGTCTTGCGACCTGCGAGGAGCGCTATCACTTGAGCGTGCATCCCGGCGTTTCTGACCGCTTGTTGATCGACGCCACGCCCACTGACGATGCCCTCACAAGCAACGCGCTGGGTTTGCCGGTGGTGTTCGATGGTTTCGCTAGCTTTGGCGTGTGTCAGGCAAGCGGTGCGACTGGCGAAGGATGTGACGTTGCCGATCCGACGTTTTCCAGCGCATCGCAGCTGTACCTCAGCTGGACGGCACCGGCGGTCTATCGCAGCTCGCTCGGTGGCTTGAATGTCACGGAATACGCGCTGCTCAGTTTGCGCGTGGGGGTATCACATGGCGATGCCGCCAATGATCTGGGCCAGGATTTTGTCGTGGTGCTCAAGGATGGCGCGGGCAACGAGGCTGCGGTTCACGCCGCGGATCTGGGGAGCGCGTTGTTCGATCCGCCGGGTGACACCTTCGCCGACGGGGGTTCCGAGAAAACCACGCTCAACGCGCTCGTCGCACCGTTGGCATTGTTTGAGGGTGTCAACCTGGCGAATCTGTCAACGCTGGAGTTGCGCTTTGATCAAACCGACGCGGGCACGCTTCAGATCAGCGATCTGATGTTCACCAAGCTGCCGGTGAGTCTGAACTGATCATCGCTATCCGGTGAGCGTGGGATAGTCGGTGTAGCCGGCAGGCCCCGAGCCGTAGAAGGTTTTGGGGTCTGCCTCGTTGAGCGCAGAGCCAACGCGAAAGCGTTCCACCAAATCGGGGTTGGCGATGTACTTCACGCCAAACGCGATGGCATCCGCTTGACCCGAATTCACGATCTGTTCGGCCTGGGCCTGATCCATTTGTTCATTGGCGATAACCGGGCCGCCGAAGGCGACCTTGAGCTTGGGCGTGAGCGGCGTGGTTTGAAAGTGCTCGCGGGTACACAGGAAAGCCAGACCGCGTTGGCCCAATTCCCGGGCCACGTAGCTGAATGTGGTTTGCGGGTCCGCGTCGCCCATGTCGTAGGCATCTCCACGCGGCGCCAAGTGCATGCCCACGCGCGATGCGCCCCACACCGAGCACACCGCGTCGGCCACCTCCAACATCAGACGGGCTCGATTTTCCAGACTGCCGCCGTAGTCATCGTCGCGACGATTGCTGCCGGATTGCAGGAATTGATCCAGCAGATATCCATTGGCGCCATGAATCTCCACCCCGTCAAACCCGGCGCGCAAGGCGTTTTCTGCCGCGCGCCGATAATCTTCGACGATCCCTGGGAGTTCCGCACTGGCCAACGCACGAGGCGTTTCAAACGGTTTTTTCGGCCGCAACAGGCTCACATGCCCGGAGGGTGCGATGGGACTTGGGGCGACGGGGAGTTGGCCGTCCAGGTAAATCGGGTCGGATACCCGACCCACGTGCCACAGCTGCAGCAGGATGCGTCCATTGGCCTGATGCACGGCTTGAGTGATTCGCGACCATCCGGCGACCTGCGCGTCGGACCAGATGCCCGGCGTATTCGGATAGCCCACGCCCATGGGGGAGACCGACGTGGCCTCGGAAATGATGAGGCCGGCGCTGGCGCGCTGGACGTAGTACTGCTGCATCAGCGCGTTGGGCACACGCCCGGCGCTGGCCCGGCAACGCGTCAGTGGAGCCATGACAATTCGATTGGGTAGTTTCAAGTCACCAAGAGTGAGTGGATCGAACAGGCTGGGCATGCAGTGGGCTCCGAAGAATCAAACGCGAATGCGAAGGCGCATCGTAGCGGAATGAACCTTTGTTGAGTGTGATGCTCCAAGCGCGTTGTTGTTGATCCGGTCACCCATTACCATTCCCGCATGCTGTCTCGTCGCACTCGTACCGTTCTGATGACGGCCCTGCTCTTGCTGGTGGCCTGGAGTCGTGTGTGGGCGGGTATTCCGGAAGCTGTTGTTCATGATGGGCCGTCTGGGCCTCAGGGGCACGAGGAAGTGCGTGACCATCTGCTGAGCGTGAGTGTAGATCTCGACGAGCATGTCTCCGCCGCAGGCGAGCAGGAACATCAACACCATCTGCACATTTGTGGCTGCGGTGTTGCGCTGGTGTCGGCGCTTGAGCTGGACTGGTCTGCGGTCGCGAGTCCGGTGGTGCTGACACGCCATGTGGTGGCGCCCATTAAACGTGTGGATCGTCTCCTGAGACCACCCATCGTCTGAATTCTCCCCCCAGTCTCGGGCGCCATCGCGGCGCCACTTTGATACCCATTTGGGAGAATTTCCATGTTTTCTGCTTATTTGCAGGGCGGCGTGCTTGTGGCGCTGTCCTCTTTGGCTGTGGCCTCATCAGTCGTTTCAGCGAGTGATGCACAGACCACCTTGTCAGCGGTTCTGAATCAGACGCTGGAGCAACATCCGACACTTCGACAGATCAGCGCAAAGAAACTCGCACGTGACCCACTGCAGCACGCGGCAGGCTTTCGACCGCCGTTCTCGTTAGCGCTGGACGTTGAGAACCTGGCCGGGAGCGGCAGCTTTTCCTCCGCGGACCGTGTTGAGACCACTTTAAGTCTGGCCGGCGTGCTGGAATGGCCAGGCAAACCGGCCTTGCGTCAGGGTGAAGTGGCGAGTGAAACCCAGCGCTTATTGATCGCTCTCGATCAGCAGCGCCGTGATGTGCTGGCCGCGGCCGCTTCACGGTTCGTGCAACTCGCCGGCTATGAGGCGAAGTTGTCCGTTTACGAGCAAGCACAAGCACTGATGCAATCGACTTTGGATGCCACACAACGTCGTCATCAGATGGGCGCGGCGTCAGCGGCCGATGTCCAACGGGCGCGCCTTGCCTTGTTGACGGCCAATCAGCAATACGTGCGGATGCAGCGCTTGGTTGAAGGTGCGCAGGATGCTCTATCGCTGGCTGTGGGTGACCCCGACTGGCGTGCAGGGACGGCGGTGCTGAACTGGCGTGACTTGCCCGAGTTGCCGCCACGTGAGCGCATCACCATGGCGAGTTCAAGTGCGCTGCGTGTGCAAGAAGCTCAAGCGGGTGAGGCTGTTGCTCGGGCGCGGCTGCGCCAGACGCGTGCCCAAGCCAAGCCCGATTTGCAGTGGTCGGTGGGTATGCGCCACGAGCGTGAGAGTGGTGACATGGCCATGCTGGCGGGTGTGGGCATTGCCCTGGGTAACGCGAGGAGAAGTGAGCCGCAGCAAGCGGCATTGCGTCAGGACGTCGAGGCCGCCGAGTGGGGCGCCCAAGCCGTTGAGCTCGAGGTCGCTGCGTTTGTCGCCCAGGCATGGTCGGAACTCAGCAGTTTGCGCGCGGAGTTCTATGCTTTGCGAGAGCAACTTCAGCCCGTCGCTCAGAGCTTGGTGGACTCCACCGTGGAGGGTTATCGCGACGGTCGCTACAGCCTGCTGGAGCTGATTAGTGCGCAAAACGAGCTGCTGCGCCTGCGTCAGCGCAAAGTCGAGGTGATCGCAGACTTTCATCAAATTTGGATCGATCTGGAAAGAGTGCTGGGGCAGGCTCTGGAGGTGACGCAATGACGCGCCTTCTACACATCACAATCGCCTGGCTGTTGATGAGCTTGAGCATGTCACCGTTGGCGATGGCTGAGGCGGATCATGATCACGACGAAGTCGAGTCCACCACGATCCAGCCGGCTATGGTCCAGGCCATGCAGATTGAAACCGCAGTCGCCGGGGCGGGAACGCTGGAGATCACCCGCAAGCTCACCGGTCGTGTGCATGTCGATCCCTCCCGCGTCTCGCGCGTGCGTCCGCGATTCCCTGGCTTGATTGAGACGGTCAACGCCGAGATCTGGAGTCGGGTTCGGAAAGATCAGGTTCTGGCACGGGTGCAAAGCAACGACAGCTTGCAGAGCTATGACATCCGCGCGCCGATCGGGGGCTGGGTGGTGCGGCGCGAAGCGCTGGTCGGTGAGATCACCGGCGACGATCCTTTGTTTGTCATCGCCGATCTTTCCACCTTGTGGATCGAGTTCGACGTGTTTGATCATGATCTGGACGCTGTTCGTGTGGGTCAGCAGGTCAACATTCGCGGCTTGCATGATGATGAGTTGGGGCAGGGCACGATCGAACAGCTTGCCCCGCTGGCTATCCATATCGCGCAATCTGTCCGAGCGCGCGTGGTGGTGGACAACACGCAGGGCTCTCTGCGACCTGGGCAGTACGTCAGTGGTGAGGTCGTTGTGGCGCATCAGCCCGCGTCGTTGCTGGTCCTTCAGTCTGCGGTTCAACAGCTGGATGGACGTGATGTGGTGTTCGAGCAACTGGGAGATGACTTTCTTGCCCGGCCTGTGTCGCTGGGCGCCCGCGATGCCGATGAGGTTGAAGTGCTGGGCGGTTTGGATGCCGGCGCGCATTACGTCACCCGCAACAGTTACCTGATCAAAGCAGACATCGAAAAAACCGGCGCTGCGCACCAGCACTAAGGAGTTCATCATGCTTGATTCCATTGTGCGGTTCGCCATCGCGAATCGCGTGCTGGTGGTGTTTGCCGTTGTTGTCGTTGCCGCGCTGGGCCTTTACAACGCTCAGCGTCTGGCCATCGATGCGGTGCCAGACATCACCAATGTTCAGGTTCAGATCAATACGGCCTTGCCTGGATATTCCCCTTTGGAGGTTGAACAACGTGTGACCTTCGCGGTGGAAACGGCCATGGCCGGGTTGCCGCAGTTGGATTACACGCGCTCTCTGTCGCGTTATGGCTTGTCGCAGGTCACCGTGGTGTTTGAGGACGGCACCGATATCTATTTCGCCCGTCAGTTGGTCGGGGAGCGCCTGGCCGCCGTCGTGGATCAACTGCCTGCGAGCGCCTCACCGTCATTGGGTCCGATCGCAACTGGCTTGGGTGAGATTTTCATGTACACCGTTGGCGCCGAGCCTGGCAGTCGTTGGACGCCCAGTGATCTGCGCACAGTGCAAGACTGGATTGTGCGGCCACAACTGCGCCAAACCCCCGGTGTGGTGGAGGTCAACACCATCGGAGGCGAGGAAAAGACCTATCTGGTGGCGCCGTGGCCAAGCCGGTTGCTGGCCTACAACCTCACGTCGGATGATGTTCTCGCCGCTTTGGCGCGCAACAACAGCAACACCGGAGCCGGTTTCATCGAGCGCTACGGGGTGCAGTATCTGATTCGCTCGCCGGGGCAACTGGGCGGCTTGGAGGATATCCGCAACATCGTGGTCGCCCGGCGAGAGGGCGTGCCCGTGCATCTTGGTGAGCTGGCGGAGGTGGCAGTTTCGCAGCATCTGCGAAGTGGGGCAGCCACGCGCAACGGTGAGGAGGTCGTGCTGGGGACAACCTTCATGCTGATCGGGTCGAACAGCCGTGAGGTTGCGGCGGCGGTGGCGCAGCGTTTGGCGGAAATCGAGCCATCTTTGCCTCAAGGGGTGACCCTGAATCCGGTTTACAACCGTATGAATTTGGTCGACAAAACCATTGCTACGGTTGAGAAAAATCTGCTTGAGGGTGCGCTGCTGGTGATCGCGGTGTTGTTCGTGATGCTGGGCAATCTGCGCGCGGCACTGATCACCGCTTTGATCATTCCGCTGTCCATGCTGATGACGATCACCGGCATGGTGGCGACCCGCACATCCGGCAATTTGATGAGTCTGGGCGCGCTGGATTTTGGCTTAATCGTGGATGGCGCAGTGATCATCGTGGAGAACAGTCTGCGGCGTCTGTCTCAGGCACAGCGAGCAGCCGGACAGCCCCTGGCGTTAGGTGATCGGTTGAAGGTCGTGCGTCAGGCGACGTCGGAGGTCATACGCCCCAGTGTGTTTGCCCTCACGATCATTTTGATCGTCTACCTGCCGGTGTTTGCCCTGGGTGGGGTGGAAGGAAAGATGTTCCATCCCATGGCATTGACCGTTGTCATGGCCTTGCTCGCTGCGTTGGTGTTGTCACTCACTTTTGTGCCGGCGGCGTTGGCCTTGTTCATGGGCGGACGTGTGGTGGAGCGCGAGCCGCGTGTGGTGCGCGCTTTAACCCGAGCGTATCAGCCGCTTTTGATTTGGGCTTTGCGCTGGCGGCACGTCTGCGTTGCCGCTGCTGTTGTCCTGGTGCTGATAAGTGCCTGGGCCGCCAGTCGTATGGGCGCGGAATTCATCCCTACGCTGGATGAGCACGATGTGGCGATGCATGCGCTGCGGATTCCGGGAACCAGTCTGAGCCAGTCGATTGAGGTGCAGCAGGTGCTGGAACAGCAGCTCCTGAGCCAACCGGAAGTGGATCAGGTGTTTTCCAAGATTGGCACGGGCGAAGTGGCCAATGATCCGATGCCACCAGGGCTGGCGGATACTTTTGTCATGCTCAAGCCGCGCTCGCAGTGGCCAGACCCAGGGAAACCCAAGGCCATGTTACTGGCTGAACTTTCGCAGGTCGCGAGCGCTGTGCCTGGCAGCAACTACGAGATCACCCAACCCATCGAGATGCGTTTCAACGAACTGATCGCAGGGGTGCGAGCGGATGTTGCCATCAAGGTCTACGGTGATGATCTGGACACCTTGACCCAGTTGGCTGCACGTATCGAAAGCGTGGTCGCAAATGTACCCGGTGCTCAGGATGTGCGCAGTGAGCAAGTCAGTGGTTTGCCGATGATTCAGGTGGTGCCACAACGCGACAAGCTCGCTCGCTATGGTCTGGATGTCGCGGCGGTGCAAGAGGCGGTGCGCGTCGCCATCGGCGGTCAGGTGGCCGGGCAGGTTTATGAGGGTGATCGTCGTTTCGACCTCATGGTCAGACTGCCGGATGCGCTACGCGAGGATCTTCAGCGCTTGCGCGATCTGCCGATACCACTGCCGCGAGATGACAGCCGGGTTGACGGTGATGCTGATGCACTGGGCGTTGCGCACACGCTGCCACGGCATGTGCCGCTGGGTGCGGTGGCCATTGTCGAACGCACGCTTGGACCCAATCAGATCAGTCGTGAAAACGGCAAGCGGCGGGTTGTGGTCAGCGCCAATGTGCGAGGCGAGGACTTCTCCCAATTTGTCTCTTTGGCGCGAGAGGCTGTACGCAAGCAGGTCGAACTGCCACCGGGGTACTGGCTGGCGTTTGGAGGCAGCTTTGAGCAGTTGGTTTCGGCGGCGAAACGCTTGAGTGTGATTGTTCCGCTGACTTTGCTGTTGATTGTGGCCATTCTCTACGCAACGTTTGGTGACCTTCGCGACGCCTTGATTGTGTTTTCCGGCGTGCCGCTGGCTTTGACAGGTGGGATAGCAGCGCTGTTGTTGCGCGGAATACCGCTGTCGATTTCCGCGGGGGTTGGATTCATTGCCCTGTCCGGTATCGCGGTGCTGAACGGGGTGGTCATGGTGTCGTTCATTCGAGAGCGATTGCAGCGGGGTGATGCACTGGAGAAGGCGATCACTGAGGGAGCCTTGGTGCGTTTGAGGCCCGTCCTCATGACTGCATTGGTAGCGTCTTTGGGCTTCGTGCCGATGGCGCTGAATGTGGGGATTGGTGCCGAAGTGCAGCGACCGCTGGCCACGGTGGTCATTGGCGGCATCGTGTCGTCGACACTGCTCACCCTGGTGGTGTTGCCGGCGCTGTATCGGATGTTTGCACGGCCGCCAAGCGCGCGCTGAACGCGGCGGGGCTGGTATTTGCCAGCCTCGCCTATCGCCCATCGTGGTGCTGTCTCAACACGAAAGAAAGCATGTTGCTTTTACAGTTTGGGAAAACCAACCTTTCGATAGGCGTTGCGATTTCCCCTTCCCCACTACTCTAGCCGTATTCATGCCCCCTATCGTTAACGACAAGGGGAGCTATAACGAGACAGGAACGCCGCAAGGCGTAGACAGCGGAGATAGACGGTGCACGGAGACTCGCACAGCAAGGCGGCGCAACTGTTTGTGCGCTACACCGAGCCACTCATTTTTAACAAGCGTTGGATCACCTTGTTGGTGCTATCTGCGCTGACGGCGTTTTTTGGCTATCACGCCTCGAAACTGCGCATGGACACCGGCTTTGAGAAGCAGTTGCCGCTGGGTCATCCGTACATGAGCGTGTACCAGCAGTATCAGCGCGAGTTTGGCGGGGCCAATATCGTTCTGCTGGCGGTCAGCCAGAAGAGCGGGGAGGACATCTACACCGCCGATTTCATGCACACGCTGGAGCAGGCAACCCGCGCGGTCTACTACACCGAAGGCATGGATCGTTCGCGCGTCAGCTCGCTGTTTACGCCGAACGTGCGCTACATGGAGGTCGTTGAGTCCGGCTTTCAGGGCGGCAATGTGGTGCCTTCGAATTTCCGGCCCACCCCGGAAATGCTCGAGAAGGTCCGCTCCAACGTGGCCAAGTCAGACGTGATGGGCCGTTTGGTGGCCAACGACCAAAGCGCAGCGATGGTGGTCTCGGAATTGGTGGAACGCGATCCGATCACGGGTGAGCGTCTCGATTATCTGGACACCGCACACAAGCTTGAGCAGGTGCGTCATCGCTTCATTTCGCCAACCAAGTTTGAGTACGTCCTGAAAGATGCGGTCGGGCCGTTGGCGGCTGGCACCGTGGTCAAAACGCAATACCTCGATACACGCAGTCTGTTCAGCCGGTTTACCAACTTCGAGTTTGAAACCGACGATCCGGATGCCGAACCGCTGACCATCGAGCAAAGCCAGGTTGAGGTTCGCGAGGTCGACAACCCCGACTACAACCCGAACATTGATATCGCCATCATCGGTTTCGCCAAGGCTGTGGGTGATATTGCTGACAGCGCTTTTGAAGTGTTCGGTTTCTTTGGTCTGACCCTGATTCTGGTCTGGTTGCTGCTGTCCTGGTACTGCGGCTCGTTGGCGGTGGGTTTCCTGCCGCTGGCCTGTGGTGTGCTCGCTGTGGTTTGGGAACTGGGCATGCTGCATCTGTTTGGCTTTGGGCTTGATCCTTTCGCCATATTGATGCCGTTCATTGTTCTTGCGATCAGTACCTCGCACGGGATTCAGATCACGAACTTCTGGCTGAATGAGGTCGCCGATCACGGGCTGGACAGTTTCGCCGCCTCGCGCGCCACCTATCGTCGTCTGGTCATTCCGGGCATCTCCGCGCTGGCGACCAATTTCATCGGCTTTGGCACGATTTTGCTGATTCCCATCGGCATCATCCAGGAAATGGCGATCAACGCCATGTTCGGTCTTGTGGCCATCGTGCTGTGCAAGAAAGTTCTGCTGCCGTGCCTGCTGTCTTTTGCGCCATTGAAGAATCCGCAGAAATTCCGCGATCACCAGCATCGCCGTGACAAGATGCTGGATCCGATGTGGCGCGGCCTGTCGGTGATCACTCTGAAGCCGGTTGCGGCTGTGGTGCTGGTCGGCGCGGTGGCCTTGTATCTGTGGGCAGACCACGTATCGCAAGATCTGAAGATTGGTGAGCTGCACGAAGGCGTGCCCGAACTGCGTCCGGATTCGCGCTACAACCAGGATTCGCGTGCGATCACCGAAGCCTTTGCGATTGGCGTCGATGTGGTCAAAATCATCGCCCAATCGCAAGCGGACGGTTGCATTGATCACGATGTGATGAGCCGTATCGATGAGTTTGCCTGGCATATGGAAAATGTGCCTGGCGTGCAGTCGACCATGTCGCTGGCCAAAACATCGCGTGCGGTCTACAACGCCTACAACGAGAACAACCCCAAGTGGCACGTGCTGCCGCGTCAGTCCGGGGCTTTGGTTGTCACCGTGCAGCCGTTCCCCAGTTCTACCGGTCTGCTCAACGAAGATTGCAGCGCGGTGCCGATCTTCGTCTATTCCGAGGATCACAAGGCCGAAACCATTGACCGCATCATCGCGGCGGCCAACGAATTCATGGATGCTCAGTCCGCCGATGCACCGGTCAAGTTCGCCTTGGCAACCGGCAATGTCGGTGTGATGGCGGCGGCCAATGACGTGATCCGAGAAACCGAACCGACGGTGCTGGGTTGGCTGTTCCTGGGCATTGGGATTTGTATCTTCATGACCTTCCGCAGCATCACTGGTCTGGTTTGCGTGCTGGTGCCGCTGTGGTTGGTTTCGATCCTCTCGTACGCCGTCATGGTGTACCTGGAGATTGGTGTCAAAGTGTCCAATCTGGCGGTGGCCGCGTTCGCGGCGGGCATTGGCGTGGACTACGGGATCTACATCTACTCCGTGTTGGAAGAGAACGTGCGGAATAAGGGGATGGCCCTGCGTGAGGCTTATCGAGACACCCTGAATCAGACCGGTAAAGCCGTGGTGATTACTGCGGCCACATTGTCGGCCAGTGTTTGCACTTGGTTCTTCTCCGGTCTGCAATTCCAGATTGATATGGGCATATTGCTCACGATCATGTTCCTGGCCAATGCGGTGGCGGCGGTACTCATGCTGCCGGCCTTCGCTGCCTTCCTGCTGCGCGGGCCCAAAAACGCAGATGGAAGCAGCGCCGCACAGCCAGTTCCGGCTTGATCCGGACGATTATTCAGTAAAACCTCGAGGAGATTTCTATGAAGCTGAGAATGCTGACACTGACCGCGGCGGCTTGCCTGGTCACCGCATATCCTGCGCTGGCCAAGGTGTCGCCTGAAGAAGCGGCCAAGCTGGGCAAAGAGCTGACCCCGGTGGGTGCCGAGCGTGCAGGCAATGAAGCTGGCACCATTCCCGAGTGGACCCCCGCCTCGAAACGTGGCGCCCTGAAAGGTGAGTTCCCCGGCGACCCCACGATCGAAGCACAAGAGCCGCTGTTCACCATCAACGCCCAAAACGTTGGTGAATACGAAAGCCAGCTGACCGAAGGCCACAAAGAGCTGATGCGTCGCTACCCGGACACCTACAAGATGAAGGTGTACCCGACCGTGCGTAACGTGAACCTGCCGGAGCGGATTCAGCAGGAAACCATCAAAAACGCCACCCGTGCCGAGCTGGAAGGCGTTGATAACCCGCGTGGCGCATACCTGGGCTTTCCGTTTCCGATTCCGAAATCCGGTGCTGAGCCAATCTGGAATCACCGCACCAAATGGCGCGGCAACGAGCTGATTCGTTACAACAACCAGATGATTGTTCAGCAGGACGGTCGTTACAAAGTCACCAAGATTGTCGAGGACGTGAAGTTCTACTACGCCAATCTGGAACTGGAAAACCCGCCGGAGTTGAAGCCGGGCGTGGACTTCCTGCGTTATCTGTCGGCGACCGTGGCGCCGCCCCGTGTAGCGGGCACTTACATTTTGGTACACGAGAAGGCCGGTTTCGGCACCGAGGGCCGCGCCGCATGGTTGTATGCGCCGGTACTCAAGCGTATCCGTCGCGCTCCGGCGGTGTGCTGTGACAACCCGTACGAAGGCACCGATGGTCACCAGTTCTACGATCAGGTTGATATGTACAACGGTGTGCTTGAGCGCTTCAGCTGGAAGCTCATCGGCAAACGTGAAGTCTACATTCCGTACAACGCTTACAAGATCGGCAAGCCGCCGACCAAGTACGAAGACATTGCAGCTCCCAATCACGTGAATCCGGAACTGCCACGCTACGAGCTGCACCGCGTCTGGGTGGTGGAGTCGGTGAACAAGGAAGGTCAGCGTCACACCTTCGCCAAGCGCACCATCTACCTGGATGAAGACTCCTGGAACATCGTGGCCATTGATGACTACGACCATGAAGGCAAGATCATGCAGTTCCAGGAAGGTCACCTGGTGTTCAACCACAACGTTCTCGCGACCAGCACCTCGCCGGAAGTGATCTATCACTTCAACAGCGGGCGCTACTTCACCACTGCGATGATGAACGAAGACCAACCGTACGATCAGACCGCACGGTTTGAGGACAGCCACTTCGAACCCAACACGGTTCAGAAGAAGGCGTCGAAGTAATCCCCCAAGACTCCCCGACCTTCATCGACTTGATGCGGGTCGGGGTTTTTTAAGGTGCGGACAGGATCAGGAGATAAAAAAATGGGCAAGACGTGGCGTGTTGTAGCACTGGCCATGGCGGGGTTGCCGTTCAGTGCGAGTGCCGTGGAATTCAATTTGTCGATGTTCGGCGAGACCTTTTCGGGGGTGCTCAACAACACCGCAACATTTGGTTACAGCTGGCGTATCGAGGAGCCGGAAGAAGACCTCATTGGCAAGCTCAACCTCGACCCTGATTTGTGCTCAGGGGCTTTTCAGTTCTGTCAGGGGCTGCATCTGGATCAGACCCACCCGGCGGAGCGTTTGGCCCAGGCGCCCGGCCAAGCGTCGGTCAATCTGGACGATGGCAACCTCAATTACAACAAATGGGACATCACCCAGGCGCCGCTGAAGATCAGCAATGACCTCAAGATCGAATGGGGCAACTTCGGGATCTTCGCCCGCGGGATCGGGATCTACGATTACATCAACTACGATTTCGAGGAATATCACCCCAACCGTGTGACGCCGGAAAACGCTGCGGTCACCGGGGTGCGTGATGATCCTCAAACATCGAACCGTTATTTCTCCCAGGTCCACGGGCCGGGTGGCGTGGTTTACAACGATCGTGACAAGCGCACGGCCAAACAGGCGGCGCTGCGTTACGACATTTTGGACCTCAACTTTTTCGGTGAAGTCGACTTGCCCGGGCTGAATAACATTCTGTTCCGCTTCGGCAAGCAGACGGTCAACTGGGGGCAGAGCACCGTCGCGGTGGTCAACAGTGTCAATCAGGCACAGCCGGTCAATGCCAACAGTTTGTTCCGTCTGGGGTTCGGCTTGCTGGAAGAGTTGTTTGTGCCGGTGGGCATGTTCCGTCTGAGCACCCAGACCTTGGGCGGCATCGATGTTGAAGCTTATTACCAGTATGAGTGGGAGCCGATTGAAATCCCCACGCCGGGTACGTTCATGTCATTCATTGATGTGGGTACCGACAATCTGGTCGATCACGTCAATGTCACCTTTAGCGGTCATGAAGATCCGGATAGCGCATCGACGTTCCTCGACAACCCGCTGACCCTGATCACCCCGACGACGCCGACCGCTGAGTTGCTGCCGGCCAATGAGGCGCGTGACAGTGGCCAGTACGGTGTCGCGCTGAAGAAGTACTTTTATGACCTGAACAACGGTACCGAGTTTGGTTTGTACTTCATGAACTATCACTCGAAGTTGCCTTATGCGAGTGTGTTTGCGGCCAATGCCAGCTGTGCGCGGCGTGAGGGCAACGATTTGGGCATCGACGCCCGCAATACGCTGACCTTCCTGCAGGCTTGCGACAATCTGCCCGTGTCACGGCCAGAAGCTCAGCCGGCGCTGCTGGCTCAGCTGACCACACTGGCGCTGCAGAATCCGGGCATCTTAGTCAATGACATTGGTCTGGATTCTCTGCTGGCCGGCCCGGGTGCACTGGCTAGCTTGCTGATCTACAACCCGAATCAGCCGTACTCCGACGCTTTGCCACTGGATTCGCTCAAGTTGCAGCTGGAATACCCGGAAGATCTGAAGATGTTCGGCTTCAGTTTCAACACCACCTTCGGCGAGTATTCCTTCCAGGGTGAGATTTCGCACCGGCCGAAACTGCCGTTGCAGGTTGCGCTGGTTGATCTGGTGTTTGCCGGCTTGGGTCCAACGTTGACGCGCTGCCATGACGAGAGCGTCGGTTGTGCGGGTACCACCGCCGGTCGTGGGTATGATGCGCAGGGCAATATGATCACTTACGGCAGCAGCGACTTCGTCGATGCCGATGGCAACAACCCGTACCCCGACACGATCAATCTGGTCGTGGGGTCGCCGCCGGGCTCCGCACGTTCCTTCCCCAGCTTCATCGAACCGTATCGCCAGGGCACGATCGGCGAAACCGACCCGAACAGCTACATTCAGGGTTGGATCGAAGGCAAAGTCAACCAGTACAACCTGGGTGCGACCCGTGTGTTGGGTTCCTCGGAGAACTGGATCGGTGCGGATCAGATCATCCTGCTCTACGAGTTGGCCGCTACGCACGTCTTGAACATGCCCAAGTTTGATCAATTGCAGATCGAAGGCCCTTACACCGCGGTGACGCACGCCAGCGCCGGCGCCGATGGCACTGGGGCCGATGGTTCCCAATTGGCTTGCTCGAGCAACCCGACCTGCAGCGTTGGCGCGGATGGCTTGCGCTTCAACCCGACGCAGGAGTCACGCAGTGCCTTTGCCGATGATTTTGCCTGGGGCTATCGCGTTGTCGGGCGCATCAGTTATGAGTCTGTATTGCCGGGCATCAGTGTGCAGCCTTTGTTCATCTGGCAGCATGACATTGACGGCAACTCCCCGGGGCCGGCGGCCAACTTTGTCGAAGGCCGCATGGCGCTCAATCTGTTGCTGGAAACGCGCCACGATGAGGGGTACTCGTTCACGATTGCCTACAACATGTTCACCGGCGCGGGTCGGCACAATGTGTGGCGTGATCGAGACAATCTTGGCTTCTTCTTCAAGTATCAGTTCTAAGGTGGACGTTGTGACGACATCGCACAACGTGGAGTGGCATTCATGAGTCGGAATCTGAGAGGCGCACGCGGCTGGCGTGCCCTGAGTGGCGCGCTGGCGCTGATGCTGACATCGGTCGTCTGTGCAGAGTCTCCAATGGCTCCGCAAACCGCTGATGTTTATCCGATGGCGCAAGACAGTCTGCTGCTCGACGTCATCGATACCGGCAGCGCATTGATCGCAGTGGGCGTTCGTGGACACATCCTGCGCTCCCAGGATGGGGGGCGCTGGGAACAAGTCTCCTCACCGGTGAATCGTTTGCTGACTGCGATCAGCTTTGCCGACGCCAAGCAGGGTTGGGCGGTCGGTCATGACGCCGCGATTCTTCACACCAGTGACGGCGGTGTGAGCTGGGAGTTGCAGCATTTTGACCCGGAAGGTCAGGGGCCTTTGCTCGACGTCTATTTTGAGAACGCTCAGCGTGGCTTTGCAATTGGCGCGTTTGGTACCTTCCTGGGCACCACGGATGGCGGCAAAACATGGGAGCCCGAGGATGCACCTGCCGTGTCAGATGCCGCTGTGCATCTGTATGCCATGGCGCGAAGCAGCAGCGGTCGCTACTTCATGGTGGGTGAGATGGGCAGTCTGTTTGCCACCGATGAAAACGGCGAATGGGCACAGCTTGACTCCCCTTATGATGGGTCGTTCTACGATGTTCAGGCTCTAGGCGCCAATGGCCTTCTGGCAGTTGGCATGCGGGGCAACGCCTACATCACCAACGATCTGGGGGTAGCAGACTGGCGTCGCATCGAATCCGATACTTTGCTCGGCTTGACCAGCATCACGCCGGTGGACTCAAAGCGCATGATCATCACCGGTTTGAATCGTCATTTGTGGGTGCTGGATGCTCCAGGTCGTATGACCCAGATCCGCGTCTACGAACCGGAAGCATCGAATACCGGCTCACTCAATGCCGCCGTGGTGCGTGATGGTCAAGTCTATCTTGCCGGTGATTTGGGTATTCGTGCCATACCATTGCCACCCCAAGATCTGGCCTCGGTGACCCAACACTAAAGCATGAGATACGCCCCGGGCACGGTCCTGGGGCGTGGTTCAATGCTGTTTCTCTGCCTCAATCTAAGATAGAGTCGAGTGTTGCACACTACAGCGCTTTCGCCAGTGGTGGTGACGAGGAGACAGCATGTGGAAGACGCTGCCATAGGACACAGCGTTTCGTCGGACGATGTGCGTCCGACACTGATTCGGCAGAACCCGATGCGCCCAGAAGGTGAAATGGAACGTTCGCGTCTGGGTTTGACCGAGCCATTGCTTACAGGGCAGATTGGTTTGGCCGCTTTTTTGGCGCCCGCCGGATACGGAAAGTCCACTGCCATGGCGCTGTGGCAGGAACAGCTTCAGCAACAAGGTTTTGATTGCTGCTGGTTGGCGATGCGCGTCAAGCATCGCGACCCGAAAGCGCTGCTCTTTGATTTGCTGCAGGCCTTGCGTAAGCAGCTCCCCAAGCTGGACTGCTCGCTGACCGAGAGCAACTTGCGATCGGCTACCTCTTATCTTGTGGAACCGGTCATGGCCAGCCTGGCCCAGGACATCGAGAATGTCGGGCGCCGGGTGTTTCTGTTCTTGGACGAACTTGAGAATCTGTCGACGGCGGCTGGGCGTGACATTGTCGCCTTACTCATTGAGCACCGGCCATCCAATCTGACTCTCATACTGGGAGGTCGCGACGTTCGGCAATTTGCCTTGTCGCGCTATCGGCTGGCCGGGAAAATCGTCGATTTCAGTATCGAAGACCTGCAATTTTCCCGTGCCGAAATTCGCCAGTTTTTGAGCCAGCGTTTCCACATTGATGTGTCGGACGTTGCGCTCAAAGCCTTGGAGCAAAAAACCGAAGGCTGGCCCGCCGCCTTGGCGTTGTATGCGATGGGGGTCAACGCGCGCGGTCAGGTGGGAACGGTAATTGAGGATTTTGTCGGCGCTTCTGAGGAGCTTACCGACTACCTGGGCGATGTGCTGTTCGACAGCCTGGATGAGGATCTGCAGGAATTCCTCCTGCGCGCATCGGTTCCTGAGCAATTCAATGCGGATTTGTTACGCCGCCTTTTGCCCGATCCGGCGGACGCTGGGCGTATGTTGCAGCGGGTGTTGGATTCCAATCTGTTCCTACAGCGAGTTGATATCAACAGCGGTGAGTTTCGCTTTCATGCGCTGTGTGCCGATTTTTTGCGTCGTCGTTTGCGTTTGCGTGAGCCGGATTTCTATCACGAGCTTCTGCGTAAAACGGGGCAGTGGTGTTGGTCGCAGGGACGCGTTCACGATGCGATCGAATGCGCGCGCCGTGCCAAAGATTGGTCCGATATGGCCCAACGGATGTTGGCCAGCGCTGAGACCGTGGTGCGCGCCAACGCGGAATTCGGTTCGTTTCTGGAGTGGACCCAGGCGCTGCCTGAAGAGGTGCTGAACGCACACCCTGAATTGTTGTTGCATCAGGCTTGGGCGATGGGCTTCTCGCGCAAAATGGTGGAGGCGGAAGCGGCGCTGTCTCGGCTGCAAACGCTGCTGCCCACGATGCAGGCCGCGCAGGCGATGGATCTGGAGCGCCAGCTCAAGTTGCATCGGTTTGTGGTCGACGCGGTTATGGATCGTGGTCATCAGCGTATCGATGAGATTGAGCAATGGATCTCAGATTATCCAGATGCCAGTCATGCGGAGCGGGGGCAGGCGTTGACCGCGTTGTCGCCAGCGGCGCGCAATTTGGATCAGCTCGATCGGGCGCTGCAGCCGCTGGATAGCGCCGAAGAATGTTTTCGTCGCATCGGCGCCGATTACTCGCTGTCGTGGGTGCACAACATTCGACTGTCCGTGTTGATCAAACGCAACGAGTTCGCGGCGGCGCGGATCGCCGGGCGCAAAGGTTTGGCACAGATCGCGGGTGCCTTGGGTGAGCAGGCACCGCCGGCAGGGATGAGCAATTGCATGCTCGCCTACCTCGCATATGAGGCCGGTGATCTGTCGGCAGCACGCGCTCACCTGGATAACGGTCTGCGATTTATCGTGGATCAGGGTGTTGTGGATTCTTTGTACTTCGCCCACCTGACCTTGTCCTATCTTGCTGCCAATGATGGCAACCACGAACTGGCGATATCGAGCTTGGCTGACGGCGAAGAGTTCGGGCTCGCCTTTGAGTTGCCGCGCCTGACCACGCAACTCGCCACGCGTCGCGCTTTGCGCTACCTGCATGCCGGCGATCAGCTGGCGGCTGACGCAGTGATTCGTACGCGCCAATTGCTGGATGTTCCCAAGGATGGGTTTTTCCGTCATCGGGAGAATTGTGCCCAGCTGATTCACGCCCACATCGAGTTGCTGCGGGGTAACTACTCGGCAGCTCTGGAACGTCTCAAACAGATGTCCAAGTTGGCCGCGCAGGATGGTCGTTTACGCATGAAAGCGGAGTACGACTATCTGCTCGCGATCGCGATGCATGCGGTGGACGATTCGAACGAGGCCGGGCGCCGGTTTCGCCAATTGTTGGCCGATGCGGCAGTGCAGCGCCGCTATCGTTTCATGTTGCATGCCGGCTCATTGGGGCGCAGCTTGATCGCCGATCAGCTGCATGCACGGCAGCAGGCGTGGCAGGCCGGGGTCGAGCAGGATGCTGCCGATGGGATTCTCAATGAGTTGGCACAAGTCTTGGGTTTGCTTGACGCCAGCCCCGGCAGCGACGATGAAGTGACAGATGCCGCTTTGGACGCCTTGACGCGGCGGGAAATCGATATTCTCAAACGTGCCGCGAGCAGTGGCCTGAACAACAAGAAGTTGGCGCAGGCATTGTTTGTCTCCGAAGGCACTCTGAAGTGGCATCTGCACAACATTTACAACAAGCTCGGTACGCGCAATCGCGCTGGGGCGATTGCCCAGGCTCAGCGCCTGGGACTGCTGCGCTGAGCGCGTGCAAACCAACCTATAGATAGGCGTGACCCAACCGGTGCAATGCTGCAATAGCTTGCAGAATTATGCTGGAGAGAGAACACGTGAGCGTGAGCCTTGAGCAAACGTATCCGGATTGGGTGCCCGACGAAATCACATTCCCGAGCGAAGGAAGCGTCGCCAAAGTCCTGCTTGAGGATTGTCGCCGTTACGCAGATCGTTGCGCTTTCGCCTGCGGTGAGGAAACCCTGAGCTATCGCCAAATGGAGCAGCTGTCGGAACGTCTGGCGGTGTATCTACTGAGTGAGTGCCGCCTGAACAAAGGCGACCGCGTAGCGGTCATGATGCCCAACCTGACCTCATATCCGATCAGTGTGCTGGGCATTTTGCGCGCGGGATTGGTGGTGGTGAACGTCAATCCGTTGTACACCGCACGCGAGTTGAAGCATCAATTGGTCGATTCCGGCTCCAAAGCGATCATTATCGCCAAACCTTTTGCTGCGGCATTGGATGAGGCGCTGCCCGATACGGTGGTCGAAAATGTGCTCATTGCGCCCATGGGCGAAGCGGTCAAACCCAGCGGGATCTATGGCGGTGAAGCGCGTATCGGGCTGAACGACGTGCTGTCCGTTGAAGGCGCGCTGGACGATGTCCAGATTGCACCATCCGACGTGGCGTTTCTGCAGTACACCGGCGGCACCACCGGGCCGTCCAAGGGCGCAACGCTGTCACACGGCAATATCATGGCCAATCAGGAGCAGCTGCTGAATTGGATTGAGCCGTGTATGGCCCGCATACCCAGCACACAGCAGCATGTGGTGATCACCGCATTGCCGCTTTATCACATCTTTGCTTTGACGGTGAACGCCCTGGCCATGATGCGCCATGGCGCTTGCAACGTGCTGGTTCCCAATCCGCGCGATTTGCCCGCCCTGGTTGAGACATTCAAACGTTATCCCGTGAGCATGTTCAGTGCGGTGAACACGCTGTTTAACGGTTTGTTGCACACACCCGGCTTTGACCAGGTGGACTTTGGCAATTTATGTCTTGCCGCCGGCGGCGGTGCATCGGTGCAGCCGGCCGTTGCCCAGCGCTGGCAGGATGTCACGGGCACCGCGATTGTCGAGGGCTACGGACTGTCGGAAACCTCGCCACTGGTGACGCTCAATGCCACCGATGCGGCAGCACACAGTGGCACGGTTGGTTTTGCCATGCCATCAACGCAGATCCGTTTGCTCGATGAGCAGGGCCACGAGGTCGCCGACGGTGAGCCAGGCGAGCTGTGCGTGAAAGGGCCACAGGTCATGAGCGGTTACTGGAATCGTCCGGATGCCAACGCTGAGGTGTTCACCGACGATGGTTTCTTCCGCACAGGCGATATTGCCGTGCGTTATCCCAACGGCAGCTACCAGATCGTGGATCGTAAGAAGGACATGATCCTGGTGTCAGGATTCAACGTGTATCCGGCCGAGATCGAAGCGGTTTGCGCGGCCCATGACGGGGTCGTGGAGTCCGCCTGTATTGGGGTGCCGGATGACCGAACCGGTGAAGCCGTCAAGGTCTTTGTGGTGCGCAAGTCAGAGCAGTTGGATGAGGATCAGCTGATCGCTTACTGTCGAGACAACCTCACCGCTTACAAAGTCCCCCGCCAAGTGCAGTTCGTCGCGGAGCTGCCAAAAAGCCCGGTGGGCAAGATATTGCGGCGCGAATTGCGCGCCTGATAGATGACCTGGATATTGCCGCGGCGCAGTGCTCGCCCGTGGCGCCGTGACGAACGCCCCTCGCTATATGGTCAGGGGCGTTTTTTGTGCCTTGCCGAATGGGGATATCAAAGGCGTTTGATGGCCTTGAAAGGGTGACTTGTCTGGCATGCAAACGCACCCCTATGCGAGCACTACACACGTCGGATTATTCGCACAGCGCAACGGCTCATATTCGGACGTATCGTGTGACAGCTGTACGACAGCCAGCGCGGCCTATTTTTTCCATTATGCACACAGGGAAATGGTTGAGTCTGATCACAAAAATCATAAGTCAGATTCTTGCGGAAACCAGAAACCAGAGGTGTTCAAAATGTTGTCCTCGCAGATGGATTGTCTTACTCAGTTGGAACCTGACATGGTTTTCCCCACAGTTGCGTGCGCGGGAGCGCGATCATGAACGCGTCGCCTGTGGGGCTTCGTCAGGTTTCTTTGCAGACGCTGCATGACCATGGCTTGATGGTGCGAGAACCATCCGGTTTGGCTGGCAGCCTCACTTTTGAGCGGCCCGCCTGGGTTTTCGCCCATCGCCTCAAGAATTGCTCGATTGGTGCATTCACGTTTTTCAATGCGTCGGGCAAGACCAGTGTTTACCGCACGCGTTTGGGCCGTTACTCGCAGATTGGTGAGTCGTCGATCATCGGACCGCCCGAACATCCCATGGATTGGTTTAGCAGCCATCCGTTTGCCTTCACCCGCCCTGATGAAGTGCCGGTGATGTATCAAATGGACGATTTCGCACGTTTGGCGCCGGCCGCAGACGCCGGGGAGTCGTGGGCCTCGCAACAATCCAACGACACCGTGATTGGCCATGAGGCCTACATTGGCGCTGGTGCCTTCATCAAACGCGGCGTCACCGTTGGTGATGGCGCGGTGGTCGGCGCGGGTAGCATCGTGACCCGTGATGTCCCGCCGTTCACGATAGTGGTGGGGTCACCCGCCAAAGTGGTCCGTCAGCGCTTCTCGGATGCCATCGTGGCACGCTTGATGGCACTGCAATGGTGGAACTACGACCTCTCACCGTGGCGCGACCATGTCGATTTCTCCCAGGTTGAGCCCACCTTGGAGTTCTTGGAAGACTGCCTGGCGAGCGGTGTGCTGGAGCCGCTGGTTCCGGACACCTACGAACTGCGTGTGCGCCCATCAGGCTTCGATCTCAGACGCTTGGAGCGCCCGATTTATCGCACCCAGCGGGTACCTCAAGCGCGCTGCGCGTAACCCAATTGCCGGGCCAGTTCCAGCACCTGCGCATCAAAGCCCTGTCCATCAGTGCGCCAGGGTAAGACAGTATCTAGGTGCAACTGATCGGCCAAGGCCAGGGTTTTGCCCGAGAATTTGGTCTGCGCTTCCGCATCAAGTCCGGCCGGCGCCAGAGTCGGCCCGGGGTGGGCGAATAACCAGTTTTGCGGGTGGCTCATCGCCTGCGCTATGTCGGTGCTACTGTCGATGTCCAACCATTGGCAGAGTGTTTGCCAGACATGGCTTTCACCGCTTTCCACATCCTCGCTGCTCAGTTGCAGGGATTGCCGCTCTGGCCATTGTCGGCGCCACGACATCAGGTTCTGATTCGCCGCAAACCATGGCAGCTGCGGTTCCACCAGCGGCGGAATGAAACTGTGGTCTTTGTAGTCGAGCGGAATAAACACGTGCTCACGTGACCACTGATGCAACAGCACCCCTTGGCTCCAGGGATGGCGGGTCAGATGCAAAAGCGTCGGCGTCGGGCTGATCTCGACAAGGCGTTTGTAGGCCACCGGTCGCAGCGCCGCATCATCATCAGGAATGACCAAGCGACGCGGTGCAACCGCCTGTGCGAGTTCCTCTATCAGTCGTTTGCAGGTCCAGTCAGCGCGCTGCGTCAGCCAGTTGTTGGCCTGCGTGATGCCGTGATCGTCCTGCCGTTCGAATATCAGGTATGCAACCGCGCGACGCAATCCCTGGCCATGCGTGCCCTGACCAAGCTCAAACACTTTGAGCGCGTCACCGACCGTGTCGGCGAGCAAAAGGTCAAGCTGGGGCAGGGCAAAAAGCTGCGGATGCTGATGCAGGCAACCTGCCGCCCATGCGCTGCCGCTGAAGGGCGCACTCAATAGCCAGATCGGAGAGCTTAGGTTCATGCGCTTTGCTGTCGACCGAGCCACACTTCGCAACCACCCCGCGGATTGGGTTCGTAAACCCATTCGCCATGTCGTTTGACCGCGACCTTGGGGCCGAAAGGGTTGGCTGTGGTGATAAACAGGCCGTGCGGCGTGGAGACCAAGTTACGGAAGCCCCAATTGAAGTGATTCCCGAAGCCGTTGCGGGTGACCGGCTCAAAGTTGATTCCGTCGGCCGAACGCCAGATTTCCGCGCCGCCATGGTTTTGCACCAGGGCATCTTCACCCCAGTGTTCAATCAGCGTTTGCACGTCCGGCGGCCAACTTGGAACCAAGATGTAAGGCAGCAGATTGGCCCAGGAGAAGGTGCCCACATAGAGCCATCCATCGTGGACGCACATGCGCCAGATATAGCCGTTGAAGATGCTATCGAAGCCCGGGCCGATGCCGGACAAGGGATATTTAGGGCCTTGATCCGTCATGCGCGGCTCGCCCACGATCAGATCCCAGCTGTCATCCGGCCACACGCGTATGAGTTCCGCCGACGCGGGGCCAATGCCGGCGGCATAGTGATAACCGCCATTGATAATGCCGCAGCCGGCATATAGCGCGCCGTTGAATTCGCACAGCGCGGTGGTTGCTTCGTTGAGTTGTCCGCGTCCGGCGCCGCGATCGTAGACCTTCTCCCAGGTGTAGGGCAGGCTGTCGCCGCCACGCGTTTTCCACAACTCGCTGCCGGCATTGGGATTGACCGTGCCGCCATACAAATGATCGTTGAAGGTCGCCATCTCGAAGACGGTGGCGTTGTCCAGGTTACCGAAGCCTTCCGGGCTTGCGGCTCGCCAGTCGCTGCTGGTCAGATCGTGGTTGGCATAAATAATCGCTTCGGAGCTGAGATCCTGGGTAAAGCCTTTGGACGTGCCGGAACCGGTCGGACTCAGATGCACACGACCACTGAACTGCTTGAGTGTGCGACAGGTGCGCACGGCCGGGCCGAAAGGTGGTCGCGCGATCGGTTCAAAATGGCGTCCATCCTCGCTGCGCAAGATGTCCGGCGAGTGTGCTGTGTGTGGCGACCAAGCAGAGACATACAGGCACGGGTGTGGGTCTTTTTCGGTCTGGATCACCGCCATGCCGCGCAAGCCGATGTAGCTGGGCACATCGTCGCGGCCGTTGCTGCCGTGTACCGTCGGCGAACGGAAGACCATCGTCCAGGTGTCGGTTTCCACCGTGTATTCCCAGATCTGCGCGCGGCGGTCGAGATCGTAGATGTCAGCCGGACATTCGATTGGCCACGGCTGAATCCCCTTGCGCCGTCCAGCGAGTCGCAAGCCCGCCAGGTTGCCCCGTGTGGTGCCGACGTAGAGCTTGCCGTTAAACCAGGTGGCGCTGTGGGCGTAACTGTTGAGACCGTCACCAAATCCGTTGAGGCAGGTCAGGTCAAAGTCTGATTCGCTCAGCGGCGGCCCAGGGTTGATGTCTTCGGCTAGGGAATCCACGACCACATTTCCACCATCACGAAACGCAGCAGCGCGCGTGAGAACACGATAAACACAGGCTGCCAGCCGGCGCGGATTTTGGCGTTGCCGGTGAGGCCGGGTTTGAGCCGGTCGTCGCGGTCGTCCAGCTCGACTTGAACGCGCACGATACGCCCGTATTCACCTTGTTCCGCGTTGGGGGCAATATCGGTGACTTGGCCGCTGAAGCTGGCTCCGGGATAGGCCCAAAGTTTGGCTTTCACGTTTGCGCCCACGTCGATGACGCCAACTGAGGATTCGGGCAGGTAGACGCGGGCAAGCAGTCCTTCAGTATCCTCAATGATGGCGACTTCGTCGCCGCGATCAAGATAGTCACCGCGGGCAAAAATCAGGCTGGATGAGACCACTCGGCCGGCAATGGTTGCGCGAACTTCGGTCATGTCGAGTTCGTTGTCAGCGGCCGCAAGCTCGGCCTGGGCTTGGGCGATGTTGGACTTGAGGCTGTCGACGCGTTCGTCTTCGGCAGGGCTCTCGACCAGCTCAAGTCCGCGTTGGGCTTCCAGGTATTCCTGCTGAGCGACATCCGCAGAACCGACCGCCTGCTCGTATTCTTGGGCGGTCACCCCACCGCTGCGGTAGGCGCGTTCAACACGCTTGAGGCGAGATTTGGCCAGTTTGACGGCGGCTTCCGCAGTGCCAACGCGCTGCTTGGCCAGCTCGATCTCTTCGCTTTTTGCGCCGCGCAGTAACAGCGCCAGTTCCGACTCGAGGCTGGCCAGCTGAGCACGTGCTGCGTCAACGCGGGCTTGGGCCAGGGTGTTGTCGAGCCGGACGATCGTCTGACCGGCCTCGACCATCTCGCCTTCCGCAACCAGCACGTCGCGAATGTCACCAGCCGTCAGGGCACGGACATCCGCCCGGGCTTTGGGCAGAACCTCGACTTCGCCACTGGGCGAGTGCGGGTAGGGCAACAGACCGACAACCACCAGGATCGCGGCCACAATCCATTGGCCCCGACTGGGCCTCCAGATTTTGCGTGGTGGCTTGTCGATGGTGTTGCTGTCGAGAGAAAGATTTGAGTATTGCTTGACCATAAAGTAGCCGAATGCCCCCAGCGTGACTGCAATGCCGGCGCCTTGATGGCGCGCTTCCAAAAAACTCCCGATCAACCACAGGATGAACGCGAGTAAACCGAATGAGAAGGCCATGGACATGACCCCGTAAACCGCCAGCCAGCGCAGTGGCAACGGACGGTTCTGAGTGTTCCATGGCCGCCGTGAACCGATGATGGCGCCCAGTGATTGATATTTCAGATCGAGCACGCCCAAGGCGTTACACAGTAGGTAGTAACCATCCTGCGTGATCAAGGGGTTCAGGCGCAGGAGCAGCGAAATGGTGGATGCCGTGGCGACCACAGTGGCCATACTGGCGAGCACTGGCGCGGTGGTGCTGCTCATACCCCAGATCAGCACAGACAGGGTTTGCAGGACCAGCAACCCTGCCGGTGTCGCGGCGGTGATGCGCAAACGGTTGCTGCGGCGTAGATGACCGACCAAGCGGTCGCCATGCACGGCCAGCCGAGGAACTGGCAGCATTTTGTCGACGATCACATGCACGTTCGGCAGGACGCCGCCGTAGCGATAAATGGCACCAGCACGCGCGGCCATCGTCGCCACATTCAGAATGCCGACAGCCAGTGTGATGGACAGGACAATCCGCCAAGGAGCCTCAGTGAGAATGCTGTGTCCGAGCCAGTCGTAACGGTGCGAGAACGCGTAGAACACCGTTGTTGTGGTCATCAGCACCATCAGTGCCAGGGTCCAACGCGTCGCCAGTGGCCAGATCAGCAATTGGCCGAGCTGCGCCAGCATGCGCGCAAACAGCGGTGGCAAGGCCATGCCCAGAGTTGGCGCAGCGGACATGTCATGCAGCGACGGCATGACCCCCGGCTGGGCCAATGAGCCCGGGACCGAAGCCGGTGGATAGGCCAGGTCAGATGGCCAATCGCGCGCATTGATGGGTGGGCGTCTGAGTGAGCCTCCATCACGCTGGCGCGGTGGTGGAATGGGTTCACGGCGTCCCGCCTGAAGCAGCCCGTGTGAGCCCAGCTCACTGATCCAATGATCCAAGTGCTCCCGGCCGATGTGCCGTTTCAGCGTGGTTGTTATGTATTGCCACACCTCGGTGATGCTGCGGGTGCCATCAAACAGCTGGAGGATCTCCCAATCCGCATCCGACACGCTGATGCGGGCATCGCCGGCACTGAGCAAGCGTTGTCCACGCCGCTGTCCATCGCACTGCGCCGTGCACAGCAGGAATTCGGATTGGAACACGCTGGGGCGCCTTAGTGCGTATTCATCAGACGATCAAACGGCGCTAACGCCGCGTTGCTCAGCAGACCGGCGGCTGCACTCAAGCGCAGCGAACTGAGCATGTATTCGTAGCGGACATTGGAGAAGCGACGCTCAGCATCGTAGCGGGCGGCGATGGCGCTTAAGGTATCGTCATTGGTGCGTGTACCCGCGCGGTATCCCGCGTCCATCGCTTGCTCCGCCGCGCGCGCGGCTTTGACAGCTTTTTGAAACGCCGGCACTTGCGCATAGGCGGCGCGCAGCGTGGTGAATGCCAGTCGGACCTGATGTTCGGCTTCGGCCCGGGCGCTGAGCAGCGCCGCTTCGCTGCGTGTTTGCTCCGCTTTGGCGGCGGCAAGCCGGCCTTGGCTGGCTAGACTTGGCAACGACCAACTGACGTTGACGCCGATGCGCGCCTCATTTTCGGTGCGTTCGCCGGCCGCGCCGCCTTCGGTATCAAGCCGGTGCACGCCGCCGAGCAGACGCACGCTGGGCATTTGCGTACCGCGCACCCGTTTGGCGCCCAGGCTTGAGAGTCGTTGGTCGATCTGAGCGAGCACGACGTTCAAGTTCTGGCTGCGCGCGTGTTCCACCCAGGGCTCGACCTGCGGCGGGTCGGGTTGCTTGATCACCATGCCGGAGGGCAGGCTGCGCAGATTGCGAAAGTGCCGCCCGGTCACCGCATCAAGCTTGGCGAACGAGGCCTCAAGTAAGCCCTGATCGCTGATCAAGCCGGCTTCAGCGATGGCCAGGCTGGCTTCCGCCGACATCACTTCCGCGTCCAACTGGAGGCCGGCTTCGGCCAAGCCGCGGACTTGCTCCAACTGTTGGGTGAGCTTGGCAATCTCGGCTTCGCGCAGACGTACAGAATCCTGGTTCGCCAACACTGCGAAATAGGCTTGGGCGACCGAGAGAACGAGCTCGTCATCGAAATGGGTGAGCTGAACGCGGGCACGCTCGACATTGAGCGTAGCAATATCCAGCGAGGTCAACAGAGCTGGCTCATACAGCGGCTGACTGAGCTGGATGCCAAAGGTATTGCGATCGTAGTCGTCGGAAAAATCGACGTCGTTCAAGGCGTAAAAGTCGCCGGTAATATCTTCGTCGCGATAGTCGTAGCTGCCTTGCACACTGATATCTGGCATCAGGTCACCCAGGGCGGCGCGGCGTTGATGATCGCGTATCGCGCTGCTCGCCAGCATCACCTGACGATCCGGATTGTGTGCCAAAGCGGCGGCAAAGACCTGGATCAGTCCCGCGCTGGGGGTGGCGCAGGCGAGGCTCGCCCACAAAGCGAGGGGTACGACGAGCAGGCGCGTCGATCGAATCAGCATGATCGGCAATTCATGGCAGTAGGCATGCGTGGCGAGCTCGTCCAGATGAGCTCAGTGCATGCGGTTTATTGCAGCACGGTCGGATCCTGACCGTGCTGTTTGAGGTTTGGTAGATAATGGCGGTTATCAGGTCTGTGGGTGTATCGGTGAAAGCCTACAGATAAAGTCAGAAAATTCTGTCGTCGGTGTAGTGATATATGAACAAGGACTCGGACGTCCAAACGCGGCCACGCCCGCAGCCACCCGAAAAGCCCTTGCCCACAGACTGCTGCGATAGCGGATGCGTGGATTGCATCTTCGATCAATACAGTGACGCACTGCGGGCTTATGAGCGTGCCTTAGCGGCGTGGGAGCGGGAACAGGAGAATATCCTTTCCTGATTCAACAGGCCTTTCGACACAGTTTGCGCCGTAATGTATACGTCATTGTCTCTTCACGAAGCGGTGATAGCATGCAGCGTTTTATTTTGACGTTGTAGCGGTTTCTAGGGGAAGACAATGGGCAAAGTGCATTCGCAGCACAAGCAGGCGCGTGCGGCGCAGATGGATCGTCGGTCGGTGCTCAAGGGCTTGGCGACGCTCGGGGCAGTGCCGGCGTTGAGTGCGTGCGGTGAAGCGGGGCGCCAGGTTTCGGGGCCAGCACCTGAGGTGGAAGCGGATGTTGCTGTGAGTTTTGTTCATGGCGTCGCCTCGGGAGATCCGTTTCACGATTCGGTCGTGTTGTGGACGCGTGCAACGCCGGCGCAGGACACCGATGAGATCCCGGTGGCCTGGGAACTTGCCAGCGACGAGGCCATGACAGAGATCGTGGCGTCGGGTGTTTTTGTGACCACGGCCTCGCGTGATTACACGGTCAAAGTGGTGGCCGAGCAACTCCAACCCTGGACTCACTATTGGTATCGCTTTCGCTGCGGCGATGCGGTTTCGATGGTTGGTCGGACCAAAACCGCGCCGCGTGCCGAAGTCGCGCTGGATCAATTGCGCTTCGCCTTTTCGTCGTGCGCCTGGTACTCCATGGGCTATTTCAACGCTTACCGGGGTATGGCGGAGCAAGATGATCTGGATGTGGTTTTCACGCTGGGCGATTACATCTACGAGTACGGTGGCGATGAGTTGTTGTCGACACCCTTCGCCTTGGGGCGCTACATGGCGCCGGGCCACGAGATCGTTTCGTTGGAGGATTACCGCACCCGTCACGCGCTATACAAGACGGACCCGGATCTGCAAGCGGCGCACGCGGCCCACCCCTGGATCTGCACCTGGGACGATCACGAATCGACCAACAACAGCTATGCCGACGGTGCCGACAACCACACCGAGGGCGAAGAGGGCAGTTGGGCGGAGCGCAAGCGCACCGCGATGCAGGTGTACTTTGAATGGTTGCCCGTGCGTGAGGAATACAACCCCAATACCAACCCCGACGCGTTTTTGTACCGACGCTTGCAGTACGGAGATCTGGTCGAGTTCTTCGTGCTGGAGTCGCGTTTGGAAGGGCGCACGGTTCAGGCCGAGGATGCTGAGCAGGCGCAAGACCCGGAGCGTTACATGATCAGCGCCGAACAGGAGCAGTGGCTGGTCGATGGCCTGCGCGAGAGCACCGCGCGTTGGAAGGTCATCGCTCAGCAGACCATGATGTCGCAGCTCTTTATCGCGCCGGGTGTGCCCTATGGCTACGATGCCTGGGACGGCTACGTGGCGCAGCGCAACCGTTTGTTCGAGGCCTTTGCAGGCATCGACGATGTGGTTGTGATCACCGGGGATATTCACACCTCGTTTTGCAATGAACTCACACCAGACCCGCGTGACATGGCGTATCAGCCTGGCGTGAGCGGTTCAGTCGGGGTGGAGTTCGTGTGCCCCTCGGTCAGTTCACAGGGCTTGCCTCTGGCTGTGGTCAATGTTCTGCAGCTCTACAATCGCCACATGCGTCAGGCGGTTGGCGATCTTGAGATTGGTCACGGCTATGTGGTCGTCACCGCCACACCGCAGCGCTGCGAGGCGGCCTATCGCTACATGGTCTCGATCCGGACCCCATTGAAACTCGAGTTGCCCGGCCCGGTGTGGGGTGTCAACAGTGGCGAGAAAACCCTCACCCGGGGCTAATTTCAAGCTGCCGCGCGGACGGACACCACAGGATTGAGACGGCCCCAGCGCGCGGCGCGGGGCAAGCGTTTTTCCAACCACGGCGGCAAGCCTTCCAGGCCCAGCACATTGCTTTCGTGCTCACCTTCGGCCATGAATTCGCGCGTGCCCATGAGGTAATCGAACCAGGGTTTGGTCACACACCAGTTGGCGCTGGGGTTGCGTCCCATGTGGTGGTCGTAGTGCCAGCGCAGCCGGGATTGCCCCCAGGCTGGGTGCAAATGTGATTTCTTGTGTACGCGGTAGTAGTTGGCTGCGCTGTACCACAGGGTGCCGACATAAAAGGGCGCGAGCGGAAAAAGCGGGGCCACCGCCACGGAACTGGCGATCAAGGCCCAGGCTTCCTTGCCTTGAGCGTGCAGGCCGAGCGGGAACCGTTCGTAGTTGGGGTCGTAGTAGTCATTGCGGCGCACCGAGCCGTGATGGCCGTGAAAGTGGAAAGACCAGAAGGTGCCGCGTTTCTTGCCCATACCGTGCAGGACATGTTTGTGCACGACCCATTCCACCGCGTTGGCGGTGACCAGACCCAGCGGTATGCCGATCATTTGTCTGCACCTGGTGGTTTGCCGAGCTGCTGCAGCAATGACTCGATCGCGCTGCCCCCCAGTGCGACGTGGGCCGCGGCGTGACGGTGAGCGGCTTGGGTGTCGCCACGACGCAGAGCCTGACTGAGCGCCGCAAGACCGTCGATGTCGCGAAACTCAGCACGCATTACCGCGGTCAGCAGCGGGCGGATGCTGCTGTAGGTTTTCTCCAGCGAATTGAACGCCAGCTGAAAGGCGATGTTGTTGCTGCCGTCTATAAGCAGACGCCAGTACTCCAAGGCCAGGATCTGGAGCTGGGCATCGTCATGCTGAGCCTCGCGCATGCCCTGAATCAAGGCATCAAGCTGGTCAGCCAGCGACGCGGGATGGGGGTTGCGAGCGGCGGCGGCGGCCACCGTCGGAGCGAGGCTTTGACGCAAGCTCAAAATTCCACGGGCCACATCAGCATTGATTTGACCGGCGGTATCGATGAGCAGGCTGGGCAGCAATTCCAGGCCGGCCTCGCGGCGCCAGTCGCAGACCTGGGTCGCGCCCCCGTGGCGAACCACCACTAAGCGGGCCTGCTGGAGGCGCTTGAGCGCTTCGCGCACGGCACCGCGATTGACCCCCAAAAGCTCGGTGAGAATGCGTTCCGAGGGCAGTTCTTCGCCGGCTGCGAGGTCATCGGTGAGTATGCGGTCGCGCAGCTGCGCGTAGACAGCTTCCGACAGCGAGCGTTTTTCGACCGTTTGAAACATCGGCCTCTCCTATCATCTAATCAGCTGATCATACCAGTTGATTGGGACGTGTCCAGAGCCGCGTCGTTGGTCAACTCAGCGTGGTGTCCAGTAGCGCTGCATTTCCAGATACGTGAAAGATGCTGACCACGTGATCATGAGCAGCCCAACGACCGACTCCACCCCAACCAGGATGCGAATCGCACCATGCGGGATGAGATCGCCGTAGCCCAGGGTGGAATAGGTCGTTGCCGAGAGATACATCGCATCGACCCAATTCAAACTGACTTGGCCGCCGGAAATGCCGCCGAGCAACGGAAATTGAGTGGCGATGTGTATACCCAGGCCAAAAATTCCAATTTCGATCAGATGCAGCGTCAACAGCAGGGCGATCAGCACCAGCATACGCAGGCGTGCCGGCACATGACGCCAACGCGGCAAGGCATTGTTCAGCGTATTCAAACCCTCGTAATGCAGGGTCACAGTGAGAGCAACCACGCCCAGGGTCAGAAGCATGGCCGTGGCAGGGGCAGACAGAATCACAGGGCCATCCACGTTGTGGTGGGGTTATTAGTGTATGCGATGTAGTGAAACCGCTTCGCGAACTTTGGCGCTTGATCCAGATCAATGCAGGTGATGTTGATGTCGATCACGCTGATGCTGGAGACCTTGCGTTGACATAGCCAACCATTCGGAGCGACCACCATGAAGAGCCTGTCCAAGATCGTACTGGCCAGTGAATTCTCAAACACCTGTGACAGCGCGCGTCAGCATGCCCAAGCCCTGGCTTTGCGCAGTGGCGCGGAATTGCATGTCGTTCACGTCCAGGTGCTGCATGGCGATCAATTCGGTTGGGCCGGCATACCCAATATCAAAGCCGTTGAAACCGCCATGGACCAAATGTCCGATACCCGTATGGCGCGCTTTGTCAGCGGTTTGGAAGGGCGAGTGACTCAGGTGGTCATGCGCGATATCAGCGCGGCGCCGGCCATTTTGCGTTACGCCGCAGACGAGAAAGCCGATCTGATTGTGATGGGCACGCATTCACGCAAGGGTGTTGATCGCTTGTTTATGGGCAGCGTGGCGAGTGAGGTGATTCGTCGTTCGGAGTGGCCGGTGTTGGCGATCGGGCCGCAGCAGGACTTTCCGGAAAACGACTACCAGCACCTGCTGGCCGCGGTGGATTTTTCCGAGCCATCGAATTTGGCTTTGCGCCAGGCACGCGATATGGCCGCCGCGCGTGATGCTGATTTGATCGCGCAGCATGTGGTCGATGACCGTACCCTGCCGCCTTATTTTCAAGGGGACTTCATTGAGCCGCAGCGCGAGAGCGCCCGCTTGGCCTTGGAGGCGTTGCTGCGTCCGATGGATGCGCCGCCGCGAATCGATCCGGTCATCAGTGTCGGAAAGCCGCCTCAGCAGCTGGCCGAGACCGCGCGTGAGCACGCGATCGATCTGATCGTTGTCGGGGATGCCGGGATGTCCGTCGTCGATCGTTTTTTCCTTGGCAGCACGGCAGATCGTTTGCTGCGCATCAGTCCGTGCCCCGTCCTGGTTCACCGAGGTGATGTCGTTGGAAATCTTTGAGAGTGCTCCGATGCTGACGGCAAAGGCCGCGGAACGTGAACTGGTAGCCCAGGCGCGAGCGGGCGCTGATGGCCATGTTCTGGCCAGTCTTGCTGATGTGCTGCTCAGTTATTCAGCCGCGGAACCGACAGAAGACGACAGTGCATCGATGTTCATCACGGATCGTGACGGGCTCATCTTGTGGGTCAATGCGGCGTTTACGCGCCTGACCGGCTATGCCTTTGATGAAGCGGTGGGGCGCAATGCCCGGTTGCTCAGCAGCGGGCAGCAGGGCCGGCGCTTTTATCGGCGGATGTGGGAGTGCATAAGCAGTGGACAGGTATGGACCGCAGAAACGGTTGATCGTGATCGCTACGGTTTCCGTTATGTCATCGAGCAGAGCATTTACCCGCTGAGTCACGCGGGCGAGATTACTCACTATTTGTCAGTGCATCGTGATGCCGCGGATCAGCGCGTTCGCCGTTTGGAAGCGGAACGCCGGCGTGAGGTTGATACGGGAACCGGCTTGTTGACGGGGACCGCATTTCTGGATCGGGTGGGTGACCGCGTGCGCCAAGCGGAAACCGCCAATCGGTATTTCGCCCTGATCAGCGTGCAGTTCGCACGCGAAGGTTTGGATCTCAAAGCTTGCGCCGTGACTTTGCGCGCCCAACTCGGCCGGGCGGACTGCGCCGGACATTTTGGTGATGGCCATGTTGGCGTGCTGGTCAACGATATGGCCAATGCGCGGGGGGCTTGTGCCTGGATCGAGCAGACACTCAAGCCTGTCTGTACGGCGCACGAGTGGCAGGCGGGCGTTGCGATCTATCCGGATCATGGTGTCCGCGCAGATCATCTGTGGCGCATCGCCGACGACAATATCCTGGCCAGGGCGTCCTGAGTGGTCAAAAATAGTCAGATATCTAAAGTCTGACTAAAAAACGCTATGCAGCAGCTTGCCGCGCGCTACACCGCGCTGATGGATGCCGCGATCGACGCGATCGTGCTGATTGATCGGCAGGGGCAAATAATCGACGCCAATCCTGCGACCTCACATCTGTTTGGTTACGACAAAGCGGATTTGATCGGACGCAATGTGTCCTTTTTGATGCCCGAGCCTTACCGTGCCGAACACGATGGCTATCTTGGGCGTTATCTCAGCGAGGGGCAGCCGCGGATTATCGGTATAGGGCGTGAAGTGCTGGCCCAGCGGCGTGACGGCAGTGTCTTTCCGATCGACTTGGCGGTCGGTGAAATCCGCAGTGAGGATGCGTCCGGCTTCGTGGGGTTTATCCGTGACCTGACCACGCGCAAAGCGATTGAAGCCAAATTGGCCGATCGCGAGCAGGAGCTGGTTCAGCAGCGCAAGCGTATCGCTGAGGTTGGTCAGCAGGGTATGTTGGCTGAACTGGCCAGCGGCATCTCACACGAAATTAATCAGCCGTTGGCGGCAATTTCCACCTACGCCCAAGCATGCCGACGTCTGGCCGCGGATCCGGTGGCCAACACCGATGTCATCGTGCAGACCTTGGAGAAGATCCATCAACAAGCCGAGCGGGCCGGCAAAGTGGTGCACAGCATGCGCCGTCTGGTGCGGCACCAAGGGGTGGAGGCGCAAGCGTTGGCCGTGAATGCCGTGCTTGCTGAGGTCAACTCGCTACTCGCCATGGATGCGCGCAAATTGCAGATTGTTTGTGATCTTGATCCTGCCAATCCCTGGATTCAGGGCGACGAAACCCAGTTGCAACAGGTGCTGGTTAACTTGGTGAGCAACGCTTATGAGGCCAGTGTCGGCTCCCAGGGCGTGGCGCAGATTGAGTTGCGTAGTCGCGCTTTGAGTCGTGATTGGGTGGAGATTGCGGTGCTGGATCGTGGCGACGGTATACCCGAGCAACTCGCCGATCAGGTGTTTCGCCCCTTCATTACCGGGCGCAAGGAGGGGCTCGGGCTCGGACTTTCGATTAGCAAGTCGATTATCGATGCGCATGGCGGGGATCTGAGTTGTCGTGCCCGCGAAGGAGGTGGCACATGCTTTACCATCCTGTTGCCGAGGATGGGGGACGACACATGATCCAGGGACAGGTATTTGTGATTGACGACGATGAGGCTGTGCGTGATGCGACGGTCTTGCTGATGCAGTCGATTGGCTTGAAGACAGCGGCCTACGCCGATGCGCAGGCGTTTTTGGATGCCGCCCACGATCAGCACCCAGCCTGTCTGATTCTGGATGTGCGTATGCCGGGCATGAGTGGCTTGCAGTTGGCCAAGGAAGCCCATGTGCGCCGCCAAGCTTGGCCCATCATATTCGTCACCGGTCATGGCGATGTGCCCATGGCCGTTGAAGCGATGCGCGAAGGTGCCTTTGATTTTCTGCAGAAACCGTTTCGTGAAGAGACGCTGATTCAACGTGTACAACGCGCGATTGAGCAGGACCACAACGACCAGGTTGCCGCCTCAGAGCGAGAAGAAATCGAAGAGCGCATCAAAGATCTGACCCCACGTGAGCGTGAGATTCTGCAGCGCATTGTGGATGGGGAATCCAACAAGGTCATCGCCATTGAACTGGGCATCAGCGCGCGCACCGTTGAACTTCATCGGGCCAATGTCATGGACAAGATGCAGGCGCGTTCGCTGGCCCATTTGTTACGTCAGGTGTTGAGCGTATCCACGGCCAATGTGAAGTCGGCCTAGGTAGTTTCCACAGGTTCATCCCGTACTCTTCTGAGGTCAGGCTGGGGAATTCTCGCGTTGGGCGCTGCGGTAAGTCCGAATAGTGCTGAAAACCTGCCAGACGCATCCTATCCGCACACATAAAAACGGTGAATCGGGATGCTGGCTCCACACTCTTGCGACAATTGCGGATTGCGTGCGCTTTGCGATGGTGACAGTCATGAGGCCCGGTTGACCGCACCGACCCAAACGGTACATCAACGCCGGGCGCCTTTGGCCGCTGGCGATTACTTGAGCTGGGAAGGCGAGCGCGCGCATGCGCTTTACGCGGTTCGCAGCGGTGTGCTGAAAAGCATGAGTATCGATACGGAGGGAAACGAGCGAGTCCGCGCGTTCCATATGCCGGGCGAGCTGATTGGTCTGGATTCTTTCCACACCGGTGTGCATATGAGCAACGTCGAGAGCCTGACCGACAGCGATGTCTGCGAATTGCCGTTCTCGCGCCTGGATGACGCACTTGCCAATGTGCCAGCTTTGCGTCGTCGTCTTTTCGAGTTGTTAAGCCTGAATTTGGCCGCTGCTCTGAATCTGGGCGGCGACTACAGCGCCGATCAGCGTATCGCAGCGTTCCTGCTGGATATGGCAGGGCGACAGGGCGCTACCCAATCTACTGATGTCATTCGCTTCGAGATGAGCCGTCGTGACATCGCCAACTACCTGCGTTTGGTGACCGAAACGGTAAGCCGTGTGCTCACGCGCATGCGCAATGCCAACGTCATCGCGGTCAATCGTCGTCAACTTCACGTGCTGGATTTCGAGGCGCTTGAACGGATGGCCGGCCCCCTGGCGCAGACCTGTAACCATGCCAGCCAACAACGGAGGGCCGCATGATGACGCAAACCAATCTGGATATGGCCGCAACCAAGGTCGATATTGAACCCTTTTATGACACCGCCTCGGGCACCGTGACCTATGTGGTCTCGGATCAGGACAGCGGTGAGGCCGTGGTCATCGATCCGGTGCTGGATTTCGACCCCGACTCAGGGCGTGTCCACAATGCCAGCGTGCAAAAGCTCGTGGATTACCTACGTAGCAAGGATCTGCGACTGCGCTGGATTCTGGAAACCCACGCCCATGCGGACCATCTCAGTGGTGCGCAGGCGCTCAAACACGAGATGGGAGGCGAAGTGGCGATCGGCGCCAATATTCGCCAGGTTCAGGACCGCTTTGGCAAGTTGTTTGATATGGCGGAGGATAGTTGGGAAGGCGACGGAGGCTTTGATCGTTTGCTGTCCGATTGCGAGCGTCTGGCGCTGGGTGAGCACGAGATTGAGGTGATGTTTACACCTGGCCATACGCCTGCCTGTGCCAGCTATCGTATTGACGATGCCGTGTTCGTCGGCGACACCCTGTTCATGCCGGATGCCGGCACGGCGCGTGCGGATTTTCCCGGAGGTGATGCGCGTCAGCTCTACAGGTCCATACACCGTTTGCTCGCCCTGCCAGCGGACACACGTCTGTTCATGTGTCACGACTACGGTCTTGAGTCGCGTGGTCCGGCGTGGCAAACCACGGTGGCCGAAGAATTGGCCCGCAACACTATGATTGGCTCAGGGATCAGTGAGGAGGCGTTTGTCGCCATGCGCGAGGCGCGGGATGCGACCTTGCGCGCGCCAGCACGCATCTTGCCATCCCTGCAGGTCAACATCCGTGCCGGGCATCTGCCGCCGCCGCACGAAAACGGTATGAGCTACCTGTCCATCCCGATTAATGCACTGGGCGGTGGCGGCTGATTAGCTGTCGCGCGCCGTTACCCGGTCGCCATCCTGCAGGGATTCGGCCGGGTGCAGAATGACCGTTTCGCCGTCAGACAAACCGCTCAGAACCTCGGCGGTTTGTGCATTCCGGTGACCGATCTGCACAGGGCTGAGGCGGGCGCGTCCATCGATGGCCCGAAACACAGCCCAGCCATCGCCCTCACGAAACAGAGCGCTGCTGGGCACGCCCAGCACCGAGTCCGCGGCCCACAGATTCACCGCGACATCGACCCGATAGCCATGGTGCAAAGCGGTCCACTGTTCGCGTGGACTGGTCAGATCGATGATCACGTTGACGCGTTGTTCTTCTACGCCAAGAGCAGAAATCTTAGTAAAACCAAACGGTTCGACGCGCCGGACTTGGCCCTGCAGCGGTTGTTCTTGCCCCCAGTTGGTGATCTCAACGCGGGCCCCTTCCTGGATGCGCACCGCATCGCGTGAGAGCAAATCGACGACGATTTCAAGTTGTGCCGGATCGCCCAGCTCCATAAGCAGTTGTCCTGGTGCAACCACGGTTTCGCTTTGCTGGACTACGCGCAGGATGCGGCCGCTAATCGGCGCGCGTATGGGCACGATCGGGGCATTTTGAGCGTTGTCCTGCTGGGGTTGGACAACGGCCGCAGCGTTGTCGCGTTCAGCACGGCGCATCACGCTGGCCGCTTGTGCGCTGGCAACGGCGGCACGCGCTGCGCGTAAGTTCAGTTCGGCCTGATCCAGCTCCGCCTGCGACACGCTGCCACGTTGCACCAGTTCTCGAGCGCGCTTGGCCTGACTTTGCGCATAGGCCAGTTGAGCTTCAGCACTGTGCAAATCGGCTTGCGCCAGACTGACCGCAGCCTGCGCCGTGCGCAAGCTGGCTTCGGCTTGAGCCCGGGTGCGCTGATCGAGGAACTGGGGGGCGCTGGGCACGATACGGGCCAACTCGGTGGTACCCGCTTCAACGCTGTCACCGGCACGTAGCGAGATCCGTAGCAGGTGGCCGGCGACCGGCGCCGAGACGCTATAAACGTCGTGGATACGTGCGAAGCCTTCATCGCCCACACTGATCTGCAAAGGACCATGGCTGACAGATGCAAAATCGACCGCTTGGGGTTGCGGTCGGAATGCCAGGAACAAGATGGCGATCAGAAGGCTTAGCAGCGCCAGACTGATCCAAGTTTTACGCGACGGGTGAGGCATGAATCATTCCCGGGTTTTCAGAACAGCAATTAAATCCAGCCGGTCGATGCGCCGGCGTACCAACAGGCCGGAAGCGAGCGCTGCGACAACGACAACCACCACCGCATATCCATAGGTTGAGGGGTAGATGATCAACGGAATGCGGAACAAATCGGTATCCAGAGACTGCACCATGGACCAAGCCAAGGCATATCCCAACGCGGCGCCCAAAGGCAGAGCCAGCAGTGTCAGCAGTGCCAGCTCACCAAGCAGGATGAACGAGACCTCGGCGCGGGTGAGCCCGAGCACGCGCAGGCTGGCCAGTTCTCTGCCGCGTTCCGAGAGGGAAACGCGGGCACTGTTGTAGACCACACCGACGGCGATGAGTCCGGCAAACAGTGTGTTGAAAAAGACGAAGGTGCCGAGACTTTGCTGCATCAATTCATTGAATGCCGTTTGTGCCGCGCCCTGCAGCGCGAGACCGGCGACAGCCGGGGTGTTTTTCAGATGATCATAGAGCGCTTGGGTGTGCGCTTGGTCAATCATCAAGTAAGCCCCCGATACGGCATTGTCCTCGCCCAGCAGACGATTCAACTGATCCAGGCGTAATACCGCGGTGGTGCCGATGTAGCTCTCAACGATACGGCTGACCGGCAGACGGATGACCGGCCGGCGCCCCTCGTGAACGGCAATCTGCAGTTCGTCGCCCAGCGTCACCTGGAGCAACTCGGCCAGTTTGTCGGACACCGCAATGCCATGCTCGGGAAGCATGACCGGGTTGAGTGTGCTATCGACCACGCGACTCAGCTGCGCCTCAGGATCAAGGCCCAGTATGGCCTGACGACGCTGGTGACGGCCATGGCTGAGTGTCACCGCAGCGGCGCGAAACGGTTCAGCGGCGATCACGCCCGGCAGAGCACGCAGGTCGTGTAAGACGCGCCCCGAACGCGGCTCGACAAAGCTCACCGTGATGTCTTGGCGGTCAATGACATTGAAGCTGACATCGACCATGTAGCGACTGGCATCCAGGGAGAAGCTGGAACCGATCAGCAGACCCATGGCCATGGCGATTCCCAGGGTCGTCATCGCCGCTCGCGCGGGCCAGCGCTGCAGATGGCGCACGATCATGCGGCTGGGCTGATCCAGCCAACCTGCCATGCGGTTCAGCCATTGCCCGGTGTGGCTGTAGTCCGCCGGAGCCGGTGGCACCATGGCCACGGCGGGTTGCAGCTTCATCACCCGACGTATCGCGACCAGCGTACCCAAGGCTGCGACCGCAATGCTGACAAGCAGACTGATCAGCAGCACCGACGGGGGCATATGAAAGCTCAGGAATGGAAACTTGAAGTACGCCATATACAGCGTGGCCATGCCATGTCCCAGCCAAAGACCCATTAGCATGCCCAGTGCGGTGCCAGCCAAGGCGATGACTCCGGTCATACGCAAATAATGCCGGGCCAACTCCATGGGGCCGTAGCCAAAGGCTTTGAGCAATCCGATCTGTTCGCGTTCGGTGTCGATCAAGCGGCTCAGCACCACGTGCAACAGAAAGCCGGCGACCAGAAGAAAAATTGGCGGTAAGACATGCGCCATGGTGCGTAACTGATCGATCTCATTGCTCAGAAATTGGTCGGAGATCTGTTGGTCACGACCATAAGCGCCGGGGGCTCCGTAGGGCTCCAGCAAGGCGTCCAGCCGATCGATCAAAGCCTGCTCATTGGCATGGCGCATGGTTTGGATGAGCGCTTCATTGAACGCGCCATCCAGGTCAAAAGCATGGGCCAGAGCCTCGCGCCCCATCCAAAGCACGCCAAAGCGGCCTGGATCAGGGACGATATCTCCCGGCGAGATGGCGTAGACAAACTCTGGCGACAACACCACACCAGCGATATGCAAGCGTTTGCGGGTGCCATTGAGCACGGCATGCAGGCTGTCACCGGGCTTGAGTGAGTGGGCCTGGGCAAAGGCCTCCAGCACCAGTACTTCATCTTCGCGTTGGGCGTCGATATAGCGGCCCTGCCGCAGAACCAGGTCATTGATGTGCGGCTGCGGGAATTCGGGAATCGACATGAGTTGCCCGGTGATCGGGGCATCCACACCGTCGACATCCAGCAGTGCGCCGCTGCGTATGCGTGTTTCGACTTGTCGCACACCAGGAAGATTGGCGATGCGGGCTTCCAGCGTTTGTGGTGCGCGCTTCACCGGTGCCACCACGTCCGCGAAGCGATAGCGTTCGTAATAGGCCTGACGGGTTTGATCCAGAGATACCAGCATACCGCTGGACATCACGTACATACCCACGCCACAAGCCATCACCAGCGCGATAGCGACGGCCTGGCCGCGGATGTGCCACAGATCGCGCAGCAGTTTGCGATTCAGTGCGCTCATCCATGCGGGAAAGGCCATGTCCTACCAGCTCAGCGAGGCGGCATCGCAAGGCGACGGGTTAATGCGATTGTCCTGAATCGCGCCGTCGGCCATCTGCAGCACGCGATCCGCCATCGCCGCAATGCCCGCGTTGTGTGTGATCACCAAGGTCGTGGTATCCAGCTCACGATTGGCCCGGGCAATGGCGTCCAGCACGACGATGCCCGTGTTGCTGTCCAGCGCTCCGGTGGGTTCGTCGCACAAGAGAAGAGTGGGTTGCTTGGCAATTGCCCGGGCAATGGCAACGCGTTGCTGCTCGCCGCCGGACAGCTGTGCCGGGAAGTGATGTTTGCGCGAACCCAGCCCAACCAGCTCCAGCGCGGCATCCGGGGTCATCGGATTGCGCGCGATTTCCGTCACCAGACTGACATTCTCCCACGCGGTAAGGCTGGGAATCAGATTGTAGAACTGGAATACGAAGCCAACGTGGTCACGGCGGTATCGGGTGAGGTGCCGATCGTCGAAGGCGGTGAGTTCCTGGTCGGCAAAATGCACAGAACCGGTGCTGGGTTCGTCAAGCCCGCCGAGGATATTGAGCAGCGTGGATTTGCCACTGCCCGATGGCCCCAACAGGACAACCAACTCGCCGCGCGGTATGTCCAGATCGACGCCGCGCAAGGCATGCACCTGGGTATCACCCTGGCCGTAAACTTTGCTCAGGCCACGGATCTGGAAAGCCAGTTGTGTGTCGGGCGATGCAGATGACTGCATCGCAGATGGTGTGCTGATTTTGTGTCACCTCAAACCGCGCGTGCCAGTTTAGTCATAGCACGGTTGGGAGCATAACGGTCAAAGCATTGGGCGATGAGCCGAAGAACGCTGCGGCCGGCCGGCAGAATGTGCAATGCGTCACTGCCGATGTTGACAAGGCGGCCGTTGGGGTCCAGTGCCCGCAAACGGGCAAGCGCATCGGCGTATTTGTCGTGAAAAGCTTTCGCGCCGCCCGCTTGTGCGTAGTCAATGTGTTGTTGGCACATGACCTGCTGGATGATGGCGTGGCGCTGAATGTCCTCATCGCTGCGCTCGTAGCCACGGGTGGTGGCCAGATGGCCTTGCTCCAGCGCCTCGCGGTAACGCGCAATGTCACTGTGGTTTTGCGCATACAGCCGACCGACATGACTGATGGCGCTGACACCCAGACCGATGATGTCGCAGCCAGCGGACGTCGAGTAACCTTGAAAATTGCGATGCAGCGTGCCCTGCGCCAGAGCGCGGGACAGTGTGTCATCAGGGTGACTGAAGTGATCCAGCCCGATATGTCGATAACCTAGCTGTGTGAGCTGTTCGGCGTAACGCGTCTGCATCGCCAGACGTGTTGCCAGATCGGGCAAGTCCGCATCGGCGATCGCACGCTGAGCGGGAAATCGGTCGGGCAGGTGTGCGTAATGGAAAACCGCGATTCGGTCTGGCCTTAGCAGCGCGACCAGGTCGATATTGTCATCCACGCCGGCCAAGGTTTGCTTGGGTAATCCATAAATCAGGTCGAAATTGATGCCGCGCATATTGGCTTTGCGGGCTTCGTCAACGAGTTCGACGATGAGACCGCGGGATTGCGGACGATTGATCGCGCGTTGAACGTCAGCGTCAACATCCTGCACGCCGAGGCTGATGCGATTGATGCCCAGGGCGGCCCAAGCCAGGGCGTCGCCGGGTTGATACTGTCGCGGGTCGACCTCCATGCTGATCTCGCAATCGGCGCTGATGGAGAACTGTGCGCTCAGCGTGCGGATCAGGCGAGCCAATTCCAATGGTCGATATGTGTTGGGTGTGCCGCCACCGAAATGGATTTGAACCACACGGCGATCGCGATCCAGATGGTCAGACAGCAGATCGATTTCACGCTCGATCAAATCCAGGTAATCCGAGCGACGCTGGGCGTTGCGACTGACAATGCGATTGCAGCCACAGTAAAAGCACGCCGAGGCACAGAAGGGCAGATGAATGTACAGCGATAGCGGTGCCGGTATCGGCTCCTGATTGGTGCAATCCATTTGCTTTAGCAGATCTGCCGGACCCACACGATCGTGGAACTCCAAAGCCGTCGGATAGGAGGTGTAGCGAGGGGCACGCAGTTCAGCCAGACGCAGGTTTTCGCCCAGCGTTGGCTTGGTGCTTTCAACGGCTTGCAGATGATGTCGCGAATTCATACGGCACAGCCTAGGACGCTGGGCAGCCATGACGATTGACCTAGATCAATTACCTGCGACGTCGATCCAAGAATAATGGCCAGCGTACCCGCTTCGGATGCTGCAATGACTTCACAAACGCTCCCCAATTACCACGACACGGTGGTGCGTCAGTTCGCACTGGCCACGGTCTTGTGGGGGATTGTTGGCATGACGGTAGGCGTATTGATCGCGGCGCAGTTGATGTGGCCGCAACTCAACTTCGACCTGCCGTGGCTGACCTATTCCCGCCTGCGCCCCCTGCACACCAACGCGGTGATTTTCGCGTTTGGCGGTTGCGCGCTGTTTGCCACCAGTTACTGGGTGGTGCAGCGGACCTGCAAGGCGCCGTTGTTCCTGCCCAAGTTGGCCAGTTTCACGTTTTGGGGCTGGCAGACAGTGATCGTCGCTGCAGCCATTACGCTGCCGTTGGGTATTACGCAATCCAAAGAATATGCGGAACTGGAGTGGCCCATTGATCTGCTGATTGCGGCCGTCTGGGTGGCGTATGCGGTGGTCTTTTTTGGCACCATCGCCCAGCGTAAGCAGCGCCACATTTATGTCGCCAACTGGTTCTACGGCGCGTTCATCCTGACTGTTGCGGTGCTGCACATCGTCAACAGCGCGGCGATTCCGTTCACCCTGACCAAAAGCTACTCAGCTTACTCCGGCACTGTCGATGCGATGGTCCAGTGGTGGTACGGCCACAACGCCGTGGGCTTTTTCCTCACCGCCGGCTTCCTCGGCATGATGTATTACTTCGTGCCCAAGCAGGCTGGTCGTCCGATTTATTCCTATCGCCTGTCGGTGGTGCACTTCTGGGCGCTGATCTCGATTTATATGTGGGCCGGTCCGCACCATCTGCATTACACCGCACTGCCGGACTGGGTGCAGAGCCTCGGCATGGTGTTCTCGCTGGTGCTGTTGGCGCCCAGTTGGGGCGGCATGATCAACGGGGTCATGACGTTGTCCGGGGCTTGGCACAAACTGCGTGAGGACCCGATCATCAAATTCATGATCGTGTCGCTGTCGTTCTACGGCATGAGCACCTTTGAAGGCCCGATGATGTCGATCAAGACCGTCAACGCGCTTTCGCACTACACCGACTGGACCATTGGCCACGTGCACTCAGGTGCGTTGGGTTGGGTTGCGATGATGACCATCGGTTCGCTGTATGTCCTGATCCCGCGGCTTTACGGCAAGACCGAAATGCATTCGGTGCCGGCGATCAATCTGCATTTCTGGCTCTCCACCATCGGCACGGTGCTGTACATCACCGCCATGTGGATTGCCGGGGTGATGCAGGGTCTGATGTGGCGTGCCGTTAACGATGACGGCACTTTGACCTACAGCTTTATTGAAAGCTTGCAGGCGACCTATCCGTTCTACTTCATGCGCCTGCTGGGTGGGCTGGTGTTCCTCTCAGGCATGTTCGTGATGGCCTGGAATGTCTGGAAAACCATTGAACCGGAGCGCAAAGCCACACCCACGGTCACCACGGCGGAGGGCGCAGCATGAGCCACGAACGCGTAGAGAAGAATGTCGGTTTGATGGCCGTTCTGGTGGTGCTGGTCATCAGTATCGGCGGCATCGTGGAAATCCTGCCCTTGATGGCGGCCGGTTCCGGTATTCAGCCGGAGCAGGGCATGACCCCGCGCAGTCCGTTGGAAGTCGCCGGGCGCGATGTTTACGTGAGGGAAGGTTGCTACAACTGCCACTCGCAAATGGTGCGCACCCTGCATGAGGAAACCCTGCGCTACGGCCAGTACTCCACTGCCGGTGAATCGGTCTGGGATCACCCTTTCCAGTGGGGCTCAAAACGCACCGGGCCGGACTTGGCCCGTGTCGGCGGGCGCTATTCCGACGAATGGCACCGCCTGCACCTGATGGCGCCGCGTGATGTGGTGCCGGAATCCAATATGCCGGGTTACCCGTGGTTGGCGGCCGAGCGCGTGGATGAGCAGGAAGTGGTCGCGATGATGACCGCCTTGCGGCGCGTCGGTGTGCCATTCAGCGATGAGGATATCGCCGCCGCGCCTGAAGCGGTGCGTGGCAAATCCAAAATGGATGCATTGATTGCATTCCTGCAAAGCCTCAAGGCGCCGGTCAAGGAGGGCTCCTGATGTTGAGTGGACTGATGACCGTGGCAGCGTTCGCTGCCTTCATTGGGGTCGTGGTTTGGGCATACAGCCGCGACCGCAAGCAAGATTTCCAGCAGGCCGAACGGCTGCCACTGGATGACGATTCCGGAGAACACCAATGAGCGAAATGCTGGGACCAGTCTGGACCGCCTTTATCGCGGTTCTGGTGGTGGTCAACATCATCGGCTGCCTGTGGTTGATCTGGTGGACCGCACGTCCACGGGTTGGCGAAGAGGCTGAAGGTGCTGAGAAAAATCATGTTTGGGATGACGATCTCAAAGAACTGAACAACCCGATGCCGCGCTGGTGGCTGAATCTGTTCGTGATCACGGTGGTGTTTGCTCTGGGTTACCTGGTGTTCTTCCCGGGGCTGGGCAACTTCGCCGGAACCCTGGGGTGGACTCAGAGTGGTCAGCACGATGAGCGTTTGGCCACGGTCGAAGCCAAGCGTGATGCGTTCTATGCACAATTCGATGGGCGCGATGTGGCGGATCTGTCCAAGGATCTGGATGCGGTGCAAGCGGCTTCGCGTTTGTTTGCGGACAACTGTGCAGGCTGCCACGGCCCCTCTGCACAGGGAGCACTGGGCTTCCCCAATCTAGCTGACAACGACTGGTTGTATGGCAACAAGCCGGAACAGATCGTGGCCTCAATCACTCACGGGCGTCAGGGCGTAATGCCACCGTTTCTCTCCACCTTGGATCCGGCCGTGGCCAACGATCTGATCACGTTGGTGGGGAACTGGGATCAACCCGGTTTACCCGAAGCCCGATTGGCTGCGGCCAAGCAGAAGTTCCAGGTCACTTGCGCGGCCTGTCACGGACAGGACGGCAAAGGTAATCAGCTGGTGGGTGCACCAAATCTGACTGATGACATCTGGTTGCATGGTGGCAGTGCTGAGCAGATTCGGCAGACGGTCATGTTCGGTCGCCAAGGTGCAATGCCAGCGCACAAAGACCGACTCAGCGAAACTGAAATTCAGCTGCTCGCTGCCTATATCTACCGTGTGTCAGGGCAGGCGGACCAATGAGCAAGTCCGGAGCGGAGCTGACCCATTTGCGCCGTAGACCGAACTGGCCGCCGTTGTTGCGGCGGCTGGCTATCGTGCTGTGGTCAGGCTTTCTCGGCGCCGTGATGTTGCTGCTCGCGGTACTCATGGGCTGGGATGCATTGCAGGCGTCAACAGACGCTCCGGAATTTGGACTGCTTGGTGTGGTCTTTGCTGTGGGTTGGCTGATTTCGCTGATCACGGGTGTGATGGCCCTGTCTTTGGCCAATGAACCGCAACGTCAGATTCGCGCCGATGATGAGGTGTCATCATGACTCAACCGGTTCACGAAGCACCGGTCTCGTTCTATCAGTCCGCTGAAAAAATCTATGCGCGCGGTGTTCGCGGACGTTACGCCCGGCTGCGTGTGCTGGCCGTCATTGCCTTGCTGGGACTGTTTTACGCGTTGCCCTGGTTGAGCTGGCAAGGCCAACCGCTGGTCCTGTTTGATCTGCCCGCGCGGCGTTTCCATGTGTTTGGCCTGACCCTGGTTCCGCAGGATCTGTTTTTGCTCACGGCCCTGCTGCTAATTGCCGCGCTCACGCTGTTTTTGTTCACCACCTTGGCCGGACGGTTGTGGTGTGGTTATGCCTGCCCGCAGACCGTATGGACCGAAGCCTTCATGTGGATGGAGCGCTGGGTCGAAGGCGACCGTTTGCAGCGCCAGAAGCTTGATCGCATGCCCTGGAATGCGACCAAGCTGCGGAAAAAGCTGTCCAAGCATGCCTTGTGGATCGCGTTCGCAGCGTGGACCGGGATCACCTTCGTCGGCTTCTTTGTACCGATCAAAGTCCTTTTCGCCGATCTGGCTGCCTTTGAATTGGGTGGCTGGGCTTTGTTCTGGAGCATCTTCTACGCGGTGGCGACGTGGGGCAACGCCGGTTTTCTGCGTGAGCAGGTGTGTCGCTACATGTGCCCGTATGCGCGCTTTCAGAGTGTCATGTTCGACAAGGACACGCTGGTCATTGCGTATGACGAAGCACGCGGCGAACCGCGAAAATCCAAAGCCAAGGATGATGTGGCTGGAGACTGCATCGATTGCACCATGTGTGTTCAGGTGTGTCCGACCGGCATCGATATTCGCAATGGTCTGCAGTACGAGTGCATCGCCTGCGCAGCCTGCGTGGATGCCTGCAATTCGGTCATGGATAAGGTCGGCAAGCCGCGTGGATTGGTGCGCTACACCAGCACCCGTCGTGACACCGAAGGGCGCTTCCATATTTTGCGACCGCGCATGATTGGCTACGCCGTGGTGTGGAGCGCCGCCTTGGTGATGTTCGCCACCGTGCTGTTGACACGCTCGCCCTTGGAGCTCGACGTGTTGCGTGATCGTCATACCTTGGGGCGAACCTTGGCTGACGGCAGCATCGAAAATATCTACACCCTCAAGATCACGAACAAGAGTGGTCAGCCTCGCGAAGTGGATATTCGCGCGGCAACAGATAGCGGCCAAGCGCTGGTTTTGAGCAGCGAGCGGGCGACGATTGCCGCCGGTCAGACGCGTTCTCTGGTGCTGTCTGCACGTCTGCCAAAGCGTGTTGGTGATCAACCAACCTTGGGTATACGTTTCGATATCACCAGCCTGGATGACAAGCCGATAGAACGCAGCGAAGACGCCCGTTTTGTGGTGGGTATGCCATGAGCAAAAAAAACTCGATCTGGAGTCTTGAGCTGTTGTTGGTGATCGGCATTCCGGCCGCCACGGTGGTGGCCGGTGTGATCACCGTGATCATCGCCAGCAGCAGCGGGTTTTCGGCGACGGATCAGCGCGTTGACCGTTTCGGTCAGCATGTCGAAGAGACTCCATGAGTCAAAATTGGCAGCTATTCGACCGTGCTGAGCTGCTCGATCAGGTCAGCCAGGTGCGCCGTGATGGCCAGCGCGAAATGCTCTTGCGCGTGGAGGGATTGCGCTGCGGGGCTTGCGTCAAACGCCTGAATGTCGCCCTGCCGGACGGGGTTTTCGATGCCCGCCCGGACGTGCCTTCGGGCAGTTGCGAGTTGAGCTGGGATCCTCAACAAGTGGCCTTGTCACAAATTCTCGCCAGCATTGATGATGCCGGCTTTACCCCGGTGGTGGTGGCCGATGACAGCGACTACCAACGCGTGCGTGAAGAACGTCGCAGCGCCTTGGCCCGCATCGGCGTGGCGTTGCTGTTCGGCATGCAGGTCATGATGCTGGCCAGCGGTGAATATCTTGGCGATGTCGATGCGACGATGCGACCACTGTTGCGTTACGCCCAATGGTTGTTGGCAACGCCGGTGGCCTTGTATGCCGGCTGGCCGTTTTTACGTGATGGCTGGCGCAGCCTGCTGGCGCGGGCGCCGACCATGGACACGCCGGTTGCGATGGCGCTGACGGGCGCGTATGTGTCCAGTGTCTACAACACCATTGCGGACACCGGACACGTGTACTTCGATTCGGTCGCGATGTTTGTGTTGCTGCTCTCGCTGGCCCGTTTCTGGGAACAGCGGGGCCGCGCTCAAGCCGCTGACCGCCTGCGCCGATTGGCCGCCACTCAGCCGCTGAGCGCGCGTCGGGTTGATGAAAACGGCGTGCAGGATGTGGCGGCTGCTGAGTTGGTCGAAGGTGATGAAATCCTGGTTGCACCAGGGGCCTCGGTCGCGGCTGATGGTGTGCTGCTGGATACCGCGACCGAGTTCGATGAGTCGCTGCTGACCGGTGAAGCGGTGCCGCAGTCACGTGCTGTTGGTGACAACGTTTGTGCCGGCAGTGTGAATTGCGGACTGCATCCCGTGCGTATCCGGGTTGAGCGGTGCGGCGCGCAAACCACGCTGTCGCAAATCAGTCGCATGGTCCATCGCGCCTTGGCGGCGCGGCCGCAAGTGCAAATCTGGGCGGATCGTATCGCGGGTCGGTTTGTTGCCGTGGTGATCGCCTTGGCTGCGGTTGCGTTGCTGTGGTGGTGGCCGGACCGCGAACGTGGATTCGAAGCTGCACTCGCGGTACTGGTGGTGACGTGCCCGTGTGCGCTTTCATTGGCCACACCCATGGCGCTGGCTTCTGCGATGACACGTCTGTCGCGCCAGGGCTTGCTTATGGTCCGCGCTGATGCCTTGATCAAGCTGGCCAGTGTGGATCGGGTTTGTATCGACAAGACCGGCACCCTGACCACGCGTGAGATGCGGGTTCAGCGCGTCAGATTGTTGGCCGAGGTCAATGAGGCGGATGCCTTGGCCGCGGCCGCGGCGTTGGAAGCCGGTCTGGATCATCCGATCGCGCGGGCTTTTCGCGCCTTTGATCAACAGGATCTCCAGGCCAGCGAAGTGGTTATCGAGCCCGGGCGTGGCGTCAGCGGCCTTATTGAGGGTCGGTCCTGGACATTGCGTGCCGAAGACCCGCAATCCGCTGGACAGGACCACACCGAAGCCTTTATGCGTTGGTTTGTGCTGGGGTGCGAGGGTCAGCCGGTGGCTCATATCGCGCTGACCGAAGAGCTGCGCGAGGGTGTGCGCAACGCGGTTCGCCACTGGCATCAGAATGGTTTGAAGGTGCATCTGCTGAGCGGCGACCGGCCCAAGGCTGCGGCGGCTGTGGCGAGCTTTGTGGGCATTGATGATGTGCACAGCGCTATGACACCGGCGAGCAAGCTGGCTTATCTGCAATCCCTGCAGTCCCAGGGGCATCGGGTGTTGGCGATTGGCGACGGCGTCAATGATGGTCCGCTGCTGGCGGGGGCTGATGTGTCGGTTGGTATCGCGTCCGGGGCGGCGCTGGCGCAAGCTCATGGTGATGCGATTCTGATGAACGATGACCTGGGCAGCCTGTCGAGTTTAATCACCACTGCGCGCCGTACACGTCGCGTGGTGACCCAGAATCTGGTTTGGGCTGCGGCGTACAATCTCACCATGCTGCCGCTGGCCTTCAGCGGGGTGATTACCCCGTGGATTGCCGCGCTGGGTATGGGAGGCAGCTCGTTGTTGGTCACGCTCAACGCCATGCGCCTGTTACGCGGTGACGCTCCGCAGGCTGCGGCACAAGCGACGCTCAAGAGGGCTGTGGCATGAACAGTTTGTACCTGCTGATTCCGTTGTCGATTGGTTTGGTGACCTTGGCCGCCGTCGTTTTCATTGTCGCGATTCGCAAAGGTCAATTTGACGATCTGGATCGTCAGCAGAATCGCATGCCGGACGAATGAACGGTGGCTTGCTGGTTCTGAGCTTGCCGGCCGCTTGGCTCATGGGGCTGGGCGCTAGCCTGCATTGCGTTCTGATGTGTCTCGGCCCGAACAGCTTGCCAGCGGTGGCGCAAGGGCGTGGTGGGCACCATGCTGCGTCGTGGCTACATGCCGGCCGCTTGTCGGGCTATGTGGTGCTCGGCGGCGTTGCCGGTTGGATGGGGACGCTGCTGCTGCGTTACCTGCCATCGGGCGACCACGCCCAATGGCTTCGTGCCGGCGTCGGTGTGGCCTTGGCGATGGCGGGCCTGTGGTTGCTGTGGCAGCGCCCTGCGCGGCGTTCCGCTGGATGTCCGATGCGGGCGCAGCACGGCCGACAACACCACTGGTACACCCAGGGCATAGCGTGGGCGATCACGCCTTGTCCCACGCTCTACGCTATGTTGTTGGTTGCCGCGATCAGCGGTACTGCTTGGCAGGGTGCGGCTTTGATGCTGGCGTTCGGGCTGGGCACGGTGCCCATGTTGCTGGGCCAACATTGGGCTTTCATGCGCTGGTTGCCGCGTCAGGATTCGCAGCGCTGGCGGGCTGTGGGCTTTTGCCTGGCGGGCGTGTTACTGGTTGTGAGCGGGGCCATGGCCGACTTCGTACCCGGTATGTTCTGCTTCAGCCCGGCATAATGATCGCAGGTTTGAGTTAGGGATCGGTTTGACGCTCGATCAACTGGAGTGGCTGGACGCCGCCCTACTTGCAGTCAGTGCCTTGGTCGCGGTTGTGTTGTTGCGACCGAAGGTGCGCGACGCCACCTTCTGGCGCGCCACCGTCACGCCACTGGCGTCCATTATTGGCAGCGGATTTCTGGTTGCCGTGCCGCTATTGGCCGATATTGCTGGGCGTTACGCCTTGATCGCCATGGCTTTGATCGTGGGCTTGTCACTGTGGATTGGGGTGGCCCTGCGCTACAACATTCGCAGCCAGGATCGCCCGATTCTGCAGACCAGGCCAGGGCTGCTGGCATTAGAACGTTTTTCCGATTTGGCTTTGGCCGTCGCCTACGTCATCTCAATCACGTTCTATATTCGCTTGCTCAGCGGCTTTGTGCTCACCGGGCTGGGCGCGTACAGCCTGTTTTGGGCAGACATGGTGGCGACCGCCGTGTTGTTGTTCATCGGCGGCTACGGTTGGCGTTTCGGTCTGGGTGGTCTGGAACGATTGGAGGAGTATTCGGTCACCATCAAGCTGGCGATCATCGCCGCATTGCTGGTGGGCCTGGGTATCTACGGCCTGGATCACTGGCAATCGGGCGTGGAGCGCTTTGGCCCCGTGCAGTTCAACGCGGACAGCTTGCGCCAACTCGCGGGCTTATTGCTGGTGGTGCAGGGCTTTGAAACCTCCAAGTATCTCGGTGAGGGCTATCCGGCGAAGCTGAGGTCACGCACCATGGCTGCTGCACAGTGGATCGCCGGGGGCATCTACATCGCATTCGTCGCGCTTGCTTTACCGCTGATGCCGGCTTTGGCCGGCAAGCCAGCCAGCGAAACCGCAATTATTGAGATGGCCGCCGTGGTCACGCTGATTTTGCCGCTGATGTTGGTCGTGGCCGCCGCCATGAGTCAGTTCAGCGCCGCGATTGCCGACACCATCGGTGCCGGTGGCGTGATCGAGAGCGAAACGCGCGCGCGTTTGTCGTCGCGCCGTGGTTATCTGATCGTGACGCTACTGGCGGTGGGTTTGACCTGGAGCAGCAACATTTTCGAGGTGATCGCTTTGGCCTCGCGCGCCTTTGCTTTGTATTACCTGTTTCAGACCCTACAAAGTCTGTGGCTGAGCCTGAGTGACCGCACCTTGCGGTGGCGCCGCCTGTACACCGTGGCTTATGCCGTGCTGGCGGGTTTGTTGCTGGCCATCGTCGTTTTCGCTGCGCCGGTCGAAGGGTAATCCTGCGGGTCGACTGGGTCCTGGTGGATGATCACCTGCGCATCCGCACAAGCCTCGCGGACACGCACAGCAACCTTGTCACTGATGGCGTGAGCCGCTTCCAGACTTTGCCGGGCATCGAGTTCCAGATGCAGCTGAACAAAGCGATAAGGTCCGGCGCCCCGGGTTTTCAGATCGTGTATGCCCAACACGCCCGACTCTTGCAGCGCTGCTTCAAGAATGCTCTCGCGCAGGGACTCTGGCAGCTCATGATCCATCAATTGGCCCAAGGCGCGTCGCCCCACGGTGTACGCGCTGTGCAGGACATAAAGCGCAACCAGAATCGCAGCCAGCGGGTCGACCCACCACAGAGCCGGCTGGCTGGCCAGGATCAAGGCGGCAAGCACGGCCAGGTTGCTCAGCATGTCACTGAGGTAATGCAGCGAGTCCGCCTCGACCACCAAAGACCCGGTCTTGCGCGCAATACGGCGTTGATACAGCACCAGCGCCGCTGTGCCGACTATCGCAATCAACATGACGGCAATGCCCAGTGCAGGCTGCGGCGCCATCGGCTCATCCAGGGTGTATCGACGCGCCGCCTCCAGCAGCACGAAGACGCCGGAGCCGGTGATAAACGCAGTCTGTGCCATCGCCGCCAGCGGTTCCGCTTTGCCATGACCGAATCGATGGCCATCGTCGGCTGGCACCATGGCATAGCGAATCGCGATGAGGTTGACCACGGACGCGAGGCCATCCAGCATCGAATCGACCAAGCTGGCGAGCAGAGCGACCGACCCGGTTTGAACAAATGCCAAGCCCTTGAGTATGGCCAGGCCAAAGGCAAACGCAGCGGCGACCCGCACCGCCATTTGCTGCGGTGAAACGGAACTCACGCTAGCAATAAGTGCGGTGGAGCACCGCAATGATGTCGGCGGCCGGGCCAGGCGCTGCGGAGTAGTAGACCGTTTGCGCATCCCGCCGCGTTTTCACCAGGCCATCGCGGCGCAGTACTGCGAGATGTTGCGACAGAGCAGATTGGGTCAGCGGAACCTGTGCGTTCAATTGCCCAACGGACATCTCGCCTTGGGCCAGCAGACACAACACCACCAAACGGTTTGCGTTGGCCAGTGCTTTGAGCAGATTGGCCGCCTCTTCGGCATGCTCGGCCATGTCGGCGGGATTGATCTTCAGACTGTGAGCAGGCATGGGCAATGTCCGGGAAGGCAGCGAAACAGCTTAGCGCTCAGTTTACGCTGAGTGCGAGTTGTTGGAGTTGGGCCGCGCCGATCAAACCGGCTTGGTCGGCGCGGACCTGCCCGTCACGGAACACTGCAAAGTAGGGGATGCTGCGCACACCGAACTGAGCGGCGAGGGCTTGTTCCTGCTCGGTGTTCACTTTGATGACCAAGGCTTGTCCGGCCATGGCCTGAGCGGCCTTATCCAACTCGGGTGCGGCCATTTTGCAGGGGCCGCACCAAGGCGCCCAGAAGTCGACCAGGACGGGGACTTTGGCCGCAGCGATGATTTCGGCGAATTGCGCTGCGTTGACGTCCAGTGGCGCGTTCATCGGGCCTAATGATTGTTTGCAGGCGCCGCAGCGACCGTTGTCGGCAAGATGAGCGGCAGGTATACGGTTTTTGGCGGCGCAGTGGGGACAGTGGTGGATCATGGCTGGGCCTCGTCAGGTGTTTTGAGGGCGTGGGGTTTTCGTGCGATCAGGTCGATCAGCGCGGACATGCCGGAATGTGCAGTGCCTTCCTCGATGTGTTCGTCGTAAGCGCGCAGATGCTGGATATCAAAGTCGTGGAAAGCTTGGCGGAGCAACTGTTCGGTGTACATATGCTCGCGCTGCGCTGGGCCTCCGGTGGCGTAATCGACTTGCTCCGGACGGTAGCCGTGCACCAGCGCCAATCCGCCGGGTTTCAATGCAGCTTTGATGCCATCAAAAATCGCCGCGCGCTGACCTGGCGGGGCGAACTGGAAGAACACCCCAACGATCACATCGTAGGTGTTGTCCTGCCAATCCCAGGTTTCAATATCGGCATGATGCAGGTCCAGTTCGACACCCCGGGCATCGGCCAGACGACGTGCTTTGTCGAGCGCATTTTGCGAGGCATCAAAGGCGCTCACATGTAAGCCGCGCTCGGCCATGAAGACCGCATTGCGGCCTTCGCCGTCGGCGATGGATAAGGCGTGATGCCCAGGGCTGAGCAGATGCTCGTGGCGCTTCAAAAAACGCGCGGGCTGTGTGCCAAACAGATAGTCGTCAGTGGCGTAGCGCTCATCCCACATGGTGTGTGTCCTTGATCATGTTCGCCATATGAGGGCAATTATATTCGAATCAACTAATTTAAGGTGCGGGTGGTCGCGTACGTCGTTGTGAGTGGCGGCGCCACACGACATGCCTTTGCCTTGGGGTGTCGAACGAATCGCAGTTATGCCCCTAGTTTGAGGCGCGACCAGGACCTTGCGCGAGGCGATCCTCGGACATAATCTGCGATGCTGGGTTGGGAAATGTGATGCGCGTTCAGATATTTCAGCACGTGGCGTTTGAGGGTGCCGGTGAAATTGCGTCGGTACTGTCGGGGTGGGGGTTCACGCTCAACACCACACATTGGTTTCAGGGTGATGTCGCCCCCGCGTTGAGCGCCTGTGACGCCGTTGTCGTGATGGGCGGGCCGATGAGTGTCAACGACGAGCAGGCATTTCCCTGGTTGGTTGAAGAAAAAAACTTCTTACGCCGAGCGATTGATGCAGGCAAGCCTGTGCTTGGGATCTGTTTGGGCGCACAGCTGATTGCCAGTGCGCTGGGTGCGCGCGTCTATCCGGCGCGCGAACGAGAGATCGGATGGTTTTCCATCGAGGGTGTGGATGAGGGGCCAGGCGCGTATCGATTCCCCGCCCAGATCAGCGTTTTGCACTGGCATGGCGAAACCTTTGATCTGCCAGTGAAGGCCAAGCGATTGGCCCGCAGTGCGGTGTGCGACAACCAGGCCTTTTGCATTGGCAACAAGGTCGTCGGGCTGCAATTCCATCTGGAGATGGGAGCACCGGCGGTTGAAACGATCATTGAACATTGTCGTGACGAGATAAGCGACGGTCCATTCATGCAGCCGCCGGCGGTGATTCGCGCGTTGACGCCCGGTCTTGTGGGAGATGCGCGGCGGCAGTTGGAGCAATTGCTCCACGCTTGGCTGGATCGCTGAGCCTCGACGTCCCGTTGCTCGACGATGTCGATGGGCGCAAGGTCGATTGGGCTACCATATCCGGTCGACCGGCGCAGACCGGTTTCTATTCAGTCTCTAGAAAACAATGCGGGAAGCGGAGAACAACATGCGTGTCAATCCGATACACGCGGCCTGGCTGGTGCTGGAAAGCAAAGCAACCCCCATGCACATGGGTGCCTTGCTGTATTTCAAACGACCGCGCGGAGCCAAAGCCGACTATGTCCATAAGTTGGCCGCGCAGTGGCGCGAGCATGCCGCGGTCGAATCGCCGTGGAACCTGCGTTTGGGTCGTGTTGGCCTGCTCGGGCGCCGCTGGCAAGAAGACAATCAGTTCGACCTGGATTACCACTTCCGCCATTCCGCCTTGCCGGCGCCCGGCGGTGAGCGCCAGATGGGCGAGCTGGTTTCGCGTCTGCACAGCCATCCGCTTGATCTGCGCAAACCGCCTTGGGAAGTGCATTTGATTGAAGGCGTCCACGGCAACCGTTTCGCTGTGTACATCAAACTGCACCCGGTGATGTTTGACGGTTTTGCCGCAATGGAAACCCTGCGTGGTTTGCTCACCTCGGACCGCAGCCTGCGCGATATGACCCCTTTGTGGGCGCGACCGGCAAAAATCAGTGCGGCGTCACGCGACGGCCTGTTGTCGGATCTACCCGCCTTGCTGCGGGCGGGGCGTCAGCAATTGCGGTCCGGTTTTTCGCCGGCACTGACCTGGTCCGGGGTGAAACGTGTGCCGCGCTCGGCGCTCAACAACCAACTCACCGGCGCTCGTCGCTTTGCCACTCAGCAATATGAGATTGCGCGTCTCGACGCAGTGGCCAAGGAATTGGCCGCGTCGGTCGAGGACGTGTTGTATTACCTGATCGCCAGTGCGCTGCGTCGTTTCTTTCGTGAATACAACGCCTTGCCGGATGATCCATTGATTGCCCTGGTGGCGGACCGTTCGCGTCGCGATGGCTTGGTCAGTCCTTTGTTTCTACCGTTGGCCACACAACAGGCCGATCGACGGAAGCGCCTGGACAGCATCCGTCGCTCCCTGCGCATCTCGCGGCAGCAGTTCAGTGTGCTGTCGACTTCCGATGCCCGCGCGGAAGGCACTCTGGATGTGATGCCTTATCTGGTGCGTCAGCTCGCCGGCGTGGATCACCGCATGGCGCCGCTGTTCAATCTGGGGATTTCCAGTCTCAGCTTGAGTCCCACGCCCTTGTTCTTTGGCGGCGCTGAGCTGGATGCGCTGTTCCCGATGCCGATGTTGTTGCAAGGTGGCGCCCTGAATATCGCCTTGATGCGTTACGCCGACAGCTGGCATGTGGGTCTGTGTGGCGCGCGCGACCTGCTGCCGCATTTGCAACGGATGGCGGTTTACATGGGGCTGTCGCTGGACGAATTGGAGGCCATGATCAATGAAAAATAAACTTCTGAAGCTGGGCCTGGATCAGACCCTGGCTTTCAATCAGCGTGCTGCAGCCACATTGGTCAATGGCACCGACTGGTTGTTCAAACGTGACAGCTTGGTCAAATCCGGACGCACCTGGTTTGAGCTGGTGCTCGACGGCGATCCCATGTCGGTGCGTTATTACGAGCTGCCGGACGACAACGAGATCGAGTTGACCGATGGCACCATCATGCCGATTCAACGTCCTGCGCGACGCATTCCTCTGGTGCTGGTCCCACCGCTGGGTGTGACGACGGAAACCTTTGATTTGATGCCGCAGCGTTCGCTGGTGCGCTATATGGCGGCGCGTGGATTCAAGGTTTACATGGTCGATTGGGGGCGCCCCAAGCGCGAGCATGCCGGTCTCAATATGACCGACTACGCCGATCACATGATGGGCCACGCCCTCAAAGCCATTCGTCAGCACTCCGGTGAGCAGGAGCTGTCGCTGATGGGCTGGTGTATGGGTGGGCTGCTGTGCTTGTTGTACCTCGGTCTGAACAATGACAAAGACGTACGCAATCTGGTCACCGTGGCGAGCCCTATCGACATGCGTGGTGGCGGGATCGTGGCAGGCGCAGCGCAAGCCTTGAACGCGCCGGCCAAACTGATTCGTCGCTACACCCGTTTTCGCCTGCAGATGCTCAATCCCGCGACGCTGCATTCGCCGTCCTGGGCGACCACACTGGCGTTCAAGCTGACCGATCCGGTCGGCAGCATCACCACCTATTGGGATCTGGTGACGCGCCTGTGGGATCGTGAATTTGTTGAGTCGCACAGCACAACGTCAGATTACCTTAACAATATGCTGATTTACCCCGGCGGCGTTATTCAGGATATGACGGTAAAAATGGCATTGGACAATCAACTGGCCAAGGGCAAAATCGAAGTGGGTGAGCGCGTCGCGGATTTGAGCACGCTGGAGCAGAACATGCTGGTGTTTGCCGGTGAGACCGACAAGCTGGTGCCGGCGGCGATCGCCTCCAAAATCACCGAAATAGTCGCGTCGCAGGACAAGGATTTTCGCGTTGCGCCCGGTGGTCATATGGGCGTGATTTTGGGCAGCAAAGCGACCAATGCGGTTTGGGCTCAGTCCGCTGAATGGCTAGCCGTGAGGTCGCGATGAGGTTTGCCGGGGCACTGATTTTTGCGGCCGCACTGAGTTTCACACTCAGCGCCTGCCAGGGTGGGCGGGGCGATGTGACGGGCAGTTCTTCCCGAGCGGAAGATGACGCGCCAGCGGTGCCGCAAGGTGTCTGGCTGGCCGGTGATACCCATGTGCACACCGATCATTCCTCGGATGGCTCGGCTTTGCGTCAGGGCTTTGATCAGCGTGGTCCCGGCAACGTGTCTGTTGCTGATCAGATCGGCCAGGGTGAGCTGAACGCATTGGACTGGCTGCCGATTACCGATCACCGCACCTTCGTCCAGCATTACGATCCGCTGTGGGAATCGGCACAGTTGATGCTGATCACCGGGGAAGAAGCCAACGGCAGCCCGCATGCCAATCCGCTGGGCGCGGTGGACACCGTGGTTCAGGGCGGTGTGCCGGAAGGCCGGCCGGGTTGGTCGCGTGTGCAAACGTCCATCTGGGATGCGCACAGCCAAGGCGCGGCATGGCAGCACAACCATCCTGATGGTGGGCATCTCAACGATGATCTGACCCGCAACGAAAACGCCAACGCGGTCGGCGCAGATCTGGTTGAGGGCTGGAACAGCTATTCCGGGATCGAGCGCTCGATGGAATACGCGGAAGCGCAATGGAATGACGGTTTCCGCTTTGGCATTAGCGCATCGTCGGACAGCCATTTTCGCGAGCTCTGGGCAATCATGGCGCCCGGAATTCCGGTGACTCGCAGCTTTGCACCCAACGCCACCGTGCGTGGTGTGATTCAAGGTTTACGCGCCGGGCGCACGACGACCACGGCGAGCGAACAGCGCGCGCCTCATGTTTTCTTGGAAGCCGACTTCAACGCCGACGGCAAGTTTGAAGCGATCGCCGGTGACGAGGTTGTGGCGTCGCCAGGAACCGTCGGTGTGCTCCGGATCACAGTCACACGCGCGCTGCCTGCACTGACCCGCGTGCATCTGTATGCCTCCCCGGGTGGACGTGTTGAGGGTCCGATACAGACCTTTACCCTTAGTGCAACCACGCAGCAGTTCGAGTTTGAAGTGACCGCGCCGCAAACGCCGGCGTGGTATTACGTTGAAGTGCGTGGCGTTGGTGCGCCGCATTCCATCGACCTGGATGCGTTCGGTGACCCCGATCGGCTGCATCTGGATCAGCTATTGGTGGATGAGCGCCGCGCTATCAGTTCACCCATTTTCGTTGGTCCCTATCTGGCGCAGCCGCAGCCGCCCGAGGCCTTGCCCGACGAAATTCAGCGCGACGATGGTGCACAGCGGTTGTTTGGTGAGCAGGGCCAGTTTGCCGGTTTCCCGGATGTTGCCGTGAGTGAAGCGGTCACCCACGTGGTGGCTGAGCAGCATCGTGCGGGTGTAACCACTGTGGTGTATCGACGTATCGATGGCAACGGTGCCGCCGAGCCGATCGAGATTGCGCCCTTGAGCATTTGGGCCCGGTTCCCACGCGTGGCGGCCCGCGGCGATGATGTGTGGGTTGTATGGCAGGACGAACGTGCCTCGCAAGCACCGCGGCGTCCGGCGATTTATGCGCGACACAGCACCAATGGTGGTCTGAGTTGGCAGCCGGAAATTCTGGTGCGTAGCTTGGACGGTCGTGCCGAAATGCCGGATGTGGCAGTTTTGCAAGATGGCACGCCGGTTTTTGTCTGGCAGGAAATTGCCGCTGGTCGGCCCTTTGACGTGATGACGCTGGCGCTGGCCCGTGACGTTGAGCCGGTCAATCTCAGTGCGCAGGACAAGCAAACCAATCCGGCCAATCTGGTTGATACCCGCAGTGCGCGCTATCCGGCATCAATCTGGCCACGCCTGGCGGTGTCATCAGATGATCAGCTGGCCGTGGTGTTTCACGACAACCGCAATGACCCCGATCCCAACTGGACCAGCCAGATCGGTAGCGGTGAAGACGACGCCACGGAATTCGACAATTGGGATGTGTATGTCGTTTTGGGCCGTGATGGTGCGTGGTCAAGCGCGCAGAATCTGGGTTTGCCCGAGCGTGCAGATCGTCACGCCGATGTGGTGTTCAATGACGAAGGTCGCCTGGTCGTCGCCTGGGACAGCAAAGAGATGCGTCCAGCCGGCGTGAACACCGCGATATACAGCACCTGGTCGGATGACTTGGGTGGCAACTGGAGTCCCGCTGTTAGCGTCGCGGAAGATCCGCAAATGATGAGTCAGTACCCACGCTTGGGTGCGCAGGGCAGTCTGGTTCGTCTGGCGTGGTACGACAATCGCGCGCTGGACTGGCGCTGGAAGATCATGACGGCCAGTTTGCACGACGGCATTTGGGGAGATGGGCATCTGATTCCCGCGCCGGGCAACAACACCTGGCCGGCGGTGGCCGGTGATCAACTGGTGTTCTCCAGCACGCGCGATGCTCAGCGTGTTCAACGTGACATGACGCAGATGATTTACCGCCTCGAGTTGCCCTTGTGACACGCTCAGAGAATGTGAGCCCAACCGCCTATGCGACGGGTCACATGTGGTACCGCCTGGGCTTGTCGCACCCTGGATTGTCGACGTTCAAAGGCCGCGCGCTGGATCGCGCTTTTGGACTGGTGGCGCAGCCGATCAAGCGCATGACCGGCGTCGCTTTCGATGATCTTATGCTGGCGCGCCATCGAGGGATTGATGCGCAATTGGATGCCGCGATCGGCGAGGGGCGTGTCACCCAGGTGATTGAACTGGCCGCTGGGTTGTCGCCCCGCGGCTGGCGTTATCGTCAGCAGTATGGCGATGCCATTCGCTATGTAGAGACCGATCTTCCGTATATGGTGGCGGAGAAGCAGCGCTTGCTGGAGCGCGCTGGGCTCGCGCATGCGTCGGAGCATTTGCGGGTGGTCAATGTGCTGGATCAGCACGGACCACAATCGTTGATGCGGCTCGCGCAGTCGCTGGATACGCGCCAGGGTCTGGCGATTATTACCGAAGGTTTGATGAACTACCTGTCGCCCGAGCAGGCCAAGCACGTGTGGTGCGACATTGCTCACGTGCTGGGGCAATTTTCCGCCGGGTTGTATCTCTCGGACTTTTATCTGCGCGGTGAAAATCGCGGGATGTTGATGAGCATGTTCAGTGGCGCGTTGCAGAGTTTTGTGCGCGGACGCATACACGTGCATTTTGAGTCTGTCCCACAGGCCCTCGACGCTCTCAGGCACAACGGTTTTGCTCAGATCGACGTGCATGCTCCAAGTGATCTCCCAGCGTTGGCTGACTTGGCCGGTGCGCGTGGAGCGCAGCGGGTGCGTATTCTGGAAGCGTGGACTTCAGGCGCTGATCGCCAGCAGTTGGCCTGAACCTTGCGTCAGCGGGCGCACGTTGATCGCGCCTGTGTCTACCGAGTTTTGTGATGATGTTGTTTCGATGTACCGTTTTGCTGACCGCGCTGCTCGCGTCCGCCTGTGGCGGTGGCGGGCATGGGGATGATGTCGCCATTGATCCGACGGTGGATTGCCGCACATTTGGTTTCGCAACAAGCGCAACGCCAGCAAGTGGCAGGGATTGGGGCGGGCGCGGTTGGCAATCCTGCGAGGTCAGTGTTCCACTGGCAGGAACCGACGAAAGCCTTTTCGCGACATTGTTCCTGCCGGGTGATCTGCGATCGGACGAAGGCGATCTGCCCGCCGTGGTGATCGGTCCGGGCGCATGGCCTTTCACCGACAAAGCCAACTTGGACATTCAGGAGCAATACCACTGGTCGGCGCGCGAGCTAGCCTCCTATGGATATGCCGCGTTGACGGTGAACCCCCGCGGGTTCATGAATTCCGCTCCGGAAAATGACACGGATTACGTTGAGTACGTTGAAGCCTTGTCGCAGGGGCTGTCTTATCTGGTCAGTAGCGCCAATCCATTGTCCTGGCGCATCAACGCAAACACATTGGGGCTGGCTGGACACAGTCTGTCCGCGCGGGCCATCAGCGTCTTGCAAAGCGAGATTGCCGGATTGGCTGCGATCGTGGCCTGGGACAACCTCGCTTCAGATGCGCGAGGTGACGCAGGCTCGTATGCACGGGGTAACGACCGATTTGGTGCGCCGGCGCTGGCGGTTCAGCCGCGCGTCCCAGCCATGGGCCAGGGCTCCGACAGCTACGAGGCCACGGCGGGGCTGGAAACGACGCCGGAAGACAAGAAGACCGCATTCCATGTGTGGCGCAGCCACGGCGTGGAAAGCATGCAAGTCGTTTTCGCCAATGCCGATCATGGCAGCTGGTCCCACAGTCTGCGTGATGATCCACGCATCGAATCGCCGGCACGGTCGTCGTTGAAGGTCTATCAATATTTCACGCGTGCTTGGTTTGACCTGCACCTGCGTGATCGGGTGAGCGCGCTCAGCAAACTGACTGCGCCCTATGTTGAGGACAAGGGGCCAGAGCAGCTCTACAGCAGTACCTATCTGTCCGGGCTGTTCTTAACCGATGAGGTCAGTTACGACTGCGCGGATTTACGCACGGGTTGCGGCTTTTAGCGTGTTGTTCGCGTCTAGTAGTCCAGACCAAACAACAACTCGCTGATATCCGGGTTCCAGCCGAAGGTTTTGAGATCGACCCGGTTGTTGCGCACGATCACGCCTTCAGCGTGAAGCCGGCGGGCTTGCTGGATCGCACTCTTGGACGCGGCTTCAAAGGCCAGTTGCCCGGATGCACGCAGAACGCGATGCCAGGGCACCTCAAGCTCGTCAGGTGCATAACCCAAAGCTTTGCCGACCAAGCGTGCACGGCCCGGCAATCCGGCCAGATCAGCGACGCGACCGTAACTGGACACGCGGCCAGGGGGAATCGCCAGAACGGTTTTCCAGATGCGCTCGTAGTTGTGGTTCATGTGCGCGCGAAATGCTGCCACACCGGTGTGATCTGACTGGAAAGCGGCGCCAGTTTGCCGTAGCGAATCCAGCGTTGTTCGTGCGCGTGAAAATCGGAGCCGATTGAGCCGAGCAGGCCGCGACGGATGACCTCGCGTGTGATGGTGGCCAAGTCCTGCGCATTCTGCGAAGCGCCCGCGCTGACTTCCACCGCATCACCGCCACTCTCCTGAAACGCATCCAGCATGCGTTGTCGCCACGCGCCACTGAGCTTGTAGCGCAACGGATGGGCGAGCACGGCGAGGCCACCACTGCCCCGAATGGCGTCTATGGCATCCGCCAGGGCCGGCCATTCGATGCGCACCGCGCCGGGCTTACCGGCGCCGAGGTATTTCTTGAATGCCTGCTTCAGGTCGACAACCAATCCCTGTTCCACCAAGACCCGGGCAAAGTGTGTGCGGGTGAGTTGCCCCTCGCCAGCCAGCGCCGTTGCCGCGCTCAGGCTGTCGCGGGCACCCAGCTTGTCGAGACGCTCGGCGATGGTTGCGGCGCGGGCCAGGCGGCGTTCCTGGATGGTGTGAAGCAGGGCGTTGAGTGCAGCGTCGTCGGGGTCGATGTCCAAGCCAACGATATGCAGAGTTTTGTTTTCCCAACTGACCGAGATTTCCACGCCGTTGATGAAGCGGATGCCCGCGGCCTGCGCGGCGACTCGGGCGGCCTCCAAACCTGCGACGGTGTCGTGGTCGGTCAAAGCCAGCAGTTTGATGTCGTGGGCCGCTGCGTGGGCGATCAATTCCTCGGCGCTGAGAAAACCATCCGACGCCGTGGAGTGGCAGTGCAAGTCAATTTGCGCGTGATTGCTGGGTATGGCGCTCAAAAATCAAAACCTTGTTGGACGGGGCGGCCGGGCACGCGAAACAGATCGGTTCGCCGCGCGGCATTTTGCCGCGCTGATAATCCAGCACGACGCCGGGCCAGGTCAAAGCGTTGGCGAATCAGTTGAGCATACTGCCCCTGACCGCTCATGCGCTGGCTGTAGTCGCTGTCGTAGGCTTTGCCGCCGCGCATATCGCGTATCCGGTTCATGACCCGCTCATGCCTGTCCGGATAGTGCGTGGCCAGCCATTCCTCGAACATGGGATGCAGTTCGTAGGGTAAGCGCAGCATCACGTATCCAACTTCGCAGGCACCGGCCTCAGCAACGGCGGCGACCACGGCTTCGATCTCGGCATCATTTATGAAGGGAATGATCGGCGCCATCAGCACCCCGGTGGGTACGCCCGCCGCGCTGAGTTCGCGGATCATACGCAAGCGCATGCCGGGGCTGGCGGTGCGCGGTTCCATGCGGCGTTTGAGGACATTGTCCAGCGTGGTCACGCTGACCATCACCTTGACCAGGTCATGCTCGGCAAGTTGGGTCAACAGATCCAAATCGCGCAGTACGCCGCTGCCCTTGGTGATCAGGCCCACCGGGTGGCGGTAGTCGAGAAACACCTGGAGCAATTCCCGGGTGATGCCGAGGTGGCGTTCGGCGGGCTGATAGGCATCCGTGCTGCCGCCAATCACTATGGTTTCGGGGCGGTAGCCGGGTTTGTCGAACGCCTCGCGCAGCAGCGCTGGCGCGTTGGGTTTGTGAAACAACCGGGTTTCGAAATCGAGGCCGGGGGAGAGGTCGCGGTAGGCGTGATCCGGTCGCGCGTAACAATACACGCAACCGTGCTCGCAACCTTGTATTGGATTGATTGAGCGGCCAAACGGAACGTCCGGCGACTGATTCGTGCTGATGATGCTGCGCGCGTGATCGACGATAAGCTGCGTCGTCAGTGGTGCGGGCGCATCGTCCTCCGGCTGCGGCCAACCATCGTCGAACGACGCGTGGGTGGTCTGCGCGAAGCGACCGGCTGGGCGACTTAGCGCGCCGCGGGTTTTGTCGATGGGCCTGGACACGTTGGCATTTTATTACGAGCCCGGGGCGACCACACCCGCATGCTGCGGGGTGCTTGATCCCGGCTTGCCGGGCGGGCACCATTTGGCCCCTTCAAAAGCGGCTTGCCCGCGCATTCCCAGGACTCTGTTCATGATCACTCTCGTCGTCGCGATGGCCGACAACGGCATCATTGGAAAAGATGGCGATTTGCCGTGGCATCTGCCGGATGACCTCAAGCATTTCAAAGCGGTCACGCTGGGCAAGCCGGTGATCATGGGGCGCAGAACCTGGGCCGAAGTGGGACGTCCCTTGCCCGGGCGGCGCAACATCGTGATCACGCGTCAGGATGATTTTGAAGCGCCGGGCGCGGAAGTCGTCAACAGTCTGGACGCAGCCCTGGCAAAGGTTGCCGACCAGCCGGACATCATGATCATTGGCGGTGGGCAAATCTACCGCGAAGCGATGCCGCGTGCGGATCAGATCTGGCGCACCCTGGTTCACGCTGAGGTTGAGGGCGACACCTTTTTCCCGCAAACCGACTGGAGTGAATGGACGATGGCGGAAGAAAAGCCGCATCCGGCTGACGAGCGTCATGCTTACGCGATGACGTTTCAGCGTTTGCTGCGAAAGAGGGATTCCCAGGTATAAAAAGCCGCCCACCCGGCGGCCCTTGTCCACAACCAGCACGCGCTGTGCCGGAATCAGCCGCGCGGCTTTATTGCGCGGCTTTGTGGTAGCTGTAGGCGTAGTAGACGATCGGAATCACCAGCAGCGTCAGCAGCGTCGAGACGAACAGCCCGGAGATCAGCGAGACCGCCAGACCGCCGAAGATCGGATCGTCCAGGATAAAGAAGCCGCCGAGCATCGCGGCCAGCGCGGTCAGCGCAATCGGTCGGGCGCGCACTGCCGCGGCCGAGATCGTCGCCGCCTCCAGCGGTTTGCCTTCGGCGACTTCCTGCTGGATGAAATCCACCAGAAGGATGGAATTGCGCACGATGATGCCGGCCAACGCGATCATGCCGATCATCGATGGTGCCCCGAACTGATGTCCGAGCAGAGCGTGGCCGGGGAGGATGCCGATCAGGGTCAGCGGAATCGGCGCCATGATGATCAGCGGCAGCCCGTAGGAGCGGAACTGCGCGACGACCAGCAGATAGATCAGCACCAGGCCCACCGCGTAAGCCAGGCCCATGTCACGGAAGGTCTCGTAGGTGACCTGCCATTCGCCGTCCCACTTCAACGACCAGCTGAACGGATTGTCCGGCTGCGCGGTGAAATGCTGTTCGATCACCTCGCCATCCACCGGCAGTTCATTCAGCGCCGCGGAAATATCCAGCAGGCCGTACATCGGGCTGTCGGTGATGCCAGCCACATCGCCGGTGACGTAGACCACCGGCAGCAAGTCCTTGTGTTGGATGGTCTGATCGCGGGTGGTACGGCGAATTTCGGTGACTTCCGATAGCGGTACCAGGGCGCCGTTGTCGGCCCGTACGCGCAGCGCACGCAGTTGCTCGATGTCGCCGTGTTCGGTGTCGGGCAAGGCGACGCGGATGGGAATCGGCTGACGGGTGTGGTCGTCATGCAGATAGGACATGTCTTCGCCGGCCAGCGCGGTGCCAATGGCCTGACTGATCGCGGCCTGCGAAACGCCCAGCCGGGCCGCGCGGGCGCGATCGACCGCAACCAGCAGCTTGGGCTGCTCGGCTTCGATGGTGGAATCCACATCAACGACATCGGCGGTGTTAGCAAAGACCTGCTCGACTTTCCTGGCCACATCCAACTGGCGGGTGTGATCCAGGCCGTAGATTTCCGCCACCAGCGGGGCCAGTACCGGCGGGCCGGGCGGGACTTCGACGACCTTCACGTTGGCATTGAAGCGGCGGCCGATCTCCTGCAGCGGGCCACGGGCCGCCAGCGCGATATCGTGTGACAGGCGTTCACGCGCATGTTTGTCGGTCAGGTTGACTTGGATATCGCCCTGATTCGGCGCGCGGCGCAGATAGTACTGGCGCACCAGACCGTTGAAATTGATCGGTGCCGACGTGCCCGCGTAGAGCTGATAGTCGGTCACCTCCGGAATCGTCTGGATTTCGTCCGCCAGCGCCTGCAGTACGCGATGAGTCTGCTCCAGCGGCGTGCCTTCCGGCATGTCGACCAGCACCTGGAATTCAGATTTGTTGTCGAAGGGCAGCATTTTCATGATCACCGACTGGCTCACGACCAACGCCATCGAGCCGACGATCATCAGCAGCAGCGTCAGCAGCAGGCCCACCCGCGCAGCACGCCCGCGGCGTTCACGCAAAAAGGGCTGCATCGCCCAGGTGAACAAGCGGTGCAGCAGACCGCCATCCTCGCTTTCCGCATGCGCTTTGGGTGGGTTGCGCAGGAACATGCGCCGGAACAGCCAGGGCGTGAAAATGAAGGCGACCGCCAGGGAAATCAGCATGCCGGTCGAGGCATTGATCGGGATCGGCCGCATGTACGGACCCATCAGTCCGGTCACGAAGGCCATTGGCAGCAGGGCAGCGACAACGGTGAAGGTGGCTAGGATGGTCGGGCCACCCACTTCGTCGACGGCGGCAGGAATCGCTTCAGTGAGTGAGCGATCACCACGCTGCATGTGTCGGTAAATGTTCTCCACCACGACGATGGCGTCGTCGACCAAGATCCCGATGGAAAAGATCAAGGCGAACAATGAGACGCGGTTCAGCGTGAAGCCCCAGGCCCAGGACGCGAACAGCGTCAGCGCGAGGGTGACGATCACGGCGGCGCCGACCACCACGGCTTCCTTGCGGCCAAGGCTGAGCAGCACCAGGATCACCACCGAGGCGGTGGCGAAGATCAGCTTCTTGATCAGGGTGTTGGCCTTGTCCTGAGCGGTCGCGCCGTAGTTGCGCGTGACGGTGGCGTGCACGCCATCGGGAAAGCTGATGCCGCGCATCTGCTCGAAGCGCCGCATCACGCCATTGGCGACATCAACGGCGTTCTCGCCCGGTTTTTTGGAGACCGAGATGGTGACGGCCGGATAGCGGCCCGTGCTGGCGCCCACGCTGGCCGGACCCTGGCCGAAATTGACATATTGGCCGGGCTGATCCGAACGCAGGCTCACATTGGCGACGTCACGCAGCAACACCGGCGCGCCGTTGTGCATGCCTACGACCAGATCGGCCACTTCGCTGGGTTGCAGCAAAAAGGTCCCGGCCTGGACCAGAATGCTCTGGCCGTCACGGTTCAGCGCCCCGGCATCCACCGAGGCGTTGGCGGCGGTGAGCGCGCGGCGCAGATCGGTCAGGGACAAGCCAAAGCCGGCCAGACGTTGTGGATTGAGATCCACCTTGACCACCCGGTCCGGCCCGCCCAGCACATCGATGTCGCGGGTGCCCGGGACACGCTGCAATTCGGTTTCGATGGTGTGGGCGATGCGCAGCAGGTCGCTGGCGCTGATCTGCGGATTTTCGCTCCACAGGGTACCGGCGACGATTGGGACATCATCGATACCCTTGGGTTTGATCAGCGGCTGACCGACGCCCAGATTCGGAGGCAGCCAGTCGGCGTTGGAAAAGAAGGCGTTGTACAGACGCACGATTGCATCGGTGCGCGGCTCGCCGACCTTGAACTGCACGGTCAGCGTCGACATGCCCGGCGTCGACATCGAATAGATATGCTTGATGCCCTTGATCTCGGACACGATCTGCTCGGCCGGCGTGGTCACCAGCGATTCCACCTCCCGCGCGGATGCGCCGGGGAAGGGGATGAACACGTTGGCAAAAGTGACGTTGATTTGCGGCTCTTCCTCGCGGGCGGTGATCAGCACCGCGAAGAGGCCGAGCAACAGACCGGCAAGGGCCAGTAGCGGGGTGATTTCGGAACGCAGAAAGGCGCGTGCGATCCGGCCCGAGATACCGAGTGGTTTCGGGTCGTTCATGGCGCGTCCGTCAGGCCCTGCCGGTAGAGTCGTGCCGCTGCGAGCGGATCGACTGCAATGCGTTCGCCAGCGCCCAGCCCGGCTTCAATCGGCACCCGGCCGTCTTCGTTCGGTTCGGCGATGCGCAGATAACGCAACTCCACCCGGTCATCCGGCTTGAGCACGTAAACCGCGGTCAACTCGCCGCGATGGATGATGGTCGAGGCCGGAATTGTCAGCCGCGAGGCCACGCCGTTGACGAAGCTCGCTTTCACCAGAGTCCCGGGAAACAGCTGGTGCCGACCTGGCGGCAAATCCAAACGGATACGAAAGCTGTGCGTTGCGGGGTCGGCGGCTGGCGGAACTTCCACCTTCGCCGGTTCGATCACGCGTCCATCCGGCAGCACCACGCTGGCCTGGCGATGCTCGCGCAGGCTGGTGATGTATTGCTGCGGGACATCGACCAGCACGCGCAGCCGGTCCAGGGAAATGCCGGTCATCAGCGGTGTGCCGGGCGCGACGGTTTCACCGATCTCGACATGACGCGCTTCGACGATACCGCCGTAGGGCGCTTTGATCGCAGTGTATTTCAGCGTTTCCTGAGCCTGTGAAAGCTGGGCCTCGGCTGCGGCGACGCGGGCTTTTGCCGCTTTGTGGTTGGCAACCACCTGATCGAATTCCGCCTGTGAAATCAGCTTGCGCTCAATGATTTCACGTGCGCGTCGGTAAGCGGTCTCAGCTTCAGCCATGCGAGCTTTGGCTTCGGCAAGCGTGCTGCGCGCCGCATCCACCCGGGCGCCCTGTTCGGTGCTGGTCAGGCGTACGATTTCCGCGCCGACCGGGACCTGGTCGCCGACGTCAAACGGTAGCACCATCACCCGGCCGCTGGTTTGTGCCGAGACAGTGGAGCGGTCGATAGCTTCAACCAGCCCGTCGAAACGAACCCGCTGGGCGATATCCTGCCGTTCCGCCGACACGCTGGGTAGCGGCGCTGCGTGGGCGAGGCTTGTGATTGTGCCGAGAACCAGCAGCAGGCTGATGCGTAGCATTTTCAGTGAGCCCCGGTGCCGCGGCCAAACGCCTGGCCGGCGGGTATGCCCAGCTTTCCGAGTATGAGCGCCAGCGGGCAGAAGCCGGTGAACGATGCCTGCAGCATGTTCAAACCGACAAATGCGGTAAACCACAACCACGCCGGATCATGCCATTGCGCCAGCAGTAGCGACACGAGTACGAAGCTTCCCGCGATGCGGAAAACCCATTGATCCACATTGGTCTTGGACATCTGTGCACCTCTATAAAATCATTCATTACTTAATTAGGTAACTCTAATATAAAGACAGCCATGAACCTATGCAAGGATTGACTACTTTCTTTGCAGCGACCTTGATCTAGATCAACGCCCGATTGGGTCAAAGCCCGGAAATGTGATTCATTCACGCCCTGGGAGGAGTAATAAATGGCGCATAGCGCTGTTGTCAGAGCCAGGGTCGGTGGTCTGCCTGCAATCTTTGGGTGGCTGTGGGTATCCGGCCTATCTGTCCGTGCTCTACGGCCACAGCGACGCCCAGTCCTGCACCAACACCAACACTGGATCCATCGGATGTCAGCGCGCCGAATGCGAGCATTCTGTTTCCGACCGTGCTGTCTTTACCACTGGCGACAATGTGACGGTCAGAGGAACAGCGGAGGATTCAAACGCAATCCGCCGTGCAGCGATAATTTCGCAACCTGGTCTGTCAGCGTGCCGCTCTGTCACGGTGGACAACACCAACAATCGCATTTTTGTGCTGGATCGTTCGCTTCAAGCGATTGTTGAAGTGGATGCTCAGGCATAAAAAAGCCGCTCATGGGAGCCCCGATGAGCGGCTTGCTGAGGCTGTGGCTTTAGCTCAGCTTGCGGTGCCGAACCTTCTCATCCGGGCCGGCATCCTTGCCTTTGCGTTTGAGATGATCGTCGGCGTAATCTTGATAGTTGCCTTCGTGGAAGATTACGCTGCCATCGTCTTCCACCGCCAGGATGTGGGTGGCGATGCGGTCGAGAAACCAGCGATCATGCGAGATCACCATCACGCAGCCCGGGTAGGCGAGCAAGGCTTCTTCCAGGGCGCGCAGGGTTTCCACGTCGAGATCGTTGGTCGGTTCGTCAAGCAGCAGCACGTTGCCACCCGAGCGCAACAGCTTGGCTAGGTGCACGCGGTTGCGTTCCCCGCCGGACAGTTCGCCGACGCGTTTCTGCTGATCAGAACCTTTGAAGTTGAAGCGGCCACAGTAGGCGCGTGACTGCACCTCATAGTTGCCGACCTTGATGATGTCCTGACCGTCGGAGATTTCCTCCCACACCGTCTTGTCGCCAGACAGATCGTCACGGCTCTGATCCACGTAGGCCGCCTCAACGGTGTCACCGATGCGGATCTCGCCCGAATCGGGCTGCTCTTGACCGGTCAGCATGCGGAACAGGGTGGTCTTGCCCGCGCCGTTGTGGCCGATGATGCCGACGATGGCGCCACGCGGCACTTTGAAGCTAACATCCTTGTACAGCACACGGTCGCCGTAGCTCTTGCTGACGTTTTCGACCTCGTAGACCAACTCGCCCAGACGCGGACCCGGCGGAATGTAGATCTCCTGGGTTTCGGAGCGGCGCTGGAATTCCTGCGACTGCATTTCCTCGAAAGCCTTGAGGCGGGCCTTGCTCTTGGATTGACGGCCTTTGGGGTTGGCCCGAACCCACTCCAATTCCTCGGCCATGGCTTTCTGGCGTGCGGCTTCGGTTTTCTCTTCCTGTGCCAAACGCTTTTCTTTTTGCTCCAACCAAGACGAGTAGTTGCCTTCCCACGGAATGCCGTGTCCGCGATCGAGCTCGAGAATCCAGTTGGCCGCGTTGTCGAGGAAGTAGCGATCGTGAGTGACCGCCACCACGGTGCCCTTGAAGTCACACAGGAAGGATTCCAGCCAGGCTACCGAGTTGGCATCCAGATGGTTGGTTGGCTCATCCAGCAGTAGCATGTCCGGCTCGGAGAGCAGCAGGCGGCACAGTGCGACACGGCGGCGTTCACCACCGGACAGCTTGGTCACGTCTGCATCCCACGGCGGCAGGTTCAGAGCGTGAGCAGCCTGATCCAGCTTGCGATCCAGCTCCCAGCCATCGACCGCTTCGATCTTGTCCTGCAGTTCGCCTTGCTCGGCCATCAGGGCTTCAAAATCTGCGTCCGGATCGGCCATCGCATTGCTGACCTCATCAAAGCGGCTGAGCAAATTCTTCAGCTCCGCGACACCTTCTTCGACATTGCCGCGCACATCCTTGTCCGGGTCGAGCTGCGGCTCCTGCGGCAGGTAGCCAATCTTGAGGCCGGGTTGCGGGCGAGCTTCGCCGACAATTTCGGTATCCACGCCGGCCATGATGCGCAGCAGGGTGGATTTACCCGCCCCGTTGTAGCCGAGCACGCCGATTTTGGCGCCAGGCAGAAAGTACAGGGAGATGTCGCGCAGAATATGCTTTTTCGGTGGGACGATCTTGCCCACCTTGTTCATGCTGTAGACGTATTGGCTCATAGGTACCGGAAACAACGAGAAATGGCCCGCGCAAGGCGGCGGATGTCGCGCCGCGCATTATTGCCCGTCACACCGGTGCCTACAACAGCGGCAGGTCAATCTCCAATGGGCTGGGGCCCATGAATTCCGGCGTTTCCTGGCGTGGCGTGGCCAGCGCCGCGTTGCGGTTGGTGTCCTCGCCGCGGGTCATCCAGGTCAGCACATCCAGATAGGTGCGGATGTTGCCGACGTAAACCTCCGCTTCTTTGCCGCGGGCATAGCCATATTTCGTCTGGCGGTGCCACTTGGGTTGGGTGAGCAAGCCCAAATTGCTGCGCACATCCACCCAGGCGTTGGGATCACCTTTCTGCAGGATGGTCAGATCACGAACGTCAAGCAGATGTCCATAACCCATGTTGTAGGAGGCCAACGCCATCCAAACACGATCGGGCAGGGGGATTTCGTCCGGCAGGCGGTCGAGCAACTGACGAAAGTAGCGCGCGCCGCCGTCGATGCTTTGGGCCGGATCGGTGCGGTCTTTCACATCCATATGTCGCGCGGTGTCGCGGGTCAGCATCATCAAACCGCGCACCCCCGTCGGGCTGATGGCCTTGGGATTCCAGTGCGATTCTTGATAACTCATCGCCGCAAGCAAACGCCAATCCACACCGGTGTCTTTCCCGGCTTTCTCAAACAGCTTGCGAAAACGTGGCAGGCGTTCGTCGATGTGTTGGGACAGCGAGCGGCTACTGACGAAGTCGAGACGATCGACGTGGCCGAAATAGCGGTCGTTGACCTTCTCCAGTTCGCCGGACACGCGAAGCCGTGTGAGAAAGCGGGTCGCTTCGTTGAACAAGCTGGAGTCGCGATGATGGCGAAAAGCCCAGGCTTTGCGGCTGGGTTCACCCAGATCCATGGCGATACCCAGCTTTGGATGGTAACGACGCGTCATCGCGATCAGGTCGGAGTCACCGACCGAATACAGGATTTCACCCTGTCCGACCTGGGCAAGCAGATCTTCCGAACTGACGTCCGGCACCGTTTCCCAGCTCAGCTTGGGATTGGCTTTGGCGATCTCTTCGACCAGCTCGGCATGGGCGGAATCTTCCGGAATGCGCAAGGGGGCTTTGAGTCTGTCCAGTGAACGCGGCTTGCCACTGCCGATGTGATACGCAAGTTGTGGTGTGACCTCACGCACCGCGGGCGAGAACAGAATGTTCTTGGAGCGATTGTCGGTGATGGTCAGATTCGCGGCGGCCAAATGCACTTTCTGCTGCGACACAGCGTCCAGTGCCGCGGCTCCCGATGCCGCCACACGCATATCGAGTTCAACGCCCAGATACTCGGCGAACTGGGATGCCAGGTCGTATTCAAAACCGGTGCGTCCATCACCCGATTCGTAGAAAGTGGTTGCACTGTTGATGGTGGCGACACGCAACACGCCCAATTGTTTGATTTGATCGAGCTTGGACACGCTGGGAGAACACGTGCTCAGCATCAACAGTTCGAGGCCAAACAGGGCCACGACTGAGATGCGGAACAACGGTTTCCTCAGAGTTCGGATCACACAAACTGCGGCTGAAGCGGGACAAGCCCTGGATTGTATCGTCAAAAAATGACAGCGGATTGGAAAGCCGGGCGCGATACCGTAAACTTGCGCGCCCCGCTTGCGAGCCGGATCACAATCCGATCCTTTGCCGGCGGCGATCACAGCACATCAATGTGCTTGTGTAACCCGGTATGCGGCGTGCCGGGACAATTTGAACAGACCAGGAGAGGTGCCGGAGTGGTCGAACGGGCTTGACTCGAAATCAAGTGTACGCCTCGTGCGTACCGTGGGTTCGAATCCCACCCTCTCCGCCATGCAGTCTGCGCCCTCTCGGTCTGGTTTGATCGAGAGGGCGTTTTTCTTTATGAAACCTGAAGATGTGACTAGTGCGTGATCTCTGCTGGCCAGGATTGCTCCCTAAGTTCCGACCAATTCGCTGATTACATCAAGCTGCTCTCAAAGCGCTGAAAAACCGGGTTGAATGTCGTGATGATATGAATCGATTCGTTGCTTGTTGCGTTTGGAGACCTGACTGGGTTCGGGTAGGGTGGAATTTTCTGGGCGAGAGCATGCAACGTGGCTGCACTTTTCTATATCGAGGATGCTAAGCCGCGTGATTGCAAGCTTCGCAATGAGCTTCTGAATAACCCTAGGGCATAAGAAAATTGCAGGCGAAAATCTCGTGAACGATTAAAAGAGCTTGGGATTCGCGTGGAAGTGATTGATTCTGTTTTGAGCGATGGGCCTGCGGAATCCTGTCACAAATAGAATGGCTTTCGACCCATAACAGGAGTCCGGTAACGCGCTAACCTAAGTGCACGTCTCTAGAAAGCGGAATTCCCGAGAACACGATGGTCATCGTACTGTGCTCGAAGTCGCTCGCATGTTTTAAGGTGCCTTGGTGCCGGAGCTGCTCGACTCGCGGGGCCGGGTTGGTGCGTTAGGGCCCTAGTCCCACTTTTTGCTACCGTTTGTTTCGGGGAAATGCAAAACCGTGAGACAAAACTGCCACTTACGCGACGAGTTTGGGAGGGACTGAATGAATCTGGCCGGATTATTTGTGAGTTGTGTAAGTGTGAGTTGCCGGTTAACTCACGCTAATAGGCGTTAGGTGCCAACGAACGTTATGGATACGAAGTACATAGCAGCACTGCACAACGCCCTCGTGAGATTCCAAATGATCGAAGAGGTACTCAAGATAATCGTTGGGCTCTCATATGAAATCATCGCTGCTAGAACTCCTGCTCCCGTCAGGTTCAAATTCAACACCGCTGCAATACAGGATGCGCCTCTGGGGCGGTTGATAAAAATGTATGCGCAAGTTTCAGACAATGAGGAAATGGCTCAGCTATTAGGCAAGATCATTAAATGGCGCAATTTCTGTGCACATAATGCGTTCATGCATGAGTCATACGCTCGGTTGGGAAACGAACAATTCACAAGCCACTCTCATGTTGAGCTAACCGAAGTTGTGAAGCATTGCTCCGAGTTGTTGCAGCAGCTTGGCGCCGAAGTTACCGCTCTTCAAGAGGTTCATAAGCAAATCGTTCAGGTGGAATAGTGAAGGCTAAGGCACCTAACAACACGTTGGAGGTGACGTTGGGACTTCCCCCGGTTTGGTGGACAC
>CAZVMN010000006.1:0-207124 GCA_964629015.1 uncultured Oceanococcus sp.
CCAATGCCCGCGATTTCTATGACTTTGACGCCTTTTAGTGGGCCCATGTGTCTCTCCGTTTATTCGTAAGTCTTAGAGTTTTCGCTCACAACAGCTGCCGCCGGGGCCGATTCAGTGCCGCTGCGCGGTTCCCTCCCGCCCCCTTCGCTTAGTGTGGTCGCAGCGACAGAGCTTCCTGCCCTGGCGCTGCTCGATCCGCCATCCAGGCGGATCGTCCACAGTCGCTGCGGCGGCGTCCGGCACTGACTCTTTATGCCCCGGCCACAGCCGTTATGAGCGAGCTGGTCGGTTCAACGCCGACCAGCTCGCCCCACCTCAGGCAAACAACTCGCCCGAGGCCGCCTTATCCACCACGATCTGCGGCGGCTCGAAACGCTCACCGTAGGCTGCCGCGAGCTCACGGCAACGATCGACAAACTTCTGAGCCCCGTAGGTGTTGATGAACTGCAGGAAACCGCCGGTGTGAATCGGTGCGCCGATGCCCATGATCGAGCCGATGTTGCCGTCAGCCACGGTGCGCAGCACGTTGGTCTCGAGGCACTTGAGCGTTTCGATGACCTGACGGAACATCAGGCGGTCACCGATATCGTCATCGCTGATCGCGACATCCGCCTTGAAGTACTTGTCCAGCAGCGGTTGCCACAACTGGCGCTGACCGTTTTCGTAGTCGTAAAACCCACCGCCGTGGTAACGCCCACCGCGATTGTGCTCACCGATCATGAAGGTCAGCACTTCGCTCATGGCTTCACGCTCACCCCACTTGTCCTTGTAACCCATGGCTTCCCAGGTTTCCCCGGCTTTGCGCCCCAGTTCAAGGCTGACTTCGTCATGCACCTGCAGCGGACCCACCGGCATGCCGATGGCCTTGCCGATGTTGTCGATACGAATCGGGTGCAGGCCCTCGCTGAGCAGACGCACGCCTTCATCCAGATAGGTGCCGAAGGTGCGCGAGGTGAAGAACGCCAGCGAATCGTTGACCACGATCGGGGTCTTGCGAATCTGCATGGTGTAATCGAAAGCCAGGGCGAGGGTTTCGTCCGAGGTTTTCTCACCGCAGATGATCTCGATCAGCGGCATCTTATCGACCGGCGAGAAGAAATGAATGCCAATGAAATTGGCCGCATTGCGGCTGGCTTCCGCCAACTGGGTGATCGGCAGCGTTGAGGTGTTGGAGCCCCACACGCCATCGGCCGGCAGCTGGTCTTCGGTTTCGGCCAGAATCTTGTTCTTAAGCTCGAAGTTCTCGAACACTGCTTCGATAATCAGATCGCAACCGGCAAGATCAGCCACCTGGTCGGTCGGCTTGATCAGATCGAGCACGTCCTGTTTCTTCTGCGGGGTGGCGCGCCCACGCTTGATCGCTTTGTCCATCAGCATTTCGGAATAGGCCTTGCCCTTCTCGGCGGCTTCCATGCTGATGTCCTTGAGGATCACCTCGATCCCGGCCTTGGCCGAGACATAGGCAATACCCTGCCCCATCATGCCGGCGCCCAGCACGCCCAGCTTCTTGACCTTCTTCTTGGGGATATCTTTGGGTCGGCTGGCGCCGGAGTTGATCTGGTTGAGCTGGAAGAAGAACGTGGTGATCATGTTCTTGGCTTCCGGTGTGCCGACCAGCTTGGTCAGGCCACGGCTTTCGACCTTCAGCGCGGTGTCGAAATCCAGCCGCGCCGCCTCGGCCATGCAATCGAGGATTTCGATCGGGGCCGGCAGCAGACCACGGGTTTTCTTGACCGTCATGGTCGGCGCCATCATCAGCACCTGGGCCATCTTGGGATGATCCGCACGCCCACCCGGAATCTTGAAACCTTTGCGATCCCACGGTTGTACGGCAGCTTCAGCATTGCCCTTGTTATCGAGGATCATCTTCTTGGCCGCCGGGACCAGTTCGTCCAGCGACTCAACCGTGGCATCGACCAGACCGGCCTTGCTGGCCTTGGCCGGATCGAGCTTCTTGCCTTCCAGCAAGTACGGCGCAGCCGCTTCAATACCCAGCAAATTGGTCAGACGAACCACGCCGCCACCGCCCGGCAGCAGGCCCAGTGTCACTTCCGGCAAACCGACCTGCACCGAACGATCATTCCAGGCCACCCGATAGTTGCAAGCCAGGCAAATCTCGTAACCGCCGCCTAAGGCCGCACCATTGATGGCCGCCACCACGGGCACCGGCAAATTCTCCAGACGCCGCAGCTGGTCCTTGATCTTGTCCAACGAGGCCATGAAGCGCGCCTCGTCCTTGCCCTTCTCGAAGGCCAGCAAACCGTGCAGGTTGCCACCGGCAAAAAACACTTTCTTGGCGGAGGTAATGACCACACCGGTCAAACCGTCCTCCGCTTCGAGCTTGGCCACGGTCTCGCCCATAGCCTGCTCATATTCTTCATTCATGGAATTGACCGGCCCGGTCATGTCCATGGTGATCGTTACGATGCCGTCGGCATCTTTGTCGTACTTGAAAACACTCATTTTGAAATCCGATTGATCTGTTACTGCAGATACTTCAACCGCGCCGTCTGGTGCGTAGTTTTCGCGGGTTCACAAGGAGACCGCGCGCGCAAGGAGGGAGCGTATTGAAATACGTGACCGACTGAGCACACAGACGACGCCGTGAACGTGTGAAAAATGCGTGCCAGGCGGTGCGGTTAGAGGCGCTCAATGATCGTGGAAATCCCCATCCCACCACCAACACACAGCGACAACATGCCGCGCTTGAGATTGCGCCGCTCCAGCTCATCCAGAACGGTGCTCACCAGCATCGCGCCGGTGGCGCCCAGCGGATGGCCCATGGCGATGGCGCCCCCGTTGACGTTGGTGATCTCATGATCGATGTCGAGATCTTTCATGTAGCGCAACGCCACTGCGGCAAACGCTTCATTGATTTCCCACAGGTCGATGTCGTCTTTGGTCATGCCGGCGGTTTTGAGGCATTTCTTGGCCGCCGGACCGGGGCCGACCAGCATGATGGTCGGATCAGTGGCGACAATCGCGCCGGCAACAATGCGCCCGCGCGGAGTCAGACCCAGATCTTTGCCGATGGATTCGTTGCCGATCAGCACGGCACTGGAACCGTCCACGATGCCGGAAGAATTACCCGGTGTGTGCACGTGGTTGATCTTGCTCAGGCTGTTGTACTTGCGCAGGATCACATCATCGAAGCCCATGCCGCCCATCATTTCGAAGGAGGCTTTGAGCTGGCCTAGGCCTTCCATGGTGGAATCCGGTTTGATGAAGTCATCGCGTTCGAGAATCATCTGGCCGTTGGCATCGCGTACCGGCATCACTGATTTGTCGAAGTAGCCGTTGTCACGGGCATGAGTGGCACGTCGCTGTGACTCCAGCGCGAATGCATCAACATCTTCGCGGCTCCAGCCTTCCAAGGTGGCAATGGTGTCGGCGCCAATGCCCTGCGGCACAAAGCCGGTGTCGGCGACAAAGCCTGGGTCAGACACCCAGGGACCGCCATCACTGCCCATAGGCACACGCGACATACTTTCTACGCCACCAGCAACCACCAGGCTTTCCCACCCGGACATCACTTTCTGGGCCGCGCTGTTGACCGCTTCCAGGCCCGAGGCACAGAAGCGATTGAGCTGCACACCGGCGACATTTTCATCCCAGCCGGCGTTCTGCACTGCCAGCTTGGCAATGTCCGCGCCCTGCTCCCCGACCGGCCCGACACAGCCGAAAATCACATCATCGACCTTGCTGGTGTCGAGATCATGGCGTTGCTGCAGGCCCTTGAGTAGACCCGAAGCCAAATCGATCGGCTTCACTTCATACAGGCTGCCGCCTTTTTTGCCCTTGCTGCGCGGCGTGCGCACAGCATCGTAAATGTAGGCTTGCTGACTCATGTCCTTTCCCGGTTGTGTACAAGACAGGACCGGGAGTGTGCGCTCTGGCACTTAGGCGAACAATGATGTCATCGCTCAAAAATAGACATTTGACTACATCAACAGATCGCGATGCGCGTTTGCGAAAAGCGCCCTGCAGGATGATTAAGGCGTGTTGACGTAGCCCAACTCGCTGAGCGTGACACTGCGCGAATACACCGGTGCATCGGGGTTGTCACCGTAAAAATCGCCGGTGATACGGTCACCATTAATCTCAAAGTAGATAAAGCCGGCACTGTCGCGATAGTTGAAATACTCCGGAAAACCGAGGTTTTGTGGCGGCCGTGTCTCGGCCCGACCTCCGGCGCCAGTGACCACGAACTCTGTTCGCCCGCAGTCGGCCTGAGGCGCCATCCAGCGCAGATCATGCTCGTGGCCATGGATGTAGAAATGCGCCACATCGCAAACGTTGTCCTGCAGGACTTGTTTGAACGCGGGGTCGCCATCACCGTAATTGCCATTCGAGCCGTACTGATAGTGGCCGAAAACGATCTTCCAGCGGGCTGGGGAACTGCGCAATGTGTCGTGCAACCAGGCACGCTGCGTGGCGCCGTCATAGAGGATGTCCGGCCCCAGCTTGATGTCGCTGATCCGCCCTTCTGTCGTCAGGGTGTCACCGTCAATGCTCCAGATCTCCAGCACGTCGCCGAAAGCCTGCCGGTAATAGCGCCCGGGCATATTCCATTTGTCGCTGGGTTTGTCGTCACGCAGGCTGTACTGCACTTCGTAATCGCCAAACAGCACCAAATGGCCGGTCGCCCCATTGTCATGGTTGCCAAGCGTCAAGTAGAAGGGAAAATCCAGGTCGGCATAGGGCAACTCAAAGGCCGTGTAAAACTGCGGATCGTTGGGCCCCAGCACCGGGCCCACGTAGTAAATGTTGTCTCCGGTCGCCAAGGCGAAATCACAGCCGCGTTGGTCGCACACGGATTTGATCGTTTGTGCGAGCGCCGCTTGCACACCGTCCTGGGTTCCCATGTCACCGATGGCAATGAAACGCACGATGCCGTCTTCTTCAAGCGGCTGCGACAGGTTGTCCGGCGCCGCCGCAGGAATCGCTGGCCCACCGTTCGCCGCAACGGTGGTGTTGCGACCGGCACCCTGACATCCCAGCACCGCAAAACCGCAGACCAATGAAACCAACACCCAACCCGGCACATTCGCAGCACGCATAAAGCCAACCTCAGACCGACAAAACGCTCCATTATCGACGAAATGTGTTGCAGGATTTTGACGCAGCAGGAATCGGATCAGCCGGGCCGGTATTCCAGCATCACCAACGTGGCGTCACGTTTGACCGCGTGAGTGTCGACGTGAATCAGGAATTCTTCCCAAATCGTCGCTTCCGCCTCACTCAGAGGGCTGGACGCGGTGATTTCCAACAACGCGCTGAAACCGCCGGCATGATGGGTCTCAAACACATCCAGCAAGCTGGCTGACGCCGCGATAATCCGATCACCGGGGCTGAGTTGATCCGACCAATCGGAAACCGGCGCTTCGTGGTACTCCGCACTCAACTGATAACCGAGCGGCATACCGACCTGAACATGGCCATCGACCCGTTTGACCAGATACAGATGAGAGCGGTTGACGCTGCGTGCCTCTATCGCGCCATTGCGCCCAAGCTGCACAACACTGCCGTGAATCGTGCGCCCGAGCATGCCACGCGTCATGTAGTTGACCAGCCTCTGCCCCTCATCCATGGCCGACGCTGACAAGGTTTCGGCCTGCAGTGCCCAATCCAGCAACAACGCCTCATAGGCGGTGAGCACATCGTCGCCCTCCACCGTCGCGAACAAAAAGTAGCTGTCTGTCGGCGTATCCGACTCGGCCAACCGAATGTCTGTGGTGTCACAGCGCACGGGGCCTGCGCGCAGACGCCGGAACTGCACCTGATAGTTGGGCGTGGCTTTGGCCGGCACCCACAAGGAATCCTGAGCCCGCGACATGGCGGCAAGATCGGCAACCGTTTTGCGATTCAAATTGCCGATACACTCCGCCGCTTCGAACTGTCGACGCATCAGATGCGCGACCCAGACGATGAACGGCGCTCCGCACAACACCGTGCTGAGCAACCACACGTTCTGCGAATGGCGCATCAGATCACGCGATGGCCCCGGCTCCATCTCATGCAAGTACAGGTTGAAGACGAGCCAGATCAACAGCGCGAAACCCAGTGCCAGACAAATCGCCAGCGCCCACATCGCCTTGTGAGAATTGATACGCAGCGCAGGCAGACGCTCGGAGCGCCGAGTCAGACTGTTCATGACCTTCCTTGAGAATAGAACGGCTGTCGCGAAGCAAGATGTAGGCCAGCCCAGGTGGCGAGCCTCTCGCGGAACGAAACGTTAACCGCGCCAGAATCCGCCGGTGAACAACACCAGCACGGTCATGACTTCCAAACGCCCCATCAACATGCCAACGGACAACGCCCATTTGGCCGCGTCTGGCAAGCTGGAAAAGTTCCCGGCGGGGCCAACAATCTCGCCCAAACCCGGCCCCACGTTGGTTACCGCGGTGGCCGCAGCACTCAAGCTGGTGACGCCATCCAGCCCGAGGCTGGACAGGAACATCGCCAGCACACCGATGGTGGCAAAGAAAGCAAAGGAAAAAGCCACCACCGAGCGCATGATGTCGTCGCCAACCGTGCGACCGTTGTAGGTGTTGGGCAAAACCCGGCGTGGATAGGCCAGCTGCAGCAACTGACTGTGCAGTAGCCGCACAGCCAACTGAAAGCGAAAAATCTTCATCCCGCCAGACGTCGAGCCGGAACAGCCGCCGATGAAGGTGAGATAGAAAAACGCCACCACCGGCAGTTGCCCCCACAGCGTGTAATCGTCGGTGGCAAAACCCGTCGTGGTCACCACGGAGACCACGTTGAAGGTGGCCAACAACAGTGCGCGTGGCAGATCAGCCTGACCGCTCAGCGTCAACCAGGCGGCCAGAAACGCGCTGGCACTGAGCACAAACGTCAGAAAAGCACGGACCTGCTCGTCGCGGAAAATCGCCAACGGTTGGTCGCGCAAATGACGCACATAGAGCATGAACGGCAGTCCGCCAAGCATCATGAAGACGATGGCGATGATGTGTAATGCGGGTTGGTGGAACTGGGCAAAGGAGGAATCAGAGGTCGAATATCCACCGGTTGAGACGGTGGTCAGCGCATGGTTGATCGCATCAAAGAACGGCATACCGAAGACCACGTACAACACCAGGCAGGCCAGCGTCAGCCCGACGTAGACGCTAGCGATCGAACCGGCAACCTGGCGCGCGCGCGGCATCGCTTTCTCCGACCAGTCGGACGACTCCGTTTGGAACAAACGCATCCCCCCGACCTGCAAGAACGGCAGGATGGCGACACCCATCACCACGAAGCCGATGCCGCCCAGCCACTGCAGAATGGAGCGCCACAACAGGATCGCCGGCGCGTGCTGGTCCAGGTTCACCAATACGGTTGAGCCGGTGGTGGTGATGCCCGACATGGTCTCGAAAAAAGCATCGGTAACGCTGATGTGCTCAACAAAGACCAGGGGGAGCGCGGCAACCGCGCTGACGATCACCCACACGGTGGTGGTCAGCAGAAACATCTGCCGCGGCTGCATGGAATGCAATACCGGACGAAAGCCCCGAAACAAGGCATAGCCCACGCCAAGCGTTACAACGCTGGTAAATCCAAATTCACGCGACCCCGCCGTGCCGGTGGCCATTGCAAGCAGCGCCGGCACGAACATGAACAACGACAAAATTGCCAGCAGCAACCCGATGGAAAACCCGATCGGCGCAACACGATGAATCAACGTGTGATTGGAAATTTGCCGCAGTCGACTGAACTCACTTGAGCGCATCGCGCCCGGCCTCGGTCAGACGAAAGCGCCGCGCGGTGTTTTCCAGCGGCAACAACTGCGCCGGTTGCGACTCAATCAAGCCGCGCTCGCGAAGCCTCAGCAGCACCGACGATTCACCCGGCTCGCCGGTCAACGGCAGCCCGCGCTGAATCCGGCGCAATTGGCGCCATTCGGATTCAGACAAGTTGCTCATGCACCATATCCCATCCCGGGTCTGCTACTCAGCGCGACGCGCGCTTCCGGCCCGCATGATATACCCATCAAACGCAGCCGCTAAGCCTCGCGGCGCTCAAATACACCCAGAATGTGACGCCTCAGCCATTGATTGGCCGGGTCCTCATGCACGTTCACATGCCAGTAGACGAACCCCTCAGGCGACGGCAACTCCAGAGGAAACGGCAGAATCAGATAGTCGTCGCCACGATTGGCGACCTCGGCGTAACCCCGCGGCATGGTCAGCACCAAATCGGTTTGGCGCACCACCTCCAGAGCGGCAAAGTAGTGCTGACAGCGCAATTGGATATGCCGACTCAATCCATGGCGTGACAACTCAACATCTTCAATCCCACCACCCGCGCGCCGTACGGTTGCCAGAATGTGGCCTTCTGCAAGGTAAGTCTCCAGCGTGGCATTCGCATCGAGTCGCGGATGTCCGCGCCGGCAGACGACCACCAGCGGGTCGAACTGCACACGTTGGCGCAGGATTTTGTCAGACACTGGCAAATGCATATCCAACGCCACATCCAGGTGGCCGTTGGCCAGCTCGGACTCCAGCGCACGTCGATCGGTCTGAATCGACGCCAGGTCAATCTGCGGGGACTCCGCACCGATACTGCGTTGCAAAGCAGGCATCAGCAGCGGCTCAGTGACATCACGCATACCCAAGGTGAACTTGCGCGGCGTCGACGCGGGATCGAAACGATTCAGATCCGACAGCATCAAATCCACGTCGCGCAAAATGTTGCGCACCGGCCGGGCCAAGTTGCGCGCCGTCGGTGTCGGCACCACAGCACGCCCCTCACGCACAAAAAGCGGATCACCCATGGCATCGCGCAGACGGTTCAAAGCATGCGAAACGGCCGGCTGAGTCAGATGCAGTTTGCGTGCTGCAGAGGTGATACCTCCCTCGCTGAGAATCGCATCAAACACCACCAGCAGATTGAGATCCATCTTGCTGACATTCATAGAACGAATGGCTCGACATAGAACAAATACATTTGATTGATTCTATGGTCGTTCTTATGCTGCCGCCACTGACCGCCATTTCCTCTCACGATCATGCTTGCCAGCACCGTGGACAGCCTGCTGAACCGGGGGCATGCCTTACCGCCAAACAGCATGGATCGAATCCTCGCGACCCGGCAGGAACCGCTACGCATGCGTGATCGCGGGGGTGACAAATCGTTACTGATCATGACACCCGACGGCTCCAACGCGGTCGAGCATCACGCTGGCTTGATCCACCCACTGCGCAGCAATTTTCGCGTGGTCTGCTTCGACATGCCGGGCTTCGGATTTTCCCGCCCTCGCCGGACGTATGATCACACCCTGGAACGCGGCGCCAACCTGCATGTTTTTGAGGGTTGCGGTCACTTTCCCGATCTGGAACGGCCGCACCAGCGCAGCGAACTGGTTCGCGCCATTCTGTCCCACTGAATTTTCCGGAGTTCCCAATGAGCAACAATCGTCAGTTCAAGCTGGCCCAACGGCCGGTTGGCATTCCTACGCGCGACAACTGGAGCTTTGAAACCACGCCCTGCCCCGAACCGGGCGATGGCGAATTTCTCGTACGCGTGCGTTATCTGTCGCTCGACCCGGCGATGCGCGGTTGGATGAATGATGGAAAGTCCTATGTTCCCCCGGTTGGCATCGGCGAGGTGATGCGCGCGGGCGCCGTCGGCGACGTTGTGGCGTCGAAGCATGACAAATTCGCCGTCGGTGATTGTGTGAGCGGCCTGTTCGGCGTTCAGGACTACGCCATCTCCAACGGCAAAGGCGTCAACAAAGTCGATCCCAACGCCGCGCCCCTGCCGCTTTATCTCGGCACCCTCGGCATGCCGGGCATGACCGCCTATTTCGGCCTTTTGGAGGTTGGAAAATGCCAGCCTGGCGAAACCGTGGTCGTCTCCGGCGCCGCCGGCGCGGTCGGCTCGGTGGTAGGCCAAATCGCCAAGATCAAGGGCTGTCATGTGGTCGGTATCGCCGGCGGTTCGGACAAATGCCGTTATGTGGTGGATGAGCTGGGCTTTGATGCCTGCATCGACTACAAAACCGACGACGTCAAAGCCGGTCTCAAACAACACTGCCCCAAAGGTGTTGATGTGTACTTCGACAATGTCGGCGGCGACATCCTCGACGATGTGCTCACCCGTTTAGCCATGCACGCACGCATCGTCATCTGCGGCGCGATCTCGCAGTACAACAACACCACGCCGGTCAAAGGCCCCAGCAACTACATGTCGCTGCTGGTCAATCGCGCGAGCATGACCGGCATGGTCGTGTTCGACTGGGCGGCGCGCTATGGCGAAGCCGTCGCGCAAATGGCGGCATGGATTCAATCCGGACAGCTCAAAACGCGCGAGCACGTGGTCGAAGGTCTGGAGACCTTCCCCGATGCCTTGCTGATGCTGTTCAATGGCGACAATTTCGGCAAACTGGTGTTGAAGCTCGATGACGCAAACTGACGCCACAGCTCTGAACGTGGAGAGCGGCACGGTCGATGCCAATGGCATTTCCATCGCCTACGAACGTTGGGGCGATCCCGCCGATACGGCGGTTCTCCTCATCATGGGGCTGGGTGGTCAGTTGGTGATGTGGCCGGACACCTTATGCACGCAGTTGGTGGATGCGGGCTTTCAGGTCGTGCGTTTCGACAATCGCGATGTCGGCTTGTCCAGCCATTTCGATCACCACGGCAAACCCAACATCGCCAAATTGGTCCTCGCCACAAGTCTGGGCCGCCGGCCGGATGTGCCCTACAAGCTCAACGACATGGCCCAGGACAGCCTCGGCTTGCTTGATGCGCTGGGCATTGCCAAAGCCCATGTGGTGGGCGTGTCCATGGGCGGCATGATCGCCCAGTTGCTGACCACCTGGTATCCCGAGCGGGTCAGCAGCCTGACCGCCATGATGACCTCCAGCGGACATCCGAGCCTGCCCGGCCCCAGTCTGAAGCTGCGTCTTCGCCTGATGCGCAAGCGAGCCAGCGACATCGAACAGGCCATCGAAGATTCCATGCAAACCTTTCGCTTGATCGGCAGCCCCGGCTACCCGCAAGACGACGAAGAGCTCCGCGCCAAAGTGGCGCGACAGATTCAGCGCAACATGAATCCGCATGGGGTTGTGCGTCAGATGGCGGCGATATTGGCCTCAGGCAGCCGCGCCCGCCTGTTGCAAAAAGTCGCCGTGCCGACTCTGATCCTGCACGGGCGGGATGATCCACTGATTCCGGTGGCTGCGGCCTACGATCTGGGCCAACGTATTACCCACGCGCGCAGCGTCATCATTGATGGCTGGGGGCACGATTTGCCCAGCCCACTGATGCCACGCATCGGCCAGGAAATGATCCAGCACTTTCAGCTCACCTGAGGTTTGCCGCATCAGCCGCATAGGTCGATACTCTGCGCTGCCCCGTCGATCCGGAGATCACCTCATGCGCACGGCTCACATTCTGGCGCTGACCCTCGCCATCAGTCTGACCTCTGGCGCAGCCGCTGGCGCCGACAACACCATCCGCACCCAGCGTGTGAGCGACAATCTGCATGTGCTGTTCGGCAATGGCGGCAATATCGCCGTGCAGACCGGGCCGGATGGCGTGTTCATGATTGATGATCAGTACGCGCCCATGACGCCGAACATCCGCAAGGCGCTCAGCGAACTGTCCGACGGTTCGGTGCGCTTCATTCTGAATACACATTGGCACACGGACCACACCGGTGGAAACGAGAATTTCGCCAGCCAGGGCAGCATCATCATCGCCCATGACAATGTGCGCGAACGTCTGTCCAGCGATCAGTTCATCAGTGCGTTTCAAAGCAAAGTCCCCGCCTCTCCGAAACTGGCATGGCCGCTGCTGAGCTTCGACCAAAGCCTCACCTTGCATCTCAACGGCGACACCATCCGCAGCCTACATGTTGCTAACGCTCACACCGATGGCGACAGTTTGGTGCACTTCGAGACGGCAAATGTGCTGCATATGGGCGACACCTTTTTCAACGGCATGTATCCGTTTGTTGACCTGAGTTCAGGCGGCTCCGTTGATGGCGTGATCGCCGCCGTGCGCAAAGCGCTGAGTCTGTGTGACGACAAGACCGTGATCATCCCTGGCCATGGCGCGGTCACCAACAGCGCAGGCCTGCGCGCCTACCTCAACATGCTGGTGAGCTTGCGTGACGCGGTCGCTCAGCAATTGAAACAAGGGCAAAGTATTGATGCCATTGTGGCGAGCAAGCCGACCCATGCCTACGACAAAGCCTTGGGCGGCGGCTTCATCAGTCCAGACGCATTTGCCCGCACGCTGGCGGAGAGTCTGAGTACGCCGCCCCAGGCCAACTAAATCCACGACCTGATGCGCAAGATCGTCCATATCGACATGGATGCGTTCTATGCGTCGGTGGAGCAGCGTGACAAGCCGGAACTGCGGGGCAAACCGGTCGCCGTGGCCTGGCGCGGGCAGCGCTCAGTGGTTTGCGCGGCCTCCTACGAAGCCCGCAAGTTCGGCGTGCGCTCCGCCATGCCGGCTCTGCGTGCCGAGCGCCTGTGTCCGCAGTTGGCGTTTGTTGCACCGGACTTCGTACGCTACCGCAGCGTGTCGCGTCAGGTGCGTGAGATCTTTGCCCGGCACACCGATCTGATCGAACCCCTGTCGCTGGATGAAGCGTATCTCGATGTCACCCACAACAAGCTCGACATCGCCACCGCCAGCGAGGTTGCCCAGACCATACGCACTGCGATTCGCGAGGAACTGAATCTGACCGCCTCAGCCGGCGTCGCACCCAACAAATTCCTGGCCAAAATCGCCTCGGACTGGCGCAAACCGGATGGCCAATTCGTGATCAAGCCTCACCAGGTCGACGCCTTTCTTGAACCATTGCCGGTCGCACGCATTCCGGGCGTGGGCAAAGTCATGCAAAAGCGCCTGGGGGAGCTTGATGTCACCACTGTTGGCGATTTGCGCAGATGCAGCCTGCACACCTTGAGCGAGCATTTCGGCAGCTATGGGCAGCGATTGTTTGACCTCGCCCGTGGCGTTGATGAGCGCCCGGTCCAACCCCATCAACCGGTGCAATCGGTGTCGGCGGAAGACACCTTCGCCCAGGACATCCCGTTGACGGAACTGGCGCCCAGTATCCGCCGGCTCGCCGACAAAGTGTGGGCCTCACAACAGAAAACACCACGCATTGGACGCACCGTGGTGCTCAAGCTGAAAACGCGCGAGTTCCGCATCCTGACCCGCAGCCATACCCCGACGCAGCCGCCGCAGTCGGCGGATGAGCTCACGCGCATCGCCTTGTCGCTTATACAACGGGTGGATTTGCCCAGCACGCAGCTCTATCGACTGGTTGGTGTGGGCTTGTCCAATTTCCGCGATGCGGTCGACGATCCTCAACAGGCCGCTTTGTTCGAACTGTCATAAAGTCTTCATCAAGCTGTCGCATTGTCGACCTAGCCTGTTCGGCCTTATGAAACACCTTGTCTGCCTCGCCCTAATCCTGCTCGCCGGCTGCGCCCATAGCCCGAGTGAAACCGGCGCGCGTCTCAATGCCGTCGGAGATGTGATCGAATTGCCGGCACACAAACCGCAACTGGGAGCACGTCGTTTCGGATTTGACTGCGGTGTGTTACTTCGCGATGACTTCACGCGCTTTCACGAAGGCGAATGTCAACGTCAAATCAGTGGCGAGCAAGCGTTCGACGCACCTCGCGAACTCGCGGTCCACGACATCACACCGGAAAGCTAGGCTCGAACGCTCTGTCCGGTTACCTTTAGCGCATGAGCAATGCGCCCAAAAAAGCCCCCACAGGTAGCAACGAAACGCCGCTGGATTCGCACATCCTGGCCCGCCGCAAAAAGGTCTGGCGGCCAGTGCTACACCCGCAAGCGCAGCGCAAACTGGCGCCACAGCTCAGACCGCGTGCCGCCTATCAGCGATGCTTGGAATTGCCTCAGGGTTTGCAGGATGAGGGCTATGTCGAGCTGCTGTGCGCGATTGACCAAGCCCCATTTCACACCGACACCCAAGCCTCGCCCTATTTTGATGGGCACAGCGCGTTCGCCGCGATGCTCAGCGAAATTCACGCCGCACAGCACGAGATCCTGCTGGAGGCTTATGTCTTGCGTGGCGATGCCACCGGGCGCGCCATCCTTGAGGCTCTGCGTGCGGCGGTCGCGCGCGGTGTGGATGTGCGCGTGCTGGCCGATGCCTTTGGGTCCTCGCAAACCCGCCGCCAATTCTGGTCACTGTTTCGTCACAGCGGCAGCCATTTCCGCCTGTCCCGCCGCCCGATCTACGCACCACTCGGGCTGTTACCCATACTGGATCACCGCAAACTGTTGATCGTCGATCGTCGCGTCGGTTTCACCGGCGGCATGAATATTGGCGACGAATATCACAACGGTCGCGAAGGCGAAGCGGCATGGCGCGACACGCATGTGCGTCTTGAGGGCGCGATCACCGCGGAACTGGCGGCCATCTTCGCGGAGAGCTGGGAAAGTGCCGGCGGTGATCCACTGCCCTACCGCCCCCATCCGCCCGCGGCCAGCAATGGCGCGCGCACCCTGGTGCTGGATTCGCGCCCTGGCCGCGGCACCAATGAAGTGTTTGCCAGCTACGCAGCAACCTTGGGTGCCGCGCGCAAACGGGTCTGGATCACCAACGCCTACTTCGCACCCAGCCGCCCGATTCTGGAGTTGCTCAAACACACCGCCCAGCGTGGCATTGAAGTCCGCCTGCTACTCCCGGGGCATTGCGACATACCGATCATCCGCAGTGCCACCCAAGGTTACTACCGCGAACTGCTCAACTCGGGCGTGCAGATTTTCGAATATCAGCGCGCCGTGCTCCACGCCAAAACGGTGGTGGCCGATGGCGAGGTTGGCATCATCGGCTCGACCAACTTTGATTTCCGGTCTTTCAACTTCAACGCCGAGTGCAATGTGCTGTTCCACGACCGACCGATCGCAAACCAACTGGAACAGGCCTTTGAACGCGATTTGCATGTCTCTCTCGAGGTCACGCTGGAGGTCTGGCGCTCACGTTCGCTGTGGACACGGCTGACGTCCTGGCTGGCCCGACGTTTCGCCTACTTCATGTAGGCAAAATCAGGCCGGACGGCAGCTCTACGTCGACCCGCACGGGCAAATGATCCGACCAGCCGAACGGCGTGGCCTGGGCATCGAGGATGCGAAAACCGGGCGTGACCAACACATGGTCCAACTGCCGCCGCGGTTGCCAGCTGGGATAGCTGTGCAAGACTGATGCCGGCCCCTGAAATCCACGCTCGCGCAGCACCGGATGCGCTGCCAGCTCGTCGTAGTCGCAATTCAAATCGCCCATCAGGATCACGTGCTCATCGCGCTCGACCAAGTTGCCGATGTGGCTGAGCTGGCGGGCGCGATCCACCCGCCCCAAGGCCAGATGGGTCACCACCACCGCCACACCGCCGCGGGAGGTTTCGACGCGATAACGCACCGCAGCCCGCCCCGGCACGCGGCCCGGCAATGGATGTGCTTGCATGGCGCTGAGTTCGAGACGACTCAGCACGCCCATGGCGTGCCGCGCAAAAGGCCCAATCCGCCGATGACTGTGGCTGTGCCAGAACGGGTAGTCGGCACGCGTCGCCAGATAATCCATCAGATTGACAGATCGCGTCCGCCAGCTGCCGGCGTCGCTTTCCTGGATGGCAACCAGATCATGGTCACGTAGCATCTGCGCCATCGGTTCAAGATGCCGGGTCCTGGTCATCGGTGGCAGTATGTGTCGCCAGGACTGGGTGACATAGTCACCCTTGTGACGCGTGCGTATACCCACCTGCATGTTATAGGTCAGCAAGCGCAGGTGGCGCGACCGATCTATCATCTACACACTCCTTGCGCTGGCGTTGATATTCACCATGTGGTGGCGCTATGGCAACGTGCAAGTCCGGCGCCGCCAGTTCTCGTCATCGGCAAACGCCAATCACAACCCGAACTCCTCATGAGCCCAGGCAATTCCCAGCATAACGAGCGTGTGTCACCCATGCAGCAAGAGCGCTTGGCCCCGATCTGGTCGCGTCGATGGGGTAAAGTTGACTGATGCAGATTTGGGTCGACGCCGATGCCTGTCCAGGGCCAATTAAGGACATCTTGTTTCGCGCCGCGCAGCGTCAGGGCGTCAACACCACGCTGATTGCCAATCACCCGATGCACGTACCCAAGTCACCGCACATCTCACTGTTGCAGGTGGCCAGTGGTTTTGATGTCGCTGATAACGAAATTGTGCGCCGTCTGTCGCCCGGCGATCTGGTCATCACGGCGGATATCCCGCTGGCCTCGGAAGCTCTGGAAAAAGGTGCGCATGCACTCAATCCGCGCGGCGAGATGTACACCACAGACACCATCAAGGCGCGCTTGACCATGCGTGATTTCATGGAAACGCTGCGCGCCAGTGGCGTCCAAACCGGCGGGCCGCCGCCCTTGCATGCGCGCGACCGCCAGAACTTCGCCAATCAGTTGGATCGCTTCCTGGCGCGCCACGCCAAGTCTTAGAACTTGGCTTTTTTGGGCTTGCGCGGTTTGCCTTTGCTGGGCTTTTTGGGGCTGCGGCGTTTGGGCGGTGCTGAGGCCCCCGCATCCGCTTGTGCATCACCCGACTCCAACGGCGAAATGCGCAATTTCTGACCGGCCACCCAAACTTTCTTCAGATGCTGCAGCGTTTCTTTGGGCATACCTTCCGGCAAGGCCACAACACTGTGTGACTCATGAATGTCGATACGCCCGATGTACTGCGCATCGAGCTCGGCCTCGTTGGCGATCGCACCCACCAGATTGCCCGGTTTGAGCTGATGCTGCTTACCCACTTCCACGCGGTAAAGCTGCATACCTGGCGCTGCGGCTGACGCCGGTTTGCGTTCGCGCTTGCGCTCCTGCACCTTCTTTTTGCCCTCAGCGCGTTTTTCCGCCTTGGGTTTTTCCAGCAATAAAGGCTTGCCACCTTGCGCCTGACTGGCCAGCGCTGCCGCAATCTGCGTTGCAGGAACGTTGTGCTCCTGCTGGTACTGTTCGATCAATTGCGTGAACAGCCCGAGATCACCCTGCGCCAGCGTGTCGGTGATGGATTGTTTGAACTGGGCAATACGCTTGTCGTTGATCAGCTCGGTCGAGGGCAGCTCCATCATATCGATGGGCTTGCGCGTAGCGCGCTCAATCACGGCCAGCATGCGCCGTTCGCGCGGCGCGACAAACAGGATCGCCTCACCCGAGCGACCAGCGCGACCGGTGCGCCCGATACGATGCACATACGCTTCCGCATCATGCGGGATGTCGTAGTTGACGACGTGGCTGATGCGCTCCACATCCAGGCCGCGAGCGGCTACATCGGTGGCCACGATGATGTCGAGCTTGCCCTGCTTGAGCTGTTCAATGGTACGTTCACGCTGCTTCTGCACCATGTCACCGTTGAGCGCGGCAGCGGCATAGCCGCGCGCTGCCAGCTTGTCAGCCAGTTCCTGGGTAACAAGCTTGGTGCGCACGAACACGATCATGGCATCGAAGTCTTCCGCTTCGAGGATGCGCGTCAACGCATCGAGCTTGTGCAGTCCGGCAACCGACCAGTATCGCTGACGAATGGTGTCCGCCGTCGCCGTCTTCTGTTCGATCTTGACCTGCTCAGGCTCGCGCAGATGCCGCTTGGCAATGCGTTGAATCTGCGATGGCATGGTCGCCGAGAACAAAGCAATCTGGCGACTCTCTGGTGTGCGCTCCAGAATCCATTCGACATCGTCGATGAAACCCATGCGCAGCATTTCATCAGCCTCATCCAGAACCAGCGTCTGCAAGCTATCCAGTTCCAAAGTGCCACGGCGCATATGATCCATCACACGCCCGGGTGTACCCACCACCACATGCGCGCCGCGCTGTAAACCGCGCAGCTGACCGCGATAATCCTGACCGCCGTAGATCGGCAGTACATGGAAACCCGGCATTTTGCTGGCGTAGGTCTGAAACGCTTCAGCCACCTGGATAGCCAATTCGCGCGTCGGCGCCAGAACCAGGGCTTGGCATTTTTTGACCTTCAGGTCCAGACGCGACAATACCGGCAGAGCAAACGCGGCGGTTTTTCCTGTGCCGGTTTGCGCCTGACCAATCAGGTCAACGCCGGAGAGAACAATCGGAATTGTGCGCTGCTGAATGGGCGTCGGGCTTTCATAACCTACGGCATTCAGTGCTTCAAGAACAGCAGGAGCCAGCGAAAGCTGGCTGAAACTCATAATAGTGTCGGTCATCTGGAAAACCGGGAGATAAGGAAAAAACCGGTTCCGGAACAGCTGTGTTGGCTGCCGACTGGTCTGCAAGCGTGAATTCTACGCTTTCTGCGCGTTTTGGTGTGTAAGCCTTGCCTTGTGAAGCCAGGTCACTAGGATTGTGGATTGAACTTCGCCGGGCGAGTCACACAGACCATGCCCGCATCAAGGACCAACCTCATGCGCCCATTGTTGCCCCAGGCCATCGCCGCCGCGCTGCTTGCGCTCATACCACTTACCGGCACAGCTCAGGACACGGCTCCACCGGAGCCCGCACCGACAGCCCAAACCGAGCCAGCGCCGGAAAAGATTTCCACGTTCCGCGAAAATTGGATCTTGAGCGAACTGCGCAGCTTGCGCCACGACATGATGGACTATCGCAATCAGATGAATGCCATCGTCGTCGACCGTGAGTTGGAAGTCGCCGACAAGGCCATGAGCTACGCATCCAACACGGTGCTCACCTTCTTTTACGTGGTCGCGGTCGCCGGCGGTATTCTGGCGATTGTCGGCTGGCGCAGTGTGCGCGATCTGAAAGACAACGTGCGACTGTACGCTGAGAGTGAAATTGGCCGACTGACCAAGGTTTATGAAACGCGCCTGGCCGACCTGGAACACGACTTGCGCAACAAATCAGAAACCATTGCGGCCAATCAGGATGAGATCGAACGCACCAATGAAGTTCACAGCTTGTGGTTGAAAGCGGGCAAAGAACCCAGCACCGAGCACAAGATCGACATCTACGATCACATCCTGGAATTACGCCCGGAAGACGCGGATGCACTGGCCTGGAAAGCCGATGCGGCGCTGGAGCTGGGTGAGGCCCGCTGGGCACTCAGCTTGTGCCAGCGCGTTTTGGCCAATGAACCGGAAAATGCCCATGCGCTCTATCAACAGGCTTGTGCACACGCTGAACTCGAAGAAGTCAACGCGGCGCTCGACGATCTGGAGCGTGCGGTCAAACTGCAACCCGCCTGGGTCCGTCACGCACAAAATGAACCTCATTTCCGGGTCCTGGCTGAGAACGAACGGTTTCAAACCATCGTGACTCAGGCCGAGATCTAAGCCAAAACAACAAACCCCGCCCCACCCAAAGGTGAAGCGGGGTTATCCAAGCTTGCCGGTCAATCAGGCCAAATCAAAACGGTCTGCATTCATCACCTTGACCCAGGCGGCAACGAAATCACGCACAAATTTTTCGCGGTTGTCGTCCTGGGCGTACACCTCGGCATAAGCGCGCAGGATGGCGTTCGAGCCAAACACCAGATCCACCCGCGTGGCGGTCCATTTCACGTTGCCGGTGGCTCGCTCGCGCACCTCATACAGGTTGTTTCCCGTCGGCACCCAGGTGTAGGCCATCTCGGTCAGATTGACGAAGAAGTCGTTGCTCAACACCCCTTCACGATCGGTGAACACGCCATGCTTGCTGCCACCGTGATTGGTGCCCAACACACGCATGCCACCCACCAACGCGGTCATTTCGTGCGCGCTCAGACCGAGCAACTGCGTCCGGTCCAGCAACAACTCTTCAGCGCTGACGGCGTAGTCCTTCTTCAGCCAGTTGCGATAGCCATCATGCAGCGGTTCCAGCACATCGAACGATTCTGCGTCGGTCTGCTCGGCCGTGGCATCACCGCGCCCAGGAGAAAACGGGACTTCGATGTCCACCCCGCCCGCTTTCGCCGCCTGTTCGATGCCGACATTGCCGGCCAGGACGATCACATCCGCCACGCTCACGCCATGTTGACTGGCGATGCCTTCGAGCACGCCCAGCACCTTGGCCAAGCGCTGTGGCTCGTTGCCGTCCCAGTCCTTTTGCGGCGCCAGGCGGATCCGTGCGCCATTGGCACCGCCGCGCATGTCCGAACCACGATAGGTCCGGGCGCTGTCCCATGCGGTGGCAACCAACTCGCTGATCGACAGGCCACTGGCTGCAATCTGGGCTTTCACGGCGGCCACATCGTAGTCGCTGGAACCGGTCGGGACTGGGTCTTGCCAGAGCAAATCTTCCGCCGGAACGTCCGGGCCGATATAACGCGCTTTTGGCCCCATGTCGCGATGCGTCAGTTTGAACCAGGCACGGGCGAAGGTTTCCGAGAAATATGCCGGGTCTTGGTAGAAGCGCTCGGAGATTTCGCGATAGGCCGGGTCCATCTTCATCGCCATATCGGCGTCGGTCATGATCGGGTTGTGACGGATGGACGGATCCTCGACATCAACCGGACGATCTTCGTCGTTGATGTCGATCGGTTCCCACTGCCAGGCACCCGCCGGGCTCTTCTTCAGCTCCCACTCGTAGTTCAACAGCAGGTGGAAGTAGCCGTTGTCCCACTGCGTCGGATGCGTGGTCCAGGCACCTTCCAGGCCACTGGTCACCGTATCCCGACCAATGCCGCGCTTGGTTTTGTTATTCCAGCCCAGCCCCTGATCCTCCAGCTCCGCAGCTTCAGGGTCAGGTCCCAACAAACCGGCATCACCATTGCCGTGGCATTTGCCAACGGTGTGGCCACCGGCCGTCAGCGCAACAGTTTCCTCGTCGTTCATGGCCATGCGCGCAAAGGTTTCACGCACATCCTTGGCGGTTTTCAGCGGATCAGGGTTGCCATCGACGCCTTCCGGGTTGACGTAGATCAGGCCCATCATCACCGCGGCCAGCGGATTTTCCAGATCCCGCTCGCCAGAGTAGCGGCTGTTAGGGTTGTCACTGGGTACCAACCACTCGGTCTCGGAGCCCCAATACGTGTCTTTTTCCGGGTGCCAAATGTCCTCGCGACCGTAGCCAAAGCCGAAGGTTTTCAGCCCCATGGACTCATAGGCCACGGTGCCGGCCAGGATGATCAAATCCGCCCAACTGATCTTGTTGCCGTATTTTTTCTTCACCGGCCACAGCAAACGACGGGCCTTGTCGAGGTTGACGTTGTCCGGCCAGGAATTGAGCGGTGCGAAACGCTGGTTGCCGGTGCCCGCACCACCGCGGCCATCGGCCACACGATACGAACCGGCCGCGTGCCAGGCCATGCGAATCATCAATCCGCCGTAATGACCCCAATCCGCCGGCCACCAGTCCTGGCTGTCGGTCATCAGAGTGTGGAGATCTTGCTTGACCGCCGCGAAGTCCAGCGTTGCGACCTCGTCTCGGTAGTTGAAGTCCTCACCCAGAGGATTCGTCTTGCTGTCGTGCTGATGCAGGATGTCCAGATTCAGGGCTTTGGGCCACCAATCCATCGTGGCCTGACCGACGGCGGTGTTGCCGCCGTGCATGACCGGACATTTGCCGGATGATGATGTGCTGTTTGTAGACATAGGTGCTCTCCTCCTGGGGATGGACTCTGATGACGCGCACATCGCTGTGTGATGCGCACCTTGATTGATAGTCTATTCCAATACTTTTTAGTTATTAAATTGTTTTTATATATAGTTAAGATTGCTCACCACTATGCGCTCTACGCTCGTTGAAAGCATCAACGCCCGGGCCGGCTGAACCCACCTCAGGCCTTGGTCATGACGACAATCTTGCCGTGCACGGTCTCGGATTCGATCATGGCATGGGCCTCCCGCAAGGTCTGCGCATTGATCGGCGAACGAATATCCGACACGGTCGTACGCAGTCGGCCGGCATCAACCTGCTGAGCAATGTCGTTGAGCAGATGATGCTGCGCAATCATGTCCGGCGTTTGAAACATCGACCGGGCGAACATGAACTCCCAGTGCACGCTCGCCGCTTTGGTTTTCATTTTGTCCATGGCCATGGGCAGATGCGTCTCATCGATCGTCACGATGCCGCCTTGCGGTCGAATCAATTCCGCAGCCTCATCCCAGTGATGCATATCATTAAAGACCGCGATGTGATCAACGAACTCAAAACCCAGCGCGCGAACCTGCTCGACCAGGGGCTGACGATGATTCACCACATGCTCCGCACCCAACTCGCGCACCCACTTGATGGTATGTTCGCGCGAGGCCGTTGCGATGACCGTTAACCCAACATGTTTGGCGAGCTGAATGCCGACCGAGCCCACGCCCCCGCTCGCCCCGACAATGAGCAAGCTCTCCCCGGCATCTGCGCCATGGCGGTCAATCCGCAACCGATCAAAGAATGCTTCGTACGCGGTGATGCTGGTTAGCGGCAAAGCGGCCGCTTGAGCGAAACTGAGTGTTCGCGGCTTAAACCCGACAATGCGTTCATCGACGAGCTGATATTCGGCATTCGAGCCTGGCCGCGTGATATCGCCGGCGTAATAGACCTCATCACCCGGCTGGAACAGACTGACCTCGGGCCCAACCGCTTCAACCACGCCGCTGGCATCAAAACCAAGAACACGCGGCGGATCTTCGACAGCGTTACCCGCCGCGCGCAGCTTGGTATCCACGGGGTTCACCGACACCGCGCGCACCGCCACGAGAAGATCACGCCCCGCCGGGGTCGGCTTGGGCAGATCCACATCCAGCAAAGCGTTGGGATGTTCGATCGGCAAATGCTGCGTCAACGCAACCGCTTTCATGATTGTCTCGCCGTCGTGGACAGGCACCCACTCTAGCCGATCCACAGCCTCAATTTGTGACCGCTGCGCAGGCGCTACCGGTATGCGCACGCAGCAGTTCGGCAAAACGTTTCACGCCGCGCCCGCTGCGCTCCGGATGCGCCACGATCAGATACATGGTGACCACCCGCTCCTGTCCTTCCAACGGCAAACGCTTGAGCTGACCAGCGAGCAGCTCCTGCTGAATTTTGTGTTCCACCATCCAGGCAAAGCCGTAGCCCTGACACAGCGCATGGATGGAGGTGGCCATGTTGCTGACCGTCCAGCGCTGCTTGGCTTCAATGGTGAGCGCACTGCTGTCTCGCGTGCTGCCGGTGTCCCGCACCAAGATATGGCGATGCTGACGCAGGTCGCTCATCCGCAACGGCCGTGACATGTGGTGCAAAGGATGATCGGGATGCGCCACCGGCATCACCCGCATCTGCATCAGCTCCTCCCCATGAAAACCGGGCGGCACCACCGGCGCGATGGCCAGATCAACCTGTCCTGTGGTCAAGGCTTCAGACGTTCCGCCCATCACCGATTCGGTCAACTCTATCCGCGTGTTGGGGCTGTCTTGCGCAAAACGATCCATCACGCTGAGCAAAAGCCAGGTTGGAAAAATCACTTCGGCAGCAATCCGAATCTGGGCTTCCCAGCCCTGCGCCAGCGCCTGCGCAACCTGCTCGACGCCAACCGCCTCTTCCAAAAGGGTGCGCGCCTGCTGGTACAGCTGTTGACCGGCGGTGGTCAGCACCGCTTTGCGCCCTTCCACCGCAAACACTTTGATACCCAGCAACGTTTCTAGCTTCTGGACCGCGTACGTGACGGCTGACTGGCTCTTATGCAGCTGCTGCGCGGCGCGTGCATAGCCACCGGCATCAACCACGGCGACCAAGGCGCGCCACTGTTCCAAAGTGATCTTGGGATGCATTTTCATCTAATTAACTGATTGTTAATAGCGATTTATTCGTCTTTATTATTCGTTTTATTGATTGTTTAATCATCGCACAGTTCGCCACCACAGGAGATGCGCGATGACCACATTGCTTCAGATCAACACCAGTCTGTTTTCGGATCAAGGCCAGTCGAGCCAGCTTGCTCAGCAGTTTGTGCAGGAATGGAAAGAACGCCATCCCGACAGCACGGTAATCCAACGTGATTTGGCGAATGACCCGGTACCGCATCTGGATGCCGCCCGTTTTGGGGCTTTTCTGGCGGAGCCCAGCTCACGCACGGCGGAACAACAAGCCGTGATCGATGCTTCTGACGCGTTGATCGCTGAGCTGCAACAGGCGGATGTGATCGTGCTCGGGCTGCCGTTGTACAACTTTGGTGTACCCAGCCAACTCAAAGCCTATATTGATCATGTCGCGCGCAACGGCGTCACCTTCCGCTATACCGCGAACGGTCCGGAAGGCTTGCTGAAGGACAAGAAGGTTTACGTGTTCGCGGCGCGTGGCGGCCACTATGTCGGCACCCCAATGGACACCCAGACAGACTACATTCGGCACTTTCTTGCCTTCATCGGTATCGATGACGTGGAGTTTGTTTACGCCGAAGGTCTCAATATCGATGCGAAGACAAAAGACGCGTCCCTGAGCAAAGCGCAAGCCGAAATCACCCGCCTAGCCGCTTGATCTCCCCCGCGGGGTGGGCGGGCTTCGGCCCGTTCGCTCCGTCTTATTCCGCTTCGTCGGACGGCTCGCGGCGCTGCTGATCCAGGCGCCGAGCCTCGCGCTCCCGCTGCTCTTCGTCTTGCCGGCGTTGCGCCGGGGTGCGCCCGAACCGCGCGCGATTTTCCGCTGCCTGTTGATCAGAGTGCTGGCGCGCCTTGCGCTTTCGAAACTGACGAAGATTGGTGACCTTGCTCATAACGCCGTTAAAATGCGCGCCTTAGCGCCATTGTGCAGACCAGCATAGTACAGGGAACCATCGTGCCGGGGTGTTCGTGACACCCAGTACGCGGTGCCTGCTCTGGCGCCCTTCTGACCGATTGGAGTAGCTGTATGTCTGGATTCCGTCGCGGCGCGGTGGCGTTGCTTTGTGTTTTTGCCTCATTGTGGCCCGCGTTGTCGCAAGCTGAAACCTCACTCCAAGACAGTGTGTTTGCCGAAGCAGACAAGGTTGTGCCTCCGCGCGCGCTGGGTTTTCTGCCGGGCGAGCAACCGCGCTTGCAGGGCCGGCTCGGCGTTTTTCTGGCTCAGACCTTGATGCTGGATGGCCGCGCCAGCCAGTTCCATCTGGAACTGCATGGCCCGAACGGTGAGACCTTGGGGCGTTATGGGCCGTATACATCGGATGCCAGTGGTCGCTACGACATTACGCTGCCGAGCAGCGCAACGGCAACGCTGGATGTCGGCCGCTACGCCGCTTACGTGGTTGATGCCGATAACCTCATCGCCACCGCCTCACCCGCCGTTGCGGGTCGTTTTGATGTGACCAAAGCTGATGAACTGGGATTGAATCTTCACGCCAGCTATGTGTCATCCACCGGCTGGGTCAAACCGGGCGACAGCTACCCATTCCGGGTGCGCCTGACCAACAATGCAGACAGCGCCTCAGAAAACCTGAATGTCTCCATTCCGGCCTCGCCGTCGACCCGTTTCAGCCAGGCCATCAGCCTGGGCAATGTGGGTAGCGTCAACACGCAAAGCCAAAGCGTGCAATGGACCATTCCCTCACTGGAAGCCGGCAAATCTGCCACCTTGGTGGTCGAGGCACAGGCCGCCTCGCTGGAACAAGACCCACGCGTGGTTTGGAAAGATTTGTCCGTCACCGCCACATTGAAGGGCGATGGCATCGAACTCAGCTCGGCCACCCACGGCCCCAAGGTGATCCCCGCTCAGAGCAGCTTCGAGTCATCCCGTTTCGGCGACAAACCCTTCCCGATGGTGCTGGTTGACTATCTGGACCCGATCATCGGCAAGCACAGCCCGGACAATCAAGCTTCGGTGCTCGATACCGTTGTGAACGATCCCGAATACCCCGGCTCCACCTTCAACTTGTACCAGGAAATGTCCTACGGACAGCTGTTCCCGAACGGTACGGTGCCGTCCGCTGGAATAGCCAGCGCCGGCTGGGATTACGAGCCGGGTTTTGAGTTCACCCAAGCCCAACGCAACCAACTGGATCGCGTATGCCCAGCCATCACCTTGGGCGATACACCCGGCCTGATTGGCACACCGCTGCTGCCCGAGCGCATCGTTGATGGCTGGTACCAGTTGCCGGGCCAGATGCACTACTACGGTTGGGACAGCCCAATCTTCCCCTACACCCTGCTGGCTGGCGTTCCACTGCCGATTGCCGGCAACATTGACGATGCCTGCGGCCCAACCGGCAAGGCCGTGTATGACGCGGCTCAGATTGCCGACCCGGAAATCGACTACAACGAGTTCGATTCCGACAAGGACGGCGTGGTCGACTTCTTCATGATGGTGTTCGCCGGTTGCGGCGGCAACGGGGGATCTCAGCTGGGTGTGGCTGGCGGTTGCTCGCTCAACCCGCTACCTCTGATGGACAACATTTGGCCGCATTCCTCATCGCTGGAGTTCTACTACGCCCAGGCAGAAACGGGTTTGCGGGGCTACGTCTCTGACGACCAGCTCAAAAGCCTGACCGAAGTGCCGCAGTGCTGGCTCGACAACACGTACGACGAGTTCGGCGACTGCGCAGCCAACGGCGGCCAGGGTCTAGATGATCTGCCGGTCTACGTGCGCGTAGGCCCCTACAACGTCAACCCGGAAACCGCCTTCGAAGCCGCCTCGGTGATCAGCCACGAATACGGTCACCACCTCGGTTTGCCCGACTTCTACAACTCGGGCACAGACTTTGACGCCTACGGCACCATGAATCTGATGGCCTCGGACTATGGTCAACACATGACCATTTTCGGCAAGCAGGAAATGGGCTGGGTGGTCCCGCAGTTCCTGCAACCCGGTGAACAGGTCGAAGTCAGCGATTTCAGCGAGATCAAGCAAGACATCGGTGAAATCCATTGGCAAACACCGGACGGCACCCCGTACGTGCTGTCGGCGGCCAACGGCGATCAGAACATACGCAACGGTTTGGCCTACGCAGTCAAGATGCCGGGCCGCATCCTGATCGATCCGGATAAAGTGGCGTCCCAAGCGTCGGGCGAGCGTGTGTGGTACTCCGGCCGCGGCAACGACTTTGGCTGCTCACCCACCGCTGGTCACAACCTGGATCTGTATCTGCCGGAACTGGCCGATGTGCCGGCCGGCGCCGAAATCACGCTGCGTTTCAAATCGTCCTGGGATATCGAATGGGATTGGGATTACGGCTTTGTTCTGGTCACCCAGGATGGTGGACAGACCTACACATCCCTGCCCTCGGCCAAAGGTTACTCCACCCCGAATGGCACGAATCCCAACGGCAATGAATGTCTGGACAGCCTCGACAATGGCCTCACCGGGCAATCCGGCACCTACGCCAATGGCGGCCCAACCGGCCTGTCACGTCCAAGCAGCTATGAAGACGGTTCACCGTTCATCGACGATGAGTACGATCTGAGCGCCTTCGCGGGCACCAGCACCACGCTGCGCTTCAGCTACTTCACCGACCCCGCCTTCGACCGGCCGGGCTGGTTTATCGACGATGTTGAGATTCTGGTCAACGGTGAGGTGTTGTTCTTCAGTGACCACGAAGACGGCGCGCAACGGGGGCGCTATTACCCCGGTGGCTGTGACGAAAACTTCGCCACCTCAGCATTCTGCACCGAAGGTTGGAACAACATTTCCTCGGCCGAGGGCAATGCGGCCGATCACGGTTACTACATCGAGCTGCGTGATCGAGCGAGCTTTGATTTTGATGGCTATGGTCAGGCCGATCGTGGCGACATGAACTGGGATGCCGGGTTGTTCATCGAATACACCGATGAAAGCTACAGCTACGGCAACAACGGCGTATCCAATCATCCGGGTCAGCACTACATCGACTCCACCCCTGTGGACGGCGGTGATTGCGGCGGCGACTGTGCCGATTCCTCGTTCACGGCCAACGCCGGTGACAATCACTTCTCGGACTTCTCGACTTGGTTGGATAATTTCGCCGATCCGGAGAGTGCTTCAGGCCGCTGGGAATTCGCCTACAACTGCCTGGAAGTCGACGTTCTCGGCATGAGCGGCGAACAAAGCGTACAGCAGCAGAACGACCTTAGCGCCAGCGTTCGCATTCGCGCTGGCGAAGGCTGCGTGCCTTTCACCTACGGACGCCCCGACAACTCGGCACGTTTTGTTCCGGACAATCCGCTCAACCCGGACCGACCGCTGGCCTCGGAGGTTGCCGCCACACGCGGCGGCGCGCTGGGCTGGTGGTTGCTGGCCATCGTCGCAGCGGTTGGATTGCGACGACGCTCGCTGTAAAACGCACCAACAAAGCCCCCTGATGGGGGCTTTTTGTACTCCAAGAAAAAACCCCCGCCACCTTACGGCGACGGGGGCAATGTCTGGGGGACAGACGGAACTATTCGAAACTCACACGGTAGATTGACGTAGTCCCGGTGATTTCGTTCCCCACGGCCAGCAGGTTTTCACCGTTGGGGCTGACAGCCGCCGGAATGAACACGATGCCTTCCGGACCGAGGTCGCCGGGCGTTCCGGTTTCCGGGTCCTGACTGAAGTCCCGGTTGTTCACATAGGTCATGAAACGCGGCAAACGCGGGTTGGTGACGTCATACAGCATGATGCCGCCGGTGCGCTCAAGACCGATAAAGGCGTAAACACGGCCATCCGACTGTGCAACCACCACGGTCTCCGGCTCAGGGCCTTTGTTGTCACTGCGGTTCTGGCGATCATTGTTGGTGTTGCTGGCGTTGAACACCACGCTGCCATCAAGAATTTCGAGGTGCGCGGTGATGCGCTCGAAATCATCGCCGCTGTCCGCGACAACACCGTCAGTCGTCACCACGGAAAACGACCGGCCACCGAAGGCGACCAGGCGATCGATGTCGTTGTCCCCATCGCTGTCCATGGCCATATCGCAGATGAAATCCAGGCGCCCGAGCTCTTCGTCATCGTCACGCCCGGCCAAAACCGGATCAAGGTCGGCAAAATCGTCGTAGCCACACTCATCCACATCATCACGCGAATCGCCTTCGTTGGCAGTGAGCACGTAGTTCACACCGCGACTGGCGAAGGTGGCGATCCCATCCGGCATGTGCAAACCATAAACGCCAGCCTCTGGCTCGATGCTAATGTCATCGCGGTCACTGGCATCCAGTGCGTTGGCCATCAAACCGTAGTTCTTCATGCCCAGCGCGACGATCTGAGTGACCTGAGCGTTGGCAATGTCAATCACTGCAATGGCGTTGTTTTCCTGCAACGAGACAAATGCGGTGGTGCTGTCGGCACTGACCGCAATGTACTCGGGCTCCAGATCATTGGCCACCGAGGTTGCATCGGGCGCGATACGCACCATGTCCGACAACTCCGCCGCACGCGAACCGCCGGTATTGAAATCGGCAAAGCCGATCTGGGTGACACTGGCTGAGGCCACGCCGTTGCTAACATCCACCAAGGTAACGCTGCCGGGCACATCATTGGCGAAGTCGCGCAGATCGCCATCATTGGGATCGGCGGGAGCTTCACCCTCGTTGGCCACCAACACCGTATTGCCGTCCGGGCTGAACGTCACCGCATCGGGCAGCGCTCCGGCTGGAAAACTGTCGATGAAGCTCAGGTCAGTCGCGCTGTAGAAGGCGACCCAGCCGTTATCGGTTTTCGGATCGGCTTCCACCGCCAAAGCAATCAAATCGCCACCGACAGCGACACTGTTGACGCCATCCGCATTGTCGCCAACATCGGCTACCGGATTCAGCGTTGTCACCAATGCCGGAGCACTCGGATTGCTGATGTCCAGCACATCGACCTGACCATCCTGCGCGTTGATCACGAACAAGCGCTCACTGCCCGCGTGATAGGCGACAATCTCCGCCGCGCTTTCGTCGAAACCGGCACCCGGCTTGGCAAAACCACCGATGCGCTCCAGCGCACCTTTGCTCGGGAGCGTGTGCACGCGATCCTGATCAACGATGCTCAGATTTTGGATACGCCAATCGTCAGCCGGCGCCGATTCCGCCTGATCAAACGGCACCTCGGCGAAGAACGCCATCAGGTATTCGGCCAGGGCATCCTGCTCACCGCCGGTGTTGGAGAAGTCCGTTGCGCCTGGATCATTGCCACCATCGGCCAAGTCCACCAGGGCCGGCGCCACCAATCCCTTGTACGGATAGCCGTCGCCACAGCTGGCGGTCGGGTCCTCGATGCAGCCCTGAGCGATAAAGTTGAGCGTCACCAGACGGAAACTGCGGCTGAGGTCTCCCTGCAGAGCGCCGTCGACAATGATCTGATCGATCACCGCGCCGGAATCATCCACCACGGCCAGATTGCGCACCCGGCTCGGCACCATTGCCGCACCCCGGTTGGTATCGCCAGCATCACGCGCAGGGCGTGTCGGGTCGAAGCTGAAACGCACACCACCAACCTGCGGGAAGCTACCCGGGGTTGCCCCAACATCGGCGCCGGACACGGCGTGTTCGATAATGTCGGCCAACTCTGCGGCGGTCACGCTGAGCGTCACCAAGCCATTGTTGAAGCGTAGCGCGGTTTCCAGGTCCAGTTGGGAAACGCCACCTTCCGGCTTGCCGGAAGACGCGTTGGCCTGCGGCGGAATGAACTGCACGTCAGCCGGATCACTGGTGCCTGGCGGCTGCAGCACCTGACCAATTTCCGAACGGATACCGCCACCGTTCTTCAACGAGATCTGAACCGCATCGTCAGTGTGACGGGCGTACCAAAGGTTGGCATCGGCGGTCAGATTGCCCAGGTTGGTCTCTTCGCTACGCACATTGCCGCGGCGACCTTCCAGATACACGCTGGTCAGCCCAAAAACATTGCCGTCCTTGTTCTGCAGCACGCTTTCCAGAGGATCAGTGATCGCGTTGATCGCGGCCAAGGCTTCAAAACTCGATTGCGGCATCTGATCGCTGCGCCAGGCGCCGTTGGTTTGCGGATCGAGTTTGTCGGTCAGGATCACCCCGTCTTCATCGAACTCGACGATCAAGCGACCCAGGTAGGTGAAGTCACCATTGGTGTTAACCACCAGCACCGGCTGGCCGTTGGCAGCGGTCATTTCCAGCGGATAAGTATCGGCTGCGTTGTCGCCGCTGCGCAGGCTGTCATTGGCATCGGCCAGAATGGTGTTGGAACCCCCGGCAACGATGATATCGACGTGACGCAACAAGCCGGCGAGTGTTTTCTCCACCGAGATCTGCTGCATATGCGCCAGCAGAATGATCTTGTCGACACCCGCGCTGCGCAGTGCATTCACATGCGTCTGGATGATAGTCGCCAAGGCCTCAACGTTCGAGCTGTCAGCCGGCCGCACGCCCAGACCACCGACACTGGTGATCGCCGGCAAGGTCGGCGTCGATGCACCCACGATACCGATGGTCTCGCCGTCCACAGTCACGGTCACGCTGCCGGTAACGCTGCCTGGCTGGGCCGGCAATCCGTCGGCCACGATCAAGCCTGCGGTCGCCGCATCAGAGGAAAAGTCGATGTTTGACGACAGGTACGGAAACTGCGCGCCCGGCCAGTTGTCGTCGGCAGCGATAATGCCGGCAAACGCGCTGGGCGATTGATCCAGCTCGTGGTTACCGACCACCGATGCCCGCACGCCCAAGGCATTCAGCCAGGCAATATGAGCACGACCGATGCCCGCAGCATCAGTACCACCGAGAACTGCGTCAAGACTGCCGTCTTCGGCGGCGAAGTATTCCGGCCCCGGAATCCAGTTATCACCCGAACTCAAAACCAGCGTGTTGTCTGGCAGCTGCTTGCGGAAGCCATCAACCAACGCTGAGAACCCGCGCACATCGTCCGCACCGCCAGGGCCATCAACGTCGGCGAAGTGCAGAAGTTGCAACTTGAACGCTTGCGGCGTGGGGCTGGGTGTGGGTGTCGTTGATGCCGTTGGCGAGGCCGTGGGACGCGCTGTGGGTTGCGCCGTCGGCGCCGGAGTCATGGCCGTTAACGCCGCCACATTGCTTTCACTACAACCGACCAGCGCAACGCCAGCCACCGCCAGGGTCATTACCCCTGAACGCCAGTTCGAACTCATGCTTTGCTCCCTTACATGCACGAAAAATCGACGAGGCCGTAAGCCCCGCAAACCAGCAGTTTTTCGAAACCGAAAGTCGCTGCGGTGACAGTGGTTTGAACATTTTGTGACAAGCACGCAATGTCACCACGGTTTCACGTTACGACGGCAAACTCACACATTTTCGTGTCCGTGGATTCTTGAATGTTGCGTAAAACCGTCACAGCCCTTGCCCTTTTGCTGCTCGTTGCTTGCGGCGGTCGCGATCATGACGCCAGCCGGGCCGATGACCTGCATACGCCGCTGAATCAGGCACACGCCCATAACGACTACCTGCATGATCGTCCACTGATTGACGCCCTGGAACAGGGGTTCATGAGTGTGGAGGCCGACATTTTTGTCTCGCCGCTGCTCGGCAACGAGCTTTACGTGGTACACAGTGCTGGCGAGATCCGACCGGCACGCACGCTCAAAGCGCTGTATCTGGAGCCGATCCGTGAGCGTATCGACAGACTGGGTCAACTCCAGCTCGGCCAGGATCGCCCCGTGCAACTGCTCATCGACTTCAAGACTCAAGCAGAGCCCACCTGGCGAGCCTTGCAAGCGCAACTCGAACCGTACGCGGCCTATCTGACGCGATACGACAACGGCCAGATCATCGAAGGCTGGGTGACTGTCGTGATCTCCGGCAACCGACCCACCGACACCTTAGCCAGCATGAGTCATCGGCTGGCGTTCATCGATGGACGTCTGAGTGATCTGGATGCCCCTCCACCCAGCGACCTGATGCCACTGATCAGTGACAACTGGGCCAACCATTTCAGCTGGCGTGGCGACGGCATGATGCCGAATGATGAGTATCAAAACCTGGTCCGCATCGTGAATGCCGCTCATCTCAGTGGTCATCGCTTGCGCTTTTGGAACACCCCAGACGAGCCCGGTGCGGCACGCGAAGCCCTGTGGCAAGTGCTCTATGATCTGGATGTGGATCACATCAACACCGACGATCTCACGGGATTGGCGCAATTCCTGCGCAGCCGTGAAGAGGAACACTGAGCATGCCCCCAACGCGACGCGAAATCATCAAAATCCTCGGCGCTGCCAGCGCGCAAAGTGTGTTGACCGGCTGCATTGACAGCCGTGGCGGGCGTGCTCCGGCCAACCCGGTCAACGATGAGGAGTTCGACTTCCCGGTGGCCATGGCACTGCCCTTCGCACACGGCGTGGCCAGCGGCGACCCTATGGCTGACCGCGTCATTATCTGGACCCGCATCACCCAGAACCCGGTCACCGCCGCCCAAGTGGCGGTGGATTGGTATGTCGCCACCGACCCTGAGATGCAGAACATCGTTCGCAGCGGGCAACAACTGACTGACGTCAGCCGCGACTGGACGGTGAAAGTGGACGTCACCGGGCTCGGCGCCGCACAGACTTACTATTACCGCTTCGCCGCGCTCGGTGCACAATCCTTGATCGGCCGCACCCGCACCGCCCCCCGCGAGGCGGTGAGTTCGCTGCGTCTGGCGGTGGTGGCCTGCTCCAGCTACTGGTCGTCCTATTGGAGCGGCTACGGCCATATCGCAGAGCGCAACGACCTTGATCTGGTGGTGCATTGCGGCGATTACATTTACGACTTCGTTGATGAAGATGAAGCCGTGCGCAGTCGTTACGGAGAGATAGACACCCGTCGCGTGGATGATCGCGACTGGACCAATCTCGACGAATGCCGCCGTCGCTATGCCTTGTTCCGCTCCGATCCGAATCTGGTCCGGGCGCATCAACAGCACCCGTGGACGATTGTGTGGGACAACCACGACATCTCGACCGGCTACGGCAACGAACTGCCCTCTCCCGAGCTGGGTGAGCAAGTGACGACGACCCTGGACGATGTGTGTCGTGCGTTCTACGAATGGACCCCGACGCGTCCACCGCGGGGTGACGGCAGCGGCGAGTTCATGCTCATCAACGACGGCAGCTACCCACAGCCTCAGGACCCGCGCCTGATCTGGCGCAAACTTGATTTTGGTCCGCTGGCGGACTTGTTCTGCGTCGATACGCAGATTCACTTGCGCGACGATATGCCGGCTGACGCATCGCACCTGCCCAGCGGCGCAAGCTTGTTCTCTCGTGATCAGTTCGAATGGCTGACCCAGGGCATGCTGGCTTCACAGAACAACGGCAAAACGTGGCGCTTGGTCCTCAATCAGACCTGGGTTGCGCCGATCACCGTGCCGCCCATCGTGGATGGCTTTGGTCCGGCCGATCCATTGGGCATCTCGCGCTGGTCCGATTTCCCAGAAGAACGCGCTGCGTGGTTTTCCTTCCTGCGCGGTGACAATCAGGCCGGCGAACGCGTGCACAACAATATTGTGCTGAGTGGCGATGCACATGGAAATTGGGCCGCCGATCTGGTCGAAGACAACGCCCTGCTGAGCAGCTACCAGTCCGCGCTGCCGACGCCAAACTTGCGCAGCGGTTCAACGCCGACCAATCAACTGGCGGGCTTTCAGCGCCTGGGCACCAACAACACGGCCTTGCTCAACACGCGCGCGGATTCTGTCGGCGTCGAGTTTGCGCCCAGTTCCATGGGGCGCGGAGGCGCCGACGAAATCGTCGCCAATGCCAACCCGCTGAGTACCGTGGTCGACCAGGTGCTCGGTGCTCGAGCCTTGGAACTGGTCGCCATCAGCGGCAATAAAGCCACCCAATTTATCGAATGGGTCGACCACGGCTACGGCATCGTACACCTGACAGCCGAACGCGCGGTTTTTGAATACTGGTGGCAGGACAAGCTGACCCCGGGATCACCTGACGTCCTGGGACAGCAAATGATCAGCTTCGCCAACAACGACACCAGCAACGCGCTGCAGCCGAAGTATCAGGATCAGATCGACCCGGTTGGCCATCACGGGGAAACCCTTGCCGCTACGCAAGGCGAGCGAACCGCAGCGGCTGCCCCTGAAGGCGCCTTCGACCCTAAATGATGCGGCGGCGACGTCGCAGTGCAACCGTCGCCAGCAACAGCCAGATCAGGCTCATTGAACCACCGCGCAGGCCGTTGAGATCGCCTGCGGTCGCATCCGCTTGTGGGTCGCTATCGCCAACGTCGGCACCATCATCCGCCGCCGCCACGAGCACCACACCCTGCCCCTGCGGTGACGGTGCCCACACATCACCCGGTCCCTGGTTGGAGACCACGCGCCCGGCCACTTCTGGGCAGCCGCGGGCAAACTCCGCTGGGTTACCCCTGTCCTCCGGCAAAGTGCCCGTCCCACGTTCGTCGATTGCCGCACGCAGCAGGTCCGGGTTGTTGGTGAATACGCCATCCACACCCATGTCCAGCGCCATGTCCATGGTTTCGCGATCGTTCACCGTCCACACATGGACATCATGTCCGGCGGCATGGAAGCGCTGCACGACCAGCGGATCCAGTTGCAGCAAAGCCATGTTCGGCGCCATGGCGTCGATATAGTCTGCGCCGGAACCGGTCAGATACCACAGCAAAGCGGGACCGCTGGTCGGCACCGCGAACAAAAATGCCGTCGGCAAAGTCGGCGCCAAATCCTTTATACGCTCCAGACTGGTCGCATCGAAACTCTGCATCAGAATCGTCGAGGTGCGCAGATCCCCGGTATCGAGCAAACCCTTGCGGCGTAATACGTCGACCAGCACGGCCTCCGCACGTCCACCCGCAGAATCCTTGGTTTCCACGTGAAAACGCATGCGCCCGTTGTGCCGCAGATAGCAATCCAGTTGCTCTTCAAACGGCACGATTTTCGCGCCACGGAAAGCCGGATCGAACCAGCCGCCAAAATCCAGCGCGCGCAACTCCGCCAAGGTAAAGCTTTCCACGGCTCCACTGCCATCCGAAGTGCGGTCCACGGTGGTGTCGTGGATACACACCGGCACCTCGTCCTTACTCAGGAACAAGTCACATTCGAGCATATCCACGTCCATCTCCATCGCCAGATCGTAGGCGTAGAAAGTGTGCTCAGGTGCGTAGGCGGACGCTCCACGGTGGGCGATATTGAGCTGCGGACCGAGCTGTGCAGCCGTTGACAACGGCACCAGCGCAACAACCGCGGCGGCAAGAACTTGGCGATTCATAGTGTTTTTGTGTGACTGCGAACCGTGCAGTATGCGAGAACAAGCTTACGTTTCGGTGACATCAGTTTCGCAGCGGCCACGACAGGCGCTCTGGTCGGCAAGGAGCGCCATGCTCACGAAAAAACTGCAGCAGGTGTTTCAGGTCGGCATCGTAGTCCATGCTCGGCTCAAATACGGGCCCGATGATGAATTCGCGGCGCTGGAAATTGGCCGCCGCCGGCACGATCGGAACCCCTGCACCCACGGCGATGCGATGAAAACCTTTCTTCCATACACGCGCCGCTTTGCGAGTGCCCTCTGGGGTCATCAGCAAGACCATTTGCTCCCTCTCCCGAAAAGCATCAATGGTTTGTTCGACCAAACCCTTGGGGCTGGCCCGATCAATCGGCACGGCACCGAACCAGCGCAGCACGCTTCCCAATGGCCACCAGAATACGGTGTCTTTGATCATCACGGTGGCGCGCAAGCCCAGTGCCAACAGTCCCGCCAAGCCAAATACGGCATCAATGTTTGAGGTGTGTGGCGCTCCGATCACCACGAAACGTGGCGCATTGGGCAGTTCACCGATGATCGTCCAGCCAAACAACCGCAGAACAAAGCGCCCAAAACCACGTGAGCAGCGACCGCCTCGTTGCGGCACTTGCGGTCCAAGCGATGGAATCAAACTTCTCCTCCCCTCGATCCCCTGCGCAAATCTTAACGCTGTTGTCATCAAGCTGTTACGCAGTTTGCTGATCATGCGCGGCTTTTTTCGGAGAATGATGAGATGCGGCGATTGGTCCTGATATCGATTCTGGTGAGTCTGGCTGCTTGTCAGGGCGGACGAGGTGATTCGCTCTCATCGTTGCCGAGTCTGTCGGACGATGATGCGGGCATCCAACTCAGCGTGCCCGCCCTGCAGGGTTTTCTGGTCAACCCCTATCTACAGAATCCTGGCCCGAGTCAGATGACCGTGATGTTCGAACCGGAGGACAGCGCGATCGGTGATGCAATGGCGGTGGAATACCGTGTCCTGGGCTCCAAGGATTGGCAGACGACTGAAGCCATGCGGGAGTCGATCAACCGGCTCAATCTGGACGCCGGAAGCGATCTCGGACAGTCCGTCTACGCTGCGCGCCTGAACGGCTTAAGTTCCAACACCACCTACGAATATCGGGTGGTGACGGGCGCCGGTACAACATCCACCCTGCGCTTCAAGACCTGGCCACAGAACGGCGACGGCGTGCCCCGTGGTCGCTTCATCGTGATTTCAGACATTCAAGGCAACAATCGCGAGTGGCTGACGCGCGTATTTGAGCAGGGCGTGATCCGGCGCGATTGCAATGGCGACGTACTGAGCTGTGTCGAGCGCTTCGCCGGTATCATTATCACCGGCGATCTGGTCGACGATGGCGACAACATTGAGCAGTGGCGTGAAGAGTATTTTGCCGTGGGTGACAGCTTGTTCCGATACCTGCCGCAACTCATGATCATCGGCAACCACGATTACGCGCTGAGCAACTATTTGTATTACGCCGCCCCGCCTTCAAACGGGTCCGCAGGACACGCCGAAGAGTGGTACCAGATGGATTATCTGAATTTCCGCTTTCTCGGCATGCAGTCCAATTTGACGGTCCAGAGTGGTGCCACGCAACTCATCGAGCAGGAGCTGTTTTTTCGCCGCGCTCTGAATGATACGCGGCACAACGACGCTATCGATTACCTCTTCGTTGGCATACACGCGCCCTGCAAGTCGGAACTGTGGATTTCCGGAGAGAACCTGCAGGTCTGCCACTTTGTTGAAGCTTTGGAATCGTTCTCCGCGGACACCGGCACCATCACTGGCCATCTGTTCGGGCACACCCATGGGTATAGCCGCGGGCAATCTCGCGATGTCAGCCATCTCTGGATGAACGCCGCCTCTGCGGGTGGTCGCATCGACGATTGGGGTGACTACGCCCAAGCAGATTACGACGAGTTTGAATCGACCTGGGACGAATACGGCTACTCGATCCTCGAATTCAGCACCGAAGGCGTACCTCAGGTCAGCACCCAGCGCCGGACCGGCGGCGACGATCATCAGAATTATACCGACGCGTTCGAACCGTCCAGTGACCGCGATGAGTTGCACATTGGCGGCAACAATCAGGCACCCAGCAAACCCACAGCGCTGTCGCCAGAGGCCGTGGTCAACACAGCGGATGTGCTGCTGCGTGCTCAGTACGATGACCCTGATGGTGACAGCTTGCTAGAAGCGCATTGGCAGTTACGTCGCGCGGGCGAGACCTATGACCAGGCCTTGCTCGACATCTGGGGTAATGAAACGCGCGCCCGCAATGAGTGGTTCCGCCAGGACCTCAATGCCGACATCAGCGTCGACGCCTGGCGCGTGCCCTACCTCAGCGATGGCGCGTATTGCTGGCGCGTGTGATTTCGCGATGAGCATTGGGCCTGGTCAGGGTTCTCAGATGATCATTGTTTCGCGGTTCAGGCCGGTGAGCGAGCGCCCAACCTGATACACAACGGCGATGCCGAAAACGGCATCGAAGGCTGGACCGTCGAACGAGGCCAACTCGAATCACTCAACACACTCAGTGCCCTGCCCGCTCTGCTGCGCGTTCCGCCGGCCGGCTGCGCTGCGATCCTGCCCACTCAAGGTGCCCACTGGTTTGCGTTGGGCGGCTGCCTGAACCCACTGGAGGACGGCGCCGAGTTTGACTACAGCGTAGCCAGCCAGCGCATTGATCTCAGCGCGCTGGAACTGCCACCACACAGTCTGCTGGTTTTAAGTGCCGATCTGCGCAACACAAGCAAATGGGATGTTCCGACCGCGCGCCTGCATCTGCTCGACGCCACCGGGGCTCGTCTTGCAAGTGCAAAACCGATCATCAATCAGAGTGGGCAATGGCAGCGGCATACGACATCCATCGCAATTCCCGCAGCAGCAACAACCGCCGTTGTCGAGCTGACCGGCTTGCGCCAGGACGGCAAGGAGGGTGACGCATTCTTCGACGACATCGAAGCCTTCAGTGTCAGCGGCGCTGCGATCGCACAGCCACTGCCCAAACTCAGCCCGGGCAACGGCATGGCCCTCAAACCCAAGAAAGACATCCCCATTCCACCGCTCAATTAGACGTGGCGTACATCGAGGCCGGATTGCCCTCGCTTCCAACAAGAACCGTATGGTCGAGCCCGACGAAGGTGCCGGCCTCGATCTGGGGGTAATCTGGAACGTTAAGAATCTGAGGTGGCTGATTGAGCGCGTCCAACCAACTTTGACCGGGCTCGCGGATAAACCGATAGCTTTTGTCCAATGTCACAATCAGCGCCGCACGTCCGTCGGCGCTGAACTCAAACGCGGTTGGTGACACATCGGTGATGTCACCGGTCTGGGCCAGCTGGCCACCACTGGGCAGTGGCAGACTTTTGATCTCACCGACGAACTCGGCCTGAACAGCGTCGCGGCCAGCCGGATACAACGGCACCCTGTACAGCCGGGGATAGGGATCACGTTTGCTCAGCAGATAAATCCGTCCCTCTTCGGCATCCACCGCAACGCCCTCGCAGTCACGCGGTCCGTCGGGATAGAACACGCTAAGACTTCGGTAATCGTTGGTCGACCCACCGTACGGAGGCGCCGACGGCTCACGCACCACATGCAGACGCACTTGTCGCCGAGCGGCACTATTGTCACCCACGTCAGCGAGCAACAACCAGGCCTCGCCGTCACTGACAAAGCTGCTCATGTCCTCCCAGTCCACCGCAAACGCAGCAGTCAGCTTCAAAGCGCCCAGATCGCGCCCACTGCCATCGAAGGCGAATACCCGCGCACGGTCGCCAGAATCGTTGTGCCCCCAATAAACACCTGGGTATCGCTGGCTCCGCGCGATACCACTGAGCTCGCTGATTGCAGAGTTCATCAGAGAAAATTCACCCGCGGCGAGCTCCCCGCCCTGCGTCACCGCACGCAAGCGCTCGGGTTGATCGGTGATGATGCCGTCCACACCCATCTCCACCAGCTCACGCATGCGCGTCTCGTCGTTGACCGTATAAACACTGATCTGAAATCCGCGTTGATGAATGTCCTCCACCAGCGCGCGATCCACCACGCTGTGGCTGGGATTGATCGAATCCGCGTAAGTCGTAACGCGCGCCCAGGTGTCCGCGTCTTGCGGTGGATTTCCGAGCAAGCCAATGGGCACGTCTGGATGAATCTCCGCATAGGACGACATGGAATTCCAATCAAAGGATTGGACGATGAGTTGCTGCACCGCTCGACCATCGACGACCCAGCCCGAGTGCTCAAGCTCCTGGGCGATCGCGCTCTCAATCCCCGGATACAGGTCGGGGCTTTTCACTTCCAGCAGCAAGCCAGCGCGGTCATACAGAAGATCCAGAATGGTCCGGAGATCGGGAACCGGTTCACCGCTGTACGCGAAATTCCCCGGGTCCTTGCTAAACCCGAACCAGCGGCCCGCGTCCAGGGCCATCATCTCGTCCAGGGTGAACGCCGCGACGTTCCAGGGCGCACGCAAGGGGTACCGTGCGGGAGCGTTGGTGGTGCGACTCAGTGTCGTGTCATGCATCACGACCAATCGACCATCAGCGGACATCTGCACATCGATCTCCACAAAGTCCGAGCCGGCCTGTACCCCAAGTTCGACAGCAATGGCGGTATTTTCCGGCGCCACCGCTGAGTAACCACGGTGAGCGATAACCAAAGGCCGGGATGTATCAGGGGCATCTCGAAAATCCCCAACGCTTCCAAAGCGGCCACCTGAACACCCGACAAGTCCCACAAAAACCAGAACAATATAGGCTGAGAAAAGAAAACGCATGTCATGTATCGAACGAGAAAACAGCACCACAGACTAGTGCTCGCACATGACAAGGCGATGGCGCCGACACAAAGCTTTCACATTCGCTTGCGATAGTTGCGGGTTTAAACCTTCAAGATCTCACGATGCTGTTCAAACGCTTGCAAACTCTCGCCCCCACAGACCCACAACGCCGACGTCTGCTGCAACAAGGCCTTACGCTTTCCGGCGTTGTGGCCTCCGGCCTGTCATTGCATGGGTGCGGCGCAGATCGGGGTATCAGCGGCGCTTTGAGCGCATCCCTTGGCAAGATCGGCGATCTGCTGCCACCGGATGAAAACAAGGTGGCCCTGCCTCCCGGTTTTTCATCGCGCATCATCGCGCGCACGGGCGAAGTGGTGGCTGGCACCAACTACACCTGGCATATCGATCCGGACGGCGGCGCGACCTTTCCCACCGATGATGGTGGCTGGATTTATGTCTCCAACAGCGAGGACACGCCGGGCGGCGTTGGCGCCCTGCGTTTCGACAAGAATGCCAACATCGTCGATGCGTATTCGATCTGCAGCAACACCCGCAACAATTGCGCCGGTGGCCCCACGCCTTGGGGCACCTGGATCACCTGCGAGGAAAGCGAAGGTGGCTACGCCATCGAGTGCGATCCCTACGGCGACATGGCGCCACGTGAATTGCCCGCCATGGGGCGCTACAACCACGAAGCCGTGGCCATCGATCCGCTGCACCAAGCGGCCTTTTTGACAGAAGATCGCGGCGACGGTGGTTTCTACAAATGTGTGCCCAATCAGTATCCCGATTTCGCCAGCGGTGAGCTGTTCATCGCCGAAATCATTGATGACCAATTGCCGGGCCCAAGCAAAGTGGTCTGGAACAAAGTCGACGATCCGTCGGCCAACACCTTCGAGTTGGTCAATCCGCTCAATCCCAGCCAGCGACTGGTCACGGAACGCAATCCAACCCGACAGCAGACCAGCTATACCCCGTTCAACGGCGGTGAAGGCATCTGGTATTTCCAAGGCATCATCTACTTCTCCAGCAAGGGCGACAGCCGCATCTGGGCCTACGACACGGTCAACGAAACCATCGAGCTGGTTTACGACCTGGCCACTCAGCAGGTCGCCGAAGGCGATGTGCCGCCGCTGTTTGAAGTGGACAATGTGACGGTATCCGGCACCGGGGATGTGATTGTGGCGGAAGACCGAGGCGATCTGCGCCTGGTGGTCATCGCACCGGATCGCACACTCAAAACCTTGGTCAAAGTCCACCACAGCGGTTCCGAACTGACCGGACCGGCATTTTCACCGGATGGCCGTTTCCTCTATTTTAGTTCGCAACGTGGCGACAACAACGAAGGTGGTATCACCTACGAAATCACTCTGCCGGCTGAATTGGTAACGCCGGTTCCAATCTGATTACGCAGAGACGATATGCGCGGCGGGCTCGGTGTAGCGGCCGCGCGTATCAATGATCAAGCGGGCATGCTCGCGAATGGCCTCGTAATCAAAGTCGTCATGGTCGGTTGCGATAACCACCGCATCCGCGCGCGCCAGTTCTGCCGTGCTGGCCTCAACATGGCTGAGTTCAAAGTTGTGCTCGCGCAGTTTCGGAAACACAGGCACATACGGATCACAGTAGGCGTAATCGGCCCCCTGTTCTCGGAGCAATTCGAGAATTTCCACAGACGGTGAGTGGCGCAAATCATCGATGTTCTTTTTGTAGGCCAGCCCCATCACCAGAATGCGACTGCCACGCACAGGCTTGCCCTGCTCGTTCAACGCGGCGCTGATTTTGTGCATGACCCAGGCGGGCATGGACGAATTGATCTCGCCAGCCAATTCGATGAATCGGGTGTGCACACCGTATTCACGCGCCTTCCAGGTCAGATAGAACGGATCAATGGGGATGCAGTGCCCGCCAAGGCCAGGACCGGGGCGATAAGCCACGAAACCAAAGGGTTTGGTCGCAGCCGCAGAAATGATTTCATGGATATCCAGCCCCATCCGATCCGCGGCGATTTTCATCTCGTTCACAAGACCGATGTTGACCGCGCGGTGGATGTTCTCCATCAGCTTGGTCATTTCTGCTGCCCGCGTGGAGGACACGCTCACCACGTCATCAACGAGCGTGCGATACAGCGCTTCACCGGCTGCAAGACACTCCATGGTGCTGCCACCCACGATCTTGGGAATGGTGCGCGTATTGAACTGCGGATTGCCTGGATCTTCCCGTTCTGGCGAATAGACCAGAAAGACGTCCTGCCCTATGCACAAACCGCGAGACTCGATGCGTGGCCGCAGTTCCTCTTCCGTGGTGCCGGGATAGGTGGTGCTTTCCAACGCCACCAACTGACCAGGACGCAAGGCCGGCAACAGCGATTCCAGGGTAGATATCACGAAACTCAGGTCCGGCTCGCGACTGCGCGTTAGCGGTGTCGGAACACAGATCAGAAGTGCATCAGCCTCGCTGGCACGAGAAAAATCTGTTGTCGCTTGCAACCCTTGAGCTCGCGCCGCTGCAACGCGTGTGTCACCAATGTGCTTGATGTAGCTGCGACCGTTTGACAGTGCATCAACTTTGGCTGGGTCTATATCCAGGCCCAGAGTCCGCAGTCCGGCCTCGGCTGCGCGCAGAATCAGCGGCAACCCTACGTAACCCAGGCCCACGACACCCAGCGTAAATTGATCGGGTCGCGTCAGGCGCGCCAGAAACGTATCCAAGGGGGAAGCTGATGAAGTCACACGTGCACGCCGGACGAATCAGCGCCGCAGTATTGGTTACATGGGCCTATCGCAGCAAGCCCCTGAGGGAACCGTCGCTCGCGCTGTGCGGCTAGCTACTAAAGGTTGGCATCCCTCTGCACAGCGTGCCAGGTGCTTTCGAGCACCTCACGCCACGTGGAATCCTTGGGCAGGTCCGCAAGCACCGGGCGCAAGACATCAAGGGCCTGTTGACGCTGACTCATCTGTTGATATGTCAAAGCCAGGTTGTTGGCGATGGGCGGCGATCTTGGATGCTTCTCATGCAAGGTTTGCAACAGTTGGAGTGCCTCCGGCCATTGCTGCCCAGCGCGATAGCTGTTGGCCAGACCAAAGTTCATCGCATCGTTTTCCGGCCAGCGCTCAAGCGCAGAGACGTAGGCGCGCTTGGCCAATTCCGGGAAGCGCTGTTCCAATTGAGCCAGGGTTTGAACAACCATGGCCGGCGTGAGGCCATCAGGGATCTGCTCCGGCGGCACCACGACCATGGCCCAATGGTGTGCGCCTCGCCAGTGCCGCTCGAAGGCACTGCGCCGCATCGGGACTTCCGCCTCAATGCCGGAATGCAGCCACACATTGTCGTCATCCGCGCCGATCACCACGGCGTAATGCCATACCGGCCACCACGAGGTTCCGAGATTGAGCAGAACCACGATGGGCAAACCCTGTTTCAGCCAAGGCTTCAAAGCATCAGATTGCCTGGGCACACGATAGGCGATGCGCTCATAACGCCGCGGTGCGGCGAGCATCTCGGCCTGCAGACTGCCATGTCGCGCCGGCAGATAGACCGCGTCAACTAAGTCATCCGGGGTGACCGGGACATTGCTCGCATTCATCGCCATGGCCAGCGCAGCTGGCCCGCACTGATACGCGTCTTGAGGCCAAAAACGAACGTCCAGCACGCCATCCGGAGGCGGTCCAGGGTTGTAAGGCCATAACGCACAGCCGCTCAGAACGCTGGCGATAAAAAGCCAAGCCACCGCGCGTTGCGCGATGGCCTGCGTTGACACCAGCTTCAGTGCTTAGAAAGAGGTGAAAATGTTGGTCACACCAACCAGCTCAAGAATCATCAACACGATGAAAACGAGCCCCACCACTTCAACCACACCGCTGCCCGCGGGCAGTTCGTCCAAACTGGCGTTTAACTGTGCCAACTCTGCGGGCGATAAAGCGGCGATGCGCTGATCGACCTCAACAGGATCCACACCCATGGTGACCATGGCGTCGCGCAGCTCCTGCGCTTGCAAACGCTCAGTCACCTGCTGATACAGCTCACCTTGCGGTGCATCGGCAACAAATTCGAGCGTACTAACCGCGCTGGCGTTGACGGCAAGCGGCATGACGGCCGCGCACACACTCATGACACCGGCGACAAAAGCATTTTTATGGGAACGCATCGCTTCAATCCTGAGTAAAAAGTTTAGGCATGGTACTCCGAAGCACGCCGCAGATGGGCAATCAACGATTCCGTCATCCGCGGTATCGCCGACGGTGGCAGATCGTGCCCCAAGCCCGGAACAATATCGCCGTGGGCATGCGGAATGCGCTGAAGCAGATCATATGCGGCCGCGACCGGGACCAGTCGATCCGCTTCACCGTGCAAAATCAGAGTCGGCGCCTGGATATGAGGGAGCAATTTTTCTCGGCTCCCGCTGACCAGAATCGCTGCGAGCTGGCGCAGCGTGCCGTCGGGGCTGATACCGCGTTCAATTTGCGGCATCAGCGTACGCTCCAGCTCCTCCAGCGTACGCGGGTAGGCGGGGCTGCCGACCAAGGCGATGCTGCGCACCGCATCGGCCAAGGCTGCGTGTGGTTCCGTTGCACGCTGGCGGGCCAGACGCAAACGCAGCTTCAAGCTGGGTCCGGGCAAATCCGGCGCACCGCTGGTCGACATCATGCTCACCAAGCTTTTGACCCGGTGCGGATATCTTGCCGCCAATATCTGGGCAATCATGCCGCCCATCGATACCCCCACGATATGGGCATCGTCGAGTTGCAAACGATCCATCAAACCGATGATGTCAGAGGCCATGTGCTCCAAGCGATAAGGTGCATCAAGCCCATGACCAAAACTGTGGGCACGCAACATCCGCAGCATGCCGGGTGAGGCACAGTGATCAAATTTGCTCGACAATCCGGAATCCCGGTTGTCGAAACGAATGACTTGATAGCCTTCGCGGACCAGTGCTTCGCAGAAAGCCAGTGGCCAACTCAGGAGCTGCCCACCAAGCCCCATGATCAAAATGATCGCCGGGTCTTCTCGACGTCCCAGACGCTCGTAGACCAGCTCTACGCCGTTGACCACCACGCTGCGCTCGCTCGAACGCAGACGTGCAGCGGGTGCGGTTTGCTTGGGCGCACTCTCCGGGCGAAGATGCGGCGCGCTACCTTCGAGCAACGCAGCTGCGCCATCAGCAATCACGAAGCGCTGATCGGTGTTGTCAGGTATGAAAATATCCATGGCAGTAATTGTTCAACGTGGATTGTCATTTTTTTGTCACGTTCCCCTGCTACGGAATCCGACCGGGTTCGGATCGATTAGTTCTCAATCCGTTAACATTTTTGTTGCAGTCTAAGAAATTCGCATGCTGCCCCACGCCCGAACTCAGGAGAATGTTGTGCTCTATCGCGTCTTGCCGCTGTTTATGCTTATTGGCCTGGTTGGCTGTAATGGCCAAGCCCTGAACGGCGGGCGAGTGGCAACCGCAACGTTGGACGCTGGCGTTTGGCTCAAAGGCGATCTGCATTTGCATTCTCACCACAGTGAAGATGCCGCGGACAATCAACTCGCCGAAATCATTGCTGAAGCCGAATCGCGCGGTATGGATTTTTTTGTGGCGACGGATCATGACAACCACGTCAATGGCGACGTCGCCGGCAACACCTGGGCTGACCCTGACTATCGCTCGGACAGCATGATCATGTTGTACGGCGCGGAATGGACCACTGATATCGGCCACGGCAATACCTTCGCCACAGCGCCGTATGACCATCAGCGTTTTTTCGAGGTGCGTAACCGGGACAGTGCGCTGGTGGGTGAGCGCGCCCGGGAACTGGGCATCCATTTTTCCGCCAATCACCCCACCAATGGGGATGCCTGGTCATACAGCTACGACGCGGTGGATTCGGTTGAGGTCTGGAACGCCTTGTGGCTGTTCCCAAGCCCCAACACCGACAACCTGACCATCTGGGATGATCTGTTGAAAGCAGGACACCGTATTGCGGGTCGCGGCGGCAGCGATTGTCATCATCAACAAGGCATAGAACCTTTGGGCCTCAACGTAGGCACCCCGACGACCTGGGTCTTCGCGCGTGAACGCACGGCCAAGGCCATGCTGGAGGCTCTCAAGGCGGGGCGTGCCTCAATCAGCTACGCCCCCTCAGGACCGCGTGTCGAACTGCGTGCCGATCTTGATGGCGATAAGCAAATGGATTTGATGATGGGCGACGCCGCCACAGCCGCTGGACAAGACGTCACCTTCGACGTTTCGCTGCATGGAAATAGCGCGCTATCGCAGAATGCCAAGGTCCGCGTGATCAAGAACGGCGCTGAACTGACCAGCCTCCGGCTGGCGAATGGCCGGGCGCAGTTCTCCGATGCTCCGTCCGCGACCGAGCGCAGCTATTACCGGGTGGAAGTTGAGGGTCTCACCCTGCCCGGCGCCGAAACCCCGCTGGGTGCGGTGCTCTACGGTCGCATGCTGGCCTTAAGCAACCCCATCTACTTCAACTTCTGAACATCTCTCTCAGTTCGCATAGCCAGGGTTGCGGCGGTCCAGACGGCGCAGTAACCCGGGCCAGGCCAATTTTCCACCCAAGCCCTTGGTGACCTGCTCGGCCTGCGCTTGAATGCCATCAACGATGGGTTGCGCCACATGTATGAGCTCGCTGCCACCGGCCATGGCGCGCACCTGAATCATGCAGGCGGCCTCAAACAGGTACATAAACAGGAACGCATCGGCTGGCGTCGCACCGCAGGTCAGCAACCCGTGATTGCGCAGCATGAGGAAATTGCGGTCTCCCAGATCAGCAACCAAACGCGGTTTTTCCGCCTCATTCAAGGCCACGCCTTCGTAGTCGTGATATGCCAGCGAACTGAGCACAAACAGAGACTGTTGCGACAACGGCAGCACACCTTGCTTCTGTGCCGATACCGCCACGCCGTTTATGGAGTGGGTGTGCATCACGCAGTGCGCATCGTCGCGTGCGTCATGAATGCAGCTGTGGATTGTGAAACCCGCCGGATTCACCGGATAGGGCGAATCCATGACCTTGTTGCCAGCGGCATCGATTTTGACTAGCGATGAGGCCGTAATCTCATCAAACATCATGCCGTAGGGATTGATCAGAAAGTGTTTGTCGGGCCCTGGCACTCTGGCGGTCAGGTGCGTAAACACCAGATCGTCCCACCCAAACAACGCCACCAGACGATAGGCCGCAGCCAAATCCACCCGAATCTGCCACTCCTCATCAGTGACCTGGGATCGGATATCGCTCATGTGTATGTCTCCTCTGCCTGCTCCATGTCGGACTGTACTTGGTTTCGCCCCGCTCTCTTCGCCCGATACAGCGCTTCATCGGCACGACGGCAGAGCTCTTCACCATTCAGCACCCGGTCCGGGACAACGCTGACCACACCGACACTGGCGGTAATCCGCAACGGCTCGAGATCGGCACGATCATGTTCGATTAGCGTGCCCGCAATCGCCCGGCGAATGCGCTCACCCAGCGCGCAAGCCTGAGTGATGTCCTGGCCCGGTGAGAGCACGATGAACTCTTCACCACCAAATCGTGCGACCAAGTCATCTGCTCTTTGCAGAACCTGACTAATCAGACTGGCGACACGGATCAAGCAATCGTCGCCGACCGCGTGGCCATAGGTGTCATTGACGCTTTTGAAATGGTCAAGATCGACCATCAGAACAGCCAGCGGCAACGACTGTCGGCGGCAATAGGCCATGCTCCGCGCCATCACCTCATCGAAGTAGCGCCGGTTGGCCACGTTGGTCAGCGGATCGTAGCGCGACAAATATTCCAAAGCGTCATTGCTCGCCGCAAGATCTCGGTTGGATTCGCTCAATTCGTCGGCGAGTCGTTTGGCTTCCGCTCGGCTGACCAAAATGGCGAACAGAAATGCACTGAGCGCAGCTACGCCAAGGTAGAGTTGGATCCTCCAGATCCAAATGGCCTGATCAAAACGATCCCACCCATCAGCCGGCGCAGCGAGCACCAACCAATCGCCTCCACCGACATGAATCTGCGTCTGCACAGGCGCCCGTCCTATGAGAGGCCCATCATCAAGCATAGCGTCGCGCTTTCCATCCTCCGTCGCGCTGCCAAGCACTTGAAAAAGAACCTTTTCGGTTTGCGGCAGTGGGGCGGTGTCCCGCAGTAACCCATCCAGGTCGATCACGATGGAAATCACGCCCCAGTAGCTTTCATCCTCAAGATACACCGGTGTCCGGCTGATGACTGCCCGACCGCCCTGGACGAGATTTACCGGACCCACGACCACCGTCCGTCGCGTTGTCATCGCTTGCAGAACGGCGGGCCACTGTTCTGGAAGATCCTGATATTTCAGTCCCAGCGCTTGGCGACTTCCTTCGAGCGGGTAGATATGCTGGAGAACATTGTTCGGGGCCAAACCAATGTTACGAATGCGCGGGTCGGCCTCAAAGATGGTTTGCAACGCCCGTTCAATCTGGACGTCACTCGGTTCCGCCACACTGCGGACGAATGCAACCAATCCCTGGGCCAGATAGACCGTCGAACTCAGTGCATTTTCGATGCTCGCCCTCTTCTGCGCGGCGGCTTCGGCCACCGTATCGCGCTGCTCATTCTGGAGCACGCGCCGGCGATCCTTCAACATCACCTCAGCCAAGTACAACAATTCCAAGGTCAGCAGAAGAACCAGCAAAAATCGAAAAGGCGTGGTTGCCAGCAAACGTGGAACAGCCTCGAAAACGCGTTTCATTTCAACTCGAAGACGCTTGTCATGCGTCCAGTGTCCTGTGTTCCCGTCAACACCGCAAGCGAAAATACATCTCCATACGCTCGCGTATGGACATTTCAGACCAGCCTCGGCAAAATACGCCGCTCTTCTACCCTGGATGTGGTTATGCCCAGCTACAAAGCCCCCGTTCGTGACCTCAATTTTGTGGTCAATGAGATGCTCGATTTCGCCAGCCTGCGTGACACGCTGGGCTACGAAGACGCCGATGCAGAAACCATCGAAGCGATTTTCAGCGAGTGCGGCCGTCTGGCCGAAGACATGGTCAACCCGGTGAACCAATCCGGGGATGAACAAGGCTGCCGCCTGGAAAACGGCGAAGTCATCGTTCCAGATGGTTTCACCGAGGCTTATCAGGCCTACGTCGAAGGTGGCTGGGGCGGCCTGTCCTGTGACCCCGAGTACGGCGGCATGGGCATGCCCCAAGTGCTCCGTTTCATGGTCAACGAGATCTTCACCGCGGCCAACCATTCGTGGTTTATGTACCCGACACTGACCCACGGCGCGCACAGTGCTTTGGAACATTGGGCCAGTGATGAGCTCAAGCAGAAGTTCCTGCCCAAGCTGACCACCGGCGAGTGGACCGGCACCATGAACTTGACCGAGTCGCATGCCGGCACCGACCTCGGCATGATCCGCACACGTGCAGAACCGCAAGCGGATGGCAGCTACAAAATCAGCGGGAACAAGATTTTCATCTCCGCTGGCGAACACCAGATGACCGAAAACATCATCCATCTCGTGCTGGCCAAAACACCGGATGCCCCGGAAGGCACCAAGGGCATTTCGCTGTTTATCGTTCCCAAATTTATGGTTGGCGATGATGGCAGCATTGGCGAACGCAACGCCGTGGTCTGCCAATCGATTGAACACAAAATGGGCATCCGCGCGTCAGCCACCTGCGTGCTGGAGTTTGAGGGTGCCACCGGTTACCTGGTGGGCGAGGAAAACAAAGGCTTGCGCGCCATGTTCACCATGATGAATGCCGCACGTCTTGGTGTCGCTGTCGAAGGCCTGGGCGCCGGTGAACTGGCTTACCAAGCCGCTACCGCTTACGCCAAAGACCGTATTCAGGGCCGTTCATTGTCGGGACCGAAAGCCACCGACAAGCCTGCTGACCCGATCATTCATCACGCCGACGTCCGTCGCATGCTGCTGACCATGCGTAGCTTTGTCGAAGGTTCGCGCGCACTCAACGGCCTGATCGCGCTGCAGCTGGACGTGGCGCAAACTCATCCGGATGCCGCCGAACGCGAAAAAGCTGAGGATTTCCTTGGCTTGATGACCCCGGTAGCCAAATCATTCTTCACCGATGAAGGCTCGGTAGCATCAAACTTGGCGATTCAGGTCTATGGCGGTCACGGTTACATCTGCGAGCATGGTGTCGAGCAATTTGTCCGCGACGCGCGCATCAGCCAAATTTACGAAGGCACCAACGGCATTCAGTCTCTGGACTTGGTGGGCCGCAAACTGGCCCTGAATGGCGGGCGCGCAGTCAAAGCCTTCTTCGCCCAGGTCAGTGCCGATCTGGCCGCGACGGGGGACGATCTGAGCGCCTACACCAAGCCTCTGGCTGCCGCCTTTGATTCCTTGCAAAAAGCCACTGGCTGGCTGATGCAAAATGCAGCGGCAAATCCGGACAATCTGGGCGGCGTAGCGGTCGAATATACGCGCTTGTTCAGTGTCGTCAGCGTCGGTTGGGCTTGGCTCAAAGCCGCTCAGACCTGCCAGGCCAAACTGGCCGGCGGAACGGACGATGCGGCGTTCTACACCAACAAGCTGATCGTGGGCCGTTTCTTCATGGAGCGCTACGTAGCAGAACACAGCAGCCTGCTGACGCGCGTAACCGCTGGCGCGCAGACCATGATGGAACTGGATGTCGATGCGTTCTAAGTCTGTCGCAACGTAGCTTGCAGCCATTCAGGCCGCGCCCGTCCCTGCGACGAGCGCGGCCTTGTTGTATATAGACTCTTCGATTCCCAGCATATCCGCGCATGAGCGAATTCTCCGAACGCCCGATTGAGCAGCGTATCTCCGGCCACGCCTCGTTTTTGCACCGCAATACGCCGTGGTGGCAACAGCTACAGATTCTGTTCATTGACGGGCTGGTTTTTGCTTTCGGCTGCCTGCTCTGGCTGGGCGGCCGTCCGTTGCGTCGCGCTCTGATTCGTGGCCTGTCGGCTGGTGCTTACCGCATCATGCGCAAGAAGCAGTACATCGCGGAAATCAATCTGGATCTGGCCTATAAAAACAGCCTGAGCGAGGCCGAGAAAGCGCGCATTATCCGCGCCATGTATACGCACTTCGCGCGCGGGGTTCTCGACCTGGTGTTCGACTGGGTGTACTGGCCGCCGAAGAAAATCGCGCGTTTCGTCACACCCGAGGGCCGCGAGCGTCTCAACGCCATGCAAAACTCGAAAGAAGGCAGCTCTCTGGTGTGCTGCCATCTGGGCAACCCCGATCTGACACTGAAGCTGGTGCGCGCCGTCGATTTCGACCTGCACGTCATGTACAAAGGCTTCAAGTCACCGTGGTTCGATCGCTACATCGCACGCAAACGACTCAGCGTGGGCAGCGGGTTAATTGAGGTTCCCACATCCCGTCATACCATCGTTAATGGCCAGCGCCAGAAACTCGATAGTGGCAGCATTCGCGATGAAGTCCGCGAGTTGTTCGACCAAGGCCATTGCGTTGGATTCCTCGCCGACCAATACGCCAACCGCGGCGGTTTGCGCATGGACGTGCTGGGTGTACCCGACACCCCGACTCAAACCGGCGCATGGAGTTATCTGATCGACAACAATGTGCCATTTCTGCTGGTCGTCGGGGTGTACACCGACGACGATCAAATCCGTTGGCACTGCTCCGAGATTTTGCGCCCGGAAGATCAGGGCGATGAGGAAGCAACGCTTCGACACACCATCGGTCGCGCCAACGCCTGGTTTGAAGAGCTGATCCGGCAATATCCTGAACAGTACTTTTGGGGCCATCGACGCTTTGACCGACGCTATTACGAGAAACCACGCGGTTAAACGCGACGAGCCTGACCAGCCGCCGATATAATCGCGCCTTTTAACCAGCGGCCAAAGCCGCGTGGACATACCCATGAGCAGCACAGTCGAACCCGGACACAATTTTCTCCGCAGCCTGATTCGCGATGAAGTGGAATCCGGTCGCCTGCAAGGTGATGTGGTCACACGTTTCCCGCCAGAACCCAACGGCTATCTGCACCTGGGCCATGCCAAGTCGATCTGTTTGAATTTTGGACTGGCCGAGTACTTTGGCGGACGTTGCAACCTGCGCTTTGATGACACCAATCCGGACAAGGAAAGTCAGGAATACATTGATGCGATAAAAACAGATATCGCATGGCTGGGGTTCGAGTGGAGTGGCGCCGTGCGCTACGCGTCCGATTATTTCGAGACGCTCTACGAATACGCCCAGCACCTGGTTCGCAACGGTGATGCCTATGTCTGCGACTTGTCAGCAGAGCAGGCTCGCGAATACCGCGGCACCTTGACCGAACCCGGCCGTAACAGCCCCTATCGCGAGCGCAGTGCGGAGGAAAACCTCGAGTTGCTGGCGCGTATGCGGGCTGGTGATTTTGATGAGGGCCATTGCGTGCTGCGCGCCAAGATTGATATGGCGTCACCCAACATCAATCTGCGCGACCCTATTCTGTATCGCATTCGCAAAGCCCATCACCACCAGACTGGCGATGCTTGGTGCATTTACCCGACCTACGATTTCACCCACGGGCAATCCGATGCGCTGGAAGGCATTACGCATTCGATCTGCACACTGGAATTTGAAGATCACCGCCCACTCTACGATTGGCTGATCGAGCATCTGCCGGTACCGTCAACGCCGCGCCAGTACGAATTCGCCCGCGGCAACATCAATTTCACCGTGACCAGCAAACGCAAGCTCAAACAGCTCGTGGATGAACAACACGTGGACGGCTGGAATGACCCGCGCATGCCGACCATTTCCGGCCTGCGCCGCCGCGGCTACACACCGAGGTCGATCCGCAAATTCTGGGAAACCGTCGGCGTCGCGCGCGCAGATAGCACAGTCGATGTGGCTCAACTCGAACACACCATCCGCGACGATCTCAACGAGAATGCTCCGCGCGCCATGTGCGTGATCGACCCGCTCAAAGTGGTCATCACCAATTTCCCCACGGATAAGGTTGAGTGGCTGCCGGCGGCTGCACACCCCAGCCGCGACGAGTTGGGTGAACGCCAGTTGCCACTGACGCGCGAGCTTTATATCGAGCGTGAAGACTTCCGCCTGGAAGCCAACAAGAAGTACAAGCGTTTGGTACTCGGCAAGTCTGTGCGCTTGCGCAATGCCTACGTCGTAACCGCCGACGATGTGGTCACCGATGCCAATGGCGAAATCGTGGAAGTCCACTGCCGCTATGACGCCGACACGCTGGGTGCCAATCCTGCCGATGGCAGCAAACCCAAAGGCGTCATCCATTGGGTCTCCGCCACGCATGGCAAGCAAGCCACCGTGCGCTTGTACGACCGCTTGTTCAATCATGAAACGCCAGATCGCGGCGGCGCTGATTTCATCAGCCACCTCAACCCGGAATCGTTGATTGTGCGCGAGAATTGCTGGGTCGAGCCAGGCTTAGCGCAAGCTGACGCCGGATCACGCTTTCAGTTTGAGCGTCTCGGATACTTCGTTGCTGATGAACACGATCACACCGAGGAACGTCCCGTCTTCAACCGCACGGTCGGATTGCGAGACAGCTGGGCTAAAATTGAAGCGCGTGACTGAGCTCACAAGCAGACACAAAAAAGCCCACACGCAGTGGGCTTTTTTATGATTCAGTGTGATGCCTAGAAGGTGTTGGTCAGTACCTTGACATCCGCCTGCGCGCGCAGCGCAGCTTGCAACGCCATGTATTCCTGGTTGGCCCGCTGAGCCAGCATACGACGCTTGGTCGACTCTTTCTCTGGCTCGCTGGCTTGCGTCCAATCGCCATCAGTCACCTGCGTCAGCTCGATCAAAGCCAGATTGCCATTGGGCAGCATGGCCGTCTCGTAGCTAGCGCTACCTTCCTGCGGAACCGGCATGTTGAATACGGTAGAAATGATCACACGCGCCGGTGCCGCATCGCCACGCTCGGCGGTGATGGGTTGCTGGTTTTCCGCACCTTCTTCGGCCGGCAATTCAGCCAAGGTGGAACCACCATCCAGCGCCTCGCGATCTGCGTCAGCCATCGCTTGAAGTTTTTCGATGACCGCTTCGCGGGTTAAAGCCTCGACCAGATCAGCACGCACTTCTTCAAGGGTCTGAGCACGTTCCGGCTCATGCTCGGCGATACGCAGCACGATCTGACGACGGCCAACACTCAGTGGAAGGCTGTTCTCACCAGAGTTGAGCACCAGATCCGAGAACGCCGCGGCCACAACAGCGTCACTGGAACCGATACCGGCACCACCGTCACGCGTCATCCACTCCGAAGTTTTGATCTCCAGGCCCAGCTGTTCTGACACCGGATCCAACGATGCCGGATTCTCAAAACTGATTTGCTCGAGCCGATCGGCCAAAGCATCGAACTTGGCCCGCGCTTCACGCTCGCGATACATGTCATCCAGCTCGGTCTGCACTTCCGGTTCATCGAAAGCGCGCACGCGCTCTGGCCGAATGTCCTGGACCTCAATCAGATGCCATCCAAACTGAGTTTCGACCGGCTCGCTGACGACACCGGGTTCTAAGGTAAATAAGGCATCTTCAAACGGTGCGACCATCATGCCGGTGGTTACCCAGCCCAGATCACCACCTTTGTTCTTGGAGCCAGGGTCTTGAGAAACGTCCTTGGCGACCTCCGCAAAATCTTCGCCAGCGGCCAACCGCTCAGCGGCGGCATCAATCTTGGCCCGCGCGTTATCTTCGCTCGATCGCACAAGAATATGGCGCGCTTTTCGCTCTTCAGCGACCTTGAAGCGTGTGTCTTTCTGATCGTCGTAGAGCGCCTGGAGCGCCTCTGGCGCGACTTCTACCTCTTGCTTGATTGCCTCTTGATCGAGCTCCACGTAGCTCACGCGCACACGCTCCGGCGCAATCAGATTCGCCTTGCGCTCTTCATAGCGCTCTTCCACCGCAGCATCCTCAATGTCGATGGATGCTCTAACCGCCTGTGCGCTGTAGATGCGATGAGTGAAGCGACGTTGCTGGCGATCAATCGCCCATTCGCTAGCCAGTTCTGCGTCCGTCACGATCACGGAATTGGTCACCGCCTGGCGCAACTGCTGATCGGTGAGGAATGTGCGTACGCGATCCTCATACTGGACCGCGTTCATGCCCTGACGCGCCAAAGTGTCACGGTATAAAGAAGGAGAGAAGTGACCGTTCTGCTGGAAAGCCTCCTCCCCACGAATGGTCGCCAGAACCGTTTCATCTGCCACGCGGTAGTCGTTCTCCGACAGGTACGCGTCGGTCACTGCCTCCTGGATCATGCCCTGCAGGACACTTTCCCGCAGCATGTCCGGATCGATCATGTCAGGCCGGAAACTCTCGCCAAGCATTTGCTGCAATTGCTGATAGCGTTGCTGATAACGCTGTTGCAACGCCGCCTCGGAAATTTCCTGCCCCTCGACTTTGGCCACGTTGCGCGTGCCGCCATCGCTACGAAACGCTTCGATACCAAAAAAAGCAAAAGGTATGCAGATGATACCGACGATAAACCAGGCCAATGGGCCCGTCGCACGGTCCCGAATTTTCTGCAACATCCATGACCCCCAAATGCAGTTCTGTAGGGATAAACAAAAAAGGCACCGCAAGGGTGCCTTTCAATAGTTGGCGGAGCGGACGGGACTCGAACCCGCGACCCCCGGCGTGACAGGCCGGTATTCTAACCAACTGAACTACCGCTCCGAATTTTGGTGGGTGCTGACGGGATCGAACCGCCGACATTCGCCTTGTAAGGGCGACGCTCTACCAGCTGAGCTAAGCACCCTCGGCGCCACCTGCGACCACCAGCTGCGGAAGCTGAGTGGCCCCTGGAAAGGGCGCTAGTTTACAGCGTCTTTCAGAGCTTTGCCAGCTTTAAATCCAGGAGTTTTACCAGCTGCGATTTTCAGGACTTCACCGGTCTTTGGATTGCGGCCGGTGCGTGCTGCGCGCTCGCGTACGCTGAACACACCAAAGCCAACCAGCGACACTTTGTCGCCTTTTTTCAGCGCCTCAGAAATGCTATCGAACATGGCTTCCACAGCCTTGCCAGCATCAGCCTTGGACAGACCTGCGTTGGCGGCAACGGCTTCCACGAGTTCGGATTTGTTCATCGGATACTTCCCCTCTTTAAGGTCAAAAATGATCACCCCAGACACAAAAGCATGATCTTCTGCGCTTGAACCAGCGCAGACCTAAAACGCGTATGGAATCAGCCTTTGTGAACCTTCAGTACGAAGGCCTCGGCACCCGTCGAAACGCCGGCGCGCCGTTGTTTTTCGATTATTGCAGGATTATCCGCACGCGGTCTACAGCTAGTGTGCGCGGGCGGAATCGTCGCTGGGTTTGACGGTTGACTTGGTGGATTGATCCAAGGCCGGGTCGGGCTCCTTTTCCAGCGCAAGACGAATCACATCATCGATCCAACGCACGGGATGGATATTCATCTTCCCTTTGATATTGCTAGGAATTTCCGACAAATCCTTCTCGTTGTCTATCGGAATTACCACCGTTTTGATTCCGCCGCGGTGCGCAGCCAGAAGCTTTTCTTTCAAACCGCCGATGGGCAAAACCTCGCCGCGCAGGGTGATTTCGCCAGTCATCGCGACGTCCGCGCGCACCGGAATGCGCGTAAATGCGCTGATCAAAGCGGTGCACATCGCAATCCCGGCGCTTGGACCATCCTTGGGCGTAGCGCCCTCGGGCACGTGCACATGGATGTCACTGTTCTGCACATCCTTCAGATCAATTCCCCAGGCCGACGAACGACTGCGCACGACCGTGAGTGCAGCCTGAATCGATTCCTGCATGACATCGCCGAGACTGCCGGTGTAGATCAGTTTGCCTTTGCCTTCAACGACTGCGCTTTCAATCGTGAGCAGCTCACCGCCGACCTCGGTCCAGGCAAGACCAGTGACCTGTCCAATCTGATTTTGATCTTCAGCCTTGCCGTAACGGAATTGCGGCACGCCCAGGTATTTCTCAACCTGGCGCGAACCCACATTAACGTGATCGATCTTGTCGCTCTCGATGATCTCTTTCACGACTTTGCGGCAGATCTTACCCACCGCACGCTCCAGGTTGCGAACACCGGCTTCACGCGTGTAATGACGAATAACGTCTTTGAGCGCACCGTCCGACAAACTGATCTCATTGTCTTTGAGACCGTTGTTCTTGATCTGCTTGGGCAGCAGATAGCGGCGCGCGATGTTGAGCTTCTCATCTTCGGTGTAGCCGGGCAGCCGTATCACTTCCATACGATCCAGCAGCGGCGCCGGAATATTCAGCGTGTTGGCTGTCGCGACAAACATCACGTCTGACAGATCGAAATCGACCTCCAGGTAGTGATCGTTGAAGCTAGCATTTTGCTCCGGATCCAGCACCTCGAGCATGGCCGACGCCGGATCACCCCGGAAGTCAGCAGCCATCTTGTCAATTTCATCGAGCAGGAACAGCGGATTGCGGACGCCGACTTTGCTCATGTTCTGCAATATCTTGCCCGGCATAGAACCGATGTAGGTGCGTCGATGGCCGCGAATTTCGGCTTCGTCGCGGACACCGCCCAAACTCATGCGGACAAATTTGCGGTTGACCGCTCGCGCAATCGAATGCCCCAAGGAGGTTTTCCCGACACCCGGCGGCCCAACCAAGCACAGAATCGGCCCGCGCAATTTCTTCACCCGCTTCTGCACCGCGAGATATTCCACGATGCGCTCTTTGACCGATTCCAAACCGTAGTGATCTTCGTCAAGAAAACCCTGCGCCATCGACAGGTCAATGCGCGATTTGGTTTTCTTTTTCCAAGGCACGCCGACCACCCAGTCCAGATAGTTGCGCACAACCGTGGCTTCGGCGGACATCGGAGACATCATCTTGAGCTTGTTCAGCTCGGTGTCGGCTTTGGCCCGAACTTCTTTGGGCATGCCGGCTTTTTCAATCTTCTGCGCCAGCTCTTCCATCTCGTTGGGGCCGTCTTCGGTCTCTCCCAACTCTTTCTGAATGGCTTTCATCTGCTCATTCAAATAGTACTCGCGCTGACTCTTCTCCATCTGCTGCTTGACGCGCCCGCGGATGCGCTTTTCGACTTGCAGCACCTCGATCTCACCTTCAAGCAAGCCCAGTACGTACTCCAGTCGCTCAGCAGCGGCCAGGCGCTCCAGCACTTGCTGACGATCCTCCAAACGCAGATTGAGGTGCGCTGCGATGGTGTCGGCAAGGCGACCCGCATCATCCATGCTGGTCAGTGACGGCAACAGCTCGGCCGGCACTTTCTTATTCAGTTTGACGTATTGCTCGAACTGGTTGAGCGTTGAACGCACCATCGCGTCCATCTCACGCTCTTCCGCTTCATGACGCACCTCGGGCAGCTCGGTGCAATCGGCAACCAAATAACCCTCACGCTCTTCCAGATCATTGATGCGCGCGCGGTTGCTCCCTTCGACCAGGACCTTGAGCGTCCCATCTGGCAACTTCAACAACTGCAGAATGTTGGCCAATGTGCCAATGGGGTACAGCTCGTCTTCGCCGGGGTCCTCGGTTTCCGCGGTGCGCTGAGCAACAAGCAGAATGCGCTTGTCGGTCTTCATCGCCTCTTTGAGCGCAACCACCGATTTTTCACGCCCAACAAACAGCGGCATCGCCATATGCGGGAACACCACGACATCTCGCAGTGGCAGAACCGGGGAAAGAGATTCGGATCTATCGCTCATCAGCAGCCTCAATACATACGGGTGAACCCGCAAAGCACATCTTATGGGGGCTCGCCAATACGGATTCAAGCTGTTTCGGCGCTACACCCGCCCTGTCACCCGTATGGCGGGTCGACAAAATACGAGGTCGGACGGCGGTTGCCACCGACCTCTCTTGCTTAACTGGCCTGAGCCTCAGCGCTGGGCTCAGCCGCACCATAAACAATGAATGGTTTGGCTGCGCCCTGGACGACGGACTCATCCACGACCACCTTTTCGACATTTTCCATCGACGGCAGGTCGTACATCACGTCGAGCAGGATGCTTTCCATGATGGTGCGCAGTCCACGCGCGCCGGTCTTGCGCTCCATCGCCTTGCTCGCGATCGCCGCCAAAGCATCTTCACGCAATTCCAACGCGGCGCCTTCCATCTCAAACAGCTTGCGATACTGCTTGGTCAGCGCGTTCTTGGGCTCGGTCAAAATCGCAATCAACGCGTCGGAATCAAGCTCTTGCAGGGTTGCGATCACCGGCAAACGACCGACAAACTCCGGGATCAAACCGAAGCGCACCAGATCATCCGGTTCGGTTTCCGCCAGAATCTCGCCAACCGCGCGGCCGTCTTCCGGGCTCTTCGGCTCGGCTTGAAAGCCGATCCCGCCCTTCTTGGAGCGCTGACCGATGACTTTATCCAAACCGGCGAATGCCCCGCCGCAAATAAACAGAACGCCTGAGGTATCGACCTGCAGAAATTCCTGCTGCGGATGCTTACGACCACCTTGCGGCGGAATCGAAGCCACGGTGCCTTCGATCAATTTCAGCAGCGCCTGCTGGACGCCCTCGCCGGATACATCGCGAGTGATCGACGGATTTTCTGATTTGCGCGAAATTTTGTCGATTTCATCAATGTAAACAATGCCGCGCTGGGCCTTGTCCACATCGTAGTCGCACTTCTGCAGCAACTTCTGAATGATGTTCTCGACATCTTCACCAACGTAACCGGCCTCGGTCAGCGTGGTGGCATCGGCAATGGCGAAAGGCACGTCCAACACACGGGCCAAGGTTTCCGCCAACAAGGTCTTACCAGACCCGGTCGGACCGATGAGCAGAATGTTTGATTTCGACAACTCCACGTCATCAGACGCAGCGTTGTTGTTCAGCCGTTTGTAATGGTTGTAAACCGCAACCGCCAAGGTTTTCTTGGCCGCTTCCTGGCCAATCACGTACTCGTCGAGCACCGCCTTGATTTCATGCGGCTTGGGCAAACCCTTGTCGACGGGTTTGGCCTGCAACTCTTCGCGAATGATGTCGTTGCACAGTTCAACGCATTCATCACACACATACACCGAAGGTCCAGCAATCAGCTTGCGAACTTCGTGTTCACTTTTGCCACAGAAGGAGCAGTACAGGGTTCGCCCGTTGCCCCCACTGCCGCGATTGTCATCACTCATTGTTTCACCTTCTGGACCACTGGTTTCGTTTATACCATGCCAGCGATCCGATGCAAGTCCCGTGCCGATTGACGGCTACTTGCGCCCCCGTGGCCGGTGCGCAGCGCCTTTTCAGCAGCTTATTCAGCAGCGACCTTGGCCGCGCGTGAATCCAATACTTTGTCGATCAAACCATACTCGCTGGCCTGCTCTGCACTCATGAAGAAATCACGCTCTGAATCCTTGGCGATTTGCTCCACGGTTTTGCCCGTGTGTCCCGCCAGCATTTCGTTCAAGCGCTGACGCATGAACAGGATTTCTTTGGCGTGAATTTCGATATCCGTGGCCTGACCCTGGAATCCGCCCAGAGGCTGATGGATCATCATGCGCGAGTGCGGCAACGCGAAACGTTTGCCCGGCGCGCCGCCAGCCAACAAAACAGCCCCCATGCTTGCAGCCTGACCGATACACAATGTGCTGACGTCCGGCTTGATGAACTGCATGGTGTCGTAAATCGACAAACCCGAGGTGATCACGCCGCCCGGAGAATTGATGTACAGATGGATGTCTTTGTCCGGATTTTCCGACTCCAAGAACAGAAGCTGAGCGACGATCACATTGGCCATGTGATCGTCGACCGGGCCGACCGCAAACACCACGCGCTCTTTGAGCAGGCGCGAGTAGATATCGAATACGCGTTCGCCGCGCGCCGACTGCTCAACCACATAAGGGACGTAGTGCATGCGTTCTTCCATCATTAACCCTGACTCGGTGCTTTCTCAGTAAGTTCCTCGAAGCTGAGTTTTTCCGTCTCGCGCTTCGCCTTGGACAGGCAGTGTTGCACGACTTGGTCTTCCAGCACCATGGCCCGCAAAGACTGCATAAACTGAGGGTTCTGTCGGTAGTAGGCCAGCGCTGCGTCGGAGTCGTCGAACCCGCCCGCGATCTCAGCCAACTTCGCCTCAATCTGCTCGTCAGTGACCTGCAAGCTGTCTTTCTTAATGATCTCGCCGATCAGCAAACCCAAGGCAGTGCGACGCTTAGCCTGCTCTTCGAACAGCGCGTCCGGCAACATTTTATGCAACTCGTCATGGTTCTGTTGACCCTGCCCGAAACGCTGAGCTGCGTCATGACGCATACGCTCAATTTCCTGACTAACCAAACCGGACGGCACCGGAATGTCGTTGGTTGCGAGAATATTCTCCAGAACCTGCTGCTTGGTGTAACGCGCGATCGCCTGGCTCTTTTCCTGCTCCATCGACTCACGCAGTTTCTCGCGCAAACCGGCTTCGTCACTCTCTTCCAAGCCAAATTGCTTGCAGAAATCGGCATCCACCTCGGGCAGAGCGCTAGCCTGAACCGATTTGACCGTGACTGCAAAGCTGGCCAACTTCCCTTTGAGATTCTCGGCGTGATAATCCTCGGGGAAGGTCACTGGCATGTCACGTGATTCGCCCGCGCTCATGCCGACAATGCCATCTTCCATTTCTTTCAGGAAGCGGCCGGAACCCAGCTCCAGATCGGTGTCTTCGCCGCTGCCGCCCTCGAAGGCCTCGCCGTCGATGGTGCCGACGAAATCGATCTTGACCCGGTCGCCTTCAGCGGCGGCGCCATCCTTGTCAGCCCACGTTTTGCGCTGCTCACGCAGTTTTTGCAGCAGGCTGTCGACGTCCGCATCACCAATCTCGGTTTCGGCCTCCTTGACGAGCATGCCTTCGAGGCCCTGCAATTCGATGTCCGGATAAACATCGAAGGTGGCGACGTACGCCATGTCCTTGCCCGTTTCGATAGCTTCGAATTCGATCTGCGGCTGACCGGCGGGCTGGACACCGGATTCCTGCAATGCCTTGGGATAGCTATCTTCGAGCAGATCACTCAAAGCATCCTGGCGCGCACGCGCGCCGTAGCGCTGTTCCAGGACCTGAGCCGGCACCTTGCCGGGACGGAAACCGTCAACTCGGGCGTGACGGCCGATCTTGTTCAAATTCTTCTTAACGGCGTGCTCGTAATCGGCGGCGGGGATGCTGACGCGCATCCGGCGCTCGAGCCCTTCTGCGGCTTCAACGCTGACTTGCATGTTCTTGACTTTACTCTGAGTGGTGCGATGTGCGTGATGGATGGTGCGACAGGAGAGACTCGAACTCTCACGGGTTTCCCCACTGGAACCTAAATCCAGCGCGTATACCAATTCCGCCACTGTCGCGTGTCCACGAAACAACCGCTAGGAAACATATGTTTTGCGAAGCGGTCGAGACTGGTGGGCCATGTAGGACTTGAACCTACAACCAGCGGATTAAGAGTCCGATGCTCTACCAATTGAGCTAATGGCCCGCTCGAAACCGAGTATTGTAACGCGCAAAAACTGCGGCGTCAGCGCCTGCGCGACGGCCCGATCTGGGTTGCTCAAGCAATAAAGAAATGGGGTGGACGATGGGATTCGAACCCACGACAACCGGAATCACAATCCGGGACTCTAACCAGCTGAGCTACGCCCACCACAGGGTCGCGAATGATACCGGAAATTTTCCCGCAAGCGAATACCCTCTGGGCAAGCACATGACTTAAAATCGCGGCTTTTTGCTCCAGAGACTTTGATGAATCACGTCAGCCGCGCCGATTTCGATCGCTACATGACCCCGAACTACGCTCCAGCTCCGATTGTTCCGGTGCGTGGCCGCGGTTCGCGTCTGTGGGATCGAGAAGAGCGCGAGTACGTAGACTTCGCAGGCGGTATCGCCGTGTCCTCACTCGGGCATGCACATCCGACGCTTATTCAGGCCCTCACCGAGCAAGCCAATAAGCTGTGGCACGTCTCCAACTTGATGGTGACCGAGCCAGCCCTGGCACTGGCCAAGCGCTTGACCGAGCTGACTTTCGCCGACAGCGTGTACTTTTGTAACTCCGGCGCCGAAGCCAATGAGGCCGCGCTCAAGCTGGCACGGCGCTACGCATGGGACAAATTCGGCGGCGCAAAGCACGAAATTGTCTCGACCACCGGTTCGTTCCATGGGCGCACCTTGTTCACCGTCGCAACCGGCGGCCAGGGCAAGTACAGCGAAGGATTTGCCCCACTCCCGGGCGGCATCCGCCATGTGCCCTACAACGATCTCGAGGCCATGCGCGAGGTCATCAGCGATGCGACCTGCGCGGTCATCGTTGAGCCCATCCAGGGGGAAGGTGGCGTGCGCCCAGCCGCGCCCGGTTACCTGGCCGGTTTGCGGGAGCTGTGCGACCAGCACAATGCACTGCTGATCTTTGACGAAGTCCAGACGGGCGCCGGTCGCACAGGCCATCTTTACGCCTACATGGGTGCCGACGTGACGCCGGACATTTTGACCAGCGCCAAAGGTTTGGGCGGCGGCTTCCCAATCGGGGCCATGCTGACCACCCGCGAGATTGGCGCAAGCCTGGTTGTCGGGACCCACGGGAGCACTTTTGGCGGCAACCCGATGGGCTGCGCTGTTGGCCTCGCCGCGCTGGATATCATTGCATCAGCCCAGACCTTGCAAGGTGTGCAGTTACGACACGATCAGATGATGACAAGTCTGCGCGCCCTCAATGACAAATATGATGTGTTTGCCGATATTCGCGGCCAAGGCTTGCTGCTCGGTTGCGAACTCAAACCGCATTGGGCAGGCCGCTCACGCGATCTCAATGCTGCAGCCTTGGAACAAGGCGTTTTGTGTCTCGTCGCTGGGCCAGACGTTCTGCGTCTTGCCCCCAGCCTGCTGATTACCGAAGACGATATCAATGAAGGGATCAAACGCTTAGACGCCGCCCTAGCTGGTCTGTCGTAGCCTGCATGCCCCGATGCCAGATGCCATCTTCGAGGTAGCGCTCGCCGGTTTCGGAAAAGCCGAAGCCGGCGTAAAACTGGCAAAGCCGTTCCTGCGCGCCAATCCAGACCGGAATGCCTGGCCCAAAACTGCGCGCGTGCTCCACAGCCCGATCCATCAGATCGACCCCGAGCCCCTGCCGACGCTGATCCAGCGCGGATAGCACGCGTCCGATAGAAGCTTCCCTGCGCACAACGTCAGGTTCGAATATGCGCGCGTAGGCGAGCAGGCGCTCACCGGACCAACCCGCCAAATGCCAGGCCTGCTTGTCCCAACCATCCGCATCCAGAAAGGCGCAAGTCTGCTCGACAACAAAGACCTCCTGACGTATCCGCATGATTTCATACAGGGCATCGACATCGAGCTCATGAAACCTCTGACAAGTCCAATTCATGTTGAGCGTCAATGCGGAAAAACCTCCGTCAGCGGCAAACGCGCCAAACTGGGCGCAAGCAAGCTTCCAAAATAGAGGTAGTCCTGACCTTGCCTCACGCTGGTAATCGGTGCGAATGCTGTCGCGCTGGCATCCTGCAGATTGACCTTCACCTCAGCCTGCAAACTCAGCCCCAGCGCGTAGCCATGCAGAACTGGTCCAGGTTGAACCGCGGACGGTAAACGCCAGACCATTTTTCTCACGAAGGGATACGGCAGCAGCGCATCCAGTGGCGCCGTTCGAGGCGCATACAACGCCAACCAGAACATGTCTGTACCGTTAAAGGTGATGTTGTCCGGAAACCCGGGCAGATTGTCGATAAAGACCTCGCTCTGCCCTGCTCGCTCGCCCTTCAACCAGTAGCGCAGCACCCGATAACGCGTGGTTTCATTGATCAGCAGGTAGTCTTCGTTGGGCCCCAAAGCCACACCATTGGCAAAGTACAGATTGGGCATCAACACCTGGGTTTCACCCGTGTTCAAGTCGGTCGCAAGCAAGCGCCCGTTGGGACGATGCTCGAACACGTCGTCCATAACGTGATGAACACCAAACTTCACCGATGCATCGGAGTAATAGGCCACGTCATCGACTGAGACATCCACATCGTCGGTGAAGCCCAACGGCACACCATCAGCGCTGTCCGCGATCACTTGGAACGTGCCGGGCTGCCGAATGCGCAATAGCCCCTTGACCGCGTCTGCCACAATCACGTCGCCGCCCGAGGAAAACGCGATGCCCAACGGGCGCCCGCCGGTATCTGCCAGGAGTTCAGCATTGCTGCCGTCCGGCGAGAAACGCATGACCCGACCGTCGATAAAACCGGTCACAAGACGGCCCTGACGATCAATGTTTACCGCCTCAGGCCCTTGGCCCACACCACTTGCGATCCGCTCCACGGCGGCGAGCCGGTCATTCTCAGCAAATCGCGCATCGTCTGCCGGCGCCGGCGGAGGTTGCCATGCCGCCGGCTCAATATTGACTGGCCATACAAGCAGGTAAACCACCGCTGCAAACAGCCCCACCCCCAGCACTGCCTTGATCATCCCGTCGCCTCGTTTTGTCTTTGATGAGAGCAAAAAAAACCGCGGCACTGAGGCCGCGGTACAAGTCTAACCGAGTCGCTGTAGTGGCTTGGGGGAGCCAGGGGAGGACATGATGCTGCGTCGCGGTCAGATAGCCTTGCAGGGAGTCAAGGCTTAGGGGAGTCGAAAAGAGGTTTCAGGTCAGGCTCATCCCGTTGTAAGCCATGAGGCATGCGAATGCTGCGAACAGTGTCCAATACACCAGCTTTGAACGTCGGATCTGATCCGGGTTCCGCAGGCTCGCAACCGTATGGCGACTTTCGCGGCGATTCGTCATCTGCTTTGGCATGGCCACCTCCGGTGGTCCTGAACTTGAGGTGTACTGTGCGCCTGTCAAGGTGAAGAAAACGTCAATAAACCGGCAATTTTTTCTGTGCCACATCAAAGCCGCCGAAAAATCGACGCATGACATTGAAAACAGAATAAAAAAACCCCGAGCAGCAACGCTGTTCGGGGTTCCAGAAACGTGCGTTGCTACTGCAACGCGGACAAATTCAGTTCAGCACGCGAAATACCACGCGGCGATTTTTTGCCCGGCCTTCCTCAGTGGCGTTGTCAGCCACCGGGCGACTTGAGCCGTAACCGGTCGCCACCATGCGATCCACCGAAACGCCTTGATGGGCCAAAAAATCTTTCACCGCGTAGGCGCGTCGCGCCGACAGCGCCTGGTTGTAGTCATCGTTTCCCAGAGCATCCGTATGCCCGGCTATCTCAACGCGGATTTCTGACAACCCACCATTCAGCAAACCCGCCACCGGAACCAGCACGTCGCGAGCCGATGCAGTCAGCTCGTCCGAGTTAAACTTAAAATTGACGCCTTTTAGCAGCACGGCATCATCCAGGGGGCAGCCCTGTTCATCAACCACCTCGCCCGGCGGCGTTCCTGGGCATTGATCCAAAGCGTCGCTGACGCCGTCGCCATCGCTGTCACGCTCGCTCAACGCATCGCAACCCGTACGGTCGACTTTCACACCCGGCGCGGTGTCCGGGCAGAGATCTTCGCCGTCAATCACGCCATCCGTATCTCCGTCAGACACGCTCGCAGTCGGCTTGCCAAAAGCCCACATTGCGCCCAATCCGAAACGACCATCAACCAGAACAGCACGTCCTGAATCAAAGTTTTCGTACTCGTTTTCCAAGGCGACAGCGCGCGCTTCCAGGCGCAGACTCAGCGGCTGAAAAGGCGTTTGCCAATCCACGCCACCACCGAGACTGATGCTCGGTCGGGTGCGATCGTCATCACCAATCTCTTCATATGCCACGGCCAAGCCGGTAATCACATAGGGTGACAGCGAGGTGGTCATATCGAAATGACGCAAGATATCCACACCCAATTGATAGAGCTGATCTTCACCGGTCTGGTCATCGCGTTCAATCTCATTCCAGGCGGCGGAAATTTGCGTACTCCAGCCTGTGTAAGCGCTGAGCGGCAAGCCCCAGTAGAGCATCGCACCCGGCTGCTTGGACTCAGCCTCACGAACCTCAGACGGCGTCAGATAGGTGCCCATCAAGCCCAATGTGCTTGACTCCCACCAGCTCGTGCTTTCAGCGCTTGCGCCTCCCGCGGCCAACGCCGATACGGCCAGCACGGCCGCTCCCGTAGATTTCAACATCTGTGATTCCCCTTGAAGTAAAAAGCGTCTGCCTGCGTTATGGAGTGAATCCGAGTTCAGGCGCGCCCAAGGCCGTATTATAGGGATGACTCACCCCAGATTCATTGCATCTGATGCCTGCCTGCTACGCCCAACCTGATTCCCCTGCGAAACTGTGACTCACCGCAACATCGAATGGCGCTTGCTCCTAAGCCTTATATTGGCCATCGGCGCTGTGACAGTGGTTGCCACAACCATCAGTCTGCAGGCGAAAGCACGGCAGTTGGTTGACCAGCATGTACAAACGCAGATCACCACCATCGCCCGCCAACTCGATCATCGGTCCGACTGGAAAGATGAAGCGACTTTTCGCCGCGAGGTGGAAACCTGGCCTTGGCAGGAAATCTGGCTCGAAGACCAACAAGGCGCGCACGTCTGGCACCAGACGAAAACTCCCAGCCAGGACCGTTGGCCCACCCCGCAGATACAACGCCTCGTGCTCGACGACGCCACCACGTTGGTTGTCAAACCGCGACCGCTGCCAGTTCAAGATCGACGTACCCTTGTTCATTTGAGCGCCATCTCGGTATTGATCGCGATCTTGGTCGCGATTCTGCTCTGCTGGATCAGCTATTTGTGGATCACGCGACCGTGGCGGGCTCTCCTAGGCTGGGCCCAGAATCTGGAAGCCGGTGACCTCAACCGTCCACCACCGCACACCAGCGGCCTCAGCGGTCAAACGGCATCCGTGCATGCCGTCCTTGCTCAGCGCCTGCGCTACGCACGCGACACGCTCGCCGAACTGACCCAACCCGCGCAGGCTTCCAGCGACAATCGCGTTGCCAGGCTCAACGAAGAGCTCGACTCCATACGCGCGCAACTCGCAGACAGCCGGGATAGATTCGCGCGTCGCGCCGAATTCCTCTCGGCGATGAGCCATGAGTTGCGCACTCCACTGACGTCCATCGTGGGATTTACCGAATTGCTCGAACAAGGCGAGCTGGCCAGCGAGTCGTTGAATTACGTTCAAACCATCCGCAAATCGGCGGCGGGCATGGTCTCCATGGTCAACGATTTCCTCGACATGGAACGGGCCGATGCCGGCCAACTGGATATCCACCAGGTGGGCTTGGATTTGGCCGACATCGTTGAAGACACTGTGTCCCTGATGGCACCACTGGCCTACGAGAAAAACCTCGAGCTGGTCAGCATCGTTGATCACGACATTCCGGCACGGCTGATCGGAGATCCGGGGCGTGTCCAACAAATTCTGACCAATTTGGTCTCGAATGCCGTCAAATTCACCCATCACGGCGAAGTCGTCATACGAGCGACACGGATTACCGATCACGACGACAACGTGCGCATTCGGCTGCAGATTCAGGATTCCGGCCCGGGGTTGAGCAAAGCCCAGCAGGATCAGCTCTTTACCGCATATCAACGCTTTGAGAATGACGGACAACTCACTGTTGCTGGCAGCGGGCTGGGCCTGAACATCGTGCGCAAACTCACGGACTTGCTGGGCGGCACGATTGAAGTGGATAGCCAGCCAGGGCACGGCGCGACGTTTTCCGTCACGCTGCCATTTCAACCGCACCCCCAGAAATCTCTACGCACCAGCTGGGATGGCTTGCGGGGCATCCATCTGTGGCTGGTTGAACGCCACCCGGCAAGCCGACGTGCACTCCAGCATCAACTGGAGTTCTGGGGCGTGCGATACCGGCAGTTTGATTCGCCGGGCGCACTTCAGCGCGCTTTGAGCATCGGACATGCCGATATCGTGCTTCTGAACTTACAGAGCGACGAACTCAACGAAGATCTGCTCCGCGAGATGATCGACGCCAGCCCCTGCCCGGTTGGTGTGATGGTCAACAGTGTGGACGCTCGCGTGCATCGTCGCTTGCAGGAATGGGGCGCGGCGCGGGTGCTACCAAAATCCGCAACCCGGACAACCCTGTACCGCGCCCTGAACGACCTGCGTCATTTGCGTGAGGGCGACGACAACAACGCACTTCATGGCCGACATGTGCTGGTGGCTGAAAACAATCCAGCAAGCCAATATTTTCTCAAAGCGCTACTGGAAAACCTGGGCGCGCGCGTGACGCTCACCGACAACGGTCGTGATGCGCTGGAATTGTGGCGCGCTCAACGGCAAACCTTCGTATTGCTCGATCTGAATATGCCGCAGCTCGATGGACAGCAAACCACGATAGCCATCCGCGATGAAGACCCGGGCGCTGCGGCGGTGATTATCGGAATGTCCGCGTATGTGACTCCAGAACAGGAACGCGAGTGGCTCGATGCCGGGCTCAATGACCTGCTCTCAAAGCCCTTCGATCAGGCGCAACTTGTGCGTTGTCTGCACCCTTGGTTACACACAGAAAAAGCCTCAACCACGCCCCTCAAGCGCAACACCAGCGCTGAGCTTGTCCGCGACCCTGAGCTCGCCGCCATGATGCAGGAAGAGCTGCCCAAACAGCTTGATGAACTGGACGCCGCGTTCATCGACAGCGATCTGGATGCGGCGCGGGCAGCCGCGCACCAGTTGCATGGCACGGCCGCCTTCTTTCATCTTGAGCCGCTGAAATCGCACGTTTTCCTGCTGGAAAAGCGTCTCAACGCCCTGGAAACTCTGGCCGACGCGGCGACGCTGCGCGAAGACATGGCGGCGGTCACCACAGCCGTGCGAAGCATCCTCGACAGCCTGCGCCCAGCAGACTGAGGCGCGACTAAATCGCCGAGCGGGTTGCCGGCATGCTGCGCGCCTGCATCATCACGGCTTTCATGCGGGCCACAGCGGCCGCCATGCCCATGATCACCGCGTCGGACACAATGCTGTGCCCAATGTTCAATTCTTGAATCTGAGGAATACGCGCGATCGGCACGACATTTTCGACTGTCAGCCCGTGGCCGGCATGCACTTCCAGCCCCGCAGAGGCCGCGTACTCTGCCATTTTCTGGAAACGTGACACGGCCGTCGCTTGGTCACCCGCATCCTGAGCATCGGCGTAGCCACCCGTGTGGAATTCAACAACTTGGGCACCTGCGGCCACTGCCGCGTCGATTTGTGCCGGATCGGCTTCAATAAACAACGACACACGCGTCTCGACCGCTCGCAAGCGCTCACAAGCTTCGCGCACGCGCGCCAGATTCGCGACGACATCCAGACCACCTTCGGTGGTCAATTCTTCACGCTTCTCCGGCACCAAACAGCACGCAGGCGGTGCCAGCGCTTCCGCGATGCGCAGCATTTCAGCGGCCGGCGCCATTTCGAGATTCAGCGGAATACCCAGGGCCTGGCGCAGCTCCTGCACATCGCGCTCCTGGATATGTCGGCGGTCTTCACGCAGATGCGCGGTAATGCCGTCGGCACCCGAAGACTGGGCAACAAACGCCGCAGCCAGCGGCGATGGGTACAAAGTTCCACGCTGCTGACGCAAAGTGGCAACGTGGTCGATATTGACCCCCAAACGCAATGGGGAAGTGTGCTGACTCATGCGGCGGACTCGAAAAAGCGGCGATTCTAGCGCGTTGTGCCTTGCACAGCAGGCCGGCTCGCTTGAAGACTGGTCAGTTCGCGCAACATCGCCGCACTTTGCAAGGGGCGAGGTCCCAGTTGCTCGCGCAGCATTTCACCCAGCAACCCCCGGCAGGGATTCACACGCTCGTCCCACACGCCTTGCAACAAGGCGCGCAGCGCTGTTGCGGGAACACCGCACTGTGCCTCGACCAATCCGCGGGTGGGGTCCCAGCGAAACGAGGTCGCCTGATCCAGCATATCCATGTGTAAGGCGTAACCCAGATGGCTGAGCAAGCGATATTCAAACTGACGCAGCACCGGAGCAGGTTCTTGTGTTTCCAAACGTCGCAGCACGTCCAGATAATCGTCAAACAACGAGGCATTGTGCGCGTCATTGTGCGAAACCAAGCGCAGTAGCAATTCATTGACGTAGAAGCCACACCACAATCGCGTTCCACTGAGTTTCGCTGCGGCCCCGTCGGCTTCGAAACGGCTGAGTGTGCCCAGCTCCGATTTTTGGACAAAATCCATTTTCAGCGGACGAAATGCTTGCAGCAGGCCGCCACCCCGCGCCTGTCGCCCGCCCCGGCTGACCAGACTGACACGCCCATAATCTCGCGTCAGCACATCGAGAATCAGACTGGTTTCTCGCAACGGACGGCGATGCAGTATCCAGGCCGGCTCGGCGCTGGCCCGCAATGTCACTCGGTCGCCCCGTACCCGAATGTGCGCAAGCTGTCTTCGTGGTCCGCCCAGCCTTCCCGCACCTTGACCCACAGGTGGATATCAAAGGTTTGATCGAACAGGCCCTGGAGTCGCTCACGCGCGGATTGACCGATCGCTTTCAGACCCTGGCCCTGCTTGCCGATGACTATGCCCTTGTGGGACGGACGATTGACCCAGATTGTGGCGTGCACTTCGTTACCAAGATCCCCCTGCGACATGCGATCAATGGTCACCGTCGTGGCGTAGGGCAATTCCTTGTTCAGCCGCAGAAACAACTGCTGGCGAATGTGCTCAGCGACCAAAAATTCAGCCGAGTGCGGCGTCAAGGTGTCCTCATCGTAAAGCCACGGTCCTTCGGGCAAACGCTGATCCAACTCACTGAACAAGGCTTCAAGATTGTCTTTTTTAGCGGCAGAGAGCGGCACCAGGAAATCGGGTTTGATCAACGCGTGCAGGCGGCCGATCTCGGGTAGCAGGCTGCTTTTGTCCTTGATTTGGTCGACTTTGCTCAGAATCAAGCCAAGCACCCCAGGACGCGCACGCTGCATACGCACAAGCATCTGATCGTCGGCAGGCGTCCAGTGTCGTGGTTCGACCACCCACAAGGTGACATCAACATCCGCCATCGCACTGATCGCAGTCCGATCAAGCAGGCGGTTTAAGGCCTTACCTTGAATATCAGCCTGCCCTGGCGTGTCGACGAAGACATATTGATTGTCACCTCGCGTGAGCACGCCCATAACACGGTGCCGGGTGGTCTGCGCTTTGGGTGAGACGATCGACAAGCGCTCGCCCACAAGAGCGTTCATCAGGGTGGATTTGCCGACGTTCGGGCGCCCCACCAGTGCAATCGTGCCAGCGCGAGTCATTTTTGTGGATATCTCATAGTGCTTGAAACTGTTCCAACATACGCCGTGCCGCGTCCTGTTCCGCCGCGCGGCGACTGCGCCCGCTGCCGCGTGTCAAATTCTCCGCCACGCCGCAGGTCGCTTCGAACTGTTTGCGATGCGCCGGTCCCGACTCCGCAACCAATTGATACTCCGGCAACCCACGTCCCGCCGCCTGCAACCATTCCTGCAATCGGGTCTTGGGATCTTTGAGCTCTTCCGGTCGCGGCAAATTGTCCAGGCGAACTTCAAACAATTGAAGAATTTGCTCTTTGGCCACATCGAACCCGGCGTCGCACAGAATGGCGCCCAGCAAAGCTTCCAAAGCGTCTTCCTGAATCGAGGCGCGCCGATGACCGCCGCTTTTCAGCTCCCCCGGCCCCAGCTCGATATCCATACCCAGATTCATGTCAGCAGCCAGTGCCGCCAAAGTCTCACCACGGACCAAATGCGCGCGCATGCGCGTCAGATCACCTTCATCCGCCTGAGGAAGGCGATGAAACAAGGCCTCCGCGATAACGAAGTTCAACACCGCGTCACCAAGAAACTCGAGGCGCTCGTTGTGGCGATTTCCCGCGCTGCGATGTGTCAACGCGGCTTTGCGCAGCTCCGCGTCGCGGAAAGGGAAATCTTGTAGACGCAGGGTATCAGCCACCACCCCTGACCATCGGGAAGTCTTTCTTGAAGACCAAGACCAAATCCCAGTTGGCGAACAGATGCGAACGAACTTCGTACTCATAGGCCAAGGACTTGCCATTCTTGTTCTTTTTAAGCTTTACGTCCTTAACACTGAGGTGCTTGACGTCGTCGACATCCCAACGGCGCTGCAGCAATTTGTGCATCTCGAACTGGGACAGCTCGTAATTCTGCGGCGATTTGGACACCTGCGACACGATCTTGGTCGCTTTGGCCTCATTCATGTAAATCGGCGCAATCACCATGGCAAGCAAGGCGCCGCCACCTATCACCGCGAGCATAAAAATCACGTTGTACATGCCGCCAGCTTGGCGTTTCATCGTTGTCATCATCGTTCCCCGTTGCCTGTTTTTCGCTTACTGAATCGTGTTCCCGATTCTATCCAAAGCCGGGCGGTTTTTTCGTCCATCCCAACTCATCCAGATAAAAAACGCCTTGCCGACCAGGTTTCGCTCAGGCACGAAACCCCAGGACCGGCTGTCTTCCGAACCATCGCGGTTATCGCCCATCATGAAATAGTGTCCTGCAGGCACACGAAACTCGGCGTCATCATTGGGGCGGTGTGGGCTGACCAAAATGCGGTGCTCAACACTACCCAGTTGCTCAACCATCTCTTCCGCGATGACCTTGCGGCCCGCTGCATCCTCGCTGTAGTAGCCACTGACTTCATGCGGCATTTTCTCACCATTGATATACAGCGTCTTGTGGCGATAGGTCACCGTATCGCCCGGCAAACCAATGACCCGCTTGATGAAGTCCTTGCTGGGATCACGCGGGTAGCGAAACACCATGACATCACCACGTTCCGGCTCACCCAAAGGCACTAACAGATTGTGAAAAACCGGCATCCGCAGCCCGTAAGAGAACTTGTTGACCAGGATGAAATCCCCCACTTCCAGGGTGGGAATCATTGAGCCGGATGGAATCCGGAATGGCTCGATCAGGAACGAACGCAGCAACAGGACGATAAGAATGACCGGAAAGAATGAACGACAGAACTCGGCCCACTTTCCAGGTTCGGCGTCAGCCGTCCGGCGCGGTGCGAAAAACTTGGCATCGACCAGCCAACCCAGCCCGGTTATGACTGCCGCGAGCAGCAGCGCTGCAGCGAAATCGAAATGTACGTCGGGAGCAAACACCAATTCAGTCCTTCTGATCTCGGCTAAGCACCGCCATGAAAGCATCCTGTGGAATTTCCACTTTGCCGAATTGCTTCATCCGCTTTTTGCCAGCCTTTTGTTTTTCCAACAACTTCCGCTTACGTGTTGCATCACCGCCGTAGCACTTCGCTGTCACGTTCTTGCGCAGAGCTTTGACCGTTGTCCGCGCGATAATACGTGAGCCAATCGCCGCCTGAATGGCCACATCAAACATCTGACGAGGAATGATCTCGCGGAGCGCTTCAGCCAACTGCCGCCCACGCCGCTCCGCATCAGCACGATGAGCAATGCTCGCCAGTGCGTCCACTTTGTCGCCGTTGATCATGACTTCCATCTTGACCAGATCCGCCGGCTCGAAACGCAGAAATTCATATTCAAAGGAGGCAAAGCCCCGACTGATCGATTTCAGACGGTCAAAAAAGTTAAGCACGACTTCCGCCAAAGGCAACTCGAATTCCATCGAAACCTGACTGCCGTGATATTGCATCTTGCGTTGCGTCCCGCGTTTTTCCATGCACAGCTGCATCACCGCGCCGATGAATTCCTGCGGCAGCAGAATGCGCGCCAGGATCACCGGCTCCAAAATACTGTCCAGCGTGGCCGGGTCCGGGAGCTCCGCCGGATTTTCCACTTCCAGCTCTTCCCCACTGCGCGTGAATGCCTTGTAAACGACAGTAGGCGCGGTGGAAATGAGATTTAGCGAATATTCGCGCTCCAGCCGCTCTTGCACAATCTCCATGTGCAGCATGCCGAGGAAACCGCAGCGGAAACCAAAGCCCAAAGCGCCCGACGTTTCCGGCTCAAAGTTGAGTGCAGAGTCGTTCAAGCGCAGCTTCTGAAGAGCCTCGCGGAAATCCTCAAAATCGTCGGCATCCACCGGGTACAAACCGGCAAATACGCGCGGTTGCACCAATTGAAAGCCCGGCAACGGTTTGCTGGCCGGTCGTTCGGCGCTGGTCAGCGTGTCACCGACGGGCGCGCCATCAACATTCTTGATGCCGGCAATGACGATGCCAACCTCGCCGCATTCCAGCGCGTCGCACAGCACCCGCTTGGGAGCGGCATAGCCGACATGGTCGACCAGATGGCTCTGTCCGGTCGACATCACACGAATCTTCTCTCCCTTGGGCAATCGGCCATTGACGATACGCACCAAGGACACCACACCGAGATAGTTGTCGAACCAGGAGTCAATGATCAGCGCCTGCAGCTCTCCATCAGGGTTTCCCTGCGGCGGCGGCACACGACTGACCAGTTGCTCGAGAATTTCTCTCACGCCGAGGCCGGTTTTTGCACTGCAGGTCAAAGCATCGCGTGCTTCGATCCCGATCACGTCTTCGATCTGCGTGATCACGCGCTCCGGTTCGGCAGCGGGCAAATCGATTTTATTGAGCACCGGGACCACTTCCAGATCCTGCTCAATGGCGGTGTAGCAATTGGCCACACTCTGCGCTTCCACCCCTTGTGAGGCATCGACGACCAGCAAAGCACCTTCACACGCGGCCAAAGAACGCGAGACCTCGTAGGAAAAATCCACGTGCCCAGGCGTGTCGATCAAGTTCAATTGATAGGTTTCGCCGTTGTCCGCCGTGTAGTTCAGACGAACCGCCTGCGCCTTGATGGTGATGCCACGCTCACGTTCGATGTCCATCGAATCCAACACCTGCGCGGCCATCTCGCGTTCACTCAAGCCTCCACAGATCTGGATGAAGCGATCCGCCAGCGTGGATTTGCCGTGGTCGATATGGGCGATGATGGAAAAATTACGGATGTGGTCTTGCATGCAGACGCTATAAGAGTCGATTTCGCGGCCGGTCGGGAACCGGCAAAAAGGCGGAGATTATACAGGCCCTGAGGTGGCTTCGAGCGGCCCAAGAGCCTGCACCACTGAAGCCCGGTGAAACTGCCCCACACACACCTCCTGCCCACTGCTCGTGGTCAACACAGGAATGCGCGCGCCAAACCGCCGCTGCGTCTCTGGATCTCGATCAACATCCCGCCAATCGAGTTCAAAGCGCCCGGCAAACTCGGCGTGAAGCTGGTCTTCCATGGCCTCGCACAAATCGCAGTGCGGGCGACTGTACAGAATCAGCGTGGGCCGCGCGCTCACTCCGACGGGCGCTGTAAGGCGATAAACAGCGTGCGCTCGTCGCGCAGCACCAGCAACGCCGCAGACTCACCTCGGCCCACCGAGGCGATCACGCGCCGGAAATCCGTCTCGTTGGCGACACTGACACCGGCCACGCCCAAGATCACATCGCCGGGGCGTAAACCCGCGATAGCGGCAGCACCACGCGGGGTCAAACCGCGAACCACCAAACCGCCATCAACGCGCAAACGCGTGGCCAAACGATCACTCAGAGGCTCAACCTGCAAACCCGTCCAGTCTTCGCTGACGGTTTCCGCTTTTTGATCCGGAAGCTCTCCAAGTTGCACGCGCAAGCTGGTTCGGCGCCCATCACGCAGCAACTCAATGCGCACTTTGTCGCCCGGAGCATGCTGCCCAACCAATGGCGGCAAACTGCGTGATTCGGTGATCTCGTGATCGTCAAATTTCAGGATGATGTCTCCGGCTTTCAAACCGGCGTCCTCGGCTGGCCCTTCCGGCTCCACCTGACTGACCAAAGCTCCTGTCGCGTGGTCCAGTTCAAAACTCTCCGCCAAAGCACGATCGACCTGTTGAATCACCACGCCCAGCCACGCGCGACGCACCTTGCCGTGATCTCGAAGCTGCTTCACCACATTCAGCGCTGTGTCCGAGGGAATGGAGAATGACAACCCCATATAGCCACCGGTTTGCGAGAAAATTTGCGAGTTGATTCCGACCACTTCGCCTTCGAGATTGAACAGCGGACCTCCAGAGTTACCGGGGTTAATTGCCACATCCGTCTGCAAAAACGGGACGTACTGCTCGGATGCCAGAGCGCGGCGTTTGCCGGACACGATACCGGCCGTCACGGTCTGTTCAAAGCCAAACGGAGATCCGATGGCGAGCACCCACTCGCCCACTTTCAGATCGGCGGAGCTGCCCCATCGGAGCACCGGCAAGCCACTGGCCTCAATTTTGAGCAATGCCAGATCACTGGCCGGGTCCCGGCCGATCACCTTGGCCTGAAACTGCCGGCGATCTGCCAGCGTCACGGTGATTTCATCCGCTTCTGCAACCACATGGTTGTTGGTCAGAATCTCACCATCCCTACTCAAAATGAATCCAGATCCCAGAGATTGACGCGGCTGCTGCTGAGGTTCGGACTCCTGGCCAAAATCACGAAACCACTCAAACCATGGCGGCTGCGCGCCGCGCTCTTGCCCGTTGGAAGCCTGGGCTTCGGAACGACCACTGATATTCACGATCGCGGGGGCGGCTTGCTCAACCAGATGTGTGAAATCCGGTAGTCCACTGTTGTCGCGACCACAGCCGACAAGCAGGAGCACGGCAGCAAGCGCCAAAACATGGCGCAATGAAGCGCGCCACCCGCGCAGGGTAAAGCTCGTCTGTGACATGAAAATCCCTTGGTTCACATCAACTCGCGTTTGCAACCGGACTGCCACACACCTGCATGTCGGTGGCAGCAGCGCGACGCAAAACATGCGGCTGAAACTGATTGTCGATATAGGAACGCCGAATGCGCGGCCCCAGCCACGCCCCCGCAAGCAGGCCAGAAATACCGCCGACAGACACCCAGGCATCGGTCATACCCACGGCGCTGACAGCCGCGGCTGCTGTAATCAAGCCGATCAGAGGCAGCAGATAAATAAGCGCCGTTGCTTTGACAAAAACACCCGGCTCGATGCCCAGGACAACATGCTGACCGACTTGCAAATTCAAGCCCTGATCATCAAGCATCAAGCCCTGCAAGCGCCGTCGAATGAGCTTGCCAAAAACGCCACCGCCGCAACCCTCGCCGGCATCGCAACGCGCGCAGCCGGTGAGACTGGCGGCCGCCAGACGCACTTGTTTACCTTGCCGCTCTACAACAATGGTCAAATTTTCGATCACAGCGTGGTGTTGACCTACGACTAATTCTGAATTCGAATGAGACGCAGGTTATCACCAAAGAAGCGCACGGTGGCCTGGGGCACTTCACCGACCACTGTGACGTGATGATCGTCGACGACACGGCCGTAAGCATTGACCCCACCAAGACGAGTCAAGCCCTGCAGAGTCTCGTCAGGGAGCTGATTGGCCGTTGCAAACACTGACACCGCGGCCAGGCCGTCCGAGTACACCATTTGCGTCACCGGCCCTTCAAAACCGGGCCACTGACCCGTTTCGCGCGTGGCCAAACGAAAGCCTTCCGGTAGATCACGCACTTCCCAAATCGCCTCGTCATCCTTCGCCGGCACCGGTTGTGTGTCCATGCTCTGCTGACTGACTTCACGGAATCCTGCGGTATCAATCGCCGCCTGGAAGAAACGATCGTCAATCTGCTCCGGGAACTCGATGTGCGTGAACACCACCTGCTCCAACAACACGCCATTGTCGTCAATCAGACGGATATCCAATGGCAATGCGCTTTCCTCATCCAGGCACAACGCGTAGTTGTAGCGGTAGATATCCCGTGAGCGGACCCGCACTTCACGGCAAGCCCGTCCCGCGACGCGCGCATCACCAACGACCTGGATCAGCTCATAAACCTGTCCGAGCTCTTCGAATGCGGTGCGGGAAAGCTTGGGAAGCAACCCACGTAAACCCTCATGATCACGAACAACAGCTTTTTGATCCGGGAGGATGCAGGTGACCTGTTCACCGGAACGCAAGACCTCCCGCTGTTGACCGGAGAGCGAAAACATCCGCTCGTTTTCCTGCCCTTGCGTGAAACGGTGGAAGATACGCAAGGTTTCGAGCTGCTCACCGTTGCGATACACCGCCGTGCCTTGATAGGTCGTCAGCCGCACTGCGTCGTTCATGCGCTGTAGCCATTCCAGCGCATCCGCTGCACCGATTGATGGCCAACAGGCCAGCGCCAGCGTGACCGCAAGCCAGGAGCCTCGCACCGCTGACGTCACTCGTTGCTGGCAGTTTGTTGCGGTCGTGCAGCAACCCGCGCGTAGCCCAGCGAACCCGACAAGGCATAACCTCCGCCGGAACGAGCGTGGTTAATCAAATAGGTGTTAAGGCGCTCTTGCACGCGGGCCTGCGCCGCTGCCTGCTGCGCGGTGGTATCTGCAGTCTGCGCGTGACTCCATTGCGCCACGATAGGACGTGGCTCCTGCGGCGAGGCAATGACCAACTCACGCGGTGCATTCGTCGCGCTACGCTTACTCGTGGTGGCGGTCGCAACCAGTTGTGCCGGCACTTGAGAACCTCGTACGGCTGGCATCTGACTGGCCACAGGCAAAGTCGTCGTCAAATCGGAGGATGGCGAGCTCGCCACTGGCGCTGCTGCGGCCACCATATCCCCAGCTGCCGACGTTTGAGCGGCATCCGGCTGAATCACGATCACGGCGGCAAGTGCCGCTGATGCCGCAAGCGCCAATCCCGTGGCGGGCACTTGCCAGCGCTGAACAGCGCCGCCACGCCAACGTCCAGGTGCTTTGCGCAGCATGCTGACCACGCGAGCCCGGCGCGAACTCAAAGGCATGACCAACGGTGGCTCTGAACGGATCGCCTCACGAACCGCTGCCGAGACATCCACATAAACCGCTTTTCGCTGCTTCAACACACCGCCCATCATGGCCTGCCGACAAGCCTTAGCGCGAGTGTTCTCACACTCCAGCTGCTCGAGCAACTCATCGATCTGCTGACTCGACAACTCTCCGTCAAGGAAAGCGCAAACAAGCTGATCTTTCACACTCTCGTCGCTCATGGGTTACACATGCTCCAGCAAGGGTTTGAGTTTTTCATCGACCGCGGCGCGCGCGCGGAAAATGCGAGATCGCACGGTGCCGACCGGGCAATTCATCGCGTTGGCAATATCTTCGTAGCTTAATCCATCAAATTCGCGCAGCGATATCGCCGTTCGCAAATCCGGTGGTAGCGCATCAATGGTCGCCGCAACCACTTCACGGATTTCCTCACTCAGAAGGTCCGCTTCCGGTGACGCTTGATCGCTTAGATGTTCGGTATGACCGTAAAGTTCAGCATCCTGAACGTCGATGTCCTGCCCTGCCGGGCGGCGCTTGCGCGAGACCAGATGATTCTTGGCCGTGTTCACGGCGATGCGGTAAAGCCACGTGTAAAACGCACTTTGGCCGCGGAAGTTGGGTAAGGCGCGATAGGCCTTGATGAACGCCTCTTGCGCCACGTCCGGCGCATCGGCTTCGCTGACCAGGCGAGATACCAATTGGATAACACGCTGCTGATATTTGATGACCAGGGCATCAAACGCGCGCGAGTCACCAGCCTGGGCGCGCTCGACCAGCGCTTGATCGATATCACGCTGAGTTGAGCGGGGTGCCTGGTCGGTGGTGTCGTCGGCGTTGCGGATTTCGTCCGAGGTCGTCATATTTCCCGTTTGGGACCGAGAGACCCCTGTGTTCGCCCGTTCCGCCGGTTTTTGATCATCACGCGCAATTGTAGCAGCCTGCTGCGGCTTATCCGCCGCTCGGCGCGCGTCTTTTTTCGAACGTTTACCGCGCGGCTCGGTCGCGGGAAAATCCCAAACGCCCAAGCCATTTATTACGCCATCAACCCCAATTGCCATGATGCAGCACCACTCTCGCGTTTTGATCATAGGTAGCGGCGCTGCCGGACTCACTGCCGCGCTGCGCCTCGCCGAAGCTAATGTTGAGAGTACGGTTATTGCGAAAGGTTCCCTGGAGCAAGGCAGCACATATCACGCGCAAGGCGGCATCTCCGCGGTGCTGTCGGCGCGAGATTCCATCGATTCGCATGTGCAGGACACCTTGACCGCCGGCGCCGGGCTTTGCGATGAAAGCGCGGTGCGCTTCACCGTCGAGCGCGGACCTCAAGCGATTGGCTGGCTGGTTGAGCGCGGGGTGCCTTTCACCCGCCGCCCTGAAGAGGGTGATTTTCACCTCACACGTGAGGGCGGGCACAGTCACCGCCGGATTATTCACGCCGCCGATGCCACCGGACGCGCGGTGGAAACCACCCTGCTCGGCTTGGCCCAGGCCAGCCCGCGCATTGAATTGCTCACTGACCGTGTTGCGGTTGATTTGATCAAGAGCGATGGCCGCTGCGTCGGCGCTTATGTCCTGAATCGTTCAACCCAGCAAGTGGAAACACTGGCGGGGCGGGCCGTGGTGCTGGCCACTGGCGGGGCCAATCTTGCGTACATGTATTCCAGCAACCCCAATGGGGCCAGTGGCGACGGCATCGCCATGGCTTGGCGCGCGGGCGGCGCGGTCGCCAACATGGAATTCATGCAATTCCATCCGACCTGCCTGTATCACCCTCAGGCGCATGCCTTTCTGATCTCCGAGGCTGTCCGTGGCGAAGGGGGACTGCTCAAGCTGCCCAACGGCGAGCGCTTCATGCCGCGCTTTGACCAGCGCGCAGAGCTTGCCCCGCGTGACATCGTAGCGCGGGCCATCGACCACGAAATGAAGCGCCTGGGGCTGGATCACGTGTACCTGGACATCAGCCACAAACCGGCGGAATTTATCCGCGAACATTTCCCAACCATCCATGCGCGCTGCCTGGAGTTGGGGTTGAACATGAGCAAGGAACCGCTGCCGGTCGTTCCGGCCGCTCACTACACCTGTGGCGGGGTCAAAACGGATCTGCATGGCGCCAGCAGTGTGCCTGGCCTGTATGCGATTGGAGAAACCGCGTACACCGGACTGCACGGCGCAAATCGCATGGCCAGCAACTCACTGCTTGAATGCCTGGTCTTTGCCCAAGCCGCCGCTGACCACATTGCACAGAGCGATGTGCCACGATCACCCGCGCCTCTGCCAGCATGGGATGAAAGCCGCGTGACCGACTCCGACGAAGAAATCGTGGTGGCGCACAACTGGCGCGAAATCCGGCGTTTTATGTGGAATTACGTGGGGATTGTGCGGACCAACAAGCGTTTGGAACGGGCCGCCCATCGCATCGAGATGCTGCAGCAGGAAATCGACGAGTACTACGGAAATTTCCGCGTTACACCCGGCCTCATCGAACTGCGCAATTTGGCCGTGGTTGCCGCTTTAATCATCCGTTCAGCACGCAGCCGAAAGGAAAGCCGCGGCCTGCACTTCAACCGCGATTACCCCGACTTGCTGCCAGAGTCGTCGCCCACGGTGCTGGAACCGACCGGCTGAATCCGGCCTTGTGTCGGGCTCAGCCCTGGCGACGCACCTGCAGTTGATCAAAGATGATTTTCAGATGCTCCGGCGGCGCCATACGCTTGACACAAATGGCATAGATATCCGGATCGTCCATCTCCAGGACTTCACGGAACGCGGCCTGCTCCTGCGCTGGCGCCTGTTCATAGCGATTCGCCAGGTAGGCCTCCATGAGCACGTCCAGCTCTTTCATGCCACGGCGGCACAGCCATTTCAGGCGTGAAATTGGAAATTCGCTCACAGTTGCTCCGCTAAGGCTGAAAAAAGAAAGGTTGCGACGGAGCTACGTCAGGCTCACGACCTGACGGGCGCCCCGGCGCAACCCCGAGTATTGCGATAAAGCGAACGACTAGATCTGTCGCTCGACCATCATCTTCTTGGTTTCGGCAATCGCCTTGCCCGGGTTCAAACCCTTGGGACAGGTGTTGGTGCAGTTCATGATGGTGTGGCAGCGGTACAGCTTGAACGGATCTTCCAACTGATCCAAGCGCTCACCGGTCGCCTCATCACGCGAATCTGCCAACCAGCGGTAAGCCTGCAGCAGAATCGCCGGCCCCAGGTATTTGTCGCCGTTCCACCAATAGCTTGGGCATGAGGTCGAGCAGCAGGCGCACAGAATACACTCGTACAAACCATCCAGCTTGGCGCGATCTTCCTTGGATTGCAGACGCTCGCGGCTCGGATTGGCGGTGTCGGTCTTGATCCACGGTTCGATCGACGCGTACTGCGCGTAGAAGTGGGTCAGATCCGGCACCAGATCCTTGACCACCGGCATGTGCGGCAGCGGGTAAATGCGAATTTCGCCGTCGTAATCGGCAATCGCCTTGGTGCAAGCCAGCGTATTGGTGCCGCCCCTCTTGTCGCCGATGTTCATTGAACATGAGCCACAAATCCCTTCGCGACAGGAACGACGGAAGGTCAGGGTCGGGTCAATATCATTCTTGATCTTGATCAGCGCATCCAGAACCATCGGCCCGCAGGTCGACAAATCCACATCGTAGGTGTCAGTGCGCGGCGTTTCACCGGAATCCGGATCGTAGCGATAGACTTTGAAGCGGCGCACATCGGTCGCCCCCGCCGGTGCCGGAAAGTGCTTGCCTTCCTTGATCTTGGAATTCTTGGGCAGTGTGAACTTGGCCATCAGTAAACCCTCTTCTTCGGCGGCACGACTTCAACTTCGTCGCTCATGGTGTACATGTGCACAGGACGGTAGTCGAGTTTCACTTCCTTGGCATCGGTCCGCCACGCCAAGGTGTGCTTCATCCAGTTTTCGTCGTCGCGATCAGGGAAATCTTCACGCGCTTGGGCACCGCGGCTTTCCTGGCGGTTCAACGCCGAGGTCATAGTGACCAGGGCCTGACCCAGCAGATTGTCGAGCTCCAGGGTTTCGACCAGATCGGTGTTCCAGATCATGGAGCGATCGGATACGCCGACATGCTCGAACGAATCGATGGTGCCTTTGAGCTTCTCCAGACCTTCTTCGATAATCTCACCGGTGCGGAATACCGCGCAGTGAGCCTGCATGGTTTTCTGCATTTCCAGACGAACCTGCGCCGTCGGACGATCACCTTTGGCATGGCGAAAACGATCCAGACGATCGAGAATCTTGGCTTCCGCGTCTTTGGACACTTCGCGTACAGGCTTGCCCGGCGTCAGCGTATCTTCGCAGTGTTTGGCTGCGGCACGTCCGAACACCACCAAGTCCAACAAGGAATTGGAACCCAGGCGGTTGGCGCCGTGCACTGAGACACAAGCGTTTTCACCCACGGCCATCAGGCCCGGCACCACGGCGTCGGGGTTGCCGTCGCGCAAGGTCACAACATCACCGTTGAAGTTGGCCGGCGTACCGCCCATGTTGTAGTGAACCGTCGGGATCACCGGAATTGGCTCTTTGCTGACGTCCACGCCGGCAAAGATCTCGGCGGATTCCGCAATACCCGGCAGGCGCTCGTTGATCACTTCCGGCCCCAGATGCTCTAGGTGCAGGAAGATGTGGTCCGCTTCCGGGCCGACACCGCGACCTTCGCGAATTTCCATCGACATCGAGCGTGACACCACATCGCGCGAGGCCAGATCCTTGGCATTCGGGGCATAGCGCTCCATGAAGCGCTCACCCTGCGCATTACGCAGAATGCCGCCCTCACCACGCACGCCTTCGGTAATCAGGCAGCCGGCACCGTAGATGCCGGTGGGGTGGAACTGCACGAATTCCATGTCCTGAACCGGCAACCCAGCGCGCAGGACCATGCCGTTGCCATCACCGGTGCAGGTGTGGGCCGAGGTGCAGGAGAAGTAAGCGCGCCCATAACCGCCTGTCGCGAGAATGGTTTTCTGCGCGCGAAAACGGTGCAACTGGCCGGTGGCCAGATCCCAGGCCATCACGCCCAGGCATTCACCGTCGTCGCTCATCAGCAAATCGACGGCGAAGTACTCGATGAAAAATTGCGCTTTGTGCTTCAGCGCCTGTTGATACAGCGCATGCAGCATGGCGTGACCGGTGCGGTCAGCCGCGGCGCAGGTACGTTGTGCCGTGCCTTCGCCATAGTGCGTGGTCATGCCGCCGAACGGGCGCTGATAAATCTTGCCCTCTTCGGTGCGGGAGAACGGCACGCCGTCATGCTCCAGTTCGATGATCGCCGGGATGGCCTCGCGGCACATGTACTCGATCGCGTCCTGATCGCCCAGCCAGTCCGACCCTTTGACGGTGTCGTACATATGCCAGCGCCAGTCGTCCTCGCCCATATTGCCCAACGCGGCTGAAACACCGCCCTGTGCGGCCACGGTGTGGCTGCGAGTGGGGAAAACCTTGGTCACGCATGCGGTCGAAAGACCGGCCTGTGACAGGCCGCGCACGGCGCGCAGTCCAGCGCCACCGGCGCCGACGACGACCACGTCGTAGACGTGATCAATGATGGGATAACTTGAACTCATCGTGATTCCTGTTGGCGAGGCTTACTGGCCGAAGGCCACTTTCAGCACGGCAAAAATGCCGGCAGCAGCCAGCGCGACATGGGCGAATTTCATCAACACCAGCGAAGCAACGCGGGTGAACTCACCATGGACGTAATCTTCGATCACCACCTGCAGACCCAGCTGCGAGTGATAGAACATGGTGGCAACGAACAAAATCATGCCGACCGCGGTCCACGGCTGAGACAACCACGCGCTGACTTGCGCGAAATCACCGCCAGCGTGACACGCCAGACTGAACACCAGCCACAAACTCAGTGGCACCAGCGCGACCGCCGTCAGACGCTGAACCCACCAATGTTCGGTTCCGCTTTTTGCAGATCCTAGGCCACGGGCCTGACCCAAAGGGCTACGCAAACTCATGATCCGCTCCTTACAGTAACGCGGCGATCCACGTGATCACCGTCAACGCTGCCGAACAGCCGAGCATGATCAGACCGCCGCGGTTGACCGCTTCGATCTCCAGATTTTTGCCCGCATCCCAAAGCAAATGACGCACGCCATTGCACAGATGGTAGAACAGCGCGTAAGACCACCCGAACAACAGCAGTTTGCCGATCCAGGAGCCATAAAAGCCCTGCACCTGCGCAAACTCGGCAGCCCCTGCGGCCAGAGCCATCAGCCAGCAAACCAACCCCAGAGTACCCAGCGACAACGCCACGCCCGTGGCGCGGTGGGTAATCGATAGAACCGAAGTCAATTGCGGCCTGTAGACCTGCAAGTGCGGCGACAGTGGCCGCCCGCCGGTATCAATAGCCATGCGTACTCCTAATCATCGTGATGACGCCCGGGACAATTCCCATTAGAAATCAATGCAGCGTCCTTTTCGTTCCCAATCCCCATAGCGGGTAGGTTCCGGGCCAGCCGGACCACCAATCTCTTTGGGCCGTTTTTTGAGCACGTCGTCCAACGACTTGACCTCGCCATCGGCAGGCTTGGCGTCAGTTTCGGGCTCGACCTGAGTAGTGTTATCGCTCATAGGGCGCGAAAGGATAATCAGACGCCCCTTGTGAGGCAATAAAATGCCCTCATCACAGGTGCTTACATGAACATGCGCGAACCCGAATTGGACTCTGAATCCCTGCACAAACAATTGTGTGCCGACACCGGCACCTCTGCACCGCTGCCTTTCACCCAAATCGACTTTGTCGGTCCGGATGCGCAGGATTTTCTGCAAGGACAGCTCACGCTGGACCTTAAGCAACTGCCACCGGAGCACCATCAGTTGACCGCGTGGTGCAATGCCAAGGGGAGGGTTTGGGCGGTGCTGAGAATATGGCGAACGCAAGACGGGTTCAGCCTGTTGATTCCCCGCAACCAAGCCGAAGCCTTCGTCAAACGTATCCGCATGTTCGTTCTGCGAGCGCAGGTCGAAGTCCGCACAGTCGATGTCGCTGTGCAGGCCGAGATTGGCCCAGAAACCGCAGCAGAACGCGGCGAGATCACCCACGAAGGGGCTGTGCGCTTTTTGCATCATGACCGCTGGCACCGACTGGCGCTTGGCGTATCAACGACCGCGACAGGCGATGATGTGGCGGCCCGATATACCGCTTTGCGAATGCTCGCTGGAGAACCGCAAATTGACGCCGCTTCCCAAGAAAAATTCCTCCCGCAATCGGTCGGCCTGGGTGAATTGGGCGGCCTGCATTTCAACAAAGGCTGCTACGTCGGACAGGAAATCGTGGCGCGCGTGCACTATCGCGGCAAAGCGCCGCAACGCTTAAAACTTGCGTTAAATGCCAACGCAGAAGACCTCGCCGACAAAGCGGTATTGGGCGATCTCACCCTACTCGATCAGCGCATCACCCAGTGGGTGGAGAACACCAAAGGCTGATGAGGCACGCCGCTGATCAGGCCTCGGGGCGCAACTGCGGAAACAGCAGCACCTCACGGATCGAGGCTGCGTCGGTGAGCAGCATGGTCAAGCGATCCACGCCGATACCCTCGCCCGCCGTCGGCGGCATGCCGTATTCCAATGCACGCACAAAATCGGCGTCATAGAACATGGCTTCGTCGTCGCCAGCATCCTTGGCTTCAACCTGGGCGCGGAAGCGCGCCGCCTGATCCTCCGCGTCGTTCAGCTCGGAAAACCCGTTGGCAATCTCGCGCCCGGCAATAAAGAGCTCGAAACGATCGGTCAACTCCGGGTTGTCATCGCTGGCTCGCGATAACGGCGAGACTTCCATGGGGTATGCGGTGATAAAGGTCGGCTGGATCAACTTGTGCTCGACCGTTTCCTCGAAAATGCCGGTCAGGAGCTTGCCAGGCCCCGCGCCACGCGTGTCCAACTTGAGCGCGCGTGCTTTGGCTTCCAGCTTGGCGGTATCGGCCAGATCCTCAGCACTCAGATCCGCATTATGCGCCAGCACCGCTTCCGCCATGGTCAGGCGCGCGAACGGCACACCGAAATCGATACGCTGGCCTTGATAGTCAAAGGCCGTGTCGCCCTTCACGTCCTGGGCCAAGCCACGCAGCAACTCCTCGGTCATGTCCATCAGATCGCGATAGTCCGCGTAGGCCTGATAGAACTCCAGCATCGTGAATTCGGGGTTGTGACGTGTTGACACCCCCTCGTTGCGGAAATTGCGATTGATCTCGTAAACCCGCTCGAAACCGCCGACAACCAGACGCTTCAGATACAGCTCTGGCGCGATGCGCAGATAAAACTCACGATCCAAAGCGTTGTAATGCGTGATGAACGGTCGCGCCGTGGCGCCACCAGGAATCGCTTGCAGCATCGGCGTTTCGACTTCCTGGAAGTCACGCTCATCGAAATAGGCCCGTAGGGCTTTGATGATGCGATTGCGGATCTTGAAGATCTCGCGCACTTCCGGATTCATCGTGAGATCGACGTAGCGCTGGCGATAGCGCGACTCCGTATCGGTCAAGCCCGCCCATTTCTCGGGCAGCGGACGCAGCGCCTTGGTCAGCAATTCAACGCGTTCCACGCGTACCGAAAGCTCACCGGCCTTGGTCCGAAACATCTCACCGCTGGCTGCCAGCACGTCCCCGATATCCCAGCTTTTGAAAGCCTGGTAGTCATCGGCACCCAAGCTATCGCGCTGCAAGAACAGCTGAATACGGCCGGAGCGGTCCTGAATCGTGCAAAAACTGGCTTTGCCCATAACGCGTTTGAGCATCATGCGGCCAGCCAGCTTGACCTTCACCGCCTTGCCTTCCAACGCCTCGTTATCGTCCTCGGCATATTGCGCGTGCAATTCCGCCGCCAGCGCATCCGGACGAAAACCGTTGGGAAATTTGAATCCGTCGTCTCGCAACGCGGCCAGTTTTTCACGCCGTGCGGCGATCAACTTGTTGTCTTCTTCAATCGACATGTAACTCACAGCCCCTTTTTGAGGCTCGCTTCTAAAAATGGATCCAGGCCCCCGTCCAGCACGGCCTGGGTGTTGCCGGTTTCAACCCCGGTCCGCAGATCCTTGATCCGCGAGGAATCGAGCACGTAGGAGCGAATCTGGCTCCCCCAGCCAATGTCGGATTTGGAATCCTCCAACGCCTGCGCATCGACACTGCGTTTCTGCAGCTCCAATTCATACAGCTTGGCTTTGAGCTGCTTCATCGCAGTGGCTTTGTTTTTGTGCTGTGACCGGTCGTTCTGGCACTGCACCACGATGCCGCTGGGATTGTGCGTAATACGCACCGCGGATTCGGTTCGGTTGACGTGCTGACCACCCGCGCCGGATGCGCGATATACGTCGATGCGAAGATCCGCAGGGTTGATGTCAATATCAATATCGTCATCAATCTCTGGCGAGACAAACACCGCCGCAAATGACGTATGCCGACGCGCACCGGAATCGAACGGCGACTTGCGGACCAGTCGATGCACGCCGGTTTCCGTGCGCAACCAACCGTAAGCGTATGACCCGGTGAACTGCACTGTCGCGCTCTTGATACCCGCGACTTCACCCGCGGAGCACTCAATCAACTCCGGCGAAAACCCTTTGGCCTCGCCCCAACGCAAATACATACGCAGCAGCATCTCAGCCCAGTCTTGAGCTTCGGTGCCGCCAGAGCCGGCCTGAATGTCCAGGTAGGCGTTGGCAATGTCGTGTTCGCCCGCGAACATGCGGCGGAACTCAAGTCCTTCGACGACGGCAACCACAGCATCGACCTCAGCCTCAACATCGGCCAGCACCGATTCATCCGCTTCCTCGACAGCCATGTCCAAAAGCTCGGCCGCGTCGGTCAATCGGATAGTGGAATCGCGTATGGGCAGGATCTGCTCTTCCAGTCGCGACTGCTCACGCCCCAGGGCTTGAGCCCGCTCCGGGTTGGACCACAGCTCCGGGTCCTCATGCTCGGCCTGGACCTCTTCCAGGCGCTCAGCTAGCGCTTCGTAGTCAAAGATAGCCCCGCAGCGCGTCAAGACGCGACTGCAGGGCCGTGATGGTCTCCCGAATCTGATTTACTTCCACAATAAATATCGTGCCGAACGGCACGCCTTTGATAGGAATAAGGTGATTGATCCGCGCGAGGATGGAAAAGGCGGTTTTCCGTGGCGCGACACGTCGTTATAGTACGCGACAGTGAGCAATTAACGAAGACTCGCGGTCACGCGAAGCCTTCACTGCGTCATCCTGGGGAGATAAAACATAATGAGAACGTTCGCACTCGGCGCTTGCGCCGCGATTGGTTTGTTGGCAGTGGCCCTGCCCTCGTCCGCACAGTACGACGATCCGAGCAAAGCCGATCGGCGCTTCTACATTTCTCCCATGGCGACGTACAGTTTGTATGACGGTGATCGTCGATTCGACGACAGCCTGGGCTACCAGCTTTCGATCGGTAAAATTCTTGGCCAAGGCACCAACCTGGAGATTCACGGTAGCTTTGCCGAGCCCGATGCGGCAGTGGGAGGCAACGGCGAATTGGTTGCTTATGGTCTGAGTCTATTGCTGTTCCAAGCCCGCAAAGATTTTCCTCTTTATGGCATTTTGAGCGTCAGCAAGAGCAACGCGGAAGCCTCCGGCACAGCCGGCAAAGCCACCTCAGATCAGTTCGATGCCGGCATTGGCTACATGATGAAACTGGGCGATTGGCCTTGGTTGGGCAATGGCCCTTCATTGCGTATTGAGGCCCGCTACCGCACAGACAAGTATTCCCAAGGCGAAGCCGGCAATTTCGCCAATTTGTTCGGTACCTCAGGCGGTCGGACTTATCACGACGGTGTCTTCGGCCTGGGCTTGCTGATCCCGCTGGGGGCCGATCCGAGCGCCTCACCAAAAGTTGAGGAGCCTGACGAGCCCGATGCCCAGATCATCATCACGCAGCCTGACAGCGACGGCGACCAGATTCCGGATGAGATGGATGATTGCCCCGATACACCGCAGGGTGCGGTCATCAATGCCCGTGGCTGCGAGCACGACACGGACAAAGATGGGGTGCCCAACAGCCATGATGCCTGCCCCGGCACACCAGCCGGCTCCGCTGTGGGTAGCGATGGCTGCCAGATCGACAGCGATAGCGATGGTGTCATCGACGACATCGACCAATGCCCCAATTCGCCAGCTGGTGCCGCGGTCATGGCCGATGGTTGCGCACTGCGCAACGATTGCCGCATCCCCTCACCCGGACAAAAAATTGACGCCCAGGGCTGCGCGACCGGCGCCGTGATTCTGAAAGGTGTCGCTTTCGAAACGGGAAGCGCGGATCTGACAAGCGCGGCCAAGGCGGTGCTCGACGACGTTGCAACAGCCATCGGTGCTGCCGACGGGATACGCATCGAAGTGGCTGGTTACACGGATAACGTGGGCGATGACCAGTACAACGAAAAACTTTCGCAGTTGCGTGCCAATGCCGTCAAAATCTATTTGCAACGCAAGGGCGTAGACAGCAAGGTTTTGATCGCAAAGGGTTATGGGGAAACACGCCCGCTTGCGAGCAACGAAACCGAAGAGGGGCGCGCGAACAATCGCCGGGTCGAATTGCGCGTTCTTGGCGAATAAGTGAAAAATCTTGCTTGAACACATGATTTTCATCTGCAATTTGATACACTTGCGGCAGAGAATGCAGGCAGAATTGTCATTCAAACTAACAATAGCTTTACTTTTCAGGGAGCAAACATGAAAGGATCAATCGTCGGCTTGCTGGCCGCATCAGCAGTATTCGGCGGCGTTGCCCATGCTGGGGAACAGTCGTTCGATGACCGTATCTATGGTGGCTTGATGCTCAACTACATTGATGCAGACAATTCTCTGCGTCGCATCAATGACAGCCGTGACGGTCTGCGTGTATTCGTCGGTAAGCAAATCAGCCCGCTGTTCGCTGTAGAAGGTTTCGCGTCCTACAACGAATTCGATAAGTACTCTCCGGATGGTCTTGGCCCGTTCCAGAACCAGAAAGAAGGTTCGGTGGGCGTCGATCTGCTGGGCTTCCCGCTGCGTTGCACGGGTGCAATCAAGCCGTTCGTCAAAGTTGGCCTGGGTGCAACCTACTTCAACGAAGACAACACCACCATGAACGTGAGTGTTGGTGGCGGCATTAACTGGGGCCTCAACGACAACGGCTTGGCTCTGCGTACCGACGCGGCTTGGCGTTACCAGGACAGCGACGAGCCGTATCCGTCGCCGATCGGTGACAACCAGACCGAATTCGTTCTGGGTGTTGGTCTGATGATGCCATTCGGCGGCGAAGCCCCGATGGTTAGCGATGGTTGCCCGGCGAAAGCCATGGAAGAACCGGCTCCGGCTCCGGCCGCTGCTCCGGCTCCGGCCCCGACCGCTGCTCCGGCCCCGGCTCCGGCCCCGGCCGCTGCTCCGGCCCCGGAAACTGTTGTCATCTACTTCGCGTTCGACTCCTCTGAGCTGAACTCGGCGGCGAAAGCGGCCTTGGATCGCGTTGCTGCGAACCTGACCAACCGTAACTTCGTAGTTGCGATTGCCAACGGTCACGCCGATGCCACCGGTACCGAGGAATACAACATGGGCCTGTCCGAGCGCCGCGCAGCTTCGGTTGCGAATTACTTGGTCAGCAAAGGTGTTGGTGCCAGCCAGGTTCGTCAGCGCGCTTACGGCGAAACCCGCCCTGCTGCTTCTGACGACACTGAAATCGGTCGCGCCAAGAACCGCCGCGTCGAAATCAACTTGCTGCGTCAGTAAGTCGAAAAGCTTTAACAAAGCCCCGGATTCCGGGGCTTTTTTTTGCCCGGAATAAAAGGAACCTACCTTAAATGTGGGAAGTGCAGTTGCAGGCCAACCGTCACATTGATGCTCTTGCCACAGACCTTATAGAGATCCCCGCCACGCTATGAACTGGTACACCGGAAACACCACCTTTGATACCGTCCTGACGATTGGATTCATCTTCGCGGCGCTGACCATCGTTGGCGGGGCTTTCATGCCGCAAACGCCCTACGGTCGTTTCGGAACCGACAAATGGGGCATGGCGCTGAACCCGAAATTCGGCTGGTGGCTGATGGAGATCCCGGCAACGGTGGTGTTCCTGTGGTTCTATCTGCAAGGGCCGCGCACCACCGAGCTTGTCCCCATGATATTGGCCGCCGTATGGCTGATTCACTACGCCAACCGCGGCTGGTTCTTTCCATTGTCGATCCGCGTGGCGCCTGGACGAAAAAGCACCTTCAGCATCAGCATTGTGCTGTCCGGCATGTTCGTCACCGCAATCCACGGCTATATGAACGCGACATGGTTCAATGAATACGCGCCTCACCTGACCCGCGAATGGCTCTCGGATGCCCGCTTCTGGATTGGTCTTGTGGTGTATTACTGCGGCTTTGCCTTGATCCTTCACTCCGAATGGGTTGTGCGCAATTTGCGTGACCCGTCCAAATTGGCGGCGGGAACCGAATCGGATTACAAGATTCCCTATGGCGGCGGCTACCGGTTTGTATCGAGCCCCACTTACCTCGGTGAACTAACCGCCTGGACCGGCTTTTCCATCATGACGTGGGGACTCCCTGGTTTGGTCATACTGCTGATTTCTGCCGGCAACCTGATTCCGCGCGCCATAGCCACACAACGTTGGTATGTGGAGAAATTCCCCGATTACCCGCGCAACCGCAAAGCGATTTTTCCCTATGTTCTCTAGAGAACCGCTGCTGGAGACCGCTAAAGCCTCACCCATCGCTGTGGCGTCCCACGACAAGCGCGCCTGGCTCGGCTTGTTCACTGACGACGCAGAAGTTCATGACCCGGTGGGCTCCAAAGGGCACGCCGGCGCCGCTGCGCTAGAACGCTTCTACGACACCTTTATCGCGCCCAACCGCATTCGCTTCGATGTCGATCACGATATCGTGTGCGGCCAAACGGTGGTTCGCGACCTGGTCATCGTGACGCACATGGGCGGCACCGCATTGGACGTTGGCGTACCGCTCTACATCCGCTACGAAATCGTTGCCGGCCCGGACGGACATCCACGCGTACGGCGTCTGTACGCGCATTGGGAATTGCTCCCGATGATGACACGGCAGGTTTTCAGCCAAGGCTTGACGACCGGGCTGAGCGCTTTGATAACGCTGAGCAAAAACATGCTGAAGCAACAAGGCATGGGCGGCGCGCTCGGCTTCTCGCGGGCGTTTTTTGGTGTCGGGACGACGGCCAAGCGCAGCGTTCAACGTTTTCTGCAGGCGTTGAAAGACGGTGACAACACGACGCTCAACAGCCTGATGGAAACCAACGCCACGGTGAAACTTGGCGATCAAGATATAGCGCTGGCCAGCCTCAGCGCCCAGCTCACGGGACTGCGCTGGCAAAAAGTCATCGGCGGCGGGCGTCAGGTCGTTCTCACCCTGCTGCAAGGCGATGCGCGTATGGTTGCAGTATTCGATTTCGCGCACACACAGTCACAGATATCCGCACTCACGATCTACCGCGACACGGCATAATGCAACGGCACTCATAGCCATTGCGGACGCATGACCGACGATCACCACGAAGCGGAAAAAACGCTGCAGCATGCGCAGCGGGTCTTCGACCAGCGATTTTTGAGCAAAGCCGACCGGCGCGGCGCTGAAACCGAGGTCAATGAGGAGTTAGGCGACAAAATTGCCGGCCTGAAAGGCAACTCCGATGTGATTCAGCGACTGCGTGAGTTGTCAGGCCAGGCCACCCAACTTTGGAAGAACCGCGCTCAGCTCAGCAAAAAGCAGGTGCTGTACCTGACCGCTGGGCTGCTCTACTTCATTTCGCCGGTTGATGCGGTCACCGATGTCATACCGCTGCTCGGCTATGTGGATGATGTGGCTGTATTGGGCTGGATCTTGAGCCAGATTGTGCCCAGCGTGACCCGCTTTAAAGACCAAACCATTGAACAGGCCACCGATCAGCTCGTGGACAAAGGCCGCATCGCGCTTAACGATGTTGTTGACGAACGCACCGACGAGTTGCTGGAAAAACTCGACAACGCGGCTGAAGACGCGGTGCAGAAATATGTCACGGCCGTGGTGATCGGCCTGTGGGGCACGACCACCGCTGCTGCTCTGTCGCTGGTCATCAGCCTACTCAGCGGTGGCTACACCCGCGAGTGGATGGCCTACGTTGGGGTCACAACCCTGCTTGTTCTGGCGTGGAATATCAGCGTCGCTGCCGTGTTTCTGCGCCAGTACCGTCAACTGGATCAACGCTGGCAGGACAAACTGCCGAAGATCATCGGGGCCAAAGTTGGTCGCTGGCGGCATATCCTCGCGGTAAGCCTGCCGATCGGCGCTTTTGCCGCCCTGGCAGCAGCACATCTGGCCCTGAACTAAGGGCGAACTCTACGAGGTCGCCGCATTCGGTTTCACGGCGAGATCGCGCACCACCTCAACCAACTGACCGGGTGTCAGCCGTTCTGCCCCACGCACAACCACACGATCGCCCTCATTCAAGTCACCGTTCACAACGATCCATTCACCGCGCCCCGTTCCCAATTCCACCGCGACTCTTTGCGCGCGCTCGGTCTCATCGACTTGAAACACATACGTGCCGTCACGGCGCAGCACCAGCGCGTCACGCGGCACCATCAAAGAGCGCGCCAACAATGACGCCGGCAGACGCACAGTCGCGAGTTGACCGATCACCCAGGACGCATCATCGTCCGCAGGCAAATCGATGCGCGCTTCAAAAGTTTGCGAACGCGTATCCGCGTTGGGAATCAGTCGGCGAATTTTCGCCAGCGCAGGTTCACGTCCCTCGCGTCGCGCCTCCAACACATCGCCCACGGATACACTGGGCAGCCATGCCAACGGCAATACCGCACGCAATTCCACGGCGCTGACGTTAAACACCTGTGCCAAGTCCTCGCCGCGCGCCACCTCCTCACCCGGGTAGCGGAACTGCTGTGTTACCAACCCGTCAAACGGCGCTTTCACCGTAGCCCGCCGAATTTGATCATCCAGCTGCTTCACCTGAACACGGGCAATTTCAAGGTCGGCTTTGGCCAGATCACGTTGAGCCCGCAAATCATCAAGCTCGACAACACTGTAGTAGTTGCTCGCCTGTAGCTCAGAGAACCGCGTCAAGCGCGAACCCAGATTGGCCAACTGGACTTCGTTGCGCTGAATGCGTGCGAGTTGCTCTTCGCGCTGCAAGGTCAACGGCACGACATCAATGCGCGCTAAAACGTCCCCTTTCTCGACCGTTTCACCGGGCTCGCGAATCCAATCGAGGCGCCCCGCCACACCTGCTCGAACACGCAACTCCTGCCGGCTGTGCACCGTCGCGGTTGCGGTTTGGCTGGCCTGCGCACTGTCCTGCCTGACATGGTCGATCACCACCGGCGCGGCCGGCATGTCCGCGGCCCAGGTTGCGCTGGCGCAGGCGCTCAAAATCAAACCAAACGCTTGGGCCAGAGGTGAGGTCACTGTCGATTTGGAATATGTCATTAGCCCGTTGTCTCCGTTGTCATCGGGATCGGTTGCTGGTCTCGTGCTTGCCCCATACGCAGCAGCGCGGGCATCAGCAACAGCGTAAACAGTGCAGACACGCTCAGCCCGCCTACGATGATGGTGGCCAAGCCACGATAAATTTCGGCTCCGGTGCCGGGGACCAGCATCAAAGGCAGCATGCCGAATATGCTGGTTAGCGTGCTCATGTATATCGGTCGCGTTCGTTCTCTGACCGCCACAGCCACCGCCTGGGCTCGCGCCAAACCCTGGCGCTCGGCACTGCGTGTGCGATCAACCAGCAGGATGGAGTTGTTCACCACAAGACCAAGCAAGATCACGAATCCACTCATGGTGAGAAGGTCCATAGATTGATAGGTGAACAGGTTGAGCAATGACAATGCGATAACTCCGCCAGCAAAAGCCAGCGGCATCACCGCAACCACCAACACGGCGTCGCGCACCGAACGGAACATCGCGGTCAAAATCAGCAGCAGAATCAGCAAGGCGTAGAACAGATTCAAGCCCATCGATGTCAGGGCTTGCTCCAATCCATCCGCACTGCCGCGGAAGTTGACACCGCCGTCACCGTCCAAAACCTCCATGACCGCGGGTTGAACATCTCGCCGAAGCACCTCAATCACATCTTCCAGCGTCTGTTCATCAGGAGGAAAAATACGCAAGGTCACCGTACGCTGGCCGTCAATCCGACGCAGTTCACTGGGCCCAACACTGCGCTGGAAGCTGGCTAATTGCCCCAGCCGCTGCACCCCCGCGCCGGCTGTGGAAATCGGCATATCGGCCAAATCCTCGGGCGTCGACCACTGCGGCGCACGCACGATGATATTCATGCGGTCATTGCCGTTGAAGTACTCACCCACGTACAAGCCATCGGTATAAGTACGCACCACATTGCCCAAGGCGGTGCGGCTCATCTGCGCACGCGCAAGCCGCACGTCATCGGGCTCAACCAGCAATTCCGGTTCGGCCAAGTCGAGATCGGGTCGCGGCTGCACTGGCACACCAGGCATCACGTCAGCCAACCGCGATTGCCCCGCCCTTGCGGCGGCAATCAAACGATCCAGATCACTGCCGTGAATATCCATATCGATCTGGCGGTTGCCGCCGCCGGCAAAGTTCAACAGCGAGCCGGGATTGACGAACACGCGCGTGTCCGGCAGCCCCGCCAGCACATCCTCTCGCAGGGCCTGCATCATCGGGTCGGCCTCTTTGGGATTCTCCGGATACAACGCCAAACCGGTCCAGTCACCGTTCCAGGATGACAAGTTGTAATAGGCAACCTTGGGTTGCTTCTCGCCACTCAGATAGGGCTTGAGTCGATCGGCTACAACCTCGCCGAGGTCGTCGCGAATCGCTTTTTGCGACGCGCCCGGCGGCACTGAGAAATTGCCCCAAACGTTGTCTGAACGCGCTTGCGGCAAGTAGTCCGCCGACGGCATCAGCCGCCATGTGAGCAAAGCCGCCCCCACAATCAACAGCAAGGCCCAGAGCGCTCTTTGCCAGAATCGTTCGGTCCACTGCATAGCCAATGAGGTGACTTTGTCCCACCACGAGCTGAGGTGATCACTGGCCACGGGAGCCCCGCGCAGCATCCAGGCCCCGGCAACCGGCAGCACCGTCAGCGCCGCAATCAGAGAGACGCTGACGGCAATCGATAAGGTCAGCGCCAAATCGGCGAACAACTGGCCTTCCGGCCCTTGCATGAACAATATGGGAAAAAAGATCGCAATGCTGGTTGCGGTTGAGGCGAACAATGCCGGCGCCACCTCGCTGGCCCCTTGTGCCACCGCGCGGGTGAGATCCTCACCCTGCTCGCGCAGCCGGATGATGTTCTCCAACACCACAATGGACGCATCCAAGACCAAGCCCACGGCGAACGCGAGTCCAGCAAGGGAAATCACATTGAGGCTGCGCCCACTCAGTTGAAGCGCGGCGAAGGCTGTGAACAGGCAAATCGGTATGCTCAGCCCAACCAGCAAGGTGGAGCGCCACTGACGCAAGAACACGAACAACACCAAGGTTGCCAAAATACCGCCAAGCACCAGATTGCCTTGCACCAAGGCAATCGCGCGTCGTATGTGGATCGATGCGTCGTACGACAGCTCAATGGCCAGACCTTCGGACGACAGCAAACCATCGTTGAGAACGTCGATCTCACGGTTGACCTGATCCAGAATCGTGACGGTGTTGGACCCGGACTCACGGGCCAACTGGATGTAATACGCCGGATAACCGTTTCTTAGCGTAAAGCCACGACTTTCCTCACGCTCGACCGAGACACTGGCGACATCGCGCAGATAGACAGGCCGCGCATCGCGGTAGGCGATGATCAATTCGCCCAGGCTTTCCACCGGCACCTGCCCCAGAAAACGCACGGTGTACTGACGCCGACCGACATCGGCGAAACCACCCGAGACATCCGCAGCGCTGTTCAATGCGGACACAATGGCGGGCAAATCAATCGCCATTGCCGCCGCCTTTTCGGCATCCAGCTCAACGCGCACTTCTTCCGGGCGATGGCTGCTCAAATCCACACGTGCGACGCCGGGAATGCGCCCCAGGCGAGGTTCGACTTCGCGTTTGATGATGTCGTGAAATTCCACCGGATCGCGCGGATCGTCCTCACTGAGAGTCCGCACCAGCAAACTTGCCGCATTGCCCCCGGAGAAATCCCAACCGCCGAGATTGACCCACGGGCCATCCGCGTCACGCGGCAACGGTGGCACCTGCTGTAAGCGATTGATCACATGCAGATAAGCGCGCTGCATGTCGGTGCCAATCGCGAAGGTCAGATTGACATTGCCGTTGCCCTGATTGATCTGGCTCTCAACCCGCTCCAGACCGGCGATCGCTCGCAGCACCCGCTCCTGCTGCTCGATCACCACGGACTCCATATCCGCGGGCGCGGCACCGCGCCAATTGGTCCATACCGAGATCTGCGGCTGATCAATCGCAGGCAGTAGCTGGATGGGCAGTTTGAACAGGCTTACCAAACCCGCGACCGCGATGAGCACGGCAACAACCGCCACCGCAGCAGGATTCGACAGCGACAGGCGCGTCAGATTCATGATGTCTCCCCATGTGGCGCCACCTCGCGCCACCCCCGTGACACAACAAGACCGCGTTTAGTGCGACAAGGTTCCCACTCGCAGCGTTTTCAAGGCGATTGAAAGTCGATCACCTGGTAGCGCTGCATGATCGGCATGAACTCCGATTTGACAGTGCCGACGTGCAACGGATGTGTCAGATAGTCTTGCAAGGCCTGGGCGTCATCGAAACGCATACTCAGAGCAACGTCATAGCTGTCTTCAACCACCGCGCGCTCGCTGGCAACAACGCGCCCGACGCGCAATTCCTGGACACCGGGGATGCGCGCCAGAACACGCGATGCCTCAATGATGCGGGCTTGATGTTCAGCATTGCCAGAGTGCTTGAGCCAAATCAGCACAACGTGCATGACATAAGTTTGCTCATTTGTCGGCACAACGTTCGAGCGCCAACTGCACGCGCTCAAACTCGCTGCCAGCAATGCCAGCAGCAACCATCGCAGCTTCAAATGGCTGGCCAACGATCTGCCCAGGGTGCCGCCTGCTCCAGCTGTGCGGCCAGCCGAATCAACATGTCCTCGCGCCCCGGACCGGCAAGAAACTGTACGCCCAACGGCAAGCCATCCTTGGTCCAATGCAAAGGCACACTCATTCCCGGCGTGCCGGTCAGATTTCCGAGCTGGGTATAAGGCACCCACTGCAAGTTTTCCTGCACCATCTGTTCGATGACGCCGGACTTGACCATCACCCGCGACAAACCTATCGCCATGAGCGCTCGCGCGAGTTTGTGCTGCCAGGCGGGTGTGGCGATCTGACCAACCTTGGCTGGCGGCCGCGCCATCGTCGGCGACAACCACAAATCGTGGCGGCGGTGAAATTCCGCCAAAGACCGACTGTACTCATTCCAACGCTGCACGGAAGCGACATATTCATCCGCCCGGGTGGCACGGCCAAACTCCGCCATGATGATGGTGTCATCTTCAAAGCCATCGTTGCCACAACCGGTGTCACGCTTGATTTCATCCACGGTGACGGCCACGTTGGCGAACCACATGATGATGAAATCTCGGGCTAGCTGATGACCATTGATGACCGGCTCACCTTCCTCGACATCGTGCCCCAGCGATTCCAGCAAATGGACGGTTTTCTCCACCGCTTGAACGGCCTCAGGATCCACCGCAGTGCCAATCGGCGATCGTGTGCTGAAAGCAATTTTCAGTCGGCCGGGGTCGCGCCCGACCTCTTCAAGATAAGGTCTTTCCGGCGCCTGGATATGTACAAAACTCCCAGTTTCCGGGCCTTGCGTCGCATCCAGCATAGCCGCGCTGTCGCGCACCGAGCGTGTGACCACATGGTTAATCGCTGCCCCTTGCAGCAATTCGTTGAACGCCGGCCCCCAAGGGGTGCGCCCGCGTCCTGGCTTGAGACCGAACAGCCCGCAATGCCCAGCCGGCAAACGAATCGAACCACCGCCGTCATTGGCGCCGGCCATAGGCACAACGCCCGCCGCAACCGCCGCCGCCGAACCGCCCGATGAGCCACCCGGGACATGCTCGGTGTTCCAGGGATTGCGCGTTGCTCCCCACGCTTCTGGCTCGGTAATTCCTTTGGCACCAAATTCCGGGGTATTCGTTCGCCCAATCGGTATCACGCCTGCCGCCAGCCAACGCCGTGTGATCTCACTGCTTTGCGGCGCAGGCTTGCCCTGCTTTTTGAGCGCTTTACAGCCGTAAGCCGCAGGCACGCCCTCAAGCTCTTGATACAGGTCTTTGAGGAGGAACGGTACACCGCTGAACGCCCCCACCGAGGGGGCCTCGGCCTGCGCACGTGCACGCTCAAACAGCGGATAAATGATGGCGTTCAGATCAGGATTCACCGCCTCAGCGCGTGAGATGGCGGCTTCCACAACCTCTTTGGCCGACACCTCGCCCTGAGCAATCAGCGCCGCCAAGCCGAGACCGTCATGGCCCCGGTAGTCCTCAAATTTCATCCCCATCCCCGCACGACAAAAGTCAGAGTATCCCGCAGCCGTCCGGGGGCATCAATCGGTGTCAGTCCACCCGAGCGAAGTGCTCCAACAGCAGCTTGGCGACCTGATCCGGTTTCTCCGCCTGCAAAAAGTGACCGCAATCGGGCAATTGCACCGCGTGCAACAGACCGCGCTGCGCTGGCGCATCACCGATAATGCGGTGGGTCTGCGCACTCATGCAGCCATCCTGGGCACCGGCGAGTGCCAATGTCGGCACACGAAAACGTCGTGCCATACGCGCGAAAGCCTGGCGCGTCGTGCGCCGATGCAGGGTAAACAGATTGCGATAGTAGCGAGTGCTTGCCCATGCCAAAGTTGGGTCGCTGAAAACCAGACGTGCCGAGGCAAAATCCGCGTCGTCAAAGTCCCAGCCCGGCGACCATTTCCGCCAGATCTGCCTGACGTACTCCGCATTGTTGCGTGTGAGCAAACGGTGCGAGAAACCCAGCTGCATGACCGGCATATAGGACGACAAGCGCAACTGATTTGGCAGGTACGGCAACAAACGGGCCCATTGAGAACGATGCGGTAGCGGTGGCACTGCGAGCAAACTCAGCGTTTTCCAAGGTCCGGCGTGCGCGGCGGCCGGCGGTGGCGTTCCGCCCAGCACCATGGCCACAGCTGCGCCCCAGTCGTGACCCACCAAATGCACCTGATCCGCCACCAAATGCTGACGCCACGCTTCGATATCCTCGGCCACCGCGATCAGATCGTAACGCGCCCCCCGCTTGGCAGAGTCCGGGGTATAGCCCCGCAACCAGGGCACCAGAACCCGATAACCCGCAGCGACGAGTTGGGGCACCACCCGATCCCAGGAATACGGCGTATCGGGGAAGCCGTGAAGCAAAATAACCAACGGCGCGTTGTCTTCGCCGTACAGCCCAGCGGACAGGGTTAAACCGTCCCGGTGCAGGTGTAGCGTCTGTTCGTTCATACAGGTGAAGCGGCGTCTACCGCACGGATATCAGCCCGCTGCGGCGATGGGGGGATCAGCGGGCATTGTGCCCGATTCTTCGCGTCCGCGGTTCAAGGCACCGACCGCGTATTCGAGCACCGGATCTTCCAACGAACCGAAGCGCAGCGCCGGAATATCACGCAGGTAGTCCTGAACCACGGCCCACGGCGCTTTGCTGCCCTGTCGTGGCAAGCGATCTGCAGCACGTTGGATGTAGCCAGAGCGCAGGCCGCCCATGACAGTGTCATCAGTCAGGCAACCTTCATGATCGCGCGCAACCACCCGGCTGTAACCGTTACGATCCATGTGTTTGATCAGGCGGCAAACATATTCGCTGGCCAGGTCCGCCTTGAGTGTCCAGGATGCGTTGGTATAGCCAAACACAACGGCCAGATTCGGCACACCTTCAACCAGAATACCTTTGTAGGTGAGATGATCTTTGATCACCACGGGCTCGCCATCAACGCTGACATCAACGCCTCCAAGCATCTGCACATTCAGCCCCGTCGCGCTGACCACGATATCCGCGTCGAGATGCTCACCGGACTCCAGTTGGATGCCTTTAGCGGTGAACGACTTGATGCGATCGGTCACGATACTGGCATCACCACGCCGCAGCGTTTTGAACAAATCCCCATTCGGCACCACGCACAAGCGCTCATCCCAGGGTTGATAGCTGGGCGTGAAGTGCTTCATATCGACATTCGGGCCAACCTGCTTACGCACGCCTGAGAGCAGCAGGCGACGCATCGCTTTGGGGCGCTTGCGTGCGGCACGGAAAACAAAGCGTTGCAAACCGATATTGCGCACGCGGGCCATCGCGTAAGCCACGCGTTTGGGCATGAAGCGGGTCAAACGCACCGTCACCGGATCAACTTCGGGTACGGTCATGACATAGCTCGGAGAGCGCTGCAGCATCGTCACATGTGCCGCTGTGTCGGCCATTGATGGCACCAAGGTGATGGCTGTTGCTCCACTGCCGATCACCACAACCTTCTTGCCGCTGTATTCCAGGTCTTCTGGCCAATGCTGCGGGTGCACGATCTGCCCCTTGAACTTGCTCTCGCCCGGGAAATCTGGCTTGAAGCCCTGGTCGTAGTTGTAATAACCGGTACAACTCATCAGGTAGCGTGCCTCAAAGCGCTCGGTTTCACCTTGCGCATTGAGCGCTTCGATGGTCCACACACTGCGGCCACTGTCCCAGGATGCTTGCTGAACATGCCGCCCGAAACGGATGTGCTTGTCGACACCGTATTCCGCGGCCGTCTCCGTCACATAGCGTTTGATTGATGGCCCATCGGCCAGCACGCGAGGCTCGCGCCATGGGCGAAAGCTGTAACCGAATGTGCACATGTCCGAATCCGAGCGAATGCCCGGGTAGCGGAACAAATCCCAAGTGCCGCCAATCGCATCACGCCGCTCCAGGATGGCATAGCGCTTGTCCGGACATTGCCGGGTGAGATGACAGGCCGCGCCAATACCGGAGATACCGGCACCGAGAATGAGTACGTCGAACTGCTGGGTCGTGCTGTGCATACGGTTCTTGATCCCGTTATGTTGCCATTATTCAATGGGACAATATACAAAGACACAATTACCGTCAACCTGTTGCAGCGCAACAAGCGAGATTTAATAAACCCTCAGAAGAAAAGGATTAAGCCTCTGTTTTTATAGGGTTTTCAAGTACTCAATGATGGCCGCGCGCTCGCGCTCGGACAGCACATCGGTGAACTCATGACCGGCGTTGCCATTGCCCAGAATTCGGCTGTCATAGACCAGGCGCTTGTCAAAACCTCCCGGTGTCGGATCACTGACATTCACCGCACCCGCCCAAGCGACGAGGCCGTTGATGTAGTTCTGCACCATCTGACCCACCGACGGGCCTTCCTCATTGAGTGGGTTGCAGTTGAGCAATTCGCTACCCGGAATGTCATGGCAACTTAATGCGTCGTGCTTCCAGCCAACCGCGTCAAAGTCAAACGCCACATTCAGCCGTTGATCAAACCCGGTGATGGGGCCATCGCTCTGCAGCTTGCGCTGCCAAATGGCGTGGCGCTTGCTCGAGTCCAGCAACGCCTCCAAGGTTGGCACCGAGCCGTTGTGCAGATAAGGAGCCGTCGCCCACACCCCGTAGAGCGGCGGAGCCTGATAGCCAATCACACCTTTTTCCCAGCCACACAGACCTTTGGGTCGCGCAGCCACCGGCAACATGTCGTCGATCAGTTCGGTCACCGGATTTTTGTCTTCCGGTGCAGTCCAGCCCTCTACTCCGTCGGGGAAGGCCCAATACGTCACATCCCAGCCCTCACGCAGGGTCATGGTCAGCATGTCAGAGCGAGCACGGTCGGTACCAATCACATCCAGCGGGGAGATGTGCGCTGCTATGCCTTCGTAGATCGGGTCTTCCAGATAATTCGGATCGTTGACATACATCGGCGCGTAGGCGCCGTGGCAACTGGCGCAGGAGCCATTGCCGCCAAGCGGACGCGGTCGCTCGGCATTGTCTGCCTCAGCCCACAGATCCTTGGAGTGGAACAGAATCGAGCCCTGCCGCGCCAAGTTTTCGTCGATCTCTTTCGGATAGGCTGGCGATTCCAGCGACAGGAAGTAGTTGGCCAACTTTTGGTCATACTCGGCGATACGATCGCGGTAATACTTGCCGTCCAACGTGAACAGCTCAGAAATCTCGCCCGGCCCTGCCGCCATGATGATGCGCGTACTGTCATTGGAGACACCCGCATCAAAGAATTTGCGCGGCCGCGAACCCATATTCCACCACGCTGGCGTGTCCTGGGTATGAGCCAGCGGATGAGCCGAATCGGCGACGCTGCCGGGCAACCCCGCAGTGATGGTTTTGGCCAGATTGGGAGTGAAGCCCAACGAATCAAAATCCAGCAAGGTCACCAGCAGTTCGAAGGCGCCGACAGCATTGTTTTGGCCGCGTTGCTTGATGCCGATGTTGAACAGACTGTCCACGCTCAAACCAGGGAACACACCGGCGGCGCTGCTCAATGGCCCGGGAAGCTGTGACAATGGCGACTTATCCTGTGCCAGCATCAGCACATCGGCATTGTTGTTGCCCAAGCCCAGGTTGTTGATACCCAGAGCCGGCGTCTCTCCAGCCGAGGGATCGCCAATCTGCCCACCGTGGCATTGGAAACAAGCTGCGGTGCCGATCATGCCGGTCCACTGACCTTGATCATCTTTCAGCTGGCGCAAGCCCAACGGCAACTGCCCCGATCCCCCTTCAGTCTGGTTGGGATCTTCGCCCTCCAGCGGATACGGATTGTCGAACGGCGCGTGGTTCAGGCCGTAGCGTAAGGTGTACAGCTGCTCAAAGTTTTCCGGCGCACTGTCCAAACCCCAGGTCTGCCACAAATTGCGGAAGTCCTCTGCGCTCATGGCACCGACTGAGGCCGGCAGTTCATTGACCAGAAAATCGAAGCCGGCATCGCGTGCAGCACGGTATTCGCCGCAGGTCTGAGGCCGCTGTTTCTCTTCCGGCAGATTGACGCGGCAATCATCCCAATACGCGTTGAAATAGACCGCTCGATCCTGGTTCACACCCGGCTGAATCATGCTGCGTGGATCGACCGGCAACGGCGCGCTGTCCGGCTGAGTTGCGCAGTAGGTGTTCCACAGATGGCGACCGCGCTTGCTGCCGAGCAAGCCCAGATCATCGGCCCGCTGACCAGCATCAGGCCCGCTCGGCAGATCCGGCAAGGCGCCAGACGACCCGTTCTCGCGCCCACCATTGCAGGCCACCAAACCGATTGCCACCAGGGGCACTAACCATGTCCTCATCGCCACACCTTCTTGCGCCGGTTTGAGACCGGGCTAATGATTGTTACGGAGCAAAAATTAACATTTGTCTCTTTTTATCGCAAGGCGCTAAGCTTGGTGCATGAACAACACCGCTGAAGACCTCACAATTGCTCGTCAACCCAAGCAGGAGCGATCACGCCAACGCTTCGGCGATGTTCTTCAAACGGCCGAACAGATCCTGAGGGATCAAGGTTTGAGCCAGTTTTCCATTCCGCAAATCGCCGAGCGCCTTCACTGCAGCCGCAACGCGATCTACAAGTTCTTTCCCACGCCCTACGCGGTGTTGAACGAACTGACCCAGCTTCGCCTGCAAGCTCTGGAAGCACGTTTGATCGCCGAATCCGACCGCAGTCCAGCGCCATCCTGGCAAGGCATGATCGAGCGCATCGTGGCCACCGCGGTTGAGTTCTACAACGCCGACGCTGTCGCCGGCATGCTGATACTCGGCGGCTCAGCAACGGATGAAAGTTATCGACTGCTGGAACTGACCATCCAACATCTCGGCGGACAAATTCGCCGCATGATGAGCGCTTATGGACAGCAGCTCCCGCCGGAGCCACCCGATATCGCCACATTGGCGGTGGAGATTGGATCGGCCGCATTTCGGCTGTCGTACCTGACTCACCAACGCATCACACCGGCCTATCAAACTGAAGCCACCACAGCCATGGTGGCTTATCTCAGCGTTCGCCTCAAAAGCTAAGTAACTGAGTGTTTACAGTGAATTAGGCTCGTTAATATACATTTGTCTAGACAGTTGTATATTTACTCTGCCATACTGTGGCGCATCGCTCACACAACCGCGCTCTGTGCGGCTGCCCGTATGACTGCAATCTCCACTGCCGCGCAGACGGCCTGGACCGAAAAGCTCTACCGCTCCGGCTGGCTTGATGGTCCTGCACTCAATTTCTTCCTCGAAGAGCTCAACCCCGCCTGGTCGTTGTTACAACCTGCGGTCAAGGTGCGTCAGATCATTGAGGAAACCCATGACACACGCAGCTTCGTGCTCAAGCCTGGCTGGGGCTTCGGTCAGTTCCAGCCCGGACAGCATGTCGGCGTCAGCGTGGAGATCAATGGTCGTCAGCATGAGCGGCGCTATTCCATCTCCAGCTCACCGGGCGCGCGCGCGCGCGGGCTGATCACCATCACGGTGAAACGCGAACCGAACGGCAAGGTGTCCAACCACCTGCACGACAACATCAAAGTGGGTGACCGCATCCGTCTGACCCGGCCTCAAGGTGAGTTCGTCCTGCCCCAGCCAATACCGGAAAAATTGCTGCTCATCGCAGCCGGTAGCGGCATCACGCCTCTGATGTCTCAGCTGCGCAGCCTGCTCGCCAACGGATACGCTGGCGACATCGTCCTGCTCAACTATGTGCGCAGCCAGGATGACCGCATCTTCGGCGACGCCCTGGATGAGCTGAGCGCGCAGTATCCCCAACTCCGGGTGGATTGGTGTCTGGAACGTGAGAATCAGGAGCGCTTCAGTGCGGAGCAGCTGCAGCAGCGAGTCCCTGACTACGCGCAGCGCTTTGCAATGCTGTGCGGACCCGCAGGGTTCATGCAGGCTGTGCGACAGCATTGGCACGCCCACAATCTCGATGCTCAATTGCGCTTCGAGTATTTCGGCAGCCCCCAGCCGCTTCAAACCCCCGACAAGGCCGCGGGCGTGGCCGCCCATATCGTGCTCAACCGCAGCGGCCGAAGTATTGATGCCAGCGCCGGACAAGCCGCTTTGCTGGCCCTGGAAGCGGCCGGGGAAAAACCCGCCTATGGCTGCCGCATGGGCATCTGCCAAAGCTGCCGCTGCCGCAAGATCAGCGGGCCGGTTCGCAATCTGCTGACCGGCGCCGTTTCCCACGAACCCAATGAAGAGATTCAGCTGTGCATTTCCGCAGCTGAAGACGACGTCGTCCTGGATTACTAAGATGCGCAAATCTCACCCCAGCCGTGCACTGACACCGCAGGAACAAGACGCCCTGGCCGCCGAACTGGATGCGCTGCGCGACAGCGTGCTTGCCGACATTGGCGAGCGTGACGCCCGTTACATCCGGCGCATTGTGCGCATCTCGCGCTATTCCGCGCTGTTCGGGCGTACCGCTTTGATGTTCGGATTTGTGCCGCTGCTGTGGCCACTCGCGGTGCTCGCCTTGGGCGTGTCCAAGATCCTGGAAAATATGGAGATTGGCCATAACGTGATGCACGGCCAGTACGACTGGATGAATGACCCCCGACTCAATTCGCAGAACTATGAGTGGGACAATGTGGGCACCAGCGACAACTGGCGCAAAACCCACAATTTCAAACATCACACCTACACCAACATCCTCGGTCTGGATGATGACCTGGGTTACGACATCACCCGCATCACCGAGGCGCAGCGCTGGAACCCGGGTTATCTGCTGCAACCGGCGTACAACGTGGTCTTCGCACTGCTGTTCCAATGGGGCGTGGCCCTGCAGGACATGAAACTCGGCCGCTACGTGCTCGGGCGTCGGCCCGTGTCCGAGATGATCGCCAAGTTTCGCCCGATCATGCGCAAAACCGGCTTTCAGTTGTTTAAGGACTATGTGTTCTTCCCGCTGATCGCCGGCCCCAATCTACTCGCTGTGCTGCTGGGCAATTTGATTGCCAATGGGCTGCGCAACATCTGGACCTACAGCATCATTCACTGTGGCCACTTCCCGGCCGGCGTGCGCGTCTACAGCCGCGCTGAATGCAAGAATGAAAGCCGCGGTCATTGGTATGCGCGCCAGATGAACGGCTCCGCCAACATTGAAGGCAGCCGCTTGCTGTACATCATGAGCGGTCACCTCAGCCATCAGATCGAGCATCATCTGTTCCCGGATATTCCCGCCCATCGCTATCCGGAAATGGCGCCGAAAGTGCGCGCGATCTGCGAAAAATATGGCCAGCACTATGTCAGCGGATCCTTTGCGCGACAGTTTGGCAGTGTGATCGGCAAGTTCTTTGTGTACGCGCTGCCGAATCTGCAAGGGCGCGCGAAAACGGCCTGAGCCCGGGCACATGACGCGCGTGATTGGCCCATTGATCCATGACTGCTTATCATAGGCAGATGCCACAATTCCGGAAATCACGCAGCGACCGCAACAGCCGTCGCGCGGACCCGCAACACGAATACACCATCGACGAGTTAGCCTGGACCGTCGGTGCCACCGTGCGCAACGTGCGTGCCTATCAGGAGCGTGGCTTGCTGCCCGCGCCAGAAAAACGCGGACGCACGGGAATCTATACCGATGCGCATTTGGCGCGTCTGCGTATGATCCAGCGCCTGCTGGATCGCGGCTACACACTCAACAGTATTGGCGAGTTGCTGCAGGCCTGGCAGCAAGGGCGTGAATTGTCCGACCTGCTCGGCCTGGAAGATGCGGTGACGCGCCCATTTGTGGAAGAGATTCCCGACTACGCGACGCTGGCTGAACTCACCGCCCGCTTCAAAACGTTTTCACCCAGCCTGATCAAACAGGCCACCGACCTGGGCTTGTTGATTCCCGAAGGCCGCAACCGCTATCGCATCACCAGCCCGCGCCTGCTGCAAGCTGGCGAGGAACTCAGCGCCATCGGTATTCCAACCAGCAAGCTGTTCGACATCATCGGACGCCTGCGCAACAACGTTGAACTGGTGGCTGAACTGCTGGTGCAACTGGTCGCAGAATATGTGTTCGATCGCCACTGGAAAGACACACTGCCGCCCAAGGAAGACGTCTCCAAGCTGGCCGATGTGATCTGGCGTCTGCGTCCGTTGGTCGACATGGCGGTGCAACCCGAAGTGGCCCGCGCCATGGAGCGCGCGCTGGAGAAGATCCTCGGAGATCGCCTCGAACTGATCCTCAAGCACCTCAACGAAGAAAAAGAAACGCTGCCGCTGAGTGACTAACGCCAGCTAGGAGTCTGTCTGCCCGCGAACAATCAACTGCACGCTGGGCGGATCAAAATAGTCGTTGATGTCGAGTTGGTAGACCAGCCGTACCCGCGCTGCCTCAAGCCGCTCGTCGACCCCAAAGGCGATCGCATCCCAAGTCTGAGTGCTGTCTGGCAAGGCCAAGCGCAGTTTCAAATGTCCACTGCCGACCACGCGCTGATGACGGACCTCGAACTCGTTGTCGAACACCGGGTCTTCAAAGCCCTGCCCCCACGGCCCTGCACCGCGCAGCGCCAGCACGGTCTCCAGGTTCAGACTTTGTTCGTCCAGCTCACCATCACTCAGCCACATCGCTTGCAGCAAAGCCGGCTCGAGCATGTCCTCACACACGGCCAGGAAGGCTTGGGAAAAGGCGTCCAGATCAGATTTGCGGATGCTCAATCCTGCCGCCATCGCGTGACCACCGAACTTCTCGATGAGTCCCGGATGACGGGCATCCAACAAGGCCAACGCATCGCGCAGATGAAAACCCGAGATCGAGCGCCCTGAGCCTTTGAGCTGCCCATCAGCCGCGTCGGCAAAGGCAATCACCGGACGGTGGTAACGCTCTTTGACCTGCGAAGCGATAAGACCCACCACGCCCTCATGCCAGCTGGCCTCGTGCAGACACAAAGCGCAGGCATCACTCGCATCAATCTCAACCTGCGCGATCGCTGTGTCCTGCATATCGGCCTGCATTGCCCGGCGCTGCTGATTGATCTGGTCGAGCTGCTGAGCCAGCGGGCGTGCCTGTGTCAGAGATTCGGCCAGCAAACAGGCGATCCCCTGATTCATGTGCTCCAAACGCCCAGCGGCATTGATCCGTGGGCCCAATGCAAAACCCAGATCTGTGGCTTGCAGATCGAGCGCTTTGCGCCCGGAAACCTCGATCAGCGCAGCCAGCCCCGGGCGCGCGCGACCGGCCCTCATACGCGCCAGCCCCTGCTCAACCAAGCGCCTGTTGTTGCTATCAAGAACCACCAGATCAGCAACCGTTCCCAAGGCCACCAGATCCAGGTGATTGGCCAAATTTGGCGCAGCGATGCCTTGCTGCTCAAAGTAACCGCGCTCTTGCAAGGCGTGGCGCAAAGCTGCGAGCACGTAGAACATGACGCCGACGCCAGCCAGCGCTTTGGAGGCAAAGTCGCAGCCGGGTTGATTCGGGTTCACGATCGCGTTGGCGGCGGGCAGTGACTCACCCGGCAAATGATGATCAGTGACCACCACGACCACGGCGTTGTCGCGCAGATGAGCAACCCCCTCGACACTGCTGATGCCATTGTCCACCGTGACAACCACGTCGGGCGCGTGCGTCAACGCCATCTTTGCCAATGCAGGCGACAGGCCATAGCCCAGCTTGACCCGATCCGGCACCAGATAGTCGACCTGAGAGGCGCCCATCTCGCGTAACACCGAGATGGCCAATGCCGTACCCGTTGCCCCGTCGGCATCGTAATCGCCGACTATCAGTATTCGCTGATTGTGGGTCAGGGCTTCAGCAATGCAGCTTGCCGCGTCATCGATGCCCTTGAGATCGCGCCATGAGAGCAGCCCGGCAAGACCGAGATCACTCTCCTCCTCACGCAAACCGCGATGACTGAGCACCCGACGCAAAACCGGGTGCGCAACGCTGTCGAGCGGCGGCGCCTTGGCACTGCGCCGGCTCAGCACTCGGCTGGCCAGTGCCGTCATGATTGCGGCTTAAAGCCCCTGAACCAGGGCGTCTTCCACTGCCTGCCGCGTGGCATCGACAGTGACCGGCTCAGCGGTGGCTTGCTTGATCGCGACATCCGGGTCCTTCAAACCATGGCCAGTCAGCGTGCACACAATGCGACTTCCGGGCTTGATCTTACCGCTGGCGATGTCGCGCAACGCACCGGCCAAAGAGCTGGCCGAGGCGGGCTCACAAAACACCCCTTCGCGCTCCGCCAAAAGCTTCTGCGCGGCCAGAATGTCGACATCCTCAATCGCGTCGAAGTGACCACCCGATTCGCGCACTGCAGTTTCCGCATGAGCCCAGCTCTGCGGATTGCCAATGCGAATGGCCGTTGCCACGGTTTCCGGATTCTTCACCGGCGCACCTGCGATGAACGGCGCGGCACCGGCAGCCTGAAACCCGCACATCACGGGCAGATTGTCGGTCACCGCTTCACGAAGATAGCTGAAGCTGGCCGGTGCGATCGGGGTTTCCCCGGCGCGCGGCGTCGCCATTTCCCGGTAGCCCATCCAGTACGCCGAGATATTGCCCGCATTACCGACCGGCAGGCAGTGATAGTCGGGCGCATCACCCAGCGCCTCGACAATCTCGAAAGACGCGGTTTTCTGGCCCTGCAAGCGATACGGATTGACCGAGTTCACCACCGTCACCGGCAGGGTTTCAGCCACCTCTTTGACCAGCTGCATACCGTCATCGAAATTCCCTCGAATCTGGATCACCGAACAACCGTGGATTGCGGTCTGGGAAAACTTGCCCATCGCAATCTTGCCTTCGGGAATCAGCACGAACGCGGTCATACCCGCGCGCGCCGCATAGGCGGCCGCCGCAGCGGATGTATTGCCCGTGGATGCACAAATGATCGCTTTGCTGCCCTCGGCATGCGCTTGCGTCACCGCCATGGTCATGCCGCGATCTTTAAACGAGCCGGTCGGATTCAAACCTTCGTATTTGACGTAGATTTCGCCGGTAAAGCCCACATCCCCCGGGATATTGCGCAACTTAATCAGAGGCGTCGCCCCCTCACCCAAACTGATCGCTTCAGCACCGGGCGCGACCGGCAGACGATCGCGATAACGATCAACCAGTCCGGTGTAGAGGGTATTGCCGTTCATTACTCTGTTCATTCGCTCAAATGCTCCAGGCGCATCTGCACGATGCTGCCGTGTACTGCGTCACAGGCTTCCAGTTCGTCCATCGCTTGCTTGATCGCACCGGTGCTGACCTCATGCGTGATCAACACAACTTCCGCCTGCCCGTGCGTCGATTCCTTCTGCACCATGGCTTCGATACTGATATCCAACCCCGCCAGAATCCCGCTGATGGTTTTCATCACGCCAGACTGATCGGTAACCCGCATACGCAGGTAGTGTGCGCTGACCACCTCGGATTGCGGCACGAACGTGACTTCACGCGCCATTGCAGGAGGCGCAACGGCATGTCCCCGGGCGACGTCGACGATGTCAGCGACCACCGCAGATGCGGTTGCCAGCGCGCCAGCGCCAGGGCCGTAAAAGCCCGTGGTACCCACCGCGTTGCCGCTGATAGATACCCCGTTCATAACCCCATCCACCTTGGCCACAAAAGCGCCTTTGGGCACAAGCGTCGGCTCTACGCGCAATTCGACACCGGCATCGCTGCGTCGCGCCACGGCGAGATGCTTGATGCGATAGCCCAAATCACGAGCGTAGGTGATGTCTTCCAAGCTGACCTTGCCCACGCCAATGGTGTGCAGCTGATCCGTCGCCAAGGGAATATCGAAAGCCAGGGTGGCCAGAATGGCCAGCTTGTGCCCGGCATCAATCCCTTCCACATCGAAGGTCGGATCGGCTTCGGCATAGCCTTTGGCTTGCGCTTCCGCCAAGACTTCGGCGAAGTCAGCGCCATCGGCTTCCATGCGACTCAAGATGAAATTGGTGGTGCCGTTGATGATGCCGGCGATCTCGTCGATGCGGTTGCCAACCAGGCCTTCGCGCAGCGCTTTGATGATCGGAATCCCGCCTGCGACCGCCGCTTCAAAAGCGACCACCTGCCCATGTTGTTGTGCGTACTCGAATATTTCCTTGCCGTGCTCGGCAATCAGAGCTTTGTTGGCGGTGACCACGGATTTGCCATTGGCCAGAGCCGCCAAAACCAACTCGCGTGCGCGACCGATGCCACCCATCAACTCGACGACCACATCAATGCGCGGATCGGCGACCAGGGCGTCGGCATCAGTGTCCACCTCAATGCCGCTCAGATCGCAATCGCGCGGCAAGGCCGGGTCACGCACCGCGGCGCGCACGATGTCGATAGGACGACCCGCTCGGCTTGTGATGTCGTCGATATTGTCGCGCAGCACCTTGACCGTGCCCGCGCCCACAGTTCCCAGGCCCAGCAGGCCGATTTTCAAACTCATTGAATCCCTTATCCCGCTCGTTCCATCATCCGCCGCATGCCCCGAAGAGCCTGCCGCGTGCGGTGTTCATTCTCGATCAGCGCGATGCGCACATAGTCATCGCCGTGGTGCCCGAAACCCACGCCGGGCGAAACAGCAACCTTGGCTTCCGCCAGCAGGCGCTTGGAAAATTCCAGCGAACCCTCCGCCTTGAACGGTTCCGGAATCGGTGCCCAGACGAACATCGTCGCCTTGGGCTTGGTGACCTGCCAACCCATCGCGTTCATGCCATCACACAGCACGTCACGACGCTTCTCGTACATATTGCAGATCTCGGTCACGCAGTCCTGCGGACCATTCAAAGCGGCAATGGAGGCCACTTGAATCGGCGTAAAAGTGCCGTAATCCAGGTACGACTTGATACGACCCAGCGCAGCGATGATGGTCGGATTGCCGCACATAAAGCCCACACGCCAACCCGGCATGTTGTAGGTCTTGGACAGCGAATACGACTCGACCGCCACATCCTTGGCGCCGGGCACCTGCAGTATCGACGGCGCTTTGTAACCGTCAAAGCACAACTCCGCATACGCCAAGTCCTGGACGATCCACAGACCATATTCCTTGGCGACCTCAACCACCCGTTCAAAAAACGCCAGGTCGACGCAATCCGCAGTCGGGTTGGACGGGAAGTTGAGCAGCATCATCTTCGGTGCCGGCCACGACTCGCGAATCGCGTTTTCCAGCTCGTGGAAGAAATCGCCACCCGGCACCATCTTCACATGGCGTACATCGGCGCCGGCGATAACCACGCCATACGGATGGATCGGGTACGCCGGATTGGGCACCAGCACCACATCGCCCGGCCCCAAGGTGGCCAGCGCCAGATGAGCCAGACCTTCCTTGGAACCGATGGTGACGATGGCTTCAGACTCAGGGTCCAGATCGACATCGTATTTGCGCTTATACCAGTCGCAGATGGCCTTGCGCAGCCTCGGAATCCCGCGGCTCACCGAATAGCGGTGGGTATCGCCACGCTGCGCGGTCTCAACCAATTTGTCGACGATATGCTGCGGCGTTGGTTGGTCCGGATTGCCCATGCTCATATCGACAATATCCTCGCCACGCGCTCGTGCCGCCTTCTTCAAATCGCCGACGACGTTGAAGGTATAGGGCGGTAAGCGCTCGATGCGTTGGAATTTGTCTTGCATTGCAGCAATCGTGGGCAAAGGGGCCGGATTTTATCTTGCGGGGGCGCTCGCGGCTAGGGTCGCGTGATTCGTGGTCAGCGCTGGCAGCACGCAACCTAGGCCCAGTGTGCGCCCACGCCGTGAGCGCGCCTGAATGATGCATCGCGTGGCAGCTTCAGAATTCGCGTGCCGCGCAGACGCAGTCGCCGCACTACGGCAACAAGGGCTCAGGATCGACCGGCTGGCCCAAACGGCGAATTTCGAAGTGCACCAACGGTCGGTTCTGCGGCCCCAAGCCCATGGTGGCAATGGCCTGCCCTGCCTTGATCTGCTGTCCTTCCTGCACCAGCAGCTTGGCGTTGTGGCCGTAGGCGGTCAGGTAATCCTCGCCGTGCTTGATAATCACCAGTTCACCGTAGCCCTTGAGTGCACCACCGGCATACACCACCTTGCCGTCAGCGGCCGCGGAAATGCTATCGCCGGCCTTGCCGCCGATATCGATACCTTTACGACCTTGCGCCGGGGCAAAGCGCGCGACAATTGGACCTTTGATGGGCCATCGCCAGCGATTGGGACCGACCACCGGCGCACTGGCCGGACGCGGTGTCGCGCGCGGTTGTGGCGGTGGCTGAGGGCGCGGTGTGGCTGGGCGGCTGGCGACGCTGTCGTTGGGCGGTCGCCCCGGAGAACCCGTGCCGCCATAACGGGGCACATGAGGTTGGCGCAGCTCGCCCGGCAGCGGCGGATCGAGGCGCAAAATCTGCCCTGGATAAAGCTTGCCGTCACGACCAATGCCATTCCACCAAGCCAGATCACGGTGATCGAGCTGATGTTGGAAAGCCACGCCATAAAGCGTATCGCCAGGCTTGACCTGATAGGTCAGATCGCGCTCTTCCCAGCGCACCCAGTTGCTGGAACAGGCAGTCAGCAGGCCAATGCAGATCGCTACCAGTAACGGTAAGCCAGCAGGCCAAGCACGAGTATGGCGAGGGTGCTCCACGCGATCTGGTCCATATAGCGCTTCAGATGAGGCTCTATCTTGGGGCCACCCCAGCGCACGAGCAAGGCAACCAAGAAAAAGCGACCGCCTCGACCAACCAAACTGGCAGCAACGAACAGGGGCAAGAACATGCCTCCCGCACCGGCTGCAATGGTGAAGACCTTGTATGGAATCGGCGTAAAGCCGGCCAGGAAAACCGCCCAGAAGCCCCACTGCTCGAACCACGCACGCGCAGTTTCGTAAGCTGGCAGATAACCCAGATCAACAATCAGTGGCATAGCCGCGTCAAGCAGCCAAAGCCCGATAAAGAATCCGATGACCCCACCGATCACCGAGCAAATCGTGGTCAGCGCAGCGAGCGGAACAGCGCGCTCCGGCCGCGCCATCACCATTGGCGCGAGCATGACATCGACCGGCACCGGAAAGAACGATGATTCGGCGATGGACAGGCCAGCCAGCCAGGCCGGCGCACGTCGATGCGCAGACAGGCGCAGCACCCAGTCGTACAGTTTCAACCACATGGTGTTGTTGGCTCCGCCAGAAGTTAGTCGATTTTTTCCGCCAGCATCGGCACAAAACTCACACCGGCGAGAATCTCGCGGCTGAGTCCACCATCCGGCTTGAGGGTAAAGCGGCAAAGCTGCTGGCCATCCGAACCGCCCACTGGAATCACCAGACGTCCACCAGGAGCCAGCTGGGTGAGCAAAGCTTCAGGCACGTGCGCCGCCGCCGCGGTGACGATGATGCCATCGAACGGCGCTTGCTGGGCCCATCCCTCGTGACCATCGCCATGGTTCAGATAGACGCGCATGTAGTTCAGGCCGCGTAAACGTCGTTCTGCTGACTGATTGAGGGAGCGAATGCGCTCAACCGAGTACACACGATCCACAAGCTCAGCGAGAACCGCGGTCTGATAGCCACATCCGGTCCCCACCTCCAGCACATGACGCGCCTCGCGCCCCTCAAGAAGCGCTTGGGTCATCAGCGCGACCACGAAAGGCTGCGAGATCGTCTGTGCGCGGCCGATCGGCAGCGCGGTGTCTTCGTACGATTTGCGCAAATCCCACGCCGCATCGACAAACGCATGGCGCGGCACCCGCCCCATGGCCTCAAGTACACGCTCGTCGTGAATGCCCTTGGCAGCCAGACGTTCGATCAGCTTGGCGCGATAAAACTCCGGCGTCAGCCCCCGGCGCTTGCCACCCTCACCACTCACAGATCGGGAACCCAACCCTTCAGGCCTGACAATGCGTGATGGTTGGTCAGGTCAATCTGCAAGGGCGTCACGGCAACCTTGTTTTGATTGATCGCATAAAAGTCTGTGCCGGGACCGGCATCCTGCTCACTGCCCGCAGGTCCGATCCAGTAAATCGGTCGTCCGCGCGGGTCCTGGTCACGCACCACGTCCTCGGCAATATGCCGATAACCCAGGCGCGTCACATCAATGCCCTGCAACTGCTCGTACGGCAAATCGGGCACATTGATGTTGAGAATACTGCCGGGCGGCAAAGGGTGGGTCGGCAAATCCGCAAGCATGCGCACCACCACCTGCGCCGCCGCATCATAGTGCTTGGGTTGATAAGCCACATTGGACACGGCGATCGAGGGCAGTCCCATGAAGCGCCCTTCCATGGCCGCGGCGACCGTGCCGGAGTACAGCGTGTCGTCACCCAGATTGGCACCGGCATTGATACCTGACACCACAATATCGGGACGATGGTCGAGCAGACCGGTGATCGCGAGATGCACGCAATCGGTGGGCGTGCCATCCACGGAGTACCAACCCGGCTGCATTTCATTGATACGCAGCGGGCGACCTAGCGTCAGAGAGTTACTGGCACCACTGCGATTTCGGTCAGGCGCGACCACGGTCAGCTGCCCGAGCGATTCGAGAGCACGCGCGAGCGCACGCAATCCCGGCGCGTGTATGCCATCATCGTTAGAGAGAAGTATGCGCATAAGCGGCGCGAATATTAGCAGTTGATCGAAGCTAGGCCCAACGGGAGCCAGGAGAAAGCGCGATGAAGCGGCACGATGGGTTTCGCCACGAGGACGATGACAGTGACGAACTGTCGGTGTGGCGCGCCGAGCTCGAACAGGTCAAACCGCTGGATTCAAAACAGCGTGCGCCGCTGCCACTGCCTCAAGATCTGACCCAAGGACAACTGCAGCGGCGTCAGCGTGAGCATGCGCAGATCATGCACGAAGCCATGCATGGCGCTTTTGAAGCCGAGGATTTCAACACCGGCGATGAACAGGAATTTCGCCGAGGCAGCCTGCCGCGTGCGACCTTGCGCAAATTGCGCCGCGGGCAATTCGCGATCCAATCGACCCTGGACGTACACGGTTTGCGTCGCGATGAGGCCCATCGCGCCACGCAAAGTTTCCTCGCCACCGCGCAACTGCGTCAATGGCGCTGCGTGAAAATCATTCATGGTAAAGGCCTGCATTCGCCGCGCGGTCTACCCGTGCTCAAACACCGGGTGGAAATCAGCTTGCGTCAAAACGAAGATGTATTGGCCTATTGCTCGGCCCCAACCTGGGCCGGCGGTCACGGGGCGACCCTGGTGCTGCTGCGCCGTCGCTAGGGCTCAGTTCAGATCCGTTCCAGCAAGGCCACAGCCTGCGCCGCCAAACCTTCGCCACGCCCTGTATAACCGAGCTTTTCCGTGGTTGTCGCTTTCAGATTGACCGCGTCGCGCTGGATACCCAAAAGTCCGGCAATGGTGTCGCGAATCGCATCGCGATGTGGCGCCAACTTCGGCCGCTCACTGATCAAACACAGATCACAGTTTTCCACCCGCCAGCCGGCCTCGGTTACGCGGGCCAAAACGGTTTTGAGCAACTCGCGGCTGTCCGCGCCCGCATAACTGGAATCGGTGTCAGGGAAATGTTGGCCAATATCACCCAAACCCGCAGCGCCGAGCAGCGCATCGCACAGCGCGTGCAACAACACATCGCCGTCGGAATGCGCAATAACGCCCTTATCGTGGGGCACTTTCACCCCGCCCAGCATGACGTAATCGCCAGTTCCGAAGCGGTGAACGTCAAATCCCATTCCAACTCTCATGCGTGCTCCAGCAAAGCCTCGGCCAGGCGCAAGTCCGACGGCGTGGTGATTTTGAAATTGAGTGCATCACCCACGACAAGGCGCGGGGTGTAACCCGCCAACTCCATGCACGAGGCCTCGTCGGTGATGCTCAAGCCCTGCTGCAGCGCACTCTCCAGCGCCGCGTGCAAACGCGCCAGCTCAAAATACTGCGGGGTTTGTGCCAGCCAGATCGTGCCGCGATCAACGGTTTCGCTAACGATCGATCCATCCACACTGCGTTTGAGCGTGTCCTGAGCCGGCAATGCCAGCAGTGCGCCATGCTCGCCCGGTGGTGCCGCCAGCAAACGAGACAAGGCGTCCACAGGCAACAACGCTCGCGCGGCGTCATGAACCAACACGCCGGACCGAGGATCCGGCGGATTGGGCAAACTGAGCAACGCGTTGAGTCCCGCCAGAACCGAATCCGCGCGTTCGGACCCACCGACACAGACCTTGACCCGCTCATCCGCCGCGTGCACGCAATCAGGCCAGTGAGCATCGTCCGCCGCCAGCGCGAGCATCACGCCACTCACAGCAGGCATCGCCAACAGCCGTTGCAGACAATGATCCAGCACACAGCGCCCGTGCAGCGCGCGGTATTGCTTGGGCACATCACCAGGAAGGCGACGCCCCACACCGGCGGCCGGCACAACGGCCCACAAAGCGGGAGACATCAGTGGACGATCAGATAGAAGGTTTCGCCAGGGCGAATCATGCCGAGATCGGCCCGCGCGTGATACTCGATCGCGTCAGGATCGGTTTCCAGACGCACGATTTCCGCTTCCAGAATCTCATTGCGCTCACGCAATTGAGCGTTGTGCTCCGCTGCCGCTTCGACCTGTGCTGTCAGATCAGCAGCGTCAAGCCAGCCGCCCGGCCCTATCCAGAGCCGGTACTGCAGGTAGAGTATCCCTGCCCCGATAATTACCCAGGTCCAACGCGGCATGGTCGCAGTTTAGCAAAAGGCCGCGAAATCGGGGATTTCAGGCTTTCACCGGGAAAGCCGACAGCCCCGGGTAGCGCGCGGCATCGCCGAGTGCTTCTTCGATCCGCAGCAACTGGTTGTACTTGGCAATGCGATCGGAACGGCACAGGGAACCCGTCTTGATCTGCGTCGCGGTGGTCGCAACAGCCAGATCCGCAATGGTCGCATCTTCGGTTTCACCGCTGCGATGCGAGACTACCGCCGAATACCCAGCCTTATCCGCCATCGCGATGGCCTGCAGGGTTTCGGTCAAGGTGCCGATCTGGTTGACTTTGATCAGGATGGAGTTGGCCACGCCCTTCTCAATACCCTCGGCCAGAATCGCCGGGTTGGTCACGAACAGATCATCACCCACCAATTGCGTGCTGCCACCCAAGCGCTCGGTGAGCAACTTCCATCCGGCCCAATCGTCCTCAGCCATGCCGTCTTCGATGGTGATGATCGGGAATTGCCCCACCAACTCCGCCAGGTAATCGCAGAACTCCGCGCTATTGAACCGGCGATTTTCCGACGCCAACGTGTAGATGCCATCTTTGTAGAACTCACTGCTGGCCACATCCAGGCCCAGCAGCACATCTTTGCCCAGACTGTAACCGGCAGCTTCCACAGCCTCGGCCAGCGTTTCCACCGCCGCGGCGTTAGACGGCAGATTCGGCGCGAAGCCCCCTTCGTCGCCCACCGCAGTGTTGAGTCCGCGCTTGTTCAGTACCTTCTTCAGGTGATGGAAGATTTCGGTACCCACGCGCAGGGATTCGGAAAACCGATCCACACCGACCGGCAAGATCATGAATTCCTGAATATCGACGTTGTTGTCGGCATGCGCGCCACCATTGATGACGTTCATCATCGGCACCGGCAGGGTGTTGGCTGCATCGCCACCAAGGTGACGGAACAAGGGCAGTTTGCGCGAGACGGCGGCAGCCTGCGCCGTGGCCAGTGAAACCGCCAAAATGGCGTTCGCGCCCAAACGCGATTTGTTGTCGCTGCCATCCAGATCGATCATGGTCTGATCGACATCCGCTTGGTCCAGCGCATCCTTGCCGCTGACCGCTTTGGCGATTTCACCATTCACATTGGCGACGGCTTTGCTGACGCCCTTGCCCATGTAGCGTGCCGCATCGCCATCACGCAACTCCACCGCTTCGCGCGCCCCCGTGGACGCACCCGAGGGAACAAGAGCACGCCCAAAGCTGCCGTCTTCCAGGGTAATTTCCGCTTCGACCGTCGGGTTTCCACGCGAATCGATAACTTCGCGTCCGTGTACTTTGGCAATACGGCTCATTCGATGACTCCCACTCAAGCTCTAACCGGAGCCCCCGGCACAGACGCCGGCACTCCGCAGTTGGATTGCACCGCAACGCATACGGCGTCGGGCGAACAGTTAAAAATCAGAGTAAATCTTCTGCCAGCGGCGCAGCTTGCACCGCCTGGTGCACGGCGGCCAGCTGTGTCAGCAGCGGCTCAGCCAAGGCCAACGGCCACGAATTCGGGCCATCGCATAGCGCTTCATCGGGCTTGGGATGGGTTTCCATGAACAAGCCTGACACCCCGGCACCAATCGCCGCGCGGGCCAAAACCGGTATGTATTCACGTTGGCCACCGGAGGCGTTGCCCTGCCCGCCCGGAAGCTGCACAGAATGCGTGCAATCGAAGATCACCGGGCAGCCGGTTTCTCGCATCGCGGCCAAGCCGCGCATATCGGAGACCAGATTGTTGTAACCGAAGGAAAAGCCACGTTCGCACAACATAACTGGCGTTTGCGGTGCGACCTCGCGCATCTTGGCCACCACATTGCCCATTTCCCAGGGCGACATGAACTGACCTTTTTTCACGTTGACGGGCTTGCCTGCCAAAGCCACACGCTGCATGAAATTGGTTTGACGACACAAAAATGCCGGCGTCTGAATCACATCCGCCACCGCCGCCACTTCCTCGATCGGAGTGTCTTCGTGCACATCGGTGATCACTGGCACGCCAATCTGACGTTGAACCTCAGCCAACATGTTCAGGCCTTCGCTGATGCCTGGTCCGCGATAGCTCTTGTGCGAACTGCGGTTGGCCTTGTCGAAACTGCCCTTGAATACATAGGAGATACCCAGTTTGGCGGTGATCTCCTTAAGATGCCCGGCAACCTCGAGCACCATGTCCAGATTCTCCAAGGTGTCCGGCCCGGCCAGCAACAACAGCGGCTGGTTCAGCCCAACATCATAACCTGCGATCTTGCCCATGGTTTACGCCGCCGCCTGCTGATCGAGCTTACGTTCGCGCGCTGCGGCAATGAAGCCACGGAACAACGGATGCCCGTCGCGCGGTGTGGACGTGAACTCGGGGTGGAACTGGCACCCCACAAACCAGGGATGGTCCGGCAACTCAATGATTTCGACCAGATGGTCGTCACGTTGCTCACCCGCGAACAACATGCCTTTGCTGGCCAAAACCTCACGGTACGCGTTGTTGAACTCGTAACGATGGCGATGGCGTTCGACGATCTCATCGCTGCCGTACAAAGCACGAACACGGCTCTGCGGGTGGAGGTGGCAGGTCTGTGCGCCCAGGCGCATCGTGCCGCCCTTACGGTCCTGCGCACTGCGGAGCTCAACCGTGCCATCCGGGTTGTGCCATTCGGTGACCAGTCCAATCACAGGATGCGGCGTATCAACGTTGAACTCTGTGCTGTGAGCACCTTCAAGGCCAGCCACATCACGGGCGAACTCGATCGCCGCAATCTGCATCCCCAGACAAATGCCCAAGTACGGCACGCCATTTTCTCGTGCATAGCGCACTGCAGCGATTTTGCCCTCGACACCGCGCTCACCAAATCCGCCTGGTACGAGAATGGCGTCGGCGCTGGCCAGCTGATCAATCCCTTCCGCTTCCAATCGCTCGGAATCGACGTAATTGATCCGCACCCGGGTGTTGGTGTGAATGCCAGCGTGATGCAACGCCTCATTGACCGATTTGTAGGCATCAGCCAGATCGACGTATTTGCCGACCATGGCGACCTTGACCTCGGCATCCTGGCGTTCCGCCGCATCGATGACGTGCGCCCATTCCGACAGGTCAGCCTCCGGTGCATCCAGACCGAAGCGCTTGACCACCAACTCATCCAAGCCCTGCTCGTAGTAATGGGTCGGGATCGTGTAGATGTCTTTCACATCGGTGGCGGATATGACCGCCTGCTCACGCACATTGCAGAACAGCGCAATCTTGCGACGTTCATTGGCCGGCATCTCGCGGTCGCTGCGACAAATCAACACGTCCGGCTGAATGCCGATACTGCGCAGCTCCTTGACCGAGTGCTGGGTCGGCTTGGTCTTCATCTCACCCGAGGAACCGATGTACGGCACCAGGGTCAGGTGAACAAACATGGAGCGTTCCGGGCCGTACTCGACACCAAACTGACGAATGGCCTCCAAGAACGGCAGGCTCTCGATGTCACCCACGGTGCCACCAATTTCCACCATGCAGATGTCGGCGCCTTCACCACCCTGCAATATGCAGCGCTTGATCTCATCGGTGATGTGCGGAATAACCTGCACCGTACCGCCCAGATAATCTCCGCGCCGCTCTTTTTCGAGCACATTGGAGTAAATCTGACCGGTCGTAAAATTGCTGTGACGGCTGGTTTTGTTGCGCAGGAAACGTTCGTAGTGACCAAGATCGAGGTCGGTTTCCGCGCCATCCTGGGTGACGTAAACCTCACCATGCTGGAACGGACTCATGGTGCCCGCATCCACGTTGAGGTAAGGGTCCAGCTTGATCATGGCAACGCGCAACTTGCGCGACTCAAGCAACGCGGCAAGCGATGCTGCCGCAATACCCTTGCCCAGCGAAGACACCACGCCCCCGGTGACAAAAACGAAACGCGTGTCAGATTGGTGATTCATGGGGGCTCCGAAAATTCCCCCGTATTTTAGCTGATGGGCTTGTCATCGGACAATTGTTTGTCGCTCACCCATGCCCTCATGAAAAATCCTTATATTATTGTTTTTATTTGTTTTTATTGGCTTTCTTGAGCACTCCACAACCATTCGAACTCAGGCCCGCCGTCGCGGCGCCAGCGATTTCCCACCGCAAGCAGCTCACGGCCAACCCACAACAGGGGTTCCCGGGCTCGCTGCCAGGGTGGCACACCAGCATCCTGAAACAGATTCTTCAGACGTCGGCTCATACCTCCCAGGCGCAGCGTTTCACCGCCTGCCGCTGTCGCCAGTCGAACCGGTTGGTCTGTCTCAACCGCCCAGCGCACCTGCCCGCCAGCTGGCCAGGCACACTGCCCTGACGCGGCCACAGACCAATCCACAACTGGCGCGTCTCCCAGCGGGGCCATCGCAAACACGTGATTGCGGTAACGACGCAATTCCACGCCAGGCCACGCCACCACCGGCTGAGCATCATCTTCCGACGTCAACAACTGACGCCACAGTTCATCCCACATGCGGTAACGCGGCGGCACAAAGCCCTGCGCGCGCAACCAATCGCGCAAGCAGCGATTGCGATCGGCAACAGGCTGTGTCCGAAGTTCGATCAAGGATAGCGGGCGACTGTGCTGTTTAGGCGATGCCGCACGCTCAGCGGCCAAAAGTTGCGCACTGCGCGCGATGTTGCGCGTGGCCTGCGGAAACCGCGCGCTGAGCTTCGGAAGAATCTCGTGACGCAGGAAGTTGCGGTCATAGGCGCGTGATGCATTGGACGGATCTTCCACGAAGTGGATGTTGTTGCCGTCCGCGTAGTTCGCAATATCGGTCGCATCCACGTCCAGTAGCGGGCGTTGTAAACGCCCCGCGCCCAACGGTCGAACCGCGGGCATGCCCGCCAGACCATCCGCGCCACTGCCGCGCAGCAGGTTCAACAGCAGCGTCTCAGCCTGATCGGCCCGGTGATGAGCCGTCAACACAATCTGATCCGGCTGCAAGTCGTCCGCCAGCAATTCATAGCGCTGGCGACGGGCCCAGGCTTCAAGATTGCTTTGAGGAGGCGGTTCCGCGACTTCACGCACAGTCAGTGCGAGCTCCAAACCCTCACAAAAGCGCCGGCAATGCTGAGCCCACAGATCGGCATCGGGGTGGATGCCATGGTTCACATGAACCACCTCCAGCTTCAACTCGGGCCGATGACGCAGCAACGCGTGCAGCAACACGCAGGAATCGCGTCCGCCGCTCAAGGCAACGCGATAGCGAGCTTGGGAATCGAGCGCCGCCAGCGCGGCGCCCATCACGCCCTCAGGCTTCGCGGAACTTCCCGTAGCCGGCATAACGCTTTTCCCGTCGCGCGATCAATTCGCTGATCGAGTAGCGACCGAGCTGATCCAGAGTCCGTACGAGCATCTCCGACACAGCCTTTGCCTGAATCACCGGATCACGATGCGCGCCGCCTAGCGGCTCGCCAATCACCTCATCAATCAAGCCCAACTCATGCAAGCGCGGCGCGGTCAGCCCCATCACTTCTGCCGCCGTTTTGGCGTGTTCGGCGCTCTTCCAGAGAATCGACGCGCAACCTTCTGGCGAGATGACCGAATAGATGCTGTGCTGAAGCATTGCCACATGATCACCGACGCCAATGGCCAAAGCGCCGCCGGAACCGCCTTCACCAATCACCGTGCAAATAATCGGCGTTTTCAGCCGCGCCATCTCGAAAAGATTGCGCGCGATGGCTTCACTCTGATTGCGCTCTTCCGCGCCAATCCCCGGATAAGCACCGGGGGTGTCGATGAAGGTAAGAATCGGCAGAGAGAACTTCTCCGCCATCTGCATCAGACGCAAAGCTTTGCGATAACCCTCCGGCCGTGGCATGCCGAAATTGCGGCGGATTTTCTCATTGGTGTCGCGGCCTTTTTGCTGCCCGATAACCATCACCGGACGCCCTTGCAGGCGGGCAAGACCACACACCATGGGCGGGTCGTCTTTGTAATGACGATCACCTTTGAGTTCCTGGAAGTCGGTAAAAATATGGCCGACATAATCCAGGGTATAAGGCCGCTGCGGATGACGCGCCAGCTGCGCCACCTGCCAAGCCGTGAGCTTGGAAAAAATTTGCTCGGTCAGACTCTGACTCTTCTTTTCAAGCCGGGCAATTTCCTCGCTGATATTGACCGCGTTGCCGTCCGCAACGTTGCGCAACTCTTCAATCTTGGCTTCCAGGTCAGCAATCGGCTGCTCGAAGTCCAGATAATTCAGATTCATTCACCCTCCGATGATCGAGACCGGCCAAAATCCGGTCGTCGATAACGAATCAGAACCCGCTGCTTGCCGCAAACGCCCTCCAGGTCGCGGACAAGTGCATCGCTGATATCCACCCGCCAGTCGGGACCGAGCTTGAAATCCGCCTGCTGACCGTTGGCCCGCAGTTGCATCAGCACCGGCAAACCGGGTGTCGCCTTATGTTGTTTGAGTATGGGTTGCAGCACAGCATAGTCAAAATCGGCATCGACCGAAATCTGCACACCAATCGCGAAGCGTTGGCGCACCTCATCCAGGTCGAGGATCTCTTCGGGACGGATACGATAACCGTCCTCATAATCGTCATACGCGAGCTTGCCCCAGATGATCAGGGGCTGTTCCCGACGTAAGCGGTGTCGGTTCAAATCCAAGTCTTCGCCAGACAGCATAGCGCTAATTCGGGCGCTGCCGTCATCTAAGCTGAGGATGGCGCGAAACTCACCGAGAAAACGCATTGACCACAACACCCCAACGGCCAACACATCACGGCCTTTGGGTTTCCAGCGCTTGGCGCCGCGCGCGTTGCTCTGGGCCGGTTCGTTGGCGATCATGCCAGCGAAATTGTTGCTGATCAGCTGACCCAATTCACGCCGGTACAAGTCCATCGGATGCACGGTGAAGTACAAACCCAGAGATTCCTTTTCCGCAACGAGCAAATCCTGGGTCTGCCAGGTCGGCACGTCCGGCATTTCAATTTCCTGCGCCTGTTGGACGGCCTCGCCAAACAAATCGACCTGCCCGGCTTCGGCCGCCGCGGCATCCTGCTCGGCCGCCGCAATCGCTTGCGGCAACGCCGCCAGCAAGGCCGCGCGATGCTCACCGAACACATCCAGCGCGCCCGCCTTGATCAAGGCTTCCAGCACGCGTTTGTTCATGCGCTTGAGATCCAGGCGGCGACAGAATTCGAAGATGTCCTGGAACGGCCCTTCTTTATCGCGCGCTTCGAGGATCACATCCACCGGCCCCTGGCCTACGCCTTTGAGCGCGCCCAGGCCGTAGCGGATACGCCGGTCATTGACGACTGAGAAGCGGTAGTCGGAACGGTTCACACACGGCCCATCCACCGGGATTTCCAGCAGGCGGCAATCCTCCAGCAGCGGCACCAGTTTGTCGGTGTTATCAAGATCGGCACACATCACCGCGCACATGAAATGCGGTGCGTAATACTGCTTCAACCATGCGGTCTGGTACGCCACATAGGCGTAAGCCGCGGAGTGCGATTTGTTAAAACCGTAGCCGGCAAACTTCTCGATCAAATCGAAAATATCACCGGCGAGCTGTCCATCGACTCCGTTGTTTTGCGCGCCCTCGACAAACTTGCCGCGCTCGGCGGCCATGACCTCGGCTTTTTTCTTGCCCATGGCGCGGCGCAAAAGATCAGCGCCGCCAAGACTGTAGCCGGACAAGACCTGGGCGATCTGCATCACCTGTTCCTGATACAGGATGACACCGTAAGTCGGCTTGAGAATCGGCTCCAGCGACGGGTGCGGATAGGTGATCTCCGCCTCGCCGTGTTTGCGCATGACGAAGTCGTCAACCATGCCCGACTGCAGCGGCCCGGGCCGGAACAAGGCCAGCAGCGAGACAATGTCCTCAAAATTGTCCGGGCGCAGCTTGCGCACCAATTGCCGCATACCCGCAGATTCAATCTGGAAACAGGCGGTGACTTTGCCGCTTTGCAGCAGTTCGTAGACGCCCGCATCGTCGAGTTCCAGATTGCGGATATCCACCGGCGCCTCACCCTTGGCCGCGCGGCTGGCGTTGACCAGCTTGGTCGCATGGTCGACAACGGTGAGGGTCTTGAGTCCGAGAAAGTCGAACTTAACCAGGCCCACGGACTCCACGTCATCCTTGTCGAACTGGGTCACCGGATGACCGTCCGGGTCGACGTATAGTGGGGTGTATTCGGTCAGTGGCTCGGGCGCGATTACCACGCCGCCAGCATGCTTGCCGGCGTTGCGGGCCAGACCTTCAAGCTTCAGCGCGGTGTCGATCAGCTCGGTGATTTCTTCCTCATCCCGATAGGCCTGGGCCAGCTCGGTGCGGCTTGCGCGGATCAACTCGGGCACGCTCCGCCCCTGCTCCAACTCCGCCGCGATGGCCTTGTCGTCGAGGCCGGTCAGGGCTCCAGTCAGACTGATACCCAGTTCATTGGGCACCAGCTTGGCGATGCGGTCGACATAACCATAACCATGACCGAGCACACGCCCCACATCACGGACCACAGCCTTGGCCGCCATCGAACCGTAGGTGATGATCTGAGAGACGTGATCGCGACCGTACTGGTGAGCCACATAGTCGATCACCCGGTCACGTCCGGCGATGCAGAAATCGACATCGAAGTCGGGCATCGAGACGCGCTCAGGATTGAGAAAACGCTCGAACAGCAGGTCAAACTGCAGCGGGTCAAGGTCGGTGATCTCCAGCACCCAGGCGATCAACGAACCGGCACCGGACCCGCGCCCAGGCCCCACCGGCACATCGTTCTCACGCGACCAACGGATGAAATCGGCCACGATCAGGAAGTAGCCAGGAAAGCCCATTTGGTTGATCACGCCGATTTCGCGGACCAGGCGGGCTTCGTAATCTTCGCGACTGCCGAACAGCACACCACGCGAGAGCCGCTTCTCCAGCCCCTGGCGTGATACATGCTCAATGTAGCTGGCGGCCGTATGGCCTTCGGGAACCGGGAAATCGGGCAACACGTTGTTGCCGAATTCCAGCTCCAGATTGCAGCGCCGCGCCAACTCGACGGTGTTGCTCAAAGCGCTGGGGATGTCCGCAAACAGCTCGGCCATTTCATCCGCGGACTTCAGGTATTGCTGATCGGTGTAGCGCCGCTCGCGTCGCGCATCATCCAGCCGATCACCATCGTGGATACACACACGCGCCTCGTGCGAGGCGAAATCCTCGCTGTCGAGAAAGCGCACCTCGTTGCTGGCAACCACCGGCAGGTCAAGATTCAGCGCCAACTCCAGCCCGGCCCCAACCAGTTGATCGGTGCGCCCGGTGCGCTGCAGATCGACATACAACCGGTCGTCGAACACGCCGCGCCACGGATCAAGTGCGGCCCGCGCTGCGTCATCATCCTGCTGCCTGAGCAACTCGGCCAACCCGGACTGGCTGCTCACCGCGACGGCAATCAAACCGTCGGCGTGCTCGCGCAACCACTCGCCCTGAACCCGCGCCCTGCCTTGTTCGCGGCCTTTCAACTGAGCCAGGGTCAGCACACGGCTGAGATTGCGATAACCGTCGCGATGCTGACAGTACAAACCAAACCGTATCGGTGGCAGGCCGTCTTCGATCACCTCGACATCAGTGCCGATGATCGGCTTGATTCCCGCCGCCTGCGCAGCACGGTAGAACTTCACCAGCGCGAACAAATTGGCTTCGTCGCTCAACCCCAGGGCTGGCAGACCGAGTTCGCGGGCACGCGCGAACAGCGGCTTGAGCCGCACCGTACTATCACGCAGGGAATATTCGGTGTGCACCCGCAGGTGAACGAACGCGCTCATAAAGCGAGGTTATGTTGGGCGACGGGCGCGTAAGAGTAACGATGAATGGCGCAGGGGCCTACCCGACGCAGCGCCGCCACGTGTTCGGCGGTGGGATAACCCTTGTGCTTGGCGAAGCCGAAATCGGGGTAAACCCTGTCCCAGCGCAGCATTTCCGCATCCCGCCACTGCTTGGCAAGGATCGACGCTGCACTGACTTCCGCCACTTGAGCATCGGCGCCAACCAGCGCACGCGCGCGGCACGCCAATCCGGGCGGCACAAACTTGCCATCGATGATGCACTCCGCCGGAGCCAGCCCAAGGCCTTCAACGGCGCGACGCATAGCCAACAAGGTGGCCTGGTGGATATTCAGGCGATCAATTTCAGCCGCACTGGCCTGGGCGATACACCATGCCAAAGCGTGCTCCTGGATCACCGGCACCAATGCCGCACGACGCTTCTCACTGAGCTTCTTGGAATCGTTCAGCCCGGGCGGCACTTCGCGAAAAACCACCGCCGCGGCAACAACCGGGCCTGCCAGTGGTCCACGGCCCGCCTCATCTACGCCGCAGAGCAAAGTTCTAGCACCGCTGCAGCAGCAATCTCGCCGCTGGGTTGATCCAGTGTCTCTGCCAAAGGAGCGAAAAGTCGCCGTTGCTCTTCAGCCCAGCGCGGGCGTGTCAACAACTGGGTCGCCGCCGCACTGAGATTCTCGGCGCTCGCATCATCCTGGAGAAATTCGCGCGCCACTTCTTCCCCGGCAAGGATGTTGGGCAAAGCCACATGCTGGATCTTGAGCATACCCAAACCGCGCAATAGCCATTCGGTAACCGGTGAGGCTTTGTAAGCAACCACGAATGGCGTATTCAGCAGCATCGTTTCCAGCGTCGCCGTGCCCGATGTCACGATCGCCGCATCCGCAGCGCGCACGACCTCACGCATGCGTCCGTCGACAAGCGTGACGGCATCCTGCTGGTGGGCACTGGCCAGATGCATTTCAAACAAACCACGCACCTTGGCATTCGCCGCAGGGGTGATGAATTGCAAGCCGGGCAAGCGTCTGCGCAGCCGTGCGATGGCGCGGGCCAGCACCGGCCCCATCAAACCGACCTCGCCACCGCGACTGCCGGGCAGCACTGCCAGAACCTTGCGATCCTGATCCAGTCCCAGCGCCTGGCGACAGGCGGCCTTGTCCGCCACGGCTTTGACCTGATCGGCGAAGGGATGTCCCACAAACACGGCCTTGATCGGTATACCGTCGTAGCAGGCCGGCTCAAACGGGAACAAGCACAGCAAAAGATCCGCCGCACGGGCAATCTTGTGCACGCGTTGCGGTCGCCAAGCCCATACCGTTGGACTCACGTAGTGCACGGTGCGAACGCCCAGAGTGCGCAGCTGCGTTTCCAAACCGAGATTGAAGTCCGGCGCATCAACGCCGATAAACACATCGGGCGGATTTTCACGCCAGTGCTGCAGCAAGCGTTTGCGCAGCGCCAACAGGCGCGGCAGTTCACCCACCACTTCCGCAATGCCCATCACCGAGAGCGCCTGCATATCCTCCAGCGTGTCACAGCCTTGCGCGCGCAAAGCCGGCCCGGTCACGCCTTCCGCGACAAGGTCAGGAACACGGACTTTGAGTGCCCGCAGGAGATCAGCCGCGAGCAGGTCCCCCGAGGTTTCGCCTGCGACGATCGCAACGCGCATGCTCAGCGCACGATGCTGCGTTCAGATCGGTCGATGAAGTCGATGTAACGCTGAATATCCGGATCACCCTGACCGTATTCGACCAAACGTGCGCGGGCATCATCCAGACTCAGCTCCGAGCGATACAGAATCTTGTAACCCTCGCGAATCCGCTTGATCTGCTCGGCTGAGAAACCCTGACGCTCAAGACCAACCTTATTGATGCCGCGCGGGCGCTGCGGGTAGTCACTGGTCATCACATAGGGCGGCACATCGCGCACCGTGGCTCCACCGTGCCCGACATAGCAATATGAACCCAAGCGACAGAACTGATGCACAGCGGTCATGCCGCCGGTCAGCGCATAGTCTTCAACGATCACATGACCGGCAAAGGTGGTGTTGTTGGCCAGCACCGTGTGGTTACCAATGCTGCAATCATGGGCCACGTGAACATAGGCCATGATGAAGTTGTGGCTACCGATGCGGGTCACACTATCCTGCTTGAGGGTGCCGCGATTGAAGGTGACAAACTCGTAGATGACGTTGTTGTCGCCGATCTCCAGACGTGTTGGCTCACCACGATAGGTCAAATCCTGTGGGTCGCCGCCTATCGAACCAAACGAGTGGATGACATTGTTGCGCCCGATCGTGGTCGGACCTTTGATCGAGACGTTGGACGCAATACGCGTCCCTGAACCAATTTTGACGCCCGGGCCGACGAAGGTGAATGGTCCGATCTGGACATCATCCGCCACCTCCGCCTTGGGATCGACATAAGCCTGCGGATCGATCTGCGTCATGGGTTCCCCTGGTTATCCCTCCCGGTCTTCACGCCGGGGTATGAATGGCACACAGCAGCTCGGCGCGGCAGGCCAGTTGGCCATCAACCAAAGCCTCAGCGCTAAAGCACCAAATGTCACGCTTACGCTTGGTCAGCTGCCCGTTGAGAATCAGTTGGTCACCGGGCACAACTTGGCGCTTAAAGCGCGCTTTATCAACGCCTGCGAACAGTAAGATCACACCATCCTCAGCACCCGTTTTGGCCGTTTTAGAGGCCAAAATGCCGCAGGTTTGCGCCAACGCTTCCAGCATCAGCACACCTGGCATCACCGGATTGCCAGGAAAGTGGCCCTGAAAAAACTCTTCGTTGGCCGTCACGTTCTTCAACGCACTGACATTCTCACCCGGCTCGCAACTCAACACGCGATCAATGAGCAAGAACGGATAGCGGTGCGGCAACATCCGCTGAATCGCCGCGAAATCAATCGCTTCCGAAGGCTGGGTCATGTGCGGCGTCCTCGCTCCAATGCTTTCAAACGCGTTTCCAATCGGTTGACTAACGCCATAAAGCGACGCCAGGCCATGGCCGGCATCAACGGGGTGCCCGAAGCATATTGCCCCGGCTGATCAATATCCTGCAGAACTTTCGACCCACCATTTACGATCACACCATCAACGAGTCGGATATGCCCATTCAGGCCGACCTGGCCGCCGAGCATACAGTTCCTGCCAACCCGTGTGCTACCGGCAATGCCAACACCGGACGCCAACGCCGTGTGCGCGCCGATATGCACGTTGTGAGCAATCTGGCAGAGGTTGTCGATACGCACATTGTCTTCGATCACGGTATCGCCAAGCGCACCGCGATCAATGGTCGTGTTGGCACCGATTTCCACATCATCGCCGACACGCACCGTGCCCATTTGCGGAATCGCATGCCAGCGCTGGCCGTCGTGCGCGTTGCCAAATCCGCGTGAACCAATCACTGCCCCTGGCAGGATCAACACGCGCTCTCCGATCTCAACGCGATCGGCAATGGTCACGTTGGTCGCGATATCGGCATCCGCACCAATCACCACGCGGCGACCGATGACGCAGCCTGCTCCCAATGAGGAGCCGGAGGCAATCCGCGCACCCGCACCGATTACACAATTGGCGCCTATACGCACATCGGCGCCCAGCTGAGCATCGGGATGGACAACCGCCGAGGGGTCCACACCCGGGTCGGGACGATCATCCGCAGCAAACAAGCCTGCAACTTGCGCGAATGCGAGCTGCGGGTTGGCCGCGATCAGTGCCTGTTCAGCGCTCTGGGCCAATGCCGCTGGCACGATCACCGCGGCAGCCGCCGACGCAGCAATGGCCTCGGCCATGCGCGAATTGTTGGCATAGGCCAGACATCCTGGATGCCCGGGTGACAGCGCACAAACGCCCTCGATCCGTAGATCGGCATCGCCCTGCACTTCAAAGCCGAAACGCTCGGCGATAGCACCCAAGGTCATAGCCACGGGATTCCCCGCGTGGGGCAAACTTACTTGCCCTTCTGCAGGCGTTTGAGCACCGTTTCGGTGAGGTCAATGTTGTCAGCGGCGTAGACCGGATCCTGCAGCACGATGTCGTACTTGCCTTCCTTGGCCACCTTCTCAATCACGCTGGTGATGTCAGCGAGCACGTTCTGGAACAGCTCCTGACGGCGCGTGGCAAAGTCTTCCTTGAACTGACGCTCAGCTTGAGCCTGATCAATGCGTCGCGTGGTCAATTCTTTCTCTTTCTGTGAGCGCTCGGTGTTCGACATGATATCGGCGTCACGTTTGAACGTTTCAAAATCGGCAGCCAGGGCTTTCACGTCACTCTCAAGCTTCTTGGCACGATTTTCAAACTCTTTGCGCATGGCCTCTTCGGCTGATTTGAACTGCGGCGAGCTGGTCACCAGCTGGCCCGCATTGATCACGGCGATGCGCACATCGGCACTGGCGGCCCCGCTAAACAGCAGGCAGGCGGTCATCATCAGGCCAATCAGGGAAGTGCGTTTCATGTCTATCCTCATACGTCTGCAACGGCCGTCAGCGCGGCCCTTAGTGTCAATGGCTTAGAAGCCGCCGCCAAAATTGATCTGGAAGCGGTCTTCACGATCTATGCTCGGATCGGTCTCGATCGGGAAGGCGTAGCTCAGTTCGAGCAAACCCAGGAATGGCGTAAACCATTCGAATGCCACGCCGGCTGCACTGCGCAGCTCGTCGTATTCCCAATCACTGGGTTCGGCAAACACGTTACCCACATCGTAGAACAACGACAGACGCGTGGTCTTGTTGTCGCTCTCCAACGGTGTGGGAATCACGATATTGGTCTGTACGGTGGTGCGCAATTTACCACCGAATGCGTTGTTGTACGGAGTATCGCGCGGGCCCAGAGAACCGGAGCGAAAACCACGGACGGTACCCGTGCCGCCGGCAAAGAAGTGCTCGTATGGCGGCACCGTCGAGGTATCGCCGTAGTTTTCGATGTACCCGACATTGGCGTTGATTTCCGCAAAGACGCCGCGGAAGATCGGCTGGTAATGCTGCAGCTGATACGAGGCCTTGTAGAACTCGATATCACTGCCCGGCAGGACCAGATCCAGATTGATTCGATTGAGTGAGCCGCGCGTGGCAAAAATTGTGCGGTTACGCGTGTCACGCGCAAAGCCGGTGCGGAACTCGTAGGTCGTAAAGTTGCTGCCATTTTCAGCCACAAAACGCAGCACTTCATCGGCTGTGGCGGTCGCGAACGTATTGATCGAGGTTTCTTCAAGGCCGAGACCAAGGCGGAAGCTGGAATACTCGCTGATCGGAATGCCGTAGGTCAGTGAGCTACCGATGGAGTTGGAGTCGAAACCTGAGGAATAACGAATCACACCCTCGGATTTACGGTAGAAGGCGGACAGGGTGCGCGAGATACCATCCGGCGTAGCGTAAGGATCGGTCCAGCTGACACTGATGGTGTCGGCGATCTGGTTATTTTCCAGCTCCAGCGAGACGCGGTTGCCGGTCCCCAAGAAGTTGGTGTGGGTCAGGCTGCCATTGACCAGAAAACCTTGAGAGCCGGAAAAACCAACGCCGAACTGCACCGAACCCGGCGGCCGCTCTTCGACGGTGAACGCCACATCGACCATATCATCCGTGCCCGGCACCGGCACCGTGTCCACCGTGGCTTCCTGAATGAACGGCAGACGTGCGATACGTGTGCGTGAACGCTCCACCTGATTGCGAGAGAACACCGCGCCTTCGAGCTGACGCATCTCGCGTCGCAGCGTCTCATCATTGGTTTTGAGGTTGCCCGAGAAGGTGATCTGACGCACATAGGTGCGTTTGCCCGGCACCACATTGAAATTGACCGTGACTTTCTGCTCGTCCTCGCTCAGCTCCGGCATCGGATTCACTTTGGCAAAGGCGTAACCCACGTTGGCCAGAGAACCTTCCATGTACTCGGCTGACTGGGTCGCCATACGCCGCGAGAAGGTTGAGTCTTCGCGCACCAGAACCAGCTGACGCAGGTAGTCCTCACTCAGGATCAATTCACCCGAAAATTTGATCCCTTCGACCAGGTACGGCTCGCCTTCGGAGACGTTAATGGTGATGTAAATGTCGCGTTTATCCGGGCTCAGCGAAACCTGCACCGATGGCACGTCAAAACGCAGGTAGCCACGGTCCATGTAAAAGGAACTCAATCCTTCAAGATCGCCCAGCAGCTTTTGCTTGGAATAATTGTCGTTTGATTGGAACAAGCGCCAGGCTTGTGACGGAGACAACTCGAACGCATCAAGCAAGGTCTCGTCATCAAACGCCTGATTGCCAACGATGTTGATGGACTTGATCTTGGCCGGCTTGCCTTCTTCAACTTCAATTTTGATGTTGACGCGGTTGTTGTCCAGCTCGGTGACTGTCGCATCCACCGTCACGCCGTAGAAACCATTGGCGTAATACTGGCGCTGCATCTCTTGCTTGACCTGATCCAGCAAGGACTGACGAAACAATTCACCCGGGGTCAGACCGGCATCAGCGAGTGCCTGATCGAGCTCATCGCCGCCAACTTTGTCGTTGCCTTCAATCTCAAAGGAGACAATTGCCGGACGTTCTTCCACCCGCACAATCAGGGTGCCGCCTTCGCGCAGAAACACCACGTTCTCGAACAGACCGGTGTTGTACAAGGCGCGCAGTGCTTGTTGACTGCTCGCCTCGTTGAGCTGGTCGCCTACCGACAAAGGCAGATACGACAACACCGTATCGGGTTCCAGGCGTTGCAAACCCTGGGTGCTGATGTCCTCAATCTGAAACGGGGCAATCGCCGTTGCCAAACCGTGAATCAGCATGAGAGCCCCAAACAGGCCAAAGCGCTTTAACACTCGCATTCCCTTTAACGTCGCGTGACGGCGCTGGCCGTTGCCTCGTCCATCACCCGACCAGTCGAACTATGTCGTTATAAAAAGCCACACTCATCAACATGAGCAATGCGGCCATACCCACTTGCTGCCCCATCAGTTGAACCCGCTCGGAAACCGGCGAGCCTTTCAACCATTCGACGAGGTAATACAACAGATGCCCACCATCCAGTACTGGAATAGGCAACAAATTGAGTACCCCGAGGCTGATACTGATGACGGCCAGAAAACTCAAAAATGCCACGATGCCCACCGCAGCGGTGGCACCGGCATATTCAGCGATATGCAACGGCCCACTGATATTGCGCACCGATACATCGCCCGTCACCATGCGACCCAGCATCTGCAGCGTCAGCACCGACATATCAACGGTTTGACTCACTGCGGCCGGAACCGCCGCCCAAGGCGACAGACGCCAGTCAACCTGTAAATCCTGCCACAGTTCGGGTTGAGCCGCCACGCCAGCGCCAAAGCGGCCCACCGTCTGACCATCGTCATCGTGCAAGCCCAATGACATTTCCAGACTGAGGTTCTGACTGTCGCGCACGTAATCCACGCGCACGATCTCACCTGGATGCTCGCGCACCCACTCGCGCAATTGCTGCCAGGTGTCGATTTCGAGACCGTTAAGCCGAACAATGCGATCACCCGGCTCAAGTCCGGCGCGCTCGGCCGCTTCACCCGGCACCACAGCACCGATCACCGCTGCGTACTGAAAACGCGGCAAATTGATACCGATCTGGTCGAACACATTTTGCGGATCAATGCTGACACCGCGCAGATTGAGACGGAGGTTTTCGATATTGCCATCCGCACGGCGCACCACCAGGGGTACCTGATCCTGCGTCAGGGCAGCATCCAGAAGCTGTGGCCTCAATTCGTCCCACACCGCGATTTCACGGCCACCCAGCGACACCACCTCATCACCTTCACGCACGCCAGCACTGGCGGCCCGGGTTTGTTCCGGGACGGGACCGACAACCGGGCGAATACCGTCCTGACCAATGACGAACATGGCCCAGTAGGCCACGATCGCGAACAGGAAATTGGCCAGCGGACCGGCCGCAACAATGGCGATACGTTGCGCGACCGACTTACGATTAAACGCTTTGTCTTTTTGCGCGTCCGGCACCTCGCCTTCGCGCTCGTCAAGCATCTTGACGTAACCACCCAGGGGTATCGCCGACAGAGCGTACTCCACCCCATCACGGCCATAGCGCTTGGCCACGACCGGACCAAAGCCGATCGAGTAACGCAGCACTTGCACACCACAGCGGCGCGCGACCCAGAAATGCCCGAATTCGTGGAAGGCGACCAAAAAGCCGACCGCAACGACAAATGCGCCAGCGGACCACAACACTTCAAGCATGTGCGACTCCCAGGCGCTGCGACGCGTGAGTCCGCGCCCAGGCATCAGCAGCCAGCACCGCATCGATGCAATTGGGCTCAGCCAGCCCGGCGGAATTCATCGCATCCAGAGTGTCGTCAACACAGGCCGCAATATCCAGAAAGCCTACGCGCTCCTCAAGAAACGCCTGCACCGCCACTTCATTGGCCGCGTTGAGCACGGCTGGCGCCGTGCCACCGGCCTCAAGCGATTCACGTGCCAAACGCAGACAGGGGAAGCGTTGCAAATCTGCCGCTTCGAAATCCATGCGTGCGATGTCAACCAGATCGACCGACGCCGCGCCCGATTCGAAACGCTCTGGCCAAGCCAGCGCGTGCGCGATGGGGATGCGCATATCAGGCGAGCCGATCTGAGCCAGGAACGACGCATCGTCGTACTCGACCAGGGAATGAATCACACTTTGCGGATGCAACAGAACATCGATGCGCGCCGACGGCAGATCAAAAAGCCGAGCAGCTTCGATCAATTCCAGGCCTTTGTTCATCATTGTTGCGGAATCCACAGAAATCTTCTGCCCCATCGTCCAATTCGGGTGAGCCACCGCCTGAGCCGGTGTGACTGCGGCAAAGGCGTGCATAGGCAAGCTTCGAAACGGCCCGCCGGATGCGGTCAGAATCAAACGCCGGACACCGCGTGGTGTCTGCCCGCAATGACTGCCCGGAGGTAGACACTGGAAGATCGCGTTATGTTCACTGTCGATGGGCAAAAGTTCGGCGCGGCTATTGCGCAGCGCGTCCATAAACACCTGCCCACTCATCACCAAGGCTTCCTTGGTTGCCAGCAGCACCCGCTTGTGAGCCTTCACTGCGGCCAGGGTTGGCAGCAAACCAGCGGCCCCAACCACCGCGGCCATGACCGTGGTGGCCTCGCTCAGGCTGGCGAGCTCGCAGAGGCCCTCAGATCCACTGAGAACGCGGGTCGACAAACCCGCCTCCTTGACGCGCCGCTGCAGACGAAACGCCGCCTCATCGTCGGCCATCGCCGCCCAAGCCACCCCATGCGCTTGGCAAATGGCGAACAATCCGGCGTCGTCACGGTTGGCCGAAACGCCGAGAATCTGCATTTTACTGGGGTGGCGCGCGGCGACATCCAGCGTGTTCTGCCCGATCGTTCCGGTTGCCCCGAGGATCACCAACTGCTGCATCAAACCGCCACCAGGTATATGTAAGCAACCGTCATCACCGGCGCCGCGGAAAGCAAACTGTCGAGACGGTCCAACGCTCCACCATGGCCGGGGAACAATTTGCCCGTGTCTTTAATGCCGCACTGTCGTTTGAACATGCTGACGGTCAAATCACCGATCACCGAAACCAGTGCAACACCAAGGCCCAGCATCGTGAAAGCCAGGACTCGCGAGGGATCAAACACCCAATAGCCGGCTGCAGCGGCGAGCAGCATGGCCAGAACCACGCCACCAACCAGACCTTCCCAGGTTTTGTTGGGGCTGACCAACGCGGCCAATTTGTGCCGCCCAAACTGCTTGCCGGCAAAGTAACCACCGGTATCGGTGGCCCAAACCAAGAACAGCAGCAGGAAGATCAGTTGGCGACCATGTTCAAGCACGTGCAGATTCCAGATCGCGACATAGCACGGCAGGATCGCGGCCCAGCCCAATACACCCCGCAGCGCCTTGCTCGGTTTGTCGTTGGCGAAACCTGCCGGGTAGCTCATCACCCATACCGTCGCCAAAACCCACCACAACAGACCCAAGAGCAGTAGCGGCGCCATCACCCGACCGCCCAAGAACAAGGGGTGCGAAACAACCAACAACACCGCCGTCGCGGTCACGTATGCCGCGCGCGCAGCATTGGAGAGGCGCATGAAACCGCCCCATTCCCAGGCACACACCAACATCAGCGCCGCCACAATCACCGCAACGATGGCGCTGGGCAAGAACCACAGCGCAGCAAAGACCAGCGGAATCAGAACGATAGCGGTGAGGATGCGCTGCTTAAGCATCGTGAAGGTCAGGCGCTAGCCTGAGGTAGGCCACCAAAGCGCCGCTCACGTGCAGCAAAACCTGCAATCGCCTGATCCAGCGCGGCCTCATCGAAATCCGGCCACAAGGTGTCCGTGAAAAACAATTCGGTGTAGGCCAACTGCCACAACAGAAAGTTGCTGATACGCAACTCACCGCCGGTGCGTATGAACAGGTCGGGCGCAGGCAGATCGCCCAGTGCCAAAGCCGCGTCAATGCTCTGCTCGGTGATGTCGGACGCTTGCATTTGACCGTCCCGAACCTGCTCTGCCATCCGTCTGGCGACCGCGGCGATGTCTTGCCGGCCACCATAGCTGACCGCCACATTGAGCTGCAGCCCCTGGTTACTGCGGGTTTGCTCTTCCGCACGTTCCATTTCGGCCCGCAAAGGCTCGGCAAAGCTGCTGCGATCGCCAATGAAGCGCAGGCGCGCACCGCGTTCATGAAACTCATCCATGCGCTCGCGCAGGGTGTTCAGAAACAAGTCCATGAGAACGCCGACCTCCTGCTTCGGGCGGCCCCAGTTCTCGGTACTGAAGGCGAACAGGGTCAGGCACTCGATGCCGCGTGCATCGCAGGCCTCGATGATTTTTCGCGCGACTTTACCACCAGCGCGATGGCCCATGGTTCGGGGCATTGCGCGTTTTTGAGCCCAACGTCCATTGCCATCCATGATGATGGCGACATGACGCGGGCGACCGGTTACGCCGGTACTGTCTTGCATGCGTCGGCCCGTCAAACCGACATGATCTCGATTTCCTTGGCGTCGAGCAAGGCTTCCACATCGGCGACAAATTTGTCGGTCAGCTTCTGCACTTCTTGCTCGCCACGACGCTCATCGTCTTCACTGATCATCTTCTCTTTGACCATGTCTTTGAGCGTCTGATTGGCATCACGACGGGCATTGCGAATGGAGATTCGGGCGCTCTCGCCTTCGCCGCGCATGATCTTGGCCAGATCACGCCGACGTTCTTCGGTCAGCGGCGGCATGGAGATGCGGATGACCGTGCCGGCCGTGTTTGGATTCAAACCCAACTCTGAGGTCATGATGGCTTTCTCAATCTTGCCCACCATGTCGCGCTCCCACGGCGTGATGGCCAGGCTGCGAGCATCTTCAGCGTTGATGTTGGCGCACTGACTGATGGGCACATCATTGCCGTAATAACTCACCATGACATGGTCCAACAAACTCGGGTGCGCTCGCCCCGTGCGAATTTTTCTCAGGCTCACACGCAGTGCCTCAATGGCCTTGCCCATCTGCGTGCTGGCGTCTTTTTTGACGTCTTCAATCATCCCGGTTCTCCCGTTATTCGCTGTCTTGATTGTCTACCCAAGTGCCCAGCGAATGATCGCCGCGCAGAATCTCGAGTAGCGCGCCATCCTGAGTCATGTCGTAGACGCACAATGGCATATTGTGGTCGCGACACAGCACGATGGCAGTTTGATCCATGACCGCCAGGCGGCGGTCGAGCACTTCGTCGTAACTCAGACGATCAAAGCGCTTTGCACCCGGCACTTTGGCCGGGTCGGCATCGTAAATGCCGTCAACCTTGGTCGCTTTCAGCATCAACTCGGCGTTGATTTCAACGGCGCGCAACGCCGCTGCTGAATCCGTGGTGAAAAACGGGTTACCGGTGCCCGAGGCGAAGATAACAATGCGCCCCTTCTCAAGATGACGCACGGCGCGGCGGCGGATGTAGTCTTCGCAAACCTGATTGATCCGCACGGCTGACATCACGCGGCATTTCTGCCCATGACGCTCCAGCGCGTCTTGCATGGCCAAGGCGTTGATCACCGTGGCCAGCATGCCCATGTGATCGCCAGTGACACGATCCATGCCAGCACCGGCCAGGCCCGCACCACGAAAAATATTGCCGCCACCGACCACGATGGCCACCTGCGCGCCCGCCTCGACCAGTTCGCCAATCTGCGCTGCCAAACGGCCCATGACGTCCGGTGAGATACCGTACTCGGCCTCGCCCATCAGGGCTTCACCACTCAATTTTAGAAGAATTCGCTTGTAACGCAGATCACTCATGAGTTGGTTTGGTTATCCCCGGGTGTCGATAGTGCGCGACGCGAACGCCGCCTGAAAAAAGGCCCCGTAACCGGGGCCTTGGATTCAATCTCTCTATTATGACTGATTTTGCGCTCGCGTCGGCGAACACATACGCTCTGATTGAGCGGTCACGCGATGCGCGACCGCCGATAAATCAAGCGCCAGCCGCAGCAGCAGCCTGTGCGGCCACTTCGTCAGCGAAGTTCGCTTCCTGCTTCTCGATACCTTCGCCCACTTCCAGACGAACGAAGCCAGTCACTTTGGCGCCGGCATTCGCCAGCAGCTTTTCGACCGTAACATCGGGATCCTTGACGAAGGGCTGACCGACCAGGGTGATTTCCTGGAGGTACTTGCGAACACGGCCTTCAACCATCTTTTCAATGATCTCGCGCGGCTTGCCGCTACCTTCCGCCTGAGCGATGAGGATTTCACGCTCTTTGTCGAGGACCTCAGTCGGCACATCATCGGCCGACACATGTGCAGGCGCACTGGCCGCCACGTGCATGGCGATGTCTTTGCCCAGCTCGTCGTTACCACCTTCCAGCGCGACCATCACGCCAATGCGGCTTCCGTGCAAGTAAGTGAAGACCTGACCAGTACTTTCCAGCTTGGCCACGCGACGCAGGCTCATGTTCTCGCCCAATTTGGCGATCAAAGCGCGGCGTGCTTCATCCAGAGTCTGGCCATTGGCCGACTCGGCCAGCAGCTCCTGTGCATCGGTCTTGCCCGTGGCCAGGGCCACGTCAGCCGCAGTCTGAGCCAGCGACTGGAATTCGTCACCTTTAGAGACGAAATCCGTTTCGCTGTTGTACTCGACCATCACAGCCTGCTTGCCATCGGCAGCAACAGCAACGCTCAAGACGCCTTCGGCAGCGACACGACCGGCTTTTTTATCAGCCTTGGCTTGGCCATCCTTGCGCATTTTTTCCAGCGCAGCCTCAACGTCGCCACCGGTGGCTTCCAGCGCGCGTTTGCAATCCATCATCGCGGCGCCGGAGCGCTCGCGCAGCTCTTTAACTAGTGCAGCGGTAATCGCCATTTACTTCGACTCCTCGGAAGCAGGGGTTTCAGTGGTTGCCTCAGCGGCAGGCGCAGCAGCGGGTTCAGCGGCGACCGGGGCGGCAGCGGCCGGAGCAGCGGCGGCAGCCGGCGCTTCCTCTTTCGGCTTGCGCGCGGTGGTGACGGAACCACGACCGGCCAGCACTGCATCAGCAATCGCGGCGGTGTAAACCGAGATGGCACGGGTCGCGTCATCGTTACCCGGAATGATGCTATCGACATTCTTCGGCGAGTTGTTGGTATCCACCACGGCGATGATCGGAATACCCAGCTTGCGCGCTTCCTTCACAGCGATGCTTTCGTAACCCACGTCAATGATGAACAACGCATCAGGCAACGAGGTCATGTTGCGAATACCCTGCAAGCTGCGGTTCAGCTTGTCGTATTCGCGCTGCATCATCAGCGATTCTTTCTTGGAGAACTTGTACTTGGCAGCGTCTTTGATCTGCTCTTCCAGCTCTTCCATACGCTTGATCGACTGCTTGACCGTTTTGAAGTTGGTCAGCATGCCACCCAGCCAGCGGTGGTTGACGTACGGCATTTCGCAACGATCGGCTTCCTTGCGGATAACCTCTTGTGCGGAGCGCTTGGTACCCACGAACATGATGCGACCGCCATTGGCGGCGATACGGCTGGCGTGGTTGAACGCATCCTTGAGCATCGGCAGGGTGTGCTCAAGATTGATAATGTGAATCCGATTGCGCGCACCGAAGATGTACGGTGCCATTTGCGGATTCCAGTAACGGGTGCGATGCCCGAAGTGTGCGCCGGCTTCCAACAGCTGACGCATGGTGACCTGAGTCATGGTTTACTCCAAATGGGGTTGGGCCTCCACATACCCCATCATCGGCCTGCGAGCAGGACCCCCGACAACAGTTGATGGCATGTGTGCGGATTAAGCCGAGTATTCGGCGGAATTTCCCATGCAAATACCCAAAGGCACTGCGCGGGGCGCGCTTTATAGCATATTGCGACACCCCAGCCAACACGCAGTAGCGCGCTATCCGCTTTGAATGGGGTTTCGGTATCAACCAGTAGCGGATTCTGCGATCATATACGGTTGAATCGGGCCTTCAGCGCATGTGTCATGCCACCGGCCCAGCAACGATATTGAGCTCTCATGCCCATCAGCATAAAAAGCCCCGACGAGATTGAGCACATGCGCACGGCTGGCCGCCTGGCCTCCGAGGTGCTCGACATGATTACCCCGCATGTGCAGCCGGGCATCAGCACCGATGAACTCAACAGCATTTGCCACGAGTACATCGTGAATCAGCAGGGCGCAATTCCAGCCCCCTTGAATTACCACGGATTCCCGAAGTCGATTTGCACCTCGGTCAACCATGTGGTTTGCCATGGCATCCCCGGACCGAAGAAGCTCAAACGCGGCGACATCGTCAATATCGACATCACGGTGATCAAAGACGGTTTTCATGGCGACACCAGCCGCATGTTTGCGGTCGGTGATGTCCCGGTCATCGCACAGCGTGTGTGTGAGACCGCACTGCACGCCATGCATGCCGGCATCGCCATGGTCAAACCGGGAGTACGCCTGGGTGACATCGGCCACACCATACAAACCCTGGCGGAAAAAGCCGGCTTCTCGGTGGTGCGCGAATACTGTGGTCACGGCATCGGGCGCGAATTCCACGAAGAACCGCAGGTTCTGCATTACGGAACCCCCGGCACCGGCGTGACGCTGGAGGCCGGCATGACCTTCACGATCGAGCCGATGATCAATGTTGGTCGCAAGGACGTGAAGTTGCTGCAGGATGACTGGACGGTGGTGACCCGCGATCGCTCGTTGTCGGCCCAATGGGAACACACCGTGCTGGTCACACCGGACGGATACGAGATCCTCACCACCTCAGCAGGCGCTGCATGAGCGCTCAGCTGATGCCCGAACTGGCTGAGCTCAGCCAAGCAGAATTGAGCGAGTTGCTTAAACGCAATCCCGGCGATCCGATTGCCTGGCGCCAGCTACTCACCGACATCCGCCAGGCCCAATCGGAGTCCTTCCGAAACGGCACCCCGGCCAGCGAACTGATTGCTCGCTACACCGCCATCGTCGATCAAATGTTGATCACCGCCTGGGCAACCCTGGTTCCGAGCGCGGCGCCCGCCGCTTTGGTTGCGGTCGGCGGCTACGGTCGCGGCGAACTGCTACCGCGCTCAGACATTGATCTGTTGGTGTTGTACGCCGAAGGCCAGCTGGAAGAGATCCAATCCGAGCTGGGGGCGTTCATCACCTTCGCCTGGGACATGGGACTGGAAGTCGGCCACAGCGTGCGCTCACCGTCTGAATGCGCCAGCGAGGCAGCCGCTGACATCACCGTGGTCACCAATCTGATGGAAAGCCGCCTGCTGACCGGGCGCGAAGATCTGTTTCAGGCCATGGACCAGGCGATTGGTCCGGACCACATCTGGCCCGAGGACCAGTTCTTCAAGGCCAAAATGGCCGAACAACTGCAGCGCTACAAGCAATACGACGATACCGCCTACAAGCTGGAACCCAATGTCAAAGAAGGCCCCGGCGGCCTGCGTGACATCCAGATTATCGGTTGGGTCACGCAACGACATTACGGCACGGCTGGGCTGGAAGAGCTGCATGCCCAGGGGCTGCTCAAATCCAACGAACTCAGCAGCCTGATTTCCGGCCGCGAATTCCTGTGGCAGGTACGTTTTGCCCTGCACATGCTGACCAACCGCGCCGAAGACCGCCTGCTGTTCGATCATCAGCTGCGTGTCGCCGAGCTGTTCGGTTACCAGGACAAGAGCCACAACCTCGCGGTCGAGCAGTTCATGCAGATGTACTACCGCACCATCAAGGGCTTGTCGGCGCTCAACGACATCTTCCTGCAGCTGATGGACGAAGACATCTTCCATCGCAAGCAGCGTGACGAACCACAGGTGCTGGACGACAACTTCCAGCTGCGCCACGGCTTCATTGAATGCCGAGAGGCCGATCTGTTCCAGCAGCGCCCGCTGGCCTTGCTGGAAATCTTCCGCACCTGGGCCAACAACGAACATCTCAAGATCAAAGGGATCAGCGCCGACACCCTGCGCGAGATTCGCCGCGACCGCGAAAATATCGCGGAGATCCGCGACAGCCGTGAAGCACGCCAGCTGTTCATGGAGATCCTGCGCATGGAGCGCGGCGTGCTGCACAGCCTGCGCCGCATGAATCGCTACGGGATCCTGGGTCGCTATATCCCGGCCTTCGGCAAAATCATCGGGCGCATGCAGTACGACCTGTTCCACACGCTGACGGTCGACGAACACACATTGTTTGTGGTGCGCAATATTCGGCGTCTGGCGGTACCCGAATTCCGTCACGAATTCCCTGCCCTGTCGGAGTTGCATGATCAGCTGAACAAGCCGGAGCTGCTCTACCTGGCCGGCCTGTTCCACGACATCGCCAAGGGACGCGAAGGCGATCACTCCGAGCTCGGCGCACAGGATGCCTACGATTTCTGTCAGAGCCACGGCCTGTCCAGCCAAGACAGCGAAACTGTCAGCTGGCTGGTGCGCTATCACTTGCTGATGTCGCTGACCGCCCAGCGCAAGGATGTCTCTGATCCCGATGTGATCAATCACTTCGTCAAACAAGTCGAAACCAGCGACCGGCTCAACCTGCTTTATCTGCTCACGGTGTGTGACATTCGCGCCACCAACCCGAAGCTGTGGAACGGGTTTCGCGAAGGCCTGCTGCGCACCCTGTACTCCTCCGCGCGCCGTGTGCTGGAACGTGGAGATCCGGTCGGGACATCGGAACTGATCGCGGAAACCCGTGATGCGGCCCGACTGATGTGCTTGGAATACGGCCTGGGCGAAGATCGGATCGAGCACGTCTGGGATCGCTTCGAAGACGATTATTTCCTCAAATACAGCGCAGAAGAAGTGGCTTGGCACGTGCAAGCCATCGTCAATGCACCCGCCGACAAACCCTGCGTTCTGGTCCGTCATTTCAGTGCCCGCGGCACCGCTGTGCTGGTATACATGAAAGACGCACCGAAGCTGTTCGGCATTACCAGTTCCTGCCTGGCTCAACTGGGTCTGAGCATTCTCGATGCACGCATCCAATCCAGCGTGGATGATTACGTGCTGGACACCTTCATCGTGAGTGAAGCCGACGGCACCGAGATCACCGATCCCAACCGCCGCCAGGAAATCGGCCAAACCTTGAGCAAGACGCTGAACCGTGCCGAAAGCCCACAGCCGGTGGCACGTCGCGTGTCACAGCGCGCACGTCACTTCTCCACCCCGGTGCAGATCTATTTCACCATCGACAACGACAAGAATCAGACCCTGATGGAACTGGTTGCCGACGATCGCCCTGGCCTACTTGCAACCGTCAGTGTTGTATTCGATGAACTCGACGTTGAACTGCGCGCTGCCAAGATCGGCACCATCGGCGAGCGCGCGGAAGACGTGTTTTTCCTCACCGATCGACAAGGCCGCGCCTTGACTGACCCCGCGACGCTACATGCGCTGCGCGAAGGCGTTACTGAACATATCAATCTTTTGACTGACAGCACGAAATGACACAACAAGACCTGCAAAACCAGATCGAAACCGCTTTTGAAAACCGCGCCAACATCGACCCCAACGACACCACCCTGCACGACGCCGTCGGTCAGGCCATTGCCGGCATCGACAACGGCAGCCTGCGCGTTGCCGAACCCACCAGCAACGGCTGGCAGGTCAATCAGTGGCTGAAGAAAGCGGTTCTGCTGTATTTCCGTCTGCACGACAATGTCGTCATTGACGGGGCGGAAACCACCTACTTCGACAAAGTTCCCGGAAAATTCACCGGTTGGACCGATCAGGACTTCCGCGCCTTGGGCGCCCGCGTAGTGCCGCCGGCCATGGTGCGTAAAGGTTCCTATATCGCTCCCAGCGTGGTGCTGATGCCGAGCTATGTAAACATCGGCGCCTACGTCGACTCCGGCACCATGGTCGACACCTGGGCCACCGTCGGCTCCTGTGCCCAGATTGGCAAGAACGTGCATTTGTCCGGCGGCGTGGGTATTGGTGGGGTCCTGGAACCGCTGCAGGCCAATCCGACCATCATCGAAGATGATTGCTTTGTCGGCGCCCGTTCAGAAATCGTTGAAGGCGTCATTGTGGAGCGCGGCTCAGTGATCTCCATGGGCGTGTTTATCGGTCAAAGCACCCCGATATTCAACCGCGAAACCGGCGACATCAGCTATGGCCGCGTGCCCGCGGGCAGTGTCGTGGTGGCCGGTTCGCTGCCCAAAAATGGCCCTGGCGGGGTGTACAACCTGAACTGTGCTGTGATCGTGAAGCAGGTCACCGAAAGCACCCGCGCCAAAGTCGGCATCAACGAATTGCTGCGCGAGGCCGCGACCCAGTCGTGAGTGTCAACACTGCGGCTGCCCGCGCACTGCTGCGCGACTTGATCGCGCGCCGCTCGCTCACCCCGGACGACGCGGGTTGCAGCCAGCAACTCGCCGATGCGCTGTCGCCTTTTGGCTTCGAGCACGAATGGCTGAATCACAACGGTGTCACCAATCTCTGGTCGGTTCGCCGCTGTGGTCACGGCAATGCGCCGCTGGTGGTCTTTGCCGGCCACACCGATGTGGTGCCCACCGGCGATCTGAAAAATTGGGAGTCTGATCCGTTTGTTCCCACCGAGCGTGATGGCGTGCTCTACGGGCGCGGCGCAGCCGACATGAAATCCGGCTTGGCCGCCATGACAACAGCGGCTCAGGCCGCGGCGCAAACCGATTTGAGCTTCGATCTGGCCTTCCTGATCACCAGTGATGAAGAAGGTCCGGCGCGTGACGGCACGCGCTATGTCGCGGATGTACTCAAACAACGTGGCATTCAACCCAACTGTGTGATCGTTGGGGAAGCGACGGCCGATGAAAACATTGGCGACCGATTTATTGTCGGTCGCCGAGGCTCGATTGGCTGCAATCTGACCGTGCACGGCGTGCAGGGGCATGTGGCGTATCCGCACAAAGCGGACAATCCGGTGCATCGCGTCCTCCCGGCTCTGACCGAGCTGGCTGCCACCCACTGGGATGACGGCAACGCGGATTTCCCACCGACCAGCTTCCAGATCGCCAATTTCCACAGTGGCACCGGCGCGACCAACGTGATCCCGGGCCAGGCCGAGGTGGTCTTCAACTTCCGCTATGCACCCTGCTCGTCAGCCGACGGACTGAAACAGCAGGTCATCGAATGCCTGGACAGACACGGTGTTCGCTACAGTGCGGATTGGTGGCACACCGGCGAGCCTTACTATACGCCGCCCGGTGTTCTCACCGCCGCCACCGACGCCGCGATTGCCCAAGTCACCGGACGCACGCCTGTGCATTTCACCGGCGGTGGCACGTCCGATGGCCGCTTTCTTGCCCCTCTTGGGGCCGAGGTGATCGAGTTGGGTCCGGTTAGCGCCAGCATTCACAAGTTCAACGAGCATCTGCTGCTGAGCGACTTTGACGCCCTGTGTCAGATCCACGCCACGTTGCTGGACGAGTTGTCAGAACGTTTGAGCTGACCGCCGCGTGGCAAAGAGCGCAAACAAAAACGGCCGGATAATCCGGCCGTTTTTATGCACGAGTGAGTGAAACTCAGGCCGCGCTTTCCATCGCGTCGGTGTATTCACCCAGAGCCGCAGCGCTGTTGCAGCGGGCACGATGCATGAACGCCGCCTGGCCTGCAGCCACATTGGCGGTCTGACCACCCCAAGCTTTCAGCGCCGCTGCTTGCAGAGCCCGACCGTAGGAGAAGCTCAGCGCCCACGGATGCGGACCCAGTTTGTTCATCGCGTCGAGATGGGCGGTTGCCAACTCATCGCTTTGACCACCGGACAAAAATACGATGCCCGGAACCGCTGCCGGCACATAACGGGTCAAGCAACGCACGGTGGCTTCGGCCACGGTCTGGATGTCGGCCTGCACCGGACAGGTCGTGCCGGAAATCACCATATTCGGCTTGAGCAACATGCCCTCAAAGGCCACGCCTTGCGCATCCAGCTGACCAAACACGGTGGCCAGAGCCGCCGCGGTCACGTCTTCGCAGGTTTCCAGATCGTGCGAACCGTCCATGATCACTTCCGGCTCAACGATCGGCACAATGCCCTGCTCCTGGCACAGCGCCGCGTAACGGGCCAACGCGTGTGCATTGGTGTCCAGGCAATACATGCTCGGCAGATCTTCATCAATGTTGATGACCGCACGCCATTTGGCAAAACGAGCGCCAGCCTTGCGGTACTCGATCAGGCGCTCACGCAGACCATCCAGACCTTCGGTGATTTTCTCACCGTCGGCACCGGCCAGATCCTTGGCGCCTTTGTCGACTTTAATTCCCGGAATCACACCTTTGTCAGCCAGCAGCTTGGAGAACGGCGTACCGTCAGCGGCTTTCTGGAACAAGGTTTCCTCGTAAAGAATCACGCCACTCACATATTTCTCAACACCGTCGGCTGAGAACAACATATCGCGATAGGCACGACGTGCTTCTTCAGTGGACTCGACGTTGATGGAATCGAAGCGCTTCTTGATCGTCGGCGAGCTTTCGTCCGCCGCCAAAATACCCCGACCCGGCTCGACCAGTTCACGCGCAGTGGCGCTCAGCACATCGAGATTCATTGTGTAAACTCCTTTGGATTCAGACAGTTCGCTCACAATTGCGAAATTGCAGCAAGCGAATGGCAAGGGAATGCCGGAACCACCGTCAACGGCAGGCCGGGATACAGCCGACTATTTTAGCAGATGCCGAGGCGCGTCAGACCTGGCGCATCCGGATGACATAGTCACGACTGGCCGCCAGCACGCGCGGTGCCAATAACAGGGTCGCTGTCATCGTCGGAATCGCCATCAGCGCGTACATGCCATCGATCAGGTTGAGCGCCGCGTGCAGCGGCAACATGGCGACAAAAACGATAGAAATCAGATAGATCGTCCGGTACCAGGATTCCGCGCGTGCACCGAACAAATACACCGCACATTGAGCGCCATAGAACCAATAGGTGGTGATGGTGGTGATGCCGAAAACCAGCACCATCAGATACAGCAGCACAACACCAAAGTCGGCGTACACACTTTCAAACGCCTGACTGGTCAAGCTGGCCCCCGACAGTTCGCTCCAGCTTGCGACGTCGGTCACCAGCAATGCCAAAGCGGTGGCGGTGCACACAATGAGGGTATCGATGATCGGCCCGAGCATCGCCACGATGCCCTCACGCACGGGCTCCGAGGTTCGGGCCGTGCCATGCGCCATAACCTCCGTGCCGATACCGGCTTCGTTGGAAAACAAGCCGCGACGCACACCCAGCAAGATAATCGCGATCAAGCTTCCGGCCCCGGCGGCTTGTGGCGAAAACGCGTGGCGAAAGATGGACAAAAATGCCGGCAGGACACTGTCCCAGTGGACCAACAAGATGCCACCGATGGCGATCAGGTAGACCACACACATGGCAGGCACCAAACGTGCCGCCACGTTGCCGATGCGCACAATGCCGCCACGTACGATCAACCAGCACAGCACCATAACCACGATACCCAGCACCAGCGGAGCCAAAGCGTGATCCCAGCCACGTGGCTGCAACACCAGCGTCTGGGTGGTTTCGACCAGCTGGTTGACCTGTAACGATGGCAGACATCCGATCAAACCGGCCACACAGAACAGATAGGCCAACGGCCGAAAGCGTGGCGACAAGGCTTGGTGAATGACCCACATGGGGCCACCGCGTAATCCCCCCCGGTCATCATGTCCGCGGTACATCACCGCCAACGTCCCGGTGAAGAATTTGGTGGCGACGCCGACCACCGCAGTCATCCACATCCAGAAGATGGCGCCCGGCCCGCCTAACTCCACCGCGACAGCCACGCCGGCAATATTGCCCAAGCCGATCGTGCCGGCCAAGGCTGCGCTGAGCGCTTGAAAATGACTCAGCTGCCCGGGTGCATCCGGCTCTTCTTTGCCGACGTCACCGCGCAAAAGCGCAATGGAGTGTGGCAACAAGCGATAAGGCGCCCCACGGCTCAGCACCAACAGGGTCAAACCGCCGCCCAGCAGCAACACAACCAGCGGCATGCCCCACACAAACGACGCGAACTGCGCCAGTGCATTTTCAATTTCAGTCATGCGCACGCCACAAGCAGGCTTTGGACCAACTCAGCTTTGGATCAACCATCACGCAGCAGATTGATCAAATTGGACACCGCCGCGTTGGCCGAGCCGAGATACGACGCCATCACCAAGGAATGATTGGCGAACAGCGAATAGCCCGAGCCATTGAGAATCATGATCGTGCGCAAGGGCCGGTTGGCAGACTCCAACTCGCGCAGAACTTGGCGATATTGCAGCGCCGCCTGCTTGTTGGTCAGGACTTCCGCAAAATCAGCCTCTGCCGCCTGCAGCAAGGCCTGCAGTGCCCAAGCCGTGCCTCGCGCTTCGAAGAACACATCGTCCAGTTCCAGCCACGGTGTTTGCTCGACAGACTCACGCATGTCCTGCGGCGCCACGTCGGTCAAAGCGCCGTCTACACCTTGCTCCAATACGGCGTCGTTCACCGTCATTTTGCCAACACTCATTCCGAGCCGTTGCACCATACTCCCCAGCCGTTTTTCCACCACTTGCATCCAGTCAACCAGGTTTTCTGCGTTGGCGTAGAAATTGGCTTCGCCGCCGGCCAGGCGCTGCCTGTAATCGGCGAGCAAATCGATGCCCTGACGATATTCGGCTTCGGCACGCGGGAACATCCAGCTGTGGTTGTCGATATTGAACTTTGGCTCGGCCAAGGCCAGCTTGGGGTCTTCCGCCGACTGACTCTGGCTGCGGCTGATCTCGTTGCGCAGCACACGGTTGAAATCGCGCAGTTGCTTGAGCACGCCAAATTCCCAGTTCTGGATGTTATCCAGCCACCAGGCCGGCGGTGTCACGTCATTGCTGACGTAACCGCCACGCTTATCCAAAAGCGTTTCCGCAACGATGATGCCGGCATCCACGGTCTGGACGCCCACGCGATCATCACGCGTCGTTGGGAACACCGGAACGGCTGGGGCTGCGCTAATCCAGATCCCCCAGACGATCAGCAGGAGTATCAGCACGCCCGCACCGAGCGCCCACGGCCCCCAGCGCTTTTCACGAACGTCTTGCAACCAGGCCAGCGTTTTCACCACCATGATGTGTCTTTGTCTGTCAGTTCAAGCCTGATGGTTGAGGCTGACGACGCAGGGGTCAAGTCAGCGGCTTGGATTCGGCCGCTTGAGGTTGCAAAGCTTCGAACACACCTTCGGTGCTCAGGTGAACAGGCAGATGCTCCAGAACATCCGGGGCGGCCTTGAGCCGATCCATAACCGGCCCTTTGACCTCAGCCAGATGCAAGCGGATACCTGCGCGAGAAAAATCCTGCGTGAGGTGTTCCAACATTTCCAAACCGCTGGCATCAATGTAGCTGACCGCAGACATCACCAGCACCACATCGCTGACCTCACTGCGCTCGGCCACCTGATCGGCGATAAATTTCTGCACCACCGCCACATTGGCGAAGTACAAATTTTCGTCCGGGCGAATAAACACGGCGCTGCTCAAGGTTTGCACCTCATGGCGCTGGACGTTGCGGAAATGCTCGGTGCCCGGGACCCGCCCGATCACCGCAATGTGCGGCTGGCTGGTGCGCCACAGATATAACACCAGTGACAAGCCGATCCCCATAACCAGACCCGGCTCGATACCGAAAATCAAGACGCCAAACAAAGTGGCGACCTGAGAAGCACCATCGGCCCGGTCGTAACGCAGATGCCGAACGATGGAGCGAAAATCGACCAACTGCCACACCGCCACGACAATGATCGCCGCCAGCACCGCCTTGGGCAGGTGAAAAAACCAATGGGTGAAAAACACCGCCACCAGGGCAACCAGAGCCGATGTGACCAGCGCGGCGCGCTGCGTTTGCGCACCGGCATCAAAGTTGACCACAGAACGCGAAAACCCACCGGCGACGGGCATGGTTCCCGCAAAGGCTGCGCCAAAGTTGGCCAAACCCAGAGCACGAAGCTCCTGGTCCGGATCGATCTTCTGTCGCCGCCTGGCCGCCAACGCCTTGGCCACTGAAATGCTCTCAACATAACCCACCAAAGCGATCAAGACGGCCGGCCCGGCCAGTTCCGCCCAACCCTCTGCGGCAAAAAAGCCAAGATCCGGCAGCGGCAAACCCGCGGGAATTGCACCGACAATTTTTAAGCCTTGATCGGCACCTTCCCACGTGGCTGCGATCGCGGTGCTGACCGCAACAATCGCCAGCGGAGCCATCCGGGTCAGCAGCAAGGCAGCACGTGCGCTCAGTCCAACAGCCTGCAGGGCTCGCGCCAAAGGCGTGCGCGCGAGCAACAAGGCGACAATGGCCACGATGGAAAAGACAACGGTGACGAGGTGCAGCGCTCCGATGTTCTGCCACAAAGCCAGCAGAGTATCGTGGGCAGATCCACGGCTGAGCGACAAGCCCAGCAAGATTGGGATCTGGCTCAGAACGATGAGCAACGCTGCACCGGTGGTAAAACCGCTCAGCACCGGATGGCTGATGAAATTCACCAACACCCCGAGACGAAAAACGCCCATCAGAAACAGCAGCGCGCCCACTTCAAAGGCCAGGATCATGGCCCCGGACAACCAGCGCTGAGGATCGTCAGCTGCGTACTGCGACAACGCCGCCGCCACCATCAGCGCCGCAACAGCCACCGGCCCGACAGCCAAACTGCGACTGGTCCCAAACACCGCATAAATGGCTGGGGGCACGATAGAGGCATACAAGCCCAACTCGGCAGGCAAACCAGCGAGCAGCGCATAAGCCATGCCTTGCGGAATCAGCAAAATGGCGGTGATCGCCCCGGCGATCAAATCATCGCTCAGAGCGCCTTTGCCCGCGCTCCGGATGTGCTCAATCAGGGGGATGTGCATCACACCTGTCCACAGGCCAGATTGGCTGGCACCGCAATATCCATCAACTTGGGATTGGGCAGATTGAGGTTGTTCATAATCTCCACATACTCGGCCTCAACCTTACCAGCCAGGCGTGGATTGAATCGCTTTTCTTCTGCAATCGAAGAGACGGTCCAGCCGCGGTAATCATGGCCTGGGTAGACCAAGGTCTCATCCGGCAAGGCGAACAGGCGGTTGACGATGGAATCCCAGGACTTGTGCGGATCTCCGCCCTGGAAATCTGTACGTCCGGTGCCTCGAATGAGAAGAACGTCACCGGTGAAGACCATGCCAGGTCCATCTTTGTGCAGATAAAAACTGAACGACTCATCGGTGTGGCCAGGTGTGTACAGGGCATCCAGCGCCAAGCCGTCGATGTTGATCGTGTCGCCATCACGGACGTGTTCAGACACGCATGCGGCGTTGGTGAATTCGCCCATGACCGTCACGCAATGTGTGTGATCACGCAGATCGCCCAAAGCGGTGACATGATCGGCGTGGGTGTGGGTGTCGATGGCGCGGACCAGCTTCAGATCCAGCGCATGGATCACCTCAAGATAAGCCTCAAGATGCGCTTTGACTGGGTCAATGATCAGCGCTTCACGCCCGGGAGCCGAAGCCAGGATATAGGTATAAGTGCTTGATTCACTGTCGAACAATTGCCGAAACAGCATGGGACGCCGTCCTTATATTCTTTTGTTGAATATGATTATTCTATAGTAACATATGAGACTGAAATCCAGCTATCACGCTTGCTCTAATTTCAACCAATGCTAAATTAGTGAAATCTGTTCAAAGAGAGCACCACCATGTACACAGCGACCGAGTTTACGCCCTGGTCCGCACTCGCAGGCGGCATGCTGATCGGGCTGTCCGCACTCATCATGCTCGGATTCAACGGGCGCATCGCTGGCATCAGCGGGATCGTCGGCAACATCGTGTCGTCACGCGGCAGCGACCTCGCCTGGCGGCTTGCATTCACCTTGGGTTTGATCGGCAGCGCTTTTGCGTTTCTCAAGCTGGCCCCGGCCGGCGCACTGAATGTTCATGTTGAGGTCGGCCTGCCCATGATGATCGTGGCGGGCTTTTTGGTCGGCCTGGGCACTAAGCTGGGATCAGGCTGCACCTCAGGGCATGGCGTATGCGGCATCGGTCGCGTGTCGCCACGCTCGATCACCGCAACCCTGATCTTCATGCTGGTCGCCTTCGGGACCGTCTTTGTCGTGCGCCACGTCGTAGGAGCCTGACCATGAGAAATCTGATCGCGCTGCTTGGCGGCATTCTGTTCGGCCTGGGACTGGCCCTGTCCAATATGATGGATCCGGCCAAGGTTCTCAGCTTTCTGGATATCGCCGGCCAGTGGGACCCGTCGCTGATGCTGGTGATGGGTGGTGCTGTGGCCGTAACGCTGCCAGGCTTTTACCTGATTCTGAAGCGCCCGTATCCGCTGTTCGAAAAGAAGTTCTATTTACCGACCAGCAACAGCATTGATCGCAAGCTCGTCGTCGGCGCGACGCTGTTTGGATTGGGCTGGGCCCTGGCTGGATTATGCCCCGGACCGGCTGTGGCGGGATTGGCCACGGCAAACATCGACATCATTGCGTTTGTTATCGCCATGCTCGCCGGCTTCCGGCTGATGGCTTGGTTCGAGACGCGCGCCGCTCAGTAGGCCACGCGCGATGTCGGCCTAGTAGCGCCAGCCAAAACTGACGGTGGCTTCGTACTGACGCATATTGAGACGCAAGATCTGATCGTCAGGATCGGCGCCGAACGCCTCTGAGGTGTCCTGGCCCAAAACGCCAGTGACACCGCCAAGGCCCAAACCCTGACCGAACAGACCGAGCAGATTCGCATCGGTATTGGACAACGGATTCGGGCCACTTACAGGCCGTTCCGGGGCATACATCAAAGCGACGTCAACAAAGAAGTTTTTCGACCATTCCACGCCGAGCCCAAGGGTGAAGTGCTCTTCGATGACACCCGGTGCGAGTACGTTGAAAAGCACTTGGGAGGATTCGATCGGCTGATCGGTGCGGCTGTATCCTGCGCGAAACTTGTAACGCCCGGTCTCGTACTGGTAGCCGAGTTTCCACACATCCATGTCCTGCCAAGCAAAACCAGGCCCACGATCCGCACCCAAGCAGGCATCACTGGCCGTCGCTTGGCCAAACCCGAAGCCCGCAAGCAGACGTGGTATCGCACAATTGTTAACGAAATCGTTGGCGTCGAACGGCAATCCCACCGAATCAATTTCGTTGTAGTTGATGTGCTGATAGTCCAGCGCCACGGTGTGCGCATGGGTCAATCGCAGAGCCAGCCCAACATTCCAGTTGGACGGAATATCAAAATCACCCTGTTCCGCGAAGAGGCCCTGATAGTCTTCAAATTCGGTCATCCAGACCCGCGACTGATAGGACGCCCCGAGGGTCACACCCGGCAGCAACTTGGTCATCACGCCCACACGCGCCCCACCACCATAAGCGAGATCGTGGCCCTGATTGGAGACCTGATCAGGTGCGTTGGAGAACTTGGCAAAGGCTTCGAGCCCGTAAGCCGCAAAGCGGCTCATGGCGAGCAAAGGCGACACGCCCACAGAAATACGCTCGTTGAGCTTGTAGCTGAAGGTCGGGGCGACAAACATCACGATCAAATCCACCCCGAAACGATCATCGCCACGACCGCCGCAGAAACCGGCGTTGTCTGGTCCGGTTGCCTGAGCGCCACCAAAACCGCCCTCACATTCCGCCTCAAAGCCGGTCAGCCCTTGACCGAAGGTGGCTAGATTGCCGTTGTATTCGGTGTTCATGCCGCCGTTGCCATACAGCGTCACCCCCCAACTGGCACGCTCACCCCAAGCCCGGTTGTAGCTCAAAGCGGGAATCGGGAAAAACTCGTTGTGGCTGCGATGCTTGGTAATCGGCTGGATCGTGAAAATGCCGTTGCTGGCATCGTCGCCCCGCTCGCTCGCGGAGTAGTCGCGAATCGGCGAAAACAGGGACAGGCCCACTTCAAAGGCATCCCCAACCCACACCGCGCCGGCAGGGTTCAGTGTTCCTATGAATGCATCATTGGGCAAAGCCGTGCCAGCACCCGCCATGGCTTTTTGCCCGGCGCTGGTGCCGTGCGAAAAATAACCGTTGGTGGCAAAAGCCAAGCTCGGCAGGCTCAGCAGCACGACCGCAGCAATGCGTGACACAAACATTCGGACTCCCTGCGTCGTTTCTGACGCTTATCAAAGCGATTCACCGGGCAGCACCCCACTGTCCGGGCGGCGCGAGGATACCCGGATTTGCCTAGCGATAGATCAAAGTCGCCTAAATATCCAGACTCTTATTCCGAATAGTTAGAACGAGATCCATGCCCTCAACCCGATCAAAATGATATTGTTAGCGAGCACATGCTTTCTTTTATGCAAAACGCCATGTCCTCACCACGCACCCAGGAACAACGCCGCAGCCAAACCATCGCGAGCATTCTCGATGCGGCAATCGGCTGCCTAATAGAGCGTGGTTACGCGGGCAGTTCCACCATCGCGATCAGCAAGCGCGCCGGTGTGTCACAAGGCGCTGTGTTCCGACACTTTCCCACGCGGGGAGCCCTGATGGCCGCCGTCGCCGACAAAGTCGGCACGGATCTGATCATGTCCTTCAAGGATCGCTTCGACGCGACGCCGCCCAGCGACAAGCCGATCCGCACTGCCCTGACCTTGCTGCGGGAAAACAGCCACGCTCCAATCAATCAAGCTTGGTTTGAACTGCTCATGGCCGCACGCAGCGATACCGAATTGCGCCAGGCACTGGAGCCGATCTGGCAACGCAACGTGACGCTCACCCGGCAAATGGCCCAGATGATCCTTCCGGATTTCGCCCGCCTGAGCGACGACTTTGTCGTCGTCGTCGATTTGATCGTCACGCTGTTTCATGGCGAAGCCGTGGATGATTTTGTGCGTGGCGACGGCCTTGCCGATGCGCAACGCTTCGCCATGGCCGAAAAAATATGCGACCTGCTGGTCCAGCACTATCAAAACAAAGTCGCAACTGAGGAGACACCTTGAATGCGCCACGCTATTTCCCAGCGGGTCCTGAGCCTGCTGCTTGCTCTGCCCCTCATCGGCTGCCAGCTGTCCGAACAGGCTCCGATTGTTCGCCTCGATCCTGATGCGACGACACCGTCACCAACATTCTCGCCCAGCCCCACCGCGACACCCTCACCCACCGCGGCCCTGACACCAACGCCCTCCAGCACGCCGACACCACAGCCCACGCAGGTGCCGGATACCGACCCGCCCGCCATATCCGCGCTGGAGGTCCCACCATTGCGCCCTGATGGGCGCTGGTTTCGCGATGCGACCAACAGAATCGTGATTTTGCAGGGCGTGTTTTCGGTCGAAAAACCGGTCAGCCCCGCGGCCGATGGCTTCGCCGCAAACTACGACAACTACGCGGAAGATTTACGCACTCTGGGCATGAACTCGGTGCGCCTGGCCTATCACTGGAGCGGACTGGAGGGCACCCGTGGCCAATACGACATGGTTTACCTGGAACGTATTCGTCGTGTGGTCAACAAGTTGGAAGCAGCGGGCATCTTCACCTTGATCGACTCACATCAAGACATGTTCGGGCCGAAATACGGCGAACGCGGCAATGGCTTTCCCGATTGGGCCGCGATTGACTATGGCGTGCCGATGCTCGGCGACCTGGGCTTTCCCGGAAATTACTTTCAACCGCCGGTTTCTCTCGCCTTCGACAATCTTTGGTTGAACACCGATGGCATTCTCGATGCGTATGCCGCTCAGCTCAGCTTCGTCGCCTCACAGTTCACGGATTACGACTACCTGCTCGGCTACGACCTGATGAACGAACCGTGGGCCGGCACGCAATACCCGGCGTGTTTCAACCTGACCGGCTGTCCACAATTCGACTGGCTGTTTCTACAACCGGCCATGGACAGCTTCGCGCGCGCAGTGCGCGCCCAGGACAGCAATGCCATCGTGTTCTACGAACCACAGTTCACTTTCGACAGCGGGGCCAAGACCTGGCTTAACGCGCCGCCCGAAGACGTCCGACCGGCTGGCTTTTCATTCCATGATCTTTGCGTCGCGCGAGCGCTGCGCCAGGTGGTGGATCAACCCATGCTGGGGACGCTGCTGGAGTCGGCATGCGACCCATTCCACACACAGGTTTATATCAATGCCTTTGAAGCCAGCTTGCGCATGAATGTGACGCCGTTCATGACCGAGGTTTTGGCCTCCAATGAGCGTGACACCGCGGGCCTGGAATGTCTGCTTGAACGCGCTGAAGACAACAAGATGTCGTGGAATGTGGGGCAATACCCAGCAGCCAACAATAACAACACGGTGGTGCTGGCCCGCGTCTTTCCTCGCGCCGTTGCCGGCACGCCAGAGCACTACCATTTTGACCCGCGCAGTGGGGTGTTTGAGATGAGTTACAGCGCAGACATGACCATCACCACCCCCACGCTGATTGCAGTGCCTGTTTCCGTGCACTACCCCGATGGCTACACGGTTGAAGTCAGCGGTGGTCGTGTGCTGTCGCAAGCCAACGCGGTTGAACTGGTGATTGCGCATGACAGCACCACAGTCAGCGTGCGCCTCGCCCCACCACCCGGTGACACAGCACAGCGCCCCGATTTACCGACCTGCGAAAAACCACTGGATGCGGTGCTCGATGTTTACCAATCCTTGATGACCACCAACTGACGACAAGAGAATCGGGCCCATGTTGGGACACAGGCCCGATCCGCCGTTATCAGAATCCGCGCATGAAACGCGCGTTGGCCTCCGTGAGGGCTTTCAGGGCGCCGACCTGGTAATGATCCGGATTTGCAACCACCGAGATTTCCGTGGTTTTTGAGCTCTTGCCGCTAAAGAAGCCCAGCGCCGAGCTGATGACATTGGCTGTTTTTGCAGCGCCTGAGGTGGTGTCCTCGTTGCGCCCATAGGCGCCACCGATCACCACCGGATCTTCCAGCGCGATGAAGCCGCTCTTGCTGAAGGTGCCGCCTTGGTCAACCAGAAACACGATGGCGCTCCCGGGGGTCACTTGAATGCCCTGACCCATCGTGGTTTCCGCGGACAAGGTGGAATTCCGTTTGCCGCTGGAGAAATCACTGGTCAGGTAGTCCACGGTGTAATCCGTGTCCGTTCCGAAATAGGCAAAGTGCACTGTGTAATGCGCATTCACAATCGGTTTGCCGAGTTTGTCCGCCGTCTTGGCAACGCCGCTCTGATACTGACCTGCGCGGTCGACTTTCAGCAAAGACATGCCACTGGGAGCAAACGTGATTTCGTGTGGACGGCCACCAAACAGTTCCGCCATCGTCGAATCGTTGTCCACAACCTTGTTGTAAGGCGGATTGGGGCTGGCTTCCCTGCTCAAACGCGACCAACTGGACTGAGTGGCCAGATTGGCGTTATTGAGAATGCTGTAGCCCTTGCCCTGAAGGCCGCGCTTAAAGTCGGCAAAGGCGCGATCGGTGATGGCTTGAAAATGCCCTTGTGGCACGCCACTCAAACGGGCGCGCAGCGTGGCCTGGGCATAGTCGCTCGTATCAGCGCCGCGCATCATGGGGCTCTTGGCCGTTGCCGTGCTGGCGTCCTGAATCACAAAGGTGACGCGGAAATCACCGATGTACACCTCTTTGCTCTTCGCCAAGGTCTGCGCGTTCTTGCTGTCGATACGACCACGCTCACTGGCTTTCGCACCGCTAAGATCGCCCGTGCTGGCGCAACCGGTGATCAGTGTGAACAACGCGACCGCAAAAAGTCCCTTTTTCATCAGATAGTCCGGTGGAGGAAAGCGCGCAGCGTAAAAGTGCTGCGCGCCAACCAACAGCCCGTATTTAGGGGGACGTATTGCGGGACTCGAAAGCGCTAGGACTGCGATCCTCAGGCTGACATGTACACCGGCCGACGCTGACTCAGACACATCCACACATCAGCGAATGAAGCCGCCCACTGATCCAGTGGCAAGCCCATCTTGTGGACCACGTCAGACGCCGCCACCAGGCCTCGAACCGCGCTGGAGCGTTCGTCGATAATCAGACAATGATGGCCGTTGTAACCACGCAGCGCCCGCAGCAAGGTGTACACCCGCATCGGCTCAATCTGAGCGTAATTCATCGCCCGCAGCGTGCTTTTCGGACACATGAAGTCGGATACTGACAACTCAGCCCGGTCGTAGCCGGTCGCCACCTTTTTGATGATTTCCTCATCGCTGAGATCATCCAGACTGACCACACCAACAAACTCTTCGTGCTCGTCCACCACACACTTGAATCCGGTGTGCTGATGCTTCATGTCCGCCTTGGCATCCGAGATGCTGATATTGCCGCCGATCACCAACGGCAAAGAGCGGGTGAAATCGTTGAGGATGCTGAGCGCCGGCGAATCCACGCCGACGTCGTCAGACTCGACCGGCCAAACCAGGTGGCTCATCTGCCCAGCGTCAGAAAAATTCAGTTCTTTCATTGTGTTTCCTTCGCACCCGAAAAAGGTGCCAACGTCATACTTGAGTTCGGCAAGGCAGCCAGCAGCCGCGCTCACCATAAAAACGGCTCGTGGAACTCAAGCGCGCGGCGGCGCGCGGGATAGCGGTAAGCGGTAACGTTGGGAAACAACAAAATGAAGCGACGGCGATGAGCCAGCAGCCTGAGGCGGCACGAAGGCATAAGCGACTGCGCTGGTGCTCGGCAGATGGTCAGAAAAGCCATCATTGCCATCAGAAGAGTCCTCACCATCACGGGGCGGCAGTGCCTTGCGGGCGCGAGAACCCACACGCAGACTGTCGCTGCCCTCGACCGTGAGCCCATCAAACGAACCGGCCGCAGCGGTGGCGTGATGGGTCAATTCCGACAACGACGCAGCCTGACCAACCCAGCCCGCACTGAACAAAACAAACCCCAGGACCACCAGCGCAAAAACGCGTGTTCCGAAGGTTCTCTGCTGTGCCTGTGCTGTCGTCATAGTCACTCGGTCTGGGGTTAAAAATCCCGTTCCGTAGGAATTTTGATGCTACTCCGCGTTGACAGCCCCGTCCAATGCTGAGTTCAACCTCACCCCAGCAGCGCCACAGCAGCCAGGACCATCATTACCAGAACCAGCAAACAACCGAGCATGAAAATCGGCCGGCGCACAGCAACCACATTGCTCCCGGTGTGCACGTAAGCATGGGCCATGCGGCTGAGCACAAACGCCCAGGCCAGTCCTTGCGCCAAAACGCCGGCCACACCCAGTTCAAACAGCATCACGACCAGGACGTAGAACAACACCGGCACCTCAAATTGATTGCGGATGTTGTTGTTGATCTTCTGAACGCTCTCCGGCCAGGCATCGTCATGCAAGGCACGGCGTGCTTCATCCACCTGATTGTTCTTCACGGCTTGCGCCTTGGCGCTGGCCAAACGGATATACATCCACACAGTCAGCGCAATTTGCAGCAGCACAGGGAGAAAAATCAGGGTTGGCTGGGTTGTCATCGTGGCTCCTCACGCATGGTCATGCGGCAAGCATACAAATTCCCTGTCTTGCCCAGGGCGATTCATCCCAGCGTCGACTGAGCGCGGTGCGTTCCCGCGCTACAATCCCGAGATTCCAAATCTACAGGCGAATCCCATGGCCAGCGACAGCGTCCACTACGAACTTTCAGACGGCATCGCCACAATCACGATCGACGATGGCAAGCGCAACGCCCTGTCCCCGGCGGTCTTTAAAGGCATTTACAGCGCCTTTCGGCAGGCCGAAAAAGACCAAGCCATTGTCATCCTGACGGGCCGCGAAGGCGTCTTTTCGGCCGGTTACGACCTCAAGGTCATGAAGGCCGGTAATGCCGATACGCTGCGCATGCTACGTGCGGGTTATTCCCTCACCGCGCGCATCATGGAATATCCCTATCCGGTGATCACCGCGAGCACCGGGCATGTCTATGCCATGGGGGTGTTCATGATGCTGAGCACGGATTACATCATTGGCATCAAGGGCGATTACACCATCACCGCCAACGAAGTGGCGATTGGCCTACCGATGCCACGGGTGCCTGCCACCGTTATGAAGCAACGCCTCACACCGGCGGCTTATCAACGCGCGATCACGCTGGCGGAAGGTTTCAATCCGGAGACGGCCGTAAACGCCGGTTTCTATGACGAAATCACCGATCTCGATGCCCTGATGGACACCGCCCGCGCCCGCGCCGAGCAATTCAAAAAGCTCGACATGAATGCGCACAGTTTCACCAAGCGGCGTATTCGGGCCAAGCAGATCAAAGCGATTCGTCGTCAGGTCCCGCTCGACATCGTGGATGCGGTGCGCTTTGCACTGCAGGGCGGCAAACCCAAACGATGAGCTCAGCGCCGATCAGTCTGGCCTGTATTGGCGATGTGCACGGATTCTGGGACAGCGCCGACACCGACTATTTCAATCGATCGAGTTATCAAGGGTTGCTGTTCACCGGCGATTTGCCACGCTTTACCAACGCGGTACCGGTGGCGCGCCGCTTGGCTCATCTGACCAAGCCGGCCTGGCTGATACCCGGCAACCACGACGGCCCTTCGGCGCTGCAACTGCTGGCCGAACTCAAAGGTTGGAAGAGCCTATGTGATCGTGGCGCCGACACCATGCCGCAACGCATGCAGGCGCTGGATAAAGCACTGGGCGCCATCCAGCTTGGTGGCTACAAGCTGTTCGACATCACCCCGCAATTGGGCTTGATCACCGCGCGCCCTCACGCCATGGGCCCGGACCGTTTCTACTTCCGTCGCTACATGACGCAGGCTCACGCTGTGCGCAATGACGAGGACAGCACGCAGAAACTCAAACAGTTGGTGGATCAAGCACCGCAGCAGTTGATCTTTCTTGCCCACAATGGGCCCAGCGGCCTTGGTGATCGCTCTACCGACATCTGGGGTTGCGACTTCTCGCCGGAGTTTGGTGATTTTGGCGACCGCGACTTACGCAACGCCATTGACTACGCGCAAGCCCAGGGCAAGCAAGTTGTCGCTGTTGTCGCCGGTCATATGCACCACCGCCACAAACGCGGCGGTGGTGTGCGCGAACCTGCTGTGCGCCGCGACGGCGTGCTGTACATCAACGCCGCCAGCGTCGCGCGCATACGTGGCAAAGGCACACGTCGCCATCATGTCGCCTTGGAACTCCATGGACGAAAGATCGAAGCTTATGAACGCTGGGTGGATGCTCAGGGCCTAATCGTCGCCGAGAACCCATTGGCAAAAAGCTGACGACGACCAGGCCGTTTAAATCAGACGCCAAATGCGTTCCTGCCATGCCGTATCGGTGGCGAATATTCCGCTGAAGTGCGAGGTGACCGTGCTAACACCCGGCTGCCTGACTCCGCGCGTGGTCATGCATTGATGCGCCGCATCGATCAGCACGGCAACACCACGTGGGGCCAACGCCGATTCCAACGCCCCAGCAATTTGAGCCGTCAAGGTCTCCTGCGTTTGCAACCGCTTTGCGAACACCTCAACCACGCGCACCAACTTGCTGATGCCCACAACGCGATCCGAGGGCACATACGCCACATGCGCTGTGCCGATAATCGGAACAATATGATGCTCGCAATGTGATTCCAGGCGGATATCGCGCAGTAGAACCATATCCTGGTAACCGCCGACCTCTTCAAAGGTCGCCTCCAACACACTGTCCGGATTCTGCTGGTAACCGCTGAAAAATTCCTGATAGGCACGCACCACTCGCGCAGGCGTATCCACCAATCCCTCGCGCGATGGATCATCACCGGCCCACCGGATCAGCGTCCGCACGGCGTCCTCAGCTTGTTCTCGCGTCGGGCGCGTATGCAATGACTCGAACTTACCCACGATAATTGCGCTCGCGTTTCTCGTGCGCTTCCTGTGCAGCCACACACAACGTCGCGATCGGGCGGATGTCCAGTCGTGCAAAACCAATCGGCTCACCGGTTTCTTCACAGTAGCCGTAATCGCCGGTCTCAATCCGCTTTAGCGCCTGTTCGATTTTGCGCAGCAACTTGCGCTGACGGTCACGCGTGCGCAGTTCCAATGTCTGACTGGTTTCACGTTGAGCCCGGTCACCCTCGTCGCCGACCTGAAAGTGACTGTCATCACGCATCTGGTCGATGGTGTGCTGAGCGTCATTTAACAGATCGTTACGCCAGCTCAAGAGCTTGTCACGCAAATGGTCCAATTGTTCGCGACTGAGTTCGTTCGCCGTGGAATCATCGACGGATCGACGAGCCGACGCCTCAGGTCTTTTGGCAGAAGTTGTAGGCATTGCTTGTACAGGAAATCAATGGCACGATTGTTACGTTATAACATTTTGGTGATTTGCCATGCTACCTGTCACTGTGTTGTCCGGATTTCTCGGCGCGGGAAAAACCACAACCCTGAACCATATCCTCAACAACCGCGACGGTCGTCGCGTTGCGGTCATCGTCAACGACATGTCCGAAGTCAACATCGACGCGGATCTGGTCAACCGCGAGGTCACCCTCAATCGTGCCGATGAGAAGTTGGTGGAAATGTCCAACGGCTGCATCTGCTGCACCTTGCGCGAAGACCTGCTGATTGAGGTCTCGCGGCTGGCACGCGAAGGCCGTTTTGATGCCCTGGTCATTGAATCCACCGGCATATCGGAGCCGCTGCCGGTCGCCGAGACTTTCACATTCCGCGACGAAAACGGCGACAGTCTGTCCGATCTGGCCCGGCTCGACACCATGGTGACGGTGGTCGATGCGGTAAATTTCCCGTCCGACCTGGATCAGGCCGACGACCTGTCTCAGCGTGGCGAAAGTCTCGGCGCAGACGATGAGCGTACAGTTGCCGATCTTCTCGTCGATCAGGTCGAGTTTGCTGACGTGATCGTGCTCAACAAAAGCGAGTTGGTCAGTCACGAAGAACGCCAGCGGCTCATCGCTGTGCTTAGCCAACTCAATCGCGAGGCCGAGATCGTGACCGCCAGCTTTGGCCAGGCGCCGATCGACAAACTGCTAAACACGGGCCGTTTCTCCTTCGAGCGCGCAGCCAGCGCACCCGGCTGGCTGCACGAACTGCGCGGCGAGCACACGCCCGAAACCGAGGAATACGGCATCACCAGCTTCGCCTATCGCGCACGGCGCCCGTTCCACCCACAGCGCTTTTGGGATGCGATCACCGGCGATGGCTGGCAGGGCACGCTGCTGCGTTCAAAAGGCTTCTTTTGGCTGGCCTCGCGCTTTGATCTGGCCGGTCAATGGTCGCAGGCTGGCGGAATCATGCGTCATGGCCCCGCAGGTTATTGGTGGTCAGCCATGCCTGACGATCAATGGCCACAGGACGACGACCATCGCCAACATATTCTGAGTCGTTTTGAGGATGAGTTCGGCGATCGTCGCCAAGAGCTGGTATTCATCGGTCAAGGGCTGGATGAAGCGCAGATGCGTCAGCGCTTTGACGATGCTTTGTTGAGTGATGAGGAACTTGCCGCAGGTCCGGCGGCATGGGCGCGCTATCCCGATCCGTTCCCGCGCTGGTTGGCGAGTGAGGCCGCATGAACCCGGCACACATCGAAAACCCCTCACAACATGTGTGTGCCGCAAACCCGGCCGTGTTGGCGGAGATCTATGAGCCGGATATCAATCTGGCCATCTGGCAGGCGGAGCTGTCCAGCGCAGTGCGCGACTATGCCCACGCGTTGAGCCTCAATACCCCGGCACCGAACCTGAAAATCACCGGCTGCACTGCGGACATCATTGACGAATTGAGCACGCGATTGCCTCAAGATTTACGACGTCAACACTTGCTTGAACATGTGCGCCGTTGCTGTGAAATGTTCACGGACTTGTTCGACGCCAAAGACCTCGGCTTGCGTTTCGAGACCCTGGACCGCGCCATGTGCCCACGCTTTCATGTCGACAACCTGCCGGTCAGATTGATCACCACGCTGCATGGTGTTGCCACCGAATGGCTGCCGGAATTTGCCGTCGATCGACAGTGGCTGGGCCGCCGCGGCGCGAATCAACCCGACCAGACCTCGGGGCTGATCCGCGACATCAATGCTGTCGCGCACATGCATGCCGGTGACGTCGCACTGATGAAAGGCGAAGGCTGGGAGGGCAACCAGGGCCGTGGCCTGGTCCATCGCTCGCCGCAACCCGGCCCAGGAGCCAGCCGCTTGGTCCTGACACTGGATTGGGTGTCCTGAGCACAATCTCGTTTAAAATGAGCGCATGTCGACTCCCCAACACGCCAAAAAAGCTGTTCAGCTGGCCGAACGACTGTGTCATGAACGCGGTGTGCGCCTGACCCAGCAGCGACGCGATGTGCTGGCCATCATCAGCGCCAGCACGCGGCCTCTTGGGGCCTACGACATCATGGAAGCGCTTCGCGCCAAGCAACCCAGAATCGCCCCGCCAACGGTCTACCGCGCACTCGATTTTTTACGCGCAGAAGGCCTTATCCACAAGCTGGAATCTCTGCATGCCTACGTCGGCTGCCAACATCCGGATCATCCGCACTTCAGCCAGTTTCTGATCTGCAATGACTGCGGTGATGTGGATGAGTTGCACAGCGCCGGCGTGACCGGAAGCCTCGACGACGCGGCCCGGGCACGGGGATTTACCCCAGACCACCGCACCATTGAGGTGGTCGGTCGTTGTGCGCGTTGCTCGGACGAAACCTCACACACAAAATAGAAACCCCTCCGCAAGCAAACTTGCGGAGGGTTTTTCGTCTCCGAGTCTAGTGGTGGTCGTGGTCGGACTCGCCCAACTCCCCAATCAGCAGCACGCCATCGTCGCAGCCAAAGCCAGACCAATGGGCATTGGATCCGCCGCCGTGCAATGACAGACAGCTTTCTTCGCTGCGCCCTTCGTCGTGGAGATCATGGTTGTGCAGTTCGTGCAAGACGAATTGTTTTAAGCCTTGCATAGCACTCCCTGTTGCGTTGCGATCCCGGCACTCTCAAGCCGGGTGAATCGATAAGAACGGCCTGCGTAACCAGCAGTCCGCTTTTTGTAATGTTATATTGTTTCATTGTTATCCCACATTTGCAGCACGGAAACGACTATGACAAGCGTCCCCAACATCCCCAGATTCATTGCCATCACAGCCATACTTGCCATCAGCGCCTGCTCTGACAGCTATGTCGCATCACCGCAGGACAACGGCAAACTGAAGGGCACAATTGCCTTCGTTTGCGAATTCGATCAGGGCGACAATGACGAGCTGTGTCTGCTCAACCCCGACGGAAGCAATCTTCGCCGCATCACCAACAATGCCGGCCCAGATCTCGCGCCGGCTTGGAGCCCAGACGGCACAAAGCTGAGTTTCAACAGCCGTCGCCCTCCTCACAGCGACCGCCCGCAAATCTACAGCTACAACCTGGCCAGCAAACTGGTCCTGCGCATCTCGAGCAGTGATGTGCAAGATCACCGACCATCGTGGACGCCCAACGGACAAGCTGTGGTGTTCCAGCGCGGCGATTTTTTAAGTGGTTTTGAACTGTACCGACAGGCTGAACGCAATGGTCATCCCCAGCAGCTCACCACATATACGGGACACATCAGCGCAGCGGGTTCGTATTCACCGGATGGGCAGTTCTTGCTGTTTCAGTCCAATTTTGCGATCGACGACCTGTTTCCCTTCTCGACCTACATCGTCGATGTCGCCAGCGGCTCCACCACCCAGCTGGCAACCAGCGTCACTGACTCTCACGATGGTCCGCGCTTTTCGCCGGATGGGACAAAGGTGGCATTCGCCGCGGCCGGCAATCTGTTCACTGTGGACAGATCCACGGGATCGGTCTCACAAATCACCCACGGCGGATTTTATGACCTGGCACCGGACTGGTCGCCAGACGGCTCCATGTTGGTCTTCCAATCCGATCGCAAGCACCCGGACACCGCCTCGCTACATATCATCGAACTGGAGACGGGCGCGATCCACTATATTGGCGATGGCCGTACTCCCGTGTGGACCGCCACCGAGCACTGAGTTTTTTGAGTCAGGCCACGCCCTTGCACTTGGAATCGTGACTGTATGCCTCAGCCAAGCCTGAATAGCTCGCACATCATGTGCTTGTTCACCGCGACGGCGTCCTCAGTGACGACTCTGGCTCATCAATGTGGCCTGACCTCAAGGCATGAGTGCTCTAGATGAATCTTCTAAATATTGAGCATCTACAGCATCGATATGCCCAAGATGTGGCGCTGAAACTCGACCACCTCACGCTCTCCGCAGGTGAACAGCTGCTGGTGCTGGGGCCATCCGGTTGCGGCAAGAGCACCCTTCTGCATGTCATCGCCGGTCTGCTCCGCCCCAGCAGCGGCCGGATCAGCGTATGCGGGCAGGATTTGAGCCAGCTGTCCGCCAGTGCCATGGACCGTTTTCGCGGCCACCATCTGGGTATTATTTTTCAGCGCTTGCATCTGATTCCCGCCTTGACCGTGGCGCAAAATCTGGCGCTGGCCCAGCGTCTTTCGCGCAGCTCAGGCGGAGGGCACGATGTCCAAGATATGTTGGCTCGTCTGGGCATCGAGAGCTGCGCGAATGCATTGCCCGGTACGCTGAGTCAAGGCCAGGCACAGCGTGTCGCGGTGGCCCGCGCCTTGGTCCACAGCCCACGCCTGCTGTTGGCTGACGAACCCACGTCCAGCCTGGATGACGACAACGCACAACGCAGCATGACGCTGATTCGTGAACACGCCCAAAAAACCGGCGCAGGCTTGATCGTGGTAACCCATGATCAACGCCTGCGGGGCCAGTTCACACGTGAACTGGTGATGGAGGGAAGCCCATGACCTGGTTGCGTTTCGCCCTGGCCAATCTCCGCCACAACGCATTGGGCAGTGCTGTCAACGTCATACTCCTGGCCCTGGGCACCGCCAGTATCGTTTTGCTCCTGCTCGCCAGTGAACAGTTCTCTCGCACGCTGGCCCGTGACGCGCAGAACATTGATCTCGTCCTCGGGGCCAAAGGCAGCCCGGTACAGTTGATTTTGTCCAGCGTCTATCACGCCGACATACCCACGGGAAACATCCCGCTGGAAAGCGCAATGCGGTGGGCAGAAGATCCCCGCATAGCTGCGGCTGTGCCCTTATCCCTGGGGGACAGCTACCAAGGTTTTCGCATTGTCGGCACCCGTCCGCAATACGCTGAGCTGTACGCTGCCCAACTCAGCGCCGGTCGCTATTGGGATGCGCCGATGCAAGCTGTACTCGGAGCATCCGTAGCTCGCGCCACTGGTTTAGCCTTGAACGACACATTCTCTGGTGCTCACGGGCTGGTCGCCAGTACTGACGTGCACGAGCATCAGAAGTACACGGTGGTAGGGGTGCTAGACGACAGCGCGAGCGTGCTTGACCGTTTGATACTCACGTCACTTGAAAGCGTTTGGGCACTGCATGACGGTGAGCATGATGAACACGAAGAGGCTGATCATCAGCACCGTCACGATGATGATCACGGCAATGAATCTTCGCGCGAAATCACCGCCATGCTGCTGCGTTACGCCTCGCCTATGGCAGCAATCAGTCTGCCGCGTCAGATCAACAGCACGTCGATGATCCAGGCTGCCTCGCCTGCTTTCGAGCTATCGCGCCTGCTGCAATTGGTCGGCTTGGGCGTGGACGGTTTGCGCGCGTTCGCGGCCATCCTCATCGTCACTGCCGGATTCGGCATCTTCGCCGCGCTGTATGGCGCACTCAAGTCGCGCAGCGCGGATCTGGCCACGCTGCGCTGCCTCGGCGCTACACGTGGTGATCTGATGTTTGCCCTGCTACTGGAAGGTTTGATCCTGTCCATACTGGGTGCCGTTGTGGGCTTCGCCCTAGGACATCTGGCAACAACAGCTTTGGGTCTTTGGCTGGAGGCCACGCGCGGTGTTTCGGTAACCGGTCTCATTTGGCTCCCGCAGGAATCCGTGCTGTTCCTGGGCATCGTGATCGTCGGCATTGTGGCCAGCGCCCTGCCCGCCTGGCAGGCGTATCGCGTGGACGTGATTCGCACATTGCAGGCACCCTGATGCATCGAATTCTTATCGGTTTGTTGAGCATGACGCTGTGGATACTGGCCCACCCACTTCACGCCCAAGGTGCGCCAGAGACAACACCCGCAGCAACATTGTCACCAGCGGAACTCGAAGCCGAAGCGCCGAGCCAGATATCCAGTGCTCCCGACGCTGCGTCCAAGGTACCCACACTGTCTCTGTATGCCGAGTCCGCCTACCTGAACGCTGACGGCGAGCTCGTTGTTGACGTGCTGGAACAGGACTACGCGTACTTTTCGCTGTCGATAACTGACCATCAAGGTTTGCCCATGAGCGGTATCGCTCCTGAGATCACGATCGACGGAGGCAGCCGCATCATCAAGCTGGAGGAGTCCAACAGCGGCGCGGTCAGCAATGAATACGGTCAGTTTGATTTCGCAGTGATTGGAGGCGCTATGGGCATGGACACTCTCAGTGTTCGCGCTGCCGGCCAAACCACGCGCGCGCGCATCAATGTCATTAGCCTCAAAGCCGCCGGATTCGCCAGCCCCGAAGACATTGAAGGCGTGTTGTCGTGGACAGAACTGACCCAAGCGCGCGTGGAATACACCGACACTGGCCTGACCGCCGAGTTTCCACCCGCCATTGCCGATCTCAATGGCAAACCCGTCAAGCTGGCGGGATTTATGCTCCCGCTGGAAGCTCAGCGACGGCAAACACGCTTTCTACTCACATCCAGCCCACCGAGCTGTTTCTTCCACATTCCTGGCGGCCCCGCCGGCGCGGCCGAGGTTGTTGCACCGAAAGGCATTGAAGTCAGCTGGGACTTGATTGTGCTCGAAGGGCGGCTCGAAACCCTGTCGTCCAGCGAAGATGGGGTTGTTTACAGATTGCTGGACGCGCAACAGCAGAAATAAGAACGGCAGCGTCAAAGACGCCGCCGTTGATTCAACAAGCGCGATCCGCCTTAGGACAGATCGAAGCGATCCAACTGCATCACTTTGACCCAGGCGGAGACGAAATCCTGCACGAACTTCTCCCTGGCATCGTCAGCGGCGTAGACCTCGGCAATCGCGCGCAGCTCGGAATGCGAGCCGAAAATCAAGTCAACCGGCGTAGCGGTCCAACGCAGATTACCGCTGGCCCGGTCACGCCCTTCATACAATCCATCCTGGCCGGGCACTTTTTGCCAGCGGGTCGACATGTCGAGCAGATTGATGAAGAAATCTTGACTGAGTTGACCCGGCTTGGTTGTGAAGACACCGTGTTTGGAACCCTGCGCATTGGCGTCTAGCACCCGCAGGCCTCCAACCAGAACGGTCATCTCCGGCACACTGAGGCTGAGCAGATTAGCCCGATCGACGAGCTTAGCCGCCGGTGAGACACGATTGCTCTTGTCGTAGTAATTACGGAAACCATCGGCAGCAGGCTCCAGCACTGCAAAAGACTCTGCGTCAGTTTGCTCTGCCGTGGCATCCACGCGCCCCGGTGCGAAAGGCACTTTGACCTTAACGCCTGCCTTCTCTGCGGCTTTTTCCACCGCCGTGCTACCCGCCAGAACAATCACGTCAGCCAACGAGACTTTCCGCCGAGATGAGGCATTGAAGTCGCGCTGCACTTGTTCCAGCGAAGCCAACACCGTGGCAAGCTCGTCCGGGTTGTTGACCGGCCAATCCTTCTGCGGCGCCAGTCGCACACGCGCACCGTTGGCACCGCCGCGCATGTCGGTTGCGCGAAAGCTAGCTGCGGAGGCCCACGCGGTGCGCACCAGTTCGGGCACGCTGTGACCGGTCTGCAGGATGGCGGCCTTGAGCTTTTTAACATCCGCATCATTGATGACCGGGCCCGAGGCCTTTGGCAACGGGTCTTGCCACAACAAATCTTCATCGGGCAGGTCAACACTGACGTAACGTGACCGAGGCCCCATGTCGCGATGGGTCAACTTGAACCAGGCCTTGGCGAAGGCACGCTCAAACTCTTCCGGGTTTTCCTGGAAGCGTTTAGCGATTTTGCGATACGCCGGATCCTCCTTCAGCGACAGGTCGGTGGTGAACATGATAGGCGCATGGCGTTTGCTCTTATCATGCGCATCCGGCACCAGATTGGCGGCCTGACCATCGGCCGGAATCCACTGGGTGCCACCGGCAGGACTCTTGGTTTTGACCCACTCGAAGGCAAACAAATTGTCCAGGTACTGCGTCGTCCAGGCGACCGGATTCACAGACCAAGCACCTTCCAGGCCGCTGGTTGTGGTGTCCGCACCCTTGCCGCTGCCACATTTGTTTTTCCAGCCAAAGCCTTGCTCCTCGAGCGGAGCAGCAGCCGGCTCGGGGCCGACGCAGTCTTCTGGCTTTTTCGCCCCGTGTGCTTTGCCGAAGGTGTGACCACCGGCGATCAGGGCGACAGTCTCCTCGTCGTTCATGGCCATACGTGCAAAGGTATCGCGAATGTCCTGCGCGGCTGCCAAAGGATCAGGCACACCATTAGGGCCCTCCGGGTTGACGTAAATCAGGCCCATTTGCACTGCAGCCAGTGGGCGTTCCAGTTCGCGATCACCGCTGTAGCGTTCGTCCGCCAACCATTCCTGCTCCGGCCCCCAATAAACCAGGTCGGGCTCCCAATCATCGGCGCGGCCACCGGCAAATCCGTAGGTTTTGAAACCCATGGATTCCAGCGCCACATTGCCTGTCAAGACCATCAGGTCCGCCCACGACAAACTGCGCCCGTACTTCTGCTTAATCGGCCAAACCAGTCGACGCGCCTTATCCAAGTTCGCATTATCCGGCCAACTGTTGAGCGGCTCAAAGCGTTGCTGCCCGCCACCCGCGCCACCGCGGCCATCGAAAATACGATAGGTGCCGGCGCTATGCCAAGCCATGCGAATAAAGAACGGCCCATAGTGACCGTAATCAGCCGGCCACCAGTCCTGCGATGTGGTCAGCGTGGCTTTGATGTCCTCCTTGACGGCCTCGATATCCAGCGTTTTGAATGCTGCTGCGTAGTCAAAGTTGTCGTCAAAAGGGCTGGATTCGGCGGCATGCTGACGCAAAGGCCGCAAATCCAGCTCTTCCGGCCACCAGAACGAATTCGGTTTAGCCATGCCGGGTTGCGACATGTCTGTGGAACTGGGCTGGACCGGTTCAGATTCCGGCTTGGGAACTGGGGGCGTCACATCATCGGCGGCGTTTCCGCAGGCCGACATCCAGGGTATGAGTGCAAGTGCGAGTGCACCCGCAACAAGTGGGGATCGGGTTCGCATGGACTGACTCCTCGTTTTTGGTTGTGGCTTTGTGCCAAAGCGAAACATATCATTTGATTTTTTAATTATTAATAGATTTTCGATTGTATTTTCTGATCGTTAACATTGTTTTCGCGTATCGCACGTCGCAACACCCAGCTCACCCTGATTCAATGGGATAATTGACGGCTGATGAAAACGCTTGAAGCTCTTTCCCCCGCACTCGCCGCGACCACACAGCAGGTTGCAGACCACGGTTATGCGCTGATGTCGGGCGACCAGCTGCGCCCACAAATCGAACTGTTCGGCACACTGGATGACTGGGCCGGCTTCAGCGCCAGCTGGGACGATTTGCATGTCGACCCATACATGGCAGACGGTGGCCGTTATCGCCGACGTCGTCATGCCTGCTTCGCCATCTCACGCGATGAGGAGCCGCAGCTTGCACCGGCGCAGGCTCACTACCAAAGCCTGGAATACAACCGCCTGAATGGCGGTATCCCACGCTGGTTTACGCCGATTGCGACCGAAGTTTGCGAGGGTCCGTCCATGCACACGCTGCTGCGTTTTGGGGCGCGACTTTTCGAGCATCTGTCGCCGCTAACTCAGCAATGGCACTGCGAGGTCCACCAGTTTCGCATCGAAGCCCAGGTCGGCCAGGATGGTCAGCCCACCCCTGAAGGTGCACATCGCGATGGAGTCGACTATGTTCTGGTGCTGCTGATCCAGCGCCATAACATTGCCAGCGGTGTCACCCAGATCTTCGATCCTGAGGGCACCGAACTGGGCAGCTTTACCCTGGCGCAACCGTTGGATGCGGCGATCATCAATGACCACCGCATTTTTCATGGGGTCACCCCGGTCAGCCCAATCTGCGTGGATGAACCATCGTTTCGCGACGTGCTTGTCATCACCTACGCAAAACGTCCCAACGAAAAGTGAAACGGACGACGTCCGGCCAGCTTTTGATTCAGCGCGGTCCGCGTATTAGAATGCGCCACAACATCAAGAGTGGATGCTTCGGCGTCCCACCAACCTGCCCTCCCGGCAAGGTGGTGCTGCAATCGTAGGATGTGGCCTTTACGGCAACCAATGGGATTCCTTCAGCAGCTCCGGATGTGGTTTTTCACAACCATGGACGAGCCCCTATGTACGTCAGCAATACCCGCGCAGCACCACCAGCTGCCGACACGAACCGCACGCGGCGAACTCATACGCCGCAAAAAGCCAAACCCCTGCCGCTTGAGCAGCAACTTCGCCTGGAAGGCCATCAGGTCACGCGACAAAACGGCCCGATCGGCACGACGGAATGGATGCTGGTATTGCGGGTGGAGTGACACGCCCCCGCCGTTCTGCTTTAACGACTCCGCCCCAAAGGACAGCCACGCCGCCTCAAGCACATTTTCAGAAGTTCATGTTGATGTGGATCAACACAGCGCGTATGTGCGGATCTCACACTCACTGTGGCGCTATCGCCAAGACCACAGGAGAGAAGAATGACTACATACACCCGCCCACTCTATGCAGCAGCCCTGCTGTTGGTGGGCAGCGCTCAGGCCTATGACAGCGGTGACTGGTTACTGCGCGGCGGGGCCCACTACGTCGAGCCAAAAAGCAACAACCACGGCACTGTCAGCGTCGATGGTGCGGCGTCGATCACCGCCAGCTTGAGCTATTTCTTCACCCCCAATCTGGCGGTGGACGTTCTGGCTGCGATTCCGTTTGAACATGACATCACGCTGAACGGTGACGGCAGCACAGTGGCCAGCACCATGCACCTTCCGCCGACCGTATCGATGGTCTGGTATCCGAGTGTTGCAGGGAATTGGCAGCCCTTTGTCGGTGCCGGCTTGAACTACACGCTGTTTTTTGAAGAAGAGACCAAAGGCGCGCTGGATGGCAGCAAGCTCTCACTGGATCCATCCTTCGGATTGGCGGCGGTGGCCGGGATGGAATATCGCCTCCAAGACAACCTCACCCTGAGCTTGGACGTGCGCTATTTCGACATCGACACGGATGCCTCGTTGGATGGCGCAGATCTGGGCAGCGTTGAAATCGACCCGATGGGTTACGGCTTAAGCTTGGGCTACCAGTTTTGAGCCATGCTCCGCGCCCCGCGCGGTTAGACACACCTCGTCAAGCCAGCCGATCAGTTCATCGATCTCGCGCTGGCTTGCAGCGGTGGTCGGCAGCACATCCACCGCGTGGGGCTTGCGATCAAACCACAGCGCATCGGTCTGCGATTGGCGCGTCTTGCATGACGCCAACCACACGGCGGTGTCGCATCCCATCCGAGCATCCCGAAGCTGACCCTTTAGTGCTCGATTGAACCCGGGCAAAGACCGCGCCACCCCGGGCGTTGCCGCCCATCCCGGGTGCATCGACCAGCACTGGGCCCGGCCCAGACGCCCACTGCGATTCATCCATTGACTCGCATAGATCAATGCCCGCTTGGCCTGAGCGTAAGCCCGCGTTCCGTCGAATTTCTCGCTCTCGGAATTCATTGATCTCAAATTCATCGGTTGCAGGTACTGACCTCCACTCGCAACCTGAATCACCCGCCCGCCAGCTTCATCCAGGGCGCCAGCCAGCATGTGGGTGAGCAGCCATGGCGCGAGCAGATTGACCGCCAGGGATTGCTCAAAGCCTTGAGCCGACACGTCGCGTTGCGCATTCAAGATGCCCGCGTTGTTGATCAGTATGTCGATGCTTGGATGTTGATCGAGAATTTCAAACGCCGCCCGACGCAGCTGATCCAAATCCGAGACATCCGCCTCAATCGGTACAGCCAGGTCTGATCGGCCATCCGCAAACGCGACAACCTCACGACACGCCGCCGCCAACTTTGCGCTGTCTCGACCCAGCAATATCACCCGTGCGCCCAGCCGGGCCAGTTCGCAGGCAGCCGCCAAACCCAGGCCCGATGTTGCACCGGTCACAACGGCACATTGTCCATCCAAACGCTGCGACAAGCCTTTGTTCGGCATGCGCTGATAGCCACGCTGGGTGAAGTTCAGGGCCGCAGGCACCAACAAACGATCGGCGATGTGTTCACCCCATGACGCCGACACATCCACATCCGGCATCAGCGCAGTTTGCAAGCCCTGCACGGCGCGCGCACCCATCCGATCCATCCAGGGTTGGACAACCCATCGCAGACTCGGTGGCAAGCGTTCAAATGTGATGCACGCGCGATAGCGGATGCGTGCGGCAAAAGCACCGATGGCTTCTATATCGATGGTATCTACCGCGGAAAAATCTTTGCCCTGCCCGGAAAGACGCACGCCTGAGTTCTCGCGAACCTCGGTCAGGCGATAGAGCATGGGTGACGGACCCAGCGGCGTATTCAGCTGAACATGAAACTCACTGCCAACCCCGGGTAGCCCGGGTGTGAGCTTGCGCGCTCGTGCAACACCTGGGTCCCATTGCTCAACGGTGGAAAAGTCCCGCAAATAAAGGAAGCAGTCTTGCGCGCTTCGCGGGACATCAATGCACTCATCAAGCTCAATTTCGAGACTCATCACGGGGAACGCCAGACATAACTCCCCCCGATACGACGCGTCATCAGATTTGGATTTTCAGCACGCTCTAGGCAACTGCCCGTTCGGACGACGGTTGTGAAGTCCACTGCATCGGGCTATCCGCCTGGCCAACGTCGTAATGCGATCGTCCAAGCAGATCATTGACCACGCAGGCCGCACGCCACGCCGACAAGCTCAAATTGGGCTCAGCAATGCCATGACTGTGACGCGCGACATTGAGCAAATACACCCGCCGACGTTGCTTACCGGGCCACGGCGCAGCAAACGCCTGATCCAAGCAAGGGCGACCACAGGCATCGCGCTCCAGCACATCAACAAGCGGGTTGAGACAGGTCGGCAACGCATCGGTCAGCCCGGTGCACAGAATCAGCACATCGGCATCCAGGTATTCCATTTGCTCACTCAAGCCATTGCGCATCTCCAACGCGTAGTGGCCGTGGAAACGCAGCGAGGACAACTCCCGGTGCGGCCTCAGTGCGAGATCCACGCGCCCGGACTCAACATGGGCCAGCCGATAGAACCGCTGATACAACGCCTTGAGGGTACTCGGCGAAATGCCGTCCGATGCCAGTTTCTGCTCCTGCAAAGTGCGCTGACGCTGAGCGGCAGGCAGTTGCTGAAAGACACGTGCGTAGTCGGGCGTGAACCAGTCATTCACGAACGGTGATTCATCCAACGGTAGGAAATTGCTGCGCCGGGAAACCCAGGTCAGCGCGTCCGGCTCACCCCAAACATTGTCGAGGACGTTGAGCACGATCTCTGCCCCCGTCTGGCCACCGCCGATCACCGCAACCCGCTTGCCGCATAGGTCCAGGTGACGCTGGGCGATGCCCAGTGCGTGAAAACAGTTGTCCGATAACAGTTCGGTGCAGCATGGCGGTATGTACGGTTGCTTGCCCGCAGCCACACACAAATTGCGCGCTCGCACATCCTGGCCACGCACGGTGAGACGAAAGCACTCGCCATCGTCTTCGACCGCGTCCACCGGGCTGTCCATCTGCAGAATGTCCAGGCGTTGCGCCACCCAACTCAGATAATCCGCGAACTCCTGTCGGGTGATCGCGTCCTGCTCGGCATTGACGAAGGCGTAAAAGCGCCGTTTGTCGACCAGGTAGGACAGAAAGCTGTACGGATTGGTGGGATCGACCGGCGTCACCAGATCCTTGAGGTAGGAGGTCTGCAACAAGGCTTGCGGCAGCATCATGCCGGGGTGCCAGCTGTGCGTGGCTTTGGCCTCGAAGAAGCGGGCATTCAGCGGTTGCCGATGCAGCAATGCGGCCACCGCAAGATTGAACGGTCCGGCGCCAATCCCGGCCACATCGAGTATGTCGCTCATGATGCTGCCCTCAGTTCGATAGCCTGCGATCTGGCCAATGCGATGGGGTTGTCGAGGTCACCGCCCACGATCGGTGTGGGACGCTCGGCCGAGTCGTCATAACCCAGCTTTAAGCGCACGCGATTGATGCACACCCGCTCAACCCGCGCGCGAAACAGATCAAACAGGGCGAAGCGCTCACTCAAGTCCGCATGACGCTGCTGATAGCGCTCGATGGCATCCGCCAACACCGCATAGAAGCGCATCTCAGGCAAACCGCTGTCAGCGTCCAGCTGCGCGGACAGATAGCGCAGGACAGTGACGAAGTGTCCGGTAAACAGATCGTGAAAGATGTACGCAGGCGGCAGCTGGGTGAGGACATCCTGGGCGGATGTGGGCAGGCTGTCACGCTCCGGGAAATCTCCACTGGCCAGCCGCAGGTCACCCTGAAAATCTTTCAACAGAACCCGTGCCGGGACATTGTCTTTGAGCATCAGATTGAGATTCTGAGCATGCGCGACCAAGCCGATGCCGTAACGACACAGCAGGTGATACAAGGGGACTACGACGGCCTCAAACAAGCGCTGCAGCCAGGCCTCGGCTGCCAATCCACTGGCCTGAATCAACGCCTTGGCCACGCTGTCCCCGTGCTCATCAACCTGCAACAGCGCGGCCATCAACATGTGTCGCTCCGCATCGCGACAATGTGCTGCCGGGCTCTGCCGCCAGGTCACGCCGAGCATTTCGCGATAACGATACGGCGTGCCTTGCACCTGCTCATGCAGGCGATGCGGCACATGGATACCGGCCACTTCCTGCAACACCGCAGTCTGACGCTGCAGCAGTTCCGCATCGCTGTCACACAGGGACTGCATCCATGCAGATAGCGCTGGGCCGCAGCGCATGTACTGGCCCGGAATGCCGCGGTAGCACGAGGTGTTCAGCACGGTCAGCGGCAATTTGATGTGGAGGTTCTTGGGCTGTGCGCGATGGGACAGTGTGCGCAGCGAAACCTGGGGCAAGTAGTCATCACCCAGCGCACCGAGATGAACAATGCGACGTTCCACGATCTCCGCGGCGTAGTGATGACGAATATGGGCCTGCCATTGCCATGGATGCACCGGCATGACGAGATATTTCGTTGTCGGCAAGCCGGCATCGCTCAGGGCCTGAGCCAAGTCCTGGCGCGCAGCCGAGTCCAGACTTTGCGCCAGCAGCGCCTCAAACTCCCACTCCGCAGCTATACCGGTAATACACAAGCGGCGATCCACTGCCAGCCACTCCAGCCGAACCGTGCGCGCGGCTTCCGTGCCGTAGCGGGCGAACTCATCGGCACCCCACCCGATGCGGCCTTTGTTGACCATTGCTTTGGGATGCCCATCGAGCAAACACTGCAGGTCTTCGTCCTGACACTGCGCCAATTGTGCGGCCGGCATGCCGGCACGGCGCTGGCGCAGAACCACATCCGCGGCCAGCGTGTTGCTGGTTTCATGCAGCAAGTTGCCCAGCGTGCTTGGGCCAATCTCCAAATCCTGCGCGGCATCGATAAAGAATTGTCCCGCATCTGTCGCTGCTTGCGACTGTCCATGCTGGACGCGCTGCACACTGGCCGGCGCGATATGCAGCCAATCCCAAACCGTCAAACGGGCCTCAAAGCGGTAACTCACGCCGCCGTGCAGATCGACCTGCCATGCGCCGTCGCCCTGCATCCGCGCGCTCAACGCCTGTTCGTAGCACAGCTCAGCCAACGCTTTGGCCACCACCAAGCGATTGGCGTCATGCCAGGCACTCATGACCAGCCCGCGTCGCGGAAAAACGCATCGCGCTCGCACATCACCAGTGCCGCGCGCTTGTGTGGGAAATCGAATTCCTTGATTTTTTTCCAGCCCGGCGCGGAACCCAGATATTTGAGCAAGGCCGCGTTGTCGGCACGCGGTTCACCCACCAGTCGCATCGTGCGCGCGTCATCCAAAAACATGAAATGGCTCAGACTTTCAATCCACGCACGGGCAAACGCCGGCCCCAGATATTGGCGCTCGCCGACCAGCAGGTGCATACCGCGATCAAACGGGTCCGCGTCGTAATAGGGGCCGAGGCGATCTTCCAAAGCCCAATACAGCTCGAAGTAGCCGAAAGGCTCATCATCGAAACAGGCAATCAGGGGATCTTTGTGCGGATCGGCCAACACCGATTTGATATACGCGGCCTGCACTGCAGCGTCGCCCGGTTGCTCCCAGAACGCATCGACCCGCGGATCGTTCATCCAGCGGGTAAACGCATCCAGATCCCGAGCCAGATCAATGCGACGCAAGCTCAGTGTTTTGCCAAGGTCAGGAATCTCACGACGGTAGACCGCGCCCTCGGGCAAAGCTAAACGCACCGGGTGCTTCACGCCCTCAGCACTTTGCGTCCAACTCAGCGGATGTCGCCCGCCGTTGATGCCCAGATAAGCGCTGTGCGTGGCGTATGCGTCAGCAGCCAGTGTGGCGGCAGTCATGACAACTCCTTTTTGAAAATCAGGGGATTGGGCAAGCGGTGATAGATCGCCAGCGGATCTTCGGTGGTGGTTTCGTTGAGCCCGATCAGCGCACACTGGAAATTGCCTTTGGCCCACAACTGCGGCGTATCCAGGATGTAATTCAGGCACCCGGTATCAGCACGCGGGCCTTTGCGCAGCTGATCGAGCCACGCGCGCAAATGCATGAGCAACGTGCTTTCTGGGCAAAGGCCGGCCGCGGCCAAAGCGCTGATCAAGCCCCAGGTGCTGTTGACGATCAGGTAGTACACGAACAAACGATTGGCCATCTCGTCATCAATCACATTGGACGTCTCGCGCCCCAGTTCGGGCAGATACGGCGCCAGCAGCGATGCGCCCAACTGACTGAAGCCGCTGCCCTGGCAATCGCGGAACCAGGCGGCACACGGAAGGTCTTGGTCGAACCCGATCACCAGATTCTGTTGGTGCGCGCCATACAACCAGCCGTAATCCGCCTGGGCAATGATCAAAGGCTCAACGGCAACCCTGAAGAGCCGTTCAAACCAATCCACACAGGCGTGCTCGATGGAAAGCCCAACGCGTTGCGCATACTGAGAAACCAACTGCGCCGCGCGGCAGGGCTCGGCGTAGGGATGATCCTGGGTCAGCGTTGCTAGCAGGCATACATTGTCAGCCTGCTGATGTTGAAATGGATTTTCCCGCAGCAGAACCAGCGACTCGGCCAGCGGTTCGCCCGCTGTGGGCTTCAGCATCGCGTAGGCTGGCTCCGCGAGCACGCTGAAGTTTGGATAGCGGCGCGCGAATGCCTCCCCCATGGGCGTGGCCCGAATACGCGACACCTCCAGGCCGCGTGCCATTTCCTGCGGCTGCAAGGTGCGCAAGGAATTGGTCAATCGCAAGCTCAATGAAAACTTCAGCATCCAGGGGCTGTGCGGCGCATAAATCGCGCGCAGCGACGAGGTGGCCGACCACTCCGGTCGCCCTTCGCCGAGCACCACGAGATCCCCGCTGGCAAGCAGTTCACCCACCGCTGCGCTGTCTTGAAGCACGCGCCACTGCCAGGGATGCGCCGGCATCACGGTGAAACCCTCGGGCGCGTTCAAGTCGGCGGCATCGCAAGCCATCAGCTCGCGCATCAACGTCTGACATCCCACCGGAAAACTGCTCTGACCCTGAAGATTTTGTGGTCGAACAGCGAGCCATGTCAGGGCAAAGCGTTGGGCGAATTCCGGGGCATATAACACGGCATCCTGATCGGAGAACGGTTCGCGGCTTTTCGGCGTGGGATGAATCGAATGCCCAACAAACAACGCCTGCTCGGAGGCGATAAAGCTCAATGGCTGCCTGAACAGCGCATCAAACTCCGCCTCACGTGCAAGTAAGCTCAAACCCAGATTGCGCTCACTCATGCGGACGCGCTCAACAAACTGGCGCCGACCGACCTCATCAGCCTGGGGAAATAGGCCCGGCTCCCCAGCGAGCAGTTCTGCTGCGCCGGCCAGATCAATCCACGCCGAATGTTGATCTGAACAAACCCGAAGTATCTCCGGTGCGAACTGATGACGTCCGCATGCACTGCGATAGCGTGCGCCGACCCAGAGTTGCTCGCCGCGTGAGGCCAGAGCAATACACACCGCTGGTGATGAAACACCTTCCGGACAGGCGCCATCGTAATGCCAGCTGGCCAAGTCCGTTTCACGGATCAAGGCATTGAAGAAACAATTCATCGACAACCGACGGGCTGCTCTGACGGTTTCCTGACAGGCAGAGGGGAAGGCCTTGGTAGCGGCCGCAGATGCGCTGGCGATGCTCATGGACGCGCATCGTAATAAGTATGATTTGCATTTGCAAATTCTCAACGCTATCGTGCCGACGGTTTTATGACACGACATAAACCCTCACCACGCCCCTGCCCGATGCCCGCATGAGCCGCAATTCGTACCACCCGCTCGCGCTTGCCCGCCTTGGCACGGTCGTGGCCGGACAAAGCGCAACACAAGCCATACTCCTGAGTCTGGTCCCCATACTCAGCGGGCTCGTCGGCATCAACCTGTCGCAACTGGGGGCATTGATGGCGGTTGGCACGGCGTGTTTGATGATCGCCGGGCCCTTGTGGGGGCAGCTCAGTGATCGGGTCGGGCGGCGCCCGGTGGTGCTTATCGGCCTCGGCGGCGCCTTGCTATCGCAACTCGGATTTTCATTGATCGTGTTGCTGTTGGCTCGCGAACAACTGAGCATCAGCGTCGGCCTGACTGGGCTGGTGCTGTGCCGAGTGCTGTATGGCTTCAGCAGCGCCGGTGTGTACCCCGCGGCCCAAGCCTGGGCGGTTGAACTGAGTTCCCCGCTGACCACTCACCAGCGACTCGCGCGCATCAGTGCATCAGCAAATGGCGGGCGCGCGCTGGGGCCCATGCTGGTCTTTCCAGCGTTGTTGATCGGCCCGCTGGGTCCATTGTTGTGGATCGTGATTTTGCCCGCCATCGGACTGCTGATCACGCGGTCCATGCCCTCGCCGCTGGCACAACCCGCAGCCGCCATGACCGACACACAGGTCATGACTAAACCGGCACGCATTCTGTTGCTGATCGCGTTTCTCGCCACCCTCGTCGTGGCCCAACTGCAACTGATGCTGGGCCCGGTGCTGTTGGATCAGTACCAATTCAGCCCGACCCAGGCCTCCTCTGGGACCGCGCTACTGATGCTGTTGATCGTGGTGATCATGGGGCTTGTGCAATGGAAAACCCCAGGCCCCTTCCGCCACCCGCGTCTGGCGCTGCGCGTGGGGGCCAGCCTGACGCTGCTCGGCCTTGTGGTGATGACGCTAAGCCTGGGTTCGCCATGGGCACTCGCTGGCCTGGGGTTGTTCGCCCTGGGTTTTGCCGGTCTGGTGCCGGCCTACACCGCGCTGCTCAGTGCACAAAGTGGGTCACGTCAAGGCCGGCTGTTTGGCTGGGTTTCTCTGGTTCACACCAGCGGATACACCTGCGGCTTTCTGATCGCGGGTTGGCTCTATGAACGCGCCCTAAGCACACCACTGCTGGCCACAATTGGAATCGGGGTTCTCATCACCGGCATCGCGCTCAAGCTGCCCGGTGGACGTGAACCCGAAAAGCACGATTCCCCGACTTAGGGTCCTGCCCTCGGGCCGCACCCGACACCCCGCGTCACCCAAAGCAGGTAAACGCAGGGAATAATCACAAGGCTCAGCAGCAACGCACTGATAGCGCCACCGAATAACGGTGCGGCAATACGCTGCATGATCTGCGAACCGGTGCCCGAGCTGAGCATCACCGGCAGCAAACCGAAGATCAGCGTCGCGGTGGTCATGATCACCGGGCGCAGGCGTAGGCGCGCCCCATCGGCAACGGCAGCGCGCCATTCTTCCGGTGTCGGCTGGCGACCTTGAATTGAGGTATCGCGCAGCAGTTGCGCGCGCGCCATATTGAGGTAGACCAGCATGACCACGCCAATTTCAACCGCCACGCCAGCGAGCGCTATGAAACCGACGCCGACGGCAACCGACAATGGGTAGTCCAAGGCGTAGAGCAGCCAGACGCCGCCGGTCAAAGCCAGGGGAATGGTGCCCAGAATGATGGCGACCTGCGCGAAGCTACGAAACGCGACGAACAACAGCACGGTGATCACCGCCAGTGTTGCCGGCACCACCACCGCCAACTTGTGTTTGGCCCGCGCCATGTATTCGTACTGTCCCGACCAGTGCAGCGCATAACCCGCCGGCAAGGCGAGTTCACGCTCAACCAGAGCCTGAGCCTCACGGACATAAGAGCCAACATCCCGACCATCAATGTCGACAAAGACCCAGCCGGACAGCCGTGCGTTCTCGCTTTTGATCATCGGCGCACCATCGTCCACCCGCACATCCGCCACATCTCCCAGAGCCACTTGTGCTCCTGTGGGAGTGACGATGGGTAGTGCGTCAATCGCCTCAACGGAATCGCGTACGGCCTGCGGATAACGCAGACTCACCGGATAGCGCTCCCGCCCTTCCACTGTTTGCGTCACGTTCACGCCGCCAATCGCGCTGCGCACCACGGCTTGCAGGTCGTCGATGTTCAGGCCCAAGCGACCTGCACGCTCCCGATCAATATCCACAGTGATGTAGCGCCCGCCCGCGACCCGCTCGGCATACACACTGGCCGTGCCGCGCACTTGTGGCAAAAGGGTTTCCAGTTGGCGTCCAATGTCCTGAATCTGCTTCAGATCGGCGCCACCAATCTTGACACCCACCGGCGTTTTGATGCCGGTGGCGAGCATGTCGATGCGGGTTTTGATCGGCATCACCCAGGCATTGGTCACACCGGGCAATTGGACGCGCTGTTTGATCTCCTCGCGAATACGTTGCAGCGTCATGCCTTCGCGCCATTCACTGGGCGGCTTGAAGGTGATGGTGGTCTCGATCATGGTCAAAGGTGCCGGATCGGTCGCGGTTTCGGCACGGCCAACCTTGCCAAAGACGCTGTCCACCTCAGGAACCGACTTGATCAGCTTGTCGGTCTGCTGCAACACCTGCCTGGCTTTGCCTATGGATATGCCCGGGCGGGTTGTGGGCATATACATCCAATCGCCCTCGTCCAGCGGGGGCATGAACTCCGACCCAAGTCGGTTGGCCGGATACACGCTGGCGACCAAAGCCAGCGCGCCCAGGCCCAAGACCAGCCAAGGCGCCCGCAGCGCAGCCTGAATCAGCGGCGTGTACGCCCGCATCAGCACCCGGTTGATCGGATTGTCGTGCTCATGCCGAATGCGCCCGCGCACGAAATAGCCCATCAAAACTGGCACCAGGGTGATCGCCAATCCCGCGGACACCGCCATGGCATAGGTCTTGGTGTACGCCAGCGGGGCGAACAATCGCCCCTCCTGGGCCTCCAGGGTAAACACCGGCAAAAAGCTCAGCGTGATGATGAGCAAAGAGAAGAACAGTGCCGGGCCAACTTCGCTGGCCGCATCAATCACACGCTGCCAGCGCGCACGCGGGTCATTCTTGCGCTCCAGATGTTTGTGCAGGTTTTCGATCATCACAATGGCCGCATCGACCATTGCGCCAATCGCAATCGCAATCCCGCCCAATGACATGATGTTGGCGTTGAGGCCCTGCCAGCGCATGATCACAAATGCGCCCAGAATCCCCACCGGCAAGCTGATGATGGCCACCAGCGCCGAACGCAGATGGAACAGGAACACCGCGCAGACCAGCGCGACAACCAGGAATTCCTCCAACAGCGTGCGATACAGATTGTCGACGGCACGCCCGATCAATTCCGAGCGGTCATACACCGGCACCACCTCAACCCCGTCAGGCAGGCTCGCGGACAACTGAGCCAGTTTGGCTTTGACCCGCCCAATCGTGGCCTGGGCATTGCCGCCATAGCGCATGACGATGATCCCGCCGACCACCTCACCCTCACCGTTGAGCTCGGCAACCCCACGGCGCAGCTGCGGCCCCAGGCGCACCTCAGCAATATCCGCCAGACGCACGACCACACCATCAGCGTTGGTGCGCAGCGGAATGGCCTGCAAATCTTCAATGCCGCGCAGATAGCCGGTGGTGCGCACCATGTATTCGGCTTCCGCCATTTCCACGACGGCGCCACCGGACTCCTGATTGGCCCCCTGTATGGCTTTTTGCACCTGCGCCAATGGCATGTTGAACGCACGCAGCCGGTCAGGATCGACCACCACCTGATACTGCCGCACCAGACCGCCGACGGTGGCCACTTCGGCCACGCCTGCGACGGTTTGCAGCTCGTATTTCAGGAACCAGTTCTGCAGTGACGTCAGTTGCGCAAGGTCATGCTGACCGCTGCGATCAACCAGAGCGTACTCGTAGATCCAGCCCACACCCGTGGCATCTGGCCCCAGCGCCGGTCGCGCGTCTGCGGGCAGATTCGGCGCAACCTGCGACAAAGATTCCAGCACCCGAGAACGCGCCCAATACGGGTCGGTGCCATCTTCGAACAGAACGTACACATAGGAATCGCCGAAGAACGAATACCCGCGCACGGTGGTCGCACCGGGCACGGCCAACATCGCAGTCGACAGTGGATAGGTGACCTGCTCCTCAACCACGCGCGGGGCCTGACCGGAAAACGGCGTGCGGATGATCACCTGCACGTCCGACAGATCCGGGATGGCATCCACGGCAGTGTTCTTGAACGCGAGCAAACCCGCGGCGATCAGCAACAAAGTGGCGAGCAACACCAACGGCCGGTTGTGCACCGACCACGCAATCACCCGCGCGATCATTGCGCGGCCTCCAGACGGCCAATCGTCATCGACCCATCAATCAGGGCAAAACGGACTTCATCACCCGGCCGCAGTGTGTCGATGTCGATCGTTGGCGCCAGCGGGAATGGCATCGTCATCGCCGCCATACCGACCGATTCAATGGCCTCATGTTTCAAGGTGATACGTCGGTGCTGTCGGTCGATCTCGACCACCTGACCCGCAGTCAACTGGACGCTGTCATTTTGCCCCGGCAGCGCACGCATCTGGATCACGCGGTAACGGCCTGCCGCCGGCTGAGTGATGATCACTTCCACCCGATCGCCGAGCCGCACATCGCTCCCCTCGGCGCCCAGCTCGAAGGACATGGTCATGCCCGGCATCGAAATGCCCCGCTGGCCCAGCGGCTCGATCGTTTCATGCTTCAGGGTGATGGTGCCGCGAGCCGTATCCAATTGGGTGACCTCACCGCGGGTTCGGCCGTGTGGATGCTCGGCTTTCAAGCGCAAGGCTTCGGCATCAAGATTGGCTTCGGAGTCGATAAGAAATTGGCCCGACACCACCACCTCATCGCCGGTACTCAAGCCATCGAACACCTGCAGCCAATCTCCTGCGCGCAGGCCCGTGCGGACCGGCACCACGTCGAAGGCCCCGTGGTTGAGACGCCGCACCACCCGATCGCCGTCACCGTCGCGAATCACGGCGGCGGCAGGCACACTCAAAACATCCGACAACGCATCGCTGTGGATGATGGCCCGGGCGAACATGTTGGGTCGCAGCGCGCCATCCGGGTTCTCGAGAACCACACGTGCCTTTAACGTCCGGGTTGTGGGGTCCAGGCTCGGATACACGTAGTCGACCTGGCCGCGCCAGATGCGCCCGGGCCACGACGGGAAACGCACGCTGACCGACAATCCCTGATGAACCAAGGCCGCATCGCGTTCCATCACATCCACCAGCACCCAGACAGTGTCCAAGCTGGCCAACGTCAGCATATGCGTGCCAGGCGAGACAAACTGGCCATCACGCACACCGAGCATGCTCACAACGGCATCCGTATCCGCCCGCCGCAACAGCTGCGATGCCGGTTCACCTCGGAGACGCAGCGCGTCAATCTGATCGGCGTTGTAGCCCAAAGCGCTCAATCGCTCCGCCGCAGCCTGAATCAACGGCGCGCGCTGGGAGCGCCGCGCGGTCAGATACTCCTGCTCAGCCGCGACCAGCTTGGGCGAAAACAAAGCATACAAGCGCTCGCCCGCCTGCACCGCACTGCCTTCGCTTTCGACTGACAATTCCTCCAGCCAGCCTTCGGCCCGTGCGTGAATCATCTGGAAACTGTTTTCGTCGTAAGCCACTACACCAACCGCAGAGACCGCTTGCGACAATGCCCGGCGCTCCACCGCAGCCGTGCGGACACCCAGATTTTGGACAACCTGCGGAGCAATGGTGACGTCCGCCGCAGCGCGGGCATCAGCGCCTGCACACACAGGTACCAGATCCATGCCCATGGGCGATTTTCCCGGCTCATTGCGCTGATAGCTCGGGTCCATGGGCGCCGCCCAATGGGTGGGCTGAGCGCCATCGGCACACGGCCCGTCGTTGTCGCGGTGTGACATCGGGGAATGGGTGCCACCGGCTTGGGCAAACAGCCAACCCGCGACTGCGCCGAGTAACAGCAGGACGATGCCCGCCATAATGTGTCGTGATGTCATGGTTGGGACTCCGCAAACAGATTCAGACTGGGATCAGCCACTTGGCGCGCCAGCACGGCGCGCGCAGACCACTCCTCGACCCTCGCGCGTTCGGCACCCAACTGGGTGTCGAGAAGCTGTTGTTCGGCGTCGATGACGGCCTGAAAATCGCCCGCACCGCTGCGCCAGTCCGCGCGAGCTGCGGCCAGGTTTTGGGTTGCCAATGGCAACAACTCGGCGCGATACAGATCGATGGTCTGGCGTGACTGTTCAACCTGCGCATACGCGTCGGCCACGGCCGCAGCGATCTGCCCCGCCAGATCACGCTGGGCCCAACGCACGCTCTGCACATCCGCTTCGGCGGCCTGAACTTGGCTCCGCCGCCGCGAAAAGTTGAGCGGCAGATTGACGCTGATGCCGGCCTGAAACCGCTTTTCCGGCGGATCGAGCGTGCCCATATGGCTGAGATTGAGGCGCAAGTCCGGGAAGGATTCGCGCTTGGCCACGGTAACCGCGTGCTCGTATTGGCTCTCCCGCGCGTCCAGCGCCTGCAAAGCGGGTTGATGCGACTGCGCAGCCGACAGCAAACGTGCCAAACTGGGCAGGTCGCCTGGTTCGGCCCAGGCCTGTGGCGGCGCCAACGGCGTGTCAACCGGCCGATCACGCAAGGCGTTGATCGCCGCTCGCACACTGAGTTTGGCCTGGCTCAGCGACAAGCTTTCGCGACGCAAACTCGCGCGCCGCAATTCAGCCTGAAGCACCGCCTGCTGCGTGCCCTGACCACTGGCATAACGCTGCGTTGCTACGTCACGGAGTTCCCCAAGAACGTCCTGATTGGCCGCATTGATCACCAGCGCCTGATGCACCCAGTACCAGCGCCCGAAAAGTACACGCGCGTCTTGCGCAACCTGGAGCTGCAGAGTGGCCAAATCCAGCGCCTGTACCGCACTCGCCGCCTCCGCTACATCGCGTTGCGCAGCGCGTTTTCCTGGCCACGGGATTGGCTGACTGAACTGCCAATTTTCACGCGTACCGAAACGCTCATCCGCAACAGTCTGGGGCGCCACAGCCCAACTCAGCATCGCATCCGGCCATGCACCCGCCGCGCCTATGCGCGCTTGCGCGGCAACGCTAGCCTGCGCCAGCGCCTGCCGACCGGGATGCCGCTCGAGTACGTCTCGCACCAGCGCATCCGCGTTCAGCAACGGCTGCGCTGAGGCAAGGCCCGTCACCGCCAGCAAGAGAACGACCATCCAACCTCGGCACCACGCGCACCCAGCAGGTTCGAGCTGAAAAATCACCGCACGGGCAACACGCCCGAGAAACACCGTATCCATGTCCCACGTCCCGATCAGACATCGACGACAGAACGCGGGCACATACCGCAACCCCAGGCTGCGGCTTTATCCAACAGGAATACCCAGCAGCGCTCTGCCACCGAATCAGGAAAATCACACCTGCACACGCAGGCGCACTCTTCACTCTTCAGCGATCAGGACAGAGGGGTTGGGGGTCTGAGCAGTGGGAAGTCATGCGCCGGCAAAGGCTCGGCCCGGCGCGCCAGGCTTGACTGGCGGTCAACATGAAACATCGCCATCGTGGTGCTATTTAAAGAGACCGATGTGTGGCCGATGAGCGAGCAGCCGCACGAGCACTGATCAAGGTTATCGCTGCTCTCGGTTTGCTCTAGGGGATCGGCCTGATGGCCGTGGCAAGGCGGCTCAAGCTCAGCGTCCGCAACACTGACGTGATCTTGAGCCAATGCAGGCGCGCAGCATAGCGCGGCAACTTGGCCAACCGGCAGCCAAGCCATAACAGCGATGAGCAGATAGCGCAGACAGTGTTTCATCAGTCGTTCTAGTGTAAACCCTGGAGTCGGGTTCAGGGTCAAGCACCGCAACCCAATGGATTCAGAAGCTGTAACGCAACTCCACACCGAAATGGCGGGGTGGCGCGGGTTGATAGCTGACCACACCGATCTGGTCCGACACCGCGGCACCACCGGCGAAATAGCGTTCATCGGTTAGATTGTTGACGAAGCCGGTCACGCGCAAAGCGCTGTCGGCATGCCAGGCGAGGCGTGCATTCGCGACTGTCTGCTCGGGAATGGTCGAGCTGGCGTAATTGATCGCCGCAAAATCCAGCCCCGTGAACAAGCGATCCCTATAGTAGACCTGAAGCATAGGTTCAAACGTTCCGAGGGATGTGTCCCAAGCGCTGCTCAGCGTCACACTCGCGGTGTTTTTGGGAACCAGCGGAAAGGGTTCCCCGCTGCGATCCACCGGCATAACGCCGTCCGAGGTGTTGGTCAGCAAGGTGTAGTCCTCGTATACACCGTTGGTGTGGGCATACGAGGCCAGCAGCGTCCAATTGCCAAGCAAGGCAGTCACTTCCAATTCCGCGCCGGTCACTCGCGCGCTGCCGGCGTTGTCGAGAAACAGCACGGTCGACACCAGGCCTTCGCCAGCTTCCGCCAGTTCAACTTGCAGATTGCTGTAGTCCAGGTAATAAAACGCACCATTGAATCGCAGACGACGGTCCCAAGCGTCGAGCTTGAAACCCAATTCGTAATTGCGCACAACTTCCGGCTCGAATGTGCTGAGCTCGCTGATGCCGCGAATCTCCAGCCCCCCGGATTTGAAACCTTCGCTATAGGTCAAATACGTCATCAGGCTGTCGATGCCAGATCGACCCAGCCAGGACTGCGGCCAGTGAAACGTGGCAATGGCATTGGGCGTAAAGCGGGAAAAACGCACCTCGCCGGTAAAAGTGTCGGGCGCCCCATACACAGGCTGGGGGGCGTCATACGCGAGGAACTGAGCTTCCGGCACCGGCGAGAAGATACCCCCCTGCAAATGCGTAACCGGCAACAGAATCCGCGGGTCGCTGCCAATCTGCTGATTCAGTGCATTCGCGTAGGCAGCAAAATCAGCAACATAGCTGCGCACCTGGCGATAACGTTGCTCCACGGTGTAACGGGCGCCCAAGGTCAGCTCAAGATTATTGGAGACCTGCCATGATCCCTGTGCGAAACCGGCCACCGTCTCATTCACCAGGTCGCTGACATAGTCAAAGTTGCCAAAGAACGGGAACACCACCCCTTCGGTCCCGATGAAGTCGTCAAGAGACGGCAGTGGCACAGCCAGCGGACCACTCAGAAACTGGCTACCTGCGGCTGCAATGGTGACACCGGCGAAACCGTCTTCACCGATGTTGGCGCCAAACACGGCGTTGTCCATGCTTTCACGCGCGAGAAAAACACCTGCGGTGAGGTCGAGCCTACTGTCGAACGCCTGAACATCGATCTTCAATTCCTGGGTGATTTGATCACGCACCTCCTCCGGAATGGGAGAACTCGCACCGACGATGCGGCGTGTCGCCACGCTGCCGCCCTGTAGACCGCCGGTGGCGGCACTGTCCGGGTCGGTCCCCCGTTTGAAATCATCCTGCATCGACCAACTGGTGATGCTCTGAATATCCCCCCAGTTGGCGCTATAGCGCGCCGTCAAAGCGGCCATGTGATTGCTGATTTCGTACACCACCGCATCGGCGGTCTGGTAAACCTCGCCCTGCTCCCAGGCCGCTTCGGAGGCTCTACACGCATCCGGCAGCCGCGGAAAATCGGTGTCGCGATAAAGCAGCTGCTGAACGATGGCATCCGGGTCCTGCAGCTTGCAGGAAACCGGCAAACCACGCTCGCGGGTTTCACTCAGGTAGGTAAAGACATCAAATTCCAGCGCATCCGTCGCGGTCCAGATCAGGCGATTGGAAAAGCCCCAGCGATTCTCGTCCAGCAGATCTTTGCCACCGTCCTGATTGACGATAAAACCATCCAGCGATTTGATATCAAACGCCGCGCGCGTGGCGAGCCGATCATCAATCAGCGGAATGTTGGCGGACAGGCGCGCGTACTGACGCCCGAAGTCACCCAGCGTCACCATCGCGCTGCCGCTGAATGCGTCGGTCACGGGGCGCTGCGTGTCAACAAGCAACGCACCACCGATGTTGTTTTTGCCGAACAATGTGCCTTGCGGACCGCGCAGGACCTGAACCTGTGCCACATCCACGGCATCGAGCAGCTGCGTGTCCTGACGAGGAATGTAGACGCCGTTGAGATACATGCCCACACCAGGGTCCAGTGCGAAAGACGCCGAGCGCTGACCCACACCGCGAATGAAAATCGACGGACTCTTCTCCAGGCTGGAGGCGAACTGAAGACTGGGGCTGACGGTTTTGACATCCGCCAGGGTGGTAATCCCCATATCACGCAGTTGATCACCCGACATGGCTGACACTGCGATCGGCGTATCTTGCAGACTCTCCTCGCGGCGTCTTGCGGTCACCACGATTTCTTCCAGTTGACGTGCTGGCGGAGCGGATGCCGGCGCCTCTTGCGCGGGCAGCTCGATCACCGACGAGGCGGCCGCCGCGTCCTCCTCAGCGTTCCCAGCTGACGAGGGTTCCGACTCCACTTGCTGTGGCTTTTCGTCGAACAAAAAATCCAGATCATCCGCAACAGCTGTGGTTGTCGAGCCGAATAACCACAGCACAATAAAGATCCGCACACTCTGCGTCATGCTCTCCCCAGCCGCGACACCGCGTTGTTTGTGTTTTGATCACGCGGACTCCCGGTTCTCCTCCGAACAGCGCACGCCCGTCGAGTGTGCGGGCTCGATATGCCGTCGGCATACCGCGTTGGGGTGACGTTTGAAAAGCGCCGACTTCACCACGCAATACCATGTGTGGCGCATCCAAACCGGGCAAAGCTTTCGTACTATGGAAGTGGAGACCACTCTCACATCAACAAGAACCCAAGGAATCAGAATGGAGTCACGCGCCTTGCGCCAGGGATGGACGGCCGGACTGTCGATGTTATTGAGCGTGAGCTCGCCCGCTTTGGCTGGCGGCTTGCCTGCCACGCAGTTGGAGGATCTCACCGTTGTGGGATCATCACCGCAGACACGCACCGCGATCAGTGCCTCACAAGGACTGGTTCTGGAAGACCAATTGGCCGAGCGCCCGATCACGCGTGTGGCGGAGTTGCTGGAATTCATACCCGGCATGATTGCCACGCAACACAGCGGCGAAGGCAAAGCCAACCAGTACTTTCTGCGCGGCTTCAATCTGGACCACGGGACGGATTTCGCGACCTTTGTTGATGGCATGCCGGTCAACATGCGCTCGCACGGCCACGGTCAGGGGTATTCCGACATCAACTTTGTGATCCCCGAAATGGTCGAGAGCCTGAGCTACCGCAAAGGTCCTTACTATGCGGATGTGGGGGATTTCGGGGCCGCCGGCAACGCCAAGTTGACCTTGCGCCGCAAGCTGGAAACCAATCAGCTAAGTCTCATCGGCGGAGAGAACGGCTACGCTCGCGCCATGCTCGCCGGAGCGCCGACTATCGCCAACGGCGACCTCCTGCTGGCGGTTGATGCCACGCGCTACGAAGGGCCATGGGTCCTGGATCAAGACCTGAGCAGTTTGAAGTTTCTGGCCAAGTACGGCGAGGGTACAGCGCGAAACGGCTATCAAGTCACACTGATGGGCTATGACAATGAATGGGACTCGACCGATCAGATTCCCTTGCGCGCCGTGCAGTCCGGGCAGATCTCGCCGCTGGGAGTTATTGATCCCAGCGGCGGTGGAGAAACCTCACGATACAGTGCCTCCTTCGCAATGCAGCGCGAAGTCGAGCGCGGTCACTGGTCGCTCAATGCCTACGTGATCGACTACGAAATGGAACTGTTCTCCAACTTCACATATTTCCTGGAAGACCCCACGGACGGTGACCAGTTCGAGCAATTGGATCGGCGTCAGATCTATGGCTTTGCCACCCACCGGCATCTGCCGGTCTCGCTTGGCGGCATAGCCAGTGTTGTCGTTCTCGGCGCCGACGGTCGTCACGATGCGATTGGCGATGTGGGGCTCTTTCGGACACGCGACCGCACCCGGCTCAGTACCGTTCGCTTGGATAAAGTCGACGAAACCAGCCTGGGCGTGTTCGCCGAGTTAAGCATGCAGCCGACGACAAATCTGCGTGTTGTGCTCGGGCTGCGCGGTGATGCCTATCGCTTTGATGTCCGTTCGGACACCGCAGCAAATTCCGGAACAGCCGACGACGGCATCGTGACCCCCAAGCTCAACCTGGCCTGGTCTGCCACACCGCAACTGGAGGTGTTTGCGAATCTTGGCCGTGGCTTTCATAGCAACGATGCCCGGGGAACCGTCATCAGCGTCGATCCCACATCCGGGGGCCTCACTCCGGCGGAACCGGTGAGCCCGCTGGTCGCGGCGGATGCAGCGGATCTCGGCATTGCATGGCGCAGCAGCGACAAGGTTCAGCTGTCGCTTTCATTGTGGTCTTTGGAGTTGGATTCCGAATTGGTATTCGTCGGTGATGGCGGCTCAACTGAAGCCTCCGACGCCAGCCGTCGCTATGGCGTGGAGTTCGCCGCCTATGTGCAACCGTTCCCATGGCTGATCGCCGACATCGACTACGCCTGGTCCCACGCACGATTCGATATCGACGACCCGGCCGATCGCATTCCGGGCGCGGTCGAGAACGTGGCGTCCGTCGGCCTATCGATCATCGATCTGCAGGGCTTTTCAGCAGGACTGCGCGCGCGCTACCTGGGCGAGGCCCCGCTCATTGAAGACAACAGCGTTCGATCCGATCCCACCACCGTGGTGAACTTTGAAACGGGATATCGGTTCTCCGAGCGCACGAAATTGGAGGTCGGTGTTTACAACCTGTTTGATAGCGACGATGCCGACATCACCTACTTTTACGAATCCAGGCTCGCCAACGAGAATGCTGGCGTCGAGGACGTGCACTTCCACCCCGTCGAACCCCGACAAGTTCGCGCGCGAATCGACTGGCGATTGTAGTGCCGTGGACGGCGCGGTCGCTTGAACAGGACCGCGCCGCCACTAACCCTTGTCAATCGCAACGACGCACGCCATGCAACTTGTCGACCTGCGCACGCAGCATCGGCAAAGGCCGCTCACCGCGAATCGTCACATTGATGTCCCAAAGCCCCTTGTGCTGGCTCGCCTGCATGTTGAGCAGCTCAAATCCACGTACGCGGATAACCTGGCACAAGCGCTCCATGGTTGCGGCTTCGGCCTGCATCCGAATTTGCAGCGTGTGAGTGTTCATCATGCGGCCATCTCCGGCGCCGGATCCAAGCGCGTATCCGCATCCAACATGTGCTCATTGCTTTGCCCGGGCTTGACGATCGGCCACACGTTGTCGTCACGCGCAATCGCCACATGCAGCAGCATCGGGCCTTGCGCCGCAAACAGGCTTTGCAACCCGGCATCGACCTCATGCCAGCCGCGTATGCTGCGTGCCGGAATGCCGAACGCTTGGGTCAATGCGACAAAGTCCGGGTTGTCGTCCAGATCAATCTGGCTTTCCCGATTGCCGTAGAACAGCTCCTGTTGCTGGCGCACCATGCCCAGACACTGATTGTCCAGAATGATCATCTTGACCGGCAATCGATAGCGCACAAGTGTCGCCAGCTCCTGCGCATTCATCATGAATGAGCCATCGCCACTGATATTGATCAGCAGGTCCTTCGGGCAGGCCAGTTGCGCTCCGATTGCCGCCGGCAAGCCAAAGCCCATCGTGCCCAGACCGCCGCTGGTCAGATGCTGTCGCGGGTGATCGAATCGGTAGTGCTGGGCCACCCACATCTGATGCTGCCCAACGTCACAGGTGATTCGGGTGTTGGCCGGCGCACGGCATGACAGCTCACGCACAAACTGCGGACCTCGGATCGCGTCGCCCGTGTCGGTGTCCTCAATCCGCACAAACCCGTACTCGTTCTGCCAATCACGACATTGTTGGCGCCAAGACGCGCACTGCAATGGTCGATTAATAAGGGCCTGCGTGAGCGCATCCAACGTTTGCTTCAACTCACCACGCAGACACACATCAGCACGACGCAGCTTGTTGAATTCCGCGCCATCCAAGTCCAGATGAATGACCTTGGCATGCGGTGCAAAGCCATCCAATGCGCCAGTGGCGCGGTCATCCATACGCGCGCCAATCACCAGCAGAAGATCGTTCGCCTGCACTGCCATATTGGCGGCACGGGAACCGTGCAGACCGAGCATGCCCAGATGATCCGCATCGTCGCGCCCGTGGTTGCCCAGCCCCTGCAAGCTAGCCACGCTGGGTAGCGCCGCTGCCGCCGCGAAGCGTTTGAAGGCCTCCTCGGCATGCGCCAAGCGCACACCTCCACCGCTGTAGAGCAATGGTTGCCTCGCCTGGTGCAACATCTGCAGGGCTGTCGCAAGATCCCCTGCGCAGTCCGAGATGTCTGCGGTCGGCGCAGGCTCGGGGAAAACAGCGTGTTCGAGCGGACTGAGCAACACGTCTTTGGGCAAATCCACCCAAACCGGCCCTGGCCTGCCGCTCTGCGCCAAAGCAATGGCCTCCTCCATGATGTGAGGCAGGTCATTCGGATCGGTGACCAGGTAGCTGTGTTTGACGATACCCAGGGTCATGCCAAGCACATCGGTTTCCTGAAACGCGTCCGTGCCGATCAGCGATCGCGGCACCTGGCCGGTGATCACCAACATGGGCACGGAATCACGGTGCGCATTGGCCACTCCGGTCACCAGATTGGTCGCGCCTGGGCCGGATGTCGCGATACACACACCCAGGCGGCCGCTGGCACGGGCGTAGCCATCCGCAGCCAAGGCGCAGCCCTGCTCGTGTCGGCACAGCACATGCTGTACATCGGGCGCATCAACCAACGCATCGTAAAGCGGCATGATGCAACCGCCTGGATAGCCGAACACCGTCTCGATCTGGTGTCGCTGAAATGTCTGGATGATGTATTGCGCGCCGTTCATGTTTCGTTCCTGGTTTTTTGTCGGCAAAAAAAAGCCCCCGGGTCCTTGCGGAGCCGGGGGCTTTGGGTATTGGGTGACCGGTTATCTCATTCCGTTACCCACGCCAAAGCCCCCGGTTGGTACGACGACCACCAGGACCACATTGACGAGTACGGAGATGAGATTGAAACGCATGAGCTTACTTGCGAATTCTAATGAGATAACGAGTACAGGCCGCGGACGTTACCCGACCGCGCCGTCGGGATCAAGCCGTGCAACAGCCGCATCGACGTGCCGCACGAGCCTGGCGAATGTCTTTTTGATCTTTCGATGCAATCTTTTTGCGAGGTTTTTCGCGGTCAATAAAACCAACCGCCCACCGCGTGCCTATTGCGCACTGACCGTAATGGCGATCTTGCCACGCGCCCTGCCCGAGCGGCTTCGATCATAAGCCGCCTGACTCTGCTCCAGAGGAAACGCGCTATCGATAACCGTTCGAAGCCGGTTCGATTCAACCAGGTCTCTCAGGGTATCCAGGTCCCGCCGGCGCGGCGTCACCGTCACACTTTTTGCTCGGGGATTTAGCGGTAACGCGGTACTCAGCAAGCCGGGCAGATGACCGAAGGTCGAGATAAACAGGCCCTGGTTTCCCATCAATCGCGCACAAGAGCGTGGAGTTTCATAGGACGCGATATCAAACACCACATCAAATTCACCAGCATGCTGACGAAAGTCACCCAGTGTGTAGTCAATCACTGCATCGGCGCCAAGCTCGGTGACGAAAGACGCATTGCGACCGCTGCAGACCGCCGTCACATGAGCACCCAGCGCCTTGGCGATCTGTACCGCGTAGGTTCCGACGCCTCCCGAAGCACCGATCAGCAAGACCCTGGAATTCTTTCCGGTTGCGCCGATCTGCAAACCTTGCAACGCGGTCAGTGCTGCCAGCGGCATCGCCCCGGCCTCCGCGTAAGTCATATTGCTGGGCATGCGCGCAATGCAGTTCTGGTCGATGACGGCTTTCTCGGCGAGTGATGCGGTTCTCAGCCGCATATCCATGCCAAAAACCTTGTCCCCGATTGCAAAGTCGGTAACGTTCTTGCCAACTGCAATGACATCGCCAGCCAGATCATCGCCAAACAGCGGCCTGATTTTTGAGCGCAACAATGGCGTCGCCAATATCGACCCTGTCAGGTTCAGTTTCCAATCCTTGGGATTCACTGAACTCGCACGGACCTGCACCAACACGTCATTGTCATCGGGCACAGGGGCGGGTCGCTGTTCGATCATCAGCGTGGGCTTGATGCCCCAACCTCGAGTTGTGACGACTTTCATGGCGTAACGGTGGTCCGTTTGGTTTCGATGGGGTGATTCCGCACAGCCCGGTTTAGCGCCTCTTGGGCCGCATCTGATAAACAGCGTGACTTCGGGCCACCAGCTCTCCATTGGCATCCATGAGCTTACCGTCAAGGGTAAATTCCGCCTTGCCCGTATTCAGGGTTTCCGCCTCAATACGGCCGATATCGGGTGCCGCCAATGAAAGTTCGACGGTGACATCGGTCTTGGCAACCCGAACAAACTCCATGTCTAACGAGGTGACGATGGGGATGAACCGGCTGATGCCGTAGGTTGCCAGCATCAAAGGTCCACCAGCAAACTCCGCCAGGGTGAACAACGCCCCCGCATACATGCAACCGATGTGATTGACATTGCCCCGCAGTGGCATGCGGCAGACGACGCGCCCAGACTCCAGCTCCAGAATTTTCACGCCGCTGCGTTTGACGAACGGAATTGCGTAGATCGCAAGTTTTTTCAGTAAAGCCGGACGCAGTGTCTCTGCGTAAAGCGTTTCGGCGTGATGAACAGGCACACCAAGACTGCGGGCTTGATCCAGCAAGACCGTCGCATTGGCTTGCAAACGGGAAGCGAGGCTCATATCAGATTCCGGTTTAGAGGAGACACACACTGAACTCAGTGTGTGGGCCTGGGATTATGCCCTCTACTGCGGCGCGAACAAGCCTGAGCCACAGGCAACTGACCGAGCTCAGGCCCGCAGTGAACGCGGCGTGCGCGCACTTAGTCGGCCTCGTCGCTCAGCACGACGTCCTGTTCGCCTTGTTCGCCAATCTTGGGCAATGGTTGATCGGGATCTTCGACTGTCTGAATCATTTGCTGCAGTCGGCGGGCAGCTTTGGCGATTTGATCCATCATGCGGTGCACCGAATGTAACTGATCCAGTATCTGATTGGCGCGAGCTGGCTGATATTGGCCGGCGGCAGTGGCGTCCAGCACCGCTGAACGTGCCGCATCGTAGTGCTGCTGAATCGCCTCGGCTTGGCCCTCGAACGCGTCGTCGTAGGCCAGATTCTGGAAATTCCACGACACTAGCAACTGCCGCATGGCGTCGACGAACTCCCGCGCCTGCGGTATCTCCAGCTCACCCGAACGCACTTGCCGGGCCGACACGCTCGCTTCCCGCAATCGGCGCGCCAAACGCAAGATATCCGGCAAGGGCTGCGATTCTGTCAAGGTCATACGGGCCCGCCCAACGCTTGCCGCTGCGGAATCGATCACATCACACAAAGTCTGCACCGCGGTGTACAAGTCGCTATTGGCTTTGATCGCCCCAGGATGCTGAAGCACGCCCAGCGCCAGATTCCGGGCCATGTCCAATACGTGCAAAAGTTCCAAGCGCATCGCGTCTTGCGCCAACAGCGGGGCCTGCACGGTATTCGCATCGAGAAACCGCGGTTTGCCCAGATCTTCCGCGCGCGAAACAAAACGTTTTTCCAGAAATGCTGCCAAGCGCGCCGTAAACGGCCACAGCAGCAGAACACCCAGCAGGTTGAAAAAGGTATGAAACAACGCCAAGCCAACCGCAGGACCTCCGTCCGTCAACAGCAGTTGTTCTGTGTGATCCACAACCCACAACATGCCGGGCAACAGCAGCAGCGCCACACCCCCGGTCACCAGATTGAACACCACGTGTGCGACAGCCACTCGCTTGGCATTGGCGGTCGCACCAAGCGTCGCAAACAGTGCCGTCGACGTCGTCCCCATATTGGCACCAATCACCGTGGCTGCCGCGGCTGGCACGCTGATGACGCCGCCGGTGGCGGCGGTGAGAGTTATCGCAATGGCCGCACTCGAGGACTGGGTGACCACGGTCATAAAAATCCCCACCCCCACAAAAATCAGCAATCCGAAGCCTGAGCCAGACCCAATGCCGCCGAGATCAACTCCAGCGGCCAGCCCTTCGAAGGCAACCTTCAGCACATCGATACCGATGAAAAAGAGGCCGAAACCGGCCACCGCAAAACCTATCGCGCTGCGACGTTTTCCCGCCCCTGTGAGATGCAACAGCATCCCGACGCCAATCATAGGTAAGGCAAACACTTCCAACTTGATCTTGAAACCAACGGCCGCGACCAGCCAGGCCGTCATGGTCGTGCCAATATTGGCTCCGTACACCACACCCAATGCTTGCTGCATAGTCAGCAAGTTGGCATTGACAAAGCCAATGGTGGCGATGGTCACCGCACTCGACGATTGCACGATACCGGTAATCAATGCACCGGCACCGATGCCATGCAATGGTGTTCGCGTCCAACGCCCCAGCAAGTCGCGCAGTGCATCGCCTGCGGTCATCCGCAAGCCATCGGTGATCATGTTGACGGCCAAAAGAAACAGCCCCAGCCCGCCAATCAATGCGCCGAGCAGTTCCATAACCTGATCTCCATTTCCGGCCTTACGTTCCGGTTGAAATGCCACTGGCCGCGGTTAGCGCAACCGTCTACTGGTGCAGAGCAGCAGCAAGAGGGTTCTACCCCGATCCCACGGGACGACCCGTGCGACGTTGACGTTACCAGTTCATTCTCTTCGGCACCTAACGTCATGTTGTGTGCCCACCCTGCAGCGCAAGATGCATTCTCGGCGTAAACCTGTCTGGCTTTGGTCAATCAGAACTACGCTAGATTGAGGACCCAGGGTACGCCTGCAGATGGGATTGCTCTCAGGCATCTGCGTTGGACGCAATGGGGTCATTCCGGGACTCATCTTGATTTGCCCAGCGCAACACTATGGCGGCAGCAATCGCCAGTGCCAATAAGGCAAATTTAGGATTTACCGTCATGAAATTGACAAACAAAGCCGCGTGGCTAACAAGATAGATGGTTATCAGAACGAAACCCCACTGCATTCGCCACAGCTGGCCGATCGCGCCGAGCGTAATCGTAACGCCCATGAAGAGGATGTAAGCGAAATAGGCTACCGGCGTAAAGCCCACCAGATTTGTATCTTGCTCGGCAATGAAGCGCTGAGTAGCAGACAGGGCTTCCGTCGCTTCGCCGCCAAAAGCCCACCAGCCAGCCGCCTGCCCAATCATCAGCAAACTCACTCCCACGCGGATTAAGCCCGAAGCAAGAAAGAGCAAGCAGATAGCAATGGCCAGTTTACGTTTCATACCACACACGCACCCAGGACTGGAACAGACACATCGACAACTTCCACGTTCACGCGATAACTCTCCCTGGCACAGAACGTGTTGTTATGCGGCTGAGTCATCAGCCTGCTCCCATGTGGAGGCATCTAACAGCAACTCTGTATCCTCCATGCTTGCCCAGGCTTCGCGCTTAAAGCGCTGGTGAATGGCATCGACTTCATGCTTCGAGGTTCTTACCACCGTCCTGGCTTGCTCCATGCTGCGGGCGCGCATGTAGTACACCAGATAGTCGGCGTCTTCCCTTGAGAGTAAAAATACCGACTCAACGACTACCGACTCATCATGCAAAGTGGCAAGCACCTCTTTCATTCGATCATTCATGGTCTCCGCCCACTCTCGGACGATGGGCAGGCTTCCTGGCTTCAGTCGAATGAGCTTGCAGGTAACGTCCATACTATTTCTTGGGTGCCGTATAACGCCTGAGCTCAGGTACGTTTGAGGCGGCGTCTGCCTTTGCGGCAGTAAAGGTCAGTGACGGCTCAAACGTCACCTCTAACCTGTTGTTCGATTTCATCACTCCAGCGCCCCATTCTTGTGTTCTTTGATGGCAACCATAGCAAGTGCCAATACACAAAGGTTGGTTGTAACCGGATTGAATGCGCCCGCAAGCAATGACGGTGACCAAATTGCCACGAACAGTAGAAGTGCGACCATAAATGCTGCAGTACACACCAAAGGCCAAAGCTGTTTCCACAGCACTACGACTACAACGCCAAATACAACCTCAAACACACCCGCAAACATTGAAAGCTGAACTGCCGACGCATGAGAAAGCCCAAGCGATATATTCATAGCCAACTCATCTTCATGCGGCCCCAGCAGCTTAGGCACTAACCCGTGGTACAGCCAAACAAACGCAATTGTGATGCGGCTAATTGCGTAAGTGCTCACACCGCACTGACCGCCGATAAGGTTGCTTCCATCACAACGGACTCTCCGAGGAAGCGAGCATTTTTCTTACGCTCCACCTCCACGAAACCCTCGCGCTGCCAAAATTTGAACGCCCTGATGTTAGTCGAAATAACCGCAATGCGGAGGTACTCACACCCCCACGATAGAGCAAGCGACCGTACGTAAGCCAGAGCGTTAGCCCCCAAACCACAACCCTGCTTTGGCTCTGAGAACAGAAGAAGGCCGATAAACGCCGTTGTTTCCAACGGATACCCCCGGACCACATCTAAACAACCCACACCTTCGGACTGATCCAGGATCAAATACGAAAACTTGTCCTCAAGCGTTTTTCCCTTTGGGAACAGGTTTAGGTCTTCCTCCGCCGCATCACTTGCAGGAAGGCGACCCTCCACAGCGAGATAGTAGCCTGGAGCCTGTTCGAGCACGTCTTGGTAGGCCCGAACATGAGCTTTATTCTCGGGAGTTAAACGCTGGTACGAGAGGGCCACAATGACATTTATCGCCGTAGTTTAGGTGCGTTTGAGGCGATGGCCGCGTTTGTGGCTGCAAAAGTAGGCAGCGAGTCCACCGCCACCTGCAACGTGTTGTTAGGCTTCAACTCTCAAAACCCAAATTGACCGAAACAGGAGAAATAGCATCCTGAGGCAATGGTGGTTTCTTGGTGCCTATCTCTGAAGCCCGGGTGACGGAAACTTCTAAACCAACCTCTTCTAAAACCACATCATCGATCCAGATTTTTCCGCCACCGCGGAGACCCACGCCATAGGCCAAAGCAACGGCGTCGCGAGGAATATCCAGCACAACCTCATGTACTTCCCATGCCGTTGTTCCTTCGATGGGGCGGTCGCTCATATTGTCAAACGCCACAACCGTGCCATCAGACCGATCGGCGCGAAGCCAAAGCCAACCTTTGTGAGAATCTTGGGACTGGACTTGAGCACTTAAACGAACTCTCTTCCCTCGGTATGGGAACGCATTTACGGCCTGCATCAGCGTGCCGAATTGAAATTCCGGCGCCCCTAACGAATCAAGAACCCCGGAAGCTTCACCCTCTACCCTCGATGACCTATCCGTAAATGCTGTGTATCGCGTACTCGCTGGATCACGATGTACAAACCAGCCCTCAGGCACTTGCTCTGGAACCGCAGAGATTTCAGCAGAACATAAGCCCGAGAAAATTATCCCCAATACAGCAAAAGTAATTTTTTGCATGGCTCTCTCCCCCTATCTTTGAATCTTACTCCCAGCGAGCTGCATTTGAAGCCTAACGCCCACGTTGAGGTGCGTTTGAGGCGGCGCCTGCCTTTGCGACAGCAA
>CAZVMN010000007.1:0-196207 GCA_964629015.1 uncultured Oceanococcus sp.
GCGCTCGCCGTAGCGACCGATTGAAAACAGCACCAGCACGTAGGCCACAACGACGAGAATCAGAAGGCCTGCGCTCATGCCTCACCTCGTATGCGTCGCGCCTGCTGGCGTATCGCCGCCATCTCATCCTCGGACTTACGCTCCAGATTGCGCACCTGCATGCGCATCCGTGGATGCGACGCAAAACGCTGTTGGTGGCGATCGAGAAAATCCCAGTACAAGGTGGTGACCGGACAGGCCTGCTCGCCCACCGCCTGCTTGGGGTTAAAGCGACACCGCTCACAGGCGTTGCTCATGCGTGAGATGTAAGCCCCGCTGGCGACGTAGGGCTTGCTCGCCAACACACCGCCATCAACAAATTGACTCATCCCCAGCGTGTTGGGCAGTTCCACCCATTCCACCGCATCGACATAAATCGCGTGGTACCAGGCATGGATTTCGGTGGGCCGCACGCCCAGCAACAAGGCGTAGAGACCGGTCACCATCAGGCGCTGAATGTGATGGGCGTAGCCGTAATCTAGGGTTTGCTTGAGCGCATCGGCCAAACACGCCATCGGTGTTTCGCCCGTCCAGTAAAACGCGGGCAGCGGGTGCTGTGCATCCAACGCGTTTTCCTCAAGCCAAGCTGGCATCCTCAACCAATACAGGCCGCGAACGAATTCACGCCAGCCCAGAATCTGGCGCACGAATCCTTCCACAGCAGCAAGGCTTTGATAGCGCGCCGGACTCTGGATAGCCGCCTCAATAACCTCGCGCGGATTCAGCAAATGCAGATTGAGCGCTGCCGACAGACGGCTGTGATAAAGGTAAGGCTCGCCCAGCCACATTGCATCCTGGTACTGACCAAAGCTGGCCAAGCGATGATCAACAAAGTCATCCAACGCCTGAAGCGCTTGCTTGCGGGTCACCGGCCAATCGAAGGCGGCGGTGCTTCCCGGGTGATCGGCATAGTGTTGGTCGATCTCTGAGATCACCTCGCGGGTCAGCTGATCCGGCTCAAATGTTTGCGGTGTGGGTAGCCAACCTGGCCCATCTGCGCCAAACGCCGCGCGATTGTCCGCGTCGAAGTTCCAGCGCCCGCCCTCGGGTTGCCCATCCGCATCGATCAAATACTGGTAAGCCCGGCGCTGTTCTCGATAGAAAAACTCCATGCGCAAACTTTTGCGACCCTGAGCCCAGGCGGCAAAGTCTTGCGGTGTGGTTAGAAAGTGCGGATCTTCGCGCTCTATGCACTCGACCCCAGAGTCTTCAATGCACGCGCTGAGCGTTTCCCGAACATGCCAATCGCCTGGCCGCACCATCACCACCTGTTGCGGTTTGAGTCGCTGGATGGCCTCGCGCAACAGTTCCGCAAGACTCGCTGCGGGATTGCTGTGATCCGCCTGGCGATAATGCAACGGCAATCCCCGCGCCCTGACATGCTCGCGGAAGTGACGCATGGCAGAGATGAAATACACGATGCGGGCTTTGTGTGACCAGGTTCGACGCGCCTCGTGTTCGGATTCGGCCATCCACAATGCGTCCTGGGCCGGATCGAACATCTCGTCCAACACGGTATTCAGGTCCAGTTGGTCCCCGAGCACCAGGTACAAGCGTCGCATTACCAGTCCACGGCCTGGCCATCCCAGGCCAGAAACTGCAGCCCCGCATGCGTCCCGCGCGCTGACACCACATCGAGGAATTGGCGCGCGGCCCGTTCAGGTGTGAACAACTTGTCGAGCGGGACACCGCGCTGAAATGGCGCGGACAACGGCGTGTCGGTGGTTCCGGGATGAAACAGTGTCAGCGCGCATTGTGGATGAGTGCGCCGCATCTCCACGGCCAAGGTTTTGAATCCCATGTTCAACGCCGCTTTGGAGCATCGATAGCTGTACCAACCGCCCAATCTATTGTCGGTGATACTGCCAACACGGGCGGACACCGCCGAGATCTGGCTGATTTGATCTCGCGGCAGCAGAGCTTTGAGCTGCGCGATGAGCCGCAGCGGCCCCAAAGCATTGACACGCATCACGCGCTCAAAAGCGGCCGAATTCAAGGATTCGATCCGCCGCTCAGGCCGTACGCCGTCGGCATGCAGCAATCCACTGCAAATGAACACGCTGTGCAAGGGATCGCCTTGTAGACGTTCAGCCAGCGCGACCGCAACGCGGCTCACGCTGTCGTCGTCCTCCAGATCGAGGTGCAGGTCTGAATCCAAAGCCTGTCTAGCCGCCGTAAACACCCGCAATCCTCGCTGTTTGAGTGCGCGCGACAGGGCACCACCAATGCCGCCCGACGAACCGATCACCAGATGATTCGGGCATTGCGCCGCATCAAAGAAAGAGCAAGGCTGTTCCATCGTTCGACTATAACCAAACCCGCCCCTTCATGGACTTCGACCTCATTATTGTCGGTGCCGGCATGGGTGCCGCTGCGGCGCTGGAAAGCGTTTCCGAACTCAATCTGCGCATAGCTGTGATCGACAAGGCGCGCTCGGTCGGTGGTCGCTGCGCAACGCGCCGCACCGATGCCTCGCCGGACGCGCCGTGGCTAGACAGCGGCGCCCAATATTTCACGGCGCGCAGCGCCGCGTTTCAGCAGCATGTTGCGAACTGGTCATCCTCCGGATGGTTGCAACCCTGGTCGCCGCGTATCGCACGCTTGGGTGACAACGGCCTTATCCACCCCAGCCCGGACCAGCAAACACGCTGGATTGCACCGAGCGGCATGAACCAGTTTGTGCGGCAACTCCTGGCTGAGCACAGCGCTCAGACACAAATCGTCACAAGCACACGGATCACCCGCGCACGCTTGGATGCGGGGATGTGGCAGTTGCAGGATGAACACGCAGGCCAATGGCGTTGCAAGCGCCTGCTGATCACCGCACCACCTGCACAAACACGGGATCTGCTCGGGGATGAGCTGGCCACACATGTTCCGGATGTGCACATGCAACCCTGTTTGGCGGCACTCGCTCGCACCAGCCAGCCGGTGGCTTTTGATGCATTGTTCGGTGCATCCAGCCACGCATCTATAGCCTGGGCCGCCAACAACCTGAGCAAACTGGGTTCGGCGCCACAAGCGGGCTTATGGACCATCCATGCCCATCCGCACTTCAGTCTCGCGCAAAGCCCACCACAGGACGCCGCCCAGCAACTGTGCGCGCATTTCGCAGAGCTTTGCGAGCTGCCAACCAAGGCAATGGAGCTTGTGCACCACCATGTGTGGCGCTACGCGCGCCCCGCGCAAGCCCAATTTCATCAAACGCCGACAGTGCTGCTGACCCAGCAACTTGCGCTGGCCGGTGACTGGATGAATGGCGGACGTATCGAGGGCGCCTGGCTGTCCGGACGCAATGCCGCCCTGGCGCTCTACTCGGACCGTAGTGCGGCGCGCAGCGCCTCATCGATCGTCGGGTAAGCATAGGTGTAGCCACTGGCCGTCAGTCGCTGTGCACTCACTTGCTGATCGACCAGAAGCAAGGCCGACATCTCACCCATCATCAGGCGCAGGACAGCACTTGGAAAGCGGAACAACACGGGGCGACGGAGAACGCGGCCCAAGGCCATCGCAAAGTCCTTTTGACTGACCGACTGAGGCCCGACCAGATTGTAAACGCCGTGTTTGCCCTCTTCCTCAAGCGCTTTGACAATCACGCCGACCACGTCGGACCGCGCAATCCAAGGCATATGCTGCGGGCCTGGCCCCATCACGGCACCCAAACCAAGCCGAAACGGCAGCACAATCTTGTCGAGCATACCGCCAGGGCCGATCACCACCCCCAGCCGCAACACAACCAAACGCGCATCACCGGCGGCCTGACGGGCAGCCGCCTCCCAATCTGCGCAAAGCTTGGCGGCGAAGTCGCTTCCCACAGCATCATCTTCGTTCACCACCCGGCCCGGGCAGTCGCCATAAAATCCCACGGCGGAGGCATTGATCCATATCGTCGGCCGATGGCCGTGCTGTTGCAGATCCTGCCCCAACTTTTGGGTCAGCTTGATACGCGAATCACGCAAGGCCGCTTTGCGCTTGGCCGACCAACGCCGGGCTCCGATGTTCTCGCCAGCCAGGTTGATCACCGCGTCGATGCGCGAGTCAATCTGACTCACATCGGTGACAGCTTTGGCGTTTTTGGGCAACACAACCGCACGTCGCACCAGACACGAAACATCATGTGCCTCAAGCTGAGAGAGCAAAGCCTGACCAACAAAGCCGGTAGCACCGGTGAGCAGAATGTTCATGCGGATTACCAGCCGCAGCTGCGGCCGCGGTTCTGCTCGGCCAACCATGAACTCAGTGGTTGGAAGTATTCCAGCAGCGCGGCAGCATCCATAGAACGTGTTCCGGTCAGCTCGAACAACGCATCCTGCCAGGGTTGGCTTTGACCGGATTGCAGCATCGCCCACAAGCGATCGCCAGCCTCTTCACTACCGGCAAAACTGCACTCATGCAACGGCCCTTGGTGACCTGAGGCGTCGCACATGGCCTGATAGAACTGGAACTGCAAAATATGCGCAAGGAAGTAGCGCATATAAGGCGTGTTGCCCGGAATGTGGTACTTGGCCCCAGGGTCGAATGCGTCCGCTGGCCGCGCCCTCGGCGGCACCACGCCCTGATATTGATACTTCAGATCCCACCAGGCTTTGTTGTAGTCAGCCGGTGCGACTTCGCCCGAGAACACCTGCCAACGCCATTTGTCGACCAGCAGCCCGAAGGGTAGAAAGGCCACCTTGTCCAAGGCCATTTTGAACTGCTGATTGATCACCGCAGCATGGCTTTGTGACGGTTCCGGCGCCAGTCCGACAGAGCTCAGATAACGCGGCGTCATGGACAGCATCATAGTGTCGCCTACCGCCTCATGGAAACCATCATGCGCGCCGGACTGAAACAAGATGGGCTGCGGGTTGTAGGCCAAGTCGTAGTAGATGTGACCGAGCTCATGGTAGATGGTCATGAGCTGCTCTTCGTCAGGCACGATGCACATCTTGATCCGCACATCACCCTGATAATCGATATCCCAGGCGCTGGCGTGGCAAACCACATCGCGATCGCGCGGCTTGGTCAACATCGAGTTGGTGTAAAAGCTGTCCGGCAATGCGGGAAAGCCAATGCTGGTGTAAAACGCCTCGGCCTGCTTGACCATGCGCACCGCATCGTAGTTCTGGGCTTTGAGCGCAGCCGTCACATCCAGATCCGACTCGTCAGGATACGGCACCATGCGCGGATACAGATCCCCCCACTGCTGCGCCCACATATTGCCCAGCACGTGTGCCGGAATGGCGCTTTGCTGCGCCACGGTGTCATCACCGTATTGCTCACCAAGCTCAGCGCGAACGTGACAGTGCAGCGCTTGGTAAAGCGGCCGAACCTGCGACCACAAACGCTCCACCTCGGCAGTGAAATCGTCCGCCGGCATATCGTAGCCCGCTCGCCACAGCGCACCGGCATCGGCATAACCCAGATCGTGGGCACCAACGTTTTGCAATTCCGCAAAACGCACATAGTCAGCCTTCATTGCTGGCGCAACACTGCGCCATCCCTCCCAGGCCATCAACAACTCATCCGGGTCCGTGCTGCTGCGGATGATATCTTCCAACGCTTCCAGATCCAGGCAGGCGTCCTCGCCCTGCCCCGGCGGGCAATAGCGCCCAGAACCATAAGCCGCTTCCAGACTGGCCGCCAGCGTGGTGAGTTCAGCCAGCTGTTCAGGATCGCTCGGCACGCCGGAGCTGAGTTGCAGCAAGGTCAACAAGCGGGCGGTCTGTGCATCCTCTTTCGCAGGATCGTAGATCCTGGCCTGACGCGCCTGCTCCGACCAATAGCTCAGCGTGCGCTCCATGGACTTGGCTGCCAGAATCTGCGTGTCCGGGGTTATGAAGGTGGACTGGACCCAGGCCGCCCGAGCAGATTCGATGCTGACCTCACGCGCGTCCTTATCAAAACGTTCAAGAAAAGCAGCCGCACTTTCCCGCCCACCACCCAACTCCATCCAACTGGCGCAGCCGGTCAGCGCGAGCAGAGAGAACACGCCCCAGGTTTGCTTTTTCATCGGTGAGCCTCCTGAGCGATCGCTTCACCCACAGCGGGTGGTTGAACATCAGCCGCATGCCCCATGAGCTTTTTGAGAATCGGTGTCAGCAACAGCAATACCGCGGCTGTCGCCAAACCGACCCACAACAATTTATCGAACAAGGTCGCGTACACATCACGCGCGGCGTCGATGTTAAGTACCTCGCCCTCGTGCAGATCAATGGCCGCCAACTTGGAAATTTGCGCGGCGATAAACTCGGAGTACGCGGTGGCCAGAAACCACGCGCCCATCATCACGCCGACCACGCTGGGAACCGCGAGCTTGGTCACCGCCGACAAACCAACCGGCGACAGGCACAGCTCCCCGGTGGTGTGCAGCAGATAGGCCAATACGAACCAACCCAGCGCGACTTTGCCCGCCTCATCCGGCATTGAAGCGCCAAGCACCAAGGCACCGAAACCCAGACCGGCCTGAGCAATACCAAGCACAAACTTCATGGGCGGGCTGGGGTCCAGGCGTCGTCGGCCCAGGCTCTGCCACAGCCAGGCGAAGAACGGTGCCAGCAGGAAAATGAACATCGCGTTGAGAGCACCAAGCTGTGAAGCGGTGAACTCGAAACCGAAGGCGGTGCGGTCGAGCACGCGGTCGGCGAACAGTGTCATGCTGGCCGCAGACTGTTCAAACAGCGCCCAGAACACAACGGTGAAGATGGTCAGTGTGGCCAAAACGATCATCCGCCCACGCTCCTCCGCGTTGCAGCGGGCGGTCAGAAACCAGGCCAACCAGGCGAGAAAACTCAGCGACAGCACGTTCAGAGTCCAGTGCACGACCGCCTCGAACTGCAACATCTGCCAAACCACGAACAAAGACCCCACAGCCACGAGATAGATGATCCATTCACGCGACAGGGGTCCGAGCACTTTCTGCGCCAGCATCTCCGGATCATGCGGTTCGGCATGCCCCTGCAAATACTTCTGACCGCTGAGAAAGGTCATCAGGCCCAACACCATGCCGATGCCCGCAGCGCCAAAGCCCCATGACCAGCCATAGGTTTCGCCGAGATAGCCACACAACAGCGTTGCCGTGAAGGCGCCGATGTTGATGCCCATGTAGAAAATGGTGAAGCCCGCATCGCGACGCACATCGCCCGCCGGATACAAGCGACCAACGATGGTTGAAATATTGGGTTTGAGAAAGCACACCCCGACCGAAATCAATGCCAAGGAGAAATAAAACACCTGCAATGCGCCAGTGTCTCGGACGATTTCCCCGTTGATCATCGCGGCTTGCTGACCTTCTACCGCCATACCCAAATGCCCCAGGCACAACAGGATGGCCCCAAACGTCACCGCCTTGCGCATGCCGAGATAGCGGTCCGCCAGCATGCCCCCAATCACCGGCAAGGCATACGCCAACGCCGCGTAGGACGCGAGCACGCCGAGACCCATTTCATCGGTGAACAGGTGATATTTGGTCAGATACAGCAGAAGCAGATACTTCATGCCGTAGAACGAAAAGCGCTCCCAGAGCTCGGTGGCAAAGCAGATGAGAAGGCCTCGGGGATGCCCGAAGAAGCCGCGGTCTAGAGTCGTGGTGGACATGTTTTCCTCACGCCGGATGCGGCCTCCCCCAATGCGATAGCCGAACCCTGAACGGGTTGATCATCGGGCGAGTATAGCCATCGCCTGCATCAGCAAACAAGGTATTAAACACGTCTGCACTTAGAGCATTCTGCGCAAAACGCGCAATAAAAAAGGCCACAAGTTGCGATCAGCACTTGTGGCCCCAACCGGGTACTCGTGGTCCCGGATCTCCCCCAAACACACCTCGGCGGGTGCTCGAAACCCGGATCGTGGCCGGGCTCCAGAATCGGTCAGAACTTCAGTGGAAGGTGTGCGGCTGTGCGATCAGCCCCAGGCTCAGAGCGCCTGGCCCCATGTTTACGCCGGCGGTCACACTCATGACCGATGCCAGCAAATCCACCCCGGCCTTCTGACAGGCCGCGGATAGTTGATCATAACCGGGCAGCGCGCGCAAGTCCTTCATTTCTCCGGCAAAACTGACCGAAAGGTAAGGAGCCATCAATCCTTGCTCGATTTTCCGCACGGCATACGCAAAAAGCTTTTGTGCAGCGGGCTCAAAGCCACGAACCTTGTCGACCGGCTTGGTTTCGTCACCATAACCGCAGAGTATTGGCTTAATGTCGAGGGCCGAACCCAGCGCCGCGCTCAACAGAGAAACACTGCGATCTCCCTTCAACCGTGCACGCGCTCGGAGGTAGTACAGATCGGTGGGAATGGCATAGGCACGCGTGCAATTGACCAAGGTCTCCAAGCGCTTGCGAATGTCATTCGGATTCATGCCTTGATCAATCATGCGTGCGGTCTCTGCCGCAATCACACCCTGCCCAGCAAACAAGGTGCCGGTATTGATCACGCGCAGGGCAAAAGGCCCCTCAATTCCGGCCGCACGGCGCGGCTCTTGGTATTCCGAGAGGATCGAGAATGACGCTTTGGTCGCATTTTCAAATATCGGGCTGCGTGAACGCATCACGGTTTGGCAAAACACGAAGTCGAATTCGCGGACCAAACGCTCAAGAAATAGCGTATTGATCTGCTCGGTGGTGTAAGGCACCGACTCTGCATCATGCGCTTTGTCGCCAATCTGACTGCGATAGAACTCAAGCGCGGCCGTTTCGTTGCGACGATCGACCAGCTGATCATCACCGAGACGGATGGTGACCGGTAGAATCTCAATGCGGTGATCGCGCACAAAAGTGTCCGGCAGATCACAGCTGGCATCCACCACCAGCCCGACGCGCGCCGTCATCAATGCACCGCCGCGTCGTCAGAAGGCCCGGCGAACAAGGCCTCGACATGCGCAGCGTCGAAGCGGTAATCGTGGCCGCAAAAGCCACACTCCACGCTCACGCTGCCCTGCTCTTGCAGAATTTCACGGACCTCATCCTGGCCCAGCCCCACGAGCATGCGCGATACGCTGGCCTCGCTGCAGGGACAATGGATGACGACGTCCTGCGGCTCCTCGCTTACGCGCAGATCCATGCCCAGCATGATCGACAACCATTCGCCCGGTTCGGGTGGCAACACATCCACCGCCATCGCATCCATTGCGCCCTGCCAATCGATCGCGTCGCTGGCTTGGTCGCTGCTGCCGGGCACGGCTTGCAACATCAGCCCTTGGGCGCCGTGTTGGTCGGCGCACAGAATCAAGCGTGTTTCCACTTGTTCCGACTGATGGAAATAGCGACGCAACCACGCCGCCGGATTTTCACCTTCCAGCGGCACGATGCCCTGATATTTCTCCGTGCTGTTCTCCGGCTCCAGCGTGACCACCAACTGACCACTGAGGGCGCCGACATCCAGCGCATCACCATCGGTTTTGATCAGCCCGCGCAACGTACCATCGGTACCCGCCTGAGCGGTCAGCAGTTTGACGGCGCCAGCCTGACTGATCTGCAAGCTCATGCGCGCAGGATTCTTCAGATGGGTCGCCAACAGGGGCATCGCGACCATGACCTGCCCCAACAACGCCGCGGGGGTTTCGGCATAGGCGCGGCTGGCGACCAGGTCAGCCCAGTCTTCGCCCAAACTGACAAAAGCGCCGCGCACCGGTTGCCCCGGTAGGCTCAACTGCCAAAGACGCCCTTTCACAGCTTGGATTTGAGCAGACGGTTGACTTCGCCCGGATTGGCCTTGCCTTTCGACAGCTTCATGACCTGACCGACGAAATAACCAAACACTTTGTCTTTGCCGCTGCGGTATTGCTCAACCTGCTCCGGACTGTCCGCAATCACCTGCTCAACCAACGCCTCAATCGCGCCGCTGTCGGTGATCTGCTTGAGACCGCGCGCCTCAATGATCGCATCCGCTTCGCCCTCGCCGGCCCACATGGCGGCGAACACATCTTTGGCGATCTTGCCGGAGATGGTGTTGTCGAGCACACGTTTGAGCAAACCCGCCAGCGCGTTCGGCGCAACCTTGGACGCACTCACGTCCAGATCACTCTCGTTGAGACTGGCCGTCAGTTCACCCAAGCACCAGTTGGCCGCAAGCTTGGCGTTATCGACGCCCAATTCAGCAACCAAGGTTTCGAAGTATCCGGCCAAATCGCGATCAGCCACCAAAGCATCCGCGTCGTATGCGGGCAGCGCAAAATCCTGCATAAAGCGGGCGCGGCGCGCTTCCGGAAGTTCCGGCAAGTTGCTGCGAATTGAGGTCACGAACGCTTGGTCACAGACCACCGGCAGCAAGTCCGGATCAGGGAAGTAACGATAGTCCATCGCCTCTTCCTTGCTGCGCATGGTGCGCGTTTCGCCCTTGTCCGGGTCGAACAGGCGGGTTTCCTGATCGATTGTTCCACCACTCTCCAGCACATCGATTTGGCGTTCGATCTCGAACTCGATGGCCTTCTCCACGAAGCGGAAGGAATTGAGGTTTTTGGTTTCCGTGCGTGTGCCCAGCTCTTCCTGCCCGACCGGACGCACCGACACATTGGCATCGCAACGGAAGGAGCCCTCCTGCATGTTGCCGTCGCAGATTTCCAGATAGCGCACCAGCGAGTGCAGCTTCTTCAAATAGGCCACGGCCTCGCCGGAAGAACGCAAATCCGGTTCGCTGACCACTTCGATCAAGGGCGTGCCCGCGCGATTCAGGTCGACACCGGTGGCCGCCTCAAATCCTTCATGCACGGACTTGCCTGCATCCTCTTCCAGATGCGCGCGCAGAATACGGATGCGTCGGGTCGTCTCACCGCCATCGGTGCTGATGTCGAGATGTCCATGGGCAACGATGGGCAATTCGAATTGCGAGATTTGATAGCCCTTGGGCAAATCCGGATAGAAATAATGTTTGCGGGCGAACACGCAACGTTCGGCAATCTGCGCATCAACAGCGAGACCGAACTTGACCGCCATTTCCACCGCTTGCTGGTTCAGCACCGGCAACACGCCAGGGAAGCCCAGGTCAATCGCGCACGCCTGACGATTGGCTTCGGCCCCGTAGGCCGTCGCCGCACCGGAGAAAATCTTGCTTTGGGTCTTGAGCTGAACATGCACCTCCAGCCCAATCACAACCTCCCAACCGGGATAGCTCATCGTGCCACCTCCGCGCGCTGCAGGTGCCAGTCAGTGGCTTGCTGATAGGCGTGAGCCGCCGCCAGCAACCGACCCTCAGCGAACTGCGGCCCCATCAACTGCATCCCGACCGGCAGGCCATCGACCATGCCGCAAGGCGCAGACAGTGCTGGCAAGCCGGCCAGATTGGCCGACACGGTGTAAATGTCGTCCAGATACATGGTCACCGGGTCGTTGTTTTTCTCACCCAGCTTGTAAGCCGGTGTTGGCGTTGTTGGCCCGATGATCAGGTCAACATCGGCAAAGGCGCGCTCGAAGTCGGCGGCAATCAGCTGGCGAACTTTTTGCGCTTGCAGGTAGTAGGCATCGTAGTAACCGTGCGACAGCACATACGCCCCAATCATGATGCGACGCTGCACTTCACGCCCGAAACCTTCACCCCGCGAGCGGCTGTACAAATCCTTCAAATCTGTTGGCGCATCAGCGCGATGGCCGTAACGCACACCATCGAAACGGGCCAGATTGGACGAGGCTTCGGCCGGCGCAACCACATAATATGTGGGCACGCTCAGCCCAACATTGGGCAGGCTGATGTCGACAATTTCAGCGCCCAGCTTGCGGTATTCATCGATCGCAGCCTCGACCGCCGCACCGGTGGCGGCATCCAGACCGTCCGCAAAATACTCGCGCGGACGCCCGATTTTCATTCCGGCCATCGGCTGGCGGAGCTCGGCGGTGTAGTCGGGCACATCGTGCTGCGCCGAAGTGGAATCTTTGGCATCAAAACCCGCCATCGCGCCCAACATCACCGCCAGATCTTCGGCGCTGCGCGCAAACCCGCCGGCCTGATCCAGGCTGGAGGCAAAAGCCACAATGCCCCAACGCGAGCAACGCCCGTAAGTGGGCTTCAAGCCGGTCAAACCGGTCAGCGCCGCAGGCTGACGTACTGAGCCTCCTGTATCGGTGCCGGTCGCCAGCGGCGCAAAGCCCGCTGCCACCGCCGCCGCGGAACCACCTGAGGAGCCGCCGGCGACACGCTCGTAGTCCCAGGGATTGCGGCTCGCACCATAGTAGCTGGTCTCGTTTGATGAGCCCATCGCGAACTCATCCATATTGGCTTTGCCCAGGCTGACCACACCGGCCTGCTTGAGCTTGGCCACCACCGTGGCGTCGAAAGGCGCAACGAAATTGTCGAGCATGCGCGACGCACAGGTGGTACGTACGCCTTCGGTCAGAAAAATATCTTTGTGAACCAGCGGGATGCCAGTCAGCGCGCCGGCATTGCCGGCCGTCAACGCATCGTCGGCACGCCGCGCATCGGCCAAAGCCTGCTCCTGCGTGACGCTAATCAGCGCATTGATCGTCTCATCATGCGCCTTGATCCGGTCGAGAAAGTGCTGTGCCAGCTCGACCGCGGAGAATGTTTTGTCGCGCAGCCCTTGAGCAAGCTGGCTGACGCTGTAGGTATGCAATGCGTTCGTCACGGGAATTACTCGATTACCCTCGGCACCAGGTAGTGGCCACCCTCAGCCTGAGGTGCAAGCGCTTGAAAAGCGTCACGATCCGGGGTTTCAGACACTTCATCAGCACGCAGACGCTGAACCATGTTCAGTGGATGGGCCATGGGCTCCACACCCTGCGTTTCGGCCGACTGCAACTGGTCGACCATATTCAATATGCTCGACAATTCTTGAGCGTAAACTGGCAATTCAGCGTCATCGACAGCCAAGCGGGCCAACTCGGCCACGCGGCGCACCTGGTCGGCGTCCAGACTCATGGATATCCTCGGGTAAAGCCAATCGCAACGGGGGCGCGGAAATTACCATAATACGTGTCCTTGCCCAAAACCCATGGCATTGCTACATTCCTTCGCTTACCAGCTTATCCCCGATTCCCGCCCTCGCGGAAGATTTTCCTTATGATCAATCAGTTACGCGGTCTGTTTGTCAATGACCTGTCCATCGACTTGGGTACGGCAAACACACTGATCTACGTGCGTGGCGAAGGCATCGTCCTGAATGAGCCCTCGGTCGTCGCGATACGAACTGATACGCGGGGCGGAAAACGGATCGAGGCTGTCGGCCTGGATGCCAAGCGCATGCTGGGGCGCACGCCGAACAATATCTCCACGATTCGTCCGATGAAGGACGGCGTGATCGCCGACTTCACGGTGACCGAAAAGATGCTTCAGCACTTTATCCGCAAAGTGCATTCACAGCGTCTGTTCCGCCCGCTGACCCGCGTCATCATCTGCGTGCCTTATGGTTCCACCCAGGTTGAACGGCGCGCCATTCGCGAGTCGGCCGCCAATGCCGGAGCTCGTAAAGTTCAGCTGATTGACGAGCCGGTCGCAGCAGCGATTGGTGCCGGCATCCCGGTTGGGGAAGCGCGCGGCTCCATGGTGCTGGACATCGGTGGTGGCACCTCGGAAGTGGCGGTGCTGTCGCTCAATGGCATTGTCTACGCCGAATCGGTGCGCATTGGCGGCGACCGCTTTGACGAAGCGATCGTCAGCTACGTGCGCCGTCAGTACAACATGCTCATTGGCGAAACCACGGCTGAGCGCATCAAGCAGGAAATCGGCACCGCGTTCCCAGGCCACGAAGTCCAGGAAATCGACGTTGTCGGTCGCCACATGTCCGCTGGTGTCCCGCGCAGCTTCACGCTGAACTCCAATGAGATTCTCGACGCCTTGCAGGAACCCCTGGCGCAGATCGTTGCCGCCTGCAAAGTGGCGCTGGAGTCCACCCCGCCGGAGTTGGGCTCTGATGTGGCCGATCGCGGCATTGTTCTGACCGGCGGCGGCGCACTGCTGCGCGATCTCGACAAGCTGATTTCGGAAGAAACCGGCCTGCCGGTGATCATCGCTGACGATCCGCTGACCTGTGTTGCGCGCGGTGGCGGCGCATTGCTGGAAATGGAAAACGAGAAAGCCACCAGCTTCATTCTAGATTAGCGCAAGTCGATCTGAGGCCTGTTCGCGCCCGCAATCTATCGCTTCCCGCGCGAGCCCATCCACGAATCTGATTTTCCCCACCAATTCAGGGGCTTGTGCCCACACCTGGGCGATGTCACAAGCGTATTTTAAGAAGCTGCATTGCATTTGCCGCATAAACCTTTGCTGCGCAAGTAATTTTGTCTATGCTTTGGTCATGTAATTCGTGTGGCCGCAGACCCGGGGGAGGAGAATCGGTGAGCGCTTACCAGTTTGACGATGATGCCCGGCCGATTTTTTCGCGCGGGCCACTGCTCGTCCTCAAGCTGGCGGTACTGTTGCTGTGCTCTGGCGCGCTGATGTACTACGACCGGGTCGCCGAAACGCAAGAACTGGCTCCATTGCGCGACACCATCGCGGTGGCTTTAACGCCGGTATTCTGGGTCAGTGATGTGCCACGCCAGATCAACAACATGCGCACTCACCTGCACAGCCGTGAGCGCCTGATCTCCGAAAATGACGATCTGCGCCACGAGCACCTGCGCCTCAACGCGCGACTGCAGAAGCTGCTCTCGCTGGAAGCCGAGAATCATCGCATCCGGGAGCTGCTGGATTCGTCACGCCAGATTCACGACGCGGTGATGATTGGTGAGATTCAGTCCACCAGCCTGGACCCTTACCAGCAACGGTTGCGCATCAACCGCGGCAAACAGGATGGCGTGATTGAGGGGCAGGCGCTGATTGATGCGCACGGCATCCTCGGGCAAGTCATCGAAGTCACACCCTACGCATCCACGGCCGTGCTGATTACCGACCAAAGCCAGGGTGTGCCGGTACAGGTCAACCGCAACGGCTTGCGGACTGTAGCCCACGGCAATGGTTCGCCCAAGCTGAATCTGCCGTTTTTGCCGGCCAATTCCGACATCCAGGTCGGCGATACACTGGTCAGCTCCGGTTTGGGCGGGCGTTATCCGGTGGGCTATCCGGTCGCCATCGTGGAAAAAATCGAACACCACCCCGGCGAGCACTTTCTGGAAATTGTCGCGGTTCCCGCAGCGAGGATTCCCAACGGTCGGGAAGTGCTACTGGTGCGCGACGATCTGCCAGCACCCAGCACCGCCCAAATGATCGACCCCGAGGCCAAGCCGGGCCGCGTCGCGACCGCGGAATAAGGCCGACCATCGATGGCACGCGTTGGCTGGCTAAGCAGTCTTGTCGCACTGTCATTGGCCTTGATTCTCACAGCCCTGCCCCTGCCGGACAGCTTGGCCATCGCTCGGCCCGCTGCGGTTCCGTTGGTGGTCGTTTGGTTGTGTATCCATATACCGTCACGGTTCGGCATCGTATGGGCGTGGTGTTTGGGGCTGGTCCTCGACGTCGTCCACTCAACCAGCTTGGGCCAGCATGCTGTGGCGCTGACGCTACTCAGCTACGTCGTCATCAAACTGCGTGGCAGTCTTCATCTGCTACCCGCCTGGCAGCAGGCATTGGTGCTGATTCCCGCTTGGGCCGGCTATCAAGGCCTGCTGTTATGGCTGGACAGCTTTGTCGGCCAATCCATCGACCCGCTGTGGCGCTGGCTCCCTGTCATCAGCACCAGTTTGTGCTGGCTTCCGCTCAGCGCACTCTTTGCGCTTGCCGACCGCCCGCAGCATCATGAGGCATGAACTCATCGGGTTGTGAACAGCAGACCCTGAACTCCGCTCACAGGAATCGTCACTAAGCCACATGGCCGGCGCCGCCTTTAAAAACACTTGGCAGGAAAAACGTGCTTTCAGCATACGCGTCGCAGTCGCCGGCGCGTTCGTCCTGCTGTTGCTTGGCGTGCTGATTTACCGCCTGGTCCAACTGCAATCCGTTCAGCATGAGTATTTCGTCACACGCTCGGACGAAAATCGCATGCGCGTGCAGCCTGTGGTGGGTGTCCGTGGGTTGATCTACGATCGCAATGGTGTGGTGCTGGCGGAAAATCTCCCCGCCTATCGCCTGGAAATCATCCCCGAGCAAAGCGCCAATCTCCACGACACGGTGGATCGGCTGAGCCAGATCGTGGCGATCAGTGATCGCGAACGCGAACGCTTTTTCGCCCGCGTTGAGGCATCGGCGTCTTTTGATCAGATCCCGCTCAAGCTCAATCTGAACGGCGATGATCTCGCTCGATTTGAGGTCAACCGGCGCCAATTCCCCGGCGTGAATGTGCGTGCCGGACTGACACGCCACTACCCGCTGGGCGAAGTGACCGCGCACATCGTCGGTTATGTCGGCGGCATCACTGCCAGCGACTTGGAGCGCGTTGATCCAGAGCGCTATCGTGGCGCGTCGTATATCGGCAAGACCGGCATCGAACGTCAATATGAGCCGCTGCTGCATGGGGACCCTGGCAGTCAGCTGATCGAAGCCGACGCCCTGGGGCGTCGTTTGCGCCAACTCGACTACACGCATCCCACGCCGGGCAAAACACTCTATCTGACCCTGGACGCACACCTGCAACAAGCCGCCAAAGCTGCGTTTGAGGGGCGAAATGGCGCAGCCGTCGCAATCGAGGTGAACACCGGCGAGATTCTGGCCATGGTGTCCGTACCCAGCTATGAGCCCGGCGACTTCATCGATGGAATCAGTCACAAACGCTACGCGGAACTGACTGCGGACACCTCACGTCCCCTGTTCCACCGCGCCATTCAAGGCCAATACCCGCCGGGGTCAACCATCAAACCGATCATGGCACTGGCCGGCTTGGAAAATGGGATCTTCAATCGCCGCTCTAAAGTTCATTGCCCAGGCTATTACCAGTTGCCCGACAGCACACGCCGGCATCGAGATTGGAAACGTCGCGGCCACGGCACGGTCAATACCCACGAAGCCATCGCTCAATCCTGCGATGTGTACTTCTATGACTTGGCTCATCGCTTGGAAATCGACCGTATTCATGACTTTCTGCAACAGTTCGGCCTGGGTGCGCGCACTGGCGTGGACATCCCCAACGAGACCACCGGCCTGCTGCCCTCGCGGGAGTGGAAACGTCGCGCGCGCTCGGAGAACTGGTATCCCGGCGAAACGCTCAACATCGGCATCGGTCAGGGCTTCATGTTGACCACGCCGTTGCAACTGGCTGAAGCCACAGCCCGCATTGCGACACGCGGTGGTAGCGCTCGCCCCCATCTGCTGCGTCAAGTGAAAGACAACAGCAGCGGCGAGATGCAGGCGGTGAACATCGAGCCGCTCCCGCGCATCGAGTTGCATGATCGCTCCAACTGGAACGAGATTCACGACGCCATGGTTGCTGTGGTTCATGGTCCCACTGGCACTGCGCGACGCATTGGTCAGGACGCGCCCTACCGCATTGCCGGCAAGACCGGCACCGCACAGGTCGCCGGCTTGGCACAGGAAGACGATGAAGCACCGCAGTTGACCGATGTGCCTTACCACCTGCGCGATCACGCATTGTTTGTGGCCTACGCACCGGCTGACGTACCCAGGGTTGCCGTCGCCGTGATTGCCGAGCACAGCGGCAGCGGCGGGGCCGTTGCCTCGCCGATCGCGCGACGCATTCTTGATGTGGCGCTTGGCCATGACAGCGCCCCCGGCGTATTGCCGGAACAGCCATGAACCTGGACAACAACAACGCGGCTTACAGCGGCTGGACACGCCTCCACCTGGACGGGCCGCTGCTCGCCTTGCTGGCCTTGCTCACCACCATCGGCCTGTTCACGGTATACAGCGCCACGGGCCAGGATATGAATATGGTGATCGCCCAGGCCAAACGTATCGCGCTGGGTTTGGTCGCACTGATTCTGGTGGCGCAGTGCCCCCCCGAATGGTTTCGCACGCTCACTCCTTGGGCCTACCTGGCTGGCACCGCCATGCTGATTGCCGTGCTGCTCCTGGGCGACACCTCAAAAGGTGCCCAGCGCTGGCTGGATCTCGGTTTCGTGCGCTTCCAGCCTTCCGAACTGATGAAGTTCGCCGTGCCTTTGATGGTGGCCACATTCCTGCATGAGCGACGCCTTCCGCCTCGGCTTGTGTCTATTGCGTTGAGCGCCGCCATCATCGGGATTCCCACCGTCCTGATCGCCCAGCAACCGGACCTCGGCACCGCTTTGCTGGTGGTCAGTGCGGGTGGCTTTGCGCTGTACTTTGCGGCGCTGCGTTGGCGTTTGATCGTTGGCGCCATCGCGTTGGCCGGCGCGGCTGCACCACTGTTGTGGCACAACATGCACGACTATCAACGGCGTCGGGTCATGACCTTGCTGGATCCGTCATCCGATCCGACCGGTGCGGGTTATCACATTATCCAATCGAAGATCGCGATTGGCTCGGGAGGCTGGGATGGCAAAGGCTGGTTGCTCGGCACGCAAGCGCGCCTCGACTTCTTGCCTGAAGCCAATACCGATTTCATATTTGCTGTTTTCGCCGAAGAATTCGGCTTGCTCGGCGTGCTTGGCTTGCTCACGGTGTATCTGCTGATCATCGCTCGTGGTCTTTACATCGCGACGCGGGCACAAGACACCTTTTCGCGGCTGGTCGTGGGCAGCCTCAGCCTGACCTTCTTCATTTATTTGTTCGTGAATATCGGTATGGTCATCGGCTTGCTGCCGGTTGTTGGCGTGCCACTTCCACTGGTGAGTTACGGTGGTACTTCCATGGTCAGTCTGCTCGCCAGCTTCGGATTGATCATGTCCATTCACACGCACCGAAAACTGCTCTCCTCATGATGCGCATCGCCCTACTCACGCCACTGATGGTCTTTGCAGGCGCCGCCCTGGCCGACTACTCCACGCACCCCAAAGCGGCGGTGCTCGCGGATGAGATCGCCGCCACAGGGACATACACGCGCGCTGAGGTGCTGTCGGTGCTGCGCCAGGCTGAAAAGAACCCCAAGCTGATCGAAAACGAACGCACCGCGCCGGAGAAAACGCGAACCTGGCCGGAGTACCGCAGCATCTTCATGGTTCAAAAGCGTATCGACGATGGCGTGCGCTTTATGCGCGAGCACTATCCCGCCTTAGCTCGCGCTACCGGGGAATACGGTGTACCCGCTCATGTGATCACGGCCATTATTGGCGTCGAAACGCTTTACGGTGGTTATACCGGGCCGCATCCGGTGATCGACTCCCTGACCACCCAAGGCTTCGACCACCCCACTCGCACGCCTTTCTTCTTCAGCGAACTCAAAGAGTACTTTCTGCTGTGTCGCGAAATGGGCTTTGATCCACTCGCGCAAAAAGGCTCCTACGCTGGAGCGATGGGCCTGTCTCAATTCATGCCCAGCAACTATCGTCGTCTCGGCTTGGATTATGACGGCGACGGGCAAGTGAATCTGTGGTCGCCTTCCGATGCCATCGGCAGTGTGGCCAACTACCTGAAGAACTTTCGTGGCACCAACACCGGTTGGCGGGCCGGTGAAGCCGTTGCGTTTCCGGTGAATGTGCACGACTTGCCCCAAGACTTCACCGTCAATCAGAAAACGCCAACCCACACCTGGGCCGCGGTCTCCGCGTATGTGAGGAACCTGCCCGTTCGCCTGGATGCAACCCAGCCGGTTGGGCTGCTTGAGCTGGAAACCGGTGAGGAACCGCAATACTGGCTGGCCCTGCCAAACTTCTACAGCATTCTGTCTTACAACCCGCGCACCTATTACGCGATGGCTGTTTTTCAGATGAGTCAGGCGGTCGCAGCCGCCAATCTGGCTGACTGATGCCCCTGCATCGCGCCTGGCTCAGTATGGCAGTCGTATGGCTGGCAGCTTGTTCCAGCACGCCAACGAGCACACCGGGCCGCGATAGCGCACCGGGCCATGTGCCCATTGACCCATGGTCGGTACCAGAACCCGTCCCCAAGGTGGAACCACGCAGCCGCTACGGAAACCCGGCCAACTATGAAGTTTTTGGCAAGCGCTATCGTGTGCGGGAAAGCGCAGAGGGCTATCGCGAACGTGGCTTGGCCTCGTGGTACGGCACCAAATTTCATGGCCGAAGGACATCCAGTGGCGAGCCATATGACATGTTTGCCATCACTGCGGCACACAAAACATTGCCACTGCCCACCTACGTCCAAGTTCGCAACTTGGAGAACGGTCGCAGCCTGATTGTGCGCGTGAACGACCGCGGGCCATTCCACCCAGGTCGCATTATCGATCTCTCCTATACCGCCGCGGTACGCCTCGGGGTCTACGAAAAGGGTTCCGCAAAAGTCGAAGTTGTTGCCCTCACGGATGTCCCGCCAGCCCCTGCAGTCCCGGTTCAGCAACAAGGGCCGCCTCCACCGGTGGATGAGTTGGACGCCCTCATTGATGATCTGCGCAAAGCCCCTGGCGGACCACTTCCAGACCGTTTGCCCTTCCTCCAGATCGCGGCATTTCGTAACATGAACGCCTGCGTTGAAACGAAGGACGCACTGATTCGGCAGAATCTACTGGCAATTTCCATTCGTGAACGCGGCGCCCTTTGTCAGGTGCTGCAAGGACCTTTCGCCAGCGACCAAGACGCTCAAACCCAGGCCGAAACGCTTCGTGCGTTGGGCCACAGCCCGGTAATTAGCTACCCATGACATTTCGGCACTCCCTGCTTGCTCTTCTCACCTCGCTGGCGTTGACGCTGGTGCCATTGGCCGCGGATGCCCAACAACGCCCGCGCATGCCCGCGCCTGAGGCGCCGCAGATCGACGCAACCAGCTACATCCTGGTGGATTTCAACAGCGGGCAGATCATTGCGGAGAAAAACGCCAACGAACAGGTTGACCCGGCATCCATCACCAAATTGATGACGGCCTATATCGTGTTCAGCGAGTTGCGTTCCGGCAACGTAGGCCTGGACGATATGGTCACGGTGAGCAAAAAGGCATGGCAGGCCGAAGGCTCACGCATGTTCATCGAAGTGAATGATCAGGTCCGCGTCGAAGACTTGATCCGCGGCATGATCATCCAATCCGGCAACGACGCCAGCATCGCGCTGGCCGAGCATCTTGCCGGTGGCGAAAACACCTTCGCCACCTGGATGAATCAGCACGCCGAACGCCTGGGCATGCACGAAACTCATTACGAGAATGCCACGGGCCTGACCGGGCCAACGCACAAATCGAGCGCACGCGACATTGCTACCCTGGTCTCCGCGCTGGTTGAAGAATTCCCGGAGTACTACCGCCTCTACTCGGAGCGCGAATTCACCTACGCTGGAATCACGCAATCCAACCGCAACCGTTTGTTGTGGCGCGACTCGTCGGTCGACGGCGTCAAAACGGGCTACACCAAAGCAGCCGGATACTGCCTGGCCTCTTCCGCTGAGCGTGACGGCATGCGCTTGATCTCCGTCGTGCTGGGCACACCCAGCATGCGGGCTCGTGAGCAAGCCAGTGAATCCTTGCTGAACTACGGTTTCCGCTTTTTCGAAAGCGTCCAAGTGGCCACGCAAGGCGAAGCCGTGGCCAACGCGAAGATCTGGAAATCCAGTGCGGAGAATGTCGAGCTTGGGCCCGCCCAAACGACCTACGTCACCATCCCACGAGGCCGCGCCGACGACATCAGCCTGAAGCCGCAGCTGGATCAGCGCCTGATCGCACCCGTGACAGCCGGGCAATCACTCGGCGCGCTGAACATTTCTCTGGACGACGAAAAGTTAACCAGCGTCCCGCTGGTTGCCCTGCAAGCCATGCCGCTGGGCTCGTTGTGGCAGCGCCTGCGCGATGAAGTTCTGCTGTTTGTGAAGCGATGAGTCTGCACGCCGCCCTGCAGGATCTGGACTACCCCTGCCCTTACCCCTTCAAGCTGATCTGTCAGCCCGATGCCGTGGAAAACGTGCGTGAACACGTCCTGTCATCACTCGGCCAAACGGCGACGGTGACCGATGTCCACCAGCGAGCCAGTCGCAACGGTCGATACATCGCGCTGACGGTCACCATCAACGCAGAATCCGCGCCGCAGATCGAGAAAGTCTACGCCGACCTGGCACCAGTTCCGGGCATCATCACCAGCCTGTAAGCGCACGTGCCTCCCGTCACTATCCGATGTCTCGGTCGCGCCGACTACGCCGAGACCTTCGCCGCCATGCGCGACTACAACGATCACCGCGGCGCCGACGGCGATGATCAAATCTGGATCGTGGAACATCCGCCCGTCTACACCCAAGGTTTGGCCGGCAAACCTGAGCATGTTCTCGCAGCGGACGACATCCCTATCGTACAAACAGACCGCGGCGGACAAGTCACTTACCACGGCCCTGGGCAAATCGTGGTCTACCCGCTGCTCAACCTGAAGCGCATAAAGATCGGCCCCAAAGCCTTGGTCCATGGACTGGAACAAGTCCTCATCGACGAACTGGCCACGCTGGATATCCATGCCGAACGGCGCGGCGGTGCGCCGGGCGTTTATGTCGGGGCGAACAAAATCGCGTCTCTCGGCCTCCGCATCCGCCACGGCTGCTGCTACCACGGCTTGTCGCTCAACGTCGCCATGGATCTGGAGCCGTTCGCACGCATCAACCCTTGCGGTTATGCCGGTTTGCAGATGACCCAGCTGCGCGATTTTGGAAAAACCGAAGATATTTTCAGCATCGGTCAACGTCTGGCAACGCGCATCGTTAAACAGTTTTCCTTGTCCCTTTCCTAGCCGCGGGCTGCTAGAATTTGCGGAACCATACCGCCCGTTTCCGGTCCTTAAAGCCTATGAAGATTCAATTACTTGCCGCCATTCTCTTGGCTATTGCGAGCGTCAGCGGCGTGAATGCTCAAGGCGCAGCGGGCGCAGATACAGCCACCACCCAACAAGCCAGCCCGAATCAGGTCATCAGTTCAGTGGCCGAGGAATTGCTTGGACGCATCAAAAAAGATCGCGAGGCTTTGGACAAAGACCCAGCGCGCCTTTATGCCATGGTCGATGAAGTGGTGCTTCCCTATTTCGACTTTCCGCTGATGTCTCGACTGGTACTGGGCCCGGCCTGGGACAAAGCCGAAGACGCTCAGCAAGAACGGTTCATGGATGGGTTTAAAACCCTTCTGGTTAAAACCTACGGCAACGCGCTGCTGCAATACAGCAACGAGAAAGTCAGCTTTGCGGCAGCCGAACCGGGCTCCAAACCTGATCGCGCCAGCGTTGCCTCAACCATTCAGTCGCCTGGCTCAGATCCAGTCACCATGCATTACCGTATGCGTAAGAAGGATGGCCAATGGCTGGTCTATGACGTGGTTGTTGACAACATCAGCTTGGTGACCAACTACCGCGGCACCTACGCCTCGGAAATCAAACGCGGCGGGTTGGAAAGCCTGATCGACAAGCTCGAGAAGCAAGCCGCAGGTTAACTTAACAATCCGCAAAATTTACGGCCGCTGAAGTGGCCACCTGTTGTTGGGGAACCAGGTGAAAAAGCGAGCAGTTCAGGGAGCGCTTATTGCGTTGGTCGTATTCGTGGCCGGCTGTGCCCACCGCCCGGTCCATGATCCGTCCGACCCGCTGGAAAGCGTCAATCGCGGAATCTTCGCGTTCAACATGACAGCGGACAAATACGTGCTTCGGCCCGTGGCCAAGGGCTATCGCTGGGCCGTCCCCGGTTTTGCCCGCACCGGTGTCAAGAACTTTTTCCAGAACCTTGGCTACCCTGTCACCATCGCCAACCAATATCTGCAGGGCAAATTGGCCGACGGCACGGCTGATCTGGGGCGTTTTCTGCTCAATACCACCTTAGGACTTGGCGGCTTGGTCGACGTCGCCGGCTACTGGGGCTTGCCCGCCCATGACGAAGACTTCGGCCAAACCTTTGGCCGTTGGGGCGTGGGCGAAGGCTGGTATCTGATGCTTCCCTTCCTCGGCCCAAGCACCAATCGTGACGTTGTTGGCATGGTCCTGGGTGGCCCCTTGAATCCAACATATTACTCCGATGAAACGGCCACCATATGGGGCTTGACCATCCTGGACGCGATTCAAACACGCGCTCAGTACCTCAACGCCGATGCGCTCTTGATGCAGCAATTGGATCCCTACGCCTTCATGCGTAACGCCTATCTGCAACGCCGCTGGTCAGCCATTCATGACGGCAAACCACCTATCGAAGACGAACCTGGCTTCGAAGAATTCGACGATTTCTGATGAAAAAACTGTTGTTGCTTGGCGTACTTCTGATCGCTGGTATTGTTGCATTTGATGTTCTGTTCCCAGCACAGGCTGCACGCCAGGGTCTAGCTCTGGAGCGCTGGCGAAATGGGCTGGAGACCAAGCGCATCGCAGTCGACGGCATGGACATCGTCTACAACGAGGGCGGCCAAGGCGAACCTCTGTTGCTGATTCATGGCTTTGGCGCCGATAAAGACAATTGGACACGCGCGGCGGGATATATCACCCCGCAATATCGCGTCATCGCAATTGACTTGCCTGGCTTTGGTGAGAGCAGCCGAATCCCAAACGCTGACTTCGACATTGTCAGCCAAACGCAACGCGTTCATCAGATCGCAGCCGCGTTGGGGCTGGAACGCTTTCACATCGGCGGCAGCTCCATGGGTGGAAACATCAGCCTGACATACGCGGGGCTGTATCCGGAGCAGATCATGAGCGTGTGGGCCCTGGCGCCAGCCGGCGTCGACGGAAGTCAGATCAGTGAACTGCGCCAGCAGTACGCGGAGACCGGCGAGAACGCCTTGATCGTGGAAAATGCCGAAGATTTCCCCAGCATTATGCGGTTCACCATGAGCAAGCCGCCATTTCTACCTTACAGCGTCAAACATCAGCTGGGATTACGCGCGGCGGCCGATCACGACCTGCACAAGCGCATATTTGAAACCCTGAACAACGACGCGCAGACCGTCAATGCTCTTATTGACGGCAGCCCGATACCGACTCTGGTGGTTTGGGGCGACCAAGACCGTGCCCTGCACTACAGTGGCGCCGCTGTGCTCAAAGCTCTGATGCCAAACGCGCAAACCATAGTTCGCCCGGGCATTGGCCATCTCCCCATGATCGAAGAACCCGAGCGATCGGCCCAGGATTGGCTCAGCTTTCAAGCTCAGGGTTAGGCGCCAGCATCCCGCAGACTGACGGCTTGGTGTACATTCTGCGCTTTCAAGACAGGGATTAGGCCTGTGCCGGCGTCATCTCATCACCGTGGCAAGCACCACATCAATCGCCAGGATTTGCTGGATGCCGCGCTGAAGCTGCTGGGCCCCAACCGTAGCGTGTCCACGCTGGGGCTACGAGAGGTCGCGCGTGCCGCCGATATCGCACCGAACAGCTTCTATCGCCACTTTCGCGATATTGACGAGCTCGCTGTCGCCTTGATTGAACAAGCCGGTGGTGCCCTGCGCACCATCATCCGCGAAGCGCGCAATCGTGTGAGTGACGATCGCAGCACGGTGGTCAGTTCCGTGGAGACCTTCATGGAACAGTTGGAAGCCGATGAGAAGTACCTGCATCTGTTGTTACGCGAAGGCAGCGCCGGTTCAACCGCGTTCAAGCAAGCGATCGAACGCCAGCTTCAGTACTTTGAGACGGAGCTGCAGGAAGACCTGATGCGTTTATCCAGTGCCGCGGGCCGCCCCCTGGCTCGCCCGGATCTGGTGTCCAAAGCGATCACACGCATGATTTTCGCGCTTGGCGGCACGGCGATGGATCAAGATCCTGCTCAACGTGAAGAAACCGCCCAGCAGATGATTGTCATCATTCGCATGATCATCGCGGGCGCGTTGATTCTGCCGCGGCAGCACGCCGGCCTTTAAATCGAAAGCTTCCGTTCAAAAAAAACGCCCCGTCTAGCGGGGCGTTTTGAATGATCGACTGAGAAGCTTAGAAGTCGGCGCTAACGCCGATAAATACATAGCGACCCAACGCATCATAAATCTGCGGGAAGGTGTTGCCGTTACCCACAATCCCCGGCAACGGATCACCCGACCCACCGCTGATCACAGGCGGATCTTTGTCGAGCAAGTTGTTGATGCCGGCGCGGAAGCTGAAGCGATCAAACGGCACGGTGACCCCAAGGTCGAAGTAGCTGTATGACGCTAGCGAATCACTAGCCGACGGTGGCGGCACTTCGCCAGTTTCTTCATCAGGCGTACGATCCGACAGACTTGCGTCATCTGCACGCACACCGCCAATGTAACGCCAGGCCAGCGAGGCTTCGATGCCGTTGTACGGCGTCAGCCAGCGGGCCCGGAATTTATGACGCCAATCCGGTTTCGGCACACCGCATTCCAGACCATAACGACCATCGCAATCAAACGTATTACTGCCGGGCACACGCTCAACCACTTCCGACAGGTTGTAGGCGCCGGCAAGCTCCAGGTTCAACATACCGTAGTCGTTCAAGCTCACGCGGTAGCTCATGCCCAAGTCGATGCCCTTGATCTTGGTCGAACCGGTATTGAGCGTCTGCACGTTGACGAAGCCGTTCTGCCCCAGCCACAAACTGCCTGTGCTCGGATCACGGCTGATCAGGTCGCACAGATTGCCGTTGTCGTAGCACTCACGCAGCACGGTGTCGGCACCATAGCTGTCAATCAGGCCGCTGACTTCAATGCTGTAGTAGTCCAGAGTGACACTGAAGTTCTCAATGAACTCCGGGGTGTAAACCAGACCCAGCGTGTAAGTATCCGCTTCTTCCGGCTCCAGCCCCGGGGTGGTGCCATACAGACCGTTGTACTGACCCGCCGGGTTCTGCGACACGTTGCCGTAGGCATCCGGGTTGGCCGCGAAGAACGCATCATTCTGGCACTGCTCAGCAGTGGCAGTCGGGCGAGCCGACGCGTCTGCCGCATTGGGATCTCCGGCACACGGGTCAGTATTCCCGGCCAGATTCACCGAAATCGGTTGCGACAGTTCAATGATGTTCGGCGCACGCACCGCGCGGTTATAGCCACCACGTACGTTGAGCTGATCATCGAATGCCCAGTTCAGCAGTGCCTTGTAGGTGTGCGTGGAATCCGTCGAACTGTAGTCAGAGAAACGATAACCCAGTTCCAGATTCACGTCGTACATGCCGGGGCGATCCTGCAGCAACGGAATGCGCGTCTCGCCGAAAACCTCAAACACATCGAAAGCACCACCAGTTCCAATCGTGGCGCCGCCCTGACCTGCAAGATCACCGGTCACGAAGGACTGATCGGGGTCGAAGTTGAGTTTTTCGCTACGCCGCTCAACACCAAAAGCAAAGCCCACCGGGGTCGAGGCTGTAGGAAGAATCAGGTCATCAAAGGCACCGGAGACCGTTGCGCCCAGAACAGTCTGCTCAGTACGTCCAGCAAGCAGGCCCGGAGTCAGAATGTAATCCAAGGCCGCCGGATCAACCTCGACGCTGTCGTCAAAGATGTTGTACACAACACAATCCGGATCGCTGCCATCAGCCACACTGCGGCATACGATGTTGCCCTCGTCGTCCTGAACCGCATCAACCGCACGATTCTGGCGCGTGATCGACATGTCGTTGCGGTAGATCTGGTTGACCTTGGCGCTGGCGATTTGTCCGAAGATGTCATAAGACCACAGGCCCTTGTACTCGAATTCGCCTTCCAGACCAAACACGCTGCGCATGCTGGTGTGGGTCAGGTCGTCATCACGCGGACCACCCTCAACGTTTCGACGCAAAATGAACACGTTGGCGGTATCCGTGGGACCATAACCCTGGTCGGTACAGAATTTCTGAACCTGGTCAGCGGACAGCAAAGGATTGTCGCAACGCACGGTGTCTACGGTTGCAAAAATGCCACTCGGTGCAATCACGCCATTTGTACGATCTTCCGTGAAGCTGAAGTTAGCGTAAGCCAGCATCGTTTCATTGATTTCGCGCGAGAACATGGCGCCCAACGACAAATTTTCGTTATTACGCTGGTAATAGTTGAACGGCGCAAAGTTGAACAAGCTGTCGCCGTTCGGATCAATCAAACTATTGCCGCCTGGCTCAAGGCTATACAAGGTTTCGTTGCCGAAATCTGCGTCGTAAGAAATAAAGTTCGCTGGCGCGTTGGTGAACGAACCCAGGCACGCCTGCGGGTTACCGCCAACAGAGCATGCCGAGTAGTCACGCTCGGACTGACGCACAGCGTTGAGCTCACGGTAGACCGCGTAGAAGGTCGAGTTGCCCAGACCATCGGCAGAATCTGAACCTACAATCAGGCTCAGGGTATTGCTCTGACCATCTGCCACAGTGGCATCCGGCTCATTAAAACCGCGAGCCCGCAGACGATCACGCGCAGCTTGGTTATCGTTCTCATGAAAGTAGAAACCGTGCTGGTAATCCAGCTGCACACCGCTGAAGCCTTTCTTCATGATGAAGTTGACCACACCGGCCACAGCATCAGAACCGTAAACCGCGGAAGCGCCACCGGTCACGATTTCGACGCGCTCAATAAGAGCGGCCGGGATGGTGTTCAAATCGGGAACCGGCTCACGCGGATCACCCGAATGCATGCGCTTGCCATCAATCAAAACCAAGGTACGTTCCGAACCCAGGTTACGCAGATTGACGGTCGCGGTGCCGGTGGCGCCGTTGGACAAGTTACCGCCTTGATCGGCAAACGCCTGCGGCAGGCTGTTGATCAGATCTTCCACACGGATCGTACCCTGATACTTGATCTCGGTATCGTTGACGATCGTGACCGGACTGGTGCTGGTCAGATTGGCTTGCTTGATACGCGAGCCAGTAACCTGAATTGCGCCCAAATCAACCGACGGTTCGCCCTCCGACTCCATCGCTTCGATGGCGGTATCAGAGGACTCCAGATCAATCTGTTCGACGTCCTGTGCGAAAACGGGTGCAGTCAGCGTGAGCGCTGCAACCCCAAAAATAGCAGATAGCGGCGAGCCAATCGTCGCCGACCTTAACTTGATCATTCCGAAGTTCCCCAAAACTCTAGATGGATACGTCAGTTTTCCTGACTTGGGAGCAAAGCTACCGTATCTCTCAGCAAATTGAAATGCACAACTGCATAACACTCAAAAACACGGTACCCGGCAGCTGACACGGATACCCCTTCAATGTGGTTCCACTCCAAAGCCAATTTCGTGCCAAGCATTGCGAGAACTGGCTTTACGTCTTTGTTCGTGGACAGTGCGTCGTTCTCGCGCGCAAAAAAAACGCCCTGCAAAAGCAGGGCGTTTGAGCTTAGGTTTTAAACCGATTTAGAACTTGTACGACACCTTGGCGTACAACACACGACCGCGCGGATCGGCGTAACGCAGGTCGTAACCCACCGGGTGACCGGCGTCGATAGCCAGGGTCAAAGGTGGATCTTCGTCCAACAGGTTGAGCACACCAGCGGAGACCGATACGGCATCGGTGGCATCCCAGTAGGTCTGCAGATCCCAGGTGATGTAACGATCCACATCCAGGCGAATCGTGTCACCCGATGACGCTCCACCCAGAACCGGCTCACCCGAGGCATCCAGCTCGAAGACATAGTCGTCGACGTACTGTTCCGCATCAGAGTAACCGCTGGTGAAGTTCATGGTCAGGCTGTGACGCCAGTCGCCCATCTCAATGGAGTTGATCCAACGCGCTTTGAGGCGGAAAGTCACACTACCCAATTCATCCGAGTAGTCACCGACCAGATCATAGGTTTCGCCCAGAATTTCGATGTCGCGGGTCAGGAACAGCGTACCCACCAGCTGTGAACCCACTTTCCCGACCGGCGTATTCAAGGTCAACTGACCATCGAAATCAATACCTTCAGCTTTCTCTTTACCCAGGTTCACGTTGCCCTGGATGTAAGCGAGGAAGTTACGACCGGTACCCGGATCGATGGCCGTGGTCCAGGAGCCTGGATAGCGCAGCGGATTGCCAAAGGCTTCACCTTCGGAAATCTGACCAAACGCATCTTCGATCTCCACGTTCCAGTAGTCAACGCTCAAAGACACTGCCGGATCCATGTCAGCCAGCAGACCGAAGGTCGGCAGCTCAGCCACGAAACCAATCGAGTACTGATCGGACTCCTCTGGCGTCAGCGCGCTGTTACCACCGGCGAAAACATCATACTGAGAGTTACCCGGACGGCACTCGCCGCCGACCGAATCGGCAATCTGCTGCAGATCAGCCGAACACGGATAGCCTGCCGCGGTCACGCCGTAGGTTTGCTGCGACGCATTCAACTGCGGAACCGTCGGTGCTTTGAAGCCGGTACCGAACGACGCACGCGCCAGCAGACCTGGCAAGGGGGTCCAACGCACGCTGAACTTGTGATTGGTGGTGTCACCAACATCCGAGTAGTCGTCGTAACGCAGCGATCCCACCAGCTCCAGCGAATCACCAACCATCACACCAACTTCGGTGAAGATGCCCAGCAGGTCACGATCGGCACTGTAAGGAATGAACGCGGCCGCATCACCAAAACGCTGATCACCGGTACCCGGGCCACCCGCTGCCGGCGTGCCCGCCACAGGATCATCCAGGTTGGCCTGAGCGAATTCACTAGGCTTGGACTGGAACTCTTCGTTTTGCCAGGTCGCGCCAACAGCGATGTTGACCACATTGGCGTCACCGAACTCGAACAACTCACGTGAACCCTGAGCACTCAAGGTATTCAGAGTTGACGTACCACCGTCCCAGTAACCGTTGTAGTTGATCGCGTTGAGAGCAGCCTGACCTTCAGCGGACTGTTGACCAGGACCAACGAAGGGATCCAGCAGCCCCGCACCGAGCAAGCCGACAAAAGCATTCGTGCCGGGATAACCGGAGATGTCACCCTTCACATCACTTTCCGACTGCGTCAGAGCGACGTTGTAGTCCCAACCCGCGGCGAAGCCTTCCAAACCAAGTACGGCTTGATAGAACGTGTTGGTGTCCATGGTGCGGCGATTACCCAGATCGAACACACGATAGAGAATGAATGCATCTTCACCATCGGGTACAACCTGAACACCATCCGGGCCATTCAGACCGGGGAAATAGGTGTTCCAGAGGTCAGTTCCCGCTTCAATCAAGAACGAGCCCGGCACCGGTGCGATCGCGGATTCCTGTTCGGAACGCGAGTACAATAGATCGGCAAACAGATTGTGATCTTCGGCCAGCTTCATGTTGAAGGACACGATGCCGGTCTGACGTTCACGCTTCGGATAGATCTCCAAAGTCTGGACGTAGTCATAACCACAGGCAAAATCACCCCAGTAAGGCGAGTAGCCGGTGGCACCTTCACATGATTGACCTTGCAGCAGGGGTATGGAAGCCACCTGCCCATCCAGCACGCTGTTCGGGTTATCGACCAGGATGTTGCCCGGAATCGGCGACGGCGAATCGTTGATAAAACGGTAGTTGTAACCGTTGGCACTGAAGTCCACAAAACCGGACTCGGCGAAGCTGCGATCGGTGGACTTGAGCTTGTCGCGTGAATCTGCAGACAAGGTCATGAACACGTTCCAACCGTCTTTGTCGTAGTCACCAAAGCCCTTGGACAGACTTACACCCCACTCCTGGGCACCATCCGCCGGGCTGTAGTACGACAGACTGAAGTCGCCTTCCGTGGTGGAATCCTTGGTGATGAAGTTGACCACCCCAGCCACGGCGTCAGAACCGTAGATGGCGGATGCACCGTCTTTGAGGATTTCTACGCGCTCGATGGCCGCAATCGGCAGGCTGTTGATGTCCATCGCCGCACCGAAGCCGGTCAGCGTTTGACCACCAAACTGGGCCATGCGACGACCGTTCAGCAGAACCAGGGTGCGCGTTTCACCGATGTCATGAATCGACACCCCAGCGAAACCATATGTCGAGCCACCCACGGCCTCTGCCTCAGCGACACCACCCTGAATCACGGGAAGCTTCTGTAGCAGGTCCACAACCGAGCTTGCGCCGGTGCGGTCGATAGCAGCACGGTCAATGACCTGAACTGGCAACGGCCCTTCACCCGCAATGCGACGAATCGCAGAACCGGTCACCAAAACCTTGCTCAGCTGAGTGGCATCGTCGGACGACGAGCTTGCGGCAGGAGCAGGTGCGGGAGCCGGAGCTTGCGCGACTGGGGCCGGTGCCGGCTCCGGGGCCACCATCGGTTCAGGCGCAGGTGCCGGAACAGGTTCCGGAGCTGCAACCATCTCTTTGGTGACGTTCAAATACTTGTGCTTCAGGTAGCCCTCAGAGCCACCTGCCGTGCGAATGCGGACGAACTCGCCGTCGTAATCAAGAATATCGACTTCCTGTCCGGCGGACAGAGTCGTCACAATCGGAAAATCCGTTCCCATGCCATCACGAACGTTAATCCGAATTTTGGCCTCACCAGTGTCAGCGATTGCAGCACCGCTGAAACCGATGGTCGTCGCAGTTGCGAGTACGGCCAAGGCGCGCAGCCCAGCAGCCCAACGCCTGTCCTTTGCTTCCATCATCTCAGTTAACTCCCCAGTTAAAGATATGCCATCCATTCCTATGGATGTGACAACGCTAGCGCAATTGTCAGGGAAATGAAATATTGCGCCGCAGCATCATTCAGCCATGTATGCAACAGGGGTGAATAGCACGGGATTTAATGAGTCATGAATGTATCTAAGTGCGCACTTCGCAGGTGCAGGCACCGATGCGGTCAGCGCTTAAACGGGCAAGACATCTTGGATTGCGACACAGGGCTTGTAACCCAATTGTTGGCGGGCTTTTGTGTCATCGATGGTGACCGACTTCGCACCCAGTTCGATCATCAGGCGATGCACAGGTGGCGCACCAGCCAGGGGCAACGTTTCCCACAGCCATTCGGCACTGTGGGCAAAACGCGAAGCCAGCCATAAAGGCACAGATTTCGTGGGAACGACATAGCCGTTTGCGCGCATTTGGCGCCCAAGGAATTCGCGATAGCTGAGCGGCTCACCGTCCGTCACAAAATACGCCTCACCACCACGTCCATGCTGTGCGGCCAGCCACAACCCCTCACAAACGTTGTCGACGTGGCATGTGCTGGTGAACGCACGACCGTGATCCGGCCAGACAAATTTCCCAGCTTCCACCTGAGCCAGAATCTTAGGCAGAACTGAGGTGTCATCCCGCCCCCAGATCAAACGAGGGCGCACGCTGACGCAACGCATTGCGGACTTGTTAGCCGCTAGCACGCGACGCTCAGCTTCGGCTTTGGTCAGTGGATAACGGGGCAGCGGCCGGTCGGGCACAGGTCGCTCCTCGGTCAGACCCCGCATGTCGCTGGCGCCAGTCGCGTATACCGCTTCAGTACCCACATGAACAAAACAGGCAACTTGCGCCTGTTGTGCTGCGACCAGCGCATTCTCCGTGCCTTCAACATTGATGCGCCAGAATAGATCCTTCGGCCCCCAATCTTCCACCGTGGCCGCAGCGTGAAACACCACATCACAGCCGTGCATACCGGCGAGCATGCTGTCCGCGCTGAACAAATCGCCACGCACCGGCACGGCGCCCAGGGCCGCAACCGTGTTGGCGGCCCCTTCTGAACGCGCCAGCGCAGCCACAGCAATGCCCTCGCTGCGCAGTCGGCGAATGAGGTTGCGTCCAACAAAGCCGGAACCGCCCGTCACAAATGCCTTGTTCATGATTCTCTTCGCACATATTTAAGGGAACACCACGACAACACGTTGGTCGTATGCGCGGCAATACCTACAATAATCCGTTTATCCGAGGACTTCCCCTTCTACGATGGCCAGCGACAACGCCCTAACGCCGCTCCGGCGACACATCGAATCCCGCATCATTGGACAACACACCCTGGTTGAGCGCCTGCTGATCGCGCTGCTTGCGGACGGTCATTTGCTGGTCGAGGGCGCACCGGGATTGGCCAAAACCAGGGCCATCAAAGCGCTGGCTGAAGGTGTTGAAGCCGATTTTCATCGCTTGCAATTCACCCCGGATCTGCTGCCGTCCGACTTGATCGGCACCGACATCTACAGACCGGAAAGTGGCAGCTTTGAATTTCAGCACGGGCCGATCTTTCACAATCTGCTGTTGGCTGACGAAATCAACCGCGCACCGGCCAAGGTGCAATCCGCCTTGCTCGAAGCGATGGCCGAACGCCAGATCACAGTCGGGCAAACCACCCGCGCGCTGCCGCAACTGTTTCTGGTTATGGCAACCCAGAATCCGATTGAGCAGGAGGGCACATATCCCTTGCCTGAAGCACAGCTTGATCGCTTTCTCCTGCACGTTCGCGTGGACTATCCGGACCGCGACAGCGAACGCGAAATTCTGCGACTGGCGCGCGGCGAAGCCCGCCACGACGACAACAGCACGCCAAACCCGCTGACTCAGGAGACCATTTTCCAGGCACGCCAAGATTGCCTCAGCCTGCACCTGAGTGACGCGGTTGAGGAATACATTGTCCAGCTGGTCCATGCCACGCGCCAACCGGCAGCGTACGGCGACGACTTGGCACGCTGGATTGACTACGGCGCCAGCCCTCGCGCAAGCATTGCGTTGGAACGCTGCGCCCGCGCTCACGCCTGGTTGGGCGGACGCGACTATGTCTCACCCGACGATATTCAGGCGATTGCCCCGGACGTCCTGCGCCATCGCGTCTTGCGCAGCTACACCGCCGAAGCAGAAGGTGTCACCGACGATCAGCTGATCAGCGAATTACTCGGCCGCGTGCCGGTCGCTTAGGGCCTGTTCACATTCAATAAATCGCCGCGTTGTCGCCCCCAAAAGCGGCAGACAAGGAGCGAGGAGAGAAGTTTGGTCATTCCAAATGAAAGACGAGTAACGCCGTGTGCCGCTTTTGGGGGCACAACCCGAAGGGACGGGACTGTTTTTCCACAATCTTGCGTTGCTGCTCGCTTGTGTAGAGCGACTACACGGAGCTCACAGCGCCTGAGCTTGCAAAAAAACAGTCGCCGTCGCAGCGATTTATTGAATGTGAACAGGCCCTAGGTTCCACGATGGCGGTTCACCGCATTGAATTGGCGGACTTGCTGGCCGAGCGACAACACGCGGGCAGCGTGGACCTGGCCAGCCGACGGCGCGTCTTCACCGATCTCGCGGGCACCCATCTCTCCGGCTTTCGTGGCCGCGGCATGGAGTTTGAGGAGCATCGCCGCTATGTCCCGGGCGATGAGATCCGCAGCATCGATTGGCGCGTGACCGCGCGTACCGGCCACACCCACGTCCGCAACTACCGCGAAGAACGTGAACGACCGGTCATTCTGGCCTGCGATCTGCGCGCGCCCATGTGGTTCGGGTCCCGCGGCTGCTTCAAATCCGTGTTGGCCGCGCGCGTGGCGGCGCGCTTCGCCTGGGCTGCGAGCACCAACGGAGACCGTGTCGGCGGTTTGTGTCTGCATCACAGTCACAGCGAATCGCGCCCGGCCAGTGGTCAACGCGGCGTCATGCGTCTGTTTCGTTTGCTGTGCGATGCCCCGGTTGCCGCTCATCCGATTCCACCGCTGCATCAAATGGTGGACGAGTTACGGCGCGTTGCCCGCCCGGGCGCACTCATTATTGTGCTGAGTGATTTCCACGATCTGGACAGCCCGGCCCGCCAGGGTCTGAGCATGATCGGACGCCATTGCGAACTCGTGCTTGGTCTGATTTCTGATCCATTGGAACGCCACGCGCCGCGCCCTGGCATTTACCCGACACGCGACCATGACGGCAAAACCGCAAGCTTGAATGCCCGCAATACGCAGACACGTCAGCGCTGGGCCGCTCAGTTCGAGGAGCGCGAGCAACAACTGCGCGCACTGGCCTATGCGTGCCGTGCGCAATGTCTGGACCTGCGCACCGAAAACAACATCGACCAGGCTTTCGGCGCACGACGACCACGGAGAGCGGGATGACGCCGAACGCTGATCCCCTCGCCGCGCTCAAGCCCATACATCTGCCCACCGAACCCGGTTGGTGGCCACCTGCGCCCGGTTGGTGGTTGCTGATCCTCGGCCTATTGATCCTTGCCGCTGCGAGCACTTTCGCCTGGCATCGCTGGCAACAACGGCGCGCCCCACGACGACAGGCGGAACTCGAGCTCGCGCGCATTCTGGAGATCGAAGACAGCACCCAGCAGCTCACCGCGCTCAACCAATTGTTGCGCCGGGTCGCCGCGATGATCTACGGACCAGCGGCAGCCAGCCTCGCGCCACAGCAATGGTCCACGTTCCTGATCGAGCACGCACCGGATACGCATCAAGACCCACACGGCTGGCAGCAACTGGTCGAAGCGCCGTATCGCGATGCCGTGGACATCCATATGGACGTGCACGGTATGGTCCAAGCCTGGATGCACAGCAACCTGCGCCGGAGCAAGCCATGCTGAGTTTGGAATGGCCTTGGATGCTGCTGCTGCTTCCCTTGCCGTGGTTGATCGCACGTTTCGCGCCACCGGCTGCGCGCGGTGATGCGATCGAATTGCCGTTGTCACTCACCAGCTTGGCCGGGGTCGAGGAGCAGGCCCGTCAACGCCCTTGGATCGCGCTGCTGGCCTGGTTTGCTCTGCTGATCGCAGCCAGTCGCCCGATCTGGCTGGGAGATCCGGTCGCCTTACCGGCCTCGGGCCGCGACATCGTGCTTGCGGTTGACCTGTCCGGCAGCATGGACGAGCGCGACATCTCTTACCAAGGGCGCACGGTGCAACGTTTGGCCGTCGTCCAGGCGGTCGCCGGTGAATTTCTGGAGCGTCGCGTGGGTGATCGTGTGGGTCTGGTCCTGTTCGGAGAACGTGCCTACCTGCAAAGCCCGCTGAGTCTTGACCGCCCCACCACGCGACAATTGCTGGACGAAGCCGAAGTCGGGCTGGCTGGCCAGAAAACGGCTATCGGAGACGCCATTGGCATGTCCGTGAAGCATTTGCTGGCGGCCGGCCGTAACGATGACAAAGTGGTCATCCTGCTCACCGACGGTGAAAGCAACGCTGGTCATCTCGGCCCACTCAAAGCGGCCGAACTGGCGGCACAATCCGGCGTTCGCGTTCACACCATCGGCTTTTCCGGCGAACAAACCATTCGCTTGGGGCCGTTCGTGCAAAGCCGACAATCACCGATTGATGCGCAAACCCTCAAACGGGTTGCCGAAACCACCGGCGGGCGCTTTTTCACCGCACAAAGTGTGGCTGCGTTGGAACAGATTTATGCCCTGCTCGACGAGATCGAGCCGGTGGAAGTCGCCAGCCTCAACTTTCGACCGCAAACCGCATTGTTCTATTGGCCTCTCAGCATGGCCTTGCTGCTGGCCTTGATGCAGCTTGCCCCGCAACTGGTGTTGCGCTGGCGGGAGCGCAGCGCATGAGCATGCTCGAGCCGTTCCACTTTCTGCGCCCGGCATGGCTGCTTGCCATGCCCATGCTCTGGCTGCTGCTGTGGCTTATGCGTGACGCGCTGAATGCGCACAGTCCTTGGCGGCAGATTGTCGACCCTGAGCTGCTCCCCCATCTCAGCAGTCAGTCCAACACCCAAACCTCAGGCCGCAGCGGATTGATCCTCGCCGCATTGGCCGTCACCTTGATCACGCTGGCTTTGGCTGGACCCAGCTGGCGCCAACTGCCGCAGCCGGTATACGACAGCCCCTTGCATCGCGTGCTGGTGATGGATTTGTCCCCGGCAATGAACGCCGCGGACATCAAACCCACGCGGCTGGCGCGTAGCAAGCTGCTTGCTCAGCAATTGCTCAACCAGCAAAGCGAAGGCGACACCGCTTTGGTCGCCTTTTCCAGCGATGCCTTTGCCGTGGTGCCGCTGACCTCGGATCGCAGCACCGTCAGTCATTTGCTCAGCAGCCTGTCCACCGACCTGATGCCAACACCGGGCCAGAACCTGGCAGCGGGCATCACCGAAGCACAACACCTGCTGGAACAAGGCGGCGCGACGCGCGGCGACATCATCCTCATGACCAGCGCACAGCCCGATGCCACCGCCCGAGACGCGGTCGAAGCGGCGCGCGCGCAAGGTTTTCGCATCCACGTGTTGGCCGCCGGCACCGAACAGGGTGCACCGATTCCCGCCAGCAGTGGTGGCTGGCAGCGCGACAGCAGCAGCGCGATCAAATTGGCCCGATTGCCCACCCGAGACCTGTCGCAACTCGCTCGCAGCGGCGGCGGTCAATATCGCCGGGTTGATCAGGCTGGTGCGGACTTTGAGCTGGACACCACGCTGGCCTTGAACAGCGCCAACAACACCGCATCGAACGATCGCTTCCAAGCAGACCAGTGGCAGGACGAAGGGCCTTGGCTGCTGTTGCCGCTCATCCTGATCGCTGCGCTGGCTTTTCGTCGCGGCTGGCTGTTTGTGCTGGTTGTTGGCTTGCCCCTGCTGCATCCACAACCCGCTTTGGCCGGCTGGTGGAAAACACAGGATCAAGAAGCGCTGGAGCACTACAAAGCCGGCGAGTTCGCCAACGCAGCAGACAACTTCAAACGCTCGGACTGGCGAGCCAGTGCTCTGTATGAAGCGGGTGAATTTGAGCAGGCGGCGGAGCTGTGGGGAACCGGCGATCGCGCAGCTGACGCCTATAATCAGGGCAATGCACTGGCCCGCGCCGGCAACCTGGAAGGGGCTCTGCAAGCCTATTCCGAAGCCCTGCAACGTGATCCCACCCTGACTGACGCGCAGGCCAATCGCGACCTGGTTGAGCAACTCCTGCAGCAGCAAGAACAACAGCAGCAGAATCAGCAACAGGACGGCGACAACCAGCCTCAGGATGGCGAAAACAGCGCGTCCCAAGACAGCGAATCGGGAGATGATCAGGAGCAACCCCGTTCGTCCGAGCAACAACAGGAAGACAGCGGCGAGCAAGGGGAATCGGATCAGCAGCAGTCCTCCGAACACTCTCAACAAAACGGCGAGCCCGGCGAAGAACAAGACTCACAACAAGCCTCTGAACACGCGCAAGGTGATGACGACAACCAGCAGGCGTCCGCATCCGATGACGCGCAGGGCAGCGAGAGTGAACCCAACGAATCCGCGATGACCCCGCAAGCGGGCGAATTCGACCCTGACGATGAGCAGGCGCAAGCCGTGCAGCAATGGCTCAAACGTATCCCTGACGACCCGGGCGGACTCCTGCGCCGGAAATTTGAACGTATGCAACAACGCCGCCAGGCCCAATGAAGATCATGCGCATTCCCGTCTTGTTATTCCTTGCCGTGATCAGCACGCCACTGTTCGCGGCGGTCACCGCCCAAGTGGATAAGAATCCGTTGCTGGCTGGGGAGACCGTGACCCTGACCATTCGCAGCGAATCGGGCAAAGGTGAACCCGATCTGTCCGTGCTCGAAGCCGACTTCCAGGTGCTCGGACGTCGCAGTTCCAGTCAAATACGCATGATCAACGGGACCACAACACGCACCCATGATTGGCTCATCCAGCTGCGCCCCAAGCGCCTCGGTGAATTGCGCATACCGCCCATATCCGTGGGCCAGGACCGCACTGCCGCGATCAACCTCACGGTCAAAAAACCGGATATGGCTCAGGGCGAGTTGCCCGAGGCATACATCGAGTTTGAAACGGATAAAAGCGAAGCCTGGTTGCGTGAACAAATCACCCTCACAGCGCGCCTGTATGTGCGTGGCGATTTGCTGTCCGGGAGCTTTTCCGAGCCCACCAGCACCAATGCGGTAATCGAACAGCTGGGCGACCAGCGCGAAAGTCAGCAACTGCGCGGCACCCATCGTTACCGCGTCATCGAGCGACGCTACGCCATCTTTGCGGAGCAGTCCGGTACGCTGGAGCTCAACGGACCGGTCTTCAGCGGTGAAGTCGCAGACACCAGCCGGCGTTCGCAAGGATTGTTTGGTTTCGGCACACCGTCACGCAGTCTCTATGCCGCTGCAGATCCGCTCAGCATCGACATCAAGTCGCCGCCAAACGGCGCGTCCGACTGGATGCCCGCCCATGACGTACAACTGAGCCAGACCATCACACCCGCGGACGGCCCGTGGCAGGTTGGCCAGCCTTTGACCCGCACGGTCACGCTCAAAGTGTTCGGGCAGTTGCATACCCAGTTGCCCGACTTCAGCCCGGCATTGCCGCCCAACAGCCAAAGCTTTACCGAACCGCCCCAGGAACAGACGCAGAGCGACGGCCAGCAGCTTATCGCCACACGCAGCTACAGCACCGCGATCATTCCCGGGCCGGGTGACAATCTGGTTTTGCCGGAGGTCTCCATCGACTGGTGGGACACCCTCAACAGCACCTTTCGCGCGGCGACGCTACCGCAACGCACATTGAAACTGATCGGCGCAGCGCCGACGACCGCGCCGCCACCCCAGCCACCCAGCGCAGTTGCCCCCACGTCGGCGACGCAAAACGCATCAGCGTCCGTGAGCGAGCCTCCCGCCGGCGGTGTGGACTGGCGCTGGCAAGTGGCGACGTATACCTGCGCAGCCGGTTGGTTGGGCACACTGCTGGCGTGGCTGTGGCAAACCCGTCGGCGCGAACGCCCGCAGCGGATTGCGCAGGACAGTGTCGACAAGCGCAACACCCTGAAAACATTGCAGACGGGCGATGCACGCGCGTGCCGTCAAGCGCTGTTGGACTGGAGCAAAGAGGTCCATGGTCAGCCGCTGCGACTGGACCAACTCTCGCGGCTCAGCAATGATGCCGCCCTTCCTGCCGCACTCAGCGCCCTGGATGACGCGGCCTTCGGATCTGGTGAGACTTTCCCGCGCCAGCCGCTGATCACGCTGGTCCGCGAGTACCGCCCTGCCGCCAGATCGTCGTCATCGTCTGCGCTGCCCCCTCTTTACCCGGAGTGAGCTGATGTCCAAGCTGTCTCGTATCGTCGATTTGAACCTCAACCTGATCGCCAGCAGTCTGCGCGGATGGCGCGGCAGTGCAGCGTTCAAACCTGCCGCGCAACCGACCAAGATGCTCGAACTTTACGACATCGAAAATTGCCCCTACTGCCGTCTGGTGCGCGAGACGCTGTGCGAACTCGATCTGGATGTGCGCATCCTGCCTTGCCCGCGCAGCGGCCAGCGTTTCCGCCCGCAAGCGATCAAGCAGGGTGGCAAAGCGCTGTTCCCCTTGTTGCACGATCCCAACACCGGCGTGCTGATGTACGAATCGCGCGACATCATCAACTACCTGCATCGCACCTATGGTCGCGGCGCAGCCAGCAGCGTCGCGGCTCACACCCTGCGCGTCGCCAGTTCGATGTTGAGTTCCGCTACACGCGCCGTCAGCACTGGCTTGAACGCGCGTGGCCGACAAGCCCCCGCGCAGGATCTTGAGCTCTACAGCTTTGAATCCAGCCCGTTTTCACGCCCAGTGCGTGAGCGCTTAAGTGCTTTGGAGTTGCCATACATTCTGCGCAATACCGGCAAGGCCGAATGGAAAGATATGGGGCCGCCGCATTTCCGCAACCAGTTTTTCCCCGACGCGCCGGTCGTTGGTCGCAACCGCAAGGCTCTGCTGGACCGCGCCGGCAAGGTTCAAGTGCCCTATCTGGTCGATCCGAACACCGACACCGAGATGTTCGAGTCCGCTGACATTCTGGAGTACCTGGAACACACCTACGGCTGATTACAGGCTTCGTCGGCCAAGCCTCGACGTTGATCAGCTCACGCTTGCCTGCCAGCACACGCGCGCGATAATGCAAGACCGGTGTGCTGAGCAGGAGAGTTTCGATGGACAAGCTTCGGTCATTGATAGGGTCCGCTTTTTTCGGCGCCTTGATTGTCGGCTGCGGCGGCAGCGGTGGCGTGCAAGCCCCCAGCCCGACGGCAACGCCGAATCCCTCCGGTAGCGACGCAACACCCAAAGCCCAGCTGCAACAGCAAGCTTTTGCGTCATGCTCGGCGTTCAAGGATTACTACGCGGATGCCTTGGCCGAAGAATATTTCAGTGGCTACAGCTACAACCGTAACTGCTTCGGCTGCGAACCCGCCGCGCTGGAATCGGTGGATTTTGCCCAAGGTGATGCGGTTGCCGCACCCTCCGCGCCAGAAGCCGCCCCCGACCGCGAAGTCACCGACACCAACACCCAGGAAGCCGGGGTCGATGAAGCCGATCTGATTGAAACCAGCCCGGACGGCCAAACCCTGTATGTGTTGCAACGCGAGGCACGCGAACTGCTGGTCATCGACATCAGCGATCTCAATGCGCTGACTATCCTGGCCCGCGTTGCCCTGAGCGATAGCCGCCAACCCAGTGGCATGTTTCTGGATGCCGACAATCAGCGACTGGCCATCATTCTGACCCCAGGCTACGTTTACTATCTCGGGGCCCCCGCGGTCAGCGACGCCGGATTCGCCAGCCCCGCTGCCGTCAAGCTGAGTATCGCCCCGCCCGAGTTCGAGGAAGCCACCGAAGTTCAGTTTTTCGACGTCAGCAACCCCAGCTCGCCGAATCGCATCGAGTCGCTGCTGATGGACGGCCAGTATGTGGATGCGCGGCGCATCGGATCGCGCATTCATCTGGTCAGTCAGTTCGGCTTCCCCTACCCCGCAGCCTTGTACGCCAACGATGCCTTTCGCAAGCTCGCCTACGAGGACTACCCGCGCGCCTACGCCGACAATGATCAGGCGACCATGGATGCGCTCGAACCACAAATCCGGGCGCACATCGATCAGGCTGTAGCAGGCTTGTCAGCAGACGAGCTGCTCCCACAGCTCGGCACTGCAGCCAGCGGCCAGCAATCACTGGCCTGCACTCAAATTCAGCACCCGACCGTTTCCACCCGCATGGGTTTGCTGATGATGTCCAGCATCGACAGCGACGGCAGTGCACTTAACACCTTGGGCAGTATCAACAATGCGTGGCAGCTCTACGCCAGCAACTCGGCGCTGTACCTGAGCCAACACAGCGGTGGCTGGTGGTTTGATCCCGCGCAAAAACAACAGACCGCGATTTATCGCTATGACATCAGCAGCGGCAGTGCGTTACCTGATGGTTTGGGGTTGGTTGACGGCTGGCTGGGCAATCGCTACCAGATGAGCGAGCATGAAAACCATCTGCGCGTTGTCACCACCGAAGCGCGTCCAGGGGCTCAAGCCAATGATGCCTGGGTGAATCATCACCATATGAGCGTGCTGTCGACGGCGAGCATGGATCTCACCGGCCAGGTTGAGGACTTTGTCGACGTCGCCGAAAAACCACGCGAAACCATCCGAGCCGCACGCTTTGTCGGGGACAAAGGCTATGTCGTGACGTTTGAGCAAATCGACCCGCTGTTTACCTTTGATCTGAGTAATCCCAACGCGCCGCTGAAAGTGGGCGAACTCGATATACCGGGCTTCTCGACCTACATGCATCCCCTGGGCGAGAGCCATCTGCTGACCATCGGTCGCAATGCCGGGGATGGCGGTATCGGCACCGGGCGTGGATTCCAGTTGCAAATCTTCGACGTGACCGACCTGGCCGACCCGCAGCTCGTCGTCAGCGAAGAACCCGTCCTGGGCGACAGCGACTATGCATTCAGCCTGGCCGAGCACGACCCGCACGCCTTCACCTTTGCCGAAGTGCCATCACTGCTGGATTTCAACACACTCAGCGGTTTGCTCAGCATTCCGGTGCAGATTGCATCGTCCGACGCCAACAAGGCCCTGAGTGGCTTCCTCGCCTATCAAATCGGGCTCAATCCCAACGGCGGCAGCATTGACGAATACGCCCGTGTCGATCACAAAGACACCGGGTCCGGTGGTCAGAGCTGTCCATCGAACACGGATCAATTGCCGCCCGAAGGCTGCCAGGGCTTTGCCCCGGTGATTTACAACGAGCCTTTGCGCAGCGTCATCGTTCAGGACAGTGGCGCATTACAAACAACGACAACCTTGTTAACGCTGTCATCGTCCTACCTCAAAGTATTGGACGCCAGCGACGACACACCGAGTGAGACCGGCAGCCTGGATTTGCGTCCGTGATCTTCACTCCGGCGCCAGCTCAACTGGCGTCGGGGTTCTCCAGCAACAACGCCGAACCCAGCCCACCACCAGCGCAGGTTGCAACGATCGCATAGCGGCCACCTTCAGCGCGCAAACGTCGAGCCGCGGTGCTGATCAGGCGAATTCCGGTACCGGCAAACGGATTGCCCAGCGCCAGCGAACCGCCCCACAGATTCAGGCGATCTTGCGGAATCGCACCCGGGGCCTGCGACACACCCAATTCGGCACGTGCAAACTCGTCATCCGCCAGAGCCGCCTGATTGGCCAGGATCTGTGCTGCGAAGGCTTCATGCAGTTCATAAACAGCGATATCGCTCATGCGCAGACCATGACGCGCCAACAGCGGCGGAATCGCCATGGCTGGACCGAGCAACATCTCGCTGCGCATATCGTGCACGCCGGTGAGCTGTGCATCGCAAACACGAGCCAGCGCTGGCAAACCGCGTTGCTCGGCTTCACCTTGCGCCATCAACAGCAAAGCGGCAGCACCGTCGGTCAATCCGGAGGCATTGCCGGGCGTGACAATGCCGTCGGCCTCGAACGATGGCTTCAGCTTGGCCAGACGCTCCAACGTGGTGTCCTCGCGGATCGCATCGTCACGCGACACGCTGGCGCCCGCAACATCCACCGCCATCACATCGCTGTAGTACCCCGCTTTCCAGGCCGCCGCCGCACCATGGTGACTGCGCAGCGCGTAAGCATCCGCCGCTTCGCGGGTCACACCAAATCGTTGCGCCATGTTCTCGCAGGCATGGCCCATGGTCAGACCCGTGGTGAGATCCTCGCTGCTCGGCAACTCGGGGAGTAGGTCGCCAGGCCGAACACCGGCAAGCAACTTCAAACGCTGGCCCAGAGTGCGCGCTTTGGACAAGCGAATGGCACGCTGGCGCATGGCGCGCGGCAAGCGAATCGGCAAATCGGAAAAATTTTCCGTGCCTGCGGCGACACCAATATTCAAACGGCCCAGGGCAATCGCATCACACAGATTGATCACACCCACATTGGGTGAAACACCGGCCATGGAAATGCTGTACGCCGGGATGTGGCTGGGATACCCCGCCACCAGCATCGCCTCACGCGCCACATTGGTGGCTTCGACGTCCTGCACCACCATGCCCATGGTGACCAATTCAACGACCTCAGGACCGATCTCGGCACGCTTCAGGAGTTCGCGCAGCGGCAAGGCCGCCAACTGGTAGTTATGGAGCTGGGCGTAGGGTCCGGTGGAATTGAGAAAAGGCGTGCGTACCGTCTCTACGACAACAGGACGACGCTCCTTGGCGACCTCATTGAATCCGGGCATGCAGACTTCCACAGTGAAAGGCCTGCGATGTTACCGCAAAGAAACATGGGATAGAGAATCGCCAGTGCGTAGACGGTTACTTCACGTGCTGATCCAGAAACGCCAACACCTGCGGCCAGATCCAGCCATCAATCAGGAAGGTCGTGGCATGGCCCGACATGGACACTTCCAACAGGGTGTTGGTAACACCTTGAGCGTCGAGTGCAGCCGCCATGCGACGCGATTGATCGATATCCACCAACAGATCCCACTTGCCGTGGTACAGCATGGTCGGCGGATCATCCGGGGAGGCCAGAAACAGTGGCGACGCGGCGCGATATTCGGCCTTGTGTCCGCTGTAATCCCCAATCAGGGTTTCCATATAAGGGCTGTCTGTGTAGCGGGTAACATCGGTCGGACCCGCTCCGGACACGACCGCTTTTAAACGGTGCGTGGTCGACGGTTGCGCAAGACCCAACATCAGCGCCAGATGGCCGCCGGCTGAATACCCCATGACGCCAACGCGCGTGGGGTCGGCTTTCCAGCGCTCAGCATGCGCTTCAAGGTAGCGATGGGCGGCGGCCACATCTTCGCTTTGCGCGGGATAGCGAAACGCCGGGGCCAGGCGGTAGCCCAGATTCATGACCACATAGCCAGCATCCACCAAGCGCAGGGCAAACTTGTCCATATCCGATGGCTCACCGCGCGCCCAACCGCCACCGTGAATCAGCAGAATGGCAGGGAACGGCCCTCGCCCTTGCGGCACATAAATGTCTGCCATTTGGCGATCGCTGGCATTCGCCAGATACGGCACAGACGACGTCAACTCATATGTCGACTCACTGGGCGTGCGTGCACTGCAGCCAGCAAGTGCAAGAACGGCCAGGCCTGTCACGACGACCTGAAATTTGGTCCAACTCATGGATAGTGGTGCCTGATGGTATTCCAGCATTCTTACGCCACACGCGCCTGAACGGATGCGCCACAGGCTCCTGCTGATTCATACGGACGATCTGATCATCGATCGAACTTGAGACGATAGGCATAAAAACGGGGCGGCCAAAGTCACGGCTTACCTCGGCGTGTAAGACACTGAGGAGACCGGCTTGAATCCACAACAACCCCGTGGTGGCAACACCACATCGCCCTATGGGCGTATGGATAATCCCACAGGTTGGTATCGTGCTTACTGCCTGAGCCTGATTTTTATCGTACTGGTTATCGCCTATGTCGACCGCGGCATCTTTGGCGTTGTTCTTGAACCGATCAAACAAGAATTCGGTCTCAGCGATCTGCAGCTCGGCGTCCTGACCGGCCCGGCCTTCGCTCTGTTTTACGCTCTGATGGGCATTCCACTGGCCCGTTGGGCCGATGTTGGAAACCGCCGCACCGTCGTGTCCGTGTGTTTGGCTATCTGGAGCGGCATGACCGCGCTTGGCGGTCTGGCACAAAACTTCCTCACTCTCTTTTTAACCCGCATCGGCGTGGGCATCGGCGAAGCCGGAGCTGTGCCACCCACCCATTCGCTGGCATCCAACTATTACCCGCCGTCCCAGCACGGCAAAGTCGCGAGCATCTTGTCGTTCGCGGCGTTGATCGGCAGTTTCGTCGGGGTGATTGTCGGTGGCGAGGTGCTCAAAGCGACCGACTGGCGCGTCACCCTCATGGTCGTCGGCATCCCGGGCTTGTTGCTGGCGGTGCTCACCTTTGCCACCTTGCGCGAGCCGCGGCAGATCACCCGCGTACCGCGCATCAGCGAAATTTTCGATGCGTCCTCGCGCAGCGTGATCCGCCACTTGCTGGCGACCAAAACTTACTTTCAGTTGCTGTTGACCTTCGCCACGGTGTCCTTTTTCACTTTAGGCATGCCGGCTTTTGCGATCCCATTCTTTCAACGCAGTTTTGAACTGGAGGTCAATATCGCCACCCGAAGCTATGGCAGTGCGGCCTTGGTATCGACGTTGATCGGCACCATTCTGGCCGGCGTCATCGTCGATCGCCTTGCGCGGCGCGATGTAGCCTGGAAGCTGCGCTTGCCTGGACTGGCCTGCCTGATCGCGGCTCCAATCATGGCCGCCGCTCTGCTGGCACCGGACTACAAGCTGTGCCTGATGCTCTACATCGTCGCCAACACCCTGGTGTTCATGGCGCTGCCGGCACTGTATTCCGCGGTCTACGGCGTGGCCCTGGAAACGGAGCGTTCGATGGCGATTGCCTTGCTAGGCCTGGTGACCAACCTGATCGGCCTAGGCATCGGTCCGGTGTTGATCGGTGCCGTCAGCGACCTGCTCAATCCCAGCTTCGGCGCCGACTCCCTACGTTACGCTCTAGCCAGTTCCGTCCTGTTCCTGGCCTGGGCTTCGCTGCATATGCTTAAAGGCGTCAAAACCTACCGCCAGGACTATGTTGGCGGCGATTCGAACGACTAAACCGCCACCGGCGCCTTGATATGCGGCAACGGATCGTAGTCGACGATCTCAATGTCTTCGAAGCGGTAATCGAACAGACTCGGCGCGGGTTTCAGTTTGAGTTTGGGCAAACCGCGCGTGGTGCGAGACAACTGCTCCGCCGCCTGCTCCAGATGATTGGAGTACAAATGCACGTCGCCGCCCGTCCACACGAAATCACCCGCTTCATAGCCGCACTGCTGAGCAAACATGTGTGTGAGCAATGCGTAGCTGGCGATATTGAACGGCACGCCGAGGAAAAAATCGCAGGAGCGCTGGTACAGCTGACAACTCAAGCGTCCGTTGGCAACGTAGAACTGGAACAGCAAATGACAGGGGGGCAAAGCCATATTGGGCACGTCCGCCACATTCCAAGCGCAGACGATATGGCGACGTGAGTCGGGATTGTTTTTCAGCGAATCCAGAACCTGGCTGATTTGGTCAATATGCCCGCCATCGGGCGTCGGCCAACTGCGCCACTGGTGACCGTAAACCGGGCCAAGGTCGCCGTGCTCATCGGCCCACTCATCCCAGATTGTTACCCCGTTGTCCTTGAGGTAGGCGATGTTGGTGTCGCCGCTGAGAAACCACAGCAACTCGTGAATAATCGAACGCAGGTGGAGTTTCTTGGTGGTCAGCAAGGGGAAACCCTGGCTCAAATCAAAACGCATCTGAGCGCCGAAGATCGATCGCGTCCCCGTGCCGGTACGATCGCTTTTGTCCGCGCCGGTATCGACAATCGTTTGCATCAGATCCAAATACTGGCGCATTACTGTTCTCCGTTGCGGCGATAGGCCCAGATCATGATCACGGCGCCGAGTATCCACATCGGCGCCGACAGAATCATACCCATGGTCAACCAGCCGCCGTACAAAAAGCCGATATGAGCATCTGGCGTACGGAAGAACTCGACAAACGTTCGGGCCACGCCATAGCCGATCAGGAACAAACCGGACGCCGCCATCACCGGCCGCGGTTTTCGCGTAAACCAAAGCAGAAGCAGCAGCAGAGCGAGACCTTCCAGCCCCGCTTCATACAACTGCGAGGGATGTCGCGGATCTGGGCCGGCTCCCGCGTGCGGAAACACCATACCCCACGGCACATCGGTCACCCGCCCCCAAAGCTCACCGTTGATGAAATTGCCGATGCGCCCGGTCAGCAAACCCACCGGCACCGCAACGGCAACAAAGTCCATGACCTCCCACCAGCGCCGTCGATACTTATGGGCGTGCCAAAACTCAGCCAGCAGAACGCCGATCAGGCCACCATGAAACGACATGCCCCCCTCCCAGATGCGCACCAGATAAACCGGGTCCGCCAGGAACGTGGAGAAGTCGTAGAACAAAACATAGCCGATGCGCCCACCCACAATCACGCCCAGAATGCCGGTGAACAGGACATCGCTGATCTCATCCCGGGTCCAGCGCGCCGCCGCGACATGGGGCAATTTGAGGCGCTGGACCTGGATCAGCCAGAACAAGGCAAAGCCCGCCAGATACGACAAACCGTACCAATGAATCTGCAACGGTCCGATGGCGATGGCGACGGGGTCGAAGTTCGGATGAGTCAGCATGTATGGCCTTGGCAAATCGGATCGCGGCGCGCCGGCACAGCACGCATACGGAGACTCAGCATCTCACCACGCCGGCGGCTGCGCAGGATACCGAATCAGCGAGGCAATGTAGAGATCAACCAGGGCCTCCGCACAGCGCTGATCCTCGGCATCGAAGCGCGCGTGTTGCGGACTGTCGATATCCAACACGCCCACCACGCGATCCTCATGGATCAACGGCACCACCAGTTCCGATGCGGATGCGGGATCGCAGGCAATGTGTCCTTCGAAAGCATGCACATCATCGATACGCAAGGTGCGCCGCTGAGCCGCAGCAGTGCCACACACGCCCTGGCCCCAGGCAATGCGCGTACACGCCGGCAAACCCTGAAAAGTACCGAGGACCAGATCCTCTTCGCGACGCAGATAGAACCCTGCCCAGTTGATGTTCGACCATTCCTGAAACAGCAACGCGGCAAGATTGGCCGCGTTGGCGAGCGCATCACGCTCTCCCTCAATCAGGGCTTCGGCTTGACGCAAAAACAACGCGGAATTCATACGCGGCTTTCTCCGTAAATGCGCGGCAAACGACGTGCCTGCCACCAGAAACGCAGGCCAAGCAAAGCCGCTGCGGCGGCCAGCGCGGCACAATACACCCACCACACGGCCTGCGGTCCCGCTTGATGGAAATGAAATAACCATACAAAGGCCGCACCACCTACGCCCCAGTAGGCAAAGGTGGTTGCCTGCATCACAAACGCGGTGTCTTTGAGGCCACGCAAGACGCCGGAGCCCAGCGCCTGCAGCGCATCAACCAAGTGAAAAACACCCGCGATCCGCAAAAAGCTGACCGCGATGGTGATGACCGCCTCATCATCGGTATATAAACGAATGATCGGTTCGGGCGCGCTCAGCAAGATCAACGCAATCACACCACTGAGCACACACATACTCTGGTACCCCAGGGCACCGATGCGCTGCACCGCCGCGGCCTGCCGGGCACCCGCGGCTTGACCAATGAGCACCGCCACGGCTTGCCCCAATCCCAGCGCGATCATGAACATCATGCCGGTGAAGTTGAGTGCTATTTGACTCGCGCCGATGGTTTCCGTGCCGAAGCGGGTCATCAGCAGTCCACCGGTCGCGAACAAGGCTGTCTCGCTGGCCAGCGCGGCGCCAATCGGAAAGCCCTGGCGCAAGATTTCCGCTGCATCCGCGCGCTGCATCGCCCCGCGGGGCCGGTACGCGGTAAAACGCGGGTCGCGCCAGAACAACCACACCATCGCCGCGGCAAGCCACGCTTGCACCAGAGCTGTGGCCAGACCACAGCCCAATGCGCCCATGGCCGGCAATGGCCCCCAGCCACTCATCAACGCGATATCTAAAGGGATGTTCAGCATCAACGCGGTAAAACCAATCCACATCACCGGGCGACTGTGACCAAGACCTTCCAAAGTGTTGCGTAAGGCGAAAAACACACCAAGAAACGGGGTTCCCAGTGATAAGGCACGCAAGTACGCCACAGCCCCGTCGCGCACCGCTGGCTCCAAAGACAACTGATCCAGCACCAGCGGTGGAAACACCCACAGCAACAGCCCCCAGCATGACCACAGCATCAGCATGAGCCGCAAGGCAGACGAAGAGAACTGACCAATCTCCGCAGCATCTTTTTGCTCACCGATACGATGCGCCACGCCGGGCGAAACGGCCAAACCAAAGCCCAGCAGCAAAGTCATACCAATCATCAGCATGGTGCCGCCCAGGGCCACGCCAGCCAGCACGTCAGCGCCCAAACGACCGGCGACGATGGTATCGGTGGTGTTCATGCCAAAAAACGCGATTTGGGCAAACACGATCGGGCCGGCTAGACGCAGCAAACGCGATAGCCGGGGCAATTCAGCCACAGGAGAAGATACAGCAGACATCAGCGGGGTTTACGGCGCGGTATGGCCGAGAGGAAACCGCGTATTATCGCGCCATTCGATTGAACCCGCTGGTCCGTCCGTCGGTCTCATTGCCATGTCCATCGCCCCGTCCAATGATGCCCTGCTTGTGGTGCTGTGCACCTGCCCGCCGCGTGATGCACGTCGCCTGGCTGAGCAACTTGTTCAAACGCGTCTTGCCGCCTGCGTCAACATTCTGCCCGCGGTCACCTCGGTGTATCGCTGGCAGGACGATGTGGTCGATGAAGACGAGGCCCTGATGATCATCAAAACCACAGCTGAGCGCCGCGAAGAGTTGTTCCATGAACTCGCCGCGCAGCATCCCTACACGGTGCCCGAGATCGTCAGCCTGCCCAGCAACAGCGTGTTGTCGAGCTACCACGCATGGGTTGTCGCCGAAACGACCCCGTGCTCCGACCAGAATCCGAACTCATGACTTTCAAACTGTTTTGTGGCCTACTCGCTGTGATCTTGCCGTGGGCGGCCAACGCGGGTTTTTTTGACCAGAGTCGCGGCAACCAAGAGGCCTTCCTGCCTGCTGAGCAAGCGTTCATCGTTGACGCCCTGGCCATCGATGCACACACCGTCCAAGCGCGCTGGAACATCGCCCCAGGCTACTATCTGTATCGTCATCGGCTCGATGTGAGTGTGATCGAGCCGAGCTCAGCCACACTGCAATGGCAAGCTCCCAGTGGCCAGCCCTATGAAGATGAGCATTTTGGCCAGGTGGAGATCTATCATGATGTGCTGGAGCTACCCATTGATGTTGCAGCGGATGCCGAATCCGTCACACTGAAACTGCGCTATCAGGGCTGTGCGGATGCAGGCCTGTGTTATCCGCCTCAAACTTACACCGTCACGGTTGATTTGAACGCCAAATGAAAGCACTGACTTATGTTGTGATTGCCGCTGCGGCTCTGGGCCTGGGATTCGTTCTGGGCGGCTGGCATCGTGATCATCCCCATGACGCCGCCAGCACGGAACCAGTCCCAGCGCCAGCGTTCTCTCTCGTCGACCTGAATGGCGAGGCGCACACACCGGAGCGCTACACCGGCAAGCTCTTGCTGATCAATTTCTGGGCGACCTGGTGCACCCCGTGCGTGCTTGAAATGCCCCGACTCGATGCGGCCTATCAGCAGTATGCGGAACGTGGCCTTGCGATTCTTGGCCCCGCGCTGGATGATTCCGCAGCCGTCAGCGCTTTCCTGGCCGAAAAACCGGTCAGCTATCCGGTGACCGTCGGCGATCAAGCCCTGTTTGAATTGATGGACGATTTCGGCGACACGCTCGGTGCCCTGCCGTTTAGTGTTCTGATCGACCGCGAGGGTCGCGTTGTTGAACGCCACTGGGGCGAACTGACGCAAGAACAGCTCGACGAACTCATAAATTCCTACCTTTGACGGCTATTTTGTAGGAATATGCCGACATCGTGCTGCGATCTGTCGCAAAACCTATACATTGCTCTGCAACTGCGACACAATGCTGAAAAACAGCACAAACAGGATCGATCGCAGTGGGCAAACTGCTTCTTCTCAACGGCCCGAACCTCAATCGGCTCGGTACCCGTGAGCCGCAAACCTACGGCCACGAGACATTGGCCGACATCGAGCAACGCCTGACCACATTGGCCGAAGCCAATGGTCACACGCTGACATGCTTTCAGAGCAATGCTGAAACCGCGCTGATCGAGCGCATCCATCAGGCTGGCGACGACGCCTGCGACATCATCCTGTTCAATCCCGCAGCATTCACCCACACCAGCGTGGCGCTGCGCGATGCGCTGCTCGCAGTGAATCTGCCCTTCATCGAAATTCACCTTAGCAACGTGCACGCCCGCGAGGCGTTCCGCCATCACTCGTATTTCTCCGATATCGCCATCGGGGTCATCTGCGGGTTGGGTGTGCATGGCTATGAACTCGCATTGAGTGCCGCCATGCGGCGACTCCCATCGCAACAGGACGACTGATGGACATTCGCAAAGTCAAAAAACTGATCGAGCTGGTGGAAAGCTCGGACGTCGCTGAAATCGAAATCAAAGCGGGTGAGGAAGCCATCCGCATCAGCCGCTTCAGTCAACATGCGGCACCGGTGGCCAGCATGCCGAGTGCACCTGCGCCAAGCGCCCCACCGCGCGCCGGTAACGCGGTACCGGAGGCCCCCACTTCGGAAGCGCCCAAACTGGATGAATCCAAGCTGGTGCGTTCCCCCATGGTTGGCACTTTTTACGCGTCGCCGTCTCCCGGTGCGCCGTCTTTCGTCGAGATCGGCCAGACCGTCTCAGCGGGCCAAACCCTGTGCATCATCGAAGCCATGAAGATGCTCAATCAGATTGAGGCACCGCATTCGGGCACCGTGACCGAAGTGCTGGTGGATAACGAGGAGTCGGTGGAATTCGACCAACCCATGTTCGTCATCGAATAGGTGACTCATGAATCCTCCATTCGAAAAAGTTCTGATCGCCAATCGTGGCGAGATCGCTCTCCGCATCCAGCGCGCCTGCCGTGAACTAGGCGTTGCCACGGTGGCGGTGTATTCCAGCGCTGACCGCGAACAAAAACATGTTCTGCTGGCCGACGAATCGGTGTGTATCGGACCGCCACCGGCGGGCAAAAGCTATCTGAATATGGCGGCGATTATCTCCGCCGCCGAAGTCACGGGCGCCAACGCGATTCATCCCGGCTACGGCTTTATGTCGGAGAACGCCGATTTCGCGGAAAGCGTGGTGCGCAGTGGTTTCGCCTTCATCGGCCCGCGCGCCGAAACCATCCGCCTGATGGGCGACAAAACCGCCGCCATCGAAGCGATGCAAAACGCCGGCGTGCCCTGCGTGCCGGGCTCCAATGGCGTGCTCGACGATGACCCCAAACGCTGGCACGCGCTGGCTGAAGGTATCGGCTATCCGGTGCTGGTCAAAGCCGCCGCGGGTGGCGGTGGACGCGGCATGCATGTGATCCGCTCGTCCGCCGAGCTGGAACGCAATATCGGATTGGCGCGCCAGGAAGCTGCCTCGGCCTTTGGCAACGACGCGGTTTTTCTGGAGAAATACCTGGAAACGCCTCGCCACATTGAAATTCAGGTTCTGGCCGACCAGCATGGCAAAGCCATCCACCTTGGAGAGCGCGATTGTTCGATGCAGCGACGCAATCAGAAAGTGATGGAAGAAGCTCCGGCGCCGGGCATTAGCCCGGAAGCGCGCGCCGAGATTGGCGCGCTGTGCGTGAAAGCCTGCGAAGACATGGGCTACGTCGGTGCCGGTACGTTTGAGTTTCTGTATGAGAACGGCGCCTTCCATTTCATTGAGATGAACACGCGCATCCAGGTTGAGCATCCGGTCACGGAAATGATCACCGGCGTGGATCTGGTCAAGGAACAGTTGCTCATCGCCGCAGGACATCCGCTGCGTTATAGCCAGGACCAGATCAAGATCACCGGTCATGCCCTGGAGTGCCGCATCAATGCGGAAGACCCGCTGCGCTTCGTGCCATCGCCCGGCGAAGTCACCAAGTACCACGTACCCGGTGGCCCTGGTGTACGCGTCGACTCGCATGTGTACCGCGGCTACACGGTACCGCCACATTACGACTCCATGATCGGCAAGCTGATCGCTCATGGCGAGGACCGCGAATGCGCCATGGCGCGTATGCGCACGGCCCTGTCTGAGCTGGTGGTTGAAGGCGTCCGCACCAACCGCGAACTGCACCAACGCATCCTGCATGACCCGCAGTTCGTCGCTGGCGGTGCGCATATCCATCATTTGGAATCGCGCCTCAACGAATGGAGCCGCGATGTCTGAGCCCACACGCTGGGGCCAGATCCACATCGCCGCGGAGAATCCGGACGCACTCGAAGATCTGCTGCTTGAACACGGCGCTTTGGCGGTCACCCTCAGCGATGCCGAAGACACGCCCGTGTTTGAGCCAGCGCCGGGCGAGTTGCGCCTATGGCCACAAACCATTGTCACTGGCCTGTTTGAAGCCGACACCGATCTGACCGGATTGGCGACGCTATTGGTCGCCGGCGGGTATTGCCAAGCCGCACATATACGCATTGACGGTCTGGCGGATCGCGCCTGGGAACGCGAATGGCTCAAAGACTTTCACCCCATGCCTTTCGGTGAACGCTTGTGGGTCAGCCCACACGAAGCGGAACCGAGTTGGCCTGAGGATGCGGTGGTTCTGCGCATGGACCCCGGACTGGCATTCGGCACTGGCACACACCCCACAACCCGGCTGTGCTTGAACTGGCTGGATCAAGCCGATCTCCACGGCAAAGTTGTGATCGACTACGGTTGCGGCTCGGGCGTATTGGCGGTGGCCGCCGCCCTGCTCGGCGCCAAGCGGGTCATCGCTTACGACATCGATCCTCAAGCCATGACCGCGACACGAGACAACGCGCGGGCCAACAACGTGACCGACAAAATTGTCCTGTGCCCAACCGATCAACCACCCCAGGACGCGGCTGACATTGTCGTGGCCAACATTCTGGCCGGCACACTGGTCGATTTGGCGGCGCCATTAACCGCGCTGGTCAAACCCGGCGGGCATCTGGTCATGTCCGGCATTCTCGCGGAACACGCGCAATCGGTGGATGCTGCGTTCACTGAGCAATTTTTGCTCAACGCTGCAAATTCAGAGGCTTGGGTCAGACTCGACGGAAGGCGATTTGCGCCGCTCGACTAAACCGCTATCATCCCTGCCCCCGCGGTTCAGCCTCGCGGGATGGGGATCACGCAGGGCCAAGGCGACGCAGCGCGAACGATGTCAGAAAAAGAACAACAAGAGATCGGAATCGACGATCAAAAACCGTTGAGCTTCTATGTGGACGCCAGCCTCAAGCGCTATTTCAAAGAACTCAACGGGCACCAGCCCAACGAGTTGTACCGCCTGATCCTCTCCGAAGTGGAAAAACCGCTGCTTGAGCGTGTCATGCTCCACTGCGACGGCAACAACAGCCGCGCCGCCGAAATTCTCGGCATAAACCGCGCGACCTTGCGCAAGAAAATTCAGCAGTACCGTATTTCACTCTAAAACCCCACAGGACTGACGTGACTAACGCTATCCGCCGCGCCCTGCTTTCGGTCTCGGACAAGACCGGCATTGTTGAACTCGCCCAAGCGCTGCGTCAGCGTCAGGTCGAACTGATCTCCTCGGGCGGTACCGCCCGCACGCTCAAAGATGCTGGCATCGAAGTGACCGAGGTCTCCGAACACACCGGTGCCCCGGAAATCATGAACGGTCGGGTCAAAACGCTGCACCCGAAAATCCACGGCGGCATTCTGGCTCGCCGCGGTATCGACGATGCCACGCTGGACGAGCAAAACATCGCACCGATCGATCTGGTCGTGGTCAACCTTTACCCGTTCAGCCAGACCGTGGCCAAACCCGGTTGCACGCTGGATGACGCGATTGAGAATATCGACATCGGCGGCCCAACCATGGTTCGCGCCGCGGCCAAGAACCACAAAGATGTGAGCATTGTGGTCGACCCCAGCGATTATCAGCGCATCGTTGACGCCATCGATGCCGATGGCGTCAGCGCGAGCATGCGCCGTGACCTGGCGGTGAAAGCCTTTGCCCATACCGCCGCTTACGATGACGCCATCGTGAACTACCTCAGCGCGCTGGATGACAACGACACAGCTCAAGCACAGCCGCGTATCTTCAATCGCCAGTGGACGCTGCACACCGCCCTGCGCTACGGCGAGAACCCGCATCAGCAAGCCAGCTTCTACGCCGATGCCGATGCCCCATCCGGCACCATTGGCGCAGCCCGCCTGATTCAAGGCAAACCGCTGTCCTACAACAATCTGGCCGACGCCGATGCGGCGTGGACCGCAGCGCTGGAATTCATCATGCCGGCCTGCGTGATCGTCAAGCACGCCAACCCCTGCGGAATCGCGGTTGCCGCCGACATTGGCAGCGCCTACGAAAAAGCTTTCTCCACCGACCCAACCTCCGCGTTCGGCGGCATCATCGCGTTTAATAGCGATCTGGATGGCGAGACCGCGGCCGAGATCCTCAACAACCAGTTTGTTGAAGTCGTCATCGCACCCAAGATCAGCGCGCAGGCACGCCAGGCCCTGGCCACGAAACCGAACGTACGCGTCCTGGAAACCGGCTGCGCACCAGACCAGCTCAACAGCTGGGAACTCAAGACCCTGTCGGGCGGCTTGCTGGTTCAGTCAGCCGACCAAGCGCGCATTCACCGCGAAGAACTCACCGTGGTGACCGAGAAAGCGCCGACCGATCACGAAATCAACGACATGATTTTCGCCTGGCCGGTGGTCAAAATGGTCAAGTCCAATGCCATTGTGTTTGCCCGCGACGGTCAAACCCTGGCGATTGGGGCCGGTCAGATGAGCCGTGTCGATTCGGTCCGCATTGCGATTCGCAAAGCCGAAGATGCCGATTTCGACCTGCGCGGCAGCGTCATGGCCTCGGATGCGTTCTTCCCCTTCCCCGATGCGATGCTGGCCGGCGCCGAAGCAGGCGCGACCGCGATCATCCAACCGGGCGGCTCAATGCGCGACGACGAAGTGATCAGTGCCGCCAATGAAGTGGGTGTGGCCATGGTGACAACCGGTCGGCGCCACTTCCGTCACTGATCTGCCAGCCGACCCGTTGATGCGCATCAACGGGTCGCCGTCTGAGATGGATCAAGCCCGGTAATCGATCTGCACGATGACGTATTGCTCGCGTCCCGCGGGCAGCTGCACGCTGATTTCATCATCCAGGCGCTTGCCCAACAGCGCCTTGGCCATCGGCGCCCGTAGACTGATCCAGCCTTGCTTGGGGTCGGTTTCATCCGACCCCACGATGCGCAATGTTTTCTCCTTGCCTTGAGCATCCTCCAGGGTCACCCAAGCACCGAAATACACCCGTGAGGTGTCCTGAGGCAACGCCTCTGGCACTTTAAGCTCATCCAGGCGTCGCCCCAGATAGCGCAAGCGTCGGTCGATCTCACGCAGCTCTTTTTTGCGATAGATGTATTCCGCGTTCTCGGAGCGATCGCCTTCGGCCGCTGCGGCAGATAGCGCTTTGACCACCTCCCGCCGTCGCACCCACAGCGCTTGATGCTCCTCGCGCAAGCTCGCCAGTCCCTGTGCGGTGATGTAATCCGCCATGCTTACTCGACGATGTCGGGCATATCATCCGGCAGGAAGAAATCCGGCAGCAACTTAGCGCCCGGTTCGTGCTGGTACTGCGCAAAATCCGTCTCACCGGCCTCTTTGAGGACCAGATCATCAACACAAAACTGACCGGTGAAATCGCGACTCGGCTTGGTCAGCACATGCCATGCCGCATCGCCCATGATCTGCGGTGTGCGGCTGGCTTGGACCATGGCCTCGGCACCCGGCATGTTCTGAATCGCCGCCGTCGCGATGGGCGTGTGCGGCCACAAACAATTGAACGCAATGCCTGCTGATCGAAACTCTTCGGCCATGGCCCAGGCGTAAACGCTCATCGAATATTTGGCCAAGGTGTATGCCGCGTGCGGCTTGAACCAGCGAATATTCCAGTCCAGTGGCGGCGAGATGTTCAGAACATGAGGATTGTCCGCCTTTTTCAGGTACGGGATGCACAGTTTGGACAACAAAAAGGTGCCGCGACCGTTGACCTGATGCATCAGGTCGTAACGCTTCATGCTGAGCATTTCGGTACCGATCAAATTGATCGCACTGGCGTTGTTGACACAGATGTCGATCCCACCGAAATGGTCAGCGGCCTGCTTGACCGCCGCCGCCGTGCTGTCGTCGTCGCGAATGTCGCACACAATCGGCAGCGCCTGACCACCTGCCGCCTCAATCTCCTCCGCCGCCGTATGGATAGTGCCCGGCAGCTTGGGATGCGGCTGGTCGGTTTTGGCCAGAATCGCCACGTTCGCCCCATCGCGCGCAGCGCGTACCGCAATCGCCAAACCAATGCCCCGCGATGCCCCGCTGATCACCAGCGTTTTGCCCGCCAATCCTTGCATTTGTGTCTCCCCGGTCAAAAACAGCGATTGTACTCAATGGCCATCCCGGTTTTCGGCTGCGCGCTGGCATGGCCTACACTGCAGCCACGCTCTTCCGCACCGATACCATGAAAGACTTCAAAATCACGCTCTGGATTCTGGCCGGCTTGGTCGTCGGCGCCATCGTCGGCGAGGCGCTCTACCAGTTCTACGATGGCAGCGTACCCAACGGCTGGCTGGGCGGGCTGTCGATCGTCGGCAACACCGTCTTTATGGGCCTGCTGAAGATGATTTTGGTGCCACTGATCATCGCCAGCGTAATCGTCGGCGTCAACGCGATTGGCGACCCCAGCAAGCTGGGCAAGGTTGGCGGCTGGACCGTGGCGTACTACTTCAGCACCATGCTGGTCGCGGTGATTACCGGCCTGATTCTGGTCAGCCTGCTCGCACCCGGTGACCCCACAGGCCAGGGTACCGGCCTCGGCCTGGAGGTTCTGAGCGGAGGCGAGCAGGCCTATGCAGCCGAATCTGGCGAGAAGCGCGCGCAGGTGGAAGCCACCGGCGCCAGCGGTTTGAGTGGCGCTCTGATGAATCTCGTTGGCCAGTTGATTCCGTCCAATCCGCTGGGTGCCGCCGCCGATTTCAAGCTGCTGCCGGTGATTGCCTTTTCGATTTTTCTGGGGATCGCCCTGGCCGCAGGCGGCGAGAAAACCCGCCCCGTTGTTGTGTTCTTTGAAGCACTGCTGGACGCGGTGATGCGTCTGGTTGATTGGATATTGCGCCTTGCCCCGCTCGGGGTTTTCGCCCTGGTCGCCTGGACCGTTGCACGTATCGGACTGGGCTCGCTGTTTGGTCCCTTGGCCGCGTATGTCGCCACAGTGATCGGTGGACTGCTGTTCCATGCGCTGGTGACCTTGCCTTTGGTGCTGTGGCTATTCACGCGTTATTCGCCCTGGCAGTTTGCCAAGGGTATGCGCCCCGCTCTGCTCACCGCGTTTGGTACCGATTCGTCGTCCGCCACGTTGCCCGTCACCATGGAGGCGGCAGAAGCCAGCGGTTGTAGCCGTCGTTCCTCACGCTTTGTCTTGCCGCTGGGTGCGACCATCAATATGGACGGGACGGCGCTTTATGAAGCCGTCGCCGTGGTCTTTTTGTTCCAGGCTTACGGAATCGACCTGGGCACCACAGAACTGATCCTGATCGCGGTCACCGCAACCTTGGCTGCGGTCGGCGCCGCGGGTATCCCTTCAGCTGGCTTGGTCACCATGGTCATCGTGGTCGAGGCCGTGAATGCGTCTTTAACGGCATTGCCCAATGCGAGCACGCTGCCGATCGCAGCGGTTGGGCTGATCCTTGGTATCGACCGCCTGCTCGACATGTGCCGAACCACGGTCAATGTGTGGGGCGATGCGATCGGTGCGCGCATCATTACACGCTTGGCACCGGACGCGCCCGCCGGATAACAGGCACAAAAAAGGCCAGCGTTTGCTGGCCTTCGAAATTTTTGGCGCGCTTTACAGCGGGCGGATGGCAGCAGCCTGCAGGCCTTTGGGGCCTTCTTTGACTTCAAACTGCACTTGCTGGCCTTCTTTCAGAGTGCGGAAACCGCCCCCTTCGATGGCACGGTAATGAGCGAACAGATCTTCACCGCCGTTAGACGGGGTGATGAATCCGAAACCTTTGGCTTCGTTGAACCACTTGACCGTACCGGTCGTTACTTCTGACATTGAAACTTCCAAATAAAAACGAAAAATGACGAAAGCCACCCGGCCTTCGCTAAAGGCGCACATAGCGCCTCTCACAGCACCATAGAGTAAATTTACTGCCAAGTCGACAATTTTTAGACAGACGACGCTTGGGACAAGAACGCCCGCCCCCAAAGGGATGCGCGGGTATTTCGCTGTTCTATACTGACAAATTCCTCGACCACCAAAGCACCATGATTACGTTGTACGGCATCACCAACTGCGACACCGTCAAAAGAGCTCGAAAAACACTGGATTCCGCAGGCATTTCGCATCGATTTCACGATTTTCGCCGCGATGGGCTCGAGATTGCGCAAGCCCAAGCGTGGCTGAATACGTTGGGAGCAGAACAGCTGATAAACCGTCGCGGCACCACGTGGCGCAAACTCAGCCCCGACGAGCAAGCGGCTGCCGAGGGCGAAAACGCTGCGCAATTGCTGTGCGAGCACCCCAGTTTGATCAAGCGCCCGGTCATCGATCGAGATGGCAAGCTCCGTGTTGGCTTCGCCGCCAAAGCGGCGGACGATATCTTGAGATGGTTACAACACGGCTGACCAACGGCGGGAACTTTCTCCCCGCAGGCGCCTCCATGGGAGGTCAGCACGGGAGACAGCATGATGAAAACCACCTCTTTTGCCCTCGCCACACTCGCGATGGCGGCGGCGACCAGCGCCAACGCCCAATCCAGCATGGGCAGTTCGACCCTGCCGGAAATCACGGTCTACCCCAATCCCGTCGAGCTGATGATTGATCGGCTCAGTCGCCAGATCATTGCTGATATCGATGCCAACGCGCGTCTGCCCGACCTGAGCCAGCAAGAAGCCAATGCGGCCGACGCCGAAGATTCCATCGGCGCACCGGCGCACTTCACTCGCGGAGCTTAGAGCCCCGTAACACGCGCCAAACCTGGCAGGATCTGAGATATGGTTGCTCCCGATCCATCGGGATGACCGCATGAAAAACATTCTCGCAATGCTGGCGTTGTGCACTTTCGCAAACGTCACACAGGCCGCTGTACAGGCCCAAACGGACAACGGCTTGCAGCTCGAAAACCAAGTCGAGGTCAAAGCCTCTGCCATTCAGGCGTACAAAGCGCTCACCGGCAATGTAGCCCCGTGGTGGCCAGCCGATCACAGCCGGTTAGGTTCGTCTGAGAATTTCTCCATGGATGCACGGCCAGGCGGATGCTCACGCATGCGCCAGCGCTACACCGAGAGTGGCTTTGTCGCTAAGCCCTTAGGGGAATTCGTGTCTATCGTCGATAAGGTTCAGGGCCAGCAACTCCAGGCACTCGCCAACGTCATCAACAACAAGTCATTCCGTGGATATTTTTAACGCAGACACGCTCAGCTTGGCGCTGCTCTGGGGAGGCGCCTTGACACTCATCGCGCTGGGCGTGATCGGCTTGGTTTTCCCCGCCATCCCGGGGCCACCGCTGCTGTTTGGCGGGCTATGGATGGCGGCCTGGATTGAGGACTACGTCCACATCGGCATGTGGACATTGATCGTGCTGGGCCTACTGGCCTTGCTTGGTGTGCTGGCAGATTTCATCGCCGGCGCTCTTGGCGCCAAACGCTTCGGTGCTTCAGGCTTGTCCGTGCTGGGCGCTACGCTGGGCGCTATCGTGGGCATCTTCTTTGGGATCATTGGTCTGTTGATCGGACCGTTTGCCGGCGCAGTGATCGGCGAGCTGATGTCGGGCCGCACATTGGATGCGGCGGGACGCGCCGGCGTGGGCGCGACCATCGGCTTGCTCATCGGCACGGCCGCCAAGCTCGCCACCGGCATCATGATGGTCGGGATTTTCCTGTTCGTACGCCTGACTTAAGGCCCTGATATTGCGGGGCGCGATGCTATCATCCGTGACGGCCTAGCCAGCGCCCTGGCTACTTCAAAACCATCGAAACAGGAGACCCGCATGAGCAGCGCCAATACGCTGGAATTTCGCGATCTGGCACGTAGCGCCTTGAAACTCGCACCGGATCTGCCACGCGCCGCCACTGCCATGGCGCGCACACTGTTGCTCAAGAAAGACAAAGCCCAATCCATCGGCTCACTGGTCGAACAGCAGGCCCGCCAACGGCCCAACCAGTTGGCGATCCGTTACCAGGACAGTGCCTATACCTACGCGGAGTTCAACCAAGCCGCCAACCGTGTGGCCCATTACCTGGAAGGTCGCGGCGTGGGCGGTGGAGACGTCGTTGCGGTGATGATGGAAAACCGCCCCGAAGTGCTGATTGCCGTGGCTGGTATCGTCAAGCTGGGCGCCATCGCCAGCATGATCAATACCTCACAACGCGACCATGTGCTGATCCACAGCCTGACGCTGGTCAAACCACGCTTCACCATTGTGGGCAGCGAGCTGCGCGAGGCGATTGATTCCGTCAGCGAGGAACTCGGCCAGGCATTTGCCGACAGCCGCCTGTTTCAGCGCGACGACAACGAGGACGAATGCCCTGCAGGATACGTCGATCTTGACACCGAACTGCGCCAGCAACCGACCACCAATCCACCCAGCACCGACGATGTGCTGCTTGGACAACCGGCCTATTACATCTTCACCTCAGGCACGACCGGGTTACCCAAAGCCTCTGTGATGAGCCATCTACGCTGGACCCGGGCCTGTTACTCCATGGGTCAGGCGGCCATGGCCACGCGTGACAATGACGTGTTCTATTGCGCCCTGCCGCTGTATCACAACAACGCCCTGACCCTGGCGTGGTCCGCCGCGCTGGGTGGCGGTGCAACCATGGCACTGGCGCGTAAGTTTTCAGCCAGCCGCTTCTGGGATGACATCCGCCGCTTTGATGCCACCATGTTCTGCTACATCGGTGAGCTGTGCCGCTATCTGCTGGCGCAACCCGAGCGCGACAACGACCGCCAGCATCACGTACGTTTGTGTGTCGGCAATGGCCTGCGCCCAGAAATCTGGGACGAGTTCAAATCCCGCTTTGGCATTGAACGCATCAACGAGTTTTATGGCGCCTCGGAAGGCAATCTGATTTTCACCAACGCCTTCAATGTGGACCGTACAGCCGGTTTCTGTCCGATGTCCTTCGCCGTCGTCAAATACGACATCGACGCCGATGAGCCCGTGCGTGACAACAACGGCCACATGCTGCGGGTGAACAAAGGCGAATCCGGATTGCTGCTCACCGAGGTCACCGAGCGTTTCGGTTTCGAGGGTTACACCGACCCCAAAGCCAGCGAGAAAAAACTGTTCCGTGACGTGTTTGCGCCGGGCGATTGCTGGTTCAACACGGGCGATCTGGTGCGCGACCAGGGCTTCAAACACATCCAGTTTGTTGATCGCCTCGGCGATACCTTCCGCTGGAAGGGCGAGAACGTTGCGACCACCGAGGTCGAAGCCGCGGTCAACCGCTGGCCTCAGGTCGATCAGGCCGTGGTTTACGGCGTGGAAGTGCCAAACACCGACGGGCGCGCCGGTATGGCGGCCATTACGCCAACCTGTCCGGTTGACGAGTTCGACTTTGCCGGCTTTGCGAATCACGTCGCCGGAAGCTTGCCCGCTTATGCGCGCCCGCTGTTTCTGCGTTTGCGCGAAGCGCAGGAAGTCACAGGTACATTCAAGCACCGCAAGGTCGAGCTCAAGCAGGAGGGTTTTGATCCCAACGCCTGCGGTGAGCCTCTGTACCTACTCAACGGCGCTGAGTACGTCACCCTGAGCGATAAAGAATTCTCCGCCATACACGCGGGTGAATTGCGCTTGTAAGCGCAAGGCGTGGATCGCGCCACGCCGCCAAACCCATAACAAAGAACGCGGCGCCTCAGGATTTGCCCCGGCGCCACGTATAAAACACACAGCACAGGAAACCCCACAAGCATGAGCATGCATCCCGACACCATCGCATTGCACCACGCCTACGACCCCGACAACCAGAACGCCGTCGCGGTCCCGATTCATCAAACCACGTCCTATGCCTTCGACAGCGCCCAGCACGCCGCTGATCTGTTCGATCTCAAGGTGCCCGGCAACATCTATAGCCGCATCATGAACCCGACCTGCAGCGTGCTCGAACAACGCATGACTGCACTGGAAGGTGGTGTCGGCGCACTGGCGATGGCGTCCGGCATGGCGGCCATCACTGCGGCCATTCAGACCATTGCCCAGGCTGGCGACAACATCATTTCGGTCAGCGAACTGTACGGCGGCACCTTCAATCTGTTCGCCCATACCTTGCCGCGTCAGGGTATTGAGGTGCGCTTTGCGGACAAAGATGACTTTGCCGGCATGGCGTCAAAGATCGACAGCCACACGCGGGCCATTTACTGCGAATCCATCGGCAATCCTTCGGGCAACGTGGCCGACATTGAAAATCTGGCCAAAGTGGCACACGAGCACGGCATTCCGCTGATCGTGGACAGCACGGTGTCGACGCCATTCCTGGAAAAACCCTTCGACTTCGGGGCCGACATCGTGGTCCACGCGGCGACCAAATACATTGGTGGTCACGGCACAAGCATCGGCGGCGTCATCGTGGACAGCGGCAAATTCGACTGGATGGCCAACGCTGAGCGCTTCCCCCTGCTGACCCAGCCGGACGTGTCCTATCACGGCGTCAACTACGCGCAGGATGTGGGCGAAGCGGCATTCATCACCCGTGCCCGCGTGGTGCCACTGCGCAACATGGGCGCGGCCATGAGTCCGTTCAATGCGTTCTTGTTCCTGCAGGGATTGGAAACACTCTCGCTGCGTATGGAACGCGTCAACAGCAACACCCTGGCGGTGGCCCAACATCTGAGTCAGCACGATAAAGTCAGCTGGGTCAGCTACGCCGGCCTGAGCGATCACCGCGATTATCCGCTGGCGCAGAAATACCTGGGCGGTCACGGCTCCGGCATTCTGAGCTTCGGCATCAAAGGCGGACGCGAGGCCGGTGTGCGCTTCTACGATGCCCTCCAGCTGATTCTGCGTTTGGTCAACATTGGTGATGCGAAGAGTTGCGCCGCCATTCCGGCGTCGACCACACACCGCCAGCTGAACGAGGACGAACTCCGCCAAGCCGGTGTAACACCCGATATGGTGCGCTTGTCCATCGGTATTGAACACATCAGTGATCTGATCGCTGATCTGGACCAAGCCCTCAACGCGGCCTGAGTCTACGGCGCGCTTCTGTCCGGGTGGGAGCGCGCCTCAATTCCGCCCGAAGAGGGCCGGATACTTGCGAATCAAACGGCGCTGCTCACTCATCACGAGAGGCAGAGGCACCCCGTCGGACAACACGACCACAACCTCATCATGCTGGCGTCGTAATACCCGTCCTTCCACCGCAACACTCTGACCCGACAACTGCAAAATACCCACCAGGTGGCGTTGCTGCTCAAGCTCCTGGCTAGCGTCCACAGCGACCAAGCGCAAACCGCCCTCCGAGATTTCACTCACGGGATAGTTGGCGCCTTCGGTCAATAGACTGGGGCGTTCCGTTTGCGGATAGTGCAAACGAAAATAAGCGCGCCGCTGCGCGTCGTTGTCATCCGTAGGGGCCATAGCCAAGTGACGTCAAGCTTGAACAGAGTCTAGCCTACACTGCCCCAAGCGCCACTCAGAGCAAAGTCGCCAACATGTCATCGCAGACCGACGCGAAGTAGTCCTGCACATAAGCCTCGACCTCGGACTCCGAGGCCGCCGGCAACGCCGCAGCCTGCTCGAAGGAATTCCGGGTCAATCGGCTAAGGTTATTGGCTGCAGCCGCGCTCAAAGAATCGTGCGTAAAGGCCTGTGTGTAGCGCGCGGCCAAGCCCAGCGCCCAATCGTGGTAGCCACCATCCAGGCCCGCATCCATCACGCGTTGCGACGGCAAGGTCTCGGGTGCGCTCCATTTGTCACGCTGGGTCTGCACCGCCCGAGCGTAGCGATTGCCGCCGTGCGCCCGATCCAACTGCACCGCGATCAACGCACAGTCATCCAGGCATTCATCCAACCAATGACGCAACGACAGACTGGATGAGCCGCGCATCAACTTGACCCCAGGCTGACGCCCGTAGCGGATGGCGACCGTGCGGTTATGTTTGTTGATCTTCTCCCGCCCGGGATTGTCTTCGCCCCAGGCCAGGCAGGCGAGCAAAAACACTTCCATGAAGCGTGCGCTGTCGGGCTTCAAACCCAGCGGATCAAACGGATCGACATCGAGCATGCGCACCTCGATGTAGCTGACGCCGCGATTGAACAAGGCGCATGCCGGCCGTTCTCCACGCTCCGCGATTTGCTTGGGCCGAATGGCGCTGTAGTACTCGTTTTCGATCTGCAGAATGTTGCCATTGAGCTGTATCCAGTCGCCGCCCGTGTGGCCGCCCAGCGCCTCATACGCTGGCCACGGCGTCCGCGTGGCCAGCACCAACTCGCGCACATAATCCTTGAGGTCACGATGCGAAATATTGAGGTCAGACTGGGCTGGGCTTTGATAGCCAATATCGCTCATCCGCAAACTGGTCGCGAACTCACCGAACACGTGTTGCTCATCCAGCGAGCGTAGCCCGCTGGTGGGTTGTGCCACGGAACTGCGTGCAGCGATCGGCGAAGCCCCGAACAAATACGGCAGCACCCAGGCATGCTGGTCAAATCCACGGATGAGTCGAAAATACAGCTGATTACGGCATTCCTGCTCACTCAGCCCCTCGCCCAAGCGCGGATGCATATGCGCCACGAAACGTGGGTCGAAAGAAAAGTTGAAGTGCACACCCGCAATGATCTGCATGATCTTACCGTAGCGCGAAGCCAGACCCTGGCGGTAAATCTGCTTCATGCGACCACTCGCACTGGGGCCGAAATCTGCGATGCGAATCTGCTCCTCACGGACCGCTGGCGGCATACTCATGGGCCACAATCGCTCACCGTCCGGCAGGTTCCGTGCTACCCAGGCGTGCAAATCGTGCAACTCACCCAGCATGGGATCGGCGCCCTGATGCGGTGCGGTCACCAATTCCAGCAAACCTTCAGAGAAATCCACCGTAATCGAAGGGTGCGTGAGCTTATGCCCTATCGCCTGAGGGTGACCGGTTTCGGACACCTCGCCGTGCGCGTCGACGCGAAGTGTTTCACGCTCAAGGCCCAGACGATTTTGCGTCAATGTCGCGAAATCCAGCTGCTCAAGGCAAGTCCGTTTCAACACGGACGGGCGATTCGACATTGGCACTAACTCAGTGGCTGGAAAGTGGCGTACTGTAATGCACATGGCGCGGGCCGTGAATCATTCCCTTCCGCGACGCTGCGCGCGGTTCCTGGTCGGCACCAGCCTGGTACTGACGACGACCTGTGCCCTGCCGTCTGATTCGGAAAGCCGCCAGGAACCGTTGGAAAACGCCCCGCGGGAAACCTACGGCAATCACCCGGTCCCTCAGGTCTACCCACGCGAAAAGCCGCGGCCTTGCGATCAGGTCTACGTCCCGACTCACGACGACATGCTCGACCTGACCCGCGATCAGATCGAAGAGATCATCTGTCGCGCCGCATTGTGGTTGGACGGCTTTGGCGGCGAAGCCAATGTGCTTGCGGCACGGCGATCACGCGGACGTCTGGAAACGTCTTACTACTGGTCTGAATTCACCGGTGCGGAAACGCGTGTGCGTTTCAAAGTGCGGGTGGAGTTGCCCGCCCTCAAAGAGCGCTTGTCGGCCTTCGTTGGCCTGGACAACGATGATGATTTCGTGCGCGGCCGCAGCGAGGGTTTTGCGCTGCGCAGTGAGTTTCCCACGCTGGACGAAGATGATGACTGGCTGGCGGGTCTCGGTTATGGGTTCCCGACCTCCAGCCGGGTGTTCAAATCCGATCTTCGCATCGGGGCCAAACGGCTCACCGACACGGAGTTTTTCGTTCAGAATCGTTTTCGCTATCTGGCCTACAGCGACGACGTCAATGTGATCACGCTGCGCGAAGTGCTGTTCTGGACCAACAAAGATGGCTTCGGCTCCACCAGCGGCATGGATTTGATGCACGTGATCACCCCCGACCTGCTCGCCCGTTGGGACACCGTCGGTACCGTGACACAGGAAAGCGAAGGGCTGGATTGGCGCAGTGCGGCCTGGCTCTACTACAGCCTGGGCGGGGAGAAAGGGCTCGCACTGGAAGCCTTTAGCCGCGGCGAAACCCGTCACCCGGTTCCAGTGCGCGAATACGGCCTGCGCGTGCTCTATCGCCACCCCTTGTTTCGGCAGCGTCTGTACCTGGAATTCATCACTGGTTACACCTGGCCAAAAATCGATCCACGGATGGAACGCGATGGCAGCTACGGCGTCGGCGTTGGTTTGCAACTGCCATTTGGACCCAAAGGCGCGTGAAGCGTATTCGCGCCGCAGTCCTTCACTTTTTCACTGCGGCCTCAACCTTAAGCTCCGTCACATCTCACCATGTGATGCAAAGCAATGTTCAAAATTGTTCTGGGCTGCAGCCATGAGCGTGATCCGGCACAAGCGGTCGGCACGGTAATCGCACACGCGATGTCCGGCCTCGCCGATGCGCGCGCACAGGCAGGCATATTGTTAAACAGCGGCCACCGCAACGACACAACCCTGTTGCGCGCCATTCATGAGACCTGGCCGTCCATCAATCTGATCGGTTGCGCCGGTCCCGCGCACAACGACCATCCGACATTGAATCTGTTGCTTCTGAACAGCCCGGATTTGGTCTTTCATGTCACCAGCGGTGTTCGCGCCGAAACGCCGCAAGCCGCGGCGGAACATGCCCTGTCCGCGTTTATGGATCAAGCGCACAACCTCGCGCTGTATTTGAGTCTGCACGACCAGTCACAACCCTGGCCCGAGGATTTCCTGCACGCGACTACCCGGCTGCTGCCGGAACAATGTGCGTGCCTGGAGCCTCTGCTCCCCCCCGTCGAACAACCGTGGACCATCGAACGCTACTACCAGGGCCTTGAGGTCACCACCGACCGATTGCCGCTGTTGCTCGCCAGCAACCGCGTCGACGATGACGGCGGCTGGCGCTTCACCCGTCAACCTGGGATTGTGCGCAAACAACATGGCGAAGCGGTCTACGAATACGACCGCCTAATCGGTGACCGGCGGCGACGCCAACCGGCCGCGTAAGCGGAGAATTCTGCTTCTCGTCCAATCCGGCGATTTTCGCGGCTCAAGCGCACAGTAAACTGACGCGGTTTCGCTATACTGCGATTAATTAACCGATCGTTCAGGAGCCGACATGAGTCAGCCGGCCGAGTCTTTTTCCCCTCAGTCTGCAACGGCACATAAGCCGTTGCGTTTTGTCACCGCTGCGTCCCTGTTTGATGGACATGACGCGTCCATCAACATCATGCGTCGTTTGCTGCAATCGCTGGGCTGTGAAGTCATCCACCTGGGCCATAACCGCTCAGTCGAGGAGATCGTCACCGCTGCTTTGCAGGAAGACGCACACGGGATCGCGATCAGTTCCTATCAGGGGGGCCATGTCGAGTACTTCAAGTACATGATCGACATGCTCAAACAGCGCGGCGGCGAGAACATCAAGGTTTTCGGTGGCGGTGGCGGCGTGATCGTGCCGGAGGAGATTCGCGACCTGCACGCCTATGGCGTGTCGCGTATCTACTCACCACACGATGGCCAGAAACTCGGCCTGGAAGGCATGATCCGCGACATGATCGAGCGCGCCAGCCAGGATTTGAGCGGCGACGGCGAAGATCTTCTCGGCAAAACCTGTCAGGGCGATCAACGCGCTCTGGCCCGCCTGATCACCCTGATCGAAGCGGAGCAAGTGCCCAGCGCCTTCATGGAGCGCATCAAGCAAACCGCCAGCAGCAAACATATTCCGGTGTTGGGTATCACGGGCACCGGCGGCGCAGGCAAATCGTCGCTGACCGATGAAGTCATCCGGCGTTTCCGCATCGATCAACAAGACGATCTGAAAATCGCTGTGATTGCGGTTGACCCCAGCCGACGCAAATCCGGTGGCGCGCTGCTCGGTGACCGTATCCGCATGAATGCGCTGTACAAGAGTCGCGACGGCGAATTCAAAATCTTCATGCGCTCGCTGGCCACGCGCGAAGGCGGCATGGAAGTGTCAAAAGCCCTGCCCGGCGCGATTGCGGCCTGCAAGGCTGCCGGCTTTGACCTCATCGTGGCCGAAACCGCGGGGATTGGTCAGGGCGACGCCGCCGTGGTCGAGATCGCCGATGTTTCGATGTACGTGATGACCCCGGAATTCGGCGCCGCCAGCCAGCTCGAGAAAATCGACATGCTGGACTTCGCCGATGTCGTGGCCATCAACAAATTCGACCGTCGCGGTGCCGAAGACGCCCTGCGTGATGTGCGCAAGCAGATGCAGCGCAATCAGGTTGCATTCGATCGCCCGACCGACGCCATGCCGGCCTACGGCACGATCGCTGCGCGCTTCAACGACGACGGCGTCACCGCACTGTATTTCGCCCTGAAAGAACAACTGGCCAAACATCAGTTGGAGCTGCCGGAAGGCCAACTGGCCCAGCCCGACACCACAATGTCGAGCAAAAGCGATGCGCTGGTACCGGGCGCGCGCATCCGCTATCTGGCGGAAATTTCCGACACCGTGCGCGGCTACAAAAAACACGCTGATCATCAGGCTCAGATCGCCCGCGAACGCCAGCAACTGCGCGAAGCCAAACGCATGCTGGATCACGCCGGCGAACCCACCGAGGCGCTGGAGCACCAGCTCAAGAAACGTGATGACCATCTGAATGCGGAGTCCCGGCGTTTGCTCGAAGACTGGCCGCAAACCGTCGAGAATTACAGCGGCGACAGCTTTACCTATAGTGTGCGCGACAAGCAGATTTCCGTCGCCCTGACCCGCGAATCGCTGTCTGGCACCAAGATTCCGAAAGTGGCCCTGCCGAAATTTTCCGATGACGGCGATCTGCTCAACTGGCTGTACAAGGAAAACCTGCCCGGACGCTTCCCCTACACCGCCGGCGTCTTTCCATTCCGCCGGGAAGGTGAAGATCCGGCGCGCATGTTCGCCGGCGAAGGCGGCCCGATCCGCACCAACAAACGCTTTCACTACCTGTCCGAAGGCATGCCGGCAGCGCGTCTGTCCACCGCGTTTGATTCGGTCACGCTGTACGGCGAAGACCCAGACCCGCGCCCGGATATCTACGGCAAGGTCGGCAATTCCGGGGTGTCCATCGCCACCCTGGATGACATGAAAGATCTGTACGCCGGTTTCGACCTGTGCGCTCCGACCACCTCCGTGTCGATGACCATCAACGGCCCGGCACCGACGATCCTGGCGTTCTTCCTCAACACGGCGATCGATCAGCAGGTCGAGGCTTTTGTCGAAGCCGAAGGGCGGCAACCCAGGGCCGAGGAATACGAGACCATTAAAGCGCAAACCCTGCGCAGCGTGCGCGGTACCGTGCAGGCCGATATTCTCAAAGAAGATCAGGGCCAGAACACCTGCATCTTCTCGACCGAGTTCGCCCTCAAATGCATGGGCGATATCCAGGAATACTTCATCGCCAACGAAGTGCGCAATTTCTACTCGGTGTCGATTTCCGGCTATCACATCGCCGAAGCCGGGGCCAACCCGATTTCGCAACTGGCCTTCACCCTGTCCAACGGCTTCACCTTCGTCGAGAGCTATCTGGCGCGGGGCATGGACATCAACGACTTCGCCCCCAACCTGTCATTTTTCTTCTCCAACGGCATGGATCCGGAATATTCGGTCATGGGCCGGGTCGCGCGGCGCATCTGGGCGGTGGCGATGCGTGAGAAGTACGGCGCCAATGCGCGCAGCCAGATGTTGAAGTACCACATTCAAACCTCCGGTCGCTCACTGCACGCCCAGGAAATCGACTTCAACGACATCCGCACCACCTTGCAGGCGCTGATTGCGTTGTACGACAACTGCAACTCGCTGCACACCAATGCCTACGACGAGGCGATCACCACGCCGACCGAGGAATCGGTGCGTCGCGCCTTGGCGATCCAGTTGATCATCAACAAGGAATGGGGCGTCAACAAGAATGAAAATCCCAATCAGGGCGCGTTTATCTTCGACCAGCTGACCGAACTGGTGGAAGAAGCGGTCCTGGCTGAGTTTGAGCGCATCTCCGAACGTGGTGGCGTGCTCGGCGCGATGGAAACCGGCTATCAACGCGGCAAGATTCAGGAGGAATCGATGCACTACGAGCATCTGAAACACTCCGGTGAACTGCCGGTGGTGGGGGTCAACACCTTCCGCAATCCCAAAGATGACGAAGGACCACAGGACACCACACTGGAATTGGCCCGTTCCACCGATGCGGAAAAAGACGAGCAGATCGAACGCCTGCAAGCCTTCCACAGCCGCCATGCCGAACAGGCCCCTGAGGCACTGGCCCAACTCAAGCAAGTGTGTATTGCACGCGGTAACATCTTCGCCGAGTTGATGAATGCCGCGCGTGTCTGTTCGCTGGGCCAGATCACCAATGCGCTGTTTGAAGTGGGCGGCCAGTACCGACGCAATATGTAAGGAGAGCATCCGGTGCACGATTCTGATGTCATCATCATCGGCGCCGGACACAACGGCTTGACCGCGGCAGCCTATCTGGCTGCTGCCGGTCGCCGGGTGACCGTTCTGGAACGGCGCAGCGTGGTCGGCGGCGCCTGTGTCACCGAAGAACTGGCCCCGGGCTACAAAGCTTCAATCTGCAGCTATCTGGTGAGTCTGCTAGCGCCGGACATCATCAAGGATCTGGAGCTGGCCCGTCACGGCTACCGCATGATTGCGCGTGATCCCGCCTCGTTCACCCCACTTCCCGACGGGCGCTACTTGATGCTGGGTCGCGACAGCGCGCAAAACCAGCAGCAGATCAGTCAGTTCTCACGCAAAGACGCGCAGGCCTTCCCACGCTATGAAGCCTTTCTGACCCGCGTGGCCGAAGCCCTGGAGCCGATCCTCGACAACCCGGTTCCAGCCTTGCTGCCGCTGCCGCCAAGCTGGCGCCGCCAGCCTCTGAGCCGCCGCATCAGCGATCTGCTCGGCACTCTGCGCCTGCGCCGCGCATTGGCCAAGCTGGGCGAAGATCAGGCCCCGGCCATGCGGCTGTTGCTGGATTCCGCCACCCAGGTCCTGGATCGCTGGTTCGAATCCGATGTCCTCAAAGCGACATTAGCTACCGATGGTGTGATCGGGGCCATGGCTGCGCCGTCCACACCCGGCACCGGGTATGTCCTGCTGCACCATGTGATGGGCCATGCCGGTGGCAGCCGCGGGGTGTGGGGCTACGCCGCGGGAGGAATGGGCGCAATCAGCCAGGCCCTGGCCGCCAGCGCGCGCGAGCGCGGGGTGACGATCCACACCGGCGTCAGCGTCGCGCAGATCGAACACAAGGCCGGCCGCGTCAGCGGCGTGCGGCTCAGCGATGGCCGGGTGCTGACGGCCCCGGTGGTGCTGTCCAACGCCACACCGGAGGTGACCTTCCGACACCTCCTGGCATCCAACGCCCTGCCCGATGGTTTTCACCAGGCCGTCTCCGCCATCGACTACAGCAGCGCCAGTGCCAAGATCAACCTCGCGGTGTCGCGCCTACCCGATTTCAGCGCCTGCCCCGGCAGCGACAAACCCGGCCCGCAACATCGCGGCACCATCCACATTGGCCCCAGCATGGAGGCGATCGAACGCGCCTTTGACGCGGCCAAATATGGTCAATTCAGCCCCCATCCGCTGATCGAAATGACCATCCCCAGCGCTCTGGATGACAGCTTGGCGCCGCCCGGCCATCACATCGTGCAATTGTTCGTGCAGTACGCACCGTATGCCCTACGCGATTGCGACTGGGACAGCCAGCGCGCTCTCTTTGCCGACACCTGCTTGGCCGAAATCGACCGCTTCGCGCCGGGCTTTTCTCAGCATGTGCTGCATCGCCAGGTGCTCACCCCACCGGATCTGGAGCGTGAATTCGGGCTCACCGGCGGCAACATTTTCCACGGCGCGATGACACCCTCGCAGCTTTTGAGCCTGCGCCCGGCTCCCGGCTGGGCCGATCACCGCAGTCCCATTCAGGGCCTGTATCTGTGCGGCTCCGGCGCACACCCTGGCGGTGGCGTCAGCGGCTTGCCAGGACGCAATGCCGCCCGGGCTGTTTTGCGCGATCAATAAATCTTTCCCACAGGTGTGTCCGGATTGATCACCTCGGTGCGTATCTGAAGAGCAAGGGCATACGGCCCGACTTCGTCAAACCAAGGAGAACACCATGATCAAATCCATCACCCGCGCCAGCATCAGCTTTGCCGCTCTTATCGCCGCTCCGGCTTTTGCCGGCCCGGTCAACATCAACACCGCCGACGCAACCACGCTGGATCAGGAGCTGCACGGGGTTGGCCCGGCGATTGCCCAGCGTATCGTCGAGTTTCGTGATGACCACGGCGCGTTTGAGTCAGCCGAACAGCTGACCCTGGTCAAAGGCATTGGCGACAAGACCCTAAGCCGCAACGCAAAGTTCATCCTGCTCAAGTAAGACGCAAGCAAAAACACAGCGGGCTTCGGCCCGCTTTTTTGCGTCCGGCTCAGAGGTGGCGCCGAATCTCTGTTTTGGCCGGCCCTTGTGGCGTCTATACTGCGTCATATACGTACAACAAGAACGCGGTATAAGCCGCGCCACGATCGAAACCAGAATGAGGACCCACGATGTCTAGGACGCCTAACCCGATACTCGCCGAGATTGCCCAGCAAGGCCTGCCGCGCCGCCTGTTCCTGCGCAACATGCTGTTTGCCGCCGGTAGCGTGCCGCTGGCCAGTTGGCTGACTGCATGCAACTCGAATGGCGGCCTGGGCCTGGGCACGGGCGGCGGCCGCGACCCCAACTTCCGCAGCGCCTTCGAGAATATTGGTCCGCTGCTGGAGCCGGATGAAAACGGTGTGCAGCTACCGGCTGGCTTCACCTCCCGCGTGGTCGCCGAGCATGGCCAGCCGCCCATTGCTTCGCAACCCGATTTCCTGTGGCATTCCGACCCAGACGGCGGCGGCATGTTTCGCACCGACGATGGCGGCTGGATCTACCTGTCCAACTCCGAAGCGCGAGATGCCACCACCCTGTTCGGTTTTCTGCCTGAGATTCCGGTTTTGTCTGAACTCACCACGCGCGAAACGGTGGAAGCGCTGGGCACCGTGACCGGGCCGGTTTCGGGGCTGCTGCCATTGGGGGAAATCCCCTTGGTGCTGCCGTTTTCCGGCGGCGTCAGCGCCTTGCGTTTCGACAAGGATGGCAATCTGATAGACGCCTACCCGGTTCAGCGCAACACCACCACCAACTGCTCCGGCGGTGCAACCCCCTGGGGCACGTGGATCAATGGTGAGGAAATCGCCGACGGGTACATGTTTGAATGCAGCCCGCTGCGTGATGGTGGCGAGCCGCGCCGACTCGACCGCTTCGGGCGCAAAGCGCATGAAATGGTCGCCATTGACGAGGCCGGACGCGCGATCTATCACACCGAGGACATTTCCGGCTCCGACCGCTTCTACCGCACCGTGTTCAGCGCAGACGCCTGGCCCGATGGCGGTCGCCCCGACATGGCTCAGGGCAAGCTGCAAGCGCTGGCAGTCGACGCGGGTCTGGACGCTGCGCGCAGTGGTCCAACCCCCATCCGCTGGGTTGATGCAATTGACGACGGCACACCGCAACCGCAGGTCTACCAGGACGAAACCACGATTTTCGCCGGCAACGAAGGGGTCTGGCACCTCAACGGTTTCATCTTCTTCTCGACCAAGAGCGACGACAACATCTGGGCCATCGACACGCTGGGCGGCACCATTGAAAGCATCTACAACCCGGCCGACGGCCCGATCGGTTCACCGGTCGATCCAGACGAACCGCCAATGGCTGGCGTCGACAACATCTGCATGACCTTGGATGGCGAGATGGTTGTGGTTGAAGACGGCGGTGATATGCGCGCCATGGTGCTTTTGCCCGATGGTCGTACCATTCCGTTGCTGCGGCTGCCCGGTCCTGCCGACGGCACCAACGCAACCGAGGTTACGGGCCCGGCCTTCTCGCCGGATGGGCGGCGTTTGTATGTCTCCAACCAACGTGGCCTGCGCGACGGCACTGGAGTCACGTTTGGAATGGGCGGGGTGGTGTACGAAATCACCATGCCTTTCTCGGTGCGCGTTGACCCACCGCTCGCGCAGGCCATGCCGACTGACCAAGCCTGATTCACAGATATAAAAAAACCCCGCACATGGCGGGGTTTTTTATTGGTCGGGTCTGGGCAGACTCAGACGGCTTTACATCATGCCGCCCATACCGCCCATGCCGCCCATGTCGCCGCCCGGCATAGCCGGTGCGTCTTCCTTCGGCACTTCCGCCACCATCGCTTCGGTGGTGATCATCAGTCCGGAGATCGACGCAGCATGCTGCAGCGCGCTGCGGGTCACCTTGGTCGGGTCCAGAATGCCCAGCTCGATCATGTCACCGAACTCACCGGTGGCAGCGTTGTAACCCGCGTTGCCGGTCTGCTTGGACACTTCAGCGACCACAACCGAGGCTTCCGCGCCGGAGTTGGTCACGATCTGGCGCAGCGGCTCTTCAATGGCACGGCGCAGAATCGCGATACCGGCATCCTGATCCGCATTGTCGCCCTTGAGACTGATCAGCGCCGGCAGGCAGCGGATCAAAGCGGTACCACCGCCAGGCACCACGCCTTCTTCAACGGCAGCACGGGTTGCGTGCAGCGCGTCTTCCACGCGTGCTTTCTTCTCTTTCATTTCCACTTCGGTGGCCGCGCCAACCTTGATCACCGCAACACCGCCAGCCAGCTTGGCTACGCGCTCTTGCAGTTTCTCACGGTCGTAATCCGAGGAGGATTCTTCGATCTGCGCACGAATGCTGGAGATACGGCCCTGAATGCCTTCCGAGGAACCCGCACCATCGACGATGGTGGTGTTTTCCTTGGTGACCTGAATCTTCTTGGCCTGGCCAAGCTGATCCAGGGTGGCTTTTTCCAGCTGCATGCCCATCTCTTCGGAGATCACCGTGCCGCCGGTCAGGACAGCGATGTCTTCGAGCATGGCTTTGCGACGGTCGCCGAAGCCCGGGGCCTTGACCGCACAGACCTTGACGATGCCGCGCATGTTGTTGACCACCAGGGTCGCCAACGCTTCGCCTTCAACGTCTTCAGCCACGATCAGCAGCGGACGGCTGGACTTGGCAGCGCCTTCCAGCAGCGGCAGCAGATCACGAATGTTGGAGATCTTCTTGTCGTGCAGCAGGATCAGCGGATTTTCCAACTCGACCTGCATAGCCTGCTGGTCGGTCACGAAGTAGGGCGACAGATAGCCGCGGTCGAACTGCATACCCTCAACCACATCCAGCTCGTCTTCCAGACCCGAGCCTTCTTCGACGGTGATCACACCCTCTTTGCCGACTTTGTCCATGGCTTCGGCAATCTTCTTGCCAATGCCTTCGTCGGAGTTGGCCGAGATGGTGCCAACCTGGGCGATGGCTTTGGAGTCATCGCAAGGCTTGGACAGCGTGTGCAGTTCTTCAACAGCAGCAATAACCGCTTTGTCGATACCGCGCTTCAGGTCCATCGGGTTCATGCCAGCGGACACAGCCTTCACGCCTTCGCGCAGAATGGCCTGGGCCAGCACGGTTGCGGTGGTGGTGCCGTCACCGGCGATATCCGAAGTCTTGGAAGCCACTTCCTTGACCAGTTGTGCACCCATGTTCTCGAACTTGTCTTCCAGTTCGATTTCCTTGGCCACGGACACACCGTCCTTGGTCACGGTCGGGGCGCCGAACGACTTGTCCAGCACCACATTGCGGCCCTTCGGCCCCAGTGTCACCTTGACCGCATTGGCCAGGGTGTTGACGCCCTTGAGCATTTTCTGCCGGGCGCTGTCGGAGAATTTGACTTCTTTAGCAGCCATTTTCGTTTCCTTAAGTCTTTATCTGTAATCAGTAATCACGTACGGAAGCTCAGAGATTCCGGATGAGAGTGGCGCGTGAAGGCTGCGCGGGGAGAAGTTGGCAATTCAAGGCGGGAGCCGCCGGCCATAGCAGCGCTATGGTCAAGGCTTCCAACGCAGAAGTGGCGGCTTTTCACCAGCAGCAGCGCGCGACAGTCTCAGGAGGAAGCTCTTACTCAACAACCGCCATGATGTCGTCTTCGCGCATGACGAGCAGTTCTTCGCCGTCGACTTTGACTTCGGTACCCGAGTACTTGCCGAACAGAACCTTGTCGCCAACTTTGACGTCAAGCGCACGGACTTCACCGCTGTCCTGAACTTTGCCGTTGCCGACAGCCACGATTTCGCCACGCGACGGTTTTTCGGTTGCGGTATCCGGAATCACGATGCCGCCCGGCGACGTGGTTTCTTCTTCCAGGCGTTTGACGATCACGCGATCGTGCAGAGGACGCAAACTCATGTGTTCGATCTCCTAACGAAGAACAAAATAAATCAATAAAAACAGCTTGTTAAGCTGATATACGTATACGCAGGGTATTTAGCACTCTCCCCAGGTGAGTGCCAAGTTGGGGGTCAGACGACGCCTTTCAAGGGGTTTTTGCAAACTTTTTTCTGTCGCACTCTGGCTCTGACTACTGTGCGCCGAATACTTTGCGCAGCAGTTCACTGCCTCGCGCTGCCGGATTGCTGCGGATCCGCTCTTCTTCGCCCGCTATCACGTGAAACAGGCCATCCAGCGACTTGTCGGTCACAAAGCCATCCAGATCTCCGGAAGGGCCGAGGAGCATGCTGGCCAATGGCCCGGCCTGCTTGCTCATGGACTTGTACAGCTGAGTCACCCCAACCTGATCTGTAGCTTGCGCCACCAAGGGGCCTATGCGTTGCCTTAGCGATTCCTCGCTGGAGCGCCGGAAATACTGGGTCGCCGCATCATTGGGGCCGTTCAATATCTCCATCGCATCTTGAATGGTGAGATTCTGGATCGCCTGGGAAAAAATATCGGCCACTTCAGGCACCGCCTGCTCAGCCGCACGATTGAGACTGAGCGAGAAGCTGTCCAACGCGCTGCCCATGCCAAGCTTGCGCAGCTGTTCCTCCGTACTCGCCAGCGTGGGTGGCAAGGGCACTTTCACCTGCGGATTGCTCAAGAAGCCATCGGGCTTACCCAATTGCAATATCGCGTTGTGCGCACCGATACGCAGCGCTTCGCGCAATCCAGCGACCACTTCGGTCTGATCCAGAGCCGAAACCGCCTGTGGATTCTCACCAAGCACCTTGCCGAGCTGTTGCATCCAGTCACGCCAGTCCGCCTGGGCGGAAAAACTGACTGTACTCGCGAGCACAACCCCAAACAATATTCGGGAAAGCGCCATGGCAAGCAAACCTCGCGTTATCAAAGGATCGCGCAGTCTACGCTTGCCTCGCTCCGCATGCCGAAGCCACAACATACGCCAGCGTATGTTTTTCTTGATTCAGCGTGGCAAATCCCGTAGGGTTTGCGCACAATTGTGCACTGCAGCGCAAAGCTCTCACTGGAGTACTCCTCATATGACATCCGTTCGCAAAGTCGCCATTGTCGGCGGCGCTCGTATCCCCTTCTGCCGTTCCAACACGGCGTATGCCAAGCTGTCCAACCACCAGATGCTCACCGCCGCGATCAATGCGCTGGCCGACAAATACAATCTGGGCGGCAAGGTTCTTGGCGAAGTGGCTGGCGGCACCGTGCTTAAGCTCAACCCGCAAGACACCATGACCCGCGAGGCAGTGCTGGAATCCAAGCTGGCCAACGAAACGCCGGCCTACGATGTGGGCCAGTACTGCGGCACCTCACTGGAAACGGTGATGCTGGTCGCAAACAAGATCGCGCTGGGCCAGATCGAGTGCGGTATCGCTGCCGGCACCGACACCACTTCTGATGCACCGGTTGGTGTCAACGAAGGCCTGCGCAAGATCTTCATGGAAGTGAACCGCGCCAAGACCGGTGCCGAGCGGGCCAAGGCGCTGGCCAAGATTCGCCCCAAACATGTGGTGCCGAACATTCCGCAGAACGCGGAAGCGCGCACCGGCAAGTCCATGGGCCAGAGCTGCGAAGACATGGCTCAGGCCTGGGGCATCGCCCGTGAAGATCAGGATCAGTTGGCTTTTGAAAGCCACAAGAAAGCCGCAGCGGCATACGACGCTGGATTCTTCGATGATCTGGTCTTCCCGTGCAACGGTGTGCAACGTGACAACAACATGCGCCCCGACACCTCGCTGGAAAAGCTGGCCACTCTGAAGCCCTGCTTCTCCAAGTCCGATGCTGCGACGCTCACCGCGGCCAACTCGACGCCGCTCACGGATGGTTCGGCTGCGGTGTTCCTGTGCTCGGAAGACTACGCCAAGAAGAACAAGCTCCCCGTGCTGGCGTATTTCATCACCGGCCAGACGGCCGCTGTGGACTTCGTCAACGGCAACGAAAGTCGCGACAACTTTGTGCGTGGCGCCGAAGGTCTGTTGATGGCACCGGCCCAGGCCGTGCCGAACATGCTGGATCGCATGGGCCTGACCTTCGACGACATCGACTTCTTCGAAATCCATGAGGCGTTTGCTGCGCAGGTGCTGTGCACTCTTAAAGCTTGGGAAGACCCGCGCTTCTGCAAAGAATACCTAGGCAAGGACAAGCCGCTGGGTGCGGTTCCGCGTGAAAAGCTCAACGTCAAAGGCAGTTCCTTGGCGGTGGGTCACCCGTTCGGTGCCACCGGCGCGCGTATCGTTGCCACACTGGCCAAGATCCTGGACGAAAACAAAGGCGGTCGCGGTCTGATTTCAATCTGCACCGCAGGCGGCATGGGCGTCGCAGCCATCATCGAACGCGCCTAAGTCGGTCGGCCGCATCCGCGGTCACGCAAACCTCAAGCCGCAGCTCGGGCAACCGCTCTGCGGCTTTTCTTTGCCTGCCACCTGGTGCACCGCAACAAAGCTGTCACACTCCCCTCCTATGCTGCCGGCTCATTTGCATCTGCAATTCCATCGCCATGGCAGAGCCAGAATCCACCCGCCGCGCCGAAGCCGTTACCCGACTGTGGGAACTCAAACGACTCTCCGACAAGCACACGGCACAAGGGATGCCCTTCGTGCATTTCAGCATGCTGCTCAGCGACCAGGTCTATCGCGACGGCATTCTGGCCAAAGCAGAGCGCTCAAACGACGCCGCGCTGCGAGATCTTGCGACTGACTTGCGCACGTTGAATCTCAAAGGCGGCCTGCGCGAGGCCGCGCCGAACGGCTCGTCACACGCGACGACCACATTGACCCAGTCTGGCGGCATCTCCATGGGCGCGGGTGGCGGCGGCGGACGCAGCGCCAGCCGCAAACGCGCGTTGCCGTGGATGCTTGTGCTGGGTCTGTTCGCCGTGGCTTTGATTGCCGGCGGCTTGTGGTTTGCTGATTCGTCGGATGCGCCACGCACAATTCAGATCAACGACAACATCCTGCAGGACACCGTTTGGACAAGTGGCAACACCTACATCCTCAACAGCCTGACATTTGTTGAGTCGAACGCCCGCCTGACCATTGAACCGGGTGTCACGATTCGTGGACAAACCGGCTCAGCGTTGATCATCACACGCGATGCCAGCATTCATGCCCGCGGTCGCGTTGATCAACCGATTGTGTTCACCAGCGGACGAACCCTCGGCAAACGCGCAGCGGGCGATTGGGGTGGATTGGTCTTGCTGGGCAATGCGCCCGTCAACCGCGACGCCCACGTCGAGGGCATTGAGCGCAACGACAGTCGCGGCGACTTTGGCGGCAGCGACATCAACAACAGCTGCGGCGTGCTGGATTTCGTACGCATCGAGTTCGCCGGGTTTGAAATCTCCAAAGACAATGAACTCAATGGATTAACTCTGGGTGGTTGTGGTGACGGTACCATCGTGCGCAACGTCCAGGTCCATATGGGCTTGGACGACGGCGTGGAGGTTTTCGGTGGCACTGTGGATCTGAAAAACATCGTGGTCACCGGCGCCGATGATGATGCCTTCGACTGGGACATGGGCTGGACGGGACGGGTGCAGAACCTGATCATCCGAATGCATCCCGACCGCGGTGACAACGCATTCGAAGGCGACAATTTCAAAGCCGATATGGATGCACTGCCGCGTTCACAGCCGCAGTTTTACAACGTGACCGTGATCTCCGACCCGCAGGGTCAAAAACGCCACCGCGTCATGACCGTGCGCCGCGGCAGTGGCGGCCACTTTTACAATGTCTTGATTGACGGTTTCACCACCGAATTGATCGACCTGCGAGACGAGCCGGTGGCGCGCCTCATTCGTGATGGCGAGCTGAGCTTTGCCAGCCTCATCGTGGCGGGTAGCGATGCCGCGCAAGCCTTCCCCGAGGAAAGTGGCCCACAGGATGACGATGGCGGCTTTTCTGAGGGCAGCTACTTCCACGCTCAACGCCTGGAGTTCGTCGCCTCGACAGGTTTGAGCGACCAAGCCCGCGATATGTATCAACCGCGCTTCAACCCCGCTCAGATCAATTATGCGATCAAGCCCTCGCCGCTCCCCCAGGGAGAGTTCTGGGACGAGAGCGCGACGTATTTCGGCGCGGTGCGCCCGGGCGACCGCCGCGACTGGAGCCGGGGCTGGACGGCTTTTCCGGCCAATTGATCGGCCCAGGCTGTCGTGCGCCACGCGCGACAGCCTGACGCCGACGCCGCACTTCGCTGACCAGACCGGGCACAATTTCAGATGCCCCCCAAAGCGCAGCACCCAGCAGCAAAAAACTGGCCTGCACAACAACCTGGCCATCTTCGCCCGCCATAAAGAACAGCAGGAAAGACGCGCCAGACAACCAGCGCAAATGCTGCGCCACGGCATCGCTGTTCTGAATCAGCAAGAAATCTCGCAGGGTCATCACATCACTCTCCTTGATGGGGTTTGCTGACCACTATCCGCCGCGTCAGGCTCAATCCGTGAGCCTGCGGAAAAACATTCGGTATATCGCGATCAGGCATGCCTATTGCTAACAGACCGGGTGTTTTAGCTATCCTTGTCGCTTGGGGACATTAGGCGGATTACATGCAATCTCGCGAAAATTGGGGCAGCCGATTCGGCTTTGTTATGGCCGCGGCGGGTTCCGCCGTGGGGCTGGGGAATATCTGGAAGTTTCCATACGTCACCGGTGAAAACGGTGGCGGTGCGTTCCTTCTCCTGTACCTGGCCTTCATTCTGATCTTTGGCTTGTCGCTGGTCATCGCGGAAATGGCGATAGGCCGAATGACGCAAAAGAATCCGGTTGGCGCATTTAAGGCCTTGGCCGGCGGAGCCTGGCCTTTGGTCGGTTATCTGGGCGTGGCCACAGGCTTCATCATCCTGTCGTTCTACATTGTCGTTGCGGGCTGGACCATCGCCTATCTGATGTTCACGCTCGACGGCCATCTGGCCACAACGGACAGCAAGGAAATCGCGGCGGTCTTCACCAACTACATTGGCGATGGCTTTTGGACGGTGGTGACCGCCTTCCTGTTTATGCTGAGCTGCTGCGCGGTGGTGATCGGCGGTATCGGCCAAGGTATTGAACGGGCCTCACGCCTCCTCATGCCGGCCTTGTTCGTGATGCTGCTCATTCTGGTCGCGCGGGCTGTGACACTCGATGGCGCCGAAGAAGGTTTGGCCTTCTACCTCAAGCCGGACTTCTCCAAAGTCACCGGGGCGACCTTCACCGCGGCCATTGGCCAAGCCTTTTTTTCATTGTCGCTGGGCATGGGCGCTTTGATCACCTACGGCTCTTACCTGTCGCGCTCCGAGCGTCTGCCCGGGGCCGCATTCATGGTCATCGGCTTGGACACCTTGGTCGCGTTGCTCGCCGGATTGATGATTCTGCCTGCGGTGTTTGCCTACTCTCTCGACCCATCGGCAGGGCCGGGTTTGACCTTCATCACTCTGCCCGTGGTGTTCGCCCAGATGCCAGCCGGGGCCATTTTCGGCTTCGTGTTTTTCAGCCTGCTCTTCGTTGCCGCGCTGACGTCCGCCGTATCGCTGCTAGAGGTGGTGGTGTCCTACTTGGTGGATGAGAAGAAGCTCACACGCAACCGGGCGGTCGTGATTTCGGCGCTGATCTGTCTGGCCCTGAGCATCCCATCCGCCCTGTCTCAGGGTGCCGTCGAATCGCTAGTGTTTGGTGGTCAATCGTTCCTCGACTGGGCCGCGCAGCTGACAGATCTGCTGCTTCCGCTGGGCGGGCTGTTCACGGCCTTGTTCGTCGGCTGGGTGCTGGGCCCACGCGCCGTGGCGGAAATCACCAACCAGGGTGAAGTGCCCTTCCCGCTGGCGGGAGTCTGGCTGTTCATTTGTCGCATTGTTGCGCCGTTGGGTATCGCTTGGGTCCTGATTGCAGGGTTGATCTGACATGCAAGCCTTAATGCAAGCGTTCGACGCTATCAACGGCATCATGCTTTCCGTGCCGGTGCTGCTCACCCTGCTCGGCGTGGGGGTGTTGTTCACGTTCTGGAGTGGGTTCTGCCAGTACCGCTCGCTGACACATGGCATTGGACTGATCAGCGGGCGCTGGGACAGCAAAAACGGTCCGGGCGCGATCTCGCATTTTCAGGCTTTGTCCGCGGCGCTCTCGGCCACCGTCGGCTTGGGCAATATCGCAGGCGTGGCCATCGCGGTGGAACTCGGCGGCCCGGGCGCGGTGTTCTGGATGTGGATGGTCGGTTTCGCTGGCATGGCGATCAAGACCACGGAAGTCACCCTGGCCATGCTCTACCGCAACACCGACAAGCCGGAGAATCCGCACGGCGGCACCATGTGGGTCGCCCGCAGCGGTTTGCGCGAAGCCTTTCCGCAACTGGGTAAACTCGCCAGCCTGATTGGCGCGCTGTTCTGCTTACCGCTGATCCTGTTCGCGCTGACCGGCGGCAATATGTTTCAGGCCTGGAGCGTTGCCGAAACCACGCGCAGCTATTTTGGCGTACCAACCTGGATTTCCGGCGTGGTTATGGCAGTGCTGGTCGGCTTGGTCATCCTCGGCGGGATCAAACGTATCGGTCGCTTTGCCGGCACCCTGGTGCCCTTGATGTGCGGCATCTACATCCTGTGCGGGCTGTTCGTCATTGGCAAAAATGCCGATATGCTGCCGGATATTGTGCGCCTGATCTTTTCCAGCGCATTCAGCCCGGCTGAAGCGTCCGGCGCATTCGTCGGCGCTGGCGTCGGCTCTGCGTTTATCTTTGGCATGAAGCGCGCCCTGTTTTCCTCCGAAGCCGGTCTGGGCAGCGCGCCCATCGCCCACTCTGCGGTCAAAACCAAAGAGCCGGTCACAGAAGGTGTGGTCGGCGGGCTGGAACCTTTTATCGACACCCTGGTGGTGTGCACGCTGACAGCTTTCGTCATCCTGTCCAGTGGGGTCTGGCAACGCGGACCGGCCGGAGAATGGGACAACGTTCCCTCCACCGTATCCAGCAGTGCCGGTTGGGCTCCAGCCATCGAACAGGCACCCAGCGGTCCCTGGAATGACGGCGACACGGTCTTTGTTGTGACCGAGACCATGCAGGCCGACGGCCGCCCGATGCGCAGCCGCTTGTTCGGTCAGATCCAGGCCAACAATGACGCCCTGAGCATTGTTTGGCGCCCCGTCAGCAGCGCATCTCAACCCGTGCTGGTTGATGCCGGCCTGTATGAAAACCTCCCTGCATCAACCTTGACTGCGCGCGCCTTTGATACCGGTTTTGACGGTCTCGGTCGCTGGATGGTCACGATCACGATCTGGCTGTTCGCGATATCCACCATGATCACCTGGAGCTACTATGGCGAGCAGGGCATGGTTTACCTCTCCGGTAACCGACTGATTGTGCCTTTTCGGGTGGCTTGGTGCGCCTTAATCGTCATCACCTGCCTGGGTTTCATCCGCACTGCAGCCGAGATCGATACCATATCCACCGTCGCCATCGGTTTCATGCTGGCGATTAACGTGCCGGTTATGGTGGTGCTGGGCTCGAAAGCCATGGGTGCCTACAAAGATTATTTCCGGCGACTCGACAGTGGTGACATCAAAGAGGTCTGAACATGGCGGCAAATCGCGGAGTGCTGGTGGTCAACCTGGGCACTCCACAAGCGCCAACCGCGGCAGCGGTGCGTACCTATCTGGCGGAGTTTTTGAGTGACTCTCGCGTGGTCGAAATCCCCGCGCTGTTGTGGCGCCCGCTGCTGTTTGGCCTGATTCTGCCGCTGCGCTGTCGGCGGGTCGCGCACAACTATGCATCGATATGGATGGAAGACGGCTCGCCCCTGGCGGTTTACACCCAACGAATCGCCGATGGCCTGCGTCAGCAACTGATGTGCCCGGTCGAAACGGCGTACCGTTATGGTCGCCCATCTCTGCAGGATGGTCTGGACAATCTGCGCGAGCAGGGTTGCGGCGAAGTCATCGTACTGCCGCTGTATCCGCAGTTTTCGGCCACCACCAGCGCGACCGTGTTCGACCGCATTGCCGACATCTACCGCCAACGCCGCGCCATGCCGGCGCTGCAATGGATTGCCGATTACGCCACCGATCCGGGTTACATCGGCGCTCTGGCCAATTCGGTACAGCAACATTGGAAGACTCAGGGTCGCGGCGAACGTCTGCTCATGAGCTTTCACGGTTTGCCGCAACGCAATGTCGAACTGGGTGATCCGTATCAGTCGCAGTGCGAAGCCACCGCAAGGGCCTTGGCAGACGCGCTGGAGCTGGGTGACGGCGACTGGGCCCTGAGCTACCAAAGCCGCTTTGGCAAACAGGTCTGGCTGCAGCCGTATACCGAACCAACCCTCGAACGCTGGGCGCGCGATGGTTTACGCGAGGTCGATGTGATTTGCCCAGGCTTTCCAGCCGATTGTCTTGAAACGCTGGAAGAAATCCGCATACAGGCAGCAGAAACTTTTTGCGCAGCGGGCGGCCGAAAATTGACTTACATTCCCGCACTCAATGATGCGCCTGCCCATATTGATGCGCTCGCCAAACTGCTTAAGCCTCGCCTAGGCAACCTCTAATATCCCCATCCCCATCGGATAACGCATGTCTGAATTTCTTGTCGAATACGGCCTGTTTCTGGCCAAGGCCGTGACTTTGGTTGCCGCCATCGTGTTTGTTGTTGGCACCGTGCTGACGCTGGTGCGTCAGATGCGCGAGCAGATGAGCGAGCAACTCGAAATCAAGAACATCAATCGCCGTTACGAAACGATGAGTGACATCCTGAACCAGGAATTGCTCAGCAACGACGAGGCCAAAGCACAGCAAAAGCAGAAAAAGAAGGAGCAGAAAGCCGAAGCCAAAGCAGCCAAACAAGGGAAAAAACCGCCAGCGCATCCCAAATTGTTCGTGCTTGATTTTGATGGCGACCTGCGCGCCAGCGCGGTGGACAACCTGCGTGAGGAAATCAGCGCGATCCTGCAGGTCGCCAAAGCTGAGGACGAAGTGCTGGTCAAGATCGAATCCGGCGGTGGGCTGGTCCACAGCTACGGCTTGGCCGCCTCACAGCTGCGTCGGCTACGCGATCGTGACGTGCGTTTGGTCGTCTCAATCGACCGCGTTGCCGCCAGCGGCGGCTACATGATGGCTGGCGTGGCGGATCACATCATCGCCGCACCGTTCGCCATTGTGGGCTCGATTGGGGTCATCGCTCAGATTCCCAACTTCCACCGTCTGCTCAAGAAAAACGACATCGATTTCGAAATGATCACGGCTGGTGAATACAAACGCACTCTGACCATGTTCGGTGAAAACGACGACAAGGCGCGCGAGAAATTCCGCGAGGAAATTCAGGACACGCACGAATTGTTCAAGGAGTTCCTGCTCGACACTCGGCCCAAGCTGGAGCTGGAGAAAGTTGCCACCGGCGAACATTGGTACGGTCGTCGGGCTTTGGCTCTGGGTCTCATCGACGAGATCAAAACCAGCGACGATTACTTGCTGGAAAGCCTCAAAACCCGCGACATCTACAGCGTCGAATACAAGACGCGCCAACCCTTGGCGGAAAAGCTGTCGCAAGCGGTGCAGGTTTTCCGCAAGCCGCTCAATGTTGAGCGACACGACTATTTGAGACTGCAAAGCGAATAGCAAGGAGCGTGACATGCAATTGACCAGTGACAGCCTGACCCCCAATCAGCCCATCCCCGGCGAGTTTGCATTCTGTATCCCGGACCCTGACCAGCATGTGCAGATGGCGCCCAACCGGAATCCGCACCTGGCTTGGAGCGGCGCACCCGAAGGCACGCGTTCATTCGTGATCTGTTGCATCGACACCGACGTGCCCACCAAACCCGATGACGTGAATCAGGAAGACCGCATGGTTCCTGCCGATCTGCCCCGCGCCGAGTTTGTGCATTGGCTGATCAGCGATATTCCCGCCGATCTCACCAGCATCTCTGCCGGCAGTTGCTGCGACGGCATCACCGCCAAAGGCAAGGACAACCCTCCCGGCCCCGCCGGCAGCACCCAGGGCGTGAATGATTACACCGGCTGGTTTGCTGGCGACCCCGACATGGGCGGCACCTATCTGGGTTATGACGGCCCTTGCCCGCCGTGGAATGACTCCTTGGTCCACCACTATCACTTCACCGTGTATGCCGTGGACACGCCGAGCCTGGGGCTGAGTAAAGGCTTTGATCTCAGCGCCTTACGCGAAGCCCTCGAAGGGCATGTGCTGGACCAAGCCTCGTTCGTCGCGACCTACAGCTTGAACCCTGACGTCCCCGCCTGATCCATCGGCGGGGAACCGTTGGCGGAGATTTCAGTCACAGCACCGTTCCCCACAACACAAACACACCACCATGCGCAAAACCCTACTGTTAGCCCTGAGTCTGATCGTGATGCCCACAGCGCACGCGGCACTGCCGCAGGCGGTTGCTGATGAGCCATTGCCGAGTCTGGCGCCTATGCTCAAACAGGTCACACCAGCCGTGGTTAACGTTCTGGTCAAAGGCACCGGTCAAGTCCAGCACCCGTTTTTCAACGACCCCAACTTCCGCCAGTTCTTCGGTGACCGCGTGCCGGAACGCGAAGTCCGCGGCCTGGGCTCGGGCGTCATTGTGGATGCCAAAGAAGGCTTGGTGCTGACCAATCATCACGTGATCGCGCAAGCCGACGAGATCAAGATTCGCCTGGCCGATGACCGTGAACTGGATGCCGAACTGGTCGGCTCCGACCCGGACAGCGACGTGGCGGTACTGCGCATTCCATCCAAAAATCTCACCGCGGTGGACATTGGCAATTCCGACAAGCTGGAAGTTGGTGATTTCGTCGTCGCCATCGGCAATCCCTTTGGTCTGCGTCAGACCGTGACCTCCGGCATTGTCAGCGCCAAAGGCCGTTCAGGCCTGGGCAATCGCTACGAGAACTTCATCCAGACCGATGCGTCAATCAACCGCGGCAACTCCGGTGGTGCACTGGTCGACCTGCGTGGACGTTTGGTCGGTATCAACACCGCAATCATCTCCACCAGCGGTGGCAGCGTCGGTATCGGTTTCGCGATTCCCATCAAGCTGGCCATGTCGGTGATGGATCAGATCGTTGAGCATGGCAGCGTCAAGCGCGGCATGCTCGGGGTGATCGGCCAGGACTTGACCCCGGAACTGGCCAAAGCCTTTGGCTTGGATGCAGCACGTGGCGCTGTGGTAGCGCGGGTACTGGAAGATTCCGCTGCGGAATCCGCCGGGCTCAAATCCGGCGACATCATCACCAAAGTCGACGATCAGGAGATTCGCAATTTTGATGCGCTGCGGAACGCCATTGGTCTGTACCGCGAAGGCGACAAGGTGAAAATCGATTACCTGCGCGACGGCGAGCGCATGAGCGTGAAGCTGGCCTTGGGCAAGAGCACCATTCCAGGCAGCGGCAGCGTCGATCATCCGCGCCTGCGCGGCGCAACGCTCGGCGATCTGCCCGCGGACCACCCGCTGGCTGAGCAACTCGACGGCGGCGTGCTGGTTGAAGAGGTGGAACGCGGCAGCCCGGCGGCCGAAGCTGGCTTGCGCCCAGGCGATGTCATCACCTCGATTAACCGCAAGCCGGTGAATTCCATGGCCGCGCTGAGTGAGCTGTTGGAAAACAGCGCCGACGATGCGCAACTGCTGCTGCACCTGAATCGCGGCCAGGGCGCACTGTTCCTGCTGTTGCGTTAGGTCCGTGCGTGCGCCGGCCAACAGGCCGGCGCACCTGCCACAGGGCTGTCATCAACGTCAGCCAAGCCTTTGTTATAGTGCCCGGACATCCCCCGACGGGATTGCGTCATGCCTCTTGCTGAACGTTATCCAGAGATCCGCGCCCGCAGCGAGGCGCTGATAGCGCCACTGAGCGCCGAAGATTGTGCGATCCAGAGCATGGATGACGCGAGCCCGGCCAAATGGCATTTGGCGCATACCACCTGGTTCTTTGAAACGGTGGTCTTGCAGGAACTGATCCCCAACTACAGCCTGCACAACGACGCCTATTCGTATCTGTTCAACTCGTACTACAACAGTCTTGGCGAGCGTCATGCACGCCCCCAGCGAGGCTTGCTCACGCGACCGTCTCTCGACCAGGTGCTGACCTATCGCAAGGCGGTCGACGCGGCCATGCTGAAGCATCTGCCGAACGCCAGCGAAACGTTCTTGCGCCTTACCGAAATCGGCGTGAACCACGAACAACAGCATCAGGAGCTGTTGCTCACCGATATCCAACACGCTTTCCATTGCAATCCACTGCATCCCGTCTATGCACCGGATGCGCCGCAGACCACACCGGCCACGGCGGTGCACGAATGGCTGAGCCTGGATGAGGGCCTGTATCAAATCGGCCACGCTCAGTCCGGTTTCTGCTACGACAACGAAACGCCGGCTCACCAAACCTGGCTCCAGGCTTGCGAACTCGCGTCGAGCTTGGTCAGCAACGCCGAGTTCCAGTGTTTTATCGACGACGGCGGCTACCGCGACCCCAAGTACTGGTTATCAGACGGGTGGGACTGGATTCGCGGGCAGAAAATCCAATCCCCGCTTTACTGGCATGAATCGGAGCCCCGTGCGTTCAGCCTGCGCGGCGAGCGCCCACGCGACCCACAGACGCCGGTGGCCCATCTGAGTTTTTACGAAGCCGATGCCTACGCGCGCTGGGCCGACGCGCGACTTCCCAGCGAAAGCGAATGGGAGGTCGCTGCGCGCCTGTTCCCTGATCACGACTGGTTCGGGCAAGTCTGGCAATGGACGGCCAGCCCTTATCAGGCTTATCCGGGCTATCGCCCGCCCGACGGGCCGCTGGGCGAATACAACGCCAAATTCATGTGCAACCAAATGGTCTTGCGCGGCAGCTCTGCATTCACCCCACCGGGACATAGCCGCCTGACCTATCGCAATTTTTTTCACCCGCATTGCCGTTGGCAGATCAGCGGACTGCGCTTGGCTCGATAGCGATGAACCAACCCAATCCCATGCCCCAACTGACCCGAGTCCAAGCTGAGGTGATCAACGGCTTGAGTCAGCCCGACAAACACCTGCCGTCGAAGTATTTCTATGATGCACGGGGCGCGCAGTTGTTTGAGCAGATCTGCGAACTGCCGGAGTACTACCCCACGCGCACCGAAATCAGCATTCTGCGCACCCACTTGTCGGACATCGCAGCGCGCCTGGGCCCTCAGCGCTGGCTGGTCGAGCCCGGCAGCGGCAGCGGTCTAAAAACCCGCCTGTTGCTCGAAGCGTTGCATGAGCCGGCCGGATATGTCCCCATCGACATCAGCGAAAAGCAGTTGTTGGCGTACGCTGAGGAACTCGAAGCACATTTTCCGACGCTGAGTGTGCGTCCGGTCAGCACCGACTTCACCGCCGATTTGCGGTTGCCTGACGGCATTGAAGACCCGGTCGTGTGGTTTCCGGGGTCAACCATCGGAAATTTCGCGCGCGAGCATGCCGGAGCTTTTCTGCAGCGCCTGAGTCGCTGGGGACGCGGTCGCAGCGAGCTGTTGCTCGGAGTGGATCTGGTCAAACCCGTGGACGTGCTGGAAGCCGCATACAACGACAGTGCCGGCGTGACCGCCGCGTTCAACCTCAACATGCTCACTCATCTGAACCGCACCGCGCAAAGCAACTTCAACCCACTCATGTTTCGGCACGAAGCGCGTTGGAACGAGGACATCGGTGCGATTCAGATGTTTTTGATCAGCCGTTGCGCGCAGACGATTCAGGTTGCCGACGCAACGTTCGACATGGCCGCCGACGAAGCGATCTGCACCGAATATTCGCACAAGTACACCCCGACCGAGGTGGTCGAAATGGCTGCTGAAGCCGGCTGGCGCGCCTGCGACTGCTACACCGATCCGCGCGGCTGGTTCGGCGTGTTTCACCTGGAATGCGTGTAGCGGCGAATGGGCCTGTTAAACTCAACGTTTTCGTGCATGGTAAGCCACGATGACCGAACAACAATGGCTCAAGCTGGAGCGTCGTATCGATGCTCTGCTCGACTCGCATGCCGCGCTGCGCGAAAGCAATCGCAAGCTGCGTATCGAGCGTCAGGATTTGTATGAACGTAACGCCGAACTGCGCCAACGTCTGGAAAACGTGATTGAGCGTATCAAACGGCTGGAAATGGAGAGTGATGCATGAAATCGCATGATTCGGTGCCGTTGACGGTCAAAATCATGGGCCGCGAGTACCAAGTGGCTTGCCCTAAGGACGAGCGCGACCTGCTGCTCGCCTCGGCCCGCTACCTGGATGACCGCATGGTCGCCATCCGCAAACGCTCCGCCGGTCTGGGCATTGAGCGCATTGCGGTGATGGCGGCCTTGAACATGGCGCGCGAGATGCATCAGGCCGGTCAGTCCACGGATGACCTCGCCCAAAGCGTCGATTTTGCTCTGGACGGCAGTATGGAAGAGGCTGACGACGAGCGTACACATCAGATGCAGCTGCGTATTGACGCAGAACTTGAAGCTGATTGATGCGTCCCCAAGTATAATTTCAGACCCGGTTCTGCTGCGGTGCTCGATAGTGTGTCGGGAACCCCTTGAGCCAATTTTGTCACCCCGGGAGCGGGGCTTGCGCTTGTGTGCAGGTCCGCCTTGTAGCGGAAAGCCTAATGGCGTTAAGTGTCGCACCCACTTGAGACGTCGTCTCAAGGTCAATGACACGCGTCGGCACTGGCGGTGAACCGGGCCCTCTTTCCTCCACACGTGTTTGTGAATCGCCCAACACTGCGTCGTGAACTGCGCGCCAGGCGTCGCGCGCTAAATCCTCGGCAACAAGCCGAGGCGGCAAAAGCTGTCGCGCGACGTTTACGTCAGCTGCGCGGCGTACACCAAGCCAAACGCATAGCCGCTTACACAGCGGTTGGCAGCGAGCTGTCGCTGCAGGATTTTCTTGGCCGCTGCGGGAAAGGCCGCGTCGCGCTTCCGCAGGTCATCGGGACCACCCTGCGCTTTCTCCCGGCAGACGCGCCACAGCGCCGCCATCGTTTGGGTTTTGTTGAGCCCTATGGCCGTCGAGCCTGGGCGATCTGGTCCATGAGCGTGATTCTGGTCCCTCTGTTGGGCTTCGATCTCCAAGGCCATCGCATGGGCCAAGGCGGGGGGCACTATGATCGCGCACTGTCACGTCTGCGTTTTCGCCGCCCCTGGCTGCTGGGTATCGCGCACGACGTTCAGGAGGTGGCCCAAGTCCCTGTGGAAGCTTGGGACATCCCGCTGGATGGCATCATCACCCCGACCCGTACCCTACTGATCACAAGGAAATAGAACCGCATGGCCTACTGGCTGATGAAATCCGAACCCGACGAGTTCAGCTTTGCGGACTTGGAAAAGCGTCCCGAGCAAACCGAACCCTGGGATGGTGTACGCAACTATCAAGCGCGCAATTTCATGCGTGACGCCATGTCTGATGGCGATCAGGTGTTCTTCTACCATTCCAATTGCGATGAGCCCGGCATCGTGGGCATCGCACGCGTGCGTGGCGAAACCCGCCCCGATCACAGCGCGTTTGATCCGGACGACAAACATTTCGATCCGAAAAGCGACCCGGACAATCCGCGCTGGTACCTGCGCGACATCCAGTTCGTGCGTCCACTCAAGCGCACCATCAGCCTGCGCGAGCTCAAACAACACGCCGAAGCCTTAGAGGATTTCGCACTGGTGCGGCGTGGCAATCGCTTGTCAGTGATGCCGGTGGCAGTCGAGCACTGGGACTACATCCTGGGGCTGGAATAAAACCATGCCCCGCACACTCACCGCCACATTGCGTGAGGTGCGTGCCTGCCAACTGTGTGCGCCAAAGCTGCCACACCCGCCACGCCCTGTGCTCCAAGCCGCCACATCCGCGCGCGTGCTGATCGCAGGGCAAGCCCCAGGGCGCCGCGTGCATGTCAGCGGCGTTCCCTTTGATGACCCCAGTGGAGAGCGTCTGCGCGAGTGGCTGGGTGTGGATCGCGATACGTTTTATGACCCAAACAAGATCGCCATCTTACCCATGGGATTCTGCTACCCCGGTCACGCTCGACAAGGCGATTTGCCACCGCGCGAGGAATGCGCACCGGCATGGCGCGAGACCTTGCTGGCGCAACTTCCCAACATCGAACTGACCGTCGTGCTGGGCCAATACGCCATCAACTACCACCTGGATGGCGGCGAGCCTACGCTCACCGCAACAGTCCAGCAGTGGCAACGCTATTGGCCTACCGCACTGCCTCTGCCGCACCCCAGTCCGCGCAACAACCTCTGGCTAAAACGCAACCCGTGGTTTGAGCAGGACGTGATTCCCGTCCTGCAACAACGGGTTGCGCAGCTTGTCAGGGTTTAGTCAGCGACGTAGCGCTGCGGTTCCGGATCGACCCAACGGTTGCCCGGCACCGCGCTTCCCGCCCACTCTATCGGTAACAATCCGCCGACCAGATTACCCACCGGGTTGAGCAAGGCATCAAGAATGTCGCTCACCGTGCTCAACAAAGGTTGAGTTGATGCGGCCACCGGATCCTGACTCGGCGTGGATGCCGCCGAGGTATCCCAGTCATATGAACGGCTCCAAATGTAGGCGCGTGACCAGATATAGGCACGGCTCCAGATGTAAGCCCGCGACCAGATGTAGGCACGGCTCCAGATGTAAGCCCGAGACCAGATATAGGCGCGGCTCCAGATGTAGGCGTCACCATTCAGCTCGGTCGGATTGCCGTTCTCATCGCGAATCACAAAGTTGCCGTTGGCATCTTCCTGCACCGGGCCAGCGTAGTGCTGCTCACCAGACAGATCCTTGGCGATGTCCAGCCCCTGATTGGCGCAGCCAGACGCATCGCTGGCCACCGCATCAGCGGCGTGAATCACACCCGCACCCTGCTGAAACACCGAGTACATGGCATCGTTTCCGTGCATTGCCGCATAAGCCGTGCTGGCCAAACGGCATTTCACGTCATCCGGGCTCAGCGTGGGATCGGCCTGCAGCATCAGCGCGACCACGCCACTCACCACAGCAGCAGATTGCGAGGTGCCAGACATACGGAAGTGACGGTTGTCTTCCAGCAGGTAGGTCTCATGACCTTCAATGATCTTGGCCTGAGACGGCATCACGCCCATCAAGTGTCCGCCCGGCGCAACAAAATCCGGTTTCACAAAGCCTTCGAAGGTTGGTCCCACGGAGGAAAACTCCGACAGAAAATTGTCGCTGTGATCGTCCGGCGTGTAGTTGTCATCCGCCGCACCAACCGTAATCACGTACGGAAGATTGCCAGGCACGCCGATGGTCATCGGTTCCGGCCCGGAGTTGCCAGCGGATGCCACAACCACAATGCCGGCCTGCCAAGCCGCCATGACCGCTTGATTCAGTGGATCGTCCCAGTAGAACGACTGCGGCGGCGCGCTGAATGACATATTCAGAACGCGGATGTTGTATTCGTCACGGTGCGTGACCACCCACTCGATGCCCTCGATCACGTCCAGATAGGTCGACGAGCCGTTCTCATCGAAGGCTTTGACATCAACCAGATCAGCATCCGGCGCGATGCCCTGATAGCGACCGCTGGGGGTAATAAAGCTGCTCGCAGCCACCGTAGAAATGTGTGTGCCATGACCACTGGGATCACCATCGACGTCGTCAATCACATTGACGCGCGCAACGATGCGCGGGGTGCGCAGATTGACCCCCAGCTCCAGGCCATGGTGCTGCCAAATACCGGTATCCAGAACAGCGATCGACACGCCACGTCCTGTCACCCCTTGGTTGTGCAGCTGATCAGCCGCAACCCACGTGGTGTAGTTCGTTTCCTTGGGCTGCCACAAAATCAGCCCTTCCTGGTCGTCCAATTCCACGTTCTGAACCACGCCACCGACTGTTCCGCCCAGAGTACCCCCCAGACTGCCGAGCAAACCCGACACCTTGACCGGGTGGTTAGCCTGAACACGCAGGGCCGGAGGATCGGTACGCAGCTGCTCAACCTGAGCTGCACTCAGGACCGCGCCAACACCGCGTATCACGCTCAGTTCGGATTCGACTTCACCGCCCACCCGCTCGACCCAGGCGCGAGCCTCGGCGGCAGTATTGGCTTGAACAATGTAACGCTCACCATCGACGACGAGCGCTTGCGCGTGAACGCTAGAAACCGAAACAGCCATTAGGGCCAAAACGGCGGCGGCGGAATGGCGAAAAATTGAAGTCATGGCGTGCTCACTTGTGACTTGAGTCATGGCCCTGCAAGTGTCATTCCGCGCCTTTGACGTCAGGCAACACGAATAAGACTCTTGTGGGATTGGCGTAGACTTTGCACTGCCCTGCGCGAATTAAATGTGAACGGCCGGCATGCCTCGAAACCTCCCCACAATCTCTCGGACGCTGAGCAAAGCTCTGGCTGTGCTCGTCTGTGCATGCGTGAGCGCTTTGATCACGTCGCCATCGCAGGCCACGCCGGTGATGGTTTTTCAATCGTTGAGCCAGAGCGACGGGTTGTCACAGAACACTGTCAACGACATTTTTCAGGACAGCTACGGTTTCATCTGGCTGGCCACAGAAAGCGGCCTGAATCGTTATGACGGCAACACGTTCATACGCTATCAGCGCGATCATCGAGCCCCACACAGTCTGCCGGCCGATTTTGTTTGGGACATCGCCGAGGACCGCGACGGCAATCTTTGGCTGGCCACGCGCGGCAGCGGTCTGGTGCGCATGGAGCGAACCCGACACAGATTCTCCAGCGCGCTGAATATCGGGGAGGACCGCTACGCCGATAGCCGCAATGGCCGAAGCTTGCTCATCGACAGCCGTGGTGACATCTGGATGGGCACGCGCAACGCCGGGGTCATCCAGTACTCGCCACAAGGCGCGATCAAACATTGGTACCGCGGAAGCGACGGCAACCCCGGGGGCGTATACGACTTGCTTGAGCACCCGGACGGGCGGATCCTCATGGCCACGGACCAAGGCGCTTGGCAGCTCGATCCCGGCAGCGGTGGCATGCGCCCATTGGGCGGGCTCAGTCAGGCTGCGTCCTCATTGCTGCTGGATGTCTCCGGGCGCATCTGGGTGGGTTATTTCGAGCACGGGCTGGAAAGCCTTGGCAGCGATGCCACTCAGCGCAAACGTTTTCGCCACAATCCCAATGATGCCGACAGCTTGAGTGATGACCGGGTCCGCAGCCTCTTGCAGGACACTGTCGGGCACATCTGGGTTGCCACCCAAACCGGGCTCAATCTGCGCGAATCTCGAGACACGGGCTTTGTGCGCTTTCGCCATGATCCGGCCAACCCCCTCAGTCTCTCTGATGATCGATTGATGTCGCTGGCCCAGGATCGAAACGGTCTGATCTGGATCGGCACGCGCGTCGGCGGCGTCAACCGCTGGAACCCTCGGAGCTGGCTGCTGGGCGGGTATGAGCCAACCGAGCTTGACGGAGCGGTGATTCTGGCCTTTGCCGATGGCGAAGACAGTCAAACCTGGATCGGTAGCTTCGGTGCACCTCTGGTGCGCGCGAACGACAGCGGCCAAATCACTGCTCAGTTCCGCCCTGAGGACGGTTTTCCGGCACGCGGCGAATCCCCGGTCACCGCGCTATTGCGCGACCGCCAGCAACGCCTTTGGATTGGTACATTCGACAACGGATTGCAGATTTACCAGACCAGCGACAGGACTTTGTCTTCGCTGCGTCATGACGCCAAAAATCCGGCGAGCCTGGGCGCCGACGGCATCATGAGTTTGTTCCAGGATCGTCGCGACGACGTTTGGGTGGGCACGTTTGGCGCGGGCATAAGCCGCGTCAGCGCCGAGACTCAGCGTGTTGAGCGACTGCCTGCTGATCCAGGCTCGCCCTTGCACAAGACCCGTCCGACGGCGATTGCGGAAGACGGCTTTGGCCACATCTGGGTTGGCACCGATGGTGACGGCCTATTCCGCCTCAATGTCGATGGCGAAGTCGAGCAAAACTTCCGCCATCTTCCAGGTGACGAGCGCGACCTCGGCGCGGATACGATCTATGGACTGCTCGTGGACTCGTTCGGACGGCTCTGGATCGGCACCGCAGATGCCGGTCTGGTCCACCTCGCCCTGGATCAGATGCGCAGCGATCGCCCCAGTTTTCAACGGCTCACCGCCGCCCAAGGCCTACCCAGCAACGTAATTAATGGCTTGCGCGAAGATGAGCGCGGTCGCCTGTGGATCAGCACCAACCGGGGCCTCGTCCGTTATACCCCGGAAAATGGCGAGCTACGCCAATTCCATCAGGCTCAGGGGCTGCAGAGTGAAGAGCTCAACTTCGGAGCCATCCACAAATCCAGCGACGGCCGATTGTTCTTTGGCGGGCATGGCGGATACAACAGTTTCATGCCGGCGAGCATAGAACCGCTGAACAAGCCCCCGCAAATCGTCATCACGGCACTGGAAAGCGTGAATCGTCCGGTCACCACCGCTGTGCCCTATCCGGCGGTGCAGGCCATAACCCTTGGCCACCGCGACCCGGTATTGAGTATCGACTACGCCGCGCTGGACTTCACCGCACCGCAGCGTAATCAGTACTCGGTCATGCTGGAAGGTTTCGACAGCGAATGGTCGCCTCCCAGTTCGCGGACACGCAGCACGTACACCAACCTCGATCCGGGGCGTTACGTTTTCAAGATCAAAGCATCCAACAGCGATGGCGTGTGGACTGAGCAACCCAAGACGCTGGACATCAAGATCAAACCGGCGCCTTGGGCCACGCTGCCGGCCAAATTTTTCTACGTCGCACTGATGTGCGGCTTACTTTGGCTATTCATGCGCTGGCGCTTGCGCAGCTTGCAGCGCGAAGCGCAGATCAATCAACTGGCCTACTACGACCGCGTAACCGGGCTACCCAACCGGGATCTGCTGGAACTGCGCAGCGCCAATCTGATTGAAAAACACGACGGCTTACACCCCTCGACGGCCTTTATTGTGGTTCGCATCGGTCCGTTCAAACATCTCCAGGACAGCCTCGGTTTTCGTTCGACGGATGACATCATGCGCACCATCAGTCGGCGCCTGTCGCAAGTGATATTCGCTGATGGCGCCAGCAGCGCCTCAAGAGAGCTGGCACGGCTGGGCGAGGAATCGTTCGTCGCTGTCATGCAAATGGAAGCGGCCGAAATGCAGGCCATGCGCTGGGCGCGCACGCTCAGCGAAGCGGCCTCGACCCCCGTCGAATTCGGCGCCCACAAAGTCAGTGTGCAGGTCCGTGTGGGTATCGCCTGCTATCCCAAACATGCCAACGACGTTTTCACCCTGATCAAATGTGCTGACACCGCCGCGCACGACGCCGCGCGTGATGGACAGTCCGGCATCGCCTTTTATGAACACGGCATGACCGAACGGGCCTTGGACCGCCTGACCCTGGAAAGCGACCTGCGCCAAGCCATCAAAGACGATGAGCTGGAACTTCACCTTCAGGGCAAGTTTGACCGTCAGCGATGCATTGTTGGCACCGAAGCGCTGGTGCGCTGGCGTCATCCGCAGCGCGGCATGATTTCACCATCCGTGTTTGTTCCTCTGGCCGAGGAAACCGACCTGATACTTGAGCTGGATCATTGGGTTATTGGTCAGGCCTGCGCCACCCTGGCACGCTGGAAAACCGAAGGCCATGACATCAGCATTGCGGTGAACGTCTCCGCCGAGACATTCATCAGCGGACGGATTTTTTCCGCCCTGAAACGCAATCGACAGCGCTACGAATTTGATCCCGCCAAGCTGGAGATCGAGATCACGGAATCGGTGTTGGCCAGCGACATGGACATGATCACCGAGTCGCTCAATCGCATCAAAGCGCTCGGTCATACGCTCTCCCTGGATGACTTCGGCACGGGCTATTCATCGCTGACCTACTTACAGCGTTTCCCCATCGATAAGCTGAAAATCGACCAGGCCTTCGTGCGCGATCTGGAGCACCGCAATGATCAACGCGCCCTGTGTACCGCGATTGTGGCGCTGGCCCGCAGTCTCGATATGACCACCGTGGCGGAAGGCGTTGAGAACCGATTCCAGCTCGATTTTCTATTGTCTCTGGGCTGCGATCAATTGCAGGGCTTTGTGCTGCACAAGCCGCAAGCCGTCGCGGACTTTGAACAAGCTTGCCTGCTTCGCGATCAGGTGCCCAAAAACAACTCGTAAGCCGGGTTGCCGGTCTCTTCGTGATACGCGTAAGACAAGCTATCGAGCGCTTCGCGACAGGCTGCATGCTCATGCTGCGGCACCTGAATGCCGACCAGCACTCGCCCGTAGGCCGCGCCGTGATTGCGATAGTGAAACAGGGATATATTCCAGCGCGTGCCGATGCGCTGCAAGAACGCCAGCAGCGCCCCTGGGCGTTCCGGAAACTCGAAGCGGAATAAGAGCTCGTTCTGCAACCCCGGAACACGACCACCGACCATGTAGCGCACATGCACCTTGGCCATTTCGCTTTCGCTCAGGTCGGTGACCGGGAAACCTGCTGCACTGAAGGATTCCACCAAGGCTGAACGCTCCGACGCTTTGCCCAACTTCACACCGACGAAAATGTGCGCGTCGCTTTTGTCAGCGTAACGGTAATTGAACTCGGTGACCGCACGCCGCCCCAGCTGCTCGCAGAACGCCAGGAAGCTACCCGGACGCTCCGGGATGGTAACCGCAAACAACGCCTCGCGATGCTCACCCAATTCGGCACGTTCCGCGATATGACGCAAGCGGTCAAAGTTGACATTTGCGCCACTCTCGATAGCGACCAAAACCTCATTTTCACGCTGAGGATGGGCTTCGGCGTATTTCTTCAGCCCCGCTATAGCCAGCGCTCCGGCCGGCTCCGGCACAGATCGATTGTCCTCAAACACATCGCGCACGGCCGCGCAGATTTCATCCACGCTACATGTGACCACGTCATCGACCAGCTCGCGGCAAACATCAAAGGTGTGCTTGCCGATCTGGCGAACCGCGACACCATCGGCAAACAAGCCGACCTGCGCGAGCACGCCGCGCTCGCCGGTGTCCAGAGCCAACTTGAGACACGCCGCGTCTTCCGGCTCAACCGCGACAATCCGAATCGACGGATCGGCAGCCTTGATCGCTAAGGCCACACCGGCAATCAAACCGCCGCCGCCAACCGGAACAAAAATGGCATCCGGTTTTTCGCTGTACTGTTTGAGAATTTCCTGCCCCACGGTGGCCTGCCCGGCGATCACGTCCGGATCGTCATAGGGATGCACATAGGTCAGGTCTTGCTCGCGGGCCAGGGCTTGTGCGTGTTCGCTGGCCACATCAAACGTATCGCCGTGCAATACGACCTCGCCACCGTGCGCGCGCACCGCATCGACCTTGATGCTCGGTGTGGTGCTGGGCATCACGATGACGGCACGCAAGCCCATTCGCGTTGCCGCCAACGCTAGGCCCTGAGCGTGATTACCCGCCGATGCCGCGATCACACCACACTGTCGGTCGTCCTCGCTCAGGCAACGAAGCTTGTTGTAGGCCCCACGCAGCTTGAAAGAGAATACCGGCTGCAAATCTTCGCGCTTGAGCCAGACCCGATGCCCCACGCGCTCGCTCAGTTTGCGGGCAAATTCAAGCGGGGTTTGAATCGCAACCTCATACACATCTGCGTTGGCGAGACGTGAGGCATATTGCGCAAGGATTTCGACAGGCATCAAACCGCTGAATCGGGGACAATGGGCGGGCAGAATACCCAAAGGCGCGCGCGCGGTAAAAGCGCGAGCCCCTCGGCCTCTCAAGGATTTTAGATATGCACAGCAAAACCATCGGCTTCATTGGTGGCGGAAATATGGCCACCAGTCTGATTGGCGGCCTGGTGGCGACCAGCCACGATCCTGACCGCATCCTGGTCACCGAGCCGAATGCGGATCGTCGTGACCTGTTGGTTTCTGATCATGGCATCGTCGCGCTCCAGGACAACACGGTGTTGGCCGCGCAGTCCGATGTCATCGTGCTCGCCGTGAAGCCCAACGTGATGGTCAGTGTGCTGGAAGAAATCCACCAAACGGTGCAAGTGCGCAAACCGCTGATCATCAGCATTGCCGCCGGCATTCCTTTGCAACGCTATCGGGACCTGCTTGGACCCGGTGTACCGATCGTACGCTCCATGCCCAATACCCCGGCGTTGGTTCGGGCAGGTATGACGGGGGCCATTATTGATGCGGACAACCCCGCCGAAGTGCGCAAGTTGGCCACCGCGGTGCTTGCCGCCGCCGGCGAAGTGCGCTGGTTTGAAACCGATCATGATTTGGACTGTCTGACCGCTGTGTCAGGCAGTGGCCCGGCTTATTTCTTCCATTTAATGGAATGCATGCAAGCCGGCGCGGAACGCCTGGGCATGACACCCGAGGTCGCCCGCGATCTGGTCTTGCACACCGCTTATGGCGCCGCCAAGTTGGCCCTGCATGACAGTGCGTCACCGGCTGAGCTGCGCCAACGCGTGACCTCCCCGGGTGGAACCACAGCCAAGGCGCTGGAAGCCTTTGCTGCGGGAGATTTTCCCCGTGTGGTGGACAACGCCATGCAGGCTGTGGTCAAGCGCGCGGCCGAGATGTCGCGTGAAAACTGATCGTTTGCCCCCATACACTCAAGATGCTTTCGCCTTAATCGCGTGACACCCGCATGACTTCCAACATCGACAACGCTGGGCTGTTTCTGGTCAATACTTTGTTCAGCCTGTACGCCTACACGCTGATTTTGCGCATCCTGCTGCAGTGGGTGCGCGCAGACTTCTACAACCCCATGGCACAGTTCGTGTGGAAGGTGACCAACCCGCCGACGCAGATTCTGCGCCAGCTCGTGCCGCGCTACCGTCAGCTCGATATCCCCGCACTGGTCGTGTTGGTCGTGGTGGTTTTACTCAACATTTTGGTCGATCTGCTGATCATCGGCAGCGGCGCGAGCCTGGTCACTATTCTGGGGATCACCATCCTGAAGATGCTGACCCTGACCATCAACCTGCTGACCATTACCATTCTGGTTCAAGCGGTGATGAGCTGGTTCGGCGCGTCCATGCACAGCCCCGCGTCCAGCCTACTGTTTTCCGTCAACGAGCCGATGTTGCGCCCAGTGCGTCGCATCCTGCCGCCGGTCGGTGGCCTGGATTTGTCGCCGTTGGTGGTGATTTTGGTTCTTCAGGTGCTGATTCGCCTGATCCCCTTGCCGTACATTTTTCGATGAGCGAAACCACAGCGTCCTGGCCGGCTGATTCGGTTGGCCTGGTCTCGCCCCGCAGCCTGCATTTCGATCAAGCACTTGAACTGGATTGCGGCCGCAGTCTGGAAGCTTTCGATCTGATGATCGAAACCTATGGCGAGCTAAATACGACACGCAGCAACGCCGTACTGATCTGTCATGCGCTGTCGGGTGATCATCATGCTGCTGGCTACCACAGCGCGGACGACCGTAAACCCGGCTGGTGGGAGTCCTGTGTTGGACCGGGCAAACCGATTGATACCAATCGATTTTTCGTGGTTTGCCTGAACAACCTCGGCGGCTGCGGCGGCTCAACCGGTCCGAATGTTGTGCGCACCGATACTGGCAAGCCGTGGGGCCCAGATTTCCCCATCGTCACGGTGCGTGACTGGGTCCGCTCGCAGCACCGTCTGATGCAGGCCCTGGACATCCCGCGCTGGGCCGCCGTCATCGGCGGCAGTCTGGGCGGCATGCAGGCTCTGCAGTGGAGCGTGGATTTCCCGGAGCTGACCCGTCATGTGGTGGCCATTGCGGCTGCACCGCGCCTTTCGACCCAGAACATCGCGTTCAACGAAGTGGCGCGTCAGGCCATTCTGACCGACCCGGACTTTCACGACGGCCGCTATACCGAGAACGGCACGGTCCCCAGCCGCGGCTTGATGCTGGCCCGCATGCTCGGACACATCACGTATCTGTCGGATAACGCGATGGCCGACAAGTTTGGTCGCGACCTGATCAGCGGCAACCCGCAGTTCTCGTTCGAGGCGGAGTTCCAAGTCGAGAGCTATCTGCGCTATCAAGGCCGCAGCTTCATCGACCGCTTCGATGCCAACACCTATCTGCTCATGACCAAAGCGCTGGATTACTTTGATCCGGCCCGCGACTTTGGCGGCGATCTGGTCCAGGCGTTTGAGCGTACCGACGCTGGTTTTCTGCTGGTCGCTTTTACCCGCGACTGGCGTTTTTCACCGGAGCGTTCGCGCGAGCTGATGCGCGCGCTGCTGCAGGCCGGAAAATCAGTCAGCTACGCCTGCATCGACTCGCCGCTCGGCCATGACGATTTCCTCGTCCCTGTGCCGGACTATCTCAAGGTCTTTGGCCAGTACATGAGCAGGGTCGCCGAGGAGGCAGGTGCATGAAGCCGGAATTCTCGATAATCAGCGAATGGATTGAGCCGGACAGCCGTGTACTCGATCTGGGTTGCGGTGACGGCACCTTGCTGGCGCTGCTTCAGGCCGAACGCAATGTCACCGGTTATGGGCTGGATCTGGATGTCGGCAATATCGCTGCCTGCATCGCCAAAGGCGTGGACGCCATTCACACTGACGTTGACAACGGGCTGAGCGAATTCAGTGACCAACGCTTCGACTATGTGGTCATGACCCAAGCCCTGCAAGTCATGCAGCAGCCCGATCAGGTGCTGATCGAGATGCTGCGCGTGGGTCGTCGCGGCGTGGTGACCTTCCCCAACTTTGCCCACTGGTCCACACGCATGCAGCTGATGCTGTCCGGTCGAATGCCGCGCACCCGCGCTCTGCCCGCGACCTGGTACAACACGCAGAACATCCACTTATGCACGCTCAAGGATTTTGAAGCACTGTGCGATGAACTGGGTATCCGCGTGCTGGAGCGACGGGTCTCGGATGATCAGCACCGTAACGGCCGCTCACGGCGCTGGTTTCCCAATCTCTCAGGCCAGGTTGGCCTTTACCTGCTGGACAAACCACGATGAAGCGCTGGGTCACCTTGCTGCTGGTCCTATTGAGTCTTCCCGCTCAGGCCGAGCAGATCATCGAGTCAGGCCCGTATCGCCTGCACTACATGGCGATGGTGACGTATGAGCTACCACCTCAAGTTGCCGAGGTGTACGGCATCACACGCAGCCGCAAACAGGGCATTGCCGTACTCAATCTGCAACATGTGGATCAACCGCAGGTCAGCGTGGCCTCGACCGTCACCGGGCGGATTCGCAACCTGATTGGCCAGGAACGCCTCGACGATCTGCGCGAGGTCCGCGAGCAGGATGCGATCTACTGGATTGCGACCTTTGATTTTTCCAATCTGGAAACCATGCGCTTTGATTTCCAGATTGATCCGGAAGGTCCGCACGGCCCGTTCCCGCTGCATTTCTCGCAACAGTTTTACCGCCCGGCACCTTAACGCACAGCGCGTTGCACTACTCTCCGGTGACTTTCAGCTTGGCCTGAATGAACTCGGCGTGGGACAAGAACAGAAGATCAGCAATCCGGCGCATCATGTGTTCTTCATGCGCATCCAGTCGCCCATCCGCCCAGGCCACCGACCACAGCGCCTCAAGCAAATGCAGTTTTTCCGTGCGCGAACAGTTGTGATTCACCGCGCTGACAAAAGGCTGCATGGAGGTGCTGTTGGCTTGCGCCTGCTCCGCGCGCGCGATCAAGTCACTCGCCGCCGCATGATCCAACGCAAACACCTCACGCACGCCCTGCTCAACTTTAGCCCGTTCACTGTCGGCCAGTTGCTGATCCGCCTGGGCAATCTCGACTAGCAACACCGTCGCTGCCAACTGCGCGTCGACAGCGCCAGCGTGCGATGACGGGGCACTCACAAATGCCCGCTCAAACAGTTTTTTCAGACTCATTCAGACTCCGTCTGTGGCCAGCTGCGTTTGGAGCCAGGTTTCGACCAGATCACGCAGCTGAGTCAGCTCGCCGTGGAAAAAATGTCCGACACCGGCAATGGTGTGAAATTCCGGCGGTTGCGCCATCTGCATCGCGCGCGTGCGCGTCTCCTCATACGACACCACGTCATCGGCGTCGCCATGAATCACCAGCCAATTGCAATGCGGTTGCGGCACATCGGCGTCACCGGCATAGACCAGCGGTGGTGCGATTGCGACCAATCCGCTCAGATCCTCGGTCTGCGCGGCGACTTTGATCGCCATATAGGAGCCAAAAGAAAACCCCATGAGCAAGGCCGGACATTGCGGCCAAATCCGGCGCAGCTCAGCAAGTAGAAACGCGGTGTCCTCGGCTTCACCGACGCCTTTGTCATGAGGACCATCACTGGAACCGACCCCACGAAACTGAAAGCGTAAAGCTACGACGCCACAACTTTGCGCACTGCGTGCCAGCGAATACACCACTTTGTTGTCCATGGTGCCCTGGAACAGCGGGTGCGGGTGACAAATCACCGCCACCGCGCGCGGCTCGTCAGCGGGCATGTCGAGACGATATTCCAATCCTCCCGCCGGCCCCTGGATCACACCGCGACGACTCTCGCCCGGCTCAAGTTTCGGCAGGTACTGGTCCATCGTCACTCGGGTCCTTGTCCGTTTTGGCCGTCTTTTTGGCCGCAGGCGGTTTGATCGGTTTGCTGTCCGGCGGGGCGTAGTACACCACGGTGTCGCCGGCTTGCGGGCGAATCGGGTTCAACGGCGCATGGAACGTCATGCGCCGGCCATCCTTGACCGCACCAATCGGAATGGATTCTCCACTCACGTCGGCCAGGAAGGTTTCCCAATCGTAGGTGCTGGTGATGCGCGTTTTGCTGAAATTCCAGCCCTGGAAATGACGCCGCCACAACTCTTCGTATTGCGAGTCTTCCGAAAACGCCATGATGCCGGTCAATGGCTTGGCCACCTTGCGGCGTTTGTGTGACTCCTCCGCCGCATACATCGGCAGCTGGAACACCCGGTCTGGCCCGAGCTCCTGGGCGAAATGACGACATACCAAAGCGTTGTAGGCGTCATTGCTGGTCGCAGCCAGCAAGCAATTCACACTGCCCAACTCCAAGCCCTGCTGAAGCTCTTCCGAGAGAATTTCTCCGTACTGCACCGGGATGCCATTGAGGCGCGCCTCGCGCAGGCGGTGCCAGGAGCTGTCGACCAGAATGATGTTGCTGCCCAGATCATTCTTGATGGTCTGGGCCAGCGCGGTTGTCCAGGGCGAGGCGCCGACGATCACCACTGTATTCGGGGTCACGGTCAGATCCAGACGCCGCGCCAGCCAGCCGATGGAAAACCCATGGCTGATCACGGTGGCGAAGACCAAAGCAAACATCAGTGGCGCCAGCAAAGCGCCGTCTTCATAACCTGCGGCAACCAGATCCGGCCCGAACACCCCGGCCACCGCCGTGGCGACGATCCCGCGTGGCGCAATCCACGCCACCAGAATGCGCTCTGACCAACGCATGTCGGTCCAAATCGTCGCGATCAGCACGGCTGCCGGGCGCACGATGAACATCAGGGCCAGGATCAGCGCCACCGCATGCCAGTCCAGGATGTTGAGGATGTCGCGGTCGATATCGGCACTGAGCATGACAAACACTGAGGAGACCAACATCAGGGTGATGTACTCCTTGAATCGGCGCATCTCCCCCATGCTCGGCAAGTCCATATTGCCCATCCACAGCCCCATCACGGTGACGGCCAGCAAGCCGGCCTCATGCTGCATGTGATTGGACAAGGTATAGACCACCAGCACAGTGGCCAGTGTGCAAGGTGCTTTCAGGTACTCAGGAATCATGCCGTTGTTGAAAGCCCGACCAAGCAGCCACGCCGCGCCGCCTCCCAGGCCAATACCGGAGCCCAACGCAATCAGCAGACCGGATAGCAGACCACCATGGCCGGATTGATCACTGAGCACGAAGACCTGGAAGATCAAAACCGCTGCCAACGCCCCGATGGGGTCGTTGATGATGCCTTCCCATTTGAGATAGGAGGCGGTGCGACGATTGAGATGCGACTGACGCAACATCGGCATGATCACAGTCGGCCCGGTCACCACGATGATCGCGCCGAACACCATGGCCACCGGCAGTTCCAGACCACCGACCCAATGCGCGGCAATCGAGCCGAGAACGAAACTCAAAGCCGCAGCGACGGTGACCAGACGCTTGACCCCGGAGGCGGAACTGGACAGTTCGTGCCAGTGCAGATTCAAGCCGCCCTCAAACAGAATCACCGCCACACACAGCGAAACCACCGGTCGGAATACATCGCCGAGCACCAGCGATGGGTTCACCACGCCAGCAATCGGGCCAATGATCAAACCGACGGCGGCGAACAACACGATCGCCGGGATGTGCGCGCGCCAAGCCAACCACTGGGCCAGAACGCCCAGCGAGAAGATCAGGACAATAACTTCTGCGATATTCATGAACGCTCTTTACCAGCTGCTGGTGCGACGCGGGCGCAGCAAGGGAATGATCAACCCGATCAATAACCCGGCGAGCAAGATCCCTGCGCCGAGCAACATATTGGAACGGCGCAGTTCGCGGCTATTGAGATCGTCGCGCAGCGCCTCACCCTGAACCTGAGCATCACCCAGCGCTTGCTCCAGGTCAGTATTGCGCTGCTGAATTTCCAAAGTGCTGGCCGCCGCCGTGGAGACCTCATTCAATTGCTGGCGCAGTGTTTGGGCTTCGCTCTGCAGTTGCTCATGCGCCTCCAACAACGCAGCATGTTCGCTGCGCAAGGCTTCCAGGCCTTGCTCAGCTTGTTCGCGCGCTTGAATCGCGCTGTCACGTTGCGCCTGCAGGGTTTCGAGTTGATCACGCGCAACCGGTTCATCCTGGACGAACCGCGCCAGCACCCAGCCCTCTTTGCCACGCGGCGTGCGAACTTTGTAATACCCCGGCTCCTCACCCAACACTTCCAGGCGCTCACCACTGTGGGCGGCGCCGATAATGCCGTGACCGGTACCGACTCCAGAGCGAACATTGATCGGTAGTTGATCGGACACCACAACGGTCTTGGCCGCGAAGGCCAGGCCGGGAAGGCTCAACAGGATCAATACAGGCTGGAGTGTTTTGAAAAATGCTCTGGACATAAATCCTTGGAACAGGCGTGACGACCACGCCAGCCGGCACTAAACTGCCTGACCAACGCATGCGGCGGCGGCAACGCCGCCATCAACTCACTACTTTACTGCTTTCGAATCCAAGTGTCCGCTGCCCAGCCCCGCCTGACCGACATTGGTGCCAATTTGCACCACGACAGTTTCGACCATGACCGCGACGACGTTCTGCAGCGCGCTGCCGACGCTGGCGTCACCACCATCATCGTGACCGGCAGCTGCCTCGACAGCGCCATCGGCGCCGCAGAAATGAGCGGTTTGCGCTGCGGTGTTGAGCTGTTCGCGACAGCCGGGCTGCATCCGCATCACGCCAGCGATTGGAATACCGAGATGGCGTCGTGCTTTCGTGACCTTGCGCAACATCCCAGAGTGGTTTCATTGGGGGAATGTGGGCTCGACTACCACCGCAATTTCTCACCAGCCGACGATCAAAAACGCGCCTTTGCTGCCCAGTTGGATCTCGCCATAGAAACAGCCATGCCGGTGTTTCTGCATCAGCGCGATGCCCATCGTGATTTTCTGGACATCCTCAAACCACGGCTGGGTGAGCTTGCTGGCGTTGTTGTGCATTGTTTCACCGGCAGCGCTGATGAGCTGGCTGACTATGTTGCACTGGACGTCTACGTCGGTATCACCGGCTGGATTTGCGATGAACGCCGCGGCGCACACCTGCTGGATTGTGTCGGGCACATCCCGGATAACCGCCTGTTGATCGAAACCGACGCGCCCTATCTGCTGCCACGTAGCCTGCGCCCGCGACCGAAAACGCGGCGCAACGAACCGGTGCACCTCCCAGAGGTGGCCAGCACCGTCGCCCAAGCACGCGGCCAAACCGCGGATCATGTGGCAAGGATCACTCGCGACAACGCCACTCGCCTGTTCGGTCTGCCCACATGAAACTCGCTCGGATTGCGATTTTTGTCCTGCTCTGTTCTCCCGCCTGGGCTCAGATGGATCACTCGCATATGCCCTTGGAGGTTCCGGACGATGTGCCCGCGCCTGCACTGGATCTGCAACTCACCGCCGATGTGATGAGCGGCTACAACCTACATCTGAACACCCGCAACTTTGTGCTGGAACCACCGCCTCAGCAGATGAACATGCGCCAGATGATGAGCGCATCACGTGATGCGCAAAGCGGCGTCCTCAGCGGACATGCTCATCTGTACGTCAACGGCCGCAAGATTCAACGCCTGTACGCCGCAGATGTACACCTGCCCGGCCATCTGTTTGACGACGGAGTCAATCAGATCACCGTAACCTTGAACAACCATGGGCATATGGATCTGGTCCAAGACGACCGGCAGATTCTTGCCAGCCTGTTCGTGGACCCCAGCGCCTCACCTGCGGTGGTGCATCGCTTTGCCTCGCACCCACCAAGCGACTGATCAGCTCAAGCTGTAACCAAATTCCTGCGCAAAACGCGCAGCAAAAGTGTCCGGCGTGAAACTGTGGTTCTGCGTTCCGGATTGTTCAATCTTGATCGAGCCGCACAGCGCGGCGATGCGCGCCGTGGTTTGCCAGTCCATGCCTTGCTGCAACCCGTAAATCAGGCCGCCACGATAAGCATCACCGCAGCCCGTCGGATCGCTCAGTTGCGCGGCTTTCACAGTTGGAATCTCCAACAGCTTGCCGCCACTGTAGATGCGCGAACCCTCGGCACCACGCGTCACGATCAGGGCATCCACGCGTTGGGCCACCTGCTCGGGAGTGAGGCCGGTGCGTTCGCACAGCATGCCGCACTCATAGTCATTCACCGCCACATAGGTGGCTTGGTCGATGAAGGTGTTGAGGTCGTTGCCGTCAAACATCGGCATGCCCTGACCGGGATCGAAGATGAACGGAATGCCCGCATCGGCAAACTGCTGGGCGTGCTGGATCATGCCATCGCGACCATCCGGCGAGACCATACCCAGCGTCACGCCCTGATCGGTCGGCACCACCTGCTGATGCGCCTCGCTCATCGCGCCAGGATGAAACGCAGTGATCTGATTGTCGTCACGATCGGTGACGATGTAGGCCTGCGCGGTGAAAGTGCCTTCCACGCTTTTGACGTGGCGATCATCAATGCCCAGCGAATTCAGACGCTGCCGGTAGGGGGCAAAATCCTCGCCCACGGTGCCCATAGGCAAGGCAGAACCACCGAGCATATCCAGGGTGTAGGCGACGTTGCCAGCACAGCCGCCAAACTCCTTGCGCAACTGCGGCACCAGAAACGACACATTCAAAATGTGCACCTTGTCGGGCAGGATCTCGTCGGCGAAGCGGCCCTGAAAGACCATGATGTTGTCGTAGGCGAAGGATCCACAAATCAGTGCAGTCATGCGTAAGTTTTACTGTTGTCAGTGAAAGGAAGGCGGCTGCGCCGCGGCGGCAGCCTGCCATCATAAGCGATCAACGCGTGGCGCAGACTCATCCAAATGGTGCGTTCTGCGCGCGCGTAGGCGGCACATCGGGCAGGCCCGCATCAGGGCGCCAATGTTTAAGAAACGGCAGGACACCGCCGGAACCACAGGTGTTGGCATCTGCGTCAGCGTAATCGGCGATGACATCATCAACCCAGCGCATCAGCAGTTCCACCGCTTCACTGTGGGCCACGGACCGGGCCAGCGGCGGCATTGCCGCGCCGAACTCGGTGGTCGCCACGCGCAGCGGCAGTATGGACTGTCCCGCATTGCCGGGCTCGATATCGTAGTTGCCGAAATCCGCGGCCTTGCCGGCGGCCACCGGGGGTTTACAAATGCCCTGGCGCTGCCCCATCGGTTCGGTGAAGGAATCCAACACCAACGCTGAGTTCTGCGCGTTGCCGCCCGGGTTGTGGCAGTGGTAGCAGTTCACTTCCAGGTAGGCGCGCGCACGCTTGTGGAGGTCCTCCGGGGAATCCGGCACCGCCCCGCTGCCGCCAGGTACATCCCATTTGGGCAAACGCTCCAACTCGGCCGGCGCGGCCGGCAACTCCAACAGACCGCGTGATTGCATGTAGGCCAGCTGGTTCATCGGTCCGACATCCGGGTAATCGAACACGCGATTCAAATTGCGAATCTTGGGCCCGATCGGTGGCGCGCCGGCCTCCAGATCATCGCCACCGTGGCACAGCAGGCAGGAGCCCGCATCCGGCACGGCGTAGCGCTCGCTGCTGCCCTGGTAGTGGCGCACCGTGCCCGTGCCATCGACAACCTCCGGATCGGGATCGGTGTAATCCCAACGCACGGGAACCGCTGCGCCTTCGATACGTAGCCGTGCCCGGCGTAAACCACTGTTCTCATCGGTTTCCCACTGGTACGGCAAACCAACCCAGTAGACGGAGCCATCCACATGACGTCGCTTGATCAGCAAGCGGGTCTCAACCACGTTCTCGTCATCACCGTCCCGAAACGCGAAGGTCTTGCTCAACACGGTGCCGACCGGAAATTTGAGCGCGGCGGTGTAGCAGTCGTATATGTTCAGCGTGTCGCAGTTCTGCGAATCCTGAAATTGCGCTTTCTGAACCGTGCCACCTGGACCGGGCGGCAGAAACAAGAAGCGATATTTCAGGGCGTAATCGGAGAACAGGATGGCGTTCAAATCGAATGGAACACCCGGGGCCGAGGGTAGAACGCGCGGATCCTGCGTATCCTGGAACAGCCCATAGTCGGACAAATCAGGGCAGTTGTAGGCCAACACCGCATCCATATTCACGGCGCCCGGTTGGCCCTGCCCGCAAACCGCATCAAGCGCAGCCTGACTGGGGCGTGGATCGGCGGATGGGTCCGGCGTAAAACCCGGCAGCACAGGCACGAACGACGGCAGCAAAGACGCCTCCACCACCGGGCAATCGCTGGGAATCGCATTGTCGGCCGGGACCAGATTGGCCGGGTCAAACGGGTCCACGGTGGAAAAATGCACGTTGGCGAAATCGCTGACTAGCGGATTCTGCGGATTCTCGTAGCTGTTGTTTTCGATGCACAAGCCATTGGCCGGCTTGTTCAGCTCGCCCTGCTCATCAAATTTCCACGCATTCCACTTACACGCCGGGATCGGATCGAACTGATAAAAATTGGGCCGACCACGCTCATCGGTGCGCGGCTCCGGACGCCCAATGTCATTCGGATTGGGTTGGTTCAGCGCGATGCCGTCGCGATCAACCGGCACTTGATCGCAATCGTTGGGCTCATCAACCCCACCATCCCAAATGATGTGCGCACTGCGCCCGAGGTTTTTCACCTGCAAAATCAACGGCAATACCGTTGCATTGTCGAGCAGACATTCGGGATTTTCCTGCAAGCCCGGCAGCCCCAGAATCGGCAGCGCCGGATTGCCCGCACAACCGCTGCGCTCCAGATCCGGCAGGGCCGGCGCATAGCCATTGTTGCGGAAGCTGTTGTTGTAAATGTGCAGACCTTCGGGGAAGAAATCGTAGTTGGTCGCCGGCTCGTTGATGTCAGCCAGACCGTAATTCACGATCGCCACACCCACGGTCTTGTTGTCGTAGATCTCGTTGTCGTAAATCTCAACCTGATCCGCTGCCGCAATCAACATGCCGGTGCCTGAGGGAATCACCGCCACAATCGCACCACGCGGAGCAAACTGCGGAATATTGTTGTTGTAGGTTTTGTTGCGGTGGACCAGGTTTTTCTCACCAAACTGCACGCGCCCGGGCAGATCGAAGACCAGAAAACCGCCCACATTGTCGTGCGCAATGTTGTCGACAAACTCGGCGCGGTAGGTGTTCTCAAACTCGAAACCCGCCACGTTATGAAACGCTTCGGTGCGACGCACGATGATGTCGCTGGACTGGCCCACGTAGACCCCGGCATCGGACGACCCGACGGACACGCAGTCTTCGATCAAAATGTGGCGGGACACCACCGGGTAAAACGCATAGGCCCCATTGCCGCTCCACGAATTCATTGAGGCATCGAAGTTTGAAGATGCGGGGTCGGCATTCGACCAGCCGATCTTGACCCGCCGAAACACCACATGCTCAGAGCGGAACACGCGCACACCGTTGCCCTGCGCGTCGTACACGGTCAGGTCTTTAATAGTGAAGCCGGTGGTTTGATTGACGTTAATGCCGTCCTGCGCGGGACTGTTGGCGAACGACAGTATGGTCTCGTCCATCCCCGCGCCGCGCACCGTGATGCCGCGTTTGCCGGTCATGGTCAGGCCGGTGGTGAAATCAAACTCGCCGGCGCAGAACTCGATCACATCGCCTTCGCGTGCTTCGAAAAAGGCGATCAGCGCTTCGCTCTGCGCTTGTGGCCCGGGACAGATGCGAAACGTGGTGATCTCGCCCGGTGCCGTGACATCCGGTGCGCTCGGCACCGGCGCGGCATCACGGCCGCCCTGACACGCGGAAAACACCCCCACAACCAAAAGTCCAACAATGATGCGATGCATGACGACCTCCCCAAGCGACATGACCCCACAGCAGTGTAGCGAAACACTGGACGTCGCACGCGAAACCGGCGAATCTCATGCGCCCTGTTCAATTTCGCATCATGATTATCCGCCTGAACAAAGCCCCGGAAGGGGTCTACCGCCAGCACATCCACATCGACGAACACAGCGTTTTTAGCGATGTCAGCCGTGAACTGGGCGGTGACGGTTCCGCGCCAGACCCGCACGATCTGTTCGACGCTTCCTTAGCTGCCTGTAAGGCCATCACGGTGATGATGGTGGCGCGACGGCGCAAGCTCGCGCTGGACAGCATCGATGTGGTGGTGACCCGCGATGCCAGCGAGGAAGCCAAAGGACGCTATGGCCTGGATGTGGCCATGACCTTCAACGGCGATCTGGACGAAGCCGCCCGCACCAAGCTGCTGGAGATCTCCGACAAGTGTCCGATCCACAAACTGATGACTCACGCGGATATCAAGGTCGATACCCACCTGGCCTGAAATCGTCCTACCAGTAGGGCGGTGGAGCTTCCAGCGGATCGCCGCAGGCTGAGCATTCGGCCTTGCGCTTGTAAGCGTTGTTTTTCTTGCCGCAGGTGGTGCAAGCAATCATGACCGGCTTGGCCCGGACCAGCTGATAGACGCGCGAATGCGTGCCGTAGGCCAGGCCCTCCTTCATGAAACGTCGAACCGCCACTTTGTGGTCTTCGTTGGGCAGAAGATTGGCTTCCAACGCGTCCAGATTTTCCCACGCGGACAAAGTAAATCCGGAGGAATTGCCGTCGGCATCCGGTGGGCGCGCTCCGATGATGCCGGTGATGAAACCGGGTTTGTCGGCGAAACTTTCCAGCACCCTGTTTGTGACCTCGGCCGCCTGATCAAACGGCTCCTGACCGCCGCGCACCTGCAACCACGTTATGCCGATGGCTTCCGGCGGTGCGACGTTGCCACGATTCAGACGATAGTAAGCGCCAAATTGATAGTCGCCCTGCTCCCTGGGCATCAGCAATGCCATAAAACCCAGCTGCTCGGCCAGAATGTCCAGCCCGAAATGGTTGTCGATGGTGACCAGCCCATCGCGCCCGAAACGCACGCTCATGGTGGCGTCGAGCGACAGTTCACGATGAGTCGGAGCCACCGCCTCAATGCCCAATCCACCCGGCAACGGGCCGTCGTGCTGTCCACGCAAGCGATACCCTGCAACCAGACAGCCATCACCCACCGAAAGTGGCCCGGACAGCTCGAAACTCAGATCGGGAAATGCGGTGATCAAAGCCTGTACATGACTTTTCAACGCATCGCCAGTGAGCGTGCCCGGACACAGAGGATCGCGATAGCGGCCTGCGCCGATCAGGTCCACAACCGCTTGGACGTCGTGCGCATTCCAGGCATCGAGAAAGCGCCGTGCAAAGCTCAACATACGCGGCGACTGGACGAACAAGCCTTTGAACAGGCCAGCGAGAATGGCCAACGGACTCATGCTGAGACCTCCTGTTTGACCGCTCGGGCACCCCGCCACAACAACCACGCTTGTGCAAAAGCCGTCGGCACCGCGATCAAAAACAACAGGTAATTCAGAGCGTTACTCCAGGAGCCGCCGAACTCCAAGCCACGCACGCCAAACAATGCGCCGACCAAAAAGCCCAAACTGTTCGACCAACCGGTGATGCATACGCAGATGATGTACCAGCGGCGCGCGCCCTGCGTCAGTCGGATACTCGCGCCGGCGGCTGCGAACGCAATCATGGCCAGAGCGTTAATCAACAGCCCCAGGTGTGTGCGGCGCCACGCAGCCTCGGTACCGGGCATGTCAATATCCAGCGCCGGAATCAAAGGCCAGGCCGCCACGTGACCAATCGCTTTGAACGTGAATACCAGTCCAATCACCAGACCCAGGCCAAACAACCAGGCCGCAGGCCCCAGGATGCGAGCCCGCTCCTGAGCACTGAGATACTCTGCTGTCATCGCCTCTCCTTCCTCTTGTTCGTGTGTTTTTGACCGCGCGGAACAAAGATTGACACCGTCAATTTAACACTGTCAAATATATCCATGCCTCGACAAACCCTGAGTGATTCGCAAGTTGAGCAACGCCGCGGCGAGATTCTTGATGCCGCCATGCAGCTGTTCGAAGACCACGGCCTTGAGGCGGTGAGTTTTCGTAAGATTGCTGCGCTGTTGGGGTGCAGCTACTCCACGCCCTATCGCTACTTCCCGAGCAAAGACGCTCTGCTCACCGCCATGCGGGCGCAAGCGTTTCGCTGGATCGAACAGTCCATGCTCGAAGCCACGCGCGAAGAGAGCGACCCGCTGCGTCGCCTCAATGTCCTGGCCGAAGCCTTCATTCGAGCGGGCATCAATCGACCCAAGCGCTATGCCCTGATGTTCTTTCGCCTGCCCGAACCGGAAACCGGTCCCCATCTGGAAGAACTGACCGCGGCCAAGTTCGATGCGCTGAATGTGTGCACACAAGCGGTCACCGCGGCCCATGACAGCGGCGTCCTGCATCTGGAGACCGATCCGCTCACCGCCAGCCATCTGTTCTGGACCGGCGCCCACGGTCTGGTCTCGCTGGAAGTCGCCGGTCAGTTCGTGATGGGGCGCCGTCTGGATGAACTTCTGCCGGAAATGATCAAAACGCTGCTTCGGGGGCTGGAAGCCAAGCGCGCCTGAGCCCACCATCCCGCATCTCTCCGCCGTGCCACTTCAGGAGTTACCCATGAACGCTGAACTCGACATCATCAAGCGCCGTTTGGTCGGCCATGGCGCCCTGCTGATTTTTCTCGGCGGCGTCTTGGGATTCGGCTTCCTGTTCTTTTTGATGGAACGCATTGCGCTGTGGCCGTTTCCCTTCAGCGTCGACATTCAACTGCCCGGCACTTACGACGCTTGGCGCATGGCCCACATGGAAGGCATCGTCAATGGTTTCGGGCTCTGGATAGCCGCCGCCGTTCTGCCGATTTTCCCTTTCGGCATCAAAGGCTTGAATCGTATCGCCTGGGGTCTGATCTCGGTGGGCTGGACCATCGTTATCGCCTCGGCCATGGACCCACTGTTTCCCGACAGTCGAGGCCTGGAGTTTGGCAGCCCAGCCACCAACCAAGTCGCGTTCTTCCTGTTCTATTGGGGCGTTGTGCTGGTGATGATCATCATGGGCGTGATCGCCTGGCGCTGCCTCGCCCCGACCAAACGCTAGCGCGGATACACCAGGCAAAACGCCACCGTTGTTCCCAATCACCGCGTGGACGGGCACAATACGCTTGCGGATGGCGATAGATATTTTTAGCCAAACACGCACCTGACGAGCCGATTCCTACGATTTCAAAATAACGGCCGCGGGGGTGCACTGAGGAGACACAACATGGTGATTGGGCGACGCGCAGCAGCGCTGGCAGTGCTGTGGGCAGGCGCAATGCTTGCAGGATGCGGGCAAGGGGGTCGTGATGCGACCACCGCCACAAACAGGGACGATGCGGCAGCGCCGATCATCGAAGTCCTTTCCAACCGCGCTGACTTGATCAGCGGTGATGACGCTCTGATCAGCGTTCGCACTCAGGATGGCTCGCCGCTGCAAACGGCCAACGTCAGCCTCAACGGCAGCGACGTCAGCGCACTCTTCCATCCCATGCCCGACGGCTCGCTGATGGGCCGGATCGAAGGGCTGGAACTCGGCGAGAACACGCTCAGCGCACGTGCTGGTGGTGGACAAGCGCAGAGCCAGATCTACAACTATCCGAATCAGGGGCCCATCTTTTCGCGCCCGGAGATCAAGCGCTTTCGCTGCCAGGACAGCGCCACCGACATTCACTGCAACCAGCCGGCCGAGTACACCTACCTCTACCGCCCCACTGCATTTGTCGACAATCTGGATGTGGTCACCGACATCGTGCCGATTGCCGAGTTGGGCACCGAGCTTCTGCCCTACGACCCGCAGAATCCGCCCGACGATGTGGCCATGACAACCACGCAAAACGGCCAAACCGTGCCGTTTATCGTGCGCCTGGAACGTGGCTATCAGGATCGCGATGAATACAAGATTCTGACCCTATTCAACCCCGATGAACCCTGGGAACCTTGGGCGCCGCAGCCGCAATGGAACGGCAAAATGCTGATCACCCACGGCGGCAACTGTGGCGCCAAGTACCGCCCGGGCAGCGCCCCGCTGGATGACTATTCCGGCACCTTTGGCGACTTGCCCCTGCTTGAACCCAGCTACATCTATGCGCTCGGCCAAGGTTACGCGGTGCTGTCGACCGCGCTGGCCAACACCGGACATAACTGCGACGTCGCGCTGAATGCCGAATCGATCATGATGGCCAAGGAGCGCTTTGTTGAGCAGTACGGTCCGCTGCGCTACACCATTGGCACAGGCTGCTCGGGTGGTTCGATTGCCCAACTGACCATCGCCAATGCATACCCCGGCCTGTACCAGGGTCTGCTGGTCATGTGCGCCTACCCGGATTCCTTGTCCGCCGGCTTGCAGTTCGCCGATTTGCATCTCATGCGCAAATACTTTGAAGCACCGGCGCGCTGGGCACCCGGCGTGATCTGGAATCCATTGTTGTGGGGGCCAGTGGAAGGCCATCTGACTCATCTCAATGCCATCGTGGCTGACGAGGGCCTGTTCAAAGCGGCCACACAGACCACCGGCGACTGTTTTGGCGAAAACACTTACGATCCCGAAACCAACCCAACCGGGCAACGCTGCGGCATTCTCGAATGGATTCCGCACATCCTCGGTCAACGGTCACCCGAGGTCTGGTCGGAGATCGAAAAGCAGGTCGGTTACGGCTTCACCGGCATCCCGCTGGGCAATACCGGGGTTCAATACGGTCTCAACGCGCTGCGTGCCGGCTTGATCACACCGGCCATGTTTGTCGATCTGAACGTCAAAATCGGCGGTCTGGACATCGACATGCAGCCGCAGGAAGCGCGCACCCGCGCCGACAATCCTGCCGTCGGCAATGCTTATCGCAGTGGCATGATCAATATGACCAACAACCTGGATACGGTGCCGATCCTGAATTTCGTCGGCCCCGATCCGGGCATCGCCCATGATGCACTGCACGCCTGGTGGATCCGTTGGCGCATCGAACGCGAACACGGCAGCGCGCGCAATCACGTGATGTGGGCCGGCCCGGTGCCGCTGCTCGGCGATCTGTCCTACGTTTACAAAGGTCTGGACGCGATGGATCGCTGGCTGTCGAATATTGAAGCTGACCTGAGCGACACACCGTTGCCGGACAAAATCTCGCGCAACCGACCTGGCGACATCCAGGACCAATGCGCCCTGGCGGCCGGCCAACCGATCCTCGGCGAGGTCTGTGTGGATTTGCTGCGACCGCTTTACGCCTATGGCACACCGCGCACCGTCGCAGGCGACACCGAAACGGCTGACAATTTTGATTGCCAGCTCAAGCCCATGGATCGCAATGACGACTATGGTCCTGTGCCGTTCACCGATGCTCAGTGGGAACAGCTGCAAAGCGTCTTCCCGGACGGTGTGTGCGACTACCGCGCACCGGGCAAGAACAAGCAGAAAACGGTGTCATGGCTGAGCTATGTGGATCGCAGCGGCCGTATGGTCGTCGGCGGCGAACCGCTACCCGCCCCGCCACCAAACTCCGCGACCGGCACGCAGTCTGCTGCGTTCAACTATCCGGTTCGCGACCGCTGATAAACAAGGGCCGCGTTGCGCAAGTAACGCGGCCCTAACCCAGCATTAAGTGCCAGGCCGGCACACTCAGCAGCGACAGCAAGATGCCAAAGGCCAGAACAGCATTGGCCAGAGGCGGATCCAAGTGGTGTTGATCAGCCAGAATCGCGGCGGAGATCATCGGCGCCATGGCCGATTCCAACACGCCAACATGCAAAATTTGCCCGGCTGAACCTGCCCCCACACCGATACCCAGCACCACCAGTGGTGCCATGAGCAACTTCCACGACAGGCCCAAAACAACAGGCCAGGCCTGATCCCGGGTGATGCGGGGACGAAAACGCAAACCCACAGAAAACAATGCCAGCGGTGTCAGGGTCTGACCAATCGGTTGCAGAACGCCATCAATCGCTGGCGGCCAGCCACCCAGAACGCCAATGAGCAAAGCCGCAACCAGCGCCACAAACGGCGGGAACCGCACCACACGGGTGCTGATTTCTTTGAGATTGGCCGGTTTCCCGGAGTAGGTCGCGGCGACCACAGCGCCGCCCACAGCGAGCGCCACGAAGCAACCCAACTGATCGGCAATCACCGCCAGCGCCAATGCCTCCTGTCCGCGCAGCGCATCGATCATCGGGTAACCCATGAATGAGGTGTTGCCCAACCCGCAAACCAGGACCAGCGCACCAATCCGTGCCCGGCTCCAGTCCAGTTGCCGCCCCAAAGTGGCAAACAGCAGCCATGCCCCGCCAAACACCACCCACTGCGAGGCCACCAGAAACCACAAACTCAAATCCAGATGGATGCGCGGCACCAGATAGAGCACCAGGGCCGGCAGCGCGATGTTGATGACCCACCAGTTGAGCATCTGCGCCAGCCCGATGGGCGGTTGCGCAAAACGCGCCACACCCGCGCCCAGCGCCAGGCAGGTCAACAGCAGCCAGAATGCATCCATGAACTCACAGCGTTACAAATCAAGCCGGATATGATGAGGCTTCCGATTGCAGGCCCACAAGCGCTGCGCTCATTCGTTGCGCGGCAGACTGTCTCTTTGTTCACGGGCAAAGCGCAGCAAGGCGTTGCTGCCGCGCAGATCGAGCTTGCGCAGAATGTGCGCGCGATGATTGTCCACCGTGCGGACGCTGATGTTGAGCAACTCGGCAATTTCGCGACTGCTGCGGTAATCCGCCACCAGCTCGAGCACACGTTGCTCCGCCGCGGTAAGCACCGCCAGTGGATTGCTGGCTCGCGGCGAACCCAGATCATCCAGCTTCCAAGTGATGCCGGAGCCGACATAGCGCTGGCCATCGATCACCGCACGCAGGCAGCGTTCCAATTCCTCCTCCGCCTGTTCCTTGAGCAAGTAACCCCGCGCGCCCAGGCGGAACGCGCGATTAAAGTAGGCGCGCTCATCATGCATGGTCAAAATCACACAATGGGGCGCGTCGGGCCAGCGCTGGGTCTGCTCCAGAACGCTCAGCCCGTCCATCTGCGGCATGCTCACATCGAGTAAAGCCAGATGTGGACGGTGCTCGCGGATCAGGCGCAGCGCCAGCTGCCCATCACTCGCTTCTGCCACCACTTGAAACGCCTCACTGGCGCTCAGAATTTCACGCAAACCGCGCAGGAAAATCGGGTGATCGTCGGCAATGAGCACGCTCTTATTCATACGAGCGGCACCTCCATAATCACCTGTGTGCCACCCTGCTCCGCGGCACGGATATGCAAGCGCCCATTCACACGCAGGGCGCGATCATGCATACCGGGAATGCCCTGACCACCAGACACGCTGTCCTCAGCGACAAGGCCTTGACCATCATCCGCAACAAGCAGACGCAAGGTGGTCTGATCCACACTCAAGGCCAGATGCACATGTTGCGCTTTGGCGTGTCGCAACACGTTGCTGATCGCTTCCTGAGCCACACGAAACACCTGAAGCGCATCGCGTTGACTCAGTTCGACATCCTGCACATCGTGCGACCAGCTCAGCTGCGCCGGTTCGCAAGCCGCCTCCAGCATCGCCTGCAAGGCTTCAGGCAGTCCCACACGATCCAGTTGCACGGGATACATATTGGCCGACACGCGGCGGGTCTCACGGATGGCGTCACGCACGTCGTCTTCCAATCCGTCAGCGGCATCGCGGGGCACGCGGCGAGATTTCAGCAGAATGGTCAACAGGCGCTGGCCCAGCCCATCGTGCAACTCCTGAGCAATCCGTCGGCGCTCGGCATCTTGGACATCCAGCAAAGCCTGAGCCCCACGTTCGCGCTGCTGGGCCAGAGCCTGCGTGGCACGCTCTTTCTCAAGATTGAGCAGATTGATGCGGTCAGCCAAGGCGAAAGACAGCAACATCGCTTCGGCCATCGTGCCCAGCTGGTAGGCGTGCTCGGTCAACCACGTGGCGGGCACCGCGCCCGCCGTTCTCAGGCACAGCAAAACCGCACCCGGCATGAACGCGCAGTAGCCCAGCAGCATAAAACGCGCTTGTCGTTCACCTGCTTGCAGCACCCGGATCAACGTCCAGGGGAATAACACACTGCACACGACGACCATGCCAAGAAGCGTCAGCAGGGCAACGCGGTATTCGATCAACGCGATCAACGCAGATAGCGCGGCCAACCCTGCAACCCCGAGCAGAACCTTGTGCAGCCCGGGGACCCAGCGCTGGGCTCGCGACATGTCGGCGACAAAAGCGGCGCCAAAGCCCAGAGTTGCCGCCAACCCCAGCATTGTTGAGGCATGGGCGAACCAATTGGTGTGCGGCCACAGCAACCACTGGCCGTGCCCGCTGTAGGCCATCTGAAACAACAACAAACCGAGCAGATAGAGCACGTAATTGCGATACGCGCGATCACGAAATGCCAGCCACAAAAACGCGTTGTACATCGCCAGCGCGAACAACACGGAGTAATAAAAACCGTAGGCCAATTGGTTGCGCGCATCCTGACGCCAGAACGCGCGCTCATCCCACAACTGCAGCGGCACGTTGACCGAGCCGCTTGATGCGACACGCAAATATGCCGGCCCAGCATGTCCAGGTTCTATCGCGAAGATCGGTTGCGGATGGGCAATCTCGCGATCCGACATCGGCGTGAGATCGCCCGCTGCGGTTTGCTGCCAATGGCCCTGCGCGTCCTGTCGAAAGAGCGCGAGATGATCATTCTGCGAATACGGCACGACCAGCAAACGCGCCGTGGATTCGGCCGCAAAATCAATCCGTATCCACCAGACGGAATCGCTAAAACCCGCGTTCAGGCCGTTTTCGCCGGGCTCAGAGGCAGATGGCCGAGCATCCAGCTGTTCGGCCACCTGCTCGATCGACATTCCACCCGATACGTCCTCCACCAGGGCGTAGTCGGGCGTCAGCCACGCTGCTGCGAGCATACCGAGCCCGAAAACCGCAAAGTCCACACCACCCCCGATCGCGCTGGCGCACGCCAAGCCGTGTCATTCACTCACACCCCACAACCATCGATAATGAACCAGGTGGCCGGCAAGATCATCTTGGCCGGGTGCAGTTGCTAGTGTTGCAGTTCAATGGTCAGCGCTGAAGCCGCATTGCAAAGCGGCGTGTCCGATTCAAAATCCCCGTTGCTGTCATTTTCAAACAGATCAAAGGCGGACACCGCGCTACACAGGCCATTGCCGCTGACCCGATAGCGAATGCTCTGGGCGTTCACGATTTGCGCATCGACAGCCACATCAAGCAGTTGCATGGTGATGTCGCGGTCATCACCATCGGAGTGAGTCACCTGTATGGTGTGCGCCGTTTTGCAGGTCTGCGGATCGACTTGAAGAACAATCGCACCGCGGGAGCTATCACCACCGCTTTGATTGCTGAACGCGAAGCCGAACGCCCGATTGTTTTGCTCGCTGCCGAGATCCTGCCGCGGACAGGGCACATTGCCGAACCCCGGGTAGCTGTGATCGTCGTTCACAGCACGGACCTGAGCAAATCCATCCTCCCCAGCGGCGTCGGGATAGAACACACCGTCGGCGTTCACATTGAGCGTGAAACGCGCACGGCTCACGCTGGAAAAATCGAAATCAGCGGGTTCGGGCTCATTGTCCGGCTCGCCTTCAAACACCACGCTGCGCCGCTGGCTGACCGATTGCGCGGTTGCCGTGTTGCTCGCCGACACCGTCACAACATCCACGGTGTCGGCTTGGGTGGCGGCTGGCACCTGCATGGAAATGCTGCGTCGATTGTTCGAACTGGTGAGCGAATTGGCGGCCACGGTGCTTCCACCACGCTCAGCTGAGAGCGCGATATCCGCGCCCTGCACACACGACAGGGTGGCACTCGCGGTATACGGTTGATCAAGTTGCGGCGTTGCCGGCGAGGTCACAAAACGATCCACACTGGGGCTCAGATCGTTGATCACCAACGTCGGAAAGGGTCCCGCCGCGTTGGCGCTACGCTGCTCCGAAGTGACGATCCCGCGCGGTTGCGAACCGGGCGCAGCGATGGATGCCCCGGCCTGGAAATCCGCAATGGCCTGCAAGGACACCTGGTCCAGGCCGACGGCGGAATCGACAGCATTCAATGCCCCTTCCACGTCACACAGGCGATCCAGCATGCTCGGCGTATCCGGCGATGCGCTGAAACTCTGACCCAGGGTGTTACAGGCGAACGTACCGCCTGCCAGTGTGGCCAAACATAATGCGCCGGCAGCGCCACCCGTGATCGGTGCGGCCGGCGTGGCCGACGCCAGCACCGCAACCTGCGCGCAGAACCCGGCTTGAAACGTCGGGTCGCCGACCAATTGGCTGCCCGCCGGCGAAGCCGCGGGATTGAACACCAGACAGGCTTGATTGAGCAGACTGGAAAAGCCCGTGCACACCGACTCCAGCTGATCCGGCACATCGATAGGCTGACGCACCGGGACGCGGGCCACGTATCGCCCGGTCTGGCCGGTGGACCAGGCTGGATAGCGCCCGCTGGACGCGACGCTCAGGCTGGCGAAATTGACCACCACGCCACCGCTGGGATTCACCGCGGTGTCACATTTGGCCACATCCACGGTGACATTGCCGACCGGTTCAGCGGCTTGCAGCTGAGCCAAGGCATCATCCAGATCCACAATCACCGGGCTGTCCAAACTCACCACACCGCCGATCGAGCGCGCCTCATCACCATCGTTGCTGATGATGTCGATGCCTATGCTACTGACGCTACGCGTCGCATTGGCGCCATCCGCTTTCAAGCGTTTCTGTACCGCTTGTCCATCGCTGTCCAGGTAGGTGAGGCGGATGACATTGCCACGTTCATCGGCGCCACGAATGGGCAAGCCAAACTCATCCACTCCGATCTCGTAGGTTTTGCCCTGCGTGTCCTGGTAGGACAAATGGGTGATCGCTGTCGGCACACCGTCGCCATCACGCTGGCCAAAAAACGTCACCTGTTCGCCGTTGTCCGCATCCAGTTTGTACACCGCGCTGTCGTCCGGATTGACGTAAACGGTGCGCTCGGAAATCGAAGCACCCCCGCCACCTCCACCGCCGCCGCACGCCATCAAAGCCAGTGCAAATCCACTCAAAATCGCGCCGCGCCAGTCCGTTGTCATGCCCCTGCTCCGCTGTGATTCGTTCGGCCACCTACGCTAGAACAGCCCCCTTGAGGACACCATGAGCAGTCCTACTCATTTTTTTGAATGGCGCGGTGCGCGGCGAAGTAGTCCTAGCTGAGTAGGCGAACAGCGCCAGCCGATGGCAGCGTGGAGGCTTGTAATCGCATGACAGAGCTCCAGCCGATGAAACAGCGCAAACACACCTTCTGCCGCATCTGCGAAGCCAGCTGCGGACTGGAAGCCGAGCTTGAGGATGGTCGTATCGTTGAGTTGCGACCCAATCGCGCGCACATGGGCACCGATGGTTTTGCCTGCATGAAAGGTTTGAACCAGCACAAAATGTATGACTCGCCCGATCGGCTGCGCTATCCGCTGAAACGTGTCGGCCAGCATTTTGAGCGCATCAGCTGGGCGCAGGCCTATGCCGAGATTGGTGCCAAGGTCAAAGCCCTGCGCCAACGCAGCGCACGCTCCTTGTCGATGTACGTGGGCACAGCCGCCGGTTTCAGCATCTTGCATCCGATCTTTGCCGAGGGCTTCATGCAGGGGCTGGGTTCACCCAATATTTTTTCCTCATCGACCCAGGATTGCGCCAACCGCTTTGCCGCGGCCAATGAAATTTACGGCTTTCCCTTTTGTCAGCCGTTTGTCGATCTCGACCATGTGAAATTCATGCTCATCGTCGGGACCAATCCGGTGGTCTCCAAGTGGACCTTTTTGCAGGTTGCCCATCCGGTCAAACGACTCAAGGAAGTCCTCAGCCGCGGGGCGCAAATCGTCGTGGTCGACCCGCGGTATACCGAAACTGCCAAGGTCGCCAGCGACCATCAGTTCATTCGTCCCAACACGGATGTGTTCTTCTTCCTGTCCTTCTTGCATGAACTGTTCGCCCAAGGCGGTGTGGATCGCACACATGCGGCCAAGTACATGAATGGCGTGGACGAATTGCAGGCGCTATCCGCAGCTTGGCCGGCCAGCCGCACAGCGGATTTGACCGGCATAGACGAACCCCGCCTGAAACAGCTGGTTGGCGACTACATCGTGGCTGGTGCATCGGCTATCGTGACCGGGACCGGTCTGGGCATGGGCAAACACGGCACCCTGGCCCAGTGGTTGGCCGAAGCGATCAACGCGCTGAGCGGAAACCTCGATCGGCAGGGCGGCACGCTTGTTGGCAAAGGCCTGTTCGATTTCGCCGCCTATGCGAAAAAAGAGAAACTGTTCGAGCGCCACGAGCGCTCCCGTATCGGTGATTTCTTCGAGCTCAACGGCGGCTTCCCGGGCGGCATTCTGGCCGACGAGATTTTGCAGCCTGGCGAGGATCGCATCCGCGCGCTGTTCGTCACTGGCGGCAATCCGCTGCTGACCATGCCCAATGCGGCGCGGCTGCGCGAAGCCTTGAGCGAATTGGAGCTGTTGGTTGTGACCGACATCTACCTCAATGAAACCGCTAGCCTCGCGCACTATGTGCTGCCGGCGACCTCACCGCTGGAACGCCCCGACCTGCCTTTCGTATTCCCCTTGTTTCTGGGCATGCAATCCAAGCCTTATGTCGCCGCCACGGACGCCATTGTCGAACCCGATGGCGAGCAAAAGGATGAAGCGACCATCTACACCGAGCTGGCGCGCGCCTGTGGGGTGAGCCTTTTCAAGGCCAAACCCCTGCAGTGGATGCTGCAAGCCTTGCTGGCCGCCAACACACCATGGCGGCGCGGCAAGCCGCGCGCCCTGCCGGTGCGCCTGATCCTGGACCTGATCCTGCGACTGAGCAAAACCGGGCGCTTTCGCGATCTGGCAGCCAAGCCCAACGGCATGGATTGGAAGGGCGGTGCCACGCCGGGCACTTATCTGGGTCAGCGTGTGGTGACCGATGACGGCAAACTGCACCTGGCCCCCGAACGTCTGATGCAACAAACCGCAAGACTGGACGACATTTTCCATGCGGAAATGGCCAGCTATCAGGGCGGTGAGATGCGTCTGATCAGCAAACGCATGCATAGCACCCACAACTCCTGGACGCAAAACATTGAGGAGTTGACCAACGGGCGTATGGGCCAGACCAATTATCTGTACATGCACCCCGAGGATGCCGCAGCCAAAGGCTTGGGTGAGTACGATGCGGCCGACATCCAGTCAAAAACGGCAACCATCCGGCTGCCCGTCAAACTGCTCGACACCTTGCTACCGGGGACTGTGGCGGTGCCGCATGGCTGGGGTCATCAGCATGCCCGTGGACTCGGTGTTGCGAGCAAGCTGGCCGGGGCCAACGTCAATCTGCTGGCCGCTGATGGAATCGACGCGGTGGAACCGGTATCCGGCATGGCCCATCTCAGCGGCATTCCGGTCAGTATCGAAAAGGCCGCCGGGCCGATTGATCCGGCCAGTTGGTCGGGCATTGCGCCACAATCCGCAACGGCCTCTGCGTAATCAGGCGCCGCTGGTAAACACCGGCCAAGTGTCGACGATCGCACCATCGTCGTACACCGCGATGTCGCCGAACTGCAGGAATACGAACTCGGACTGACGCGGACGCAGGAACACCATATCGCCGACGCCCAATTCAACCTGCTCGGAACCGTTGAGCAGATCCTGATTGGTCGAATGTCCCCAGATGGCATTGCGCTGCAAACCGGGCGGCGAAACGCTGTCGGCCAGCCAGTAGCCGCCGTAGATGTAAAAGGCTTGTGCGGTGTTGGGGTCCCACGCACGCATCACCCCGGTCATGGATTCCAGACCGGGCAAATCTGTCCGGTTCAGTGCCTTGAGCACCGGGGTGGCAATAAAGCTGGCCGGTTGATTGTCAGCCAGGGCCGGCACATCAAAGTCGGACGGCATAACCAGACCCGACCCCATGGCCAACTCATTGCAGGGCGCGCTGTTGTCGTACATGGAAAACGTCGAGCTGCCGCCCGCATTGAGCGTGTAAGCCGACGGATCATAGGCGCTGCCCATGCGCTCACGCAGCACATCCAATGCAGTGCTGTAGCGCTGCATGGCCATATCCAGCGCTTTGCGCGGCCCACCCAGAAACCCTGGCATTTTGGACGCATGGGCTTCGTAGCCCATGAAGCCGGCAAAGCTCAGCGAAGGTGACTGCTCCACCACCCGCAGCACCTCAGCCACGTCCGAAGCTTCGCGCAAACCACCGCGGTGCAAGCCCACATCCAACTCCAAGTTGACGCGCATCGGACCAAGCCCCTCAGCCTGACGCGCCGTGGCAAGCTCGGCATATTCACGCGCACGCTGGGGCGTGTCGATCAGCCATTCGATCTGCGAGGCCGGATCAAAACCCGGGTTCCGGTGCCTGTCGAAGAATCGCTGCGCGGCGCCCACCGGCATGGGTTTGCCGAGCAGGACGCGCGCATCGCTCATCTGCGCACCGACCAGATTGAGAAACGGCTGATGGAACACCATCAGGCGATCCGTGCCGGTGGCGTCGCGCACCGCCTGGATTAACGGCAGGCTGGGCAAAGATTTGGCGACGATGCGGTAGGCCATCTGCGACGGCAGATGGGCCTTGAGTTGGCCAATGTTGTGCTGCAGGCGTGCCCTGTCGATCACCAATGTGGGTCGAAACAACCCCGCCTGAGCCAGTGCGTTCTGCACCGCGCGAAAGTATTCATCGTGCCGCCCGCTTTGTGCGGTGGGACGTAGGGCGACGGCTGCAGCGGGCGCGGCGATCGCAGCCCCAAGCAATAAACGGCGACGGCGATTCATGACAACTCCTCAGGCGACGCCGAACAGCTGGCGCAAATATGGATTGAGCATGCGCCCCTGCGGGTCCAAGGCTTCACGCACGGTCAAAAACTCCTGCCAGCGCGGATAACGCGCCGCCAGTTGCTGCGGTGTCAGCGTGTGCATCTTGCCCCAGTGCGGACGCCCTTCGTATGGCTGGTAGATCGGTTCCAGGCTGGCAAAGTACGGCAGCGGATCTTCCTTGTGATAACGATGCACCGCGATGGAACCGGACACCGCGTGGCCCTGAAAGGGCGACAACATGGCGTCATCACCGCGCACCACCCGGATTTCGATGGGGAAAAACTCTTCGTGATGTTGCGATTCAATGCGTTCGCGCACCTGTTTGAACGCCGGCATCAGGGCCTCGGATGGCAAGTGATATTCCATCTCGTTGAAACGCACTTCGCGGCTGGATGGGAAGATGCGATACCACAGATCGACCGCCTCTTCCGGCTCGAAGTCGCCGGTGGCCATGTCGAGCAGGCGACGCCGCATCCCCGGCCACCATGACAACCAGTCGCGCAGCTGTTTGATCTGCATCACCGCATCGTTGTCCTGCTCGGGTCCGCGCGGCTGCACATCCTCGTCAGTAGGGTTGATGGCAATCGCCATCGCTTGGCTACAGAACGGGATGTAATACATCTCGAAACTGTGATTTTCCCGAACCAATTGATCAAAGTTCTCGATGAGCTCGTCAATCGGTGCCAGCCAGCTGCGCCGTTTGAGCTTGTGCGTCGGCACGTTCTGCAAGGTCATCTCGGTGATCACGCCGAGACTGCCGAGGGACACTTTGGCCGCGCTAAACACCTCAGGGTTGGTCTGTGCGCTGCAATCCAGCACCTCGCCATTGGGCGTGACCAAGCGCAGGCTTTTTACATAGCTATGCAGCGCACCCAGCTGAGCGCCGGTGCCATGAGTTGCGGTGCCGATGGCGCCGGCCAGGGTTTGCGAGTCGATGTCCGGCATATTGGCCAGCGCCTGGCCCACCTCATCCAGCATCGGCCCCAGATCACCCAGGCGCGTGCCAGCGCCGAGCGTCGCGGTCATGGCGGTGCTGTCATGCGACTTCAAGCCGGCGAAATTGCGCAAGGACAGCAATGTGCCATCGGTGGGCACCAACGCGGTGAACGAATGCCCAGCCCCAACCGGGCGGATCGGTGCCGGTGTCTGGCGCAGAATGTCGGCCAGTTCACCTTCATCTTTGGGCACCAGACGCTGCACCGGCACACCGAATTGGTAGCCCGACCAGTTCTGCCAGGGGATCAAACGTTTGCCATCGGGCCCGGTGGTGGGTGCTGGCGCCTGCGGCATGTTGGACGCACCGTGGTCATCGCAACCGGCCAAGCCGACGCCGCTGGCTGCCGCCACCGACGACAGCAACATCTCACGTCGATTCATCGCCATATCACTGCCCCGCCATGTAGTTGATCAGAGCAATGAAATCGTCTTCGCTGCAATCCATGCAAGCACCCAGCGGCGGCATGCCGTTGTAGCCATTGATGGTGTGTTCAACGAGCACGTCCATGCCCTGCTTCATGCGCGGTGCCCAGGCGGCCTGATCACCAGCCATCGGCGCGCCGGTGCGCGATGAGGCATGACAGGCCCGGCAGGTTTGATCGTAAACACGGGCCAGCGCCGGATCCGCCGGCGGTGGTGGCGGCGTGACGGAAGCCTGCGTTGTCGATGCCGGTGTCGCTGAATCCCCGCAAGCGCTCAACATCAGCGCCAAAGCGCCAAACACCGGCGCCATCCCCAAGCCACTTTTCATGCTGTGTGTCCTCACTGTGTCGCCGTCATGGACTGGCAACAGTTCGATACTCTTTCGCAAATTACATACTCAGGGTATGTTTATGTCAACACAACACCGGATTCGCCGCTCGTCCATGGCACCACAAGCCGCCCATAAAACATCCACTCGCACCGCGCGTCGGCGCCCGCAAGCGCGCGGCATCGCGACGCGCGAGCGCCTGTTGAGTGCGGCCGAGGCGCTATTCATCGATGAAGGCTATGACGATGTCAGCATCGACCGCATCGTTGCCGCTGCCGCCGTCACCAAGGGCGCGTTCTATCACCACTTTGGCGACAAGCTGGCGATCTTCCGGGAAGTTTTCGAGGCCATCGATCAAGAAATGGCCGATTTGGTGCGCGAGCGCGCGATGACAGCCGAAACACCTCTCGGCATTGTTCAACGCGGCGTGCGCACCTGTTTTGAGCTGTGCACCCAACCGCGCTACGGGCGTTTTGTCTACATCACCGCACCGCCGGTGATTGGTTGGACCGGTTGGTATGAAACGGACAACGCCATCTCGCGCGAGATCGTGATGGCGGGCTTGCAAAACGCGGTTGAGCTGGGGGAGCTCGCGCCGTTGTCGGTGTCATCACTCACCACCCTGTTGATGGGGCTGGTTCTGCAAGGCGCGATTGCGGTCGTGACTTCAGACACGCCCGATCAGACGGCGGCGGAGTTGGCAGCCGAGGCGGACCATCTTTTGCTTGCACTTGCAGCACAGGCCAAATCGGATTGATGGCTGTGCACACCTCAAGGAACAGGGGATTGAGATGCGTTTGATTTTTCTATTGCTGCCACTGGCGCTCTGGGCAACGGCGTCCAGCGCCCAAGATGATGATCTGGACTTTCTGTTTTCCGATACCGAGATCACGCCCACACCTCGCCCCTCGCCATCGCCTTCCGAGGCAAGCTCAATAACGACCGACGATGAGCCGGTCACAACCATCCCGGTCAGCGAATTGCGCTCGCCGGAGCCGACGCGCGCCCCCGCACCCCCGAGCCGGGTGCTGGAGGAAATCGTGGTCACCGCGCAAAAACGCGAACAGTCACTGCAGGACGTGCCCATTTCGGTCACCGCGGTGGACGGCTCGTTCATTGAAATGACCAACGCCGCTGACCTGGCTGATGTCTCGCTGTATGTGCCCAATGTGCGTGTGGACGCCGATGACCTGGGTTCACCGCAACTGTTCATTCGCGGCTTTGGCACCAATGCCTTCAACCCCAGCTTCGAAAGTTCGGTCGGCTTTGTGCAAGACGAAATCTACTTCGGCCGCCCCGGCTACTTCACCGAGTCCATGTTCGATGTGGATCGGGTCGAAGTGCTGCGCGGGCCGCAGGGCACCCTGTTCGGCAAAAACACCATCGCCGGCGTGTTCAACGTCAGCACGCGCAATCCCAGCGAGCTGTTTGAAGCGGATACGCGTTACACCTATGGCAGCAACAATGCGCACCGCCTGGAGTTTGGCGTCGGCGGCATGTTTGCGGATTGGGGCGGCGTGCGCATTTCCGGTCTCTATCGCGACGAAGACGGCGAGTTGTACAACCAATTCCTGGATCGTGACGAAGAGGAACTGACCCAGCAAGCCGGGCGCATCAAGCTGATGCTCCTACCCAGCGACACCCTGAGCGTCAACCTCACCGCGCAGATTTCCGACACCGAAGCCGCATTCTGGCCCTATCAGCTGATGGAGTTGGATTCCGGCAGCTTCAACTTCCTGCGCAGCTACGACCCGGACGTCGAAGACGATCCCTACGATTTCCGCAACTCGGCCGACACCCCCGGCTTCATCGAAAAAGGCTCGGAAACCGTCTCGGCAATCACCCAATGGGACGTGGGCGATCTGTGGGGTTTGCAGGACAGCGCCTTCACATTGGTGCTGGCCGGCTCGAAATTCCATATCGATCAGCTCAACGAATTGGACGTCTCCCCAGCCGACATTGGCCGACTGGAGAATTACGAAGACCATGAGCAACTGTCCGGCGAACTGCGTTTCTCCGCCCGCGCCGATAGCCTGTTTGGCTTTGGTGGCGATGTCGATCTGGTTGCCGGTGCATTCTGGTACGACTCGCAGTACACCTTGCTCGCGCGTATCCACGCCGGCTCCGACATCGGCTCCTTTGTCCTCACCGAAGACGCCTTGCAACTGGTCAGCGGCTCGGGCGGCTTCGGCCTGATTGGCGGCCTGCCCGGCATTCCACTGCTCGGTAACATTCTCGGCCCAATCATCGGCGAGGATTTCTACCAGCTGGATTATGACCAGGCGGTGACCTCGCTGGCGTTCTTCGGGCAGATGACCTGGTATCTGACCGAGCGCATTGCGCTCACGCCGGGGGTACGTATCAACACCGAGGATAAAACTATTGACTCCGCGGGTTCACGAAGCTGCACCCTGGATCAACTGGGTCTGCCGGTCTGCGTGATGGCCACGCTCCTGGAAGCCGAGAATTACGAGCGCAACGGTCTCAAACGTAGCGAGTCGGATGTTTCTCCCAAATTCGTCATCCAGTACTTTGGCGACAACGACATCAACTGGTTTGCCTCCTACGCGCGCGGTTACAAAAGCGGCGGGTTCAACTCCCTGTCCTACACCGGTGAAGATCTGGAGTTCGAGCCAGAGAAAGCCGAAACCTTTGAGTTGGGCGTCAAAGCCACCTTGTTTGATCGCACCCTGCGCCTCAACGCCACGCTGTACGACACGCGTTTCGACAATCTTCAGGTTTTGGCTTTCAACAGCGTGTTTTTCGATGTCGGCAACGCGGCGTCCGCCCGCTCACGCGGCCTGGAAGCCGATTTCATGTGGTTCACCCCGTTCGAGCCGCTGCAAATCATGGGCTCGATCGGCTTGCTCGAAGCCAAATACGACAGCTACGACGGCGCCCCCGCCCCGATTCGCGACAGCAACGGTGATCTGCAGATCGACGCCACCCAGGACCTCAGTGGCCAGCGCATTGCTTTTGCGCCTCGTACCACGGCAACTCTCACGCCGATGCTGACCTTCCCGCTGTTTGGCCTGACCGGTCGTTTCGCGGTGGATGTTCTGCATCAAGGTGATCAATTCACCGACACCGACCTTGACCCCAACAGTCACGTGGATGCGTACACGCTGTACGCCGCGCGCGTGTCGATTTCCAACTACACAGAGAGCTGGTCAGTCACCTTGGGGGGCAGCAACCTGACCGACAAACGTGTTCTCAATCAGGTCACCGACGCAACCTTCTTCCCCGGCAGCTACTTTGCCCAGCAGGCCAGCGGACGTCAGTTGTTTGCGACCTTCAATTTGCGCTTCGGCGATTGAGCACTATGGATTCGTAAATTCAGCTACAGCCCGGGACAGTCCTGGGGCCCCGGCTTAAGATGAGCGCACCAAATATTCCTAAAACAACTGGGGGAACACATGCGCGGCATACTCAGCCTCGTTCTGCTTGTCGTCTTGAGCGCGTGTCAAAGTGGCGGGCGCGATTCAGTCAATTCGCTGCCATCATCCAATGACGCGCTGTCGGCTGAACTGCGTCGCAGCGACTACGGCATTGTTCACGTCAAAGCCGATGACTTCGCCAGCCTCGGTTATGGCTACGCTTATGCCTTCGCCGAAGACAACCTGTGCCTGATTGCCGACAGCTACGTCACAGTCAATGGTGAACGCAGCAAGTATTTTGGCCCGGACAACAGCTGGACCTTCACCGGCAACAGCACCACCAACAACAATCTGAATTCGGATTTCTTCTTCAAGCTGATCATCGCCGAACAGCGCATCGAAAAGCTGCTCGACTTGCCGCCGCCGCAGGGCCCATTGCCGCAAGTGCGAGAGCTGGTGCGTGGCTATGTGGCCGGCTACAACCGCTACCTACAGGATACCGGCGTTGACAATCTGCCGGACCCGACCTGCCGCGGTGAACCCTGGGTCCGGGAAATTCGCGAGATTGACGTCTACCGGCGTTTCTATCAGCTCGCCATGCTGGCGTCGTCGGGCGTCGCCATCAATGGCATCGGCAGCGCCCAACCCCCGACCGCCGGACTGATCCCCAGTGTGCTGCCCTCGGCTGAGGACATCGCCGCACAACTCGGCGCGCGCTGGGAAGGCATCCAGATTGGCAGCAATGCCATCGCCCTTGGCAGCGAGGCGACCGACACCGGCGGTGGCATGATTTTGGGCAACCCACATTTCCCCTGGGACGGCACAGAGCGCTTTCATCAGGCCCATCTCACGATCCCGGGCAAGCTGGATGTCACCGGTGTAAGCCTGTTCGGCGTGCCATTGATCTTGATCGGCTACAACAAAGACCTAGCCTGGAGCCACACGGTGTCCAGCGCCTGGCGTTTCACCCCATACCAGTTGACCCTGGTCCCCGGCGCACCAACCACCTATCTGGTTGATGGCGTTCCGGAAGCCATGACGCCGTGGGATCTGGAGGTGGAAAGCCTGCAAAGCGACGGCAGCGTCACGAACGTCTCACGCACGCTGTACACCACCCGTTGGGGACCGGTTTTCAACGAAATCCTTGGCTTGCCGCTGTTCCCATGGCTGCCGGTTCAGGCCTACGCGCTGGCCGATGCCAACGCCGCGAACTTCCGCTACGTGAATCATTTCCTGGAAACCAACCAGGCGAGTTCCAGCCGCGAGTTGCTGGAGATCCTCAAGCGCAACCAGGGCATACCGTGGGTGAATACCTTGGCCAGCGACCGCCACGGCGAAGCGCTCTACGCGGATATTTCCGTCACGCCGAACGTCCCCGATGACATGGCCCTGAGCTGCGCGGGTGTGCTCGGACTGGTAACCCACCCCTTGCTCGGCTTACCCGTGCTCGACGGTTCGCGCAGCAGCTGTGCGTGGCGCAATGATGAGGATGCGATCCAAGCCGGCACGCTGGGGCCATCGAACATGCCGTATCTGCTGCGCAACGATTACGTCACCAATTCCAACGACAGCCATTGGCTGTCCAGCCCACAGCAGCCACTGGAAGGTTTCGCCCGCATCATTGGCGACGAACAACGTGCGCGACGCATGCGCACCCGCTCCGGCTTGGTCATGCTGGAGGAGCATCTTTATGGCGACAACGGCCACACGTTCAGTCGTCAGCAGATGCAGGATTTGTTGTACAACGACCGTCAGCACGCCGCCCATCTGTGGATTGATGACCTGATCCCGTTCTGCCGCCTGCTCCCCATTATGGTCGGGCTAGGTGGACCGGTGACCACCGGCGAGGCCTGCGATGTGCTGGAGGCCTGGGACCGCAGCGATCGCCTCGACAGTGCGGGCGCCGTGCTGTTCCGACGCTTCGCCGAGAACCTCTACATCGCCAACATTCCCTCGGGCACCTCGGCATCGCAGCTCGAATTCCTGGATGTCTGGACCCAGCCCTTTGATGTCAACGACCCGGTCCACACGCCGAGTGGTCTGAATGTGCTCAACCCGCACGTGGAGCTTGCTCTGGCCAGCGCCATCAGTGACCTCAACGGTGCGGGCATGCCACTCGATGCGACCCTGCGACAAGCCCAGACAGAGCGGCGCGGTGAGGAGAAAATCCCCATTCATGGCGGCCCTGGCGCCATGGGCGTCTTCAATGCGATCACCAACCCGTGGGTGGACGGTGAGGGCTATATCGACGTCGTGCATGGCTCCAGTTTTATTCAGGTGGTCAGCTTTGACGGCGACGACTGTCCCGATGCGCGCACCATCCTGACGTACTCGCAGAGCTCCGACCCAAGCTCCCCGCACTTCGCGGATCAGACACGCCTTTACTCAGAAAGTGGTTGGGTCGAGGCCCAGTTCTGTGAGAGCGAGATCCGTGGCAGGGTTACGCACAGCAAGACCTTGAGTGAAGGCACAGCGAGCCTGAACTAAGCCAGAGTGTGGCGTAGCAACGGGTGGTGCCGTGACATACACGGCGCCACCCGAGCTCTTTCACCTCGGGCGACTTAGCCCTGCCAGCGCAAATCCAGCTGCCGCGCCGCGCGCACGTCATCCAGGCGCCGCACCGGCTGGGTATAGGGCGCACCCTTGACCTTGTCGATGTCGGCCTTGGCCTCGTCCCAGATCGCGACCATGGCATCGACGAAAGCATCCAGTGTGGCCTGATCTTCCGACTCAGTCGGCTCGATCAGCAGGCATTCGGGTACCAGCAGCGGAAAGTAGATGGTTGGGGCGTGATAGCCGTAATCGAGCAGACGCTTGGCCATATCGGTGGCGGTGAACTCGAGTTCCTGCTTCTGCTTTTTGAGCGTCACGATGAACTCGTGGGTCGCTCGGCGTCCGTCAAAGGCCAGATCGAAACCTTTGTCTTTCAGGCGCGCCATCAGGTAATTGGCATTCAGGGTGGCGAACTCGGCCACCCGGGTCATGCCATCCGGCCCCAGCATCAACGCATAGACATAGGCCCGCAGCAGTACCCCGGCGTTGCCCATGAAGGCAGACAGTCGCCCGATGCTTTGTGGCAGATCGTTTTCATCCAGCCAGCGGTACTGATCGCCATCTTTGCCCACCACCGGAATCGGCATGAATGGGCGCAGGCGCTCGGACACACCGACCGCACCAGAGCCCGGCCCGCCGCCGCCATGCGGGGTGGAGAAGGTTTTGTGCAGGTTCATGTGGATGACATCAAAACCCATATCGCCCGGACGCACCTTGCCGAGAATCGCGTTGAGATTGGCGCCGTCGTAGTACAGCAGGCCGCCCGCCTCGTGAACCTTCTTGGCGATGATTTCGATCTTGCGTTCGAACACGCCCAGAGTCGACGGATTGGTCAGCATGATGCCAGCGGTCTTTGGACCCAATGCCGCTTCCAGAGCTTCGAGATCCACGTCGCCGTTCTTGTCGGTGGGGATCTCGCGCACCGTGCAGCCACACTGGATCGCGGTGGCCGGATTGGTGCCATGGGCGGCATCCGGCACCAGAATCTCGGTGCGCTCGGTATCACCGCGCGACAGGTGGTAGGCGCGGATCATGGCGACGCCAGCGAACTCCCCCTGAGCGCCGGCCATCGGGGTCAGCGACACGCCTTTCATGCCGGTGACTGATTTGAGAATCTCTTGCAAATCGTACATACAGGCCAGATAGCCCTGACTGTGATCCGGCGTGGCGAGCGGATGGCGGGCCAGAAACTCCGGCAACATGGCCAGGGTGTTGCAGGCCCGCGGGTTGTATTTCATCGTGCAGCTACCCAGTGGGTAGAAATGCGTGTCGATGGAGAAGTTCTTCTGCGACAGGCGGGTGTAATGACGCACCACCTGCATCTCCGAGACTTCCGGCAGACCGGGAGTGTCCTGACGCAGGAATTCTGCCGGAATGGCGGTTGGCGCAGCCGCCTCCACGGGCGCCTGAGCAGCGGCACGGCGGCCCGGCGAGGACAGTTCAAAAATCAGCGCTTCGCTCATGATCAGGCTCCCAGTGCAGCTTTGAGTTCGTCGACATAGCGGGTGATGTCGGCGTCGCTCTTGGTTTCGGTCACGCACACCAGCAGGGCATTGCCCAGCGTCGGGTAATGCGCGTGCAGATCCAGACCGGCGAGGATGTCGCGCTTGGACAGCGCATCAATCACCTCGGCGGCCGGCTTGGGCAGACGAATCACCGCCTCATGGAAACCGGCGCCAGTGAACACCGCGTCAACGCCGTCAATGGTGCACAGCGCATCAACCAGCTTGCGCGTGTTGTGCCAGCAGGCCGAAGCCACGCGACGCAAACCCTCGGCGCCGAGCAAGGACATATGGATTGTCGATGCCGTGACCACCAAGCCCTGGTTGGTGCAGATGTTGGACGTCGCTTTGGCGCGGCGAATGTGCTGCTCGCGCGCCTGCAGGGTCAGGGTGTAACCGACCTTGCCTTCCAGATCGACGGTGCGCCCGACAATGCGCCCCGGCATCTGTCGCACATGCTGTTGTTTGCAGCACATAAAGCCGTAGTACGGCCCACCAGAGGACAGCGGTGCGCCCAGCGGTTGGCCGTCACCACAGACAATGTCCGCGCCCTGTGTACCCCATTGGCCCGGCGCCTTCAGCAGAGCCAGCGCCACCGGGTTGACCACGCCAATAACCAGCGCGCCCTGGGCATGCGCCCAATCGGTGAGTTGATCCACCGCTTCCAGCTGCCCGAAGAAGTTGGGCTGCGGAATCACCAGCGAGGAAATCGCCTGACCTTCGTAGGCTTTGAGGCTGTCGAGCAGCGTGGTGCCGGTGCTGTCATCAAACTCGATGCTGATGAACTCAAAACCCTGGGCGTCACAGATCGCCTTGGCGCAGGCCCGGTAGTAGGGATGCACCGAGGCCGGCATCAGCACCCGATGTTCCTTGACCTTACGGTTGGCCCGCGCCGCCATCAGCACGGCTTCAGCCAGACCGGTGGCACCGTCGTACAGCGAAGCATTGGACACGTCCATGCCGGTCAGGCTGCACATCATGGTCTGATACTCGTAGATCAGTTGCAGCGTGCCCTGGCTGGCTTCGGCCTGATACGGCGTGTAAGCCGAATAAAACTCACCGCGAGTGGCGATCTGCCACACCGCTGCCGGGATGTGGTGTTCGTAGGCGCCCGCGCCGATGAAACACAGCGGTTGACCGTCGGTCTCTGCGCGCTCGTGCATCAGGCGCGAGACTTCCATCTCGGAGCGACGCGCCGGAATGTTGTCGAAGGATTTGACCTTGAGATTCTCGGGAATCTCGTCAAACAGGTCTTCGATGCTGTTGGCACCGATCGCGGCCAGCATGCGGCTGACCTCGGCTTCCGTGTGCGGAATGAAAGGCATATCTGCGTCTCGCTAAAACCGGCCCCGAATCCAGACGAACTGGGGCGGTGAAATTACTGTTCGGACTTGAGGAAGTCGGCGTAGCCGTCGGCGCTCATCAGGCCATCCAGCTCACCGGCATCGGCGGGCTGCAATTTGAAAATCCAGCCTTCGCCGTAAGGGTCATCGTTGAGCGTTTCCGGCGCATCGGCCAGGACGTCATTGCCGCCGATCACGTCACCAGCCACCGGTGCGTAGACATCCGAGGCAGCCTTGACCGACTCAACCACAGCGGCGGCATCACCCGTGCCAAAGCTTTGGCCCGCTTCCGGGGTTTCCACAAACACCAGATCGCCCAGGGCCTCCTGCGCATGGTCGGTGATGCCGATGGTCAGACTGCCGTCGGCCTCGACGCGAATCCATTCATGGGATTTGGTGTACTTCAGTTCTGCGGGAATCTGGCTCATGACGAGGCCTCCGGTAGATCAATCAGGATTTTTCCATTGCGCACGAACGGGGCTTTGACCACCCGCGCCGGCACGTTCTTGTTGCGAATCTGAATCTCGACCCGGTCGAAATCGCCCCGGGGAATGCGCGCCAGCGCGATCGACACACCGGCAGTGGGTGAGAAACCACCGCTGGTCACCTCGCCTTGCCCGGCGGGGGTGTCCACCAGCTGATGCGCGCGCATGATGCCGCGCCCTTCCAGCACCAGACCGACAAAGCGCGGGAGCTGGCCCGCGACTTTTTGTTCTTCAAGTGCCTTGCGCCCCACGAAATCGCGCGTGCCGGGCTCCCAGGCCACCGTCCAGCCCAACCCGGCTTGCAGCGGCGTGATGTCTTCGTCCATGTCCTGGCCGTACAGGTTCATGCCGGCTTCCATGCGCAGCGTGTCGCGCGCGCCCAGCCCGCAAGGCGCGACGCCAGCAGCAAGCAGCGCATCCCACAGGGCCGGCAGTTCGGCGACCGGCAATATGCATTCAAAACCGTCTTCGCCGGTGTAACCCGTGCGCCCGATCAGACCGTCGGCGTCCCCCACGCACTGGAACACACCCAGTTCGGACGCTTTGGCGCGATACGCGCTGGGCAGCAACGGCAATGCTTTTTCACGCGCCTTGGGGCCTTGCACCGCGACGATGCCCAGATCGCGCCGCACTTTGATGTCGACATCGAAGTCCTGGCTGCGCGCCTGCATCCAGGCGACGTCTTTGTCGGCCGTGCCCGCATTGACCACCACGCGGTACACCCCGTCCAACACGTACACGATGAGATCGTCGACCACCCCGCCCTGCTCATTCAGCATGCATGAGTAGATCGCTTTGCCGGGCGCGACGCGGGCGACATCATTGGCCAGAAGGTACTGAAGAAAAGCTTGCGCCTGGTCGCCGGACACATCGACCGCGCACATGTGCGAGACATCGAACATGCCGGCATCACGACGCACCGCATGGTGCTCTTCGACCTGCGAGCCATAATGCAAGGGCATGTCCCAGCCGGCGAAATCGACGATCTTGGCGCCAGCCTGCTGGTGTTTTTGGTAAAGAGGCGTTGTCTGAGCCACGGCGTATCTCACCTGAATCGGTTGAATGATCGCCGCCCCTCTGTCCTATAACCTGAGAGTTAAGCCCCTTCGGTGGGTGATCACAGATCACCGCTCTCCAGAGTCAGCCGAATTCGCGCACGCGGTCCATGGGCCTGAGCGATTCCGGGCGGATTTGCGCCTTCGGCGGCAGCGCCATCCGGCCCTGCTCTCTCCCACGTTTGCGACGATCAGGTGGTGACCCGACCGAGCTGAGAGGCGAAGTATAGCCTCTGCCCAGCGCTGCTGTCATCGCTGGGCAGGCTGCGCTGACGCATGGGCAGGCCGGTGGCCACGTGATCTGGTGTGACGCGCCCTCAGGCCGCTGCGCTGCTGCCGCCCAGGGCATAGGCCATGAACTCGGATTTCAAACGTTGACGCGTATTGACCACGCTCAAGCCACCGCCACGCAAACGCATCAATTCCGCACTGCGCGAGCCAAACAATGCATCCAAACCGTCGATCAAACCCAAGGCCGGCAAAACTTGGCGACGACGTGTACGCGCATATTGGGCTAAAGCCGCTTCTGCCGCGCGTTGTGAGCGTAATAGCCGCGGGTTGTCCAAACTGGCCACCAGCGCGGCTGCATCCTCAAATCCCAGATTCATACCCAGCCCGGCCAGCGGATGAACCACATGCGCGGCGTCCCCGACCAGCACGCTCCGGTCCTGCGCATAGTGGGTCGCGTGTTGAAGCATCAGCGGAAAGCTCACGCGGCGGCTGCGCAAACGAAAATGCTGGTCCGCCACCACATGCTGAAGCTCGGCGCAGAAGGCTTGCTCGTCCAGAGCACACAAACGCTGCGCTTCCGCCGTTGCCACCGACCACACGATCGAAACCTGTCCCTGCGGCAACGGCAGCAAGCCCAAAGGGCCGGTCGCGGTAAAAACCTGGCGCGCGCTGTCACAAATCGCGGGTTGTGCGTCCAACACCGCAACCACGCCACTCTGAGCGTAGTCACGCGCTTCAATCCCGATGCCGCTGGCAGCACGCACACGCGAATCACGCCCATCCGCGCCCACAACCACGGTCGCTTCAAGCTGACGCCCGTCCGCGCAGTGCAACACGGTGCCCGTCGCGCTCACCTGCATGTGCTGAAATTTGGCCGCGCTCCAACGCGTCACATTCACATGCTCGGCCAGCGCCTGATCCAGGCCCCATTGCAGCACGCGCACTTCCACGATCTGGCCCAAGGCGTCACGACCGAGTGTTCCGGCGTCGAATTCGATGTTGCCCTGGCCGTCACCATCCCACACGCGCATGCGCTGGTAAGGCTGGATGCGCGAGTCGAGCGCGACAGGCCAGGCCTTGACCCGTTCAAACAAGCCACGCGAGCCGGGTGAGACCGCAACCACACGCAGATCGTATTCCCCATCCGGCATGACCGCGGTGGGCTCGGGCGCGGCATCCAGCAGCACGACACGGAACCCCTGTTCAGCCGCCAGCAGCGCGGTTAATGCCCCAACCGGGCCTGCGCCAACAATCGCCAGATCAAAGCGTTCCTGACTCATGCTGCCAAGGCCGTGGATATGTCGGGATACACACGAATCGCCGGTTGGCGGAGCAAGCCGTAGCGCTGCATCTTCTCCTGCAAACGCGTGCTCACGTGCACCAACAGCAAACGCTTGTTCTGCGTCGCCAACTCACCCGCGATGGACTCCAGATTCATCATCGCGGTGGTATCCAATACGCTCACATCGGCCAGATCCAGCACCACGGTGTGCACCTCCCGATCCACCGTGGAAATCACTCTCAAAGCCTTGTGCGCCGCGCCGAAGAACAGGGGGCCGTTGACGTCGTAAATCACCACACCCGGCACCGAGCTCTGCTCGTGAACATGCGCGGCCGGGCTGACTTTCTCGCTGCCGGTCAGCTCAATCATGCGGCGCATAAACAGCATCGACGCCAGAACCACACCGGCCGCCACCGCAACCTGCATATCGATCAGCACAGTCAGGCTGAAGCAGGTGAAAAACACTGCTGCGTCAGCGCGCGGTGCACGTCGCACGATGCGGATCGCGTGATGAGCCTCGCTCATATTCCACGCGACCATCAGCAGCACCGCGGCCATGGCTGCCATGGGTATCAACGACAGCCAGGGCGCCAGCAGCAACATCGCCATGAGTACAGACACCGAATGCGTGATCGCGGCAACCGGCGTGGTTGCCCCCGAACGGACATTGGTCGCGGTGCGCGCAATCGCCGCCGTCGCCGGAATACCGCCAAAAAATGCCACCGCAATATTGCCAGCGCCCTGCCCGATCAATTCGCTGTCTGGCTTGTGCCGCGATCCGGTCATGCCATCAGCCACCAAGGCACACAGCAACGATTCCAAAGCCCCCAGCAACGCAATCGCAAAGGCCGGTCCCAGCAGCGCACGCACCAGGTCGAAATTCAGGTTCAAGGGCTGGCCATCCGCGCCCGGCAGCTGCCAGGGCAGAATCAGCTGCGGTGCAATGGCGGGAATGCCAGGCACGCTCTCGCCATGGCGCTCGAAACTGAAACGGCTGGCGATGGTTTCCACATCGGGCAGGCGGTCAGAGGCGTTGAAGACCGCGGCCAGCGATGTGCCGATCAGCAAAGCCACCAGATACGATGGCACCCGGGTTTTGACCTTGCGCCAAGCGATGAGCACCGCAAACGTCAGCGCACCGATCAAGCACTCCTGCCAACGCAGGCTGGGCAGCGCGGAGAGCATCTGCGCCAGCTTGTCGACGAAATGCACGGCGTCGCCCTGCACCGTCAGACCGAGAAAATCCTTGAGCTGCAAACTGGCGATGACAACACCAATACCCGAGGTAAAACCCACCACCACGGGATACGGGATCAGTTGGATCAGCCCGCCGAGCCGCAACAGCCCGAAGCCAATCATGATCACGCCAGCCATGGCGCCAGCCAACAGCAAACCCGCCAACCCGAACTGCTGCACCACCGGCAACAACACCACGACAAAGGCGGCGGTGGGGCCGGAGATATTGACCCGTGAACCACCCAGTAGCGCAATCAGTAATCCACCGACAATCGCCGTATAAAGTCCGTGTTGGGGTGCCACACCACTGGCGATCGCGAGGCCCATCGACAACGGCAGGGCAACGATTCCCACGGTAATACCAGCGAGAATATTCGTGGGCAGGGTGTTGGTGAGGGTGCCCTCCTGCCAAGCCTCGCGTAAGGCCGCAGCAATCATGCCTGGGCCATCAGCGCTTCAATGTCTTCCGCGGATTTAGGCACATCACGGGTCAACACATCGGCTTCGGCCTCGGTGACCAGCACGTCATCTTCGATACGGATACCGATATTGGCGAACTCTTCGCTCACCCCGGGACTGCCGGCGGACAGGTACAGGCCCGGCTCTATGGTCAGCACCATGCCCGGTTCGAGCGCACGCCACCGGCGATTCGCGCGATAGCTGCCGACATCATGCACATCCATACCCAGCCAGTGCCCCGTCTTGTGCATGAAAAACTCAGTGTATTTCTCGGTCTCGATAAGCTCATCAACACTGCCTTTGAGCAATCCCAGATCGACCAGCCCCTGGGTCAGTATCGGAACCACCACCTCGTGTGGCGCCATCCAGTTGGCGCCCTTGCGCACTGCATCCACGGCGGCCAATTGTGACTCCAAAACGATGTCGTAGACCGCACGCTGCGCCGCGCTGAAATGCCCATTGACCGGGAACGTGCGAGTAATGTCGGCGCAATACCCCTCGAACTCAGCACCGGCATCAATCAGGCACAAATCCCCGTCCGCCAACGGCTGTGCATTTTCCACGTAATGCAGAATGCAGGCGTTGGCACCGCCACCAACGATGCTTCCGTAAGCGCACTCCATACCGTGGCGCTCGAAATCATGATGCAATTCCGCACCCAACTGATATTCGTACATACCGGGGCTGACACGCTGCATGGCCCGCACATGCGCTGCGGCTGAGACCTCCGCCGCGTAGCGCATCATGGCCACTTCGGCGGGCGATTTACGCAGGCGCTGCTCATGCAGAATCGTGCCAATCTGATGAACCTGGGTGGGCGCATTGACCCCTGTGCGCACCATGGCGCGCACCGCGGCCAGCCATTGCTGCAAGCGCACATCATTGGCCTGCTTCCACCCACTGGTGAAATGCACGGCTTCACGATCCTTCAGAAGCTCCGGCATTTTGCTGTCGAGATCAGAAATGACCTCCGCACGATCTGCACCGTAGCGCTCCACGCAGCCTTCCGGCCCAGCCCGGTAACCATCCCATTGCTCACGCGCCTTGTCTCGCGGACGGCAGAACATGACGAACTCGCCATCGGCGTGCCCTGGTGCCAACACCGCCCAGGCATCGGGTTCGGGAAAACCGGTCAGGTAGCGGAAATCCGAGTCCTGACGAAACCGGTAATGCACATCGCTGTTACGGGTTTGCTCGGTCGCCGCAGGAATAATCGCAACCGCATCGGGACCAATCGAATCCATCAACGCGCGACGACGGCGCGCATATTCATCAGCGGTGATCTGGGCCTCAGTCGGCCTGGGGATGTAATTCGACATAGAGCGTCTGCGCTGCCACTTTGAGATATTCGACGATTTCGGTGTAGGCGTCTTCCGCTTCACCGTCCTCTTCCTCTTCCACGCTGATCTTGCAGATCTCCATCAAGTCGCGCAGAAGTTCCTTGACCTCATCCGAGGCCTTGTCTTGGCCCAACTCGCCCGCACTGCCCACGCCAAACATCAGCCCGGCGCTCCAGTCAGCCAGCGCCGTGACCCGGTCCGTCAAGGGCGCGGAATCCGGTGGCAGTATCGGTTGAAATCCACAGGATGGATCTTCCAGTTCATCACGCACCTGCTGGGCAAACTCAAGCAATGAGGTCCAAGCGGATGTGTTGCGGTCGACATCATCCAGCGCCAGATCGGCGGGAAGCTGGTCGTGGCGACACCACATCCCCGCGAGCTGGCCATGAAAACCGGCCGGACTGGTGGTGGATTCCACCTCGGTCAGCCAATCGGCCAAGGTGTTGTAAGTCAGGTCATGCATCTGTGCATTATCCCACGCCGCTGCCACGCGTACCAAAAAGCCCCGCTGTGTCGGCATTCCGCGACAGGCGCACAGCGCTTAGCTCAGGGCCGCTCCGCCAGATCTCTGCCTGCGATGTTGCCGTTCGGCAACAGAATGCTGCCAACCATGCGACGAGACCAAGACACAAAACCCAGAAGAAGACCACAAAATATTGTTTTTATTGGATTTATAGAAACTTGGCACACAGCTTGTTCAAGACTTACTGCGAGCGGGACACTCCCCTAACGCCCCTCGCGATCCATTTGCACTCTAAGGAGAGAAGCATGAACAAGGTACGTCATACTGCACTGGCACTGACTTCCGCCGCCCTGCTGGGCCTGGCTGGCACCGCCATGGCTGAATCGCAGACGCCTTACACTGATCTCGACCGCAACGGCGACGGCAAGATTTCCAAAACCGAAGCCGGTGCTGATACCGAACTGTCCAAGCAGTTCAACCAGATCGATACGGACGGCAACGGCGTTCTGGAATGGGGCGAGTTCGCTCGCTTTGAGTCAGAAGGTGAGATGTCCGACCAACCGGCGACGGATATGAATCCGCAGCCGTTGGGCGAGACCACACCGCAGTAAAAACTGCTGTGCACGCCGCACCAGCGCCCGGCCTTGGCCGGGCGCTTTGCGTTTAAGGGATAGCGAGATGCTGAGGATCACCGGCGGTCATCAGCTCGCAGCGACTCAAAGACAATTCCGCTGGCGCGATGGAAAACTGAAAAGGCGCAAGACGCTCGAGTGCGCGCATCCCCAGTATGGGTCGCGTTCCCGCCGGAAACACCGCGGTTTCGACATCACGCAACCAACACGCCTCGCCAAGTCGCAGCGCCTTGATCCGGTAAATCGGCACTTTGCGCACCGACTCATCCGCCATGCGCGCGCCGATATGACGATCAAACGCCGCCTCATCCCGCGCCAACAAATCATCGAGCATGTCTTGCGGGATCACCATGAAACTCGAACCGGTGTCGACTAACAAGGAAAACGGTTCGGTGTGCGCGAACGCCGCATTGAGATAAAAGGTGCCAGTGGACTGACGCTGCATCGCGACGCTGTGCATCGGCGTCGCTGCAGACGCCTCCGTCTGCGCTTGAGCCGTAGCACTGAACAACACCAACACAAATGTGACGATTCGCAAAGACAAGGCGGGCCCTCCAAACATCAGTCCAGCCGGCTGCGCCACCGGCACCTGCTCAAACTCTACGCAGGGCTCAGAGAACTTTGCGTGAAGCCGATCACAATCGCAACGGCGATCTCCGCAAAGTCCTCGAAGTAACTGATAATACGGCGATGATCGCCAGCCCTACACTCATTCAATCGCTCACCCAGCTGATCGGCACGTCTTCGGTCAGCAGCACGCTGCGCGCGCTGGATACGAGCAACCATGCGGTGTGTGCTTTGCTCGCCAACTGGCTTGAACCTCTGGGTTTTTCCTGCGAGTTGTTGCCTATCGACGGCAGCCCCGGCAAATACAACCTGATTGCGACGCGCGGCCAGGGCGATGGCGGCTTGGTGCTGTCCGGCCACACCGATACGGTGCCTTACGACGATGCGGGCTGGGACAGCGATCCGTTCAAGCTGCGTGATGCTGGCGACCGCTGGCATGGGCTTGGCACCTGCGACATGAAGGGCTTTTTCGCGCTCTGCGTCCAGCTGGCCGCCGAGCTCAAAGACGTTGATCTCAAACAACCTCTGGTGATTCTGGCCACCGCCGACGAAGAATCCGGCATGGACGGTGCCAAAGCCCTGCTCAAGGCTGGCCGACCACTGGGCCGCCACGCCTTGGTCGGAGAGCCCACCGGCTTGATTCCGGTGCGCATGCACAAAGGCATATTCATGGATGTGCTGCGGGTGCGCGGACGGGCTGGGCATTCTTCCAATCCCGCCGCAGGCGTGAACGCGGTGGAGGGCGTCCACAAAGCGCTCGGCGCCTTGCTGGATCTGCGCGAGGAGCTCAAGACCCGGCTGCTGCGTGAGGAATTTTCGGTACCGCACTCAACCCTGAACCCAGGCTGTGTGCATGGCGGTGACAGCCCCAATCGCATTCCTGCAGCTTGTGAGCTGCAATTCGATCTGCGCCCTGTGCCCGGCTTGGATCTGGAAGATCTGCGCCAGGAAGCACGCGCACGCATGGATGCGGTACTGGGCGATGGCCCGTGGCAGTGGGAACATGACACCGTTTTCGAAGGTGCTGAAGCGTTTGAAACACCGGCAAATGCGGCGATCGTACAAGCGGCTGAACGGCTCACCGACAGCCCTGCGCAGGCGGTTAACTTCTGCACCGAAGGGGGTTATCTCAACCGCTTGGGCCTGCAGACGCTGGTTCTTGGCCCTGGAGATATCGCGCAAGCCCATCAGCCCAACGAGTACCTGGCCATGGACCAAGTCGCGCCGATGATGGACATCCTGCGCGGTCTGGTGAAGGATTTCTGCCATGAGCAGTGACAACAGCATGGCTTTTCCGCAAGCGCTACGCAGCGCAGCGCCGTACATCAACGCCCACAGCGGGCGCATTTGCGTGGTTCACATCCCTGGTGATGTGGCCGCGACCGATGCCTTCAAACCCCTGATCTACGACCTGGCCCTGGCGCACAGCCTTGGCCTGAAGTTGATTCTGGTGCTGGGCGCGCGACCACAGATCGAAATGCGTTTAGCCCGCGAGCAACACCACACCCCCATGGTGGCCGGCCATCGGGTGACCGACGCAGTGACCTTGGATTGTGTGCGAGAAGCGGTCGGACAACTGCGCGCCGAATTCGAGGCGACGTTGTCCACCGGGCTGGCAAGCACGCCTATGGGCGGTGCGCGCATTCATGTGGCCAGCGGCAATCTGGTCACCGCACGCCCCGTCGGCATCCATGACGGTGTGGATCTGCAGTTCACCGGCGTGCTGCGGCGGCTCGACACCGACACCATTGCGGATCATCTGCGCAATGGTCGTATCGTGCTGCTGGGACCACTGGGCTATTCACCGACCGGCGAAACCTTCAACCTGCGCAGCGATGATTTGGCGTTGGCAACAGCCAAAGCCATGCACGCCGACAAGCTGGTGCTGTTCACCGACAGCGACATCGCCCGCGGCGAACTCAGTCTCAGTAACGTGGCCAGCAGCCAGGACCCGATTCAAACCCTGGCACTGGATGCCGTGCGAGCCGACATCCCGCGCGTCCACATACTCAATGCCGCTCAGGACGGCGCGCTGCTGCGTGAGTTGTACACCCGCGATGGCTGCGGCCTGATGGTCAGCGCGCAAGCCTTCGATAGCCTGCATCAAGCCACCATTGATGACATTGGCGGTCTGATGCAGCTCATCGAGCCACTGGAACGCGCCGGCGTGATCGTGCCGCGTTCCCGCGAGCAGCTGGAGCTGGAAATCGAACGTTTCACCGTGATGGCGCGCGACGACACCATCATTGGCTGCCGGGCGTTATACCCCTATCCCGACGACGGCTGCGGCGAACTCGCCTGCATCATCGTGGCGCCGGACTACCAGCATGGCGGTCGGGCCAACGCACTGCTCAATCACACCGAGCAGGCTGCCCGCGGCATGGGCCTGAAGCGCTTGTTCGTGCTCACGACTCAAACTGAGCACTGGTTTATCGAGCACGGCTTCCGGCGCGGTTCTTTGGACGAACTGCCGCAACAGAGAAAGGCGTTTTACAACTTCCAACGCAACTCGAAAGTGCTGATCAAGGATTTGTAAGGCCTCTGATCGCACCGCACAAACAAGGCTAGACCATGGCCCACACCCCGCGCCTGCATTGGCCTGACCCCATCGCATCCGGCGAAACATTGGAGTTGGCCGACGAACGTGCTCATCATCTGTTGCGCGTGCTGAAACGTCGCGAAGGCGACACCGTCGTGTTGTTCCAACAACCCGATCGGGAGTTCGACGCGCAGATTGTCAGCGTAAGCAAGAACCGCCTGAACCTGAAGGTTGGCACACAGCGCACCCGGTCCAGCGAATCACCGCTCCAAAGCGTGCTGGTTCAGGGGATTTCGCGTGGTGATCGGATGGACTACTCGATCCAGAAATCCGTCGAGCTGGGTGTTCATCAGATCATTCCCGTGCTGACACAGCGCAGCGGCGTTCAGCTCGACGCCAAGCGCTTGGAGAAAAAGCAGGCGCACTGGCAGGGCGTGGCGCTGTCCGCGGCGGAGCAATCCGGGCGCACCGTGGTGCCGCAGATTGCAACCTGCCAGAAGCTCACAGATTACCTTGCAAGCTGCGCCCATCAGGGCGTGGTGCTGGACCCTTTGGGTCAACCCTGGGATCACTTGAAGGCGCCGTTGGCGGCTGAACCTTTCAAGCTGCTGATCGGCCCAGAAGGCGGCTTGAGCGATGATGAAATCGCACTGGCCGCCCGCATGGGAATGCAACGATTACGCCTGGGTCCTCGCATCTTGCGCACAGAAACCGCGGCGGTGGTTGCGTTATCAGCCTTGCAACTGTCACTCGGTGATCTGAGCGCCTGAGCTGGGCGTGGCCTCAGGTCTCAGGGTATGTCCCGACTCAGAGTGAAGGCGCCGCGCAAATCGCCCGCTTGATAACCGCGGGCCTGGTCGTTCGGATACAAACGGTCCAGTTCCCGCTGCACATCCGGGGCTAGGTTCTGTCCATGACAGGCCAAGCACGGCCCCTGAATCACGATGGCTTTCATGTAGCGCTGCACGTGGTTGTCACCGCTTTTCTGCGTCGCATGGACCTCCAAGGAAGAGGCCGGAACGCCAGCATTGACCTGGCGTGCAAAGTGTTCGAGTTGCTCACGCTCCCAAGCATCCGCTGCGTTGTTCGGGTTGCGCACTTTCAGACTGGTCCGCGCCACCTGCCAGCCGGTTTCAAGACTGATCTGTTGACCCAGCGGGATGGCGTCCACGTTGCAGACCTCAATCGCGGCTTTTGGTCCGCCTTGTCCCATGGCCTGCACCAACGCGCCCTTCAGCGCAGCGCCAAGCGCTTGCGCCGCTTCGCGCGCTGGCGTGAAATCGGCATCGTCCGCCGCACTGGCCGAACTCATCATGATGATCAAAGCCATCAACGCACTCAACACCATTTTCATCGCCATCTCCCGGTCAACTCATACAGCCACAATATCAGTTTATTCTAATTTTCTAATATTATGTAGATGAGGGGTTCAGGCCATCATGCCGCGCGTGCTAGTCGCCGTCGACCAAACGCTGATCCAGAGCCAACAAGTCTTTATCCTGCAAGCTGCCAACCACTTCCTGCAGACGCAAGGTGTTGAGCAAGAAGGCATAGCGTGCCGCGGCCGCATTGCGTTGAGCTTCAAAGAGATTTTTTCGCGCATCGACCAATTCAGCGCCAGTGCGTATACCGCTCTCCCAGCCCCCTTCGATCGCTTCCAGCGCGGCTTGATTTGACGACACGCTCTGCTCCGCCGCGCGCAAACGCTGTATGCCTGTCACAACCCCGTCGTAAGCGTCACGCGTTTCCCGCACCACACTGCGACGCTGAGCATCCAGACGCGCTCGCGCGGCGTCCAGCCCGAGGCTGCTGGCTTTCACCTTGGCTGATGTGCCGCCACCAGAGAACAGCGGCACGTGCAAACGCAGCAAGGCACTCGATGTCTCTGCCTCACGACCGAGCTGCAGTTCCTCGCTATCCTGCCAGCGGTGCTCCACCTCCAAATCGAGACGCGGCATCTGTTCGGCCCGCAGGCTCTGATAATCCTCTCGCGCCAAATCCAGTTCCAGTTCAGCCAGACGCAAGCCCAGGTTGTTCGCCAGGGCGCGATCCACCCACAACTGCGGTTGGGCGGGTTCTGGTGGCAGCGTGTCCAGCCCCGCTTTCAGCGCTTGCGGGAAGCGCGGCGCGACACCCGTCACTTCCAGCACCGCCTCGCGCGCGGAGCGCAGGCGCGCCGCCGCCGCCAGCTCTTCCGCCACGGCATTGTCGTGGGCGGCGATCAACTGCTGCAGATCAGCATCCGTGGCATAGCCGGTATCAACCCGAGCCTGAGTTTCCTTGCGTTGCTCGGCGATCGCCTGCTTTTGTTCGGTGGACAATCGCAAATCATCCAGAGCGCCGAGCCAGCCGAAGTAACGCCGGCTGACCTGCAACATCAATTGCTGACGCGCCTCGCGCAGCCCCAGTTCTGCCGTGGCGGCAGTGGCATTGATCTGGCGCAAACGTGCGAACACGCTCCAGTCGAAGACCGGCTGAGTTAAGCGCAGACCGACTTGCCAGATATCCGCATCCAGTTTTTGCGGCTCATAGCCCGGGAAACGCGTGCTGTCAGTATCGTCGATGACGTGGGAGTAATACCCATCAACACTGAGCTGCGGCAGTATGGACGAGCGCAGCAGCGGCAAGCCCTGCAGCGCCGCTTCACGCTCGCTCAGCGCGGCCTGATAATTCGGTTCGGTGCGCAGCGCTTCCGCATACAGATCAGCCAGCAGACCCGCTTGGGCCCATCCTGGCAACAACAACCCCAGCGCGACAACAACACGCTTTGCACTCATCCCGTTCTTTCAATTAACGCGCCTGCTCGGCGAAAAACTTAAAAATCTCGGCTGTAGCGTCAAAGGAGTCGGTATTCGGACCAAGTTCATCGATCCAGTAAGACTTACCGCCCGGCCATTGATGACCGACCTTGTCCACCCCGCAATATTCCACGGGATGCCCTCCACAACCGGTACGCTGGCGACACTCTACCCCAGATGCGGATTTTCTGATGGCCTTTTCCTGCTCGGCACAGCCATTGCGACCGGCCAACGCGCTGACAACCTCGCGCATAGACGGACGATAGGTATCGTCGAAGGTCCCGCCGTTCCAGAAGATACGGGGATCATCCCGCCCCTGAATCAGCAAAGCAGAGACAGCACCGCCCTTCTTGCACTCGCTCATGATGCCACCGGACACCGGCGCAATGGCTTTGAGCAGCCCTGGCTTCTCGCATGCCACGCGATGACTGAGCATGGCCCCGTTGGAAAAGCCGGTGGCGAAAACCTTGCTCTTGTCGACGCAGTACTCCGCGCTGACCTTCTCGACCAGCGCCTCGATAAAATCGACATCTCGGACACCGAACTTGGCAGCCGCACCGCAGCAAGTGCCGGCATTCCAGGATTTCAGCCGGCCATCCGGCAACACCAGCAGCATGTTGTATTTGTCGGCCTGCTCTGATGCGCGAGTCTGCTCGTTGAAGATTTTTCCGGTGCCGAAACCACCATGCAAGCCTAAAACCAATGGCCGTTTGGTTTTGTCGTCCCAGTTTTTCGGCACATAAACCTTGTAACTGCGATCCAGCATGCCGAAGTCCATTTCAGCGTCATGCATGCCGGTCTGCGCCGTCCCATCACAGGCCTGAGCTTTGGCCGGCGGGGCATTCATGGCACAGGCAGTCACCACACCAGCGACCAGCACAGCGATAAGATTCACTTTCATGAGGCACTCCTTAGCAGCTCGGACGGCGCGAACGCGCGGCCACCATTTTCGAGGCCGAGAAAGTTGCTCAGTTCACGCATCACCACATTCGAATGGCTGGCCGGGAAGAAATGACCGGCCTGGGGCACGATGCAAAAACGCGCATCGTCGTGCAGACCGAGCATGGCACGACCGCTGGGCAGGCAACGTGAAAACTCACCGTACATCAGCAACAGCGGCACGCGCAGCGCAGCAAGTTCATCCTTGCACGCACCCTGCAGACAGAACTCGCGCCCCGCCCGGGTTTCGTCCAGCAAGGTCAAATATTGTTTGGCCGTTCGCAGCCCCCCACGCCCACCACCAAAGGGTGTGTACTGATCGCGGGTGCTGGATTCATAACCATCCAGGCGCAGCCGCGCCATGACTTCCAGATACTTCAGGCCAACGTGCTTCTCATTGCTCCAATCACGACCATCGGTGACCAGCACGTCCTTCTCAAGAGGCGACAAATAATCTGAATCGTCCAGTCGCTGCTCCGGCTGCAGTCGGTTGATTTTGGTGTCCAGTAAGGCCAACGAACGGACGCGCTCGGGCGCCAACACCGCAAGTTCGAGTCCGATACCACCACCGTAACTGTGGCCCACCACATCCGCCTGCTGGATCGACAGTTGATCCAGCATCTCGAGCAGATCAATGGCCATATCCTGAGCACCGTAGCCGCCTTCCGTGCGCTCGCTGTAACCATGCCCTCGCAAGTCGTAAAGTGTCACCCGGTAATGGTCTTTGAGTCGCTGAGCCAAGTCAGCGAACCAGAACGCGCGGTTCGTCGCCAAGCCATGAATCATGATCAAGTCCGGGCCTTCGCCAAATTGCTGGTAAGCAATTCGGCAGCCGTTGCATTGCGCGTAGGACATCCTGTCTACCTCACTGATTTGCCGGGATTTCTGACCATACGCTGATCAAAGTGTGCTCCCGGTGCTGCGAATCGCCGCTGACGACGACTGTTGTGACATTCGAAAAACACTGGCCAGGGCCAACGGTTCAGCAGCATCCACCTTGAGCCACTGCACGCTGTAGTCACTGCCCTGATAGTGAACTTGCGCCACCGCAGGACGACCATCACGCGGCGTAAATACGGCCTGCGTCACCAGAAAATCCTGAGGGCGCCCCTGCAAACCAAGCCCCAATGCTTTGGCCACCGCTTCTTTTGCGGCCCACAGGGCCACCACACGTCGCGCCCGCTCAGGACCATTGATTTGCTCCAGCAAGCGACGTTCGCCTTCATTTAAGCCGGTACGTTCGACATCGGTTGTGTTCACCGCTTGCGGGTGTTGCAGGTCGACACCCAATCCCAGCTGAGCGTCACCGGCCACCGCCACGGCGGTGCGCCCGCTATGACTGATCGAAATCGACGGTGCGACGCGCCCCTCCAATGCCGCGCAGTGCACCAATGGCCGCCCGTGCGCGTCGTTATCAATGCGGATATCCGCATTGGCCAGCTCAATCTGGTATTCGCGATGTATCCACACACGAGCGGCTTCCTTGGCCGCAACCCGCCCCATCAGCCATTCCTCGCGGCGTGGGCCTTTATCCGGCAGCTGATAGAAGGTGCTGCGCTCGGTTTCATCGAGCAACATGTGGGCCAGCACGCGCATCCATACACCCCACGCTTCGCCCATCAAATTGTCGGCAAAAAAGTCCATGCGCCGCAGCACGAACCCGGCGGGCAAATCGTCCGCCGGCAGGTCTTCACTGAGATAACGCGTCAAAGGATCGAGACGATAGCGGTAGTAACGCTCGGGCAACTCGAACTTGCGATCGGTCCATCCGCTGGCCCGCGCGATCATGCGCCCTTGCGCATCGATAAGATCCCACTGGACCGCGAAAGTGGGCCCGTCATGTTCGACAAAATCACCGCGGCACAGCACCCGCGCGCCAGCCGATGGCATCGGCGCGAACTGCTCATAGCGCTCAACCTGGAACGGAAAGCAGTTGAAGCCACCGTCATACTTCTCGGTCAGCCAATACCCGGCCAACTGGCCGGCGGCATCCAGCAAAGCGGGATCGATCTGAAAGCTCGGCTGTGCCACATCGCTGAAGTAATCCTGCGTCGGCAGCACTTCCAACTCGGCCTCGATTGAGCGCGCCCCCCAACGTTTGAGAGTCTTGACACCCTGCAAACGCGGGCCATGGAACATGCCATGTTGATACAGCTCTCCTGGCGGATTGCGACGCGGGGCATGCTCCTGACTCGATTGCCAAGCCAAGGCTTGCGGCGCCGCGGCAAACGCCGCCGCGTATTCGACCTCGGCTTCAAACACCGGCAAGTCCGGTTTTCCATGCTGAGCCATCAACAGTTTGGTGGCATAGCGTTTGAGCTGCGCATCATCATGCTGGCAGGTGACCACCAGCTTGAGCGACAGTGCGCCACGATCCAGCGCCAGCCAACGATGACCACGCACATTGTTCAGTGCTTTGCAGACCCACGCGGGCGGAGCAAGCAGGCCTGCCGCCTCAGCGACGATCTCCATGCTAAAGGTGAACGGCACTACCGATAGCGCCTGCAAGGATTGCAGACGGGACGGCTGACCACCGATGCAATGATCACGCAGATACGCATCACGCTGAGCACTGATATCGACTTCAGCTTCCAGGGATGTGGCGTCGCGGCGTAGCACCCGCGTAATCAGCGGCGCCACGGCTGGCTTTGCCGCGCTGGCCGTCGTTGCAGACGTGCTCGACATAGCCGCTTGTGGTGCCCCGGAAAGCACGCGTTGCTGGCTTGCAAGAAACTCCTGCATCAAAGCGAAATGCGCTTGCAGGGCCTGCTGACGCGGATCCGTTGGAACCGCTGGTTTTTCGGCTTCCGCCTTGGCTTGCGACGTCGTGCTTGTGGCCGGAGCCGCAGCGCGCTCAACCTCAGGTAGCGGCGGCACATCCTTGAATGAGATCAGCGGCATGGCCAAGCTCAGCGGACGCGAACCCGGTTTGGCTGGGGCTGTCTCGCGTCCATCCGCGCGATCGGCATACAGCGCTTGCAGATTGATCGGCACACCCGCAGCAAACAAACCGGCCAGGGTGCCATGCAGCGCCTTCATCGCACCCTGGCGACGCGAATTGCTGGCCAAGGCCAGCACATCGCGCTTGCCTTTGAGGATGTCACCCACAAACGCGGTGAGGTTGGCGCTGGGTCCGACTTCGAGAAAAATCCGATATCCGTCGTCGTAAAGCTTTTGCACGGTTTCGCGGAAACGCACCGGGCGCGCCCACTGAATGCAGGCCAAATCACGGATCTCATCCGGCGCGCTGGGGAAGGCCTCCATCGATGCACAGCTGACCACTGGAATCTGCGGCGCCGCGATGGGCAGGTCCTGATAGAACGCGCGAAAGGCCGTGGACACCGGCTCAAAGCCAGTGGTGTGATAGGCGCGACCGAACGGCAACTCGGCACAGATCGCACCCGCTGCACTGAGCTTGCTGTGCGCCTCCGAAACCACTTCAGGCTCGCCAAAAACCACGGCCTGATTGGGACAGTTGTCCATGGCCACAACGATGGCGTCGCCAAACTCGGCCAACACCGCATCACGTTGTTCCGCCGCCAGCCCGCCCACGGTGAGCAAACTACCGGTCTTGATCGCCGACGCCGATTCCAGCTCGCGATAAATCGCGTTCAAACCCTGGGCAATTCCGGCGAGCGCTTGCGGGGTCGATGCAGCAATGGCGCCCGCCGCAACCAAAGCGGTGTTCTCCCCGGTGGAATGCCCCACCAGCACGTCTGGCTTTAATTCGCAGGCGCGCATCAAGGCCCATAGCCCCTGACTGGACGCAAACACCGATTCGGAGGCCAGATCCATGTCGAAGAGCTTGTGCTCCAATTCGCGGCGATCATCGTCGGTCAGACTGTTCGGCGCGGGGAACACGGCCTCCGACGGGTGGTAATCGCGCGCACTGACCGTGCTGTCGAGAAAGTCGAACCACTCACGGACCTGCGGGAACGCCACCGCTAACTCCGACAACATGCCGGGATACTGCGCCCCCTCACCGGGGAACAGCACGGCGACTTTGCCGGCCGGCGCACCGATGCCGTACACCACACCGTTGCGGGTTTTGAAGGCTTTGTCTGAGGCACCGAGCTTTTCCAGCGCGGTATCGAGCTTCTTGATCAGATCATCGTGATCCGAGGCCACCAAGGCCAGACGATGTTCGCCTTGTGCAGCACTTTGCCGCGCGGCCAGTTGCGCCAGACTCAGCGTACCCAGCTGCGCTTTGACCGCCTCGATCTGAGCGATCAGCGCCTCACGACTCTCCGCGGCGAAACACACCAGTTCGGTGGCACCGCGCAGCGCCGGTTGCACATGCTTCGTCGCGGTCTCATCGACGGGCGGCTTGGCCGGTGCGCCGAAACGCAGCGCATCGGCTGGCCGATACTCTTCCAGCACCAAATGCGCATTCACGCCACCGAAGCCAAAGGAGTTGATCCCGGCACGGCGCGGAGCCGCGCTGGTGTGTATCCAAGGACGCGTTTCGGTGTTGACGTAAAACGGGGTTTTTTCAATTTCCAGCGCTGGGTTGACCTCATCGCACAAGGTCGGCGGCAAGATTTTGTGATGCAGCGCCAACGCCGTTTTGATGATCGACGCACTGCCCGCAGCAGGGATGCAATGCGAAATCATCGATTTGACCGAACCAATCGCAATCGACGGAGCCAAGCGTGAGCGCCCGCCGAACACTTCGGTGAGCGACTCGATTTCGGTTTTGTCGCCCAGCGCAATCCCGGTGCCGTGGGCTTCCACTAGCCCAAGTGTTGCCGGATCAATCTGTGCATCGGCGTAGGCCCGCTTGATCGCAAGCACTTCGCCCTCCTTGCGCGGCGCCAACAAGCCTTTGGCACGGCCATCACTGGATGCGCCATAGCCACGAATCACAGCGTAGATCTTGTCGCCGTCACGCTCCGCGTCGGCAAGACGCTTGAGCACGACCAGGCCGGCGCCCTCACCCAGCAACGTTCCGCCAGCGTTGACATCGAACGGGCGCAAAGCGCCTCGCGACAATGCACCGAGCTGACAGAAAATCATGTAAATCTGTGGTGGCGTGTGTGCTTGAATGCCACCGGTCACCATCAGATCCGCACGCCCCTGCGCCAGATCACGCATCGCCACATCGGCCGCGATCAGCGTGGACGCGCAGGCCGCATCAATGATGTAGTTCGGCCCCATCAGATTGAGGCGATTACAGATCAGACCGCTGACCACGTTGGGCACCAGGCCCGGCGCCATTTCCGTGGTAAACGGCGGCGCACTGTCTTTGAGCTGACTGCGCAGCTTGGCCAACTCCTGCGCGCCCAGATCCGGACGCAACTGGCGCAGCAGGTCCAGCGTCTGATCAATCACCAAGCCATGCTGCATCAAGGTGGTGTAGCCGCGATTCACATAGGTGCCGCGCCCCAACACCACACCGGCTTTTTCGCGGTCGAAATCACGATCCAGATAACCCGCATCGGCCAGCGCATCACGGGCCAATCGCAGCGCCAGATATTGATCCGGCTCACCCCCATCAATGGCGTTGGGCATGATCCCGAATTCGGCCGGATTGAAAATCGCGAGGTCTTTCAAAAAACCGCCACGATTGGTGTAAATGCGATCGTTGGCCTTACTCGCCGGGTCCAGATAGGGCCCGGTCCATTCGTCATCCGCCTCGGTGATGGCATCCACTTTGTTGAGGATGTTGTCCCAGAAGCTGGGGATGTCGCGGGCGCCGGCGTAAACGCCGGACATCCCGATAATGGCGATATCCGCACTCATAATTTAAGCGTCAGCAGAGGCGAGACGATTGAGCGCCGCCGAGGCGGTGCCTTCAACCTCACACATTTCCAACCGCACGCGACCCTGCTCGTCCGCCAGCAACACGTCGTAGTTGAGACTGCTTTCAGACGCTTCGCCGCGAATGCGCAGATACAGACTCAGACGATCAGGCAGAGGATCGCGGCCATAACGGCAAACCGAACCGAACGCCGACGGCAGCGCGGTTTTGTCGAGGAATCGACGCGACCACACGATAGCCAGCTGCGGACCGCAATCGATCAGACCCGGATCGAACAACCAACGGGCATCCGCGGTCACGCCATCCTGACGTAACCAGACAGCGGGCCGGCTGCGCTTGGCTTGCGCATCCACACCTTCACGCGCCACCACGGAAATCTGATCAATTAACTGGAAATCGCCGCCGTGGAACAGAAAATCACGATAAGCGGCCGTCGCATCCAGCGCCTCACCGTGAACACTCACAGCATCGAGTTGAGGCGGTTCCGGCAAGCGTTCCACCAGACGCACCTTGGCCTTGTACAGGGCCTGATTGCGCTCCGGATCGACAATTTCTATGGCCAGCATTTGCTCACCCGGCTGTGAGTGAGTCGATGCCCGTGCCTTGAACGCGACCTTACGCCCCCGCGCCGGGTCCAGCACCACACCGGCCAGGACCTTGAGATCGCGGACCTCAGCAACCTGCCAGCCCGGCCAACCTGCTGCCGCCACTTGGGCCATCCACTCAACCGCACCAGCGGCCGGCAGCACCGGTTTTCCATCCATACTGTGATCAAGCAGATAGGGGTCGCTATCGGTGGTGAAATGATGATCCAGGACCAACGTTCCGCCCGCGCCAATGTGCAAACCGGCGCGAATCAAGGGCAGATCACTGTTGTTTTCGTCCGCCTCTTGCTCGCCGTCGTAAGCCGCCCAAGGGCCTTCGCCCACGACCAGTTCGACCTCGGACTTCGGCCCATAGGCCAGCTCGTCGAGGAAATAGCGGGCTCCCGCTTCAACCGGAATGGGCAAAATGCCTTGCTCGCGGAACTTGGCTTTGACCGCGTCGCTGGCCATGCCAGCATCCCAAGGCCCCCAGTTGATGGCCATGACGCGCGTCTCTTTCCAGCGTCGCGACAACTGCCAGGCATAGCGATTGAGGGCCTCGTTGGCCGCCGCATAATCGGACTGGCCACGATTGCCGTAGCGCCCGGCAACCGAGGTAAAGAATGCGATCCATTTGAGCGTATCGGGCTTGAGCGCATTGGCCAAAATCCAGGCCGAATCGGTTTTGGTCCCGAACACCCGATCGAAAGACACCGCAGTTTTGTCCGCGATCAGCTTGTCTTCGATCACCCCCGCGCCGTGAATGACGCCGTCGATACGCCCCAAGCGTGAGTACACATCTTCGATGGCACCCGCGAATGACGCCACATCGCGAACATCACAAGGCAGGTACTCAACCTCAACACCGGCATCGCGCATCCGCTGCACATTGTTGAGAACTTCGCGCCCGGCCATGATCTGCGCCACACGCTGATCCAGTTCGGCCGGCTTGGGCATATTGCCGTTGACCCGCGCATCAGCAATCAACGCCCCCTTCAGGTGCAAGGCGGTGGCGTGCTCCAGATGCAAATCGTTGGGGTCCGGCAGAGGCGTGCGCCCAATCAGCACATAGCGCAAACCCGGCTTGGCCATCTGCAGGAGAATTTCCGCAGTGATACCCCGTGCCCCGCCAGTTGCGAGAACCACCCAGCCGTCTTGCGGTTCTAAATGCGCCGCAAAGGCGTGGTCGTGCAGCGGATGCTCCTGCGTCGACACCGTGTAACGCGTGTCGCCCAGGTAGCCGATTTCACGGTGGGGGTCAGTGCTGCACAACTCGTCGAACAACAGCTCGGCGATGACCTCGTCGGTTTGTCCGTTGAAGTCAATCAAACGTGCCACAGACTGCGGATACTCCTGGCGATAGCAATTGATCATGCCGGCCGCGCCACCGGCCAGCGCCGAACCCGCGCCTCCCGCTTCGCGTCCCAGCGTGCCACCCAAACGGGTCGCCGCGATCAGGTGCAAGCTTTCGCGTTCATCGCCCAGAGCTTTGAGCAGGGTAAACAATTTACCCACGGTGTTCGCGCCGGTTTTGCGCCACTGCGCAAAGGTCTCTTCCGGATGCTCGCTCAAGCCGCCCAAATGCAGCACGGCACGGACCGGACCGTGCGCTTTGACAGCAACTTCCAGCTCACTCTTGAGCGCGCGCGGCTCGTCCATGAGCAATTCCACAGGCGTTGCGCCGGTCGCCGAAATGCGTTCCACCAGGGACTCACGCACACGGTCCGGCCCGTCGACGACGATAACCAGCCCAGTCGGTGTCTTGCGCTCATTGGGCAGAGCTGCCTGCCGTGGGCGAATGACATAGCGTGCGGCGGCCGGCACGTCAGCCGACGACGAAACCGTCTGCACCTCAGTCGACGGCACCGGAGCGGCAGCAACGGCTTGTACAGCGGGTGCCTGAGCCAACAATGGCGTAACCGCATCAATCAGTATCTGCAGGGTCTTGGCCCGGGTGTAGGTTTCCAGATCCGCCTGCATGGCGCTGGCGACCGTCTCCGGCAAAGCTTTTTGCAAGGCGCCGACGATCTCGACCCGTTTGATCGAGTCAATCCCCAGATCCGCTTCCAGATCGGCCTGCACATCCAGCATGTCTTCTGGATATCCGGTTCGCTCGGCCACAATGCCGAGCAGGGTGGCGGACACATCCAGCGCTGCCGCTTCTGTCGCCGCGGGCGCAGCCGGTACCGCCGCCGGCTGCGTGCCGACCAGGGCGCTCACCGCGTCAATCAAACCGGCCAAGGTCTTGGCCCGGGTGTAGGTTTCCAGATCCGCCTGCATGGCACTGGCGACCGTCTCCGGCAAAGCTTTTTGCAAGGCGCCAACGATCTCGACCCGTTTGATCGAATCAATCCCCAGATCCGCTTCCAGATCGGCCTGCACGTCCAGCATGTCTTCCGGATATCCGGTGCGCTCGGCCACGATGCCGAGCAAGGTGGCGGACACATCCAGCGCTGCCGCTTCTGTCGCCGCGGGCGCAGCCGGTACCGCCGCCGGCTGCGTGCCGACCAGGGCGCTCACCGCGTCAATCAAACCGGCCAAGGTCTTGGCCCGGGTGTAGGTTTCCAGATCCGCCTGCATGGCACTGGCGACCGTCTCCGGCAAAGCTTTTTGCAAGGCGCCAACGATCTCGACCCGTTTGATCGAATCAATCCCCAGATCCGCTTCCAGATCGGCCTGCACGTCCAGCATGTCTTCCGGATATCCGGTGCGCTCGGCCACGATGCCGAGCAAGGTGGCGGACACATCCAGCGCTGGCGCTTCCGCCACCGCGGGCGCAGCCGGTGCCGCCGCCGGCTGCGTGCCGACCAGGGCGCTCACCGCGTCAATCAAACCGGCCAGCGTCTTGGCCCGCGTGTACGTTTCCAGATCCGCCTGCATGGCGCTGGCGACCGTCTCCGGCAAGGCTTTTTGCAAGGCGCCGACGATCTCGACCCGTTTGATCGAGTCAATCCCCAGATCCGCTTCCAGATCGGCCTGCACATCCAGCATGTCTTCTGGATACCCGGTGCGCTCGGCCACGATGCCGAGCAAGGTGGCGGACACATCCAGCGCTGGCGCTGCCGCCACCGCGGGCACGGCCGGTGCCGCCGCCTCGTGCTCTTGCGCTTGAGGCGCTGCGGCGGCTGCGGCGGGCGCGGCCATGTCACTCACCGGCGGCGCAAATGTCGGCATATTCAAGCTCTCGGGAGCTGGCAACGCGCTGGCATCGCCATAACCCAAAGCTTGGGCCATCACGGCTTCCTGCAATTTCAGGAACTGACGCATGGTGTCCTGGTAGGCCACCAACGCATCACCGTTTACCGCGCCGCCTGCAATCGGCAGCTGCGGCACGTGGCTTGAAGCCGCTGACGGCGCTGCGGGACTCGCGATTGCAGCCGGCGGTGCGACCGAAGCTTGAGCCCGGCGACGCGCGATCGCTTGATCCTTGTCCGCCTGGCTCAGCGCCTCCAGCACGCCATTGCTGCGCACGTCGCTAGCCGCTGGCCGGGCATAACCGCCGGCCACCATCCAGGCTGTGCGAGACAACGCCGGCTTGGCCAGCTGTGCTTTGAGCTGACGCAGGTTCAGCGCATTGCTCACCCGTCCGGCAAACAGCGCCGACAGATTCAGGTCAAAACCGCGCGTGGTGAGCTGCGCCAGCGTGTCCAACAAGGGTGCGAGATCACCCTCGGCGCGATCCACTGACAGGCACTCACCCTGCGGCAGAATGTCCCGCAGCATGCCGCCCAATATGGTTTTCGGACCGAGTTCGAGGAACAACTCCACGCCTTCGGCCTGCATCGTCTCAACCTGTTTGACGAATTCGACCGAACTCAGCAGATGCTGCTTGAGATGCGCTGCCATATCGTCCGGGTAGCGCGCACCCGTCATGTTCGAGTAGACCGCACATTGCGCGGCCTGGAATTGCGCGGCATCAATCGCTTGCGACAAACCCGCTTGCGCACTGCTCATCAATGGCGAATGGAAGGCCCCGCCGACCGGCAGCTTGCGTGCGGTGACACCGGCCGCTTCGCACGCGGCCAATGCAGTCTCTATGCCTTGGACACTGCCGGTGATCACGCTTTGTTTCGGCGCATTGTGGTTGGCGACGCTGACATCCTTGATGTCCTTGATCAAGGACTCGACCTGATCGCGCTCGCTCAGCACAGCGGCCATGGTGCCAGCGGGTTCGCTCTGCGCGGCCTCCGCCATCACCCGGCCTCGCGCGGCGGACAGGCGCAGGAAGTCATCAGCCGACAGCACGCCGGCCGCCATCAACGCGGTGTATTCACCGTAGGAATGACCGCCAACCGCGTCAGCGCGCAGACCCAGGTCGCTCAGCCAGCGCCACAGGCCTAGTTCCGATGCGCCCAGCGCGGGCTGAGCATGGCGTGTGTCGGTAAGACGTGCACGCTGCGCCGATTCGGTGGCGGAGTCGAATGCCGCCGCTGGCCAGGCAATTGCGGACACCGCCTCGCCCAGTTCTGGGGCCAGCAACTCGTCCGCTTGTTCCCAAGCTTCACGCAATTGCGGCAGATACAACGACGCTGCACGCAGCATGCCAACATACTGCGCGCCCTGACCTGGGAACAGCACGCCGAGCTTGGGCGCGCTCTGCGGACGTTGCAGATTCAGGTGGGTCCCAGCGCTCAGCGCCTGACCATCATGCAGGTGGTGCAAGACATTGCCGACGCGCGCACGCAGATCGTTCAAATCGCCAGCGACAAAGGACAGACTGACGGTGCCGGAGGCGCGCTCAGCCGATTCGACCAAAGCTGCCGCAATGGCCGTCAGGCTGGCATCCGCGCGCAGCGGTTGATCCAGGGCCTCGTTGATCTGACCCAGCTGTTTTTCCAGGTCGGCTTGGTCAGCGGCACGGAACACGAACAGCTCCACCGGCCACTGATTGGCACCGACAGGCGCATCCGCACCCCATCCGGTGCGGTATTCCTCAAGCACCGCGTGGAAATTGGTCCCGCCAAAACCGAATGCCGAAACCGCAGCACGGCGCGGTCGCGCCGCATCGCGCAGCCACGGACGCGGCTGTTTGAGCAGATAAGTTGGCGCCGCATCATCGGCGATCACATCAATCGGATTGTCCACGCCCGCATGGCCCGGCAGAACACGGTGATGCAAGGACAGCGCGGTTTTAACCAGCCCGGTGACCCCAGCCGCACACTTGGTGTGCCCAACCAGCGTTTTCACCGAACCCAGCGCCACACTGCGCACATCGGCACCCGCTTCAATCAATGTACTGGTGACGGTTTCCGCCTCGGCCCGATCGCCCACGGCCGTGCCCGTGCCATGGGCTTCAACCATGCCCAAAGACGCTGGCGAAAAACCAGCCTTGCTGTAGGCGCGGTTGAGCGCACGCTGCTGCCCCTTGGGTAATGGCGCAGTCATACCCAGCGCACGCCCATCGGAGGATCCCGATGCGGCTTTGATGACAGCATAAATTCGATCGCCATCACGCTCGGCATCGGCCAAGCGTTTCATGACGGTGACGCAGACGCCTTCGGAAATCACGATGCCATCGGCGTCGCGATCAAAGGTGCGCGCCTTGCCCTGCGGTGACAGCGCTTGGGTCTTGGAGAAGCACAGGTAGCCGAACGGACCTTGAACCGTATCAACGCCGCCGGCAATGGCGACGTTGGAACGACCTGACTCCAGTTCCTGAGTCGCCAGGGTGATGGCCGCCAGCGAGGAACCACAGGCTGCATCAACGGTGAAGTTGACGCCACCGAAATCCAATCGGTTGGCGATGCGCCCGGCCGTGACATTGAGCAGCACACCAGCAAAGGATTCGTTGGTCCACTCGGGCAGGCGATCCCACACCGCATCTTCGGGATCTTCAACAAATCGCGGCAACTCGGAACGCAGACCCAGCTGCATGCCCAGATCGCCAATCCCACCCCCGGCACCAAGAATGATCGAAGTATGCTCGCGGTCGAAATCGGCCTGCCCAGGGCCCATGCCGGCATCACGCAAGGCGCGCGCAGTGCACTCCAGCGACAGCAATTGCATGGGATCGATGGATTTCATCGAACTCGGCGCGATGCCGAAGGACGCCGGGTCAAACACCACCTCATCGAGGAAGCCACCCCAGCGTGAGTAGACCTTGTCGCGCGCGTTCTTGTCAGGGTCGAAGTACAGCGCCTCGTCCCAACGATCTTTGGGCACCTCGGTGATGGTGGTTTCCAAACGCAGGACTTTGCCCCAGAAATCATCTGCGTTGTCGATCTGCGGCAGGATCATGCCGATACCGACGATCGCGATATCACTGGGGTCGGATGCGGTCTGGCCGGCAGCATCGCGGGATGCCAAATCGGCGAGCAGTTCACCGGCCCCATCACTGACATTGCGATGCAGTTCTTCCACGCCCAGCACTTTGTCATGCAGGGTGGCGACTTGGCCGATCATGTACATGCCACGCAGCTTCTGCGCCGCGTCGTCCAGCTCTACGATCTGGCCCGTCGCGTCCCGGTCACGGCCTTTGGAAGCCACGCGCAGGCGCCCCATATTGAGGTCTTCCAACTCATCACGGATGTCGTCTGCGGATTTGTCGGATTGCAACAACGCGCGGCGCTGGCGGAAGAACTCGCGGGAGAATTCGGTATCGGCGCAACGTGTGGAGTGGCCGGGACCGGTCTCCAGGCTGCACGTGGCGGTGCAGGCCAGAGCCTCTCGCTGGAAACCGGGGACAATGGCGCCGGTCTCAACAATCTCGTGGGTAAACAGATAGGCGGTGCCCATCAGCACCCCAACCTTCATGCCGCGTTCAACCAACGGTGCGGCCAGGGCCGCAATCATGGCAGAGGAGCGCGCATCGTTGATGCCGCCGGCGAAGAACACATGAACATCCTGAGCCTGCTCATCGCTGACATCGTTAAGCAGGACCTCAATCATCTGCTCCCACAACGGGAAGCTGGCGATGGGGCCAATGTGACCGCCGCACTCACGCCCTTCAAAAACAAAGCGACGCGCGCCCTGCTCCAGATACAGTTTGAGTAGGGCCGGAGCAGGTGCGTGCAAGTAAGCGGGTATCCCACGCTGCTCAAATTCTGCGGCCTGATCCGGACGTCCACCGGCGATCAGGGCATAGCTGGGTTTGTGCCGGAACACCGCCGCACATTGCTCTTCGCGCAAAGCTTGTGGCACGAAACCGAGGATTCCAACCCCCCAGGGTTTATCACCCAGCATCTGGGTGGTTTCCGCCAACAGCTCGTCGACCTGCTCGCCCCGCATGAGCGCCAGCGCCAGGAACGGCAACGCACCGCCCTGAGCCACCGCATCAGCAAATGCGGGCGAATCCGACACGCGCGTCATCGGACCTTGAGCAATCGGGAAACGCGTGCCGTGTGAGGCCGCCAGCGGGCTGTTTTCGGCCAGCGGATTGTTCTGCGCAAGCCAGCTGCGACTGCTGTTGAGCTGGGCTTGCAGCGCCTGAATCAGGCGTCCAACGCTGCGGTATTGATCACGATACAGCGCCGCGAGGCCGATACCCTGGCCAATCGGCAACAACTGATCCTTACCCCAACCCATCGCTTGATTGAGTTCTTCGCGCCAGTCCGCCTGACTGAGCTGCCCCGCTTCGGCCTGACGACTTGCCTGTTTGATGCGCTCGAGCAGCGTCGAGCCACGCGCGCCAAATACGCGGCACGGCATGTCAATCTGCTCACCGAACAGCTGAGTTTCAGCGCCGTTCAAACGCGCGACATTCAACTTGTGCGTGTCGTGCAACGGGCTTTCCGTCAGCAACAACACCTGATCATCAAGCACCACGCCGGCTGCGCCCATCATGGCTGTGGCAGCGGCGCTGTGACGCCCGATCCCACCGCGCAGCCACAATGGCAAGGTAGTTTTTCCAATCAACTTCTGCGCCAGGATGTAGCTGGTGTCTTCACCGACCCAAGCTCCGGCTTCGTGCCCTTTGGCAATCAAGCCATCAACCACATCCGTCAGTCCTTCGACCATACCGGGATGGGTGATTTCGGCCAGCAGCCGATGCCGCGGCGCATCCTGGCGCAGGGTCCGCGCCAGAGAAGCCATACGCGACGCATCACCGTGCAGGACCAGGGTCAGCGCACGCTCGCCAGCGCTCGCCATGAGCTCACGCACACAGCCAAGATCACCGGCTGACAACCGCAAGCCGATACTCGCACCCGCAGACTGCCGCACTGTCGCCGCGAGCAGCTGGGTAAAATTGTGACGTAGCTGCGCGGTATCACGCGCAAACTCGAAATCGAGCACACCAACGCCACCCGCGCGCGCAGCCGCAACAGCCAGCCCGGGATGGGCGGCATCCGCCGGTGACAGAATCAGAGTTTGTATGGTGCTTGAGTCTTGCATGGCTAACCTCGTTGACACTGTCACGCAGTGTCGATTGATCCGTCTATCTGGATCCTATGGCTTTGGCCCCTTCCGTCACGTCGAATCCATGACCTTCGACCGGGTCATGTGATCGGCGTATCCGGACTTCTTCGGAAGCATTCGTGCGCACGAATGCAATCTTAAAAATTAAGAACCGCTATTCACTTGCCATAATCAGGCCACTCTCAACAAATCACCACAGGGTGATGCCGTGAATTCATGTAGGAAAAGTCCTACAGATTGTAGTTGCGAAATAGGACCGCAGCTCACGCTCGGAACTTTTCACTTCCAAAACAATAGATTACGTCATTTCTGAGTTAACTTCCGACAAATCGACGCGATTATCACTGGATACGGTGCTCTACCTGCTGCGAACGTGTCGTTATACTCACAAAATAATGCCCCTCCAAAGGCAATATCGTTGTCGACACGGATCGCCGACGACCTGACCATGCTTTGCGGAACAATCCCATGACCGAACAGGCGTTTGAATCGCCCTATCTCCGGTTTGCTGGCACTGAATCCCGTCGCGGCGAGGACTTTCGCGGTGCGTACATCACCGTTATCTCGCAACGCAATGGATTGCCCTGCCGCCTGGACCCGGACGAATACGACCTCGCGAGGTTGTTTGACGGCCAGCGCTCAGCTGCGGAACGACTTCTTCGAGCACGGGAACGCTTCAACGCCGACTTAGGCGCTCTGGACCTGGAGCGGTTCACGCATACGCTGACGGACGCAGGCTTGCTCTGGGCCGGGGCCGAGGAAGCGTTGCCGGTGCCGCCGCAAACCGATGCAGAATCCCGTCGACTGGGCGATCTGGGCGAGGACGCGGCGCATGCCCATGGTCTGCCACCATCGACCTCTCCCGGCTCTTTAGCCGGCCCTGGCATGAGCGGCCCCGTCGCAGGCAGCCCGATGCGCGCACGCGATGCCGCCGAGCGGGTCGATTGGGAACTCAATCCGCGACCCTGGCTGTGGTTGGGCCGCGTGTTCGCCGCACCGGTGTATTCGCGTCTGATGATGGGTTTGCTGTGGCTTGCATCGGCAGCCATTCTTGTCGGGCTGTGGAACGACCATCTCGAGGCGTCCACCGATTTCCAGCGTTTGCTGATTTGGCAAAACCTGGCTTACGTCGGTATCCCCTCGGCTTTACTGAGCAACTTCATCGCGCATATCTGTCGCGCGGCAATTATTCATCGGGAATCCGGTGAACTCCCCCGGTTTGGCTTGAATTTCATCTTCGGGGTGATCCCTCGTTTCATGACCGACACCGAAGGCCCAGCGGAGCGGTTACCCAAAGCCAGCCGCGGGCGCGTGCTGGCGGCCTCACTGACCGGCAACCTGTTGCTGTTTACTTTGTTCCTGCTGGGCTGGTTCCTGGCCCGCCAGAGCACCACGATGCTGCCGGCCGTGCTGATTACAGCCGGCATATTTGGCTTAGGTAACGCCCTTCTGCGCATCAACCCATTGGCGCGAACTGACGGCTACTACCTGCTCGCATTTTCGCTGGGCATTGCTGATCTGCGTGAGCAAGCGATATTGACCTTGCTGGGGCGCAGCGAACGCTGGGGCAATCGCAAACCGCCACCAGTCGGCCCGGTCCTGCTCTACGGCTTGCTCGCTGTCGCGTTTCTGGCTGTCGTCCTGGCGCTGATACTGATCTTCCCGGCACGTTGGCTGGAAGCCCATTACGGTGGGGTGGCGGTGGCCTTGATGCTATCGGCGCTGGCGCTGTATGTCTTCACCATGCGCCGGCAGTTTGGAGACCGACGCGGCGACATCGGCAATCTGCCCCTGCGCAGTCGGCTCAGCCGACAAACACGTGAGCTTGGCCAGCATTGGAAAATCTTCATCGTGCTGGTCATCGCCTCATTGTGGCCTTACACCTACGAGCCTGGCGGCCGTTTCAAGGTACTGCCAATTGAGCGGGCCGATGTGTCCAGCGAGACGGCCGGCACCATCAGTGCAGTGAACGTTGCAGAAGGCGACTGGATTGAAGCCGGACAGACCATTGCCGAGCTCGATGACCTGCAATGGCGCAGCCAAGTCCGCCAGGCCGAAGCCAATGTGGCGCGCATCGAAGCGGATCTGAGCAAAGCACGCAACGGCGCCACCGGCGAAGAACTGGAACTCGCTCGCCAGCAAGTCAGCACAGCGAAAACGCGCCTGAGCGCGGCGCAAATTGAATCCGAACGCGCTGAGAATGCGCACCGACGCAAAGCCATCACCAGCCAGGAACGTGATCGAGCGATCGCCAACGCGGATGTGCGTATTGAGGAGCTGGCCGAGGCACAGCGCGAATTGGAGTTGATCGAGAGCGATACCCGCGAAGAAGACATCCTGGCGCTGGAAGCCCAGCTCGATGCGGAACAATCCGCACTGGAATATGCGCGGGAACAGCTCGCCCGCACCCGCATTCAGGCGCCAATCAGCGGACAAGTTGTGTCGCCTGATCTGCGCTTTGCCATTGGTCGCTATCTGGAACCCGGCGAGCGCCTGGCTACGATAGAGAACAACCGTCAATTGGATGCTGAACTGCATATGCCGGAGTTCGCGGCAGGCTATGCGCAGCTTGGTGCGCCAGCGATCCTCAAGTCATGGATGCGACCGGATCAGCCGTATCAAGGCACCGTGAAAGCCATAGCACCGTCTGCCGAAGCCGGTGAGAATGGACGCATCGTGCGCGTGCTGATCGCCGTCGATAATGCGGACAGCGACCTGCGTGTGGACATGAGCGGGCAAGCCAAAATCCAGTCCGAAACCGGCCCCGCCATCATCGCTTTCTCGCGCGCGTTGATGCGCTTCCTGCGCGTGGAGCTGTGGTCTTGGCTGCCGTAGCGGGGGATATTCCCAACGAAGATCATCTCGGCTTGCGCGGCGAAGACTTTCGCCTGCTTTGCGAGAGCGGCTTCGGCGATGGGCACAACGGCTATGCCCACAGCATCGCCTGGTTTGAAGGACGTCTGTACATCGGCACCACGCGTGCCACCTTCACCATGCTCAAGCTCAACAAGCCCCGGCCAGACTGGAAGCCGTGGCCGGTTGAAAGCCCAGACGAGCGAGAAGCCATCGATCGGCGCGCCGAAATCTGGTGCTACGATCCCGACCAGCGCAACTGGACGCTGATGTTCAAAGCGCCGTGGGTGGAAGGAAAAAAGGGTGGACGGGTACCACGCTACGTCGGCCTACGCGGGATGGTGGTGTTTCAAGGCGCATCGGACAGCAAGCCCTGCCTGTACGTCTCGACCTGGTCGCCCATCACCACGGACCCGCCGGATATCCTGCGTTGCGAAAACGGACGTGATTTCATCGCCGTACCACGCCCGCCCTGGGATGAATCGGTGCGCTCGTTCCGCACCTTGCAACCGTTTCGCGGACGCGTCCACACCACACCCACAGGATCCAACACCGGAGACGGGCAAGCCCAGGAGTGCATCGGCAGCGAATCGACCATCTACGCATCGTCCGACGTCCAGAACGCGATCTGGGAACCGGCCAGTGCGGACGGCTTTGGTGATCCGGCCAACACCACGGTGTTCGAAATGGCCACCTTCAACGGCCAACTCTACGCCGGCACCGTCAACCCGGACCGTGGCATGGAAGTGTGGCGCACGGTGGGCGACTGCGAGACCCTGCCGTACCGTTGGAAGCGCGTGCTCAGCCATGGCGCCTGGCGCGGCAAACACAATGAACTGTGTCTTTCCATGTGTGCGTTCAAAGGCGCACTTTACGTCGGCACCGCAATCGTCAACGGCGGCTATCACCGCCGTTTTCAGATCGGCCCCGCCGCCGCCGAGTTGTTACGCATTTGGCCCGACGACAGCTGGGATCTGCTGGTCGGCCACTCCCGCCTGACCCCGGATGGCTTGCGCTATCCGCTATCCGGTTATGCCCCAGGCTTCGACAATCTGTTTGGTGGCTATATCTGGCGCATGGTGGAACATGCCGGGCATCTGTACATCGGCACCTATTGCTGGATCAACATGCTGCCGTATTTTCCACGCCATGCTTGGCCCAGCGATGTGCTCACCTTGCTACGCCGGCTCGGCGTGGAGGAACTCAATCGTTTGTACGGCGGTTGCGATCTTTGGCGCACCGCAGATGGTGTGCACTTTGAGCCGGTGACCCGCTCTGGCTTTGGCAACAAGTACAACTGGGGCATTCGTAACTTCGCCAGTTCGCCGCACGGATTGTTTGTCGCAACATCCAATGTCTTCGGCCCGCGTCTGGCGGTCGAACGCAACGCGGAATGGCGCTACGAGGACAACCCGCGGGGTGGGCTTGAAGTCTACCTGGGGCACAGGACGTGACCGCGCCACCAATTCTTGTTGTCACCGGGCTGCGCAACAGCAGCGTCGGGCGGGTTGCCGCCTTGCTCGCCCATCGTGATGACGCGCTTCTCATGCCGGAGCTGAATCTGTTCATGGCCGACACGATTGGCGCTTGGCTGGTGATGGTGCAGCGCAGTCAGGACTCGACAGGCCATGGGTTGCTCCGCGCGATTGCAAGCTTGCACTGGGGACAAGAAACGGCGGACAGCATTGCGCAAGCGCGCGAATGGTTATGGCGACGCTCCGACCGATCGACCCTGGAGGTGCTTGAGGAGCTGCGCGACAGGTGCAGCCCGCGACGCATGGTCATTCCGGATCTCAACCTGGGTTGGCGACCGAACTACATGCACGCCCTGAACAGTTTTTCGGGCTTCCAGCTGGTCCATGTGCTGCGTCATCCGGTCTCGCACTGCCGCGATGTCACACACAGCTTGAACCAGGACTACTTCGTCGCTCCGGAATGGCGGGATTTCTGCAACGACCCAAGCGGGGTCATCGACCCACAGATCGCGTGGTATCGCGTGCATCACAGTTTGATGGAACAATTTTCCCACCGCGGACGCGACTATCAACCGCTCCGCCTGGAAGACCTGCTCAACGCGATCGCAAACCAGCGTGACCGGCTCTGGGAGAATTTAGGCTGGCCAACGTTATCGCCGTCACCGCCCATTCGGGCCGCCCAGTCATCCTTCCTCACTCCCGGCTGCGAAGACGCCGTTGGCGGCATGGAACTCGAAGTCACGCGCGACCCGGAATTGACCCAAGAACTGCGACGTGATCCCCGGCTAGATGCACTCGCCGACTGGCGTGCGGATGGACGCCGCGTTTGTGAAGAGGTGCGAATGTTGGCCCGCACACTCGGCTACAACGCTCAGGCGCAGGTATAGCCACCGTCAACCGGCAACACGTGCCCCGTGGTGTAGCTGGCATGCTCGGACAAAAGCCACGCCACCGCATGGGCAACTTCCTCAGCCTGGCCCGCGCGCGCCATGGGATGGCGGGCAACGTAGCGGTCGACCTTATCTTGCGGCCGCGACAGCACCTTCAAGCCCATACCAGCCTCAATCAGGCCCGGGCATACGGCATTGACCCGAATACCCCGATCGGCATAGACCAAGGCGGCTGACTTTGTCAGTCCGCAAACGCCATGTTTGGCCGCGGTGTACGCAGGATTAGCACCACCACGTAATCCGAGTATGGAACTGTTGTTGACGATGGAGCCGCCACCGCTGGCAAGCATCAACTCAATTTCTTTCTGGACACACAAAAATGTGCCCGTCAGGTTGATATTGATCACCCGCTGCCATTCAGCCAATTCCATCTCCACCAGTGGAATTTCGCCGCTGCCGCGCCCCGCGTTGTTGAATGCTCCATCAAGACGACCATAAGTTTGATGCAGATCGTCAAACATCGCAGCCACGCTGCCAGGATCACAGATGTCTGCCGCTTTGCCGTGCACCTCGCCTGACAGTTCTTCACGCACGGATGTCACCGACTGATCGTCATAATCCGTGACGTACAAACGCGCGCCTTGTGCGAGCAAATGCTCACAGGTCACCCGCCCGATACCGCCGGCACAACCAGTGACCAGGATCACCTTGCCGGTAAGTGAATTGTCCATTCCAGCTCTTGCCTAACAAGAAAAGACCCGTGTCCGAGGAGCACGGGTCTTGGTGTTTCTAATAATTATTCAGCCGCGACGATGACACGCATTGTCACGCTTTGAAGCACTTGCAAGCGATCAAAAATCGCCGGAGATGCTACCGCCTACGCCATTGATGCAAGCAGCGTGGACATTGACATCAAGCAAGGTATTCAGAACCGTACCTGTGAGGCTCAAACGAATAGCATCGTATTTCAGCGTAGCCTGCACTGGGAGATAAACCTGAGCATTGTTGATATCTTGGAGAATCGATCCGAGAGCAAAACCGTCACCAAAACCAAATCCAAACGAAGACGATTCCACGACTTCGCCCTCGCTCAGAGTCTCGATGAGCAACTCCGGCAAGACTCCAGCAGAAAGAATGCTCGGATCGGGGAATGAAACTACAAACCCAGGGGAATCAGGAGCTGGTCCTATCGGCATGGCTTCCTGCGTCACATTGCCATTTTCATCCGTCTCTTCCTCGCTCATCGGGATAACGGTCGGGTCCTGTTCTAGCAACAGCGATACCTCGAGCGAAACGTCACTTTGGCCGGCAGCGGGAAGGATTGAAAGCGTGGCAGACATCGTCGCCTGATCGTCCTGCACTAGCGTAGTTACCGCTCCAGGATTACTGACGCCACATGCAACGCACCCCATACCCGTTGCAACCGAAGTCGTCGCGGCTGGGCTAACCGGAACCAGGCACGCGCCCTTTTCACCGAAGTCTGGCGTCGGCGTCGGACTCGGTGACGCACTGGGATCAGGTGACGGAGAAGGTGAAGCACCCGGCGTTGCCGTAGGAGTCGGTGTCGGGCTCGGCGAGGCTGCCGAGGAGGAGGAGTCGCTGTCGTCGCACGCACTGACTGTTAGCGCCAAAACAGCCAAACCAATAATTTTTTTCATGATCATCAATCCATTGCCAATCTGTAGGAATAATGTATTCGGAGTCAGGCCCATGGCCCGAATCTTGCCTACCTGCGCCGCAGTATCTCAGATTGTTATTTTTGTGCAAATGACAACCCTGTCGAGATCCTGCCCGCACCCTCGTACGCGACCTTTATCATCACAGGCCACCTAGTAGTCACGTATCAGAGACTAGGAATGTTCCATCATGCTTCAATAAAGCGCGATGACAGTGCAACCAGTGCATCCAAATCGGGCACCAAAGCCCTGCGGTTGGCGACCTGTACGGCCGTCAGCACAAGCTTACTCATCGCATCATCGTCAGACGGCAGAGGCGCCGGCTGCAGCGCGATTTCATTCAAGGTCACAATCAACGGATACGAACGCGCCAGCAGAGCGACGCTGGCATTGTGCGACGGCGCTTTCAACACCACCACACGGCTTTTGCGCTCAATCGCCGGAACTGGCCATCCGAGCATGCCTTCGAGACTGATGACGGGAACATCATCAATTTGCAGGCGCAGCTGCCCCAATAGCCAGTCAGGGCCATCGTCGCGCGGAGAGATCACATCGTTACCGAACACATCAAGCACCGCAGAGTTCGGCAGGATCAAGGTTTGACCCTCGATATCGATGATCACCCCATAAACATGACTCGGCAAATTCTGCGCCATAGCTAGGCCTCCGCCATCACGTCGCGCAACTCAGTAATCAGTTGCTGTTCCTGGTACGGCTTGATCAGATACCGATTCACGCCAATCGCCTGCGCCCGCTCGCGGTGCTTATCGCCACTGCGCGAGGTGATCATGATGATCGGCAAACTTGCCAAGCGCTCATTGTTGCGGATAAACGTCGCCACTTCGAAACCATCAACTTTGGGCATCTCAATATCCAGCAACACGGCATCTGGGCTCTCAGCTTGCAACTGCGCAATCCCGTCCATGCCATCTTTAGCGGTGGCCACGCGGTAACCGTTTCGAGTCAGCAGACGTTCTGCCACACGACGCATGGTGATGGAGTCATCGATAACCATGACCAACGGCACGCGTTGGCCGGTAACCTGACCGCCGTCGGCATCGCGTCCTGCTTGCAATGTCTTGAACAGGCGATCCTGAACCAATGCGACCACGTCCAAAATAAGCACCACGCGACCATCGGCCTGAATCGTTGCACCGGTGACACCGACCACGGTGCTGACCTGCGGCCCAGCGGTTTTGGTGACTAATTCGCGACTGCCCAGCAATTGGTCAACCACAACGGCGACACGACGTTCTGAAATCCCCATGCCTTCGCCGCTGTGAACCAGAATGACCGGCACATGGTCACGCTCGTCAGCCGGCGCCGCATCCAGCCCCAACAGCTGGCCAAGGTAACGCACGCGGTATTCCTGATCACCATAGGCGAAGCGCTCGTCATCATCCATGTAACGCTCTAAGTCACTGCGCGGGATGCGCGCAATGCCCTCAATGGTCGACAACGGTGCGGCATAAACCTCTTCACCAACCTGGACCAGCAAGGCTTGCGAAATCGCCAGTGACAGCGGCAGACGGATAACGAATCGCGCGCCGTGACCGGTTTTGGAATCCAGTTCCAAAGTCCCGCCAAGCTGCTTCACTTCTGACGAGACGACATCCATGCCGACACCGCGACCGGCATCCTGAGTCAGCGCTTGTGCGGTGGAAAACCCCGGTTGGAAGATGAACTGCGCCAGCTCCGCTTCGCTGAGCTGCGCATCGGCGCCCATCAAACCGCGCTCAATGGCCTTTTCGCGGATGCGGGAGAAATCCAGACCGGCGCCGTCATCACGAATTTCGATAGCCAGCTTGGAACCATCACGCGCCAAACTAATGGACATGCGCCCAACCGGCGATTTGCCCGCAGCCGCGCGTACGTCTGGTGTTTCGATGCCATGGATGACGCAGTTACGCACCACGTGCTCGATCACCGGCGTCATACGTTCCAGAACGTTGCGATCCATCTCCGCTTCGATGCCCTGCAACTGCAGCTCAATCTGCTTGCCGTGCTCACCCGCCGTTTGGCGCGCGACACGCTGCAGACGCTGCACCTGACGTGAGAACGGCACCATCAGCGTGCCCATCAAACCCTGCTGAACAGAGGTGTTCACACGCCCCTGCTGCAATAACAGGGTGTCCGTTTCACTCACCACGTCGGTCATCGTTGCATGCAGACTGAACAAGTCGGTGACGGACTCGGACAAGGCACGCGTCAGCTCCTGCATGCGCGAGTAGCGGTCCATTTCGAGCGGGTCAAACTCCTCGCCGTAGCGATCACCCTCGCCTTCCTCAGACTGCAAACCCTGTGTCCGCGACTGAATCTGCGCGTCCGTTTCAGATTCCAGCATGCGCAACTGATCGCGAATACGCGCAATGGTCTGCTCGACCTCACGCAACTGGCCCGAAAATGCTGAGACCTGCCTCTCCAAACGCGAGCGGTAAATACTGATCTCACCGGCCTCGTTGAGCATGTTGTCGAGCTGCTCCACGCTAACGCGCGCAGTCTCACGGCGAATCGCGGCGAGACGCTCATCCTGCGGGGCCTCCCACTGCAGATCGCGTGACCATGCCCTGGGCTGGATGTCATCGAGGGCATCACTGCGATAGTCATAATCGCCCGGCAGATCTAACACCGGATGCGTTGACGTCTGCTCCTGGGCGTCCTGCTGTGGCGCCGTTGCTCCACCACCGCTGGCGGCTTGAGCCATATGCTGGTGGAACCCATCGGAGGAGCGTTGTAGACGCTCAAGCAATTCCGGCGTCGCGCCCTGTCCTTCGCGGCTGACAGCTTCGAGTTCTGACTCGAGGTTATGAACATCGTCGCCCAGACCGGCCAAGCCGGCCATCCGCGCCCCACCCTTAAGGGTGTGCAAGACGCGTAAAATTTCAGCCAGGGCATCACTGTCCTGATGGTTCTCTGACCAACGTCCCCGGGCTGCATCAAAGGCCTCCATCAACTCCTGCGCTTCAGGCAGGAAGATTTCGACCATCTCGGAATCCGCCCCGGCTGGCGCATCATCACCAAGGTCCATCGTCGAGAACGTGACAGTATCGGTGGGGCTGGCCTGCGGCGGCATAACGAATGGGTCGGACTCATCACGCTCGTTTGCGGCATCGGCGAGCTGTGACGCTTCATCCCCAGAAGCCGAGGGCGCCTCACTTATCAGATCACTCAGCAACTCCCGTGCGCCGACAGGCTGACGCCCCTGCTTCACCTCATCAAGTAGCTGGTGCAAGCCATCAATGGCGTGATGCAAATGTCCGAAGGTTTGAGAATCTGCTTGGTCACCGCTTTCGATGCGAGCGAAGATGCTCTCCATCTGATGTGCGACGGCCCCCATACCGTTGAGACCCGCCATGCGCGCCCCACCCTTGAAGGTGTGCAATTCACGCTGCAGCGCCCTCAGCGGCTCTTGTGCCTGCGTATTGGCTTCCCAATCGGCGAAATGCCGATCCATGGATTCAAGCAGTTCCTGCGCCTCAATCTGGAACATCTCCAAGATTTCGGGATCCGCTGGCCAGACGTCCTCGGCGTCGGAGAAATCCATATCCAGCGATTCCACATCGGTGGACTCGCTTGTTGCAACATCTGCCAGTTCGGAGGCGCTGACCTCGGCATCCAGATCCCACGCCGGCTGGTCACCTTCCGCCCCGAGGCTGAGATCGATGCCGGCATCATCGGCATCCGGTCCGGCTTGCTCGTCGTCGAGAGCCAGCGTGAGTTCTGGTTCTGTCTGGCTATCAACTGGCGGGGCATCTCCCGACAACGCAGCCAAGGCTGCGGACGGGTCGGCATCCCGCCCTTCACGGAATTCGTCCAGCAGGTCGTAGGTCAAAAGCACGCATCGACCAAGACGCTCAAACAGGGTTTGATTCAGCTCTGTGACTTGACCGTCGATGACATCTTTCATCAACGCATCCAGGGCTTCGCCGATCTGACCCAGCCCCATGCCGCCGGCTGTCCGCGCACTGCCCTTGATGGTGTGGAAAATACGCTGCAGATTCTGCTGCGCCGTGCCCGAATCCGGCTGCGCGGCCCAGTTTTTCAGCTCGCTCTCGGCCTCGCCCAGAAGCTCGGCCGCTTCCTCGGCAAAAATCGCGGCCAGCTCCAGATCCACGCCATCACTGTCAGCCTGAAGTTCAGCTAAACGCTGTGCCAAATCTGCTTCCAGTGCGAGATCTGGCTCCACTGAATGCTCGGTCGTCGCCGCATTGAGTTGCGCCGCCATGCTGGCATGCAACTGCTCCAGCACGCTTGCCGGTAAAACCTGGTTGCATGAACGAAGGCCTTGCACCAAACGCTCGGCGCTTTCGGCCAGACTGGCCAACCCCATGACGCCAGCTGTAGCCGCGCCACCGCGCAGGGTATGCAGTGCGCGTTCCAGATCTTGATCCGCAACCACATCGCCACCAGCAGCCAAGCGGTTGGCCAACACGTCCAGCTCACCGGCCGCGTCGTCTTTGAAGATCGCCAAGACCTCTGCCGCATCGTCGTTGCTGGTTTCGCCGATCGCGGCACGCGCTTTCTGCTGCATCGGCTGAACCAATTCCAGCGCGGATTCGCCTTCGGCGAAGCGCCGGACGATCTCTGGCAGTTGCCCAACGGCTTCCGTGATCAAACTGGAAATCTCGCCGTTCAAGGTCAACGCACCATCGAGACAGCGGTTCAGCATGTCTTCGATCGACCAGGCAAACTCGCCGATGTCGCTGGCACCTACCATGCGCCCACTGCCCTTGAGGGTGTGGAATGCGCGACGAACGGTGGCCAGCACATCGGGATCTGACGGGTTTTGCGCCCAACGTGGCATGACGGCGTCAAGTTCAGCCATCACCTCGCGTGATTCTTCGATGAAGACTTCGCGGAATTCCGGATCGATGTCCTGCTCGACCGGAGCGGCGGGAGCCTCTTCGACCTCGTCAACCGACGCCGCTGCGTGGAATGCGTCGTCGAACGCGCCGAGATAACGTTCCACCTCATCAAGAAGGTGTTCGGCGTGGGGTTGCTTTTCCTTGAGTGCTTCGAGGTAGTACTCGACCCCGGCAATCACATCGGCCAAGCGATCGGCCAACGCGCCCCGGTGACGCGCAGGCGCCACACGTTCGGCCACCAGCAGACTTTCAATGCTGCGAATCACTTGGGTGGGGCGGTCGCGACCAATCAGTTCGAAACCGGACGCCATTTCCGCCAGCATTTCGCGGGCACTGATCAAGGCAGACTCTTGGCCACGCGCAATGTATTGCGCCAGCTCCGTCTTGATACGGCTGATGTTGACCAGCGACTCGCGCAATATCGCGTTGATACCTTCACGCAGGTCCTGATGTGCAGTCTCGTCAACCAGAGCATCACGACCCGGCGGCATCAACTCAGCCTCCAGCCCCTGCTCAATGCGGATCAAGGTTTCCGCCACGTCCAGCCACGCACCTTCATCGTCGCTGCCTTGCAGGGTGGCGATGGCTTCAGCTTGCGAGCGGGCCAGCTGACCCAGTGCGTCGAGCCCCAAAACCATCAATGTGGAGGACACTGATTCCAAACGAGCGACCAAACTCTCGCTGACGTCACCCAAGGTGTGCGAACGCAACGCCAGATCGATGCTGTCCTTGATGTCGCTGATGTTGTGGCGAATCTCGCGCGTCACCGTCTGCAGCGAATCGATACTCGGCTTGGACAAGCGTTCACGCAGGGCTTGCAAACGGGTGTACGTAACGTCCGCACCACCCAGTGCAAATTCTTCGCGAATGCGCTCGACGACGAGGTTCGGCTCCTCGGCGAGAGTCCCCAGATGCATGCACTGCGCACCCAAGCGACCGGCTGCGGTGGCAATAGCCTCTTCACCGTTGGCCGCGAGCGCTTTGGCGCACTGACCGGCCTTGGTGATCAGTGTGTGCACATCCGGGTTGGCCAATTCCGGCTCATGGGCCAGAACCTCACACATCAAGGTGACGCCTTGCCAGCAGAGATAAACCTGCGGATCACAGGCCACGCTGGCGAGCTGTCCGGCCGCCTTGCCTAAAAGCTCTAGAGACTTGTCGCGTTGGACATCACGAATCACGCCGGACACGGCTTTTTGCATGACGGGCGCAACCTTCCGCGCCAACGCCTGTGACATCCCCGGTTTGCGTCGCGCCGCATCATCGGGCGGCAGAACATCCAAACCTCGAACATCCATAAAGCGGCTGAACAACACCGCACGCGATTGCGCCTGCGCTCCGCGCGCAACGCGCAAATCATTGATGTTCGGCGCAAAAACCAAAGGATGATCGGTTTCGCCGTGAGCCAACAACTCGATGTAGTCCGACACTTGCAACGTGGCCGCCACCAATGCCGCGAAGTTGGCTTCGCCATCCTCCACCGGCGTATTGATGGCGAACTGAACCGTCTCGACCATCTCGCTGGCCAGCAAATACACGCTGTAGCACTGAATCACCGAGGCAATGTTGGCAATCTGACGCAATTCGTCGACGCACTGCTCAAGCAATCCAAGCTGTTCGGGGCCCTCGTCCAGATAGGTTTCGATCAATCCGCGAGCGCGCTGCAGCCCGTGACCGAGATCGCCCTGAACCCAGAACAAGCCGCGGTTAACGTCGTTTTGGGGTCCTTTCAACTCCACATTCACCCCCTCGTTACGCACTTGCGTTCTGGAATACATCAGCCAGCGCCAGCTTCATGAAGCTAAACACAAGATACGGCTGCTGATCGCGAACAAAACTGCCGAGCAGGAATTCCTGCCAGTTGCTTGGTTGCTTGGTGACCAGATCGTTGCGCTGTTCATGGCTGGCGAAACGCCGATAGCCACTGACCCCATCGACCAAAAAGCCGGCAGGTATTTCTTCAGAGTTGAGCACCATGAAACGACTGCTGCGCGACACCACGCTGGGCTCACCTTGCAGCAACTGGCGTAGATCGATCAGCGGCAACAAGCTGCCGCGCACGTTGGCAATACCCAAAAGCCAAGGTTTGGCATTGGGGACACGCGAGTACGCCGGTACGGTTATCACTTCACGGATCTCGCGCTGAGGTGCGAGCAGTGATGATTCGCCGAGCCGGAACCCCAGCCCAACCCAAGCATCGCTGGCGTCCGTGCCGCCCATATCGGTGAAGCGTGTCTGTAAGCGCTGATCCAGCTCCACCAGAAGATGGAACGGCTGGTCTGCAAGCGCCCGGAGTTCTTGAACGTCGGAACTGAGCATGGCGCTATCCCGCGCGGTTGGGTTTGTGTGACTCGACCGCGGCGATCAGTTCGTCGCGCGTGAACGGCTTGGTCAAGTAGTGATCCGAACCCACGATACGACCACGCGCTCGATCGAACAGTCCGTCTTTGGACGACAACATAATCACCGGCGTCTTGGCGAAACGCGGGTTGCCTTTGATCAAGGCACAGGTCTGATAACCGTCGAGGCGCGGCATCATGATGTCCACGAAAATCAGGTCCGGCTTGAGTTCAGCAATTTTCGCGAGCGCTTCGTACCCATCGGTCGCAGCGGAGACATCGCATCCGGCCCTGGAAAGCAAGCTTTCGGCGGTTTTTCTGATGGTTTTGGAATCGTCCACCACCATCACACGAACACCCGTCAAACCATCCACTTGACTGTCTGCCACCGAAGTTCCCCCTTAACTCTTCTGTGTACGCCGATGGGCTTCAAGCAAAGGCGCGACCGAGAATACAGACTGCCAGTTTTAGCACAGGCGGCAACGCTCTGTCGCTGTAAGCACGAGGCCGGGATTTCTGTGCACCAAGCGGCGTCCCGGTAGAATGCGCGGCCATGTTCCGTCACACGCCCTGAAGCGACCAGCCGATGAACGCTGAAAACAAATCCTCCTTGCGCCGCCTGGGCATCGTCATGGACCCGATCAGCGCAATCAAACCTGTCAAAGACACCAGCTTGGCGCTACTGATCGAAGCCCAGGCGCGTGGCTACGAACTGCATTATTTGGAGATGGGTGATCTGTTCCTCGACGGTGGCCGCGCCGGCGGGTCATCGCGCCCATTGCGGGTCCGTGATTCTCTGGATGACTGGTTCAGCCTTGGGCAACGCCAGTCGATCTGGCTGGACCAACTGGACGTGATCTTGATGCGCAAAGATCCACCGTTCGATCAAGAGTTTCTCTACGCAACACAGATTCTCGATGTCGCCCACCAAGCGGGCGCTCGCGTAGTCAATGACCCCAGCGCGCTTCGCGATTTCAATGAGAAGCTGGCGCTGGCGCGTTACCCACAGTTCACCGCACCGACCCGTGTTGATCGCGACATGGGCCGCTTGCGCGCGTTCGTTGCCGAGCATCAAGACACGGTCATCAAGCCACTGGATGGCATGGGCGGCGCCTCGATCTTCCGCCTGCGTAGCGGTGACCCCAATCTGGGCGTGGTCCTGGAAACGCTGACGCACCACGGCAAGCGTTACGCCATGATTCAAAAGTATCTGCCGGCGATCCGTGAGGGCGATAAACGCATCCTGGTGATCAATGGCAAACCCTGGCCGTATGCTTTGGCGCGCATTCCGGCCGAGGGTGAATCTCGCGGCAACCTTGCCGCCGGCGGTCGCGGCGAAGGTCGCGAACTGTCGGCCCGCGATCGAGAAATCGCCGAGGCGCTGGGGCCGGATCTGCGTGCACGCGGGCTGCTGTTTGTTGGCCTGGATGTCATCGGCGACTACCTCACCGAGGTCAACGTGACCAGCCCGACCTGCGTGCGCGAACTCGACAAGCAGTACGGTAGCAACATCAGCGCTGAACTGTTCGATGCGCTCGAGCAACTCAGCGGCAGCGACTCCGCATGAAGCAGGCCTTTATCGGCCTGAGCCTGTGCGCCATCCTGGCTTGGGGCGTTTGGCAGCAGCGCCCCGCCCCCACAACCGCGGATGTCACCCACCGGGAAGTGTTCGCGCTGGGTACGCTGATTCAGATTTCGATTGCAGGCGATGTGGATCCCAGCACTCTGAATCAAACGCAGGCTGCTCTGGCCACACTTGAGCGGCGCTGGTCTGTGCTCGGCGACGGAGATCTGGCGCAGGTCAATCAACAACTAGAAGAGCAAACCCACGTCGCGCTGCCAGACACCTTGCATGACGGCTTTGTCGCAGCCCGCGACTTGTGTCTCAGCAGTGGTGGCCGCTTCGATCCCGGTGTTGGTGATCTGGTGCGTTTGTGGGGTTTTGATGACGAGGATCACTTCAGAGAGACCCCGCCAGCCAAGGACCGAATCAGCGTGGCGCTGCAACAACGCAGCAGCCTGTGCGATGCAAGCATATCGGCAGGGACGCTGAGCATCTCCCGCGCCCCGGCGCGTTTTGACTTCGGGGCTTCCGCCAAAGGTCGCGCGGTGGACGATGTGATCGCTCTGCTGCAGTCCCAGGGCATTCACAACGCCATCGTGAACGCTGGTGGCGACATCAAAGTCATTGGGCAGCGTTTCGACCGCCTCTGGCGCATTGGTATCCGCCATCCGCGCCCACACGACGGGCAGAGCATGCTCGCCTCTTTGGAGCTGGACGACGGGGAAGCCATCTTCACCTCCGGTGACTACGAACGCTTCTTCATTTATGACGGCGTGCGCTATCACCACATTCTTGACCCGCGTAGCGGCTACCCGGCACAGGGCAGTCAGTCCGCGACCGTTGTGCACCGCAGTGCGGAGCTGGCCGACGCCGCGGCTACAGCTCTGTTTGTCGCTGGCGCCAAGGATGCCGCCGACGTGATGCAACAGATGGGGGTCGATGACTGGCTGTTGGTCGATGCGCGTGGCGAGCTCCACGCCAGCGCATCCATGCGCGAACGCATTCCTGATCTTGCGACACCGTGACACGCGCGGATCAATTGATACTGATCGTCCTGCTCGTCGGAATCGGGGCTTTGTTTCGCTTGTATTGGACGCCGCCAAGACCTGCCACCGAAGCCGTGATCACCGGACCGCAGCAACGCCTGACGCTGAACATGAACGAAGACACGCAAGTCCATGTGCACGGCGCTTTGGGCGAGAGCGTCCTTGAAGTTGTCGACGGTGCCGTGCGATTTGTGGAATCGCCGTGCCGCCATCAGATCTGCGTACGCTCCGGCTGGCACCACAATGCCGGCGCCGTCGCGGCCTGCGTACCCAACCGCATCAGTGTGGTGTTGAACGGTGGCGAGAGTGAGTTCGATGCGATCAGCTACTGACCCTCAACTTGACGGCTTGGTCGCGGGATACGCCGCGTTGGCGATCGTCATCCACATCCTGGAAGCCGGCCTGCCCTCGCCCATCCCCGGCATCAAGCCCGGCCTATCTAATGTGGTCACGCTGATTGTCTTGCTGCGCCACGGCTGGGCTCTTGCGGCCTGGGTGGTCGTTCTGCGGGTTCTGGTCAGTGCGCTGCTCTTGGGCACCTTCTTAACCCCCACATTCATCCTCAGCCTTTCCGGTGCCTGTGCCAGTCTGGGCGCGATGGGCCTGATCCATGTGCTGCAGCTGCGCATGTCCGTGTTCAGCGCATACGGTTACGCCATGCCCTCTGCCTGCGCGCACATGCTCGGCCAGTTTGTCGTCGCCTATGCGCTGTTCGTCCCTCACGCCGGACTGCTCAAACTCCTGCCTGTCCTGAGTAGCGCGGCTTTGCTTTTTGGCGTTTCCACAGGCTGGCTGGCAATGCGCATTTTGAGCGCCATGGCGCCGCCGGCCGGTGTCCGCGAGCCCCCCAGCTCATGAATTTGAAGCGCCTCGGCTTGCGGCCAGCACCCGCAAACACGGATACTCCGCGCATGTCCGAGGAATCGTTGCGCAATCAGTTCCTTATCGCCATGCCCAGCTTGGCCGACAGCAATTTCGAACGATCCGTCAGCCTGTTGTGCGAGCACGGTGACGATGGCGCTCTTGGACTGGTCATCAACCGCCCCACCGATCTCACAGTAGGCGGCATGCTGGAGCATCTGGATATCGACAGCAGCGGCCTCAGCCCAACGCAAATCGAAAGTCCGGTGTTCTGGGGTGGCCCGGTCCAGTCGGAGCGCGGATTTGTCCTGCATTCCCCCCGAGGGCGCTGGGAGTCCAGCATTCAGGTCAGCCCCACACTGGCCGTCTCAACATCGCGCGATATTCTCGCCGCCATCGGAGCCGGGCAAGGACCCGAGCGCTTTCTGGTCACGCTGGGGTATGCCGGCTGGGAAAGCGGCCAGCTGGAACGTGAAATCATGGAAAACAGCTGGCTCAATACCGAAGCGAATGCATCGATCATTTTCGAAACGGCCAGCGAGATGCGCTGGGACGCCGCCACCCGACTGCTGGGGATTGACCCTGCGAGTCTCAGTCACGGCGCGGGACACGCGTGAGCGTTGTGGCCCTGGGTTTCGACTTCGGCGAAAAACGCATCGGCATGGCGATTGGCAATCAGACAACCGGCACGAGCCGAGCCTTGGGCTGGATTCCGACACCTCAGCACGATCAGGACTGGAACCCGATTGCATCTGCTGTGCACGACTGGCAGCCACAGATCCTGCTTGTCGGTGTGCCACTAACCGATGAGGGCGGCAAACAGCCCATGACCCGCAAAGCGCGGCACTTTGGCCATCAGCTGCGCGAGCGCTTTGGGTTACCCGTGCGTGAAATCGATGAGCGCTATTCTTCGACCGCGGCAGACTCCGCCCTGATCGAGGCCCGACGCAGCGGACAAAAAACCCGCAAACTTCAACGCGGCGACACAGACAGTGCCGCCGCAACTCTCATTGTTCAGCAGTGGCTGGATCAGGCATGAACCCGCAAATCGACGACCACGGCCAGCTTCGGCACCTGCTCACCATTCAGGGTTTGAATGCCGAGAATATCCACGCCATTCTGGATCGGGCAGAAAGCTTCGTCAGCCGCCCGGGCAGCGGCCCCCGCACCAGCGCGGAACTCAAAGGCCGCACCATCGTGAATCTGTTTTTTGAAGCCAGTACACGCACGCGCTCGGCTTTCGAGTTGGCAGGCAAGCGGCTCAGTGCTGATGTCCTGAATATGGATGTTGCAACCTCATCCACCAGCAAAGGCGAAACCTTGCTGGATACGCTGAAGACGCTGGAAGCCATGGATGTGGACATGTTCATCGTCCGCCACCAAGCCAGCGGCGCGGCTCAGTTCATCGCTGACCAAGTCCGTCCAGGTGTGGCCATCCTGAATGCCGGTGATGGTCGCCACGCCCACCCGACCCAGGCCTTGCTGGATGTCTTCACAATCCGGCGCCACAAGCCAGCGTTCGACCAGCTCTCTGTGGCCATCGTCGGCGACATCCTGCATTCACGCGTCGCTCGCTCGGAGATTCGCGCCCTGCGCGCGCTGGGGGTTAAGGACTTGCGCGTGATTGGCCCCAGCACATTGTTACCCGCTGGCCTGTCCGACCTCGGCGCCCAGCCGGAGATCGACATGGATCGCGGTATCGAGGGCGCGGATGTCATCATCATGTTGCGCCTTCAAAAAGAACGCATGAGCGGCCACTTCCTGCCCAGCGCCGACGAGTTCTACCAACGCTACGGCCTGACTCAAGCGCGACTGGCCACAGCAAAACCCGATGCACTGGTCATGCACCCGGGCCCCATCAACCGCGGGGTTGAGATTGAATCCCGCGTGGCCGACGGCCCGCAATCGGTCATCCTGCAGCAGGTCAATCACGGCGTTGCCGTGCGCATGGCCATCATGTCGATGATTCTCGGTCAATCCGGAGCACGCCGATGAGCCTGACGCGCATCACCAATGTCCAGTGGCTCAACCCTCTGGGCGCGAACCCGAATGCTGCGCCAGTTGACGTGGACATTGATGAACACGGCGCCCGGTCAAGCAACGGGATCTCGCCTGAGGTCGTCGTCGACGGTCGCAAGCTGTGGCTGATGCCAGCGATGTTTGATCTCTCGCAACATCTGCCCCGCGCCGGCAGCGCCGCGAGCGCGATATCCAAAGAGCTGCACGCGGCCTGGCGCAACGGCTTTCATGCCGTTTGCGCGGCCCCAGACACCGACCCCTTGGTCGACAACCCTTCGGCCATGGAGTGGATCATGCAGCGCGTGGGCATCCACGATGAACCCAGCGCAAAGCTCCATCTGATCGGCGCTTTGACACAGGGTCTGGCCGGCACCCAACTCAGCAACATGGCCAGTCTGATTCAAGCCGGCTGCCGCGCGGTTGGCCAAGGCGATGGCCCGATGCCATCGGTGGATCTACTACGCCAAGCACTACGCTATGCCGCGGATCTGGATTTGTGTGTCCACCTGTCACCGCAACTCAACACGACTTTTCCTGGCTGTGCCCACGACGGCGCCGTCGCCAACCGCTTGGGCCTGAGTGGCATTCCAGCCGTCAGTGAGACGCTGGCGGTCGCGATGATCGTCGCCCTTGTCGAGGACACAGGTTGCCGCGTGCACCTGACGCGCCTGTCCAGCGCCGGAGGCGCCGAGCGACTGCGCCAGGCTCAAGCTGCCAAGCTGCCGATCACCGCCGGTGTATCGATCTGGAATTTGCTCTACACCGATCAAGCACTCGCCGAGTACGACGCACGTTTCCATCTGAATCCACCGCTGCGTGAAGAAGATGACCGGCAAGCCCTGTTGAGCGCGATTCGTGATGGCGCGATCAGCGTCATCAGCAGCGATCATCGACCGCTCGGTCAAGACGCCAAACTGGGGCCATTCGCTGACACCCAGGCGGGCGCAAACGGGATTGATGGCTTCGTTGCAGGTTTGGTGCGTTTGGCTCGTAGCGAAGACATTTCTGCTGACCTGCTGGCAGCTTGCACCAGTGCCGGCCCCCGTAGGGTCATCGGCGGCTCTCAGGACACCACGGACTGGCTGCTGATCGATCCCGAGCACGCCTGGACAATGCAAGCACACAACGTGCACAGTGCGAGTCGGCATACACCTTGGATCGGCCAAGCCGTCAGCGGCGCCATTGCCGGTCGCATCATCAACGGACACTGTGAGATTCACGAAGGCTGGCAAAGCCGGCTTGGTGTATAGTTTTTTGAATTGACAACGCACGCTGCAGGGAGAGACTTGAACATGGCACGCGTTCTTATCGTCGACGACTCGCCGACGGAATTGATGAAGTTGCGCGGATTTCTCGAAGCCGAGGGGTTTCAAGTCGTTGAAGCCAATTCGGGAGACGATGCCATCGCAAAGTCCAAGGCCCAGCGACCGGACATCATTGTGATGGACGTAGTGATGCCTGGCATGAACGGTTTCCAGGCCACTCGCACGTTAAGCCGCGACCCGGACACCAAAGATGTACCGGTCATCGTGTGCTCAAGCAAGAGTCAGGAAACCGACAAACTGTGGGCCAAGCGTCAAGGCGCTGCCGACTACGTGGTCAAGCCAGTCAAAGGGCCTGATCTTCTGTCCAAGATCAAGGCGCTACTGAACTAGCCAGTCAAGCACCTGCCAATCTGCTTCGGGGGGAACCATGGCACAAGGGAAAGGCGCAGCAGGAAGTCGACGCGAGTTTTTGCTGCTTATTCTGGCCGTCGTTTTTCTGGCCGCCACGCTGGGGGTGTACGTCTACACTCAGGAAACTGCGCGGTATGACCAGGAATACGTCAATCTGGCACGCTCTGCTCAGCAGCAGGCAACGGATCTGGGCAAGCTCGGTGCTGACGCGTCGCGCGGTATTACGCCTGACTTCCGTCTGCTCGAAGGCGCTCAGGCCAATTTGACCGACGCGATCGATTTCATCCGCAGCGGTGACGAGTTGATCAATCTGCCACCTGCACCCGAGGCGGTGCACGAATCACTCGATTTCCTTGAGGAATCCTGGGCGGAGATGAATGACGGCGTCAACACCATGCTCGACGGACGCAGTGCGTTCCTGACCGCGGATCAATACGTCTTCCAGATCGACGATACAGCGGCTCAGATTGGGGAAACCACCGAACAGCTGGTCGAGCGCTTGGTCGACATCCGCGCACCGGGCAATGTGATCAGTTTGGCCGCAGAACAAGCGCTGCTGCTGGAGCGCTTGCGCACCCGCGCTCGCCGTGTCATCGGCGCCGGTCGCGGTGCTGACATCACCGCCGAACGCTTGGCCGACGATGCTCAAGCTTTCGCCAGCAACAACAACCAACTGCGCAACAGCGTGGCCAATCGCGATGCGCGGGCTTCCGAGTTGATCAAGCAGTCGAGCAATCTGTTCACGCGCGTGAATGAAGGCGTCGCCGGTATTCAGGGCGTGGCCTCCGATATCGCGGAAGTGCAGGAATCCTCGGCCCTGCTGTCTCGTTTGGGCACGGAAGTTCTGGCCTCGGCGATCGACGTGGAGGACGCACTCACCCAGCTGCGTCAGAATCGTCCGATCACCCCCGCGATGATCTACGTCTTCGCCGGCCTAACCGTCCTCTCACTGCTGCTGTTTATCGCGATCTTCCTGTTCAACGTGCGTCGACGTCAGGTGGCTGCGGAAACCTCAGAGCGCAAACAGCAGGAAGCCATTCTGACGCTGCTGGACGACATCTCGAACCTGGCTGATGGTGACCTCACAACCTCGGTGACGGTCACCGAAGACTTCACTGGTGCCATCGCAGACTCGATCAACTTCACCATCGAAACCCTGCGCACACTGGTCGGTACGATTAACAACACCGCTCGCCAGGTGACGGATGCTGCATCCTCGACCTTGGACACGGCGACCTCACTGAACCAGGCGAGTCGCTCGCAGAATGACCAGATCGGCTCGGCGGCAGAATCGATTACCCGCATGACCGAGAGCATGCAGGACATGTCGCGCGAAGCCGAGCAGCTGGCTCAGCAGGCAGAAACCTCACTGCAAACCGCACGCTCGGGTGGTGAAACGGTACGTTCGACGATCACCGGAATGGAAGCGCTGCGCGAGCAGATTCAGGACACCTCCAAACGTATCAAGCGACTGGGTGAGTCCTCGCAGGAAATCGGCAACATCATCGAATTCATTAACGACATTTCCGAGCAAACCAACACCCTGGCACTTAACGCCTCCATTCAGGCAGCCATGGCCGGGGAATCGGGCAAAGGCTTCGCGGTGGTCGCAGACGAGGTCCAGCGCCTGGCAGAACGCGCCAGTTCGGCAACCAAGCAGATTGAGGCGCTGGTCAAAACCATTCAGGCCGACACCAACGAAGCCATTATCTCAATGGAACGCTCAACCGCGAACGTGGTTGCGGGTTCTAAGTCTGCACAAACCGCAGGTGGCGCTCTGGAGCGTATCGAGAGCTTCGCATCCGAGCTGGCCCGATTGATTCAACAGATCGCCGGCACATCCAGCGAGCAGGCAAAGATTGCATCGGGTCTGAATGAGACCATGACGCAGCTGCGCACCATTGCCAACCAGACGGCTGATTCGGCTGACCTGACCGCATCACGAACCCGCGAACTGACCACGCTTTCCGAACAGATGCGCGAGTCGGTATCCGGTTTCCGCCTGCCGGGCGACGACATCGAAGACGACTTCAGCGACATGGCCGACTTCGATATGGACACCGATCAGGCAGCCTGAAACCGCAGCACATAAAAAAACCGCCGGTTGGCGGTTTTTTTATGTTCGGAATAACTCCGTAACCTTAGGAAAAGGCGATGCGCGATTCCAGGTTTGCTGCCGAATCGGCATTGGCCAAGGCTTCTTCCTTGCTGATCCGACCTTCCTTGTACAGTGCATACAATGCGTCATCGAAGGTCTGCATCGCACGATCCTGGCTGTCTGCCATGGTTTCTTTGATACCGTCCACCTCGCCGCGCAGAATCAATTCTGCGATGTACGGCGTGTTGATCATGACCTCCACCGCCGCGCAGCGCTTGCCTTCGACGGTGCGAACCAAGCGCTGCGAAATGATCGCGCGCAAATTGATCGACAGGTCCATATACAGCTGGGCGCGCAAGTCCTCCGGAAACATATTGATGATGCGCTGGAGGGTCTGGTAGGCGTTATTGGCATGCAAGGTGGAGATACACAGATGCCCTGTACCGGCAAGCTGGATAGCCGCTTCCATGGTCTCGCGATCGCGAATCTCACCCACCAGAATGACGTCGGGTGCCTCACGCAACGAGCTTTTCAGCGCGGCAGCGTAGCTGTGCGTGTCCTGTCCGATCTCACGCTGATTGACGATCGATTTCTTGTTCGGATGAAGAAACTCGATCGGATCTTCGATGGTCAGGATGTGCCCGCTCGAATTCTCGTTGCGGTGCCCCAGCATCGCCGCCAACGTGGTCGATTTGCCCGAACCGGTGGCTCCAACCATCAGCAGCAAACCGCGCTTGCGCATGATCAGGTCTTTGAGTGAGTTGGGCATACCCAACTCCTCGATGGTCGGCACATTCGACTGCACATAGCGCAGCACCATCGAGACATTGCCCCGCTGGTTGAAAATGTTGACGCGAAAACGCCCCAGACCGCCAGCCTCGGTGGCCATATCAATCTCGAGGTTGTCTTCGAATGTGGACTGCTGATCTGGCGTCATGATGCTGTAGGCCAGTTCCTTGATCAGGTCCTTGGTCATCAGCTGCTTGCCGATCGCAAACATATTGCCATCGACCTTGAGCATGGCCGGCGAATTGGTCGTGAAGAAGATGTCGGAGGCGTTTTTCTCCACCGCCAGCTTCAAATAGGGAATGAGCTTCATCATGGCGTCATTCTCCGCCCGGGCGTGGCGGTGCGCGACGCGCGGCGATTTCTTCTTCGTCTTCCAGCATGGTCATCTTGCGCACACTCTCGTCGTCCATGAGATCGGTTGAGGCGCGCTTACTCTCCAGCTTGATCCGCAGGCGCAGTTCGTTTTTGGAATCGGCGTTGCGCATGGCTTCTTCGTAATTGATCTCACCGGACTCGAACAACTCGAACAGGGCCTGATCAAACGTCTGCATGCCCTGATCCGCCGAACGCTTCATGACATCTTTGATCTGCCCGACTTCGCCTTTGAAAATCAGATCCTGAACCAACGGCGAGTTGATCATCACCTCGACCGCCGGTACGCGCCCACCGCCGTCCTTGCGCATCAGACGCTGCGCCAAAATCCCCTTCAAATTCAAGGACAAGTCCATGAGCAACTGCTCGCGCTTTTCTTCAGGGAAGAAGTTGATGATGCGGTCCAGCGCTTGGTTGGCGCTGTTGGCGTGCAGGGTCGCCAGACACAGGTGACCGGTTTCCGCAAAGTTAATCGCGTGCTCCATGGTTTCGCGGGCACGAATCTCACCGATCAGAATCACATCCGGTGCCTGACGCAGCGTGTTTTTCAGTGCCGCTTCCCAGGAGTCGGTGTCGACGCCCACCTCACGCTGCGTGACCACGCAACCACGGTGGGGATGCACATACTCCACCGGGTCTTCAATGGTGATGATGTGACCTTTGGTGCGCTCATTGCGCACACCAATCATCCCCGCCAGCGAGGTTGATTTCCCCGAGCCTGTACCGCCTACCATCAGCAGCAAACCACGCTTTTCCAGAATCAGGTCGGCCAGAATCGGCGGTAATCCCAGCTTTTCAAATTTGGGGATCTCGGTTTCGATGGTACGCAGTACCGCGCCGGCCGCGCCCTGCTGAACGAAAACATTCACGCGAAAACGCCCGATATCGCCGGGGCTGATCGCGAAATTGCATTCATTGCTCGCTTCAAATTCCTTGAGCTGACGGTCATTCATGATCGAACGCACGATCATGGCCGAGGCTTCCGCGTTCAGCGGTTTGTCCATCATCGGCGTCATCTGACCATCAATTTTCATCGCCGGTGGAAAACCGGAGGTGATGAACAAGTCCGATGCATTCTTTTGTTTCATCAGGCGCAGCAGCTGCTGCACCAGGCGTATCGCTTGATCGCGTTCCATGGGCGTCTCCGCGGGCTCGGCCTAGAAATCGTTGGGGTTCATGGCCTTCTGCTTGGCCGCATCACGAGTGATCTGGCCTTTGCGGACCATGTCCTTGAGGCACTGATCCAGCGTTTGCATCCCGTCGCGCTGCCCCGTCTGGATCGCCGAATACATCTGAGCGATCTTGTTTTCACGAATCAGGTTACGAATGGCAGGTGTGCCGATCATGATCTCGTGCGCCGCTACACGGCCACCGCCGTTGCGTTTGAGCAAGGTTTGCGAGATCACCGAACGCAGCGACTCGGACAACATCGCGCGAATCATGTCTTTCTCTGCTGCCGGGAACACGTCAACAATACGGTCGATGGTTTTGGCCGCGGAGCTGGTGTGCAGGGTCCCAAATACTAAGTGTCCGGTTTCCGCCGCGGTCAGGGCCAAACGGATGGTCTCCAGGTCGCGCATCTCACCGACCAGAATGACGTCGGGGTCCTCACGCAGGGCCGAACGCAGCGCCTCGTTGAAACCCAGGGTGTCGCGATGCACTTCACGCTGGTTGATCAGGCAACGCTTGGATTGATGCACAAACTCGATCGGGTCCTCAACGGTAAGAATATGGCCATAGTCGTTCTCGTTGATGTAATTGACGATGGCCGCCAGCGTGGTCGATTTCCCCGAACCGGTTGGCCCTGTAACCAGCACGATGCCGCGTGGCGTATTCGCGATGTCCTGAAAAATTTTCGGTGCGTTGAGGTCCTCCAGCGTGAGGATCTTGGACGGAATGGTCCGAAAGACACCACCTGCCCCGCGGTTATGGTTGAACGCGTTGACACGAAAGCGCGCGACACCGGGTATTTCAAACGAGAAGTCGGTTTCCAGGAACTCGTCAAAATCCTTGCGCTGCTTGTCGTTCATGATGTCATAGAGCATGTCGTGAA
>CAZVMN010000008.1:0-191341 GCA_964629015.1 uncultured Oceanococcus sp.
GTGGCGGTGGCTCAGGGAGTGAACACCGACGAAATCCAACCTCAGCCGGCGGAGATGATGCCGCTGGCCGCGGGGCATTCAATGCTGTTGGATGTGGCCGATACGGGTAAACGTCTGATCGCGGTGGGTCAACGTGGTCATGTGATCGGCTCCCTGGACGGCGAAAACTGGGTTCAGGTCCCCACGCCAACGCGCGCTGCGCTGACCGCGGTGACATTTGCCGACACCGAAAACGGCTGGGCTGTGGGACACGATGCCGTGATCATCCGAACCCGCGACGGTGGGCGCAGTTGGGTCCTGCAAAACTTCGAGCCAGAATTGGAAAAGCCTTTTCTGGACGTGCTGTTTCTCAACGCGCAGCATGGTTTCGCAGTGGGGGCTTATGCCCTGATTTACGAAACCCGGGATGGTGGCGACAGCTGGGCGGAAGTGGATACGCCGATTACCGAGGACGGCTGGCACTTTAACGCCATCACCAAGCTCAACAACGGTTATCTGTTCATCGCCGGCGAAGCCGGAACGCTGGCCATGTCTCGTGACAACGGGGCCACTTGGGAGAGCCTTGAGTCGCCCTATGAAAGTACGATGTTTGACGTCGTTGCGGTGGGCGAGAAGGGTGTTCTGATTGTAGGCCTGCGCGGCCATGCCTTTGCCGCCGCGGACGCCGATGACCTGAATTGGCAGCAGCTGAGTCTCAACAGTGAAAATTCACTGATCGGAGCGGCCAGTTTGCCCAATGGGGAAGCCGTGATGGTCGGTATCAACGGGGTCATATTCGAATCCACCAACGGCGCCAGTAGCGTCAAGCGTCTGTCCAATTCAGCCGGGATATCCCTGGCCAGCGTCCAGCCCGTCAAAGACGGTTTACTGGTGGTTGGCGAGGCGGGCGCACAACTGATTCAAAACCAATAAAGGGGGCGGCGCCGCAAGGTGCAGGACTGATATGACTGCAACGGAAAGAATTCTCAAGGTTGTCGAACCCATCGTTTACGGGCAGCGTGTTGTCGCGCTGCTGGTGCTGCTGGCGTTGACCGTCTTTTTTGGCTGGAAAGCGTCGCAAACCCAGGTTGATGCGGGGTTCGACAAATCGATTCCGCTGGAACATCCCTACATGAAAACGCTCAAGAAGTACCAGGGCGATTTCGGTGGGGGCAACACGGTTCTGGTGGCCCTGATTCAGGAAGAGGGCGACATTTACAACGGTGAGTTCCTCGGTGCCCTGAAGCAGGTGACCGACGAGGTCTTTTTCCTGCCGGGGGTTGATCGGTCGCGGGTCAGTTCCTTGTTTACCCCGGATGTGCGTTTCACCGAGGTGGTTGAAGGCGGTTTTGCCGGTGGCAACGTGATTCCCGCCGAGTACGCGCCGAATGAGGAAATGTTCAACCTGGTCCGCCAGAATGTGGGCAAGGCCGGGATCATCGGGCGCTACGTCACCAACGACCAAACGGGCGCCATGGTGTTCGCCGAGTTGCTGGAGACCGATCCGGTCACGGGTGAGAAGCTCGACTATCGCGAGGTGGCGAAGAATCTGGAGCAGATTCGCCAGCAGTTCGAGACAGAGAACATCAACATTCATATCGTCGGCTTCGCCAAGGTTATCGGTGACGTTACCGATGCCGCCGCCGAGGTGGTGTTCTTCTTCGCGCTGGCTTTGCTGATGACCGCGGTGTTGCTGTGGGTGTACACCGCGTCGTTCAAGCTGTCGATGGTGGTGCTGGTGTGCTCACTGGTTGCCGTGATCTGGGAGTTTGGACTGCTCACGGTGGCAGGCTTTGGGCTGGATCCTTTCGCCATCCTGATTCCGTTCCTGGTGCTTTCGGTATCTACCAGTCATGGCGTGCAGTACGTCAATGCCTGGGTTGGGGAGGTCGACAAAGGGGCTGAACCGTTTGAAGCTTCGTTGGAAACGTTTCGGCGCTTGGCGATTCCGGGGACCACCGCACTGATCACCGACGTCGCTGGCTTTGCAACGATTTACCTGATCCCGATCGACATCATCCGTGAAATGTCGATCAATGCCGCCTTCGGCATGCTGGCGATCATTATCACCAACAAGGTCCTGGCGCCGATTTGGCTGACCTACATCCGCATCAAGGACATGGACTCGTTCCGCGAAAAGCAGTTGCGGCGTGAGCATGCTGGCGATGGTTTGTGGCGCTTCCTGGCCAAGATCACCCGGCCGGTCCCGGCGATGGTGACCCTGATCATATGTGCGTTGCTGCTCGGCTGGTCATTGTGGAAGTACGGTGATCTGCAGGTCGGGGACTCGCAGGAAGGTGTACCGGAACTGCGCCCCGATTCACGTTACAACCGTGACTCGCACGCCATCGTCAGCAACTTCAGTATCGGCGTGGACATTCTCAAGGTGATCGCCGAGGCGCCGCCGGAGTCGTGCATCCAGTACGAGGTGATGGAGGAAATCGATCGCTTCTCCTGGCACATGGCCAATACAGAGGGGGTCAACTCGACGATTTCCCTGCCGCAAGTGGCCAAGGTGGTCAATGGGCAGTTCAATGAGGGCACGCCCAAGTTCCAGGTGTTGCAACGCAACCAATTCATTCTGGTCCAGGCCATCACGCCGATTCCGACGTCATCCGGTTTGCTCAATCCGGATTGCTCGGCCATGGCCGTGTTGATCTTTACTGAGGATCACCGGGCGGAGACGATCAGCCGCATCGTGGACCGGGTCAAAGCGTTCAATGAAAGCGATGCTAAGCATGTGAACTATGCGTTGGCCACCGGCAATGTCGGGGTCATGGCGGCGACCAATGAGGTTGTGAAATCGCAGGAGTTGCAGGTTGTCGGCTACGTCTATCTGGTGATTCTGGTCTTCATGTGGCTGTCGTTCCGCAGTGTGTGCGGGGTGCTCTGCGTCGTCTTGCCTTTGTCCCTGGTCTCGTCCCTGGCGTATGCGGTGATGGCCAGCATGGGGATCGGTCTGAAAGTCGCGACCCTGCCTGTTGTCGCATTGGCCGTCGGTATCGGGGTGGACTACGGGATCTACATTTACTCGACCTTGGTGGATGGCTTGGGCAAGGGGCGCAGTCTGGAAGACGCGTTCTATGACACGCTTCACAAGACGGGTAAGGCTGTGATTTTCACCGGGATTGCTTTGGGCGGTTCGGTATCAACGTGGTTGATGTCCGATCTTCAGTTCCAGGCAGACATGGGTGTACTGTTGGTGTTCATGTTCACCGCGAACATGTTTGGTGCGATTTTGGTGATGCCTGCGCTGGCGCGCTATTTGGTCAAGCACGAAACCTTTGCACATCGCGCTGTGGAATAGTGCTGACGTGACTCGCAACCGGGTGCCGGCTTAGCCGCCACCCGGTTTTTTGTGCCCGTCACTCGGGGCTTGAATGAGTCGCCAGGTTTCCAGGTGCAAAGCGGTAAGGCGTCCGCCCCACACGCAGCCGGTGTCTAGCCCCCAAACGCGGAACGCCGGCCAGTAGACCTGACCCAACGTCGACCAATGGCCGAACAGTATGCGTGTGTCTGCGCTGGCTCGATGGGGTACGGCGAACCAGGGGAGCAAAGTCTTCTGCGCTGAAGATTGGGTCTCTTCAGGACTCATCTTCTCGCTCAGCGCCAGCTTCCCATCCGCCGTGCAGTAGCGTAATCGGGTCAGGCAATTGGTGATGAAGCGCAGGCGCGCATAGCCGCTCAACTCTTCGTTCCAGTTGTGGGGCTCATCGCCATACATTTGGCGGAGAAATTCGGCGTGCGTGTCGCTTCGCAGTGCGCGTTCGACTTCACCGGCCAGGCGCAGCGCATCCGAGCGGGTCCATTGCGGCGCCAAGCCTGCGTGAATCATCAAAGCCTTTGGGTGATCGATGGCAAGGGGAAGCTGTCGTAGCCACTCGCGCAGCGCGTCTCCGTCGTGGGCTTGTGCGATGTCCAGGGCGGTTGCGTCCAATGGGCGGCCGTGGTCCGCCATGCTCAAGCGGGCAAGAATGCTTAGGTCATGATTGCCGAGCAGGGCTTGGCAATCCGTGCCCAGGCTGCGGGCCAGGCGCAGCGTTTCGACCGACCGAGGGCCGCGGTTTATCAGATCGCCGAGCAAGATTAAGCTATCCCGTCCGGGGCTGAAGCGCACCGCATCGAGCAGCCGTTGGAGTTCGTCGGCGCAGCCTTGCACGTCGCCGACCACGTAGGTGTTCACGCTTCTTTCACTCGGTCTAAACGAAACTTATTCTCAAGCCGGGCAAAATAACGAAACCGGCATGCTGGGAAGGCTAGTAAAGCGGCTTGCAAAAGGCGCTTGACTGACCAATGATGACGAACATCAATCTTAAGGAGATTGAACATGGAATGGATGCATATCGTTCAGGCGAAATATCAAAAGGGTGCCACGGCTATCGAGTACGCGTTGATCGCGGGCTTGTTGGCGGCAATGCTGATTGGGGCGATTGCCCTGCTCTCTGGTGGCTTTACCAACGCGTTTACTGAGATCGGCAACTGTATCACCGGACAGGAATGCAATTTCGGCGGTGGTGGTGAGGGTTGATACCCGGACTATCTCGTCGAGATACGTGACGCATGGATGCTGCTCATAAAGCTCTAGTCAGAAAACAGCGGGGCGCCACGGCCATTGAGTTTGCCTTGGTGTTCCCGCTGTTGTTCATTCTGTTCTATAGCATGGTGGTGTACTCGTACCTGTTTGTTCTGCAGGAGAGCATCACTTACGCGGCCCAAGAGGCTGCAGCCGCTGCTCATCGTGTGAATCCCGTGGGCAATGAGAACTTCAATGCCGATGTGGCGACACAGGTCAGTGGGCGACTGCCGCAAGCTTTAGCGTGGTTGTCCACCAGCCAGCGTTCTCATCTGGGCGTGAATTCTCCCGCGGTGGTTGAGGTGAGCTGTTCCACCCAGCCTCCACCAGAAGAGCAGATTGGCACGGTTGTGCGAGTTTGCGAGGCGACCAATGTGGTCACCGTCACCGCACGATTTCGGGTCGAAGGGATTTTCCCCAAGTTGGATTTCCCGCTGCTTGGTAGCTTGCCACCAATGCCCAGGACGTTGGTGGGTTCAGGAACCGCTCTGGTTGGCGAGGCTTAACCACGCGATTGATGTGAGTCCGGTGTGATGTCGCCGCGGCATCGACGGTAGACCTGATAACATCGGCATTCGGTGGGCAGCGGTCGGCTGATCGAAGCAAAGGAAAGGACTGCATGGGAAATCAGGGGCTCAAATACGCGGCGCTGGCGGCTGTGGTGCTGGCGATCGTGCTCGGGGTGTTGGCATGGCGTATGAGCATGTCGATGACCGATCAGGCGCGCGAACAAGCGCGTGCTGAAATGGCTGCTCAGCAGCAGGTCAGCGATGTGCAGCAGGAACAAACCACATTGGCCGTCGTGGCATTGCGTTCGCTGGCTGCGACGCAGTTGATCGGCGTGGATGACGTGGCTTTGAAACCGGTCGCGGTTGTGCCGGAACGTTATTTCAGCCGGGTTGAAGATGTCGTGGGGCGCGAGCCGCTCATCGATATTGATGCGGGTGCTCCGGTGACTCCGCGTTACTTCCGTGATTCCAACGTGTTGGCGCGCATCATCCCTGATGGGCACAAAGCGATGTCGCTGGAGATCTCGGATATTGTCGCGGTCGGTGGATTTGTCCGTCCCGGTGATGAGGTCGATTTGCTGCTGTTTGTCCGCGGCGGCGACGGACCACCGCAAAGTCGTATTCTTCTCCCGCGGGTTCTGGTGCTGGCCTACGAAGATCGCATCATCGAGCGCCCACAGGGCCTGAGCAAGGAAGAGGGGCGCAACGAGCGACGCACACGCACACGCACGGCAGTGGTCGCGATTCCTGATGCCCAGACCACCAAGGTGATGTTGGGCGCCAGCTTGGGTGACATTCGATTGGCGTTGCATCGGCAGATGCTCGCTGGTGCGGAAACCGACGAAGGCGACAGCTTGTTGCCACCCGCCGAGCCTGAGGCGACACCATCGCCCGCGCAAACAGACAAAGAGCGTTTGGCGGCTGAGCAGGCGATCACCCTGCAGGAGCTGACCCGACTGGCCGAGAAAAAACCGTCACGTCCGAAACCGCCGGCTTACACCGTGCAGGTGTTCCGCGGCAGTGATATGCAAAAGGTGGTTGAATAATGACCGTTCATTTGATGCTCCGGCGATGGGGACTGGGGCGCTCGATTCTGGCGGTGCTGCTGGCGTTCCTGGTTCCGCTTGCACATGCCGCGCAGGTTCCGCCCAAGGATGTGGTCATTGTTGAGATGGGCACGCATCAGTTGCTGCGCGAACGTCTCAGCGTGTCGCGGATTGCCGTCGGCGATCCAGCCGTCGCTGACGTCAATGTCATCAATCGCAATGAATTGCTCATCACAGGCAAAAGCAAAGGTGTGACCAGTTTGTTGGTTTGGTACAAAGAGACCAAACAAACGCGTGCCTATCGCTTGGTTATCAAGGATATTGAAAACCCGCTAACAGGGCCGGTAGAGCAAGATGCGGACCTGGGACAGGCACAGATCAGTAGCAGTGAATTGTCCGGTGCATTGCCCAGTGTAGAAGCGCACAATCGCGCGGCTCAGCAAGCCGGCGATGATGCGAGTGACCGCTCCACCGTGGCGGTGGGTACGCAAGTCCTGACCGAAATCAAAATCGCTGAGCTGTCACGTAGCACGCTCCGCCAATTCGGTTTCAACTTCCTGCTAAATCGGTTGGATGGCACGGTCGCCGTCACGCGGCCGGGAACGCTCAACGGCGCAACACTGACGCCGTCGAGCACGAACTCTGACGGCAATGTCGTTCCCAGTGCGGTCGAGTTGGCCAGCGCAGCCGGCTTCCTGCCGCTTAGCAATGCGTTCAACATCGTTTTGGGTAACGCGACCAAGAACGTGCTGGGATATTTGAGCGTGCTCGAGAATCAAGGCTTGGTGCGCACGCTGGCGCAGCCCAGTCTGGTTGCTATGACGGGGCAGACGGCCACCTTTCTTGCCGGTGGCGAATTCCCGATTCCGGTGTCTCAGGGCGGCACCGGCGGCATCAGTATTGAATACAAAGAATTCGGCGTGCGCTTGGCGTTGACGCCGACCGTTCTCGACGCCCAAAGGATCGCGCTCAAAGTGGCGCCGGAAGTCAGCGAGCTGGATTTCTCTGCCGGTGTCCAGGTCAGTGGAACGTCAGTTCCTGCGCTCACTGTGCGTCGAACTGACACGACGGTTGAGCTGGGCAGCGGTGAGAGTTTCGTCATCAGTGGTTTGATCAGCCGCAACATGATTACCAGCGTGGACAAGGTGCCGTTCCTGGGTTCGATTCCGTTCCTGGGCGCATTCTTCAAATCCAGTCGTTATGACCGCGATGAACGCGAACTGATCATGGTGGTCACCCCGCATATCGTGGAGCCGCTCAAAGCGGGCGCTCAGGTTCCGGATCTGCCGGGTCAGGAATACGACAGCTACAAGCCCGATGCTTTCGACCTGATGTTCGGTGAAACGGGGCGCTTCAAGACCGGGTACAGCCGATGAAGAGTCAGGCTGCGGTCATTGCGTCAGATCCGGTTTATCTAACCTGGCTCAAGGAAACCCTGGGCGCCAGTGTCGAGTTACACTGGATTCGTCCGGATGATTCAGCAGACCCAGTCAGTGCCCAACTGCTGGGCATCGAACGTCTGGAAATCGCGTTCGTTGAAGCGGATCCACAGATCGGCAGTGATCTACTGGAAGAATTGACCGACACCCAGCCGGGTGTTCTGGTTGTGGCAGTGGGGGCGGACAGCCCCACCGAGGCGGTGATCGAGGCGATGCGTGCCGGAGCGCGCGATTTCTTTGTCATGGGCCGCGACGATGCGCAGCTTTCAGAGCGCTTGCGCAAGCTGATGCGCAAATCAGCGACGCAACAAGGCAGCGCCGAGCGCACGGGGCGTCTGTATTCGATTCATTCGGCAACAGGCGGCCCGGCTTTGGCCTGGACGGCCGAACACTTGGCTTTGGCGTTGTTGGAAAACAGCCGCGCCGGCGAGCGCATCTTGCTCATCGATTTGTCCACCCCCAACGGGGCGTCATTGGTGTTCATGAACATCGCGCAGACCTATTCGCTGCTCGATGCGGTTGCGGATGTGCATCGCTGTGACCAGACCTTGATCGACACGGCTTTCGCCAAGCATTCGTCGGGTCTCAATGTGCTGACGATGCCCGAGGACCTGGTCGAGCCGGCGCGCTTGGATGAAGCGGATTTCCTCGCTCTGTTGGATGTCTTGGCGCGCCACTTCCACAGCATTGTGCTGTGTACCGCGGCCAATCTGCCGCTGCAAGCCCAAGCAGGGATTTTGTCGCGGGCGCATGCCAGTTTTTTGATCAGTGATGGCAGCATTCTGAACAGTCGGGCCAACAAGCATCTGCTCAAAGCTCTGCAGTTGGAAGATTGCCCACTGGATCGAGTGGGCCTTGTGGTGGACAGTGACGGCATCGCGCGCGGCCTGGATGCACAAAATCTTGCACAGCTGGTTGAATTGCCCTTGTGGGCGGTCATGCCTGTGAACTACCAGACCCGCCTGCAGGCGATGAACGCAGGCGATGCGCTGTACAAGCTGGCGCCCAAGGATGCGTATTGTGCGGCGATACGTGATCTGGCCAAGCGTCTGGCGCGTCAGGATGTGAAAACTTTGGCGCAACACACGGCGCGGCGTGGGTTGTTGCAAAGGATGTTCGGTGATTCGTGATGGAAGGCCAGACCGGGTTCCGACTCTCTGACCAGTACCTGCAACTGAAAAGCCGGTTGCATCGCCATCTTATTAGTCAGATTGAAGAACGGGATTTGCAGATTGCCGACTGGCCAGCGTCCAAGCTGCGCCAGTTTGTGGACGAGCAGGTGCGGCGATATGTGGTCGAGCAGCGCTTGCCGGTCAATACCCGCGAAGCCAGCGGCTTGGCTCAGGATGTTGAAGACGAGCTGATCGGGTTTGGCCCGCTGCAGCCGTTGGTGGACGACGAAAGCATCGCCGATATCGTCGTCAATGGACCCAACAAAGTGTTTGTTGAGCGCGACGGCAAGTTGTCATCGGCACCCGTGCGATTTGCCGACAATGCACATGTCACGCGTATCGTTCAGCGTATTCTGGCTCCGATCGGTCGTCGAATCGACGAATCCAATCCTATGGTTGATGCGCGGCTGCCGGATGGCAGTCGTGTGAATGCGATCATTCCTCCGGTCGCTTTGGATGGGCCCTGTGTGTCCATTCGTAAATTTCGCCGAGACCCGCTCAATGCCGATGACCTGATCCGCTACGGTTCCGTCAGTCGTGAGATTCTCGACTTCCTCAGCCAGGCTGTAGCCGGGCGCCGCAGTCTTATCGTGGTTGGTGGCACGGGGTCTGGAAAAACCACCTTTCTGAACTTGCTCAGTCAATGGATTCCTCATGCGGAACGCGTCATCACGATTGAGGATGCCGCGGAACTGCGTCTGGAGAATGAGCATGTCGTGCGTTTGGAAACGCGACCAGCCAATCTGGAGGGACACGGTGAGGTGAGTGCGCGCGACTTGGTGCGCAATGCTTTGCGTATGCGGCCTGACCGGATCGTGTTGGGTGAGGTCCGTGGCGACGAAGTGCTCGATATGCTGCAGGCCATGAATACCGGCCATGAAGGTTCGATGACCACCTTGCACGCCAACAATCCGCGAGATGCCCTGCATCGTCTGGAATTGCTGGCGGGGTTTGCCGGTTTCAACGGCGATGAACGCACCTTGGGGCGGCAGATTGGCAGCGCACTGGATTTGCTCGTGCAGCTGGTTCGCCTTCCAGATGGCCGTCGCCGTCTTACTGAAGTGTGCGAGCTGCGGATGGAGGATGATCAGCTGACGACAGTTCCGTTGTTTCGTCATGTCCTCGAGAGCGACACCTTCGAGCGTATGTGATGGGCATACTCGTCATCATGCTGAGTGCTATCGCTCTGCTTCTTCTAGCGGCGCTTTTTCTGTGGATGAGTAGCCGCCAGGCCAGTCGCGTTGAGATCGACTGGCAGGCGCGTATTGTCGGCGACCATGCGGCATCTGACGGCGTAAGCCCGGAAGGCGAGGGTCGCAGAGTCAACGTGACGGATAGCTGGTTCGCAAGTCAGCTTCTTCGCGCGGGTTTGGATCCAGACTCGCCAGCGCCGCTGCGCTGGTTGGTCATATGTGGGTTCTTGGTCGTCCTGGTGACATTGATCGCCGGTATTCTGCCCGGGGTCGTCAGCTTCGCTCTGCTGGCTTGCAGTGCGTGGCTGTGGCTGATGAGCCGCATCAGCAAACGGCGCGCGAAAATCCTCGAGCAGCTGCCTGATTTTGTCGAGCATATGGTGCGTGCCTTGGCTGCCGGTAACAGCTTGGAGGAAGCTCTGTACAGCGCGACGGCGGATGCTGAGCAACCCATCCGTGGACTCTTTCTCAGTGTCGCGCGCCAAGTTCGCTTGGGCGCTCCTATCGAAGATGTGCTGGATGAAGCTGCCTTGATTCATGATGTGAATGATGTCCGGGTTATGGCCATGGCGGCGCGGGTTAACCGGCGTTACGGTGGCAGTCTGCGGCGAATCTTCAAGAGTCTGGTGCAGGCGATCCGCGAGCGTGATGCTGCGGCGCGCGAGCTGCGCGCATTGACCGCGGAGACGCGCTTTTCGGCTGTCGTTCTGGCTGTTGTGCCGATCGGTTTAAGCCTCTACATCCTGAGCCAGAATCCGGACTATTACGTCGATATGTGGAATCAGTCGAGCGGGCGTATTCTGCTGCTGGTCTCGGTCTTTCTGCAGGCCAGTGGTGTCTTGGTGATCTGGCGCATGCTTCGCGTCGCTGAGCGGGAGGGTTGATGACCGGACCAATCTTGCTAGGGCTGGCGAGCGCTTTGGGTGTTTTGGCGTTGTTTTTGGGTGTGTGGTGGATTGCCACCGTCCGAGACACGCATCGCGCGACACAGCGCGTCAAAACGGATGTCTTGCGCGCTCAGCGTAATGACGATGACCGTTGGTGGGCATTATTTGAAGAGCCCGGTCAACGCGTTGATTCGTGGTTTGACGAAAACGGTGAAACGGACCGTTTGTTAGTCCAGGCCGGACTGCGTAACGGCATGCAGCGCGGCGCTTATTTCGCCACTCAAGCACTGTTGCCGATGGGCGGCGTTGGGCTGGTGATTGCGGCCGTCATGCTGGGGCGCTTGGAAGGCCCCATGGGCTTCATTTTGGGCTTTGGCGTAGCCTGCGGGTTTCTTCTGGCACCGCGCATCTGGTTGCGTCGCCGTGCAGGTCGACGTCAGGTCCAGGTCAAAAGTGAAGTCGCGATGTTTATCCACCTCCTGGCCTTGTTGTTTGATGCTGGCCTGAGCTTGCGCCAAGCGCTGGCTAGCTTGGTGCGCGAAGGTCATGGTGTTCTGCCTGTCATCGGTGAGGAAATTCGTATTGTCCTGCGGCAGTTGGAAGCAGGCGCTGATCCATCCGAAGCTTTGCATGCCATGGGCAAAGGCCTGGATATTGCCGAGTTGAACGCAGTGTTGGGTGTGCTGCGCCAGGTTGATCGCTACGGCGGAGAGCTGCGCGAGCCTCTGATGGAGGCCCTGTCGGTGGTGGAAGAACGACGCCAGTTGAGTTTGCGTGAGAAGGTCAATGGTCTGTCCGGGCGGATGACGGTGGTGATGGTGCTGTTTTTCTTCCCAGCGTTGCTGATTTTCGTCGCCGGGCCGGCATTTTTGTCCATCACACGTGCGTTGGGGTCATGACCGTGCGCGCATGGATTGTCAGCGCGATGGTGGCCTCGGCCGGTTTGAGTGCCTGCGCATCGATTCCCAATTCCGCTGAGGAAGCGGCGCTGCGAGAACGGCCCGATCAGCCCCGCATTCATGCCGAATTGATCAGCAATATGCTGGCTCAAGGGCGCAACTATGCAGCCATGGCGCATATTGAGGAGCTCGAACGGGAAGGTCGCACGGATAAAGATCAGCTGCTTCTGCTGCGCGCATCGGCGAAGTACCAGCTTGATGAGTTGGTGGAGGCAGAAAGTGGCTACCGCGCGCTCACGGACAGCGATTATGCCGGACAGGCCTGGCACGGCCTGGGTTTGATCGCGGCACAGCGCAATCTCAGGGAATCGGTGATCTATTTCAATAAAGCGGTGACCGCGCGGCCGACGGATGCGCAGATTCGCAATGACCTGGGTTACACCCTGATGTTGGCCGGTCGTCTGGCCGAAGCGCGCCATCATCTGGCTACAGCTGCGGAACTGTCAGCCGATGATGTACAAGCAAAGAACAATCTGGTGTTGAGCTATCTGCTGGAAGGTCAGCAGGAGCAGGCACGCAAGTTGTCACGCAGTTTTCGGATAAACGACGAGGATTTTCGTCAGCTTCAGACCGAAAGCCGGGTGATTCAACGATTGATGGCGCAGCGCGCCAATGAATTTGAACAGCCGTTGGCCGAAATGCCGGCGGAGAAGGAGAAGTCGAATGAACGCAAAGCTGCTGATCAGCGCGAGTCTATTCCTGGTTTGTACAGCAACCGTCGCTGAGTCACCGCGTATCGGGACCACGACGCAGGAATGGATCGATCTGCAAAAATCGGGTGCTGAGGCACCGGAAGATGATCGCCCGTTGCAAGGTGATGTTGCCAAACGAACCTACCAGCGCTACCTCAAGAGTTTCGAAACCGACGTGCCGGAACAGTTTGAAACCACGTCGAGTCTGCGTTAGGGCATTGTCGTGAAATCTCCATTCTCACAGGGCGGTTCACGTTCGCGCCAACACGGTGCGGCGGCGATCTTTGCCGCTGTGGGAATGATCGGGATGCTGATCGCCGCCGCGTTTGCGATTGATTTGGCGCAACTCTATGTGGCCAAGCGCCAGCTTCAGAACATGGCCAATCTGGCGGCCCTGGATGTGGCTCGAGCGGCCGGCGGATGTTTGGCGCCTGATCTGGATCGTCAGGCCATGGCCAACGCCACAGCGTTGTCGACGATCAGCCGTCTCGGTGGTCAGAACGAGTGGCTTCAGGGCGGCGGCGTCGCGCTGGGCGAGGTCGTGGTCGATGCGTCCAATATCCGTCATTTTCAGTCCACTTTGGTGGAGCAGATCGGTCAGGCATACGCGTTCGATCTGAGCTTGCAGCGCTCTTTGCCACCGTTGCTGATGCCCTTGCCTTCTGGCAATCCTGATGGCGCTGTTATGACAGCGCGTGCCTCGTCGACAATGGCGCCGGCGGCGGTTTTCGATGTCGGTTCTGCGCTGGTCAGTCTGGATACGTCCGATGTGCCGGCGCTCAATGCCTTGTTCTCGAGTTTGCTGGGGAGTCCGCTGGCCTTGGATTTGTTGCACTATCAAGGACTGATCGGTTCCTCTGTGGAGCTTTTGGATGTGGCCGACGAATTGATCGGCGTGACCTTGCAACAGCTTCTGACCGAGCCGACCAACGCGCCGGGGCTTTTGACCGCGGTGGCCAACGCCTTGTTCGATTCTGGTGAGACGGTTGCCGCAGCGGCAATCGATGCCATCGCTGCGGCCGCGCCGGACGAGAGCATTGTTTTGGGTGACGTGCTGGGTAGTCCCTCAGCCTTTGTCAGCAGTGTGGGAGATGTTGCCATCGGCGCGCTGGACCTCGTTCGTGCTTTGGCTTTTCAGCTGGGTGAGCCGGTGCTTGCGCTCACGCCGGACGTCACCATTCCGGGCGTCTTGGAAACGCAAATCGAGTTGACGGTCGGTCAATCTCCTCAATTGGGCGCCGGCCCCGCGTTTCGTGATGAATTACTGAACTACATGACCAGTGCATCAACGGCTCAGGGGCAAATCGATGCGTCAATCAAGGTGCCGCTGCTCGGTGGCTTGCTTGGCAATCTGGCATCGGTGAACCTGCGCGTTGATCTGGCAAGGGCGCAAGCGGATCTGGAGGCCATTCGTTGCGCCGGACGTGACCGTCTGCATCACGAAGTTGATATCGGTGTCACCACCTCGGTTGCACGACTGGCTGTGAACAATCCGGCCAGTGACCCGTTGGTCAACGTGCTGGGTCTGATCAAGGTCTGCTGGGTTGGCTCTGTGGAAGTGGGCTCTGGTGAATCGATACCGCTGACTTTCGAGGGTCCTTTCGATCCCAATAACCCGAACCCAAAGGATATTTCCTCGTCCCTGGGCAGTGGTTTGTCGAACGCCCTGAGCGATTTGATCATCCAAGAACCACCGCAGCTTTGCGGCCCCCTGGGCAGCCTGAACGTGCTCTTGTTCCTGCTTGGGTTGGGCAACGAAGATTCATTGCTTTCACTGGTGCTCAGCGGTGTGGTGGGACCGGTGACGTCGGTACTAGACGATATCCTCAATCCGCTGCTGGGCATTATTGGTCTGGATGTCGCGGCTGGCGAGGTTGTGGTGCGGGAGGTCTATATGCCACCGCCCACTTTGATTTCTACGCAGTAGCGATGTGTCGGCAGCCGCCGTTGGCTCGCGCTACTCACTGAGGACATCTATGCGAACGGGCTTGCCAGTTGCAGCGGCGATGATCTTGTTGTGTCTTTGTCTGGTCGGTCTTGTACGCAGCTGGTCGGACACCGATGTGCGTGACTCTCAAGCCCTGGTAGACAGCGTAGCTTTGCGTCTGGCACGGGGTGAGCACAGCGGTTATGTCGATCTGTTGCATGAGCAGCGCCCCGGCGCTGCCTGGAGAGTCCAGTTGCGTGACCGCGACGGTCGGCTTGTCGCGAGCTGGCCACGGCCTCTGGCGAGCACGTGGGGGCTGCTCGGCCCACCGCTGGAGCAGTTGCGTGATGGCGTGACCGATGCGTTGACTCAGCCGAGCCGTCGCTTGGTGCGCCAGGGCGATAATGTTCTGGGTGAACTGACGCTCTACAAGATGCGTGGGCTATGGGGCCTGCCTGCCGCCGGGTGGTTGTACCTGCTGACCAGTTTGCTCGCGCTGGCGACGCTCTTCAGCTTGGCGCGCGGTGCTCGATCACCGCAACTGGTCACCCGTATCGCACCGAGCTTACGCGAACGTCCGGGCACTGTGGAGCGCATTGGTTTGCGCCTGGGCGAGGCTTTGGGCGAACTGGATTTAGGGCTGCTGATGCTGAACGCGCAAGGGCAGGTGGTCTATATGAATCCCGCGGCGCAAAGCCTGACCGGATGGTCGATGGGCGATGCGCGGCATTTGCCTGTGTTGTCGGTATTGCGTCCCGACAACACCGATGCCGCCATGCCGACGTCTGACAGTTGGTTCTCGGATACTCGCGCTGCTGCCCGGCACGAATGGCAGTTGGCGGGACGTCACGGTCGCAGCACGTGGGTCGAGGTGCAACGCCTGCCACTGGCTCGGCGTGCCGGACAGGCGGGAGCCATGTTGCTGGTTTTGCGCGATATCGCGCGCGATCGTCAGCAATTCAACAGTTTGCAACGCGAAGCGCAGTTGGCCAGTCGAACCTTGGATTTCATTCGCGATGGCGTCGCAGTGAGCGACCGCTTCGGGCGCATTCGCTGGGGCAATCAACCGCTGCGCGACATGTTTGGCTATGCTGAGGATGAGTTAAATGGCATGACCCTGGCCAAGCTACTGCCGGTGCCTTTCCTTAACGAGCCCGATGTGAGTTTGCAGCAGTACCTTGAGGGGCAGGACGAACATCCACCGCAGGTGGTTGGATGGCGCAAAGATGCCAGTACTGTGCCGGTGGATTTGATGGTGCGTGAGCTGTTCGATGACAGTTACGCCTACCTCTTGCTGATCCGCAGCCGTAGCGAGCGTTTAGAGCGTGACAACCTGGCTTTGCGCTTGCACTACCTGCGTGAACATGGGGGCTCGGCATGGCTGGAAATCGATCCGGACACGCTCTACATCAACGAGGCCAACGCTTTGGCTTGTGCCTGGGTCGGTCACGATGAAGATCGTCTGCGGCGCATGACCTTGATGCATTTGCTGCCGGTCGCGCATCGCGATGATCTTGAAGCCGGAATCAAGGCGCTGCGCGAAGGAGACATCGTGCGTCTTGAGCGTGACATGCTGTGGCGCGATACGGCTGGGACCAGCCGCGCTGTGCGTTTGCGACTGTTCTATTCGGCGGACGAAGAGCCGCCGGTGTTGCTTGCAGTGGTGTCCGAGAGGGTCAGTCCAGACTGACCGCCAACATGTCGCAGGCGCAGCGATGAAGAACAGTGTCTTCGGCATGATTGAACAGGGCTGACAGGCCGCTGCGGCAGTGATTGCCGATCACCACCAGGTCGATACCACCTTGCTGGATTCGGGTCTCCAATTCGGTGGTGAGATCGCCATTGACGACGTTGGCGCTTGCCGGATTGATCGAAAACTCTTCTGTCAGTTGCGCGACGAAGGCACGCGCCTGCGATTCCAGTTCTTCTGCTATGGGGATCGGAGCCGTCAACATCGCGTCTTCGGTGCCGGTGAGGGGAACGTATTCCACAACGTGGAGCAGCCGCAATTCGGCGCCAAAGTGCTCAGCCAGCGCTTTGGCCTGTTTGACTACGCGACGACTGTTCTCGTTCAGGGCTACCAGGCACAGTATCGATTGATACACGATTCACCTCCGGACACAGCGGTGTGTCAACAAGGATGCATGCACTATAATAGCGCAGCTATTCGACCGCCCGAATGTTTCGAGGCGGTCTTTTTTGGGATTGAAAATGTTGCAACGCAATAAATCGGTCAAGCTGGTTCGCGATGTGGTCGACAGCAGTTTTCGCATCGGTCAGACCGCCAGCGTCGTGGGACGCACCGGCGTGAACTGGCTGCTGGGGCGTCGTCCACCGGCGCCTATATTGATGCGCCAGACGTTTGAACAGTTGGGCGCAACGTATATCAAACTGGGGCAGTTCATCGCCAGCGCGCCGTCACTCTTTCCGCGCGAGTACGTGGATGCGTTTCAAGGCTGCCTGGATGATGTGCCATCGTTGCCATTCGAATACATCCGCAAGACCTTGCAGGAAGAGTTTGATCTTCCGCTGGACGAAATCTTCAGTCATATCGAAGAGCAGCCGTTGGCGTCCGCCTCGATTGCCCAGGTCCACGCCGCGACTTTGGTGGGCGGGGAGGATGTCGTGATCAAGGTGCAAAAGCCGGGTGTGGAAACGGTACTGGCGACCGATTTCAATGTGCTTTACGCCTCAGCACGGATCTTGGAGCGCTTGGTGCCAGGCGTAGACCGCGCGTCGCTGGGGGACATCATTGGTGATGTGCAAGCCACCATGCTCAAGGAATGTGATTTCCTGGCGGAAGCGAACAATATTGAGATTTTCCGCGACTTTCTGCGTGAATCCGACAACCAGTTTGCCGTTGCGCCCAAGGTTTATCACCACGCCACCACCCGCCGCGTATTGACCATGGAGCGTTTCTACGGCGTGCCGTTCACGGATCTGGAGTCGATTCGTAAGTATTCGCCGCAGCCCGAATTCACCCTGATCAACGCGCTCAACACCTGGATGGACTCCCTGGTGCGCTGCCAGTTTTTTCATGCCGATGTGCACGCCGGCAATCTGATGGTGCTGGAGGATGGTCGCGTCGGTTTCATCGACTTCGGCATCGTCGGGCATATCCGCAAGGAAACCTGGCAGGCGATGATCGATTTCATGCAAGGGCGAGCCAGCGGTAACTACCTGCTCATGGCGCAGTGCATGCTGACCATCGGCGTGACCTCCGACAATGTCAACGTCAACGATCTTGCGCGCGATCTGCGCGATTTGATCGAGTCGGCACAAAACATGATCGAGGGTCCGCTGGAACAGGATCTGGATGTCGACGAAGCCGAGCGTTTCATGCTGTCCATCGTCGATTTGGGCCGCAAGCATGGGGTCCGTTTCCCCAAAGAGTTCGCGTTGCTGCTCAAGCAGCTACTGTACTTCGATCGCTACATTCAGCTGCTGGCCCCGGATCTGTCCCCGTTCGATGATTCGCGTATTCAGCTGATTCATTGATCCTGCTGGGCGGCGATCTCACTCGCTCGTGCTGAAATTCAGCGTGGTCGTCTGCCCCGCGCTGACGCTGGCGTTGCGCGTGGTGACGAACAAGATGTCGTCGAAGCGCAGCGGATCATCGAGATCGGCGCTGCATGTCAGCGCCACGGTGTAATCCCCGGCCGGCAAAAAAGCCGCCACGTAGTCCGCGTTCACGGCATCACGGTTGATCAATGCGGTGGTTATCGGGTCGGGCACGGTGCCATCGATTTCCTCTGGCGTGATGTTGGAGCCAGAAAACACATACATCACGCGGCCCAGTTCAGGGTTGTTGTCGTTGTCGCAACCGCCATCTGTGAGCAGTTGATCGTCCACATTGCCGGCGATGCTGCCCGCGTCACCGTTTTCAATCAGACGCATGCGCGGGGAAATGATGCGGTCGCCGGCGCTATTGGCATCAATCAGCAGCGAACTGCGCAAATCCAGATGCAATGTCACGCTGGTGTCGTCGTCTTCGTTAACGCTGAAATCCGTCTGTGCTGTCAGACTGCTGCCCGAGCGCAAGACCAGCGAGACTTCGCTGCTGTCGTTCAGCACCAGGCGCGAATCCAAAGTGTCCGATTCGGCCTCAAGCAGCAGCGTCGCACCGGTGTAAGTGCCAGTGCTGAGCTCTTCGTTGCTGATCAGCGAGCGCGTGCGACCCTGGCTCAAATCAGCCGCGTCGATTTCGAAGTTGCTGCCCAGATCGATGTCCTGAGTGGTGCCATCTTCACGGTTCAAGCGCAGGGTCTGAATGCGCAAAATGGCCGATTCCACATCTTCCGGCGGGGTCGCGCTGATATCGATGTTTACGGCGCCCTCGCAACCCACCAGAGCAGACAGGGCGAGCACGGGGACGAGACGCAGGGAAGGCACGAGCATGAGGTATCGGGTCATAGGGAGGGAACGGCACGATCCTGCACCACAAGCGATGTGTTGCGCCAGTGCCAGGATTCCACATCAACGTCGGTTTGAAAGCGCTGGCGCAAAAAGTTCCGCAGTGCCACAGGACTCGCGGTGGATGCGAAGCGGTCAGGCCCGGTATGGCGAGGCCCCGACCACAACCTATCGACCTGCCGTGCGACCGCGGGTGACGGGTCGATGATATGCACCTCGGGCCCAACAATCTTGCGGATCAGGTCGGTGGCCAGTGGGTAATGGGTGCAGCCCAGAACCAGGGTGTCTGCGCCACGCGCCAGCATGGGCTGCAGGTGATCACGCAACTGCGCTTCCAGATCGTCGGCTTCAGTTTCGATCGCCTGGGCCAGACCCGGACAGTCGCTGGCCACGATATCGACGTGTCCGGCAAAGCGTGCGGCGGTGTTGCGCAACAGCGCGCCCTGCAGGGTGCCGCGTGTGGCCATCAAACCGACGACTCCGCTGCGGGTGTGCAGCGCCGCCGGTTTGACCGCCGGCTCCATGCCCACAAATGGCAGTTCTGGAAATGCTGCGCGCAGATGTTCCAGCGCGGCCGCGGAAGCGGTATTGCACGCGACCACAATCAGTTCGGCGCCCTGATCACGCAACGCTTCTGTCGCGCCGACGCAAAGATGGCGAATGTCTGCGTCACTGCGCGGTCCGTAAGGCAGGTTGGCCTGGTCGGCCAAATACAGGCAGGGCAGCTCAGCGGTGTGTTGGCGCAACGCAGACCAGACGGTCAGACCGCCCAATCCCGAATCGAAAATGCCGACGCAAGCCAATCTCGCGATCCTCAGGACGTTCTGATTGAAATCGGGGCGGGAGCAGCGCGTCCTATAGCAAGCTGACCCAGTCGTACTTGCTGGTGCTCACCGCCAGGAAATGCGGGTTCAGCAACTCGTCCTTGGTGTTGTAGCGCAACGGTTTGCCATCGGTTTTGATGACCGCGCCGCCGGCCGCTTCAAGGACACATTGCCCAGCCGCGGTGTCCCACTCGGAGGTCAGACCAAGGCGCGGATAAAAATCCGCGCTGCCATCGGCAATCAGGCAGAACTTCAGCGAGCTGCCTGCAGAGACGGGCTCGTGCGGCGGGATTTTGTCGAGCAGCGCATCCACTTCCGGCGCGCGGTGACTGCGACTGACCAGTACCTTCCAGTCGCTTTCCGGCAACGCGCGGCAACGGATCTTCTCCACATTGCCATCGGCGTCACGTTTGAATGCGCCATCCTTGCTGCCCCAATACGCGGTGCGCAGGGCCGGCGCCAGGACCACGGCGCGCACCGCTTTGCCGTTTTCAATCAACGCGATGTTGACGGTGAACTCGCCGTTGCGCTTGATGAATTCTTTGGTGCCATCCAGCGGATCGACCAGCCAGTAGGCCTGCCAGCCCTGGCGCGCGTTGTAATCCGGGATGCCCCCTTCTTCCGACAGCACCGGAATGTCCGGAGTCAGCGAAGCCAAGCCCTGGCTGATCACTTTGTGCGCGGCCAGATCGGCCTGAGTCAGCGGTGAGTTGTCGTCCTTGTGTTCGACTTCGATCGTGCCATTGTAGATTTTCAAAATGGCGTCGCCAGCCCGTTCAGCCAGGGTCAGCAGGGTTTCGATCTTCGGATAATCCATAATTTTTGCGCGCCGCAGGCGCACCACTGTGTTGCGAAAGGCGCTGATCTTCTCACACCTTGCTGTTGGGAACAGACCCAATGGGACGAGGCGCGCAGATGTCGCTAGCATAGATCCCTATGGACAACGTGTTTGACTGGGAACGCATCGACACTGTGCTGCTGGATATGGATGGCACGGTGCTGGATCTGGCGTTCGACAACTATTTCTGGCTGACGCATCTGCCTGCGGCTTGGGGTGAACCGCGTGGGCTGGGCCCAGAGCAAGCGATGCAAGAACTCATGCCGCATTTCATCGGTTTGCGCGGCAGCTTGCAGTGGTACTGCCTGGACCACTGGAGTGAGCTGCTGCAGATGGATATCGTGGCTTTGAAGCAGGATTGCCGCGAGATGATCCGCTACCTGCCCGGTGCCGAGGACTTTCTACGTCAGGTGCGTGAGTCGGGGCGGCGCTTGTTGCTGGTCACGAACGCACATCCGGACGCATTGGCATTCAAGCAGACCCAATGCCCACTGGATCATCACTTTGATGGTTTGCACAGCACCCACAGCTGGGGGCGTCCCAAGGAGGAGGCGAGCTTCTGGACCGATTTTGCCCGCGATTGCGAGGTCGATCTTGAGCGCAGTCTGTTCGTCGATGACAGCGAAGCCGTGCTGCGCGGTGCGCTGGCGGGAGGGGTCAGCCAGGTTTGCGGCATCCTCGCGCCGGATACGTCGACCCCGGCGCGTCAGCCGTTTGGCGATTGGCCCCATGTGCATGGCCTCAAGGACATCCGCATCCAGCGTCCTTAGGTGGCCTGCGCCGGGTCTTCAGGAGCCGCTTGAGCGCCGTTGACCACCGCCTGAACGGCGACGCCCACCGCCGCCGCCGCGTCCAGAGCGGTTTTTGTCCGGGCCGCCAGAACGTTTTTTACGTTTACTGGGCGGCAAGTCCAGCGGTGTCAGCCAGCTTGGGTCTGGGTGATCGGCGCTGAGTTTGTAGCCGACGTATTGTTCAATGTCCGGCAGCGAATAGACATAGCGTTCGCAACAGAACGAGATGGCGTCGCCGTCTTCGCCCGCGCGTGCGGTGCGCCCGATGCGGTGCACGTAGTCCTCCGCATCCTGCGGCAGGTCGTAGTTGATCACATGGCTGACCCGCGGCACATGCAGGCCGCGTGCGGCGACGTCGGTGGCGACCAGCAGCGGCAGCTTGTCTTCGCGAAAGTCCTGCAGCAGGCGTTCGCGCTTGTTCTGCGGAACATCGCCGGACAGCGCGCCCACCTTGTAGCCGGCGCGATCCAGCATGTCGGTGACATCCTCGGCGGCGCGACGGGTGTTCACGAACAGCATGGTGCGGTGGGGCTCATGCGTTTTGAGCAGATGCAGCAGCAGCCAGATTTTGTCGCGACTTTCCACATGGTAGAGCTGCTCGCGGACCTTCTCCGCGGTCACGCTGTCGCTTTCAGTCTTGATCCATTCGGGTTCGCCCAGGTGTTCGTAGGCCAGCTCCATCACCTTCTGCGACAGAGTGGCCGAGAACAGCAGATTGAGCCGCTTGTCTGGTGCCGGCATGCGTCGGAACAGGTAGCGGATGTCTTTGATGAAGCCCAGATCAAACATCCGGTCCGCTTCATCCAGTACCGCCACTTCCAGCGCTTTGAGGTCGTAGTTGTGCTGCTTGTGATAATCGATCAGCCGGCCGGGCGTGCCGATCAGCAAATCCACGCCATCAATGACCGCCTGTTGCTGGGACTTGTAGGCTGTGCCGCCGTAAACCACGGTGTAGGTGATGCCCGTTTTTTCGCACAGCGGCTTGGCGTCTGCGGCGATCTGTTGCGCCAGTTCGCGGGTCGGAGCAACAACCAATGCCCGTGGCTGATTGGGTTTGCGCCCCTCGGGGCCCGGACTTTGCATGAGCCGATTCAGCGTCGCCAATAGAAAGGCGGCTGTTTTGCCCGTGCCGGTTTGGGCCTGACCGGCAACGTTTCGCCCAGCCAGCGCGAGCGGCAGGGTTTGCGCCTGGATCGGCGTGCAATATTCCAGGCCCACCTCGGCGAGGCCAGCCTTGAGCTGCGAGTGCAGGTCGAGACTGTCCAGGCGGACATCGGTGAGATGGGTCGGTTTAGTCATTTTCGGGTGCTTGCATTTGTTGGAAGTTTGGGTCGACAATAGCCGAAACGCGAATCGCGTCGCGCATGCCTCAGGTGCATGACCGCGCCCGGTGCTTGAACAGAGCACATGGATCGAAGCCATTCGCAATCATAGCAGGCGATACCACTGTTCCTCTCCGTCCGTCGGTGAATCCGTACGGAAGGTTCGGGTATCGACCTGAAAAGATTTCTTTTCCCACCTCTTTTCGGTCTTTTTTGCAGGTCGGGAAACTCTGAGTTCCACGCCGCTTTGTTTTCCAAGTCGTGGTTCTTAATCCATTGATTTTTCAATATTCTTTTTGACAAGGATGAGCAAAATGAGCGACCAAATTGTCAAGCTTACGGACGCCAACTTCGAAGCCGAAGTGATCAACTCTGACGTGCCTGTGCTGGTGGATTTCTGGGCCGAGTGGTGTGGCCCGTGCCGCATGATTGCGCCGATTCTTGAGGAGCTGGCCCCGGAATATGCCGGCAAATTGAAGGTCGGCAAGCTGAACATCGACGAAAACCAGGACAAGACTGCCCAGTTCGGCGTGCGTGGCATTCCTACGCTGCTGCTGTTCAAAGGTGGTGAAGTTGCTGGTACCCAAGTTGGCGCCGTGTCCAAAGCGCAACTCGCTCAATTTGTGGATTCCGCAATTTAATTACGCAGGATTTGATGGTGTCGAACGAAACCCCTGAAGACGTGGTGGCAGCGCCCGTGGCGGATAGCCCCGCTTCATCGGAAAACGCATCTGCGGATGCGCCCAAACCCAAGGCGGCTCGCAAGCCCCGCAAGCCCAAGCTGGCGGTGGCTGAAGAGGCTGCAGCAAGCAAGCCGACAGCACCTGCCAAAGCACCCGCTGAGGCAACGGAGACGGCGAGCGCGGCAGCATCGTCGGGTTCCGATGATCAGAGTGGCGGTGGAGAAGAGCGCAATCAGGCGCAGGGTGGCGGTGACGCCAACGACGGTGACAATGATCGTGGCAACAACAGCCGCGGCAACCGCCAACGCGGTCGCAACCGGCGCAACAACCGCAATAACCGCGGTGGCGGCGGCGGTGGTGGCGGGGGTAACGGCAACGGAAACGGTGGCGGCGGTGGCGGCAATGAGCCGCGCTATGTCATCAACGAAGAGTTGCCGGTTATTGATCTGGTCGAACTGAAGCGCAAACGTGGTGAAGATCTGCTGGCCATAGCGCACGAGCTGCAGATTGAGAACATCTCGAGGATCAAGAAGCAGGACTTGGTCTTCCAGCTGCTGAAAGGTTTTGCCCGCGCCGGTCATCAGATTGATGTCACCGGGGTGCTGGAAATCCTCTCCGATGGCTATGGTTTCCTGCGCAACACCGATGATTCCTACGACTCCGGTCCGGACGACATTTATGTTTCTCCGAGCCAGATCCGGCGTTTCTCATTGCGGACCGGCGACACCATCACCGGCTCGATTCGTCCGCCCAAGGAAGGCGAGCGTTACTTCGCTTTGCTCAAGGTCGATTCGATTAACTTCGAGCCACCGGAAAATTCGCGCAGCAAGGTGCCGTTCGAGAATCTCACGCCACTGTTCCCGAATGAGCGCATTCGCATGGAGCAGGGCAACGGTTCGACCGAAGACATCACCGCGCGCATTGTTGATCTGTGCTCACCCATTGGTGGTGGTCAGCGTGGTTTGATTGTGGCTCCGCCGAAAGCGGGTAAAACCATGCTGCTGCAGAACATTGCGCAGAGCATTGCCAGCAACTACCCGGATCACTTCTTGCTGGTGTTGCTGATCGATGAGCGTCCGGAGGAAGTCACCGACATGCAGCGCACGGTACGTGGCGAGGTGCTGTCGTCGACTTTCGACCAGCCCGCCCAGCGCCATGTGCAGGTGGCCGAAATGGTCATCGAGAAAGCCAAACGCTTGGTCGAACACAAGCGTGATGTGGTGATTCTTTTGGACTCCATCACCCGTCTGGCGCGTGCCTACAATACAGTGGCGCCGTCGTCAGGCAAGGTGCTGTCCGGTGGTGTGGATGCCAACGCGTTGCAGAAGCCCAAGCGTTTCTTCGGCGCGGCGCGCAACATCGAGGAAGGCGGAAGTCTGACGATTATCGCCACCGCACTGGTCGATACCGGTTCGCGCATGGACGAAGTGATCTACGAGGAGTTCAAAGGCACTGGCAACATGGAGTTGCACCTGGATCGTCGTATTGCGGAAAAGCGCATCTTCCCGGCAATCAATATCAACCGTTCAGGGACCCGTCGCGAAGAGCTGATCACCGATCCCACCGAGCTCCAGAGCGTGTGGATTCTGCGCAAGCTGCTGCATTCCATGGACGAGGTTGCCGCCATCGAGTTGTTGCTTGATCGTATGAAGCAGACCAAAAACAACGGCGATTTCTTTGCCGCGATGAAGCGGAACTAGATTGTTGTCTGTGAAAAAGCCCGGCTAGCCCGGGCTTTTTTGTGCCTGGTGATACAGTCGTGCGGGTCAACAAGAGGTGATCATGTACGTGCGAACTCGCGTGTTGCTGCTGCTCGTCGGCATCGTATTCAATCTGGGCGCACTGGCTGCCGAAGCGGACTTTGATCAGCGCTTGAGAGCGCGCTTGGTCAACTCAGTCCCTGCGGCTGTGGCCAGTGCGGGTGGTGAGCGACTGCACGCCACCGTAGCGCTCAAACGTTTCTATCTTGAGCGGTTGTATCAGCCTGTGTGGGTATCTGGCGCCGGCTTGTCTGCAGCGGGGCGCGAGATGCTGGAGATCTTGCAGGGTGTCACCATGCATGGCCTGCGCGCCGAGGATTACCACCTTGGCGCGCTCAGGCGCTTGGCTGGCCAGGGACCGCTGCAGCATGGTCAGGCGGTGGATGCCGAATTGCTGATGGCCGATGGTGCGCTGCTGCTGGCCTCGCATCTGGTGGCTGGACGGGTCAATCCGGCGTCAATCGACCCGGAATGGTTTGCCGATATGCGCGGCACCGATGTGGTGGCCGCCCTGTCCAGTGCCTTGAGCACAGGGCAGTTGACCGCCACCTACGCGCAGTTTGCTCCGCAAGATGAGCGTTACCAGCGACTCAAGGATGCGTTGGCGCGTTGGCGTGAACGCGCCCAGGCACCGCCATTGCCGCCGATTCCGGACGGCCCTTGGCTCGAGCCAGGGCATCAGGGCGCCGCTGTGGTGGCTTTGCGTCGGCGCTTGGGACTTGCGCCCGAGCCTGGCCAGTTCGATGAGCCCACCGAACAGGCCGTGCGTGCCTTTCAGGCGGAATACGGCTTGAACGTGGATGGTGTGGTCGGTCCACAAACGCGGCAGATGCTCAACCAAACACCGCAACAGGTGATCGAGCGCCTGGAGGTCAACCTGGAACGCTGGCGCTGGATGCCGCAGAGCCTGGCGCCGCGTCGTGTGGAGGTCAATATCCCGGCCTTTGAATTGGTCGCCTTGGATGGGCGGGGCGAGGCCTTGCGCATGAAGGTCATCGTGGGGCGTGAATACCGACGGACGCCGGTGTTCAGTGATCGTATTCGCTATTTGGTGTTCAACCCCTACTGGGAGGCGCCGCACAAGATCGCGGTCAATGATTTGCTGCCCAAGTTTCAGGCCGACCCGGGACTGCCCGAGCGCATGGGCTTCGAGGTGCTGTCCGGCTGGGGCGAGAATCACAAACAGATTCCGTTGAATCAGATTGATTGGCAGCGACAGACCCCCTCAAACTTCCGTTACCGTCTGCGGCAGCAGCCGGGACCGAGCAATGCGCTGGGTCGGGTCAAATTCATGTTCCCGAATAATTTTGCCGTCTACTTGCATGACACTTCGGCACCTGAGCTGTTTGCGCGAGCGCGGCGCACGCTGAGTTCCGGCTGCGTTCGGGTCGAAAAACCGCGTGATCTGGCGGCGTGGCTGATCGGTAGCGACAACGCGTGGCCGACGACGGCCAAGCAGCCGGTCGACAAGGTGGTGCCTTTGGCCACGCCGGTGCCGGTGCATCTGCAGTACTGGACGGCTTGGGTCGATGAAAACGGACGCTTGCAGCAGCGAGCCGATGTGTACGAGCGCGATGTGCGCGTGCTCAAAGCCCTGCGCGCCCCAGCGCCGGGCTGATCAGTCGCCGGCGATGGTCATGCCGTCAATCAGTATCGAGCCGCAAAGAATGCCGGAGGCCGGGTCGATGTCGCTGCCGACCGCACCGATCGCGCGATACATGTCGAGCAGGTTGCCAGCAATGGTGATGCCGGCCACCGGATAGGCCGGTTCGCCGTTTTCATACCAGACGCCGGCAGCGCCGCGCGAATAGTCGCCGGTGCTGCCATTGACGCCTTGCCCCATCAGCTCGGTGACCAGCAAACCCGAGCCCAGCTCGCGCATCATCGCGCTGTGGTCCTGGTCGGTGGTCGGGGACACTTCCAGGGTTTTGACACCGCCGGCATTGCCGGTTGTGACAAGCCCGAGTTTGCGCGCCGAATAGCTGCCCAGCAGCCAGGTGCGCAAATAGCCGTTTTCGATGATGGCTTGCTCGCGCGTTGCCACCCCTTCGGCATCAAACCAGGCGGCGCCGTAGCGTCCCGGCACATGCGGCTTCTGCACGATGCTGATGGTGTCCGGAAACAGTTGGGTGCCGAGTTTGTCGAGTAGAAAACTGGCGCGACGATACAACGCGTTGCCGCTGGCGGCACCAATCATGTGTCCGACCAGGCCGCGCGCAAGTTGTGGCGGAAACACCACGGGCGCACGCTGGGTCTTGAGCTTGCGTGGGTCGAGGCGACGCAGCGCGCGTTCGGCCGCGATGCGTCCGACCTCGTCGGTACGGGTCAAGGCATCGACCTGCATGGCGCGGGCATACCAGTAGTCGCGCTGCATGTCGGTATCGGACTTGGCGATCATCGCCAGCGAGAGGCTGTAGTCGGTCGCGGTGCGACAGCCGGCAAAGCCGATGCTGTTCATGAGCACGTCGCGACTGCGGTGGGCATTGACGCTGGCCCCTTCGGAATTGCTGATGCGTGGATCGACCGCGAAGGCGGCTTCCTCGCAGGCCAGCGCCCAGTCTCGGCTGGCGCTGACCGACAGCGCTGCCGGATGGTCCAGCGCCAGGTCCATCGGGGCGGTGGCCAGATGCTCCGGGTCGGGGAGACCGGCGGCCTCATCGTCCTGGGTGTGGCGTGCGATGGTGCAGGCGGCCTCGACGATCTCGCGGATCGAGCTTGGCTTGAGGTCGCCGGTATTGGCGTGGCCACGCTTCTTGCCGAAATACACGGTGATGGCCAGGTCGTTGTCGCGCTGGAACTCGACCGACTCCAACTCGCGGTTGCGCAATGAGGTGGTCAGCCCGCAGTTGCTGCCGAGTGCAACCACTGCGTCACTGGCGCCGCAGGCGCGGGCGTGGTCCAGAGCCTGCTGCCCCAGCTCATACAGATTGTGTTCGTCGGGCAGGTCCTGATCCAGGGCCGTGGTGGACAATGCTTGGGTCATGCGTGACGGGCCTTTTTCATTGCAGTGGGCAGGCTGGCAGGCAAGCCATCGAAACTGCCGTTGCTCATCAGAACGATGACATCGCCGGGGCAGGCATCCTGGCACAGCGCCGCGCTCAGGCTGCTGACATCGTCGTGCGAGTGGAGTTTGTCGCCGAGTGCATCATGCAGGCGCGCGGTGTCCCAGGGCAGTTCCGGGCGCGCCAGCACGTGCACGCTGTCGGCGCCGCACAGAGAGGGGCCCAGCGCTGCCGCGTGCGCGCCGGCGCGCATTGAATTGCTGCGCGGTTCCAGGGCGACGATCAAGCGGCCGCTACGCGCGTCTGGCGGGATGGCCGCAATGGTTTTCTCGATCGCTGTGGGGTGATGGGCGAAGTCGTCGTAAATTCGAATCCCATCAATCTCGGCTTTGAGGTCGAGGCGGCGGGCAACGCCTTCAAAGCGGCTGAGCGCATCGGCGGCGATGGCCGGCGTAACCCCAGCATGGCGCGCCGCCAGACACGCCATCAGCGCGTTCTGGGCGTTGTGCGCGCCGCGCGCTGACCAATTCACCTCGGCGACCGTCTCGTGGCCGTTGAGAATGCGAAAAGCGCTCCAGTCCGGCTCCAGCGCGCTGATGTGCCAGCCCTCGGCCAGTCCGGTGAGTTGGGTTTCCGACCAGCAGCCACGCTTCAGGACGCGTTCCAGCGCTTGATCATCGGCCGGTGCAATGATCTGACCGCTGCCCGGGATGGTGCGCACCAGATGGTGGAACTGACGTTCGATTGCGGCCAGATCCTCAAAGATGTCCGCGTGGTCGAATTCCAGGTTGTTCAGAATGGCGGTGCGTGGGCGGTAATGTACGAACTTGGAGCGCTTGTCGAAGAACGCGGTGTCGTATTCGTCAGCCTCAATGACGAAAAATGGCGCGGCGCCCATGCGGGCCGAGACCGGAAAATTGCCCGGCAAGCCACCGATCAGAAAGCCCGGATTGAGCTTGGCGTCCTCGAGTATCCAGGCCAGCATGCTGCTGGTCGTGGTTTTGCCATGAGTGCCGGCCACGGCCAATACCCAGCGATCACGCAGCAGGTGTTCGGCCAGCCATTGCGGTCCGGAGATGTAGGGCAGGCCGCGATCCAGGACATATTCGATGGCCGGATTGCCGCGACTGATCACGTTGCCCACCACGACCATGTCCGGCGCCGGGTCCAGATGCTCGGCGGCATAGCCCTGCATGACCTCGATGCCCAGCGCTTCGAGCTGAGTGCTCATGGGTGGCCAAGCGCCGGCATCTGACCCGGTGACCTGATATCCGGCTTCGCGCGCCAGCGCGGCGATTCCGGCCATGAACGTGCCGCAAATGCCGAGTATGTGGATGTGCATGGATCAGGCGGCGCCGAACAGGCTGGACAGAAAACCCACCACAAAAATCAGCAGGATCTCGAACAACAGGGCGACGCAGACGCCAAACCCGAAACTGATATCCAGCGCATGGCGATAAATGTGCGCGCTAATCACCAAGCCCCATATGCTCAGTCCAGCCCAGGCGTACATGGCCAGTGCGGGCACTTCGAGTTGATCGGGCGAGATGTCGGGGTTCTCGGTCAAAGCTTTGAGGAGGGGCTGCAGGGCATCCAGGGGCAGTAGCAACAACACCCCGATGACCGCACTGGTCAAAAACAGGGCGGTCATGGTCTGCACAAAACGTTCCGGTGTGCGTTTCCAGTTGAGCAGGACGCGCACGAAAATGGCCAGGATGACAATGCTGAGTGCGGACTGGACCAGGGCCACAGTCAGGTCGCTGACCAGCAGCAAGCGTGCGATGGCGGTGGCCACAAACAGCGCGGTGGCGATCTGCAACAAGGCGGGGGAGGTCGGCAGGTCCTGCGGGCCGGCCTTGAGCAGCATGATCTGGGTGATTCGCGAGGCGACGGCGTTGAACATGGAGCGGCGGTTTGTCCGTATGATGAATTGATGACTGAACTGCTGACCCGCAGCGACGCGCTCGCTGATGTGTGCGAACAGGCCGCTGGCATCGAGGCGCTGGCCCTGGATACCGAATTCATGCGCGAGCGCACTTATTATCCCGAATTGTGCCTGATTCAGGCAGCTTTGCCTGAGCAAATCGTGCTGATTGATCCGCTCGCCGACATTGATTTGAGTCCATTGCGGGCCGTGATCAGCGGGTCTGCGGACAAGATTCTGCACGCCTCACGGCAGGACCAGGAAGTGCTGGTTGCGGCCCTGGGTTGCGCAGCAACGCCGCTGTTCGATACCCAGCATGCCGCCGCATTGTGTGGGCATCCTCCGCAATGGTCCTACGCGGCTTTAGTCAAAGCTTTTTGTGATGTGGAGTTGCCCAAGGATTCGACGCGTACAGATTGGTCGCGTCGCCCCCTGAGTGACAAACAGTTGGCTTATGCGGCTGATGACGTGCGCTATCTGATTCCGCTGCGTGACATGCTGCAGCAGCGTCTGCGCGAGCTCGGACGCGAGGCATGGTTTCTCGAAGACATGCGCCAGCAGGAAGCGGTGGCGCTGGATGTCGCACCGCAGGATGCCTGGCTGAAGGTCAAAGGCAAAGGCCATTTGCAAGGCCCTGCGCTGGCTGTGCTGCAGGCCTTGGCCGCCTGGCGTGAGCGGCGCGCGCAGTCGCGCAATCGGCCGCGCCGCTGGATCCTCGCCGACGACGCCTTGCTGGCCTTGGCTCAGGCACAGCCGAGCACCAAGAGTGCGTTGGCCGCCGTCGATGGGGTGTCGGAAAACCTGGTGAAGCGCCAGGGGCAGGCCGTGCTCGAGACGATCAAAGTCGGTCTGAGCGGTGACATTCCGGAGCTGGATCAGCGTATCCCCGACAAAGCCCTTTTAAAAAGATTGCAGGTTGAGCTGAAACGCATCGCCGAGGGTTTGAGCCTGGAAACCACATTGCTTGCAACGCGGGCCGATCTCAATGCGCTGGTACTGGATGGCGCCAGCCCACGCTTGGACCAGGGGTGGCGTGCTGAGGTGGTCGGCGCGCCGTTGCGCGCCGCTTTGGCCGCTTAACTCAGCGCCGTCTCGATGCGAGCGAAGACCTCATCCAGCGGGCCTTCGCCTTCCACGCTGGCCAGCTTGCCTTGACCCTGGTAGTAGGCGACCAACGGTTCCGTCTGCTGCTGGTATACGCTCAGGCGGTTGGAGATGGTTTCTTCGTTGTCATCCGCGCGATGCGCCAGATCGGTGCCGCCGCAGCGGTCACACACACCGTCAACTTTGGGCGGGCTGAAATAAACGTTGTACATCTGGCCGCAAGAACTGCAGGTGCGGCGACCGGTCAGGCGTTTGACCAGATTGCCAAACTCGACCTTGATCAGCAGCGCCGTTTCCAGCGGCTGGCCAAGTTCATTGAGCATCACATCCAGGGCTTCGGCCTGCGCGGTGCTGCGCGGGAAACCGTCAAGAATAAAACCGTTGGTGGTATCGCTTTCGCCCAGGCGTTCGCGGATCATGCCGATCACAATGTCGTCAGCCACCAGTTCGCCAGCATCCATTGCTGCTTTGGCTTTCTGGCCCAGTTCGGTGTTGGCAGCCACGGCGGCGCGCAAGAGATCACCGGTCGAAATTTGCGGAACGCCATGAGCGTCCATCAGCTTTTTCGCCTGGGTGCCTTTGCCTGAGCCGGGAGCGCCGAGCAGAACAATACGCATGAATCTATCCGTTTGGCCTCTGAATGCGGGCCGGGAGCGCGAACCCTAGCGTTTTGCTGGCAGAGCCGTCAATGAGACGATCGTAGGCGGGTGGCAGCGCAATCAGGGTAAATTCAGTACAATTTCGCGCCTGCTGTGCCGTTCAAGGCCAGATAAAACCTCCATTTCACTCCATCAACGGGAGCGGCCATGTCCAGCCCCAAAAATGCCTTTTATGCGCAATCTGGCGGGGTCACCTCCGTTATCAATGTGTCTGCTGCCGCGGTTATCGAAACTGCACGGCGCTATCCGGAAAAAATTGGCAAGGTCTATGCCGGCCGTGATGGCATCATCGGCGCGCTGACCGAAGACCTGATTGACACCTCGGTGGAGTCCCCGGCGGCGATTGCCGCGCTCAAGCACACCCCTGCCGGCGCTTTCGGCTCCTGTCGCTACAAACTCAAGGGCTTCGACAAGAATCTGGCCGAGTACGAGCGTTTGATCGAAGTGTTCAAAGCGCACGACATTGGTTATTTCTTCTACAACGGCGGTGGTGATTCAGCCGACACCTGCCTGAAGGTCAGCCAGCTTGGCGAGAAGATGGGTTACCCGATCCAGGCCATTCATATTCCCAAGACGATGGACAACGATCTGCCGTTGACGGACTGCTGCCCCGGATTCGGTTCGGTGGCCAAATACACCGCGGTTTCGATTCGCGAAGCCGGCTTTGATTTGAAGTCGATGTGCAAAACCTCGACCAAGGTCTTCATCCTTGAAGTGATGGGCCGCCATGCCGGTTGGACCGCTGCCGCAGGTGGTCTTGCCGCTGAGAATGAAGGCGATGATCCGCACATCATTCTGTTTCCGGAAGTGGTCTTCGATGAGGAGCGCTTTCTCGCCCGGGTCAAGCACAGTGTCGACGCTTACGGCTACTGCACCATCGTGGCCTCCGAGGGCATCAAGAATGCCGAAGGCAAGTTCGTGGCTGATGCGGGCAGCGTCGATGCCTTCGGTCACACGCAGTTGGGCGGTGTCGCCAGCACACTGGCCACGATGATCAAAACCAAGCTGGGCTTGAAGTATCACTACGCGATTGCCGATTATCTGATGCGCGCCGCGCGCCACATTGCGGCCAAGACCGACGTTGAGCAAGCCTACGCGGTGGGCGAAGCCGCAGTCGAATTCGCGGTGGCCGGCAAGGGCGGAGTGATGGTTGCAATTGAACGTCAGTCCGACGAGCCGTACACCTGGACAGTGGGCGAAGCGCCGCTGGATCAGGTGGCCAATGTGGAAAAGAAGATGCCGGTCGAGTTCATCAGCGAAGACGGTTTCCACATTACTGATGCGTGTCGCCGTTATCTGGCACCGCTGATCGCGGGTGAGGATTACCCGCCATACCGCAATGGTCTGCCGGCCTATGTGCAGCTGAAAAATGCACCGGTTGAGAAGAAGGCCGGCCGCGAATTTACCGTGTCCTGATTTCGATCAGGCTCAATATTCAGGAGTATTCAATGGGTTACGAAGCTGTCGGTCCGGGCGATAAAGCCCCGGACGAAATCCACGTTGTGATCGAGATCGCTGCGCACGGTCATCCGGTCAAGTACGAAGTCGACAAAGACTCCAACACTTTGTACGTCGACCGTTTCATGAACGTGTCCATGCATTACCCGGCCAACTACGGGTTTGTGAACAAGACCCTCTATGACGACGGCGATCCGGTGGACGTGCTGGTTCTGACGCCGTATCCGATCGTGCCGGGTTGCGTGATCAAATGCCGCCCGGTGGCGGTCCTGATGACCGAAGACGAATCTGGGATGGATGCCAAAGTTCTGGCTGTGCCGACCGACAAAGTGTCGACCGGCTACTACAAGGACATGAAAGACCTGGCCGATGTGCCGGAGCGTCTGCAGAATGAAATCACCCATTTCTTCGAGCGTTACAAAGACAACGAAGAAGGCAAGTGGGTCAAGGTCACCGGCTGGTCCGGCGTGGATAAAGCGAAGGCAGAAATCCAGAAGTCGATCGACGCCTACAAAGGCTGATTGTTGACTGCGGATTGTTCATCGCGAAGCTGATCGCGATACCCCTCATGTAAAGCCCTTCCGCTCGGAAGGGCTTTTTCGTCTGCGCGACCTATGCTGAATTTCACCGACATCACCTTGCGCCGCGGTCCCCGCGTGCTGGTCGAAGGCTTGAGCTGGACTGTCTATGCCGGTCAGCGTGCTGGTATCACCGGGCGCAATGGTACCGGCAAGTCGAGCTTGCTGGAGATGGTGCGCGGAGAGCTGGCTCCGGATCACGGCGAGTTGAATCTGCCGGGCGATCTGGTCATCGCGTATGTGCGTCAGGACACGCCGGCGCTGGACTGTTCAGCGCTGGATTATGTGCTCGATGGAGACGCTGAATGGCGCGAGGTCAGCGCGGCGCTGGACGCCGCTGAAGCCCGTGCCGATGGTGAGCGCATCGCGTCGTTGCATGAACGCATGCACAGTATTGATGGCTACACCACGCCGGCGCGCGCCGCGCGTCTGTTGCACGGTCTGGGTTTTTCCAGCGGTGATGAGGCCCGCGCGGTGGCGACATTCTCGGGCGGCTGGCGGATGCGCCTGAATCTGGCGCAAGCCTTGATGTGCCGCTCGGATTTGCTGCTGCTGGACGAACCCACCAACCACCTGGATCTTGATGCCGTGGTTTGGGTCCAGGACTGGCTCACCAGCTATTCCGGCACCTTGCTGGTGATCTCCCACGACCGTGATTTTCTGGATGCGGTGACCACCCACATTTTGCATCTGGAGCGCGGCGGGGCGCGGGCATACACCGGCAACTATTCGTCCAGCGAAAAACAACGCGCGGAGCAAATGCAGCAGCAGGCCGCACAGTTTGCCGCGCAGCAGCGCAAGGTTGCCCATATCCAGTCGTTTATCGACCGGTTCAAGGCCAAGGCGTCCAAAGCCCGCCAGGCGCAGAGCCGGGTTAAGCAGCTGGAGAAAATGCAGCAGGTCGCGCCGGCACACTGGGATACGCCGTTTGACTTCAGCTTTGCCGAGCCTGCGCGCTTGCCAGCGCCGTTGTTGCAGATGGAAAAGCTCAGCGCCGGGTATGACGCCACCGCAGTGTTGACGGGTGTGAATCTGACCTTGGCGCCGGGCGATCGGGTAGCGCTTCTGGGGCGTAACGGCGCAGGCAAATCAACGTTGATGCGCACTCTGGCTGGCGCGCAGCCCGCGTTGGATGGTCGCCAGTTTCGCGACAAGCATTTGACCGTGGGCTACTTCGCCCAGCATCAATTGGACAGTCTGCAGCTGGATGACAGTCCGATGGGCCACATGGAACGCCTGCGCAAGGAGCTGGGGCGGGACACGCGCGAGCAGGAGATGCGCGACTACCTCGGCGGTTTCGATTTTCACGGTGATCGGGTGTTCGAGGCGATCCGGCCCTTCTCCGGCGGTGAGAAAGCACGCCTGGCACTGGCTTTGCTGGTCTGGCGCAGACCCAATTTGCTGCTGCTGGATGAGCCGACCAACCATCTCGATCTGGACATGCGGCATGCCCTTGAGTTGGCTTTGCAGGGCTTTGATGGCGCGGTGGTGATGGTCTCTCACGATCGTCATCTGCTCAGCAGCTGCGCCGATCAACTGCTGGTGGTTGGGCAGGGCCGTTGCCATGCCTTTGAAGGCGATCTGGACGACTACGCCCGCATGCTGCGTGAGCGTGGGGGCGAGGATGATCAGGCGGCTACGTCGGAGCGCTCGAAAGTCTCAGCCAAGGATCAGCGTCGCGCTGCGGCGGATCGTCGCGCGGCAGTGAAACCATTGCGCGATGAGGTGCAGCGTTGTGAACGCGAGATGGCGCGTCTGGAAAAGAAGCTGGGCGAGCTGGACGCTTCCCTGTCCGATCCCGCGCTGTATCAGGATCAGCCGGAGCGGGCTGCAACGCTGATGCGCGAGCAGGGCGTCCTGCGCAAGCAATTGGATGATCTGGAAGGACAGTGGCTGGAAGCGGCGGAAACGCTGGAGCAGGCTATGCGCGTCGACTAATCCGCGAGCATGTGCTGGATGACGCAGGCCGGCTGTTGGTAGAGCAGCAGTTGAGCGGCGTCAGCCACTCGGATGGGGCTGCAATGGGGCAGGCTGGCATAGGTGTTCAGCACAGCAGACCACGGCACGATGTCGTCCTGGTCGCCATGCAGAAGCGTGGTCGGGATGGGGTGGTCGAGATAGGCTCCCCAATCACTCATCTGCCAATGCGCTTCACGCACGAAATTGCGTCCGCCGGCCTCTATGGCGCAACGCGCAGCGTCCAATAAGGTGGGTCTCAGAGCCTCCGATTGCACACTGGCTAGGTCGCATGGATGTTTGCGATAAGCCAGGTTCAGCCAGGTGCTGGCGCGATCTTCCCCGGCGAAAAAACGCTCGCCGAGCGCCGTCAGCGGGGTTAACACGTGCAGTCTGTTGTGCGCCAGCTCCGCCCAGAAGCGTCGCGAGGCCGGTAAGCGGCCGAGACTGCCGGAATGGGTCAGCGGTATGGTTCCGGCGCACAACACCAAGCGGTTGAAACGCTGAGGGCAGGTGTGCGCGAGGGCATGCGCGTGCATGGCGCCGACCACCGAGCCAAGCAAGCCGACGCGTGGCAGATTCAGAGTATCCAGCCAGGCACACAGATGCGGGGCGAGATCGGCTGGTCTCGATAGGCTGGGGATGTCCACACTGTCCGCATACGCAGGGCGTGCCACCGCGAGGAGCCGCAAACCCGCAGCGGCCAGTGCACGGTCAAACGTTGGGGGCAGTTGTGGCCCGAGAATGGCTGAATGGATGAACACCCAAGGCTGACCCTTGGGGTCGCCGTACTCAGTGTGGCTTAGCGGGGTCTTTGGGTTCTCACGCGCCGGCTTGGCGCTGTCTGAGGGCTGCGCAGCTTGCAGCAACATGACGCTGGTCGCGAGTTGGACCAGTTCCGTTTGGCTGCGGCATTGCGTTTTGTGCAGCAACTGTTTGATTTGTGTGCGCACCGTATGCACCGATCGCCCCCGCGCACGTGCGATGTCGTGGCTGGATTCGCGGCTGACCAGCCGGCGCAAGATGGCCAGCTCACTTTCGCTCAGGGCAAAGCTGCTCCGCAGATCACGCTCCAGCTCTGTTGACCAGTAGCTGATCAGGTTGCGCTCTTGCGGCGGGGGCGGCAGCGATCGTGGGAGCCGCTCAGCGATGTCCCGGGAGGCGCCCAAGTGCTGCGCGATGATGTCGATCCAAGGCGCCGGTGTGGCGGGGTGACCCAGTACGTGTTGCAGCGCCTCGACCAGAGCGGGAAAACCATCGGCCTGCAGGCTGCTGCGGTAACACAGCTCGATCAACTGATGCAGATCAGCAGGGGGCGTAGGGGTGTGGCTCATTGCCTGAGTATTGTGTGATGTCGGTCACGTCAGACATCCACGATACCCCAGCTGGGGTATGGGCAACAGCGCCCGCGCGACGCACACTTTCTGCTGCTTGAATGTGATCTTAGAGCCAGCGGAGTAGAGGGTATGAAAGTCTTAATGCTGAGCCATGTATTCGCGGTGTGCAGCCTCGCATTGGGCTTGATGACAGCCACCGTCGCACAGGCGCAGGACGATGATGTCGCAGCGGCCTTGGCCGGCATGCGCAGTGATGCGCCAAAGGCGAAGGCGCCGGAAGACTCATCGGCATTTGGTGGTTTGTTCGGCCGCAAGGTCGAACGCCAGAAAGAACGGGTTGAACAACGCACGGACAGCGAGGCTGATCAGGCGGCGGATCGGGCTGTGGACAAGACCATGGACAAGGTTTTCAACAAAATTTTCGGAAACTGATATGACGGATTTGCGTATAGGTATGGCCGCACTTGTGGTCGCGGCGTGTGGACTGGGTGGCTGTTTTGGCAGCGATGACGGCGCGGCCTCGGATAGCGCGCCAGTGGCAGCGAAAGCCGCGAGTACAAGCTCCAGCAAGCTCGAAGCCTGTGTGCGTAAGGCGGCCAGTTCGCCCTGCACGCTGTTGGAGAATGCGGCAGCCAGCGATCTTTATCCCGCTGACCTGGAGTTCAAGCCACAGGAATACGGTGGAACCTCTTCATGCTCAGCATCTTGGGCTGCGGGCCGTGAGCAGGAGATCCAAGCGGGTTCCATGAAGTTCTCTGGCCCCGTGGACGATACGCTTGAGCTCAGCGGTATCCGTGAGCTGTCCGATGATCTGGAGCGTGCAGCCAATATGTTCGCAGGGCGATATCGAACCCGCAGCGACGAAGAGAAAGCAAAGTTGGCCGCCACCGCGGCCGAAGCCGCCAAGAAAGAGGTGGGCGATCAGCACAAGGACATGGCCAACGATCTGGCCAGCAAGTTTGTCAACGCCATTGAATACGAGTCTGTTGACGGCGTGGGCGACGCCGCTGCTTGGGGCGGAGTGGGACGTTTCAAGCAGCTTGCTGTGCGCGTCGGGCGTATGGAGTTCCAGTTGCGTTTGAGTCGCAGCAACCAAGAGCCGGAAGTGATCGCGGATAGCGTGGCGTTGGCAAAAGCCGTGATCGAAGGGTGCCAGTGATGCGTTGTCTGACTGTTGCGGCAGGACTGCTGCTGTCTTTCTGTGCGCTGGCTGAAGATGAGTACACGCGGGTTTCCGCGGCAGCCTGTGAGCGCATGAAAAGCTGCGCGATGCAGAACGTGGATGATGTGCCGCCGGAGTATCGCGACATGATTATGCAGAGCCTGGACTCGATGTGTGCATACTTGCCCAACAGCGATACCGTGCCCGGCTTCAATGCGGCGCACCCGATGTATCAGGGCGCTGTTGCCTGCCTGCGCAGCATTGCGGAGTCCAGTTGTGAAAGCCTGGAGGCGCATGACAACAACACGCCGCAGTGTGATGAAATGCAGCGTCGCAACGATGCCATGACGCTCTACGAATAGATCAGCCGTAGACGCTGTCGCTCACAAACGGGTTGCTGACGCGCTCCACACCAAAGCGTGACACGGGCCCGTGGCCGGGCACGAACTGCACGTCATCGCCCAGCGGGAAGAGCTTCTCGCGTATCGAGCGGACCAGATCGGCGTGATTGCCACGGGGAAAGTCGGTGCGTCCGATGGAGCCCTGGAAGATCACGTCACCAACCAAGGCCAGGTGCATCTCCGGCTGGTGGAATACCACATGTCCCGGGGTGTGGCCGGGGCAATGGATCACATCGAAGCGCACGTCGCCCACGGTCACGCTGTCGCCATCCTCCAGCCAGCGGTCCGGAGTGAAGGCGCGGCTGGCAGGAAAGCCCATTTGCTGGGCCTGCATGGGCAGCATGTCGATCCAGAACTTGTCGTCTTTGTGCGGGCCTTCGATCGGAATATCGAGTTTCTCGGCCAGTTCTGCGACGACCCCCACGTGGTCGAGATGCCCATGGGTCACCAACAGCTTTTCCAGCGTGACACCCTCGGCTTGCACCGCGGCGAGGAGTTGCTCGGGTTCGCCGCCCGCATCAACCAGCGCGCCACGCATGCTTGTGCTGTCCCAGATCAGGCTGCAGTTCTGCTGAAACGGTGTGACCGGAAGTATCTTGATGCCAAGAGACATGGATGTGCTTACGACGGGTGGCCGCCGATGATCGCACAGCCTCCCGATCAGGAGAACAGTTCGAGCGCGCCGGGGGCTTGCAAGCCCGCACCAATCGGGCCGGTCGGGCGTTCCTGGTATTCACACACCTGATTGCGACCACCGCGCTTGGCTTGATACAGGGCTTGATCAGCGCGACCAACAATATTCGCGACATGATCGAAGCGGTCGATCGGCGCAATGCCGATGCTCAAGGTGATGTGCTCAACTTGCGGAAAGTGCGAGCGTTCGATTTTGGCGCGGATGCGTTCGGCCAGGCTTAAGGCATTTTGTCGCTGACACGGGCTGAGCAAGACGGCGAACTCCTCGCCGCCATAGCGGTAGATTCGGTCCACTGTGCGCAGTGATCCGCGAATCACACGAGCGATGAGTAGCAGCACTTCATCACCGATCAAATGACCGTAGCGGTCGTTGATGTGTTTGAAATGATCAGCGTCCAGCATCATCAGCCACCATTGATCATGGCTTTTGGGCGCTTGACGTACGCTCTGCGCGATCATCGCGAGTTGCGAGTCGAAAGCCCCGCGGTTGTAAACGCCAGTGAGTGCGTCCAATTCCTGCTGGTGCAGCAGACGGACGAAGTTGCTGTAGATGGACAGAATGCGGCTGAGAGTTTCGCGACACGATCCGTCCAGCGTACGTCGCTGAATTTCGATGACCTCAAACAGATGGGTGTCATCGGCAATCGGAAAGTAGTCAATATTCTGACTTTGGGCGGGAAATTGGTGACGTCTTTCGTTGACGCAACGCGCCAGTGCGCCGGTTGGCAGGATGCCGCGGCGAGGGCGCGCCTCCCATTCCAGTTCTGGTCGATCCTGGGTGTTGCGGACCTCGCAGCGCAGGGGCTCGTTGAGGCGACCGTTTTTGTCCGGCGTCAAAAAACTGATCGAGGCAATCGGGAACAGATGCGCCAGATTTTCCGCAAAGCGCCGCCGCATCAGTTCTGTGCTGTCGGCGCGGGTTATCGCACCTATCGCTTGCAAGACCGAAGGGCAATCCGGTTGCAATGCGGAGAGCAGCGTGGATTTTTGAGCAGCTTGCGCCATCTGACCATCACGGACACGTGTCCGTGATCGCGTGCAAGCGTTATGCCGCGCGGCGCTCAGTCGCCGAAATGCAAGGGCGCGTTGATGCGGCCGTCCGGTGGCATCTGCAGAAACAGCCCGTCGCTGTCGAGGCGGCGCATGACCTCAAGAACATCCACACGGGCAAGTTTGCGCTCCGAGTTGAGTTCCAGCTGCATCACTTCGTCAAGCCGCCCGGCACGTTTGCGCAAGGCTTCCGGGATGTCGTCGAGACTGAGATCGTCGCGCAGATAAATGTACATCTCATCCTGGCGGCTGCAGCGAAGGATGCGACATTTCACACTGGCCGTGCTCACGATTCGTGGTAGATCTCTGCGCCTTTTTCACGGAATTCGGCGGCTTTTTCCTGCATGCCTTTATCCAAGGCATCCGCGGCATCGATTTTTTTCTGCTCGGCGTAGTCACGCACATCCTGAGTGATCTTCATTGAGCAGAAGTTGGGGCCGCACATGGAACAGAAATGAGCCGCTTTGTGGCCTTCCTTGGGCAAGGTCTGGTCGTGGAAGTCGCGCGCGCGCTCCGGGTCCAGTGCCAGATTGAATTGATCTTCCCAGCGGAATTCAAAGCGCGCCTTGGACAGGGCGTTGTCGCGGATTTGTGCACCCGGATGGCCTTTGGCCAAGTCGGCCGCATGAGCTGCAATCTTGTAGGTGACGATGCCGTCACGCACGTCGTCTTTGTCCGGCAAGCCCAGGTGCTCCTTGGGCGTGACGTAACACAGCATGGCGGTGCCGTACCAGCCAATCTGGGCGGCGCCGATGGCGCTGGTGATGTGGTCGTAGCCGGGCGCGATGTCGGTGGTCAGAGGGCCCAAGGTGTAGAACGGGGCTTCAAAGCAATCTTTCAGCTCCTTGTCCATGTTCTCCTTGATAAGCTGCATCGGCACGTGGCCGGGGCCTTCGATCATCACCTGGCAATCGTGTTTCCAGGCGATTTGGGTCAGCTCGCCCAGGGTTTCCAGTTCGCCGAACTGCGCGGCATCGTTGGCGTCAGCCAGGCAGCCTGGGCGCAAACCGTCGCCCAGCGAGAAGGCCACGTCATAGGCCTTCATGATGTCGCAGATCTCTTCGAAGTGCGTGTAGAGGAAGGATTCCTGATGATGGGCCAGGCACCACTTGGCCATGATCGAACCGCCGCGTGAGACGATGCCGGTCAGGCGGTCGGCGGTGAGCGGGACATATTGCAGACGCACGCCGGCGTGGATGGTGAAGTAGTCCACCCCTTGCTCGGCCTGTTCAATCAGCGTGTCGCGGAAGATGTCCCAGGTCAGTTCTTCCGCTTTGCCATCGACCTTTTCCAGCGCCTGATAGATCGGCACGGTTCCGATCGGCACCGGTGAGTTGCGCAGAATCCACTCGCGCGTCTCGTGAATGTTCTTGCCGGTCGACAGGTCCATGATGGTGTCCGCGCCCCAGCGCGTTGACCAAACCATTTTTTCGACCTCTTCGGCGATCGAGCTGGTGACCGCGGAATTGCCGATGTTGGCGTTGATTTTGACCCGGAAGTTGCGCCCGATGATCATCGGCTCGGATTCCGGGTGGTTGATATTGTTGGGAATGATGGCGCGACCGGCCGCCACTTCCTGGCGCACGAATTCGGCGGTGACGACTTCGGGCAATACCGCGCCGAAACTTTGTCCGCGATGCCGGTTTTTCAGGTAACCGGCGGCGGCGTAGGTTTCACGCAGTTCTTCCAGGCGGCAGTTCTCGCGAATGGCGACGAACTCCATCTCCGGCGTAATGATGCCGCGACGGGCGTAATGCATCTGGGTCACGTTGGCCCCGGCGCGCGCGCGGCGGGGGGGGCGGATGTGTTCGAAGCGCAGCGGCGCCAGCGCCGGGTCGGTTTCACGCGCCTGACCGAAGCGTGAGCTTGGCCCCCCCAGATACTCGCTGTCTTGACGCGCGTCTATCCAAGCTTCGCGCAAAGGTGCGAGGCCGCTGAGCAGGTCAATCTGTGTGTCCGGATCCTGATAGGGGCCGGCGGTGTCATACACAGTGACCGGCGGATTCCGCTCCAGGCCCGTGGTGCTGCGGGTTGATTGTAGCTGGATCTCACGCATCGGCACGCGCAGATCGTCGCGCTCACCCTGGACGTAAATCCGCTTGGAGGCGGTGAACGGCTGGGTGACTTCGCTACGCAGGCTGCGGGTTTTGTCGACGATGTCTTTGGCGACGGCGCTCATGACGAATCCGTGAAGTGATCTGAGCGCCTAGTGTAGTGCCTCTGCCCATCTCGGGGCATCCGCCGACCAGGGTGGAGGTTTAGCCCGCGGTTTGGGCAACCCAGTGCAGAGCCGCGAAAATCCGCCAGTCGACAGCGATGCCTTCCGCTTTGCGCGCGAGCAGCCAGCTGTCTACCTCAGCGATCGGGACCAGATGTGTGGTGATGTCTTCGCCATCGACGCCGCCACCGGCGCTGACTTGGGTCAATTGGGTCATGCGGAAGTACCAAGCCCATTCGCTGGTCAGACCCGCCGCCGTGGGGCTGTCGTGCAGACATTCCACGTGACCGGGGCGAAAGCCGGTTTCCTCTTCCAACTCGCGCTTGGCCGCTTCGATTGGCAATTCGTCCTTGTGCTCATCACCGACCACGCCGGCCGGCAGTTCGATGACCCGCTGATTGACCGCGGGTCTGTCCTGCTCAACCAACACCAGCTCATCGGCGTCCGTGGTTGCGATCATGAAAGCGGCGCCACCTGCCGCATGGCAGCGCTGCACGTACTCCCAGCGCCCGGTGCGGCGCAGTTCGAGAAAGCGCGCGGTGTACAGGATGTCAGCGTCAGTGGGTTGGTGCATCGGGACCTGCTGATTTTCAGCTTGAAGGACAGTGGTGGGCGAGTATCCTTGGTTGTCTTGCGAGAAGACAAATAACGAGGCCACCCATGAGCAATCAGGATATCGAATCCATCCTCAAGGAAAACCGGCTGTTCGCGCCGCCCGAAGAATTCGCGGCGCAGGCGTGCTACCCGGCAAACAAGCTGGAGGCTTTGTACGCCGAGGCGGCGCACGACAATGAAGCGTTTTGGGTCGCGCGGGCGCGCGAGGAGTTGGATTGGCACACCCCGTTTACGGTCGGGTTGGACACCTCCGAAGCGCCCAACTATCGCTGGTTTACAGACGGCCGTTTGAACGTCTCTTACAATTGCATTGACCGCCATTTGGACACCCGTGGCGACCAGATCGCCATCCGTTTTGAGGGTGAAAAGGGCGATACGCGCAATTTCAGCTACCGCGAACTGCATGTCGAGGTTTGCCGCTTTGCCAATGCACTCAAGGCCTTGGGCGCGGAAAAAGGCGATCGCATCATTATCTACATGCCGATGGTCGCTGAGGCCGTGATTGCGATGCAGGCTTGTGCCCGCATCGGGGCTGTGCATTCCGTGGTATTTGGCGGATTTTCTGCCGCGTCTCTGCGTGATCGCATTGACGATGCGCAGGCGCGCTTTGTGATCACCGCCGATGGTGGGCATCGCGGTGGTGGCATTGTGGAGCTGAAACAGGCTTCCGACGATGCGCTGGCGCAGTCGGCCGGTTCGGTTGAGCGCGTGGTGGTGCTCAAGCGCACCGCTCACGACGTGGCCATGGATGCGCAGCGTGATATCTGGTGGCACGACGCCGTCGCCGGGCAGCCGGACGACTGCACGCCGGAGTGGGTAGAGGCGGAGCATCCGCTGTTCCTGCTCTACACCTCAGGCTCCACCGGTAAACCTAAGGGTATCCAGCATTCCAGCGCTGGTTATCTGCTCAACGGCATTTGCACCAACCGCTGGGTCTTCGATCTGAAAGATGGTGACGTGTTCTGGTGTACTGCCGATGTGGGTTGGATCACCGGTCACAGTTACGTGGCTTATGGCCCTTTAGCCGCTGGCAGCACCATCGTGGTGTACGAAGGCGCGCCGACGGTGCCGGACGCCGGTCGTTTCTGGCGAATCTGCGACGAACATAAGGTGACGATCTTCTACACCGCGCCGACCGCGATCCGGGCTCTGATGAAGCAGGGCGACGAGTGGCCAGCCAAGTCGGATCTGTCGACCATACGCTTGCTCGGCACGGTGGGAGAACCGATCAATCCCGAAGCCTGGATGTGGTATCACAGCGTGATCGGCAAGGAGCGCTGTCCCATTGTGGATACCTGGTGGCAGACCGAGACGGGCGCGATCATGATGTCGCCAGTGCCGGGTGTGACCGCGACCAAGCCGGGGTCCTGCACCAAACCCTTGCCCGGTATTGCAGCCGCCATCGTTGATGAAGAAGGGCAGTTGATTGAAGACCGCGATGCCGGCGGATATTTGGTCGTCACCGAACCCTGGCCGTCCATGCTGCGCACCGTGTGGGGTGACAACGAACGCTACATCGAGACCTACTGGGCCAAATTCGGCAACCGCTATTACGTGGCCGGGGATTCCGCTCACCGCGACGCGGATGGCTATTTCTGGATCATGGGGCGCATCGACGATGTGTTAAACGTGTCTGGCCACCGCATGGGCACCATGGAAGTGGAATCGGCGTTGGTGGCGCATCCGCGGGTGGCTGAGGCCGCCGTGGTTGGGCGACCGCATGAGACCAAGGGCGAGTCGATTTGTGCCTACGTCACCTGCAAAGGCGATCGTCCTACCGGGGATGATGCAGCGGCGCTGACGCGCGAACTGCGCGACTGGGTGGCCAAGGAGATCGGCGCTATCGCCAAACCGGATGACATCCGCTTTGCCGATAATCTGCCGAAAACCCGCTCGGGGAAGATCATGCGCCGCCTGCTGCGCACGATTGCCAAGGGGGAGGAAATCACCCAGGACATCTCGACCCTGGAAAACCCCGCTATCGTGGCCCAGCTGCAAGGGAACTCATGAAGCGAGGAAAGCGTTAAACTGGGCGCTTCCAGAACACGTACGCCCGCTATGTCTTCCGATAAAGACATCCTTGAGCAACTCGACAGCACGATCAATGCGATCGAGGAACACCGCGACTGGCGTTCGCGTCAACGTGCCGAGGAGGACACGCGTCTGGAAGCCGCCTGGAAGGAATTGCTTGATGCGGCCAAGCAACTGCGCAGCAAGCTCAAAGACAATCCTAAGCTGCGCTACTTCAGCATTTCGCGCGATGGTTTGGAGGTGGCGATCAGCTTCCGCTCACATGCGGCCAGCTCCAATCTGATGACCTTTTATCGTCATCATCCGGAAGGCAAATTTACGACCACCCAGGCCATCTGGTGCCGCGAGCCCGGTCGCGATGAGCGCCGTTTTCAAGCCGCGGCAGATGCCATTCAGCACATGGTGCGCCATTGCGCCGGCAATTTGGCCGAGCGCAACGGATCTTAGATTAGAGCCTTGCCTTAAGCCGCGCGCGGCTGAAATTCGATCAAGCGGCTTTCGCTGCGCCCGATGTTGGCATTGGGCCAATGGATGATGCTGATGTGCCCGTTGTCGTCTTCCACCAGAGCCGAGCAGGATTCCACCCAATCGCCACAGTTGTGATAGAGCACATCGCCGATTTCGCGGATTTCGGCGTGGTGAATGTGGCCACATACCGCGCCATCCAAGCCGCGTTTTTCGCACTCGCGGGCAACTGACTCTTCAAACTCGGTCACGATGTTGACGGCCGATTTGACCTTTTGCTTGGCATAGGCCGAGAGTGAAAAGTACGGCATTCCGACGCGGCGGCGCAGGCTGTTGAAATGCCGGTTGGCTTTCATCATGCCGTTGTAGACCACGTCGCCAGCCAGTGCCACCCAGCGGTGATAGCGGGTGATCACGTCGAACATATCGCCGTGCAGAACCAGCAAGCGGCGACCATCGGCGGTGGTGTGGATGACTTCGTTGGTCAGCTGGATGTTGCCGATTTCCAACCGGTAATCGACAAATTTGCGCAGGAATTCGTCGTGGTTGCCAGTCACATAGAAGACTTTTGTGCCACGTTTGGCCCGGGTCAGCACCTTGCGTATGACATTGGTATGTTCCTGCGGCCAGTAGAAACTTTTGCGCAGCTGCCAGCCGTCGATGATGTCACCGACCAGGTAGAGGTATTCGCACTGGTGCTGGCCCAGAAAATCGGCCAAAGCCTCAGCCTGGCAACCTGGTGTGCCCAGGTGCACATCCGAAATCCAGATGCTGCGAACCTTCCGCTTGGTTTTGCTTTTGCTGTCTTTTGTCATGAGCAGCATGCTACGCGCGGCCGGTGAACTGTTTGTGACAAAGCGATGACGTCAATGTGACAGCCGCCTCAATGCGCTCGGCATCACCGTGGTTTGCTATCGTATGGCCCTTTTTCGTCGTCGCCGAGCGGTCGACGACATCCTCTTACGAACACTTACGACAATGAAAGTACTGGTAGTTGGTGGCGGTGGCCGCGAGCATGCATTGGCTTGGAAGCTGGCCGGTTCGGCGCGTGTGGATGAAGTTCTGGTGGCCCCGGGGAACGCCGGTACCGCCACAGAACCCAAGGTGCGCAACGTGCCGGTCAGCGCCGAAGATGTCGACGCGATCGTTGCTTTGGCCGGTGATGAGGCGGTCGATCTGGTTGTGGTCGGCCCGGAAGCCCCGCTCGCGGCGGGTTTGGTCGATCGCCTGCAAGACACAGGCATTCGCGTCTTTGGCCCAAGCCAGGCGGCCGCCGAGCTGGAAGCTTCCAAAGCCTTTACCAAGGATTTTCTGGCCCGCCATCAGATCCCCACGGCGGCCTATGGCAACTTTACCGAGCTTGATGCCGCGCTGGATTACCTGGCGGACATGAGCGCGCCGTTTGTGATCAAGGCCGATGGCTTGGCCGCGGGTAAAGGTGTGATCGTGACCGAGCAGCGCGCCGAAGCCGAAGCGGCCGTGCGCGATATGCTCGAAGGCAATCGGTTTGGCGATGCTGGGCATCGCGTGGTGATCGAGGAGTTTCTGCACGGTGAAGAAGCCAGTTTTATCGCGCTGGTTGACGGCGAGCATGTCCTGGTGCTGGCATCGTCGCAGGACCACAAACGCATCTTCGACGGCGACCAAGGCCCCAATACCGGCGGCATGGGGGCCTATTCACCCGCCCCCGTGCTGACTGATCAGGTTGCCCAGACCGTGATGCAGCATGTGATGTTGCCGACGGTGCGTGGCATGGCGGCGGAAGGTCGGCGCTTTGTGGGCTTCCTCTATGCCGGGTTGATGATCAACGAGCAGGGTGAGCCGCGTGTTGTGGAGTTCAATGTGCGCATGGGCGATCCCGAAACCCAGCCGATCATGTTTCGTCTGAAATCCGATCTGCTTGAGGTGATCGAAGCGGCCATCGATGGTCGTTTGGATCAGATTGAATTGGATTGGGATCCGCGCAGCAGCGTGGGTGTGGTGCTGGCCGCCGGGGGTTACCCGGACAGCTACGCCAAAGGTGATGTGATCGACGGCCTGGACAGCGATTTTGAGGCGGATACCAAGGTCTTCCACGCTGGCACACAGCTGGACGACGGTAAGGTCAAGACTTCCGGTGGCCGTGTGCTGTGCGTGTGTGGTTTGGGTGAGGATCTGGCCCAGGCGCGCGACAAGGTCTACCGTGCGATCCCCCAGATTTCCTGGAATCAGATGCAGTATCGACGTGATATCGGCTCCAAGGGGCTGGCGCGCACGTCATCCTGAGCCATCCTTTTGAGTGATAGGCTTCGCACCCACCTGTGGTGCAATGAACAATTAACCGAACGTTAAGGAGTGAGTGAGATGTCCGAGAATAAAGCCGGGTTCAAGCCTAAGAAATCGGTTGCCCTGTCAGGTGTTGCTGCGGGTAACACAGCCCTGTGTACGGTCGGACGCAGCGGCAACGATCTGCACTATCGCGGATACGACATCCTGGATCTGGCGGCCAACTGTGAGTTCGAGGAAGTCGCTCATCTGCTGATTCACGGCAAATTGCCGACCGATGCGGAACTGGCCGCTTATAAAGTCAAACTCAAAGCGCTGCGTGGTCTGCCGGCTGCGGTTAAGGTCGCGCTCGAAGCCACACCTGCGAATGCGCATCCGATGGATGTGATGCGCACCGGCGTGTCGGTGTTGGGCACCGTGCTGCCGGAAAAGGATGACCACAACCATCCGGGTGCACGCGACATCGCCGATCGTCTGCTCGCCTCACTCGGATCGATGTTGTTGTACTGGTATCACTTCAGCCACAACGGTCGTCGCATCGAAGTGGAAACCGACGATGATTCCATTGGCGGTCATTTCCTTCATCTGCTGCATGGCGAAACGCCACGTGACTCCTGGGTCAAGGCCATGCACACCTCGCTGGTCCTGTACGCCGAGCATGAATTCAATGCGTCGACATTTACCACTCGCGTGGTGACCGGCACCGGTTCCGATATTTACTCCGCAATTTGCGGTGGTATTGGCGCCTTGCGCGGTCCTAAGCACGGTGGTGCCAACGAAGTCGCTTTCGAGATCCAGAAGCGTTATGACACTCCGGATGAAGCCGAAACGGACATTCGCGAGCGTGTTGGCAACAAGGAAGTCATCATTGGTTTCGGTCACCCGGTGTACACCATCTCTGACCCGCGTAATGAAGTGATCAAACAGGTCGCCAAGGATCTCTCAGCGGAACAGAACAACATGAAGATGTATGACATCGCTGAGCGTCTGGAATCGGTGATGATGGACGTCAAGAAGATGTTCCCGAACCTCGACTGGTTCAGCGCTGTCAGTTACCACATGATGGGTGTGCCCACGGCGATGTTTACGCCATTGTTCGTGATTGCACGCACCGCAGGGTGGAGCGCGCACATCATTGAGCAACGCATGGACGGTAAGATTATCCGCCCGAGTGCGAACTACACCGGGCCGGAAAATCTGTCGTTTGTGGCTATGGACAAACGCGCTTAGTCCGACCAAGGATCTGATCCAAGGGGCACGGATGGCCCGCGCAGTATCCACCTGATGAAGGGAATGATATGAAACACGTTGCGGCTGTCCTTGCTTTTCTTCTCAGTGGTTCCGCGTTCGCGCAGGGGCCGTTGGTCGACGGATTGATGAAAGTGCGCGATGCGCTGCCTGGGCAGTACATCGTGGCTTTGCAATCGGGCCGATCGTCCGGCGTCATCGATAGCATCGTTCGGACCACAGGCGGCACCGTGTTGTACCGCTACGACACCGTGTTTCAGGGCTTCGCCGGCCGGTTCTCGGCCGATCAGCTTGTCGCGCTGATTGCCAATCCCAACGTCAGGTACGTTGAGCAGGACGGCAAAGTCATGCCGTTCGGTGAGCAAGCCGGCGCAAGCTGGGGGCTGGACCGTTTGGATCAGGCCGCGCTCCCCCTGGATCGACGCTATAGCTACCCCAACGAAGGTGAGGGTGTTCATGCCTACATCGTCGACACCGGCGTGCGTGTGACCCACGAAGAGTTTCGTGGGCGCATCGGCGAAGGGGCCAACTTCGCCGGTGAGGGCGGTAGCGCACCGGGCGGTGGTGGCGGTCTGCTGGACAGCGTTGGCAAGATCGTCGGCGGCTTGCTCGGCGGTGGTGGCGGCGGCGATAACGATCAAACGGACCAGCCCGATTACTCGGATTGCAACGGTCACGGCACGCACGTGGCTGGAACCGTTGCCGGTACGCGCTATGGTGTGGCCAAGCGCGCCACCATCCATCCGGTACGCGTGCTGGGTTGCGATGGCGGTGGGTCGATGTCCGGGGTTATTGCCGGTGTTGACTGGGTGGCCAAAAACGCCGAAAAGCCCGCGGTTGCGAATCTCAGCCTGGGCGGTGGTGCTAGTCGTTCGCTGGATGAGGCGGTGGACAATGCGATCAAGCAAGGCATCGTGATGGTGCTGGCCGCAGGCAATGAAGACAGCGATGCCTGCAATACCTCGCCGGCTCGGACCCGTGATGCGATCACCGTGGGCGCCAGCACGCGTCAGGATCAGCGGGCGGATTTCTCCAACTGGGGCGACTGCGTGGACATTCTGGCGCCGGGCGCGGAGATCGATTCCGCCTGGTATACCGATGACACGGCCACCAAGTCCCTGCAAGGTACCTCAATGGCGGCACCGCATGTTGCCGGTGCTGTCGCTGTGCTGTTGGCCGATGACCCGCAAGCATCACCGCAAGAGATCGCCGGTGAGCTGATGCAGGCCAGCGTCAGTGGCAAGCTGTCGGGCTTGAAAGGTTCACCCAATCGATTGCTGCAAGTCTCTGCTCAAGCATCAGATGACGACGATCAGGATGACGTGAGCGAGCCCACGGCGCCGCCCGCGGAACCCGAATCCAAGTCCAAGTCACCGTTGGGTGGGTTGTTCCGCCAGTGACTGATCAGCGCTAAAGCAACAGCGCCGCACCCAGTCCGAGAAAGGCAAAGAAGCCGACTACGTCGGTGATCGTGGTCAGCACAACGCTGCCCGCCAGTGCCGGGTCAATATCGAGCTGCTTGAGCAAAAGCGGCAAGCCAACCCCGGCCACTGAGGCGCACATCTGATTGAGTATCAGCGCGATACCGATGACCAGAGCGAGCATCGGTGACTGGAACCACACGAGGACGATCGCGGACACCACAACGGCCCACAGCATGCCGTTGATCATGGCCACAGCCACTTCCTTTTTGAGCAAGGCCACCGCGTTGGCGGTGCTGATTTGCCCCAGCGCGAGGCCGCGAATCATCAGGGTCAGCGTCTGGCTGCCGCCAATGCCGCCCATGCTGGCGACGATCGGCATCAGTACAGCCAACGCTACGACCTGATCCAGCGTGGCCTCAAACAGGCCAACCACGGCGGATGCCATGAACGCCGTGATCAGATTGACGCCAAGCCACACGGCGCGACGCCGGGCGCTGCGGCGTACCGGCGCGAACATGTCGTCTTCCTCATCCAGACCGGCCGGTGCGAGCAAGCTGTGTTCGGCTTCATCACGAATCACGTCGACCACGTCATCGATCGTGATGCGCCCGAGCAGAATGTTGCGCTCGTCCACAACCGGGGCGGAAATCAGGTCGCGGTCCTCGAAGCGCTTGGCCACCTCGTTCGCGGTGAGTTCCACTGACAAAGCCTGGAAATCGCGGTCCATGATGTCGCTGACGGTCACGTCCGGGCTCAGGGTCACGACTTTGTTGATCGGCAGGATGCCGAGGAAATGTCCGTAGCGGTCGACCACAAACAGCATGTCGGTATGGCCGGGCAAGTCGCCAAGCATGCGCAGATAGCGCAGCACCACCTCCAGCGTCACATTGGGTCGGACACTCACCGGGTCGGTGTTCATCAGGCCGCCGGCCGTGTCGTAGGGGTACGACATCACCGCTTCGACGCGCGAGCGTCGGGCCTCGTCCATGGAATTCATGACCCGTTGGGTCAGGGTTTCCGGCAGATCATCGATGAAGTCAGCGAGGTCATCGATTTCAAGGCCTTCGGAGGCCGAGATCACCGCTTCCACGTCCATGGCTTTGATCAGCCAACCGCGCAGTTCTTCACCCAGGTGCAGCAGCACCTCGCCTCGGTCGTCATCACTGACCAAGTTCCAGACGATCTCGCGCTCACCCAGCGGCAGTGATTCGATCAACACGGCGATTTCCGCCGGGTGGAGTGACGACAAAACGCGCTGCACCGGGCCTTTGCGTCCGCTGTCCAGCGCTTGTCGGAGATGGTCGATTTGGTCGGTCATGAATCCTCAGCGATGGGTCGGGCGGCGTGCCCCTATTGTAGGGGCCTACGCTATAGTTGCCTATTTGGCGAAGCGGGGGAGAGATGAAGCGCGCGCTGATCACCGGAACGACCGGGCAGGATGGAGCCTACCTGTCGGAATTTTTGCTGGACAAAGGCTACGAGGTTCACGGCATCAAGCGCCGTTCCTCGTCATTCAATACCGATCGTATTGATCATCTGTATGAAGAACCGCACGTCAAAGATCGGCGTTTCATATTGCATTACGGTGATTTGACCGATGCGACCAACTTGATCCGGGTGGTCAAGGAAGTCCAACCGGACGAGATTTACAACCTGGGCGCACAGAGCCATGTGGCGGTGTCGTTTGAGAGTCCGGAATACACCGCCAACTCCGATGCCATGGGGACCCTGCGCCTGTTGGAAGCGATCCGCATTTTGGGCTTTGAAAAGAAGACGCGCTTTTATCAAGCGTCCACCTCGGAGCTGTACGGTAAGGTGCAGCAGATCCCGCAGACCGAAGACACCCCGTTTTATCCGCGCTCACCCTACGCCGTAGCCAAGCTTTACGCCTACTGGATCACGGTGAACTACCGCGAGGCCTATGGTCTTTATGCATGCAACGGCATTCTGTTTAATCATGAGTCCCCGGTGCGTGGCGAGACCTTCGTAACGCGCAAGATTACGCGTGCACTCGCGCGCATTTTTCTCGGCCTGCAAGACTGTCTTTATCTTGGCAATTTGTCGTCCAAGCGCGATTGGGGGCATGCGCGCGACTACGTGCAGATGCAGTGGATGATGCTGCAACAAGATGAGCCAGAAGATTTCGTCATCGCCACGGGGGAGCAGCACACCGTGCGTGATTTCGTGACCCGCGCGGCGCGGCGTTTGGAGATTGAGTTGGATTGGCGCGGTGAAGGTTGCGATGAACACGCGATCGTCAGCGCCGCTCCAAAACAGGCGGCAGTCCGTGTCGGTGATCGCATCGTCGAAGTCGATCCGCGCTATTTCCGCCCCACCGAGGTGGATACCTTGCTCGGCGATCCGCGCAAAGCCAAGGACAAGCTCGGCTGGGAGCCAACCACCAGCTTCGAGGCCTTGGTCAATGAAATGGTTGACGAGGATCTCAGCTTGGCCAAGCGCGACCATCTGATCAAATCAGCCGGCTTCAAAGCCTTCGATTACCACGAATGATGAGTGCCATGCAGGTTGACAGCCGTATTTTCGTGGCCGGGCATCGGGGCATGGTGGGTTCCGCCATTGTGCGCGCCCTGCGTGCTGAGGGCTTTGGCAATCTGTTATTGCCGACGCGCGACGAAGTGGATTTGTGCAATCGGGATGCGGTCGAGGCGATGTTTGCAAAGCATCAGCCGGAGTTCGTATTTCTTGCGGCGGCCAAGGTTGGCGGCATTCTGGCGAATAACAAATATCCGGCCGATTTTCTGCGTGACAACCTGCAGATTCAGACCAACGTGATCGACGCGGCCTGGCGCCACGGTGCGCGCAAGCTGCTTTTCCTGGGTTCGTCGTGCATCTATCCGAAACTCGCGCCGCAACCACTCAAGGAAGAGTATCTGCTGACGGGCGCGTTGGAACCCACCAATGAGTGGTATGCCATTGCCAAGATTGCTGGCTTGAAAATGTGTCAGGCCTATCGGCGGCAGTACGGTTTTGACGCGATTTCACTGATGCCGACCAATCTCTACGGTCCGGGCGATAATTTCGATCTGCACAACTCACACGTGCTTCCTGCCCTGATGCGCAAGTTTCATGAAGCTCGCGAGCAAGGTCACGAGAGTGTCGAGGTGTGGGGCAGCGGCACACCGCGGCGCGAGTTTTTGCATGTCGATGACCTGGCTCGCGCGTGCTTGTATTTCATGCGGGAATACGCTGATGAGCAGACCGTCAACATCGGCTGGGGCGAGGATATTTCCATAGCCGAACTGGCTCGCGCTGTCGCTGAAGTAGTGGGTTATGATGGCGCACTGCAGTTTGATGCGAGCAAACCAGACGGCACGCCGCGCAAGCTGTTGGATACGTCAAGAGCCACCGCACTGGGCTGGCGGCCCTCCATCCCTCTGGGCGAGGGATTGGTGGAGACCTATGCCTGGTACAGGAATAATCGAGATTTGGCTCGACAATAAGTGAGCACATTGGGGTAACTGGCCAAGCGGCGGCCATGGAGTGGACATTGAAGCGGATTTTGGTAACAGGCGGTGCTGGTTTCATCGGCTCCCACCTGTGTGAACGGCTTTTGCAGGATGGCAATGAAGTCATCTGCGTGGATAATTTTTTTACCGGCTCGAAACGCAATGTGGTCCATTTGCTGGACAACCCGTATTTCGAGCTGATGCGCCATGACGTCTGTTTTCCACTGTATGTGGAAGTTGACGAAATCTACAATATGGCGTGCCCCGCATCGCCAATCCACTATCAGCACGACCCGGTTCAAACCACCAAGACCAGCGTGCTTGGCGCGATCAACATGCTGGGGTTGGCCAAGCGGGTCAAAGCCAAGATTTTGCAGGCTTCAACCAGTGAAGTGTACGGCGATCCCACGGTGCATCCGCAACCGGAGGGTTATTGGGGCAACGTCAATCCCATTGGTCCGCGGTCTTGTTATGACGAGGGCAAACGTTGTGCCGAAACCTTGTTCTTCGACTACCAGCGTCAGCATGGGCTAGACATCAAGGTTGCGCGTATTTTCAACACCTACGGCCCGCGCATGATGCCCAATGATGGGCGCGTGGTTTCGAATTTCATCGTGCAGGCCCTCGGCGGGGAAGCGGTCACGATTTACGGCGATGGTTCGCAGACACGTTCGTTCTGCTATGTCGATGACTTGGTTGAAGGGTTGATTCGCTTGATGAACTCGCCGGCTTCTACCCCCAATCCGATCAACTTGGGCAACCCTGGCGAATTCACCGTACGACAGTTGGCGGAGAAGGTGCTGCAACAGGTTGGCGGCGCCTCCAAATTGGAGCAAAAGCCGTTGCCGCAGGATGATCCGCGTCAGCGTCAACCCGATATCGCTGTGGCAAGCGAGGTATTGGGCTGGAGGCCCAAGGTGCCACTTGATCAAGGTTTGGAACATACCATCAGCTATTTCCGAAACTTGCTCGATACCGATTAAAGGTGCGCATGAGCGCTGTCTGACCCCGGATCAGGAACACAAATATGTCCAAGAAACAGACCAGAGCGCCCAGACCGATTCGGTTTTTGCGGCGACTCAAACGACGTGTGGTGGGAGGTTCAAATCCCCAGCAGCGAGTTGATGATCCCTTGGACGTCGCATTGGGTTGTAACCAGCACGAAGCCGAAATCTTGCGCGCGTGTCTGCCGTTCACGATGACCAGTCAGGAACGATTGCTGGCGGTGGTCGATGCCGTGAGTTACACCATTCACTCAAAAATCGAGGGCGCATTCGTTGAATGCGGCGTTTGGAAAGGCGGATCGGTCCTGGCCATGATTTTGCGTTTGCAGCAATTGGGCATCTCGGATCGTGATATTTACCTGTTTGACACCTTCGAGGGCATGACACCACCAACGGCCAAAGATGTCTCGCGCTACGACGGCGAAGCGATGGATCATTGGCAGGAGAGCGTAGGGCGTGGACAGCGTCCTTGGCAGGGCTTGTTCGATGCGGAAGTTTTTAACGAAGACCTCGTGCGCGAAGCACTGTTGGCGACGGGATATCCGTCTGAGCGACTGCATTTCGTGAAAGGGCGCGTCGAAGACACGCTGCCGCAAGCTGCGCCTGAGCATGTCGCGTTTTTGCGGTTGGACACCGATTGGTACGAGTCCACCCGCCATGAGCTTGTTCATCTCTGGCCGCGTTTGCGCCTCCACGGCGCGGTCATCATTGACGACTACGGCCATTGGGATGGCTGTGCAACCGCTGTGGATGAGTATTTCTCCGAGTTGGGTCCCTCGCATGCACCGTTGCTGAGTCGTATCGACTACACCGGACGTATGGCCGTTAAACGTACGCCGTGACCGGCGAATGATGTGGAAAGCGGGGCGCGGCCACTGAGCGAGAAAGCCGATCACCGGCCGTTTACCGCGGGCGAAATCAACGCCGCGAGTGCGATCAGCGGAGGCACGAAGCTGCTCGCTGCGCGTTTGGCTGCGCAGTTCATTCGCTTGGCGTTCACCGTGGTGCTGGCCCGCATTCTCACCCCGCAGGACTATGGGTTGGTGGCGTCTGTTCAGGTGATCACCGGCTTGGCGGTGTTGCTTCAGGATATGGGCTTGAGTGCAGCCACCCTGCAGCGTGATCGGATCTCCGAGGCGCAGATTCATGCCTTGTATTGGTTCAATCTGTTATTGGGCGGCTGTGTTGCAGCGTTGGGGGTGTTGTCGGCCTCCCACATCGCGATGTGGCTGCGCTCCCCCGACTCCGTTGGCGTCATACAGGTGCTCTTGGTCGCCGTGTTGATTCCCAGCGCATCGGCGCAACATCGCGCCCTTATGCAGCGAGAATTGCGGTTTGGCGCCATCGCTTTGTCAAGCGTTTGTGGCACCTTGGTTGGCGGCGCCTGCGCGGTTGTGGCCGCGGCGGCAGGAGCGGGGCCGTGGGCTTTGGTCCTGATGGTGATTGTCGCTGATGGCGTCAGCCTCGCGATCAGTTGGGCCGCCGCTCGTTACCATCCTGGCATCCCGAAAAACTTCGCCGGCGTCGCGTCGCTGGTGCATTTTGGTGGCGGCTTTCTGATGTTTCGGGTGCTTGGGCATTTCGCCCAGAACCTGCATTTGTTATTGCTCAGTCGGAATATCGGTTTTGCGGCGGCGGGTCAATTCACCCGCGCACACATGCTGACGAACATGGCCAGCGGCTACGTCAACGAACCTGCCGGCAAGGTGGCTTTGCCCATGCTGAGCCGCCTGATTTCCGAGCCCAAGCGCTTTGTGCGGTTCTACGACAAAGCCACAGGCGTGATGATGCTGGCCGCGGCGCCTTTGGGAGTGATGGGCGTGCTGTACGGGAGCCACGTCATTCATGTCCTGCTGGGCGATCAATGGGGGGCTGCTGAGCACATCTTTCGGGTGTTGTGTTTTGGCCTTATTGCGCAACCTTTGATGTACTCCACCGGTTGGTTGTACATGGCGCGTGGCGACATGCGCGGGATGTTGCTGTGGGGCTGCATCGGCTGGGGAGCTATGCTGGTCGCGGCTTTGTTGGCTTTGCGCTATGGTCCCGTGGGTGTGGCTTGGGCATGGAGCGCAACCCAGTGGGTATTGCTCGTACCCTGCCTGGTCGCGGCATATCGTCATTTGCCTCTACGTGTAACGGTGGCGCTGGTTCGTGCCAGTCGCCCCATCGCTGCGGCTCTGCTGGCGGCGGCCGCCGTGGAACTGGTGTTTGCCCGCATGACGGACCTGCCTGTGTGGGAAGAACTGATCGGCGCCACCGTGTTATTCGGTCCGGCCTATCTGTTACTCGCCTGGTTTGTATTTGGTCAGCGACAGCTGATGCAAACCTTGGCAGAGACAATCTTTAAACGCATCCAATCGATGCACGGACAGCGGTGAGCGTGTGAGCACTGAACAACAGGCAGCTCAATTCAAAACTCGGCACAATCAGCGTCGTGCTGACGCGTGGGGCCAGCCATATCGCTATATTGCGATCGAGCTTCGGCGTGTGGTTGGTCAGATGCTGAACTTGAGTTCCGCTGCGCTTGCTGCACCGCGTGTTCTTGACTACGGCGCTGCCGACTCACCCTATCGTGAACTTTTACCGCAGGCCAGCGATTGGGTGGCTGCTGATCTGGGCGGCAACCCTCAGGCTCAGATGCAGCTTAATCCCGATGGCAGTGTGCCCAGTGATGCCGCTCAATTTGATCTGGTGCTGTCCACTCAGGTCTTGGAACATGTCGCCGACCCCGCCTTGTACTTGGCGGAGTGCTATCGCGTACTCAAGCCCGGGGGGCGACTGGTCTTGTCCACCCACGGCATGATGGTGTGGCATCCCGATCCGCACGATTTTTGGCGTTGGACTTCGGAAGGCTTGAAACTGGCGGTTGAGCGGGCTGGCTTTGACGTCGTCGAATTTCGAGGGGCTATGGGGTTGGCATCCTGCGGGTTGCAGCTGTTTCAGGATGCAACGCACGGTCGTCTTTGGCGTCGCTTGCGCCGTCCTTATGCGGCGTTTATGCAATGGTTGGTCGGTGTTGCGGACGCCTTTATCGATCGCGAACGGCGTGATCTCAACGCATTGGTTTTCGTGCTGTGTGCATCCAAACCTTTGACAGATAAAGCTCAGGAAAAAGCTCAGGAACAGGAGCATCAACAATGAGTCAGTTGACTGCGGGGCGGCTGGTCAGCGCCATCGGGAGAGTGGTTGGGCCGTGGATTCCCAAGCACTGGGCGTTGCGGCAGCGCTTACGCTTGTGGCGCAGCCATTTGCCGAGCAATCAGCCGGACACGCCGGTTTCGCTGGTTATGGAGGCGATGGGCAAAGCATATCCCGATGCGTGTTTTTTGCAGATTGGCGCCAACGATGGCGCCCTTTACGATCCGATGCGCCGCCAGATTCATCGGCGCCGCTGGCGCGGCATCATGGTTGAGCCTGTTCCCGAAATTTTCGCCCGACTGCAACGCAATTATCGTCATCTGGCGCCGCGCATCATTCTCGAAAACGTCGCGGTCAGCGCCCACTCGGGAGAACAACCGTTTTACCATCTGGCCCATGAGAGCGATCCGGCGGCCGCAGGCTTGCCGGTGTGGTACCACGCCCTGGGCTCCTTCCATAAAGATGTCGTGCTGTCGCATCGTGAGCACATCCCGGATATCGACGACCGACTGGTCGAGCGGATGGTGCCCTGTTTGACAGTCAAAGAGCTGTGTCAACGTCATGGTTTTCAGAATGTCGACATCGTACAAACCGATACCGAGGGGCACGATTACGAGATCCTCAAACTGCTCGATCTGGAACATCTGCAACCCAAGCTGGTGTTGTACGAGCACCACCATTTGAATGCGCCAGACCGAGAGGCTGCGCACGACTTGCTGCGTGCCTGTGGCTACGAGTTTTTTGAATACGGCTACGACACGCTAGCCATACATTCTGCCGCGTTGGGCGCGTCCCAAACGCCGCTCCACGAAGTTTGGACGCGGGCGCTGGCTCTGAAGGAGAACACCGAATCATGAGCACTGCTCTGGTTATCACCACCATCAATGCCCCGAATGCTGTCATGCGCGATCTGTTGAGTGCGTGTCAGGTCTCGGACGTCAACTTTGTCATTGTGGGGGATCGCAAAAGCCCTTCAGATTTCAATCTGCCAGGTGCGACCTACATGGATATTGAGGCGCAGCACGCAGCGTTCGACAGGTTCAGCCAGCAACTGCCGCTGGGGCACTACGCACGTAAGAACGTGGGCTATCTTCACGCATTGCGCGACGGTGCGCAGTGGATCGTGGAAACCGACGACGACAACTTCCCGCTGGGTAATTTTCTTGATCTCCCAGAAGCCGGCTCGGCCCGCGTGTTGAGCGCCAAAAACGACCACGCGTGGTTGAACGTCTACGACTATTTTGCGCCGAGCGCGCCGGTCTGGCCACGCGGTTTGCCGCTGGATCGTGTGTTGGGCTCTGATCAGGTTGACGAGCGTCAGGCCAGCAACATGCCGGTCTTGGTCCAGGGGCTTGCTCAGGACAATCCGGATGTCGATGCGGTATTTCGCTTGACCCGCCCATTGCCGGTGAGGTTCGCAGATGAGGCGGCTGCGGTGGTTTTGTCACAGAATGTTTGGTGCCCGTTCAACAGTCAGAACACGTGGTGGCAGCGACGTTTGGCGCCGCTGATGTACTTGCCGTCCTATTGCAGTTTCCGCATGACGGACATCTGGCGCAGCTTCGTCGCGCAACGGTGTCTATGGGCTCAGGGGCTCCAAGTGACCTTCGTGGCGCCGTCTGTGCGCCAAGAACGCAATGAGCATGACCTCATGCGTGATTTTGCGGACGAGGTGCCAGGCTACCTGCACAATGATCGAATCCGTGCGTTGCTGTCGGCATTGCCGTTGAGCGGTGACATGCACGCGGATCTTTTGAGTTGCTACCAAGCCTTGGCGGATGAAGGCTTGGTTGAATCGGCTGAAGTGCCCTTGGTGCAGAGCTGGCTGGATGAGCTGAGCGGGCTGAATTTGTAGTCAGCCCAGCTCGGATTAATCCACGCGCTGATAGAGCAAAAAGTGATCATCCACCCCGATGAGTTCCTGCACACAAGGGTCGCGGTAAATGGGTTCGTTGGCGATCAGTTCATAACCGCTGGCGGCGACACGGTCTGAGAACTCGACCCGGCTGCCATCGCTTTCCGCGCTGAGGAGACGATCCTGATCGTTGGGAATGATGAACAGGTGTTTGGGGCGAATTTCTGCGAGACGGGCAAACCACCAGGTGATCGCGGCAATGCTCATTTCCGAAAAACTGTGAATATTGATCGCCAAATCAACGTCAAGATCGGGCGCTGCTGTGATGAATTCGTCGAGTGGCAATACCGTGGTCTTGTCGGAGCAGCCGCGGAACTTTAGATAGAACTCGCTCAGAAATGTCGATTCGGCGACGGCATCGGTGCAGTAGTAATGATCGATGTTGGGCAGCGCCTGCAGCATGCGGTGGGGCAGACGGCCATAGCCCGCGCCAATATCCAGTACCCGGAAACCGTCGCGTTGGCTCAGGTTCAGGTGTCGATTCAGAAAATTGATTTCGTTGACGGAATCAAGCAGGTCGCGGCTGATCGTGGGATGGTTCGGGTAGTCGAACGTCCAGCAGCCAAACAGACCATCTTCGGTGAGCGTATCGAGCAGGCCGAGCTCGTCAATGCTTTGAGCGTAAGTCATGAACAGGTAGTACTTCAGGCGTGCCTGTTCGCGCACGTTGCGCAGTTGCCAAACGTAAACATTGTCGCCGCGGAAGTGTGATAACTCGAGCTGACGATCCATGCGCTGCGGGTTCCACAAGGAGTGCACAGCGGCATCGACGGTGAGTGCGTTGTAGCGTTCGCGCAAGGCCATCAGGCGCGGGTTGTCGTGCTTGAGCTGCTCGGCGGTACCTTCCGGAAGCGGGCGCTGCGCGTTGAAGCTGGCCGCTTTGAGTCGTGCGGTCTCCGCTTCAGATTGCCGGTCGATACGCGAAATTCGCAATCCCGCTTTGGCGAAAGCACGCCGGACGAGGCGTTTAAGTGGGTTCGGTGCAGGTGTCATTCTGTCGTTTCTTTTTGATAAGTGCGCTGCGGCTCCTCGCAAGTTTATAGTGTGCCACTATCGTTGGATTTCGGGGCCATGAGTTGGCTTTTTCTTCAGTAAGCATCATTTTAGTGGCCATATGAACTCAGGCAGTCATCCGCAGTTCGATGTGGCGTTGGCTGCAGATCCACAGTATCTGCAGCACGCCGCAGCGACCTTGCACTCGTTGTTGCAGCAACACCCGCGTGGCGTTCGTGTGCATCTGGTGCGTAGCGACAGTCCTGCGCCACGGCTGGATGACCTGCGTGGCATGGTCGAATCCATGGGCGCAGAGTTCCACGTTGTGACTGTGCCGCCGGAACGGTTTGCGCGGCTCAAGCCTCATCCGTTTTTCGGCACGCATGCCTGGATGCGGATGCTGCTTCCTGAGCTTTTACCCGAGGTGAAGCGAGTCCTTTATCTGGATAGCGATACCATCATCTGCAAGCCTTTGGATGAACTCGTCAACATCGAGTTGGACGGCCATTGGGTGGCGGCTGTGGTGAATCCGCTTTATCCGCACCAATCCTTAGATCGGTTGTCGTCGCTGGGCATTCATGAGGTGCCGCGCTACTTCAATTCTGGTGTGTTGCTGATGGACCTTGAGGTCATGCGTGCCAATGGTCTGTGCGATGACTTGCTGCAGTTTGCCGATGAGCACCATGAGAATTTCCTCTACCCGGATCAAGACGTGCTCAATGCGGTCCTCAAGGGGCGTTGGCTCAATGTTTCGCCTCAGTTCAACGCACAGAGCGTGATTTTCGACTTGCGCGTGTCTGAACTGCCGTTCGATCGCGCGACTGTGTTGCAGGCGCGGCGCGATCCAGCCATCGTGCATTTCTCCGGATTGCTCAAACCGTGGATGGACGCTTGTGGTCACCCGCTGCGAAAGCTGTATTGGTCGCATGTGCGTCAGACGCCGTGGCACGCTGCGCAGATAGAGAACCGCTTCTGGCGCAACATCATACTGCGCCATTTCCCGTATCGGCTCTATCACTGGTACGCGCGGCATTTTCCGCAGCCGCAGATCAAACGAAAACCGACACACTATTGAGAGGGGCTTGCCATGACATCGGCTCAGGATTTCACCGAGATGGATGCGGCTGAGGAGTCGATTGCTTGGTGGTATTGGAATCGGCAGGCGATTTTTAAACTTCGCGCAGAATTGACGCGCGCGTTGTCTGCTGCGATGCCGGGGCGGTCTGGACGTGTGCTCGACTATGGCTGTGGCAATCGCGCTTACCAGGGCGTCGTCAATGCCTGCGGTTTGGATTACGTCGCGGCCGACATGCCGGGCAATGCGCATGCGGATATCTCTTTGAACGAGAGTGGTCAGATCCCACCGCAGGAAGGCGACTACGACGTTGTACTCTCGGCGCAGGTACTTGAACACGTTCCCAGCCCGGCAGCCTATCTGGCTGAGGCGTGGCGGGTGCTGAAACCAGGCGGATGTTTGGTTCTGTCGACGCATGGTGTGTGGGTCTACCACCCTTCTCCCTTGGACCTGTGGCGTTGGACGTCGGATGGTTTGAAAACAACCATCGAGCAGCAGGGTTTTGAGGTTGAAGAGACGCGCGGTGTGATGGGATTGCTGCCGATGTCGATACAGCTTTGTCAGGACGCGTTGCGGATGCGTTTGCCGGGCTGGATCAGCAAGCCGTTTTGTGGTCTGTGTCAGTTTCTGATCAGCATTACGGATCGCTTGCATAAGGATCGCGGGCGGGCACGCGACGCCATGATTTTTGTGGTGCGAGCGCGTAAACCGATTTAGATGGCATGAGGGCGAAACGTGCGTAGCAGCGGTCAGGATCTGACTCAACCCATTGTGAGCATCACCCACAATCCTGTGCTCGATAGCATTCGCGGTTGGGCGATCCTGCTGGTGCTTATGGTGCACTGTGTGGCGTTTCAGCCTGCGGGCTCGAGTGTACTGTCGGTGGTGAACGAAGTGGCTCGCGCGGGCTGGTTGGGCGTGGACTTGTTTTTCGTCCTCTCGGGCTACCTGATCACGTCGATACTGTTGTCTACACGTCAAACGCCCGGGTACTTCGTGAATTTTTATGCACGGCGGGCTCTGCGTATTTTTCCTGCCTACTACCTGTATCTGGTGGTGGTTTTTCTGGTCCTGCCACATGTGTTGGCTGGTGTGAGTGGCGAGAGCTTGCGCGCTTGGGCACTTTCCAGCGCCCTATATTTGCAGAACATTCAAATGCTCATCGTTGGCGGCGCGACGTCGTGGCGTGGTCTGGATCATTTGTGGTCGCTGGCGATTGAAGAGCATTTTTACCTGTTCTGGCCTTTGATCGTGGGGCTATTTCCCGCACGACGTCTGCTCGTTGTTTGCGTGGCACTGATTGCGACAGCGTGGGCGGTGAAAGCGCTGCTGGTGCTCTTTCACGATTGGCCATTGGCGGCCTATGTCTTCATGCCGGCGCGTATGGACGCGTTGGCAGCCGGTGCTCTGGTGGCCTGTCTGCCGCACGGATGGAACAAAACAACGGGTAGGTTGGCGCTATTGGTTGCCGTTGTTGCGGCTGCAGGTTTGCTTGCGATTGCCTTCAGCAAGGGTGGTCTGCGCTTGTCCGGCGGTGTGAACATTGCTCTGATCACCAGTTTGGCCGCTTTGGCGTTTGCTGCCCTGCTGCATGTCATCGTGATGACTGACTTCAAGCCGATGTGGTTGCATAACCCGGTGTTGGTTACTTTTGGGCGTTACTCCTACGGCATGTATTTGATCCACATTGCGGTTATTGAACTGTTTCAGGTGCCGTTACTTGGGTACTGGCAGGCCTCAATGGGATACAACACGGCGAGTTTGCTCTCCGGGGTGGCGACCATGCTGGTGACATTGCTTGTGGCGATGCTGAGCTATCACTTGTTCGAGATGAGGTTTCTCAAGCTCAAGCGATATTTCTCGTCAAAAAGCGCAGCTTAAAGACACAACGGCCGATGATGCTGGCGCACATTTTTACCGTCTTGACCGGATGTGACGCCAACCTCAGACTTGTGCCGACAAAAGGACATGGGGTGGCAAAGGAACTGCGGCCGCGCTGTGATGAAAGGACAGGGAGTCGGGGATGTCGGTAAGCGGAGGGCTGCGTCAGGGCCATATTGAAGGTCTTGATGGTCTGCGCGGTGTTGCGCTGCTCATGGTGGTGATTGCACACCTCTATCTGCTCAATATGGGCTGGATCGGGATGCAGAGCTTCTTCGTTCTGTCGGGGTTTCTGATCACCCGTGTGTTGCTGATGGACCGTGAGCGTGCTCCGACCTTTGGCAGCTATCTGAAGCGCTTTTATATCCGGCGGCTGTGGCGGATTTTGCCGATGTATTACGGCTATCTGGCCATTATGGTTTTGGTCACCGAGTCTACCGAGCCCCAGCGCGAGCACCTGTTCTACGCGTTCACCTATCTGTACAACTTCTTTACCTTGCGCCCGGACAGGGTCCATTCCTTCGAGTTCGACCACTTGTGGTCCATGGCGGTAGAAGAGCAGTTTTATCTGGTCTGGCCCTTCGTCCTGTATTGGTTTAACGCAGCCAATCTGCGGCGGTTGTTGATTGGGCTGGTGGGTTTGACAGTGGTGTTGCGCGCACTGACCTGGTTGAACTGGCCCTTCGATATCGCGCCCGAAGCCCAGCCATGGCGGCCGCTGGCGATGTATGTGCTGACATGGTCGTACCTCGACGCGTTTGCGATTGGCGCACTGATCAATTTCACGTCGCTGAGCCCGAGGCCGCTGCACTTGTTGCTTTACGCAGTCGCGGCATTTGTTCTCGGTGTGGCAGTGAACGGTGTCGGCATCATGCCGATGTTTGACGGTGGCCCGTACCTGTCGTTGGGCTGGCCTTTGTACATGCCGCATGGCTGGCAAGCGATCTGGGGCTATACGGTGGTCAACGTCTTTCTGTTCCTGTTGATCTGTATGATCATCAATCACGATCAGACCCGGCGGCTGTTTTCCAATCGGGTGCTCGACTATCTCGGTAAGCGCTCCTATCCCTGCTACCTGCTGCACTACCCCATTCTGGCTGTGTTCTTGCCGATGCTACCGGTGTTGACTGAGGTCACAGGTCATCGGATTTTCGGCACTCTATTGCTCGCACTGGTCTATATCCCCGTGATCATCCTGCTTGCCGATTTGTGTCATCGGTTGATCGAGTTGCCGACCATCAAATATGGACGGCGTTTTGCTCCACGTACGCCCCCGCCAGTGCCAGCCTCAGCGGTGGTTAAACCGGATTCGAGCTGAACGTTGCTCGAGCCAATTTCAGGTCCACGATGTGAGGGAGCGATTGAGTAGAGTTTCCAGCTTCGATATGCCATCGCGATAGCGGGATTCGATCAGCGAGTCTCGCGTGCTGGACGCGACGGGCTCGGCCGAGTCCGTGAGCATGTGGCGAAACCGCAAATTCAGATCTCGTGAGACCAACTTGTTCTTCAGGGCTTTCAAGCGGGGTTGTTGCATTGCCCAGCGAACCAGCGGAGAGCGAATTTTGCGCGCGGTATTGGTTTGCGCCAGCGCAGGGGCGGGTATGTTGTCGAGATTCAGGAACCCGCATATGTCTGACCACGCCTGAGACCAGTTGGGGATGATGTCTTGTTCAAATATGTAGACGCGGATGGCAGAGCGATCGAAGTATTCCAAATAGCGTGAAATTTGCTCGTGATAATCCCCGCGGGCCAGATAGGAGAAACGCATGCGTGACAATTCACTCTCTCGCAGGCGTTGTGGTTCGGCTTCAATCGCCTCTTCGAAGCTGAGTTGTTCGTAACCTTTGCGCACATTCATGAGGTAGTGCGAATACGCGCGGCTGGCGGGATTCCGCAGCGTAACAATCAGCTTCGCATCATCACCCAGTACACCATGGATGCGGCGCGCAGCATGTTCGTGGAACAGGTAGCACGGTGTGGCTTCCCCGCAGGTGGCGGATGCTGGGGCGTCATCGAACAGGCTCGCATAGGCATCTTTTGTGAAATGCTCATCACAATTCGACTCGCGATCGAAGTAGTGCAGTTCCTTGATCGGTGGCAGCCAAACGGACGGGTGCTGGCTGAGCACGTGGTGCAGCGAGGTCGTGCCCGCCTTTTGTGCGCCGATGATCAGGAATGCAGGAAGAGGCATGGACGAAACTCAGCGTTGCAGGGCGCGGTAGCGCGGCTTGGCGCGAATTTTCAGTGAGCAAATGAATTGCTGGCGCTCATAAGCCGGCACGGGTTCCTGATTGTCGCTCAGCGCGTGGTCGTTGTTGTAGACATACAAAATATCGTCGATATAGCGTGCATGTTCCGCACCGGCCAGTTCCAGCAGAGGTAGCATGGTGGCCACGTCGGCCGCCGAGCAGAAGTATTCGCCATCGTCATCGCGCAGGTCCTCGTCGCGCACTTCATCCCATAAAAACTTGCGGTATGCGCGCAAGTGACTGGCGCACCACGGACCGGTTTGGTAGCGAAAGAGACCAAGACGAGCGACGGAATCCGGTATGGGTCTTGCCTGCCCGCGGTTGGGGCGTCCGCGCAGACGGTCACGCAGGCGTCTGCGTAACAGTTTGTGGCTGCCGTAGCTGAGCCATAGATCTGGATCGGCGTAGTGCTCGGCCAAGCGTTCCAGTGCGCCGCTATCAGCGAGCCAATCGTCGCCATCGATGATGATAATGACGTCATCTTTGGCCTGAGCTGCCAGGCCGCTGGCGCTGACGATATTCGCCAGGGCGCCGCGCGATGTTGCATTGCGCATGACGGTGTAACGCGAGTCCTCGCCGGCAGCGGCTTGCGCGACCGCGTATGTGTCGTCTTGTGAGGCGTCGTCAATCAGCACAGCCCGCCAGTGAGGGTAGCTCTGACCCAGTACGGATCCGACATTCTTTCCCACCCACGCGGCGCAGTTGCGTGCAGCGGTCACTATGGCGAACTGGACGGGAGCCTGACTCATCCTTGGTGATCCGCGGCAATCTTATTGGCGATGGCTTGTGCCGTGCGCGCCCAGTCGAAGCGATTGGCAAACTCGAAACCTTTGCGTCCCATCTCTGCCAGTCGCTGTGGGTCGGTTAGTGCATCCAGTATGTCTTGCGCCAGCTCGTTTGCGCTGCTGTGTGCGGCGAAGCCGTGATCGCCATTGGCGCTCAGTTCAGGAAAGGCATTGCGCGGCAATCCCATGATCGGTACCTGGCAGCTGAGCGCTTCCAGGTATACCAGCCCCCAGGGTTCGTAGTGAGCAGGCATCACAAATAAAGACGCGTTCTCGAATAAGGCTTGCAGTTGTTCTTCGGTCAGCCACCCGGTGGCTTCAACGCCCGTCATGTTTTCTATGCCGGGAACCTTTTGCCCGCCAACAACGGTCAAGGTCAAGTTTGGGTTTTGACGTCGCGCCAGCGCGAAAGCGTCAAGCAGCAAGGGGATTCCTTTGTCATCCGGGCGCACCTTGGCAACAGTCAGTAGTCGGCCGTTGCCAAAGTCTTTGGGCCCTGCATACGGAGTAATCTGTCCGCGCCCGGTGCCGACAACGGTGATCCTGTTTTCGGCCACGCCATAGGCACTCGTCAGGTTGTTCGCGACATGCTCGCCGATGGCGAAGATATGTTTTGTGGACGTGATGGCACTTTGTTCCAGCCGCCAGAAAAGCCTGTCCAGTCGTGCGGACACTTCACCACGGCGTGATGATTGCTGGCGCCACAGATCGTAGGTGGTGTCGATATACAGGTAAGCCGGTATGCCAGATTGCGCGCGTGGTGGCAGGTCATATGTGCCCAGGTGCAATGTGGCGGAGCAAGTCTTGCTGCGTGCCTGGTCGTGGACCTGGTGCCATTGCACCCGACGGGTTAAGGGGCCATCGACGCTGGGATGGCTGCGTTGCATTCGACGGTCAGCCTTTCTCGCCAGCTTCCGCAACAGCGTTCCTGCCGGCGGCGTGGCCGGCACCGCGCTGATCAAGCCAGTCTCGTTCAAAGCGCGAAAGAGCGCATGCGGGGTACCGGACCATGTGCGTGGGTCGTCAACCACACCGGCCGAGCAGGTCATAAGAACTCTGGGGGCTGACGCGTGGGCGAAATTCGACTCGGAGGTGTCAGATGACAAGGACATCGGCTGCCGCAAGCTGTAAAAGATTTAGAATACCCACCAGGTGACTGATTGAGAACCATAGGGTGGTCAACAGTCGAAGGCGCGCTCGAGATCTGGGGGATGATCTGGAGGGACAATCAATAACAGTGCTGGTCAATCAGTTTCCGGAGCTGTCTGAAACGTTTGTAACCGACCAGGCTCGGGGTTTAAAAGCGCGCGGCTACGGCGTAAAGATTCTGCGCCGGCGTACCGGTCCTGCGATAGAAAAGTTGCAAGCCCTGGAAGCCGAGTTTGAACCCATCAGCTGGCAGCCGGTGCAGTCACGGTGGCGGCGCTGGCTGAGGAATGGCAAGGCGCTGATTCGCATGCGGCCCGACCAGGCTTGGACCTTACTGGCGGATGACCTGCGCGGCGATCTGATACCGCTGGTGGCGGCATTGCAGGTGAGTGGTCCATGCGATGTCTACCATGCTCACTTCGGCCCGCAAGGTGAGTTGATGGCCCGCCTGCGTTTGCTGGGGTTGCTGAATCCACCTTTGGTGGTGTCCTTTCACGGTTACGATCTGACTCGCGTTGCCGCCGGCAGTACGCCGGACTATCGCTATCTCAAAGCAGGCGCGGATCGGATTGTGGTGACCACCCAATTTATGCAAAGCAAAGCGGAATCTTTGGGATTTGCGACATCCCAAATTCGGCGCTTGCCAGTCGGGGTCGCCCTGGAAGACTTTGCGTTCAAACCACGCCACTGGTCTCCCGGACAAACCCTTCATCTGCTGACGGTGGCGCGGCTGGTTCCGCAAAAAGCTGTGGATCGAGCCATCACTGCTGTCGCGGCGTTGGTGAAGCGGGGCATTCAGGTCCGTTATAGCATTATCGGTGACGGACCGTGCCGGCAAGATCTGCTTGGTTTGAGCCGCGAACTCGGCGTCGAGCACTGCGTCGAGTTTCTTGGTGGCGTACCCAGAGATATCGTTCAACAACAGCTCGACGAAAACCATCTCTTCTTGTTTCCCTGTACCGTGTCGGATCTGGGCGATGAAGAGGGACAAGGCATTGTGTTGCTGGAGGCTCAAGCCTGTGGCTTGCCGATACTGACGACGCAACATGGGGGCATTCCGGAAACGGTGGCCGATGGTTTATCCGCGCGTGTTGTCCGCGATGATCAAGACGCCATCACCGCCGGACTGGCGGCATTGTTGGAAGATCATCAGAAGTGGCCGGAGATGGGCGCTTATGGGCGAGCACATGTGGCGCGTCATTTTACGGTGACGCAACACCTGGATGGATTGCAGTCGATCTATGCCGAATTGATCGATACACCGCGGAGTCGCGATGAGCATTGATGTCACGCCGCGCGTCAGCGTGATTTTGCCCACGCACAATCGCCTGGCTTTGTTCCGGCGTGCCTTGGCCAGTGTGCTGTCGCAAACCATGGCCGATGTCGAGGTGTGGGTTATCGACAATGCGTGCACGGATGGTACTCGCGAGTATCTTGCACAGCTTGGTGATGCCCGCGTTAAGACCTTGCACCTTGAGACCTACAGCGGGGTTTCTGCAGCACGCAACGCGGCCATCGCGCAGGCTCGCGGCGAGTTGCTGGCGTTTCAGGACGATGACGACATCTGGTTGCCAGACAAACTGGAGAAGCAAATCGCGTGTTTGGATGCCGCCAATGACGACGTTGGCTTGTGTTTGGCGGGTTACATCCGTTTGGTTCCCGATGGTGCGCGCAACTGCTTTGGCGACAAGGATTTCGCCGAAGTGGATTTCAGCCGTGTGCACGGATTGGTGTCGATGGGGGCCATAGCGACGCCGGCTTGGTTGGTAAGAGCAGCGCTGGTTCGAGAAGTGGGTGGTTTTGACGAGCTGATGCCGGCTCGCAACGACTGGGAATTGGCTTTGCGCTTGAGCGACGTCTGCCGTTTCACATATCTGTCCGAGCCGTTGTTCATTCAGGATCAGCGCCATGCCACCAGCATGGCGGGAAACGAACAACGCGTGGTTGCTGGCGTTAGGCGTATTTTGGAAAAGCACAGTGGTCGCTGGGCTGCACAGCCGGCGAGTTTGGCGTATTTTCACTACGTGATCGGCCGGTACGAATTGACTCGTGGCGACAAACACCGCGGGCTTGAGAGTTTGCGCGAGGCTTTGCATATTCACCCAGGGTTTCTTGCCGCACGCATCCTTATGCTGGCATCTCATCTCGGCGGTGAGGCTGCGGTGCGCCGGTTACGTCAGTGGCGGCAGGCATTGAGGCGCTTGCACTGGTCAAGAAAAACGCATCGAGGGCAAGCGTGAGTTCGCAGAATTCCAGACCGCTGGTCAGTGTGGTGATGCCGACTTTCAATCGTGCCAATCTGATTGTGCGCGCGATCGAAAGTGTTCTTCACCAAGCGTACGAGAATATCGAACTGTTGGTGGTGGACGATGCATCCAGCGATGACACCGCCAGTGTGATGTCGCGCTACGCCGACAACGTACGTGTGAAATACATACGACGTGAGGCCAATGGCGGCGCCGCAGCGACGCGTAACACAGGTTTACAGGCTGCATCAGGGGAGTTCATTGCGTTTCACGATGACGACGATGAGTGGCTTTACGACCGCCTGACGGCCCAGCTCAAATACTTCGAAGCCGATAGCAGTTTGGCGCTCACATCGTGCGCAATGATGCGCTACAACAGTCGCGATGATCAGTTTCTGTTCCCCCCCAAAGCGATGGCACGAGCGAGCGATGCACGCCGTGCCTTGGCCGAAAATTTGTTTGCCTTCACGCAAACTTGGCTGGCCCGGCGGGAGTGTCTCATCGCTCTGGGTGGTTTTGATGAGACGCTGCGGGTATGGGATGACTGGGACTTGATGTTTCGTGTCAGTCAGGCGTATGCGGTGAAATATACGCCGGAATTGGGCGTGATCTCTCACCCCAGCCCGCAGGGTATCGGTGCAGATGTCTCGCGGCGGGTTCACGATTTGCAGATTTTCGTGGACAAATTCCGCCAGGACGGCGACAGTCACCTGATGTCAAATTTGCATTACATGCTGGGCCGTTTTCTGGCCACTCAAGGTGATTGGTTGGCGGCTTCTGGGCAGGGCTTACAAGCCCTTAAAACTGATCCTGCACGCTTGCGTCACTGGGCGCTTATGTTCGGTGCGCCGTTGCTGAGCGCCTTGTTTCGCCGTCGCTGGCGCAAGCGCCAAGCGTGAGTCGATATTGTCGATGACCACGCCTTCGCTCAACACCTTTTGGCGCCGTGAGTATGCCGCCGGCGGCCCTCCGCCGACCTGGATTTTGGCTCAGCCTGTTGCCGGCATCATCGCATGGTGCGCGGTCCGCGCCGGTGTCAGTGCGAGTCAGGTCACGCTTGCGGCGCTGTCGCTGGCTTTGGCCGGTGCGGGGGTTCTGGCGTTCGGTGACGCGGGTATCTCCACCCAAGTTATAGCTTGGCTTTTGCTCACATTGGCTTACGTTCTCGACTGCGCGGATGGACAGGTAGCGCGGTCTACGAAAACTGCCAGTGAGCGTGGGGGCTGGTTGGACGTCTATTGCGACTATGCTGTGATTGGTATCGTTCCGTTTGCGGCGCTGTGGTATCAAATTGATTCGGGCGCAGACTCGGCCCAGCTTTTTTGTCTGTTGTCCGGTGCGTTGATCATGGTGGTGGGGCGCAGTCAGGATCTGTTCACCGCTTCAATGTTTCGGAAAGCATCCAAGGAACGCTTTAGCACAGCGGGCATCCTGCATTTGGTTCGTCGTTCGGCGGTCTCATTGACCGACACTTTGACGGTCTCTTTGCTGGTATGTGTGTTGCGGGAAAATATTCTGCTGCTGAGTGCAGCGTTCCTGATACTGGGCGGTCTGGGTATGGCGCACAGCCTTTATATCGCACTGCGTCGTTTTGATGCCGCTGCTTGATCTGCCAAACAAGCCGCTGGACTCCTCGGCTGTGCAATCCCCGGACGAGCGTACTGGGCTCTGGGGCGGAACGCGCAGTGAGTGGTTTATTCTGCTTCCCAGTCTCTTGATGGTGTTCGGCCCGCCTGTTTGGCGCTCCTACGGGGCTCGTGGCTTGGGCGCCAGTGCGGCGGGACGGATTGATATTTTCGTGTTGCTGCAACTTGGCGTTTACGCATTCTCGGCCGCCGTTCTGGTGCTGCAATTGCTGAAATGGCGTGAGGAGCGCTTGATGCCAAGGCCTATGTTGTTCTGGGTCGCAGCGCTCGCGGCCATACCTGCATTGATGTACATGTCAGCGATCAATTCGCCGTCGGCGTTTCTGACGTTCACGATGAGTACTTTATTTGCCATCGGTTTGGCGAGCGCCATTTTCACTGCAATGTGTATTGGCACTGGGCGGTTGCGCTTCTGTTTTGCGTTGGAAGCGTTCTTCCGCGTCAACGTGATTCTGGTCGTGTTGGTGATGCTGACCAATCTGGTCTCGCCAAGCGCGGTGAACGTTTACAGTCAGGGGCAATGGCGTGTGAAGGGCAATGATGTTGCGGACATGTCCTTGGCCGCGGCCATGACGATGGTTTATGCGAGCTATCTGTACATGCGCACGGGCCGTGCATTCTGGCCGGCAGCGCTGGCCATGCTGGGCGCTTATGCTTTGGTTATGCCGGATGTGCGCATCGCTTATGGCGCGACCTTAGCGGGTTTGTCGCTGCTGTTGATGTTCTCGGTAATGATCCGCAACGACGCCCAAGATGTCGCCGGCGTACGCGCCAGTTTGGTGGGCGCATTCGCAGTTCTGGCGCCGGTTGTTATCTTGCTGGTAGCGGGGTTTTACAGCGACGAGATTTACTCCACGTTGACTCGGGATAAACCCGAAGCCCTGTCGACACTGAGCGGGCGAACTCTGATCTGGGATTGGGTTTCCAGCAATGCGGATTGGTTCTTGGGGCATGGTTTCGTCGCCGGGTTCCGGCACGATTTCCAGCATTTGGGTATCGGTGAATACCGCGGTCTGTTGTTGCAAAGTCTCAACCCGAGTCGGATTGGCAGTGCCCACAGTGTGTATTTCGAGCTGGTCTACGGCTTGGGTTGGTTGGCCGGGACGCTGGTCGTTGTGATTCTTGCCGCAACCGTATTTACGCGCCTGATGGTGCTGCGTGCGGCGGACAGTTTCGAGCACTTGATGGTCCGGGTTGTGGCGGTTGTATTGGGTATATTTTGTTTGACCCAATCCAGCTTTCTGATGCCGCCAAGCCATAATTTCGGCGTGTTGATGTTTGTGCTTGCGCTCGCTCTTGGGGTGCGCTGGCGCCAGTGGATGAGGGTAACGTGAGCTCTTGGAATCATGCGACCATGACAGCACTTCGCATATAGCAGGTCGGTGGATATGCGTTCTATGCATTATTGGCGGCAGCACTTGAGTCAGCGGTTGCCTGGCCTCAAGCGACACTACAAGCGCTTGCTGCACCGCCGTGAACATCGTCATTTGAGCGGTCAGGTGGCGGTGGTCAGTGATCAACCCGGGGCATTTGTTTTCTGCGCCCACAAAGCGGCGTCAACGTTCCTGTCCAAAGCGGTGAGCTATCTGATCGATGATCCGAGGCGGTGCATGGATCTGGAGGGATACCTTTGGAACGTCCGGGGTACGCCCGTCGCGCCCTATCTGCATGAGCACGCAGCGGAGCTGTTTCATCCGCAAAAGGGCTACGTATATTGCCCGATACGGACCTATCTCCCGGATAGCGTGTTGCGGGGACAGGCCGGTCTGGTCTGTGTGCGTGATCCGCGTGATGTTCTGGTGTCGCACTACCATTCGATCAGTCGCAGCCATATTGCACCGGCGGCGTCAGGTGCCCGGCAGCGATTTTTCGCAGCGCGCGAGCATGCCTTGCAGCTTGGTCTGGATGCCTATGTGCTCGACTATCTCATCACGGTTGAGGACACGTTCGCGGGTTTTGCTCGCATGGTGCAGCGTCATGGTTTTCAAGTGTTGCACTACGAACGCATGCTCAGTGATTTTGATGCCTGGGTCGGCTCCCTCGGTGAGGTCCTGAAGGTTCCGATGACCCAACAAAGGCGTGATGGTTTGTGGGCACTGTCAGGATTGGGTGAAGCGGCGCAAGGCGAGGGAACGCATATCCGTAACCGCAATCCCGGCCAATACCAGGGGCTGAAGCCGCAAACGCTGGAGCAAGTCAATCAGCGATTGGCCGCGATACTTCCGGCCTTGGGCTATTCCGTTTGAGGTGATAAGCGGCCTATGCGTCGCCGCGATAGGGGGGCTTGCCGTACCGCAGAGGCCGCGGTCCGCACAACTGCTGCCGCAGCATTTCATAGACATAACGGCTGTTGTTGAATAGGTAGCGCCGCCATAGACGCTGCGGATCCTGGAGTAGCCGATGCAGCCACTGCAATCCCCATCGCCCCATCCAGGCGGGTGGAGGTTGGAGCAGGTCGGCGTAGTAGTCGAATGCCGCACCAACGGCAATGCAGGGTGCGGGAATCAACGTGCTGTGTTCGTATAGCCAGATGTCCTGCCGTGGGGTGCCCAATCCGACAAAGACGATGCGTGCCCCACTGTCGCGAATCTCCTGAGCGATCACGGCTTGCTCGTCTGCTGAGATGGTGGTGTAACGCCCGGCGCGCATGCCGGCGATCGTGAGTGAGGGATGGCGCTCCGCGAGTCGCGCGGCCATGCCTTCCAATGCAGGAGGATTGCCGCCGTAGAAGTAGCACGGCAAGCCCAACTGCTCGGCCTGATCAAGCACATCTTGCATGAGCTTGGGGCCGTAGACACGGTGCTGGAGGCCAGCCCGGTAAAAGTGGTTCAGCGCCCAGCGCACCGGTTGGCCGTCACAGACTTTCATAGACAACGCATTGAGACGCTGTTGATGATCGGGGTCTTCCAGCGCTGCGATGAGGCTGTAACTGGCCAAGCATGCCACGCTCAGATGTTGCTGCTTTTGCGCACTGTCGACAACAGCCTGAATGACCGCTTCGGGCTCGCAGGCGTGAACCTCGACACCGAGGACATTATGCGCGGGGATAGAGCGGCTCATGCCAGCAGTTCCCGATAAAGCGCGGTGAGTGCTGCGGCATTGTGGCCAGGCTCGTGGAGCTTGTTGATGCTGTCAGGGGCTTGGGCGGCCCAGCGGGACAGTGTCGGGTTGTCGGGTTCAAACAGCTCGAGCAGGGTCGGCGCCCATTGATCTGGACTCAGTCGCAAAATCTGGCCATTGATTTGCGGCTTGATCATATCGTCGGGTCCGCTGCCAACCAGGGCCACAACGCCGACGCCGTTGGCCAGAGCTTCGAGTGCGGAGAGACCGAAGGTTTCCCGCCATAGCGAGGGCATCAGCAGCAGTCGCGCTTGGCTCAGCAAGTTCATGGTATCTGCGCGAGGTAACTGTCCGTGCAGCCGAATTCGCCTGGACAGGTTTTTGTCCGTATCGATCTGCTCGCGTAGCTGGTTTTCCAGTGGTCCGGAACCGATGATGTCTAATGCTGGCGCACGCTCTCCCATGCTCTGCCAAGCCTGTAACAAGGCAAGTACACCTTTTTCCTCGTCCAGTCGCCCTATGAAGATGGCGTCACGCGTTCTGTCGGTCCATGGCAGCGGTGTTTGCGCCGGTGTCGGGCGAAAATTGGGCTTGATGCGCATGCGCTGGGTCGGCACCCCGGCTTGGCGCAGGGTCTCAAACTGCGCTTGTGACAGGGTCAGGAACCGATCAATAAAGCGGGATTGGCGCCGCAAGCTGGCGACAAACGCGGTGGCCACCAAGGACCCCGCAAAGCTGCCACGGTAGCAACGGTAACGTATCCCCCATGCGAGTTGTCCCGTCTGGCAGCGGTAACAGGGGGCGTGCTGACGAAAGGCCGTCCCGGTGCTGCAGAACCAGCGGTAATTGTGCAGCGTCATCACCACTTTGGCGCCTGCCGCATGTGCCTGAGGCAGAATGCTTGGGCTAATATTCGGGAAGAGGTTGTGAACGTGAACAATGTCAGGCTTCAGCGCCCTCACGTGACGTTTGAAACGTCGCGCAACCAGCAGATTCCACGGCGCTAGCAGCGCGCTCAGATATTGCCGGATCGGGTGGCCTTGGTCCGCGTGAACGATGAAATCGGAGACGTCGACACCTTGATCGGCGAGCAACTGCCGTTCCAGCTCAACAACCCGATTCTCTCCGCTGGGATTGCTGCGGCGATATCCGCTGTGAACCAGCATGACGCGCAGCTTGCGCGGTGTGGAGGGGGGCGCCAGCGTGCTCACTAGTCGCGGATCTTCTCGATCGTCGCGGTCGTGGAAATGCCTGGTGTGCGTGGCAGGTATACGACCTCGCAAATGTCGGACAACTCATCAAACTTTCCAGCCCAATCGTCACCGATCACGAATACCGCAGCTTTGTGCTCCAGGATGTAGTCACGTTTGTGCTCCAGCGACTCCTCCACGAACACATCGTCAACCATACGCAAGGCTTTTAGTAACTGCATGCGCTCATGCAGCGGATAGATGGGAGCGCGCTGTTTTTTGTTGACCGACAAAGCATCGGTTGAAACACCGACAACCAGACGGTCACCGAGCGCAAGGGCGCGTTCGAGAATTCGCAAATGGCCCACGTGAAGCACGTCGAAAGTTCCGAACGTAATGACAGTTTTCATGGATACAGCAGGGCTCGACAATCCCTGAGCTTAGCGCGCTTGGTGGCGCTAAACCAGAGCCAGGCATGCTTCTTGGCGACGGGGTCATGCCACTGGTTGGGAGGCTGCGAATACGCGTATGATGCGGACAGAACCCGCTTGCGCGCGACACCCTAACAATCAGAGGTGCTGCCCTTCGGACAGGAAGGTAGCGGGGGCTGGAGACAAGGATGACATCTCGGGGTAATCGATGACGAGTCGGCCGTGGCGGTTGAATCGTATCTGGTCGCCATGGACACCATTAGTGGTGTTGGTGGACGGTGTCGTTGTGTGGAGCAGCGGCATGATCACGTTGTGGGCGCTGGCTGTATTTTCCGGGCGAACGGGCGTTTGGCCTCCGCCCGAGTCTTGGCGCGTGCTGATTTGGACCATGGCCTTTGCCTACCCGGTAACGATGCAGTTTCTGGGATTTTATCGGCCAGTGCTCGAACCTTTGATGTGGCCGCAGGTTCGACGCCGCCTGAGTGCTTGGGTGATATCAGTGGTTCTGCTGCTGGTTATGCTGTTCGTCACCAAAAGCGGGGCGGAATACTCGCGTTTGTGGGTAGGCAGTTGGTTTGCCAGCGTTGGCCTTGTGGTCATCCTGGAAGCCTGGGTTATGCACCATGTGCGCCAGGCACGCCATCAGCGTGGTCAGGGTATTCGGCGCATTTTGTTGGCCGGTAGCGGTCCCTTGGCGGCTCATGCATCCAAGGCCTTGCAGGTCAATCCTTGGGCGGGCTTGCGGGTCATGGGCTACCTCTCCGAAGGTGACAGTTCTCAAATGCCGGAGGACTTACCTTGCTTGGGCAATATCGATGGTGTCGAGAGCGTCATCGCGCTTCGGGATGACATCGACGAGGTCTGGTTGGCACTGCCGATGACGCGCGAAAGCCAGATTCACGACGTGCTGAGAACCATGCGTGAGCACTTGGTGGATGTGCGCATGGTGCCGGATATCTTCATGTATGACCTGGTCAACCGTGATGTCGATGAAGTGCTCGGTCTGCCGGTTATTGGCTTGACCACCAGCCCGCACCGAGGGCTTGATCTGGCACTCAAGCGCTTGATGGATATCCTGGGTGCTGCGCTGGCGTTGCTGGCCTTCGCTCCGATAATGCTGATGTGTGCGGTCGCGGTTTATGTGAGTTCGCCGGGGGGCGTTCTGTTTCGACAGCAGCGCCATGGTCTGGATGGAAAAGCGTTTACTGCGTTGAAATTTCGCACCATGTATGTGGGCGGCGACGACGGCCCCAAATACCGTCAGGCCACCCGGGATGACCCGCGGGTGACACCGGTTGGTCGCGTGTTACGTCGCTACAGCCTGGATGAATTGCCACAGCTCTTGAATGTCCTGTTTGGTGATATGTCCCTGGTGGGACCTCGGCCCCACCCGATCAATATGAACATCACCTACTGGGATGACATAGACCGTTACGCGCTTCGCCACCGGGTTAAGCCCGGTATAACGGGATGGGCTCAGGTGCATGGATTGCGCGGTGAAACCCGTGACCTACGCATGCTCGAAAAACGCATTGAGTATGACCTGTTCTATATCGACAACTGGTCACTGATGCTGGACATCAAGATCCTTTTTCATACCGCGTTTGTGATCTGGTTTCAGCCAACGGCGTATTGAGAGCGGGGTGTTGCGACCGTGTATGCGCGTCGCCAATGCCAAAAGTGTGACGAAATAAGCCACATAAGCGGGTATGCGGAAATTGAACTCGACGCTCGCATGGAGCAGACCCGCGGCGATGATGGCCAGGACGGCGGCGCCTGTTGCACGTCGCCAACTGCGTCGTTCGCGCAGGGCCGCGATGGCGTAGAGGATGTGGTACAGCAGCAGCGCACCGAGAAGAGCAAGCCCCGGAACACCGACCTCAATCCAGAACTCATAATAGTCGTTGTGTGCGTGGCGGAAACTGCGTTCAAACCCTTCGGGCCGGACGGACTCCTGAAGAATGGGGTAGCTGCCCAATCCTGCTCCGATGTGACCGAAACTGTCGACCAGCTGTCGTGACATATCGTTGGCGACAAAACGCACCTCGGACTCATAGTCGGTCTGCTCAATCCGCTCCATCACCCGTTCAAGCCCATATCGTTCGCTGACCAGCAGTACGTCGGCCACCGCGATTGACAGGAACAGCAGCAGGCCTCTGCCGAAGTTTGCCGCGCGGCGAGCGCTAAGCAGCCAGGCCATGGCATAAACGGTCACGGCCAGCGCGAGGGCGGCATTACCCATACGGGATTGCGAGAGAACCACACCAATCACGATCACAAGCAGAAGAACGCGGAACAACACCAGCTCGCTGGTCAGTAGATTCAACAAGCTACGCAAGCGAGCGCGCCAACTGCCGGTAACGTTGGGGTCATTCCTACGACCAAGTATCAGCCCCAAGCCGGCACAAAAACCCAAGCAAAGAAACGCGGCGAAGTGATTGCGATTGGCAAATGTTCCCGTCGCGACCCCTTGGTGGGCATTGGCAGGGTCGAGCAAGGGGTGTCCGATCCCGGCCAGAAGATGCAAGGCACCGTAGACGGCTTCTAGGCCGGCTGCGAAGGTAATGACCATGAGTACGCGGCGTACGCTGTCCCGATCGTGGGCGACGCTGAGCACCGTCAGATAAACGATCGCGTAAGTCAGGCTCAGTATCGTGAGTTCAAGGCCATGTGCTGGCGCCAACGACAGAGAGTACCGGGCCTGCCCACCGGCTTGAGCGACCGCTTCGTGATAAGCCAGAGCTGAGGGAGACAGACGCGCTAGCAGCTCAGGCGGTAACGGAAGAAGCTGGAATATGAGCCACCCGAGCCAAGCGGCCCAGAGCATGATGCCTATCCTCGGTAACGGTGGGCGCTTGGCATTGCTCAGCGATGAAAAAATCAAACTGAATGCGCAGCACACCAGCAGAATGATGGGAGGCGCATCGGCGTTGCCACCGCGATAAATGGGGGTCGCAAGCAGCCCGGCGAAAAAAAACCACGACGCGAGACGGGCAGTCATGGTGTCGCGAAGCCTGCTTGATGGCACCACTTGCGTACGTCTGCGCTGGCATCGGCGTTGCGGCATGCGGCCTCATACGCAGGGAGCCGAACGCACCAGTCTTTAAGCTCATCATGAACACGGGGAATCGCGCACAGTGGTGTGGCAACGCCGCTGCGATTGGCGTGGTAGCCGAGCAATCGTGGATAGCGCAACGCCAGTTCCAGATGTTCGTTCCAGGCTTCGCGCGTGGTGTCTGATGCGTTGGGCCAGTTGTAAGCGGCGATGACGGACTGCTCAATGGCGTTCTCTATCGATCGCGGGTACAACGCAAGGCTGCGTGTTACCGCCTGTTCCAGATCGTCACCTTGATGACGATAACGTTGCAGATCGACCGCATAGCGACTCCAATAACGTCCATTGGCTGGATTCATGGCCAAACGGGCAAGATGCGCGTCGCGCATGGCTTCAAAGTTCTCGCCGCGTCGCAGCGCGACTCGCGTGTCCAGGGCATCTTCACCCAGGGCGAGCACGATGGGCACCGAGGCACCGAGTTGTCGGGCGTGCGCGGCATCCTGGCGATACCAATCCAGCAGATTTTGATGGAAAACATGGCCAAGAATCTGAGTGAGCGCCAGTCCGAGCGCCAGCAGTCCCAGACCAAACTGGACAGTGGAGAAGCCGCTTTGGTGGTGCCGCTGGTGCTTAGTAACGGTAACCGTAGTAGCCATAGTAAGAGCCACCACGTTTCAGCGAAATACCGTTGAGGACGAAACCCAGCACCGGTGCTTTAACCACGTTGAGCTGGCGCAAGGCGCTTTGCAGTGCGCGCTTGTGGGTACGATGCGAGCGTGCAACCAGCAAGAACGCATCGGCACGTTTTGAGAGATGCAACACGTCGCTCGAAGCCCCAAGCGGTGGGGTGTCAATGACCACATAGCGGTACTCAGCACGCGCTTTTTCCAGCAATTGCGCAAATCCGTCGGAGTCGAGAAGCATAGCGGGATTTGCAGGCACGGCGCCTGCAGGCAGAATATCGACGCCGGAAACTTCATCGCGGACCACCGCGTCCTCAAAAGAACATATTTGATTGAGAACGTGGGTTAGACCTTGGCGATCACGGCTGCGCTTGTGGCCGAACTGCTCGGCTATGCGCGAGCGACGCATATCCGTGTCAATGATGAGTGTGCGGTCATTCGTGGCGAATGCGGCAGCCAAAGCCGAAGAGAGTGTGGTTTTACCCTCACCCGGTTCAGTCGAGGTGACAACGATGCACTGCAATTTGCCGCCAAACCCGCCCAAGGTTACCGCGGTTTTCAGGCTGCGCACACTTTCGGCGAAAGGTGTCTTGGCATCCGAGGCGAAGTAGTGGGCCGCCTTGTTCAGCTTCTTCGCGGGTTGAATCGCGGGCACCACGCCGACCACAGGATGGTGACCGAAGGCTTCCAGATCGTCGACCGTTTCTATGCGTGTGTTGAGTAACTCTTTAAGCAGCAACGCCAGGATGGTGAAGATCAGCCCGAAGCCGCCAGCGATCAGAGCAATCTTGGCGGTTTCGGGTTTGTGTTTCTTGGTCGGTGGGTAGGCTGGGTCAGCAATGCGCGCATTCACTTCAGCGCTGGAACTGTTGTTCTGCACTTCTTTAAAGCGCGACAGGAACAGATCGTAGAGCTGCTGATTGCTGGTCACTTCGCGCTGCAGTTGCCCCAGTTCAAACTGCTTGCGATCCAGCACCTTGAGGCGCTGACGCACGGTTTCTACCTGGTTCGCCAGTTGTTGCTGATTGCGTCGGGCAATGTTGTAGCGCGACTCAATACTGCGCGCTTTAATCTGCAACTGCGCGAGATAGGACTGTCTTGCGGTTTCCAGGCTGGCGCGTGCCTCGGCCATGCTTGGGTGGCGCGAGCCATAGCGTTTTTCCAGTGTTTGTAGACGGTTTTGTTCAGTCAGGTAACGTTCGGTCACGTCATTGACCACTGGATCAAGCAACAAAGCGCTGATGCGCGTTAGCGCATCGGGATCATCGCCAGCATTGCGTATCTCGCGGAAGGTACTTTCCAGCGAGGTGGTTTCACGTTGCGCCTCGCGCAAACGTTCACTCAGATCGCGCAGCTCTTCTTCAAGCAATCCGCGGGAGCCGCCCACATTGATGATGTCGGCGTTGTCGCGGAACGATTGCAACTGTCCTTCGGCATCGCGCAGCGAACCGGATATGGTGCCTAACTTCTCAGTCAGCCAAGAGGTGGCTTTGCGGTAAATGTCGAGGCGCGCCTCAAGAAGCTCCTCAATGTAAAGGTCAGCCAGTGCGTTGGCGGCATCGGCGGCCAGCTTTGGATCACGCGAATCAAAGTGCACTTGGAAAAGCGTTGAGGAGGTTGCCAACTCGACGGAGATGGCCTCCTGGACCCGTGCCAGCACGCGTTCGTGGATCGCCGCTTCTGTTTCCGCCTCGATTGGAGCAGGAGGAGGCATAAATGGAAGGAGCCCGAGCCACGTTTTCACCGTGTGCCCGAGGTTCGGCCCGCGTTCCGAAAACTCTTCGACGTTCTGCAGCTCGAGCCTTTCAATGAGTCGAATGGCGAGCTTGCGAGATTTCAGAATGAGCGACTGGGTGACGTAGTACTGGTAGCTGCCGTAGCCCGGGTCATAGACTTCGTTGATTTCCGAAACGGTATTGACCGGTTTGGGGTCGAGCTGCAGCCAGGCGGTCGCCCGAAATATTGGAGTCTGGCTGAGTGCCAGATAGAGTCCAATAAGCGCGAAAGCCAGCGGCACGCAAACCAAACCGACCAAATTTTGCCTGATCAGAGAGACCAGATCAGACACACTGACCAGATTGGGCGTGGCAGGTGGCGTATGGCCGAGTTGTCCCGAGGGATTTACTGACGAGTTCAGAACAGCCGCTCCTCGATGGTCACGATGTCACCGGGATAAACAAAAGTGTCAGGCGTGGCACGAAAGCGTTGATCTGGCCCCGTCGAGCTGCGCTGCACGTAATACTTTTCTGCCGCAAAACGGGTGAGTCCGCCGGCCAATGTCGCGGCTTGCTGGGCTGTCAGGCCTGGTGTGAAAGGGTACTCACCCGGGGACTTGACTTCACCGCCGACGAAAATCGGCTTGTACGAGACCACGGTGGCGCGAACATCGGGAGACACCAAATAACCCTGCGCTAAACCGTTTCTGATGCTTCTCTCCAGTTCCGCTGTTGTGGTTCCAGAGACAGCCACGCGACCGAGCAGTGGGTAGTTGATCTTGCCGTCCGATTCGATGGTGAAATCACCACTCAAATCGGGTTCCTGAAAAACCTTGATTTGAACACGATCACCGACATTGAGTCGATATACCGATGCCTGGAATGAGGGCTGCGATACGGATTGCGATTGGTCAGTTTGCGAAGACGATGGCGGTGTGCTGGCGCAACCTGCAAGCAGGGCGACGCAACTGGCCAGCGCCGCGAGCAGCGACGTGGTAATTGGAGACATCAATTCAATTTGGCTTCCAGGCCGATCATCGCTGAGTTGGTTTCGAATTGTTCGCTCAAATTGACCGCATCACGGTCAAGATAACGCGACGACACATAGACATTCAGACCGCGGTCGAGCTGATAAGACAAGCGGCCCGTGACGCTGACCACCTCATGTTTTTCCGGTGCTCCGACGAAGTCGCGTTCAGAATAACCCAGCGTGAGAGCGGTGCTCCAGCGATAGGACCACAGTTCCGTCCATTGCAAGCTGAACGACTGCGCATCTATGTATATCGCGTCGAAACGGTAGGTGGGGGTGTACTCACGAGCCCCGGCAAGCCGCAACGTGGTGCGCTTGGTCGGACTCCAGCTAATCGACGCGTCGTAGTAACTGGAATCGACGTCGCCAACGGCGTTGCTGTCAGGCATCCACTGGCCTTGACCAATGCGAATGTCACCGGATGTTTTGGCTGTCGCCGCCCAGCGAACACCGATCAAGCCGACGGCAGCGTCACCAGAGCGATCAATAGTGCCAGCTTGCACTTGGTCATATTCCAGCTCCAGGAACGTGCCTTGTGCAAGCACGGACAGCTTGGGACTGAAATGGTAGAGCAAGGTCAATGATGCCGAGTTGAATTGCCGATCAAGGAATTGAGTGCTCGCTTCGTTGGTCTGGTATTCGCGAATCAATGACGCGTATTCCAATTCGAACCCGAGCCGAGAAGATTCGGCTTGTCCCCCAACCAAAGCAACAGAGCCTGTGTACTGGGACCACTCGTCCAGCGTTTGATTTTGTGACGGTTGGCCTTCCGTGCGAGCGGTACCGAACGGATCGTGATCGTATTCGGCGATGCCGGTGAAGCCAAGCACCAAGTTTCGCGGCAACTTGAAGTTGATAGCGGCAGAGCCCAAACCGTCCGCGTAGTTGTCTTCGTTACCGTAATTGTAAGCGGCGAATTCGCCTTTGGCGGTTAAGCCCAGGGTGGTTGAGGCGGAGTCGCGCGTGTATTCCACAGCCGGACTGAGCACGGCGCCAGCGACGGAACGTTCGTTGCTCTGCTCGTAGTAAAAGTTGTCCGAAAAAGTCCCTTCCAGCCCCAATTTGATTTCGATGTTACTGGCTCCCTGAGCCGAGACGCCCGATACCTGGGCCACCCCAAGAGCACACGCAGCGGCGGTAAATTTCGCACATGCGAGAGCCTTAGAGCGAGATGCTCTTTCCAGTGACATGGTGATAATTCTCCTCAAACGTCAGTGATCGTTACGAAGGGCTGACAGGTGGGTCGGGCGACGGTGACGGATCAGGTGGATCGCTAGGTGTCGGCGTCGGCTGTGTTGTGGGCTGCGGCGTCGGGCTCGCTGACGGTTGCGGTGTTGGCGTTGCCGTCGCTTGCGGTGTCGGCGTTGCAGTTGGCGCAGCCGTGGGTGAGGCGCTCGGCGTCGTTGTCGCTACAGGCGTTGCCGTCGCCGTTGCGGTTGGTGTTGGTGTCGCGCTGGGGCCCGGCGTTGCTGTGGTCACCGGGGTTGGCGAGGGCGATACCGGAATGCCCGGTGGCGTGGCCGTTGGGCCGCCGATAGGCTGGTCCGGATCAGGGATGCCGGTGTCCGGGCCGCCAACGCCGATATCGATGTCAACATCAAGGTCAACACCCGGCGGGAGCACGTCTACTGTGGTGGGGGGCGACGAGGAGTTAGGAATAAACACAATCTCGCCGGGTTCAAGCAGATGCGTGCCCGAATCGTTAGAGAACAGGACGATGCCGCCAGCGACATTGATATAGGTGCCAATATCTGCACCTTCGACCTGGATGTTTCCGGGCAGGCTTTCTGTTAGTACGAAAACGCTAAACTCACCCTGCATGGCGTTGATCATGCCGCTGGGGGTATTGATCACAAAGTTGGCAGGATTGACGCTGCCTATGGCGCCGGAAATGACGCTGATGCCACCCTGGACGAGGTCGATAACGAGCTTGCCGAAACCGTTATCACTGCCGCTCGGTCGATAGTCGAACTCGCTGATGCGCAGGATGGTGCCGCTTTTCATGCGGAACAGGGCGCCGTCATTCAATTTCAGCGTCTTGCCCGACAACTCACCCGTGGTCAACGTGTCGCCGACCTGGATAAACATTCCGGCGACGCTGTTCATCACCTGCTCACCACGTTCAGTGGTCGCTGACCCTGACACGTTTTGAATTTGGCCGACCTGTGCCGATGCTGTCGCACTGAAAGCCAGCATGGCTAAAGCCAGTAGGTTGGGCTTCGTTGATATCCGCATGGCGCCTCTCCTGTTCGCCGCGTCACTTCATGCCGTTGGCTGAAGTAACAGATGTACATCGCTAGCGCGAGCTATCCCCCCTGTGGATGGCACCACGCTTTGTGCGCTTGTAGTCCCGATTCCCAAGAGTCTGTCGGACTTTTCGCACGATACTACAAGTATAGACACATTCTGCGCGCCCCTGCTATTCGGTGAGCACATAGCTTTCCAGCACCTGAGCATTATCAATTTGTGATGCCGTGAAGGGATAGGTCACCCAGTCTTTGCTCGAATAGGCTTGGGTTAAGTCGTTAAAGTAGGGCGAGGCTGGGTCCGTAGACTGAGAGTAGGTGACAAAGCCCTGAGCCTGCGGCGTGCCAGTTTGCACATCCCAGGTCACGGCCTGAATGTAACTGTTGCCATAGTCGACGGGGTAACCCTCTTCTGACAGCGCGCCGGAACTGGCGATGGTGAACGAGCCTTCAAACCCCTCGCCACCAAAAATTGGAATATCGCCGTTGACGCCGGAGCGCTGCATGTCGCCCATGGCGGCATCGAGACCAAAAGGTGAGTTGGTGACCGTGTTCACAGCATCGGCGAAGGCGGTTTCCACGAAGGGATCAAGCACATTCAGCGTCCGCGGCGTATTGACGGGATCGTTGCCACTGAACGGGGTGAGCCATTTCAAGCTGACAATGTCCACAGGAAGCGGGCTGTTGGAGTTGCGCCAGAACTCGCGCCAGATGTGACCGCCGACAGAATCCAGATTGTTGGAACGGTCCCAGTTCTCCAGCACGTCGCATGCGGCACTGATATTCACCGGGCCGCTGGTGCCCAGAGCGATCCCGAGTGGGCAATAGGTCGAAATCACGGCATCCAAACCAAGCTCCGCAGTGTAGACCTGAGAATTCAACACGACGTCTTTGAGCAAGTCGTAGGTGAAGCCGGGCGTCTCATCCAGGCCGTCGCTGGCATCAAGCCGGCGCTGAACCTGCAACATGCACAACCGTGTGCGCATGGAGCGGGCGCTGCCCTCGTCGCCGATAATGGCGTCGAAACCGGTCAGCGGCTCGTCCGGGTTGCTCAGCCAGTAGGAATCGTTGCAATTGTGAACCCAGTCATTGCGGCGCAGTTTGGGCAGGTTGGAGGGGCCAAAAATACCGGGAGCGGGGGCGTCGTCATCGCTGTCCCATTCGCAGGCCGAACGTGAACCTTGCAGAATTGGCAGGCCCGGCATCAGCAGGCCGAGCGCGGTTTGCAGCGGTTGGGCACCGCAGGTGGTGACTTTGCTGTCCGGTACGTTCGGAACCACCGTGACATCCCCGTAATACACGCCTTGGCCCGGCCCGGTTGCAACGGTGTTAACCCATGGCGTACCCAGCACCGAGCTGTGGAGATCAATGAATTCCTCCAAGCTCTTGGCGCGGTTCCAACGGAAGAATTGATTCATCAAACGGAAGTTTTCCGCGTTCGCATCCCGCAGCGTGTACGCCTTGAGCGGCGTCCATTCGAGGATGGGGAGGCCTGAAACCTGAAGTTCCAACATCGGGCCGTAGTGCGAGCGATACAGCGTGCGTGACTCCGTGCTGATGCTGCCATCGTCCTCCAAAATCTCAATCTCGACCTCGCTGGCCTGCATATCGCGCAGCTCACCGTCATAGAAATACTGAGTGGGGTTGAGCGGGTTCAGGTCGAGCTCGTAGAAGCTGAACCGATACGCGGTGGAAACGGTATGGCTCCAGGCAAAATTTTGATTGAAGCCAATCAACGCGGCCGGCACACCGTAGAGGCCCGCGCCCATGATATTGGTGTCCGGCAGAATGCCGTGCGCCAGGTACAGACGCTCAGTGCCTTGCCAGGGAAAGTGCGGATTGCCGAACAGCATCGATGAGCCGTCCTGGGTGGCCTCCGGTCCCAGGGCGTACATGTTCGAGCCGATGGGCAGGCCGCCAGCCAGAGGCACATCCGCAGGATCCAGCTTGCTGATCTGCTCCGCACTGGCCGGGAGCAGCGGGAGGTTGTCCAGTCCGGGAGGCGCGGCAGTGGCGATTTCGCTGACGAACACCGACGATGAGGCGAGCACGGCCAGACGATAAAAACGCCGGAACATGTCGTCTTCGCTGATCGGTCCGATCCATTCCGCATCGCGACAACTGGCATGACGTCCAGGATGCTGTCCGGCGCGCAGCTCGCGCACATAGCGGTTGTAGCCGGCAACGAAACCACGTGAGGCCTGCAAGGCTTCCGGGTCTGAATTGTCACGGATCGTGGCAATGGCCTCGGGCGTGGCCAGCATGGTCCAGAAGAAATCTGAATCCACGTTGCTGCTGGTGTTGCCGTTGGCCGGAATGCTGTAGCTGCCATCGCGACCGAGATAGCGCGAACGTTGGCCGCGTATGGTCAGCAGGTCTTCGGCCAGAACACAAAGGTTGTCCTCGGCGTGAACATAACCGTAGCCGTAACCGTAGCTGGAAAAGTTGTCCGCCGTGATGTGCGGGATGCCGAAGTCGGTGCGTTTGATGCTGACGTGATAGCCACCAGCGGAGGCCCCTTCATCGCGCCCCCCGTTGCAAGCGCTCAGGCTGAATGTCGCAATTGCGACCGTGGCCAGCGCGCGGCTGACCTTTGACGTCCTTGACATGTTCTCCTCACATCCGACTCTCTTGGTCGGTCTGTTTTCGTTGTGGTCCTGCGATGCAGGAGAGTGACGACTGCCGCCGGGTGCAGCAGTCGTCGGGTACCTCAGATCAGTGGTCCCAGATGACCTTCTTGCGCGCCGCATACCAGGTTTCGATCTTGGGCTCATAGTGCTTCTCAAGCACGTTGCGTTTGATCTTCATGGTGGGCGTGAGGAATCCGTTCTCGATGCCCCACTGCTCCTTCACCACGACGGCAAACTGCATGCGTTCGTGATGATCCAGACTGGTGTTGACCTGATCAATCAGCTCCGAGATTTCATGCTCCAGCTCGCTGCGGCCCTCATCACTTTGTGCCTGCGCTTGAGCTTCTTCGCACAACATGATCTGGGCAAACGTGGCGGGCTGATTGGCGCCAGCGACACACACGGCCTCAATCGCCGGGTGGTTGACGATCTTGTTCTCGATCGGCGCAGGCGCCACGTATTTGCCTTTGCTGATCTTGAACAGTTCTTTCACGCGACCGGTGATCTTGAGACGTCCACTGTTGTCGATTTCACCCATGTCGCCGGTTTTGAGGAAGCCGTCCTCGGTGAAGCTTTCGCGGGTTTTTTCCTCATCCTTGAAGTAGCCCACCATGTCGGCTGGACTCTTGATCAGAATCTCGCCGTTGTCGCCGATCTTGGTCACAACACCCGGGTTGTTTGTTCCCACGGTGCCGACCTGCGCTTCGCCGGGCTTGTTGAAATGCGAGTACGCCATGTTCTCGCTCATGCCGTAGCCTTCCAGCAGTTCGAGCCCCAGGCTGCGGTACCAATTGATGGTGTCGGCCGACAACGGGGCCGAACCGGTGCCGGCAAAGCGCACGTGCTGCAGGCCCAGTTGGGTCAGAACCTTGTTCTTGACCTTGCTGCCGAGCAGCGGGATGCGGAACAGCACTTTCTGCTTCTTCAGTGGCAGCTTGGCGCAGACACCGGCCTGGAACTTGGTCCACAGACGGGGTACAGAGAAGAAAATGGTCGGGCGCGCGCGCTGCAAATCCTGCACAAAAGTGTCTAACGAATCGGCAAAGAACACTTGGCAGCCACGGTAAATCGACAGATTCTCCACGCACACGCGTTCGAACACGTGGGCCAGCGGCAGATAGGACAGCAGGCGGTCGTCTTCGCCCACGCGCAGACCCTTGGTTTCCATCAGGTCGGTCATGCTGCTGCCGCATACGCGAAAAGCGTTGAAGTTGTGCATGACCCCTTTGGGTTGGCCGGTGGAGCCCGAGGTGTAGACGATGGTGGCGAGTTCTTCCATGCCGCGGTCGGGCTCGCCTTCCAGCGGCGCGGTGGCCGCGACCAGTTCATCCCAGGACTGACCATCGTTCGGCGGCGCCAGAGGCAGGTTGATCATCGGCATGTCGTCTGGGACGCCGGGCTTCATGTGGTCCCAATCATCCAGTTTGCCGACAAACAGCAGTTTGGCTTCGCTGTGGTCCAGGATGTAGGCGACAGTTTCCGCGTTCAGGGTTGGGTAGATCGGCACGGTGCAGTGTCCGGCCATCCAGATTGCCCAGTCGGCCATCATCCAATGCGCCGAATTCTTGCCGATTAGTGCGATGTTCGAGCCCGCCGGCAAGTCCAGGGACTTGAGGTGCGCAGCCATGCTGCGGACCTGTTGCATGGCTTGTTTCCAGGTGTATTCCGCCACCTGACCATCCCCGACAGGCTGGGTGAAATGCACCTTGTCGCCTGAGGTTTTTTCCCAATGATAGAGTCGTGCCAACGGCGTCTGGTTTTCCAGCGCTGTGCCCATGGATATCCCCCGGTTCATTTATTGTGATGATCGACATGTCGCAATGACGACATGCACCGAAACCTGCCTAAAGTGCCACGCTGTCGCTGTTGTTGTCCATACGCAGGCGCATGTCAGTTGCTGTTGTCCGCGTCAGGCACGGTGGCCAGTTGCTCGATCAGCGCTTGCACTTCATCCGGATCGTGAGTGTCGATGAGGCGCTGGCCAACGGCCCGCAACTCGGTAAGGTTGGATTCGCGGATGAGTTTTTTGACCTCAAGCACGCTGGACGGGTGCATCGAGAATTCCGTCAGCCCCAAGGCCAGCAACAGGCGGGTGTAACGCGTATCGCTGGCCATTTCGCCGCACATCGATACCGGAATGCCGCGTCGCTGACCGGCCGCAATGGTCATGTGAATGAGATTGAGCACGGCCGGGTGGAGTGGGTCGTAGAGGTAGTTGACCTCATCATCCACACGGTCGATGGCCAGGGTGTATTGGATCAGGTCATTGGTCCCGATCGAGAAGAAGTCGGCATGCGGCGCAAGCATATTGGCGGCCAGTGCTGCCGCTGGCACCTCAATCATGGCGCCGACTGGCAGCTCGGCATCGAAAGCGCGGCCCTCATTGCTCAGTTCTTGTTTGAGCTCGTCAATCAGGGCGCGGGCGCGCAAGAGCTCTTCCAGGTTGGAGATCATGGGCAGCATGACCTTGACCTTGCCGTGCGCTGAGGCGCGCAGCAGCGCACGCAACTGAACCCGGAACAGTTCTTCATCCTTGAGGCACAAACGAATGGCACGCAGGCCCAGGGCCGGGTTGTTGGGCGTTGGGCCCTGGATGCGCCCCGAATCGACTTGTTTGTCGGCGCCCAGATCCAGGGTGCGGATGGTTATAGGGCCTTGTACCGCCTGAATCACGCTGAGGTAGGCCTGGTATTGCTCGTCCTCGTCCGGCGTATCGCTGCGATTCATATACAAGAACTCGGTGCGATACAGGCCCACGCCTGCTGCGCCAACGCCGTGGGCGTGAGCGGTATCAGCGGGTAACTCGATGTTGCACAGCAGTTCAATCGGGTGGCCGTCGGCGGTTACCGAGGGCACATCTCGCAGCTGTTCGAGGATGGCGCGGAAACGCGCCTCGGCGCGATGGCGCTGTTCGTATTCGCTGCGCTCGTCTGCGGTGGGTGAACCAATCGCCTCGCCGCGTTGACCGTCAATGACGATTTCATCGCCATCATTGACCATACGGCGTGCGTTATGCACCCCAACCAGGGCGGGCAAACCGAGACTGCGCGCCAGGATTGCCGTGTGTGACAGTGGCCCACCATATTCGGTGACGAAGCCAGCAACACCTTGCTGGTTGAGCAGAATCACGTCGGCTGGCGTGATGTCATCGGCCACGACCACGGCGGGTTCCGTCTCGGCCGAAACATCCAGATTCTTATCGCCCTTGATCAATATGCGCTGAATACGCACGACCACGTGTTCGACGTCGTCACGGCGGCTGCGCAGATAAGCGTCATCCATCTGCTCAAACACCGCGACCAGATTTTCGCATTGGCGATTGAGTGCGAACTCTGCGTTGATATGCTCGCCGCGAATCATGTCGGTGACCGCGTCGGACAGCGTGCGGTCGTCCAGCATCAGCAGATGGGTGTCGATAAACGAGGCAATATCACGCGGGGTATCCGCGGGGATACGTTCGCGAATATTGCGCAGCTGCAACTTGGCTTTCTGCCGCGCAGCGGTATAACGCTCACATTCATCTTCGACCTCAATGTCCGACAGGCGCCGCTCGGGCACATCAAAATCGTCGCCGTGGAGCTTGTGGACACGTCCCAGCGCGATGCCGCGCGAAACGCCGATGCCTTGCAGGTGAGCGTTATTGCCCATGCTCACTCAGGCCTCTTCGCCGAATCGATCGGCCACCAGCGTCGCCAGAGCATCCAGTGCGGCACTCGCGTCTGCGCCGCTGGCCTCTGCGGTGATAACCGTGCCCTGCGCGGCGGCCAGCATGAGCACTCCCATCATGCTTTTCCCATTGACCTGGCGGCCGTCACGCCGCAGCACGATGTCGGCATCGAACTGCCCGGCCAGGGTAACCAGCTTGGCCGCAGCGCGAGCATGCAGACCCAATTTGTTGACGATGGCGAGCTCGCGGCTCTGAGAGGTGGTTTGAGTCATCATCAGCGGTGGCCTTCACAAAGAATCACGCCGCGTTGTCCGCCCTCCAAGGCGGCACGCGCAAGCGCATCCAATTTGAGTTTTGGATAGTTGTAGATGCGGATCAACATGGGTAGGTTGAGCCCGGCAACAACGCGACAACGACCCTGTTGAGCAACCTTGTTGGCGATGTTGCTGGGCGTTGACCCGAATGCATCGGTGAGCAACAGAACGCCATCGCCCTGGTCGAGCTTGTCGATGAGTCGCAAGCCTTGTTTCACCAGAATGTCCGGGTCCTGCACCGTGCGCACTTCAAGGACCTCGGTGGTGAGGCTCAACCGCCCTCCCAGCATCTCGGTAACGGTGTCGACCAGATGCTGGCTGAGCCGGCCGTGAGTGATCAAAAGTACGGCAACAGCCATGGTTATCGAATCTCGGTGTGACGGACGAGGATTTTGAGATCGGCGTCCGACAGCGCGCTGGCCAGGTGTTCGACCAGGTAAACGGAACGGTGCTGGCCCCCGGTGCAACCAATTGCCACCGTGAGGTAGTTGCGATTCTGTTGCTGATAGGCCGGCAGCCAGTTGCGCAAAAAGCTGAGAATATCCTGCCCCATGGCCTGAACCGGGGCTTGCTGCTCCAGCCATTCACGAATCGCAGGATCACGTCCCGTCAGCTTGCGCAGGGACGGTTCCCAATGTGGGTTCGGCAGACAACGCACATCAAAGACCAGATCAACGCCGTCCGGCACGCCATATTTGAAGCCGAAGGATTGCAACTGCAACATCATCTGGCTTTCGCTGTCACCGGCCAGAATCGCGCGGATATTCTCGCGCAATTCATGCAGATTGGTCTGCGTGGTGTCGATGGTGAAATCCGCGATTTCGGCCACCGGTTCGAGCAACTGCCGCTCTGCGGCCAGTGCATCGCTCAAGCTGGTGCGAGCGTTGGTCAGTGGGTGTTTGCGTCGGGTTTCGGAAAAGCGCCGCAACAGAACATCGGTGTCGGCGTGGAGGAACATCACCCGGGTGTGGAAGCTGGGATTGGCTTCGCGCAGATTGCTGATCAACTCAGGAACCTGCTCGATTTGTCCGCCGGTGCGTGCATCAATGCCAATGGCCATGCGGTTACAGCGAACGTCGGTCTGGGCCAGGGCGCGGGGGTGCAGGGTGCCCAGCATGCTCAGCGGCAAATTGTCGATGCAGTAGTAATTGAGGTCCTCAAGCATATCGAGGACGATACTTTTGCCGGCGCCCGAGAGGCCGCTGACAATCAACAGTTCCTGACGCTGTTCGACCATTACGATGCGCTGGTCATGCGCGCAGCCTGACGAGCCGCGAGATCGGCTGCCGCGTCGTAGCCGCTTTGCAGGTCGTGCCAATGTCGGACCAGGGCTTCGATGGTTTCTGCGGAGCCGGGCAAGGTGGCGACAAAATGCTGCGGGCGTTTGAGGCCGAGAATGTCGAACTGCGGGATAGGCTCACTCGGCAGCAGCGCTGGCCCAGGGCTGACGATGACATCCACAGAGCTTTGCGCGCGCAAGCTGTCGGCACCGAACTGACGGCGGACGTTGACCACCACACCGCAGCGCAGGGCCAGGAACTCGGCACATTCGTCCACACCGCATCCACTCAGCGTGTCGCCGCTGCGTTTGATATCCACGGCGTCGTCGCCCACAAAACCATGACCTCGGCTGATCAACTCAAGACCCAGTTGGCTCTTGCCGGCACCGGCCGGTCCGGTGATCAGTACGCCGCAAGCGTCCACTTCAATCAAGACCCCGTGAAACTGGCCGGTGGCCATGTCAGCTGGCCTGATAGTGGGTTAACAGGGCGTGCAAGGTTTCGCTATCGGGCGCATCGCGAATGGCGGCGAGATGACTTTCATCCCGGAACATTTCGGCGATCTTGGCCAGAATTTGCAGGTGTTCGGCGGTCGCGTCCTGCGGTACCAGCAAACCGACCAACAGATCCACGGGCTGCTCGTCGTTGGCATCGTAGTCGATGGGCTGCTGCAGTTTGACGAACGCGGCAACCGCGGATTCCAGACCTTTGAGGCGGCCGTGTGGAATTGCGACCCCCGCACCCAAGCCCGTGCTTCCGAGTTTTTCCCGGTTGATCAGGCTGGTCAGAACATCTTTTTCCGAAACCAGCTCGGCATGGGCTGTCAGCAGACGGCTGACTTCTTCCAGGGCGCGCTTTTTGCTGCCGATATCGGAATTGATAGTCACGGCACTGGGCTTGAGAAACTCGGCGAGATTCATAATGGGTCCTTCGGTCGGGCTATCGTGTGTATGGCGTTATTCTGCCATTACAAACAAAAAACGGTGGACATGATGCCATGCCCACCGTCGTGGTTTGATGACGCTTTAAAGCGTGTTGCTATTGCAAGAGTTCAGCGGCGGCGCGTAGGCCTTCGCGCTGGTGATGATCGGTGTGCTTTTCCTTGTGCTTACAGGTCTGACGGTCGAGCTTGTCAATCAGCTTGTCGACGGCTTTGTACATGTTGTCCGACTCCGCCTCGGCGTGGAGGTTGGCGCCGCGGGCATGCAGCGTCGCTTCTGCGACATGCCGGTCCTTCTCCACGGTGAGGATCACATTGGCATCAATCATATTCTCGAAATGTCGCTCAATGCGCTGCAACTTGTTCTCGACAAATTCGCGCAAAGGCGTCGTGAGATCGACGTGATGACCGGTGATATTCAGATTCATGTGTTGCTCTCCTGTAACGAGACGGATTCCGCAACCGGTACCGGTCATGCTCAACCGGTTTACCCGGCTGCGGTCTGTTTAGGCCATGCGTTTGCGCTCGTGCGACGGAGGAATGTTCATGCCTTCACGGTATTTGGCGACCGTGCGTCGAGCGACTTGAATGCCCTCATCTTTCAATATTTGGGTCAGACGGTTGTCGCTCAAGGGTTTGGCGGGATTTTCCTCGTTGACGAGCCTGCGGATCATGGCCTGGATCGCAGTTGCCGAGCAGCTACCTCCTTCTGCCGTGCTCACGGCGCTAGAGAAAAAGTACTTGAGTTCATACAAACCTCGCGGTGTATGCATGTACTTGTGCGCGGTGGCCCGGGACACGGTAGATTCGTGGATTCCGAGCTTTCCGGCGATGTCACGCAACACCAGAGGGCGCATGGCCTCAGGTCCATATTCCAGGAAACCTCGCTGCCGATCAACTATTTCTTGTGCGACTTTAAGCAGGGTCTCGTTGCGGCTTTTGAGACTGTGTAAAAAGTAACGGGCTTCCTGCAGATGCTGCTTCAACAGCTTCTGATCAGGACTGTTATCGGCGCGCTTGACCAGATCTTGATAGGACCCGTTAATGCGGAGTTTGGGTGATATATCGGGATTGATGCTGGCCTGCCAGTTGCCTTCCACCTTACGCACATAAACATCCGGCGCGACATATTGCTGTTCGTGGGGAATGAATCCCGCGCCGGGGTCCAGGGTCAGGCCACGCAGCAAACTCAGGGCTTGCTCAAAGGCGTCCTTGCTGACTTCCGGGCCGGGCAGAACATGGCGCAGTCGCGCGTAGGGGTTGGGCTGAGCCAAAGTATCCAGATGATCCCGCACCAGGCAGCGGGCCAACGCCCGGCTCGGAGATTCCGGCAGGCCAGCAAGCTGAATCAGCAAACATTCGTTCAGACTGCGTGCCCCAACACCGGATGGATCGCAGGCTTGCAGCCGTGCCAGCAGCACATCCATCTCGTCCTCGGTGATGGAACAGCGTGCCGCGATCTCTTCGACCGAATTGTCCGGGTCAGAGAGAAAGCCGCGCTCATCAAGTGCGTCAATCAGGTAATCCATGGCCAGCGCCTGGGCGTCGCTGAGTTCTTCCAGCGCGACTTGCTCCTGCAAATGACTTTTCAGGTCCGGGCCACTGTGGATATTGGCTTGCCGATAATCGTAAAGCGCTTGATCGGCTTCCCGGTCGCCGGTTGAACTGCCGGTGTAAACGTCATCCCACTCAAAATCGTTGGGCAGTTCGTCGGGAATTTGCTCGCTCTCACCGACCTCGGCCGTTTCGCGATTTTCGCTGACCGGGCGTTCTTCGCGTTCATCTGATGTGCTGACCGGGTCGACCTCACTCTCGGCGTCGTCACGCTCCAGCATCAGGTTGCCTTCAAGCGCGTCCTGAATTTCCTGCTGCAAATCCAGTGTCGACATCTGCAACAGCTTGATGGCTTGCTGCAGGGCCGGGGTCAGGCTTAAACCCTGGCTGAGTTTCAGGCCCAGAGCTTGTTTCATACAAATGGATGGTGAATGGTCATAGGCCTATTCTACCGGGGCGCCCGCCAAGGTTGGCAAGGTTTTTGTATGCGAGTTTGACTGCGGTGTCGGCATCCATGCCAGCGTTGAGAGACTTGGCGGCGCGGATCTTAGGAACCGCCGCAAAAGCCTTGCTGACGCCATGCCTCGTAGACAATCACCGCGACCGCATTGGACAGGTTCAAACTGCGGTTATCCGGGCGCAGTGGTATGCGTAGGCGTTGAGCCGGTGGCAGGCTGTCGATCAGGCTTTGATCCAGGCCGCGGGTTTCCGGACCAAACAGTACGGCGTCGCCCGGCTCGAATTGAGTCGCGTGGCTACTCACGGCGCCGCGCGTGGTCAGGGCAAACAAACGCACCGGTTTGTTTTGCTCGGCGTTCAGCGCGGACAGACACTGATCCAGATCGGCGTGGACACGCAGCGAGGCGAATTCGTGGTAGTCCAGGCCTGCGCGGCGCAAACGCTTGTCATCGATCTGAAAGCCCAGAGGTTCGATGAGATGGAGTTGCGCGCCAGTGTTGGCGCACAGACGGATCACATTGCCGGTGTTGGGTGGAATTTCCGGCTGAAACAAGATGACGTGCAGCCAGGCCATATCAACGCATCAAAGCCCAGGCGGTGACGCCGAGAGCGACCGCCCCCAAAGCGATGTGCAATGCCATCAGAGCTCCGGGGAAGGCGTGTTGGCGCTGACGCTTGAGAAACAGCAGCATACCGGTGGCGATGGTCAGAAAGATCGCCAGCAGTCGCCAGCCGTGCTCCGGATCGTTTTGATCCAAACTCATCACCAGCGTGACCAGCACGAGAGCGGCGAGCGCGCCGTGGACATACGGGCGGACATCGTCCATCACGGCCGCGCGCTGACGCCACTGCATCCAGACCCACAGGCCGCTCAGGGCAGCGCCGCACAGCAGCACGAACAAGGCCGTAATCATGTTCAATCCAACGACAATTCGGTCACCGGACCCCAATCCAGCGCGTTGAGAGCGTCGCGGTGGCTGGCCATGTCTCCGATCAACACCCAAGTCAGAGCCTGCGGGTGGACCAGTTTGCGTGCGCCAGCTTGGACGTCCTCAAGACTCATGGCGTTGAGTTGATCAACCAGTTGATTGTAGTAATCGTCGGGCAGATCCAGGCTTAAGATGCGGGCGGCCGAGCCGGCCAGCTGACCCAGCGACTCGTTGCGACCGGGCAGTGACAGGGTTTCGTTGCGCACCACCGCGCGTAACTCGTCGGCGCGGATCGGGCGTTTACCGATGAGATCGCGCAGCTCTCGCTGCACCTCACGCATGGAGGCAACCGTTTTGTCGCCCTGCACGCGGCTGTACACGATGAACGGACGCTGATCATGCGCGCTGAAAATGGCGCTGCCGGCGCCATAGGACCAATGCTTGTCCTCGCGCAGATTCATGTTGATGCGCGAGGTAAACATACCGCCGAATGCGGTGTTGGCAGCCTGCATGGCCAGTTCGTCTGCATCCCGCGGCGATGGGGCCAGGTGGCCGGCCAGAATGACGGTTTGCGGCGCGCCGGGTTTGTCGACCAGGAAAATACGCTGCTGTGGTGCCAAGGCTTGTTGCGTGGCCGACGGCGGCGGGCTGGCCTGATCGCTGATCCAATCCCCGAAGCGAGATTCCAGCAGCGGTTGAAGAGTGGCCATGTCGATGTCACCGACCACCAACAACTGGCTGTTTTGTGGCGCGATGCGCTGCTCATAAAAGCGCACGATGTCGTCCCGCGTGATCGACTGAACACTCTGCGTATAGCCACTGCCGGTCATGGGCACGCCGTAGGGGTGCTGATCGCCGTAGAGCAGTGGCGGCAGGATGCGCAGTGCAGCCTGGAACGGACTGGCCTTTTCCTGGGCGATCCCGGCCAGAATGCGCGGTCGCAGGCGTTCGATTTCCTCGGCCGGGAAGGCCGGGTCACGAATGATGTCGCGATAAATGTCGAGAGCTGGCTCCAGGCGTGTTGTCACCGCAGACAAACTCACGCTGTTGAGGTCGAGTGAAGCGCCGGTAGAAATGCTCGCGCCGAGCGTATCCAGCGCCGTGGCAATCTCCAGCGCGCTGCGCGAGGAGGTGCCTTCATCCAGCATGCCCATACTCAGTGTGGCCAGACCTTCCTTGCCCTTGGGATCGGCGGAATAACCGCCGCGGCTGAGCAGACGCATTTCCACCAGCGGCAATTCCCGCCGTTCCAGCAGGACCACGTCCAGCCCGTTGGACAGCTTGGCCCGCTGCATCGGTGGCAATTTCAGGGCTTTGGCGGCGCCCGGTTCAGGCAGTTGGCTGCGGTCCACATCATGGCCGCTGGTGCTGCCAGGTTTGCTTGGCTCCACGCGCAAGCGCAGGTGGCCTTGACTGAGCCAAGTGTCCAGACTGGCTTTCACGGAATCCGGTGTGGCAGCCCGCAGCCATTCCAGTTCATCTTTCCAGGCTCCCGGGTCGCCCGCGATCACCGCCGCGCTGGCCAGCAGGTCGGATTTGCCACCAAAGCCGCCAACCTGCTCCATGCCGCGCAGCATGCCGACATAAAGCCCGGTGCGGCTGCGCTCCAGTTCATCGGCGCTGGGGCCTTGTGCGATCAGCGTCTCAACCGCGTCGACAACCTGCGCTTCCAGTTCCGCGATGTTTTCGCCAGGACGCGCAGTGACCCAGACCATGAACTGCGAGCCCAACTCGCGTGGGAGCACGAAAGCGCCGACATCGGTGGCGCGTTGCTGCTCATGCACCAGGCTGCGATAGAGCCGACTGGTTTTACCGTTAGCCAGCGCGTCCGCGGCGGTTTGCAGATGAACCAAATCACGGCTGAAATTGGGTGCAACATTCCAGACGAAGTAGCTGCGCGCTTGCGGCACGTCGTCCTGAACGGTGACGCTGCGCGTGTCGCTCATCGGCGCTGGCCAGGCCTGCGGGCGCTGCAGGCGTGGGCCGGCTGGAATGTTGCCGAAGTATTCCTCAACCTTGGCTTTGGCGGTCTCGGCGTCGATGTCGCCAGCAATCACGATCACCGCATTGGCCGCGCCGTACCAAGTCTGGAACCAGTGTTTCACGTCATCCAGGCTGGCCGCGTTGAGATCCTCCATCGAGCCGATCACGCTCCACGAATAGGGATGACCTTCCGGATAGCTGTAGCGCGGAATCAGATCCCAGATCTTGCCGTAGGGTTGGTTTTCTCTCTGGCGCTTTTCGTTCTGCACCACGCCGCGCTGCTCGTCCAGCTTGGCCTGGTCGATCGCGCCGAGCAGATGGCCCATGCGGTCCGATTCCAGCCACAGCAGGGTGTCCAGCGAGGGGGTGGGGACATTGGCGAAGTAATTGGTGCGATCAGCATTGGTGGTGCCGTTCAAACCCGTCGCGCCGACATTCTCCAGCGGACGGAAGAACTCATCGTTGTAGTTTTCCGAACCGTTGAACATCAGATGCTCGAACAAATGCGCAAAACCGGTGCGACCGCTCTGTTCGTTTTTGGAACCGACGTGATACCAGACGTTGACGGCGACGATCGGGGTTTTGCGATCTTCGTGCACGATCAGGGTCAGACCGTTGTCGAGCACAAAGCTTTGATAGTCGATGTCCGGCAACGGCAGTTCACCGGCGGCGGGATCGGCTGGCATCAGGCTGCAGGCCGACAAGCTGGCCGCAGTAGCCAGGCCGAGAAGAAGGGTCAACGGTCGTTTGATCATGGGGCGTAGTAGTAGTGGTAGCGCAGCGTCGCACGGGTGCTGTGGTCAACATCACCCCAGTAGCGCTCCAGGTTGAACGACAGCGCATGCGCAGCGTTGAGAGCAAAACCATGCCGATAAACGGCGCGCCGACGCGACACACCATTGGCAAATTTTTCGCCGCCAAGTTCCAGACGCGCGGTGTGCTGGTCGAAATGCCACAGCAAACCGGTCAGAACACCGGCTGCCGGTTCCACCTCGTGCGAGAACTGACTGTTGTGCTCCAGCCGCGCCATGGCCAGGGCAAAGGTTTGCACGCCCGGGGCCAGTGCGGTGCTGTAGCCGGCGCCGCCCGTCACATGCGCAACCTGACGCTCGCGGCCCGCAATCCATTCGCGCTCCAGCCCGGTGATGACTTTCCACGACAGCGGTTTGAAGAAACCATTGCGGGGGCTGAGTGAGAAGATATCGACCACATCGATGCGCTCAAGACGCACATTGCCGTCTTCATCCAGGCGCCCTTCAAAGTTGCCCAGATTGATCTGCGCGCCCTCGAGAAAACCGTAGCGCCGTTCCTCCAGGCTGTGCAGCGACAAGCGCAGGCCGAAGTTGAGATAGTCCAGATCTTCGACGTGGCCCAGGCCGACGCTCAGGCGGCGGCTGCCATGACCCAGATCGGGCGGGCCGGGAGCGGTTGTTTCTTCGCGCGGCAGGGCGTCGGCGTGATGGCGCAGGGCGCTCAGCAGTTTGAAGCTGGATTTCGCCGCATCGGCGTCGCGCTCCAGTCCGACTTGGCGGTAGCGCAAGTATTTGTAGGCCGCCTCAATTACGCGCGCCTGCATCGGGCCGTCCAGTGCAGTGAACCAATCCTGCTCCATCTGGGCCGGGTCCCGGCTCAGCGCGATCACCTGCGGGTGCAGGTAATCCGGGATGTAGCGCAGGCGATCTTTCAGCTCGCTGGCTTTGGATGGGCGGTACACGCGATCAGTGCCGAGGCCGTTGTCCAGCGCGCCGCGCACGGTATCGATAGGGATCGCGGTGTTCTCGAAGCGGTCAGTCAATTCCAGGCCCGGGCGGGCCACTTCGAGCAGCTCCATAACCCGATAAGAGCAATTTTCGTCAAAGAAGTAGTAGTCGAAATCGATTTCTTTGAGTTCCCACAGATGCAACACCATGCGCTCGGTTTCTTCGGCGTTGAGGTTGAGTGGGTATTCCCAGATGTCGCGATTTTCGTCGCGGTTGTACTCCTGAATCTTGCGGTAGTACTGCTCCACATTGAAGCGCCCCGGATAGCCGCCGGTGAGCCCTTTGAAGGCATAGAACATGGAATTGTCACCAGGGGTGACTTCGGCCCCGAAATTGACCGCCCAGGACAGCCATTCGGAGTGCGATTCATCGGCCGGGTCCAGCCGGAGCAGGGTGTGCCCGAACATCGATGACGGGCTGTTCAAGTAATAGGACGGAAAGATCAAGGTGACCCGTTCGGCTTTGACGATGCTGCGCCATTGCTCGTAGTCCGGGCAGTTGACGCTGGGCAGTTGTTCGGACGAGAAGCCGAGTTGACTCTGTAGCCAGGATTCGCGTGCCGGAAAGCGGCAGCGGGCGTGCTGATTGTCCTGGGACTGCGGTGCGAAGAGCGCGCGCAGGGTCGCTTCGAGTTCCGCTGCGCTGTCGACGCGACCGGTCTGTGCCAGGAAGAACTTGTCATCGTCAACCTGGCTGCGGACGCGTGGCGTGTCCTCGTCGCCGCGACGATCGTAGTGACCGAGATTGAGCCAGACAGGATCACTCGCGAGCTGCTGCTCCTGAGCTTTGAGGATGTAATCCTCGACGCTGGCAGATTCCGCCAGCGCGGGTGAGGCCAGCAAGAGTCCGACAACAGCAATCGTCAATGTCCGCATGATGGGGGCACGGGGAAGTGAAAAACAGAAAGGCCCGGCATCCAGCAAGGATGTCGGGCCTGATATCAGGCCGGTTGCAGCCGGCCGCTGATTGTACGCAGGATTTTAGGCGGCGTACTTGGCCAGCTGCGGATCAGCTTTGATCAGGCTTTCCAGGCTGGCGATGACGTGGTCAGCGGTGACGTCGGCGCTCGGGAAGATCACTTCGAAGTTTTCGTGAGTCATGCGAGCAAACGTCGCACGGTCATCGGCTTCGATGCCGAAAGCCACGGCCACTGCGGTCAGGGCGTCGCCTTCACCACGTGCCACATCTTCGGAGAACTCGTCCAGCATGGCGCTGACCATAGCTTTGCCGCCATAGGTCAAGGTGCCGTCGGTGGAGCAGCCGTTGGTGCCCGAGGTCATGCCGAAGGTGTTGTTACCCGAGGTGCCGTTGGTGGTCGACGCCAGGAAGTGATAAACAATGCCAGACTGACCCTGGAACAACATGTTGCCCCAACCGCAGTTCGGGCCGCCTGGAGCGACAGCCGACGCCGCGTTTGCCGCACCCAGCAAAATCGCACCCGTGATCAATTTCTTCATTTTGCAACTCCCCTACTGATTTTCAGTGAATGAACCGGAAATATGGTCCGCCGCCATACTATGCCCGCCTTGTTGGCGCTCGCAAGTTACCGGCAACATGCCCTTGCCCCCTGAATCGGGGTGGTGTCACGCGGCCGAAAACGGCACACAGCGGCTGTGAACGTGGCTAAACAACGGCACGATTGGCTTTGCGTAAACCTGGCGCACAGGCTTGTCCGCCACTGGCGGGGCGGGAATGCGACTCCGGTTGTGACTCAGATCACAGATTTCAGGCGGCAGCGGCAGGGCGATTGTGTTCGCGATTGGCGCATTTGGCTGGGCATTGCGCTGATGCTGCCGGCGATTTGCGCGGCCGCCAGCCTTGATGAGACCCCTCCGCTTGGTTCGCAACGCGCCTGGATGGCTTTGTTGCACGCCGACGACGACGGCCTGAGCCGAGTCGACAGCGACAGTTTTTTTCTCAGCCCCGATGGCCACCAGAATCCGCGGGCGGAATGGCAGGCGACTGTGCAGGAATTTGCGCGTGAGCCGTCGTTGCGTTGCCGTTTTCCGGCGCGCTGGGAATTGATGCGTGCGGAGAAGGCGCTTGCCGCGGCGCCTGATGTGGAATGTCCGGCCTATCAGCAATGGCGCCAACGGCTCAACACTCAGGGCGTGACGCTGGTGCTGGCGTCGGCCTATCTCGGCAATCCCTCCTCGACATTTGGTCACACCTTTCTGCGCCTGGATGCCGACGGCAATCCGCTGCTGGCCTGGGCGGTGAACTTTGCTGCGCAAACCCAAGATGCACCTGGTTTGAGCTATGCCCTGAAAGGTCTGGCTGGGGGCTACGCTGGTCGCTTTGGACTCGGCCCTTACTACGACAAAGTGACCGAATACGCTTACCTGGAGCAGCGTGCTCTTTGGGAATATCGGCTCAAGCTCAATGCCGCCGAGATCGATTTTCTCCTGGCCCATCTGTGGGAACTGCGCGACGTCGAATTCGACTATTTCTTTCTGGATGAGAATTGCAGCTTCCAGTTGCTCGCCTTGCTCCAGGCTGTGCGTCCCGATTTGCCGTTGACCGACGGTTTTGAGTTGTTCGCCGCGCCGGTGGATACGGTTCGCCGTCTGCAGCGTTTCGGGCTGGTTGAACGGATTGACTATCGCCCCTCGCTGCGCGCCACCCTGCGCCTGCGCATCGATCAACTCAATGACCCGGAGCGTGAAGCCGTGCAGGCCGCGCTGGCCCCCAAGGGCGGTCCCATGCCTGAGTCGCCGCGTGCGCTTGAGACGTTGGCCGATCTGGCGCGTTATCGCAGCGCCACGGGTGTGCTGGGGCGGCCGCCGTCCGAGGTGCAAAGGTCGCGCTGGCTGAGTCTGGAAAACCAGGCCTTGCAGGCCCGCAGTCAGGCTGTTGGATCATCGCTGTGGCAAGTCGCGACCGATCCCGCATCGCCGGATCAGAGTCATCGCACCCAGCGCATTGTCAGCGGCGTGCGCTTTCAGGAGGAGCGCAGCGAACTGCTGCTGGGTTGGCGCCCGGCCTTGCACGATGGGCTGGATGGTTTGCATGGCTTGTCCGCCGACAGCGAAATCTCGGTGTTGGATACGCGTCTTGGCGTGCGGGCCGGCACTTGGCGATTGCATGAATTCAGTCTGATCAAGGTGCGCTCATTGCCGCCGCGCGATGACTGGTTTCGCCCCTGGTCATGGCAGGTTGGTGCGGGTTATCGGCGTGAGCTGGCTGATCCGCAAGGGTTATGGCGCGTTGAGGCGGGGCTGGGTTTGAGTTGGTCGTACGGCGTCACGCTCTCGCTCTTGGGGCAGGGCGCGGTGTTGCTGGGCGAAGGTGGCCAGCGCGGTGTTGAACACGCCGCCGAGCTATTGCTGCGCGGACATTGGGACGACCACTGGCCGTGGCGGTTGTCCGTGCAGCGCGCGCGTCGCCACGGGCAGATCGCCGGTGATGATGATTGGCGAACGGTGATGCGCGCCGGGCAACATTGGCAGATCAGTTCGCGTTGGGGGCTACGCTTGCAGTTTGAGCATGAGCGAGCCTCGCGTGAGGATAGGTGGGACTTCAGCCTGATGAGATATTTCTGATGTGCACGGTGTGGGTGTGCCGGGTTCCTGAATTGGCGCCGCGCAGCTTGCGTCCGCTGGCGCATGCGCTGCGTAATCAGATGCTTGGCCAAACGCTGGGTGCCGATGTGCGCATCAAGCGCGGTCCCTACGGCAAGCCCGAGCTCGTCGCGCCCTCAGGTTGGCATTTCAGCCTCAGTCACAGTCGCAATGTGGTGGTCCTGGCCCTGGGCCGTTCGCCCATCGGGGTTGATGTCGAGCCACGTGATCGGCAGGCGCGTTGGAGGGCTTTGGCGCAGCGGCAATTCCAGCCGGATGAACGCGCGATCCTGAACACGCTGGCCGGTGCCGCATATGAGCCTGCCGCGCTGGCGTTGTGGACCGCCAAAGAAGCGTGGGCCAAAGCCACTGGCCTTGGGGTGGCGCGCATGGGGCAGGCGCCGAGCTTTGAGTGGCATGAGCGCGGCTGGTCGTTGCCGCAGGATCATCATGAGACTTTGCGCCAGTTCCAGGTTTGGGACGCAATGGTGCTCAGTCTTTATGGCCTGGATGCAGCGCTCGATGAGATTGATTGGATCGAATTGAGCGCTGAGCGGGACGATGAGCGTTGGCTGTTCGCGCCGAGCGGTGCTCACCCTGTGGCAGAATTTTGCCTATGAAAATTCTGTCGGATGGCTGGTTGACCGGGGTGCGGCGTTATCCGTCGCCCAATTGCGATGAGCGTCCGCAGTCGGATGACATTGATTTGTTGGTCATTCATGCCATCAGTCTGCCGCCGGACTGTTTTGGCGGGCCGCATGTGCGTGAGTTGTTCTGCAATGCACTTGATCCTCAGGCGCACCCATTCTTTGCCGAGATTGCCGAGTTGCGTGTGTCGGCGCATCTGTTCGTGCGCCGTGACGGCGGTATACAGCAGTTTGTGCCTTTGACCGCGCGCGCCTGGCATGCCGGTCAGTCGCAATTCGACGGGCGCGAACGCTGCAATGATTTTTCCATCGGGATTGAATTGGAAGGCACCGACACACATCGTTTCACCCAAGCGCAATACCGTGCGTTGATCCGTCTGACCCATCTGATTCAAGCGCGTTGGCCAGCCATTACCCCGGCGCGGATCACCGGGCACAGCGACATCGCCCCGGGGCGCAAAACCGATCCCGGGCCGTTTTTCGATTGGGACCGCTACCGCAAGGCCTTGGATTCGGCGTGATGCACGGACGTATTGTTGAGTCGGCATTCCGACCGCACCCTTTGCTGCGCAACGCGCATCTGCAGACTGTCGTGCCCACCCTGTTCCGCGCGTTGCCGGATCTGGCGCTGGACGTCGAGCGTTGGGAGCTGGCCGATGGGGATTTTGTTGATTTGGGCTGGTTCGCCAAACCGCAGCGTGGGCAGCCGGTGGCGGTGTTGGTCCATGGTTTGACCGGTGGCTTTGAATCCAAATACCTGCGCGGTACCGCGCGCCGCTTGATGGAACGCGGTTGGGCGGGCCTGATACTGCAACTGCGCGGTGCCGGCGAGGAGCCCAACCGCTTGCCGCGCAATTATCACCAGGGCGATACCGTCGATTTGCGAGCTTTGCTCGCACGTTTGCGTGCGGAGTATCCCGAATCCGCTTTGGCCAACATCGGCTGGTCACTGGGGGGCAATATCACCCTCAAAGCGGCCGGTGAGAGTGGGGCGGATCACCCAGCGGATCTGGTTGTCGCGGTCAGCGTGCCTTTTGAACTTGAGTCGTGCGCTGAGCGCTTGCGTCAAGGTCTGTCCAAGGTCTATCAGCGGCGTTTGCTCGGCGATCTCAAGGTCATGGCGCGGCGCAAAGCACAGCAGGTCGCCCTGCCGGCCGGGGTGGATTTGCAGACGGCCAGCGCCGCGCGCGATTTTTTCGATTTCGACGATGCCTGGACCGCACCGCTGCACGGTTTCGACGATGCGCGCGACTATTACCGCCGCTGCGAATGCGGCCCGTTTTTACGCAGCATCGCCAAACCCTGCCTGATCGTGCACAGCCTGGATGATCCGTTTATGCGTCCGCAGATCGTGCCAGGCGAGCAGGCCTTGTCACCCAGCGTGCAGCTGGAATTGAGCCGTCACGGCGGGCATGTGGGTTTTGTCGCCCAGGCGTCGGGTGGCACTGCCGACTACTGGTTGGAGCGCCACATCAGTGACTGGCTGAGCGAACGGATTTAAGCGTTGAGCAGCTTGGTGCAGGCCGTCGAGCGATAGAACGGCGCCAACTGCAGCTCCAGCCAGGTTTCCAGCAGCCCGGTGTCGTGAGCGTGCTGAAGCAGTTCCGGTGCGAGTGTGCGAATCTCTTCGCTGACGAGGTCGCGGTTGAGCCCAATGTGGTTCAGCAAGGCTGCCAACGACTGGCTGCCGTAGACCTCGTAAAAGCCCTGAATACCCTCACGCACCAGTTCCTGGATGTACTCGGTCTGGCGCAACTCGTGCCAGACCTGCAGGCCGAAGCTGGCCAGCCGGTCAATGTCCTCGTCGCCGATCATGTCGGTGACACTGAGCTGAGCATCCTTGCCGTCTTTCCAGATCTCTTCAGCAAGCTGGCGAATTTCATCCGGGCCCAGCGCATCCAGCAAAAACTGCTGGCTGTTGCGGATGCTTTTCTCAGTGTTGCCGCGGATGAAGTTGCGCAGACGATCTTCGATGGCGGATTCGAGCCCCGGCATGCGCTTGTTGAGGGCCGCGCTGCCTTTGCTCAGCAGCGAGCCCATGCCGGGCACTTTCTGCACCGCGCCGCTGCTTGATGACAGGTAGTCGCGGATACCGCTGTACAACACATTGGAAATCAGCATCGCGTAAAGCGGACTTTCCGTCGCCTGCTTGATCAGGTTCTCGCGCAGATCGTCCATGTCCACGATGAGTTCAACACCGGCGTTGTAAAGCTCATCATCGACGACGTCGCCAATCCGCGTCTGGGTGTTCACCGGCAGTTGAATCAGACGTTTGGCGATGGAGCCGATGAGTACGGTCAAGGTGTCGGGCAGGTACCACTGATCCAGCCAGCGCAGCGCAGTGTCGACCGCGGTATCGGCCGAGACCATGGCCGAAACATGCGTGTCATCCAGCCAGTTCCAAACGCCGTCAATGAACGGGTCGAGATCCTTGCTGACCTTTTTGGCTGTCCAGCGTTTGAGTTCGAAGGCGATATGCGCCTGCAGCAGTTTCTCGGCCTGATCCATGCGGGTGTCTCCGTGCTGTGTGTTATTCCGCCCCAATAATGGCGCAAAGTTCGCCAAGCATCATGCGCAATTCATTGCTCATCAGGGTGAAATCGATTTCGAAGCGTTGTTCTTCATCGACATCGCTGCCTTCCGAGCCGTCATCGCGATCCATGTCGAGGAATTTCAGCTTCTTGATCTGCAGGGTGTCGTTGAGAACGAAGGACAGTTTGTCGCCCCACGACATGCCCAGTTTGCTGACCCGCTTGCCGGAGGTGATGTGCTTGCGGATCTCTTCGGTGTTCAGCGGGTGGCGCAGGTAGCGCACCGTGGATTTGGTTTCCTCGCTGCCGTTGAGTTCGCATTCGTCTTCAATCTGGAAGGCTCCCGGTGCAGCATTTTTGGCCAGCCATTCGGTCATGGTGACCGACAGCGCCATGTTCGGCTCGACCAGTTGGACCGGCGGCAAGTCTTCCACCGTGGCGCGCAGGTGTTCGATGAGGTTTTCTGCGGCGGCGGCGGTCGAGGTGTCCACGATCAGCCAGCCTTGCTCACAATCGATCCACGCGCGCACCCGTTTGCGGCGAACAAAGGCGCGCGGCAGCAGGGTCATGGTGACCTCGTCCTTGATGTCGCGCATCTGTTTGCGGCCCGGTTTGTAACCGCGTTGAGCTTCAAAATCCCGCGCTTTGTCTTTGGCTTCTTCGTTGATGACGCTGGCTGGCAGTAGCTTTTCTTCGGTGCCGTGCGCAATCATCAAATGCGGCAACAGCGCTTCGACCAAGGCACCGTCATCGTTCTTCGGCGCGACCCAGCCGCGGCTCTGTGCCGCCTGACCGGTGCATGGCAGCAAAGGTTTACGCCCGAGTTGCTCTTCCAGAGCAGCCGGTGTGATGGACCAGGGTTTTTCCAGACGGAACAGGCACAGATTCTTGAACCACATGGTGTTGAGCAGGCATCGAAAAAGGGTCGCGGATCATATCAGGCTCAGCACGGGTAAAAGTCTGAGAGGAGTGACGTCTTGGATTGTTGATCGCCTGGTGGTGTAATGCAGATTCCATGAATATCGGGGGAGATCCATGGAGCAACACCATCAAGCCGGTGATTTGACCCGGCAAGGGGCAGGCGCGCTGTACGAAGCGCTGTATCAGGAACTCAAGACGCGGGCCCACCGTGAGCGTCGAAAGCTGGTCGCTGGGCAGACTTTTATCACCACCGCGTTGGTCAATGAGGCGTTCTTCAAATTGGCCGCCGGCAATCAGGATTACGCCAGCCGAGCTCACTTCCTCAACACCGCAGCAGCGGCCATGCGACAGGTTCTGGTGGACAGCGCACGTGCAACGTTGGCGGAAAAGCGCGGTAGCGGGCAGAAACCTTTGTCACTGGATGATTCCGGGCTTGGCCTGATGCCGGCCGATCCATCCGAAGGGGCAGATTTCCTGCTCGAGTTGAATCAGCATCTCGAGCAGTTGGCCGAGCTGAATCCGCGTTTGGCACGGGTGGTGGAATGTCGCTTTTTCAGCGGCTACACCGATGCGGAAACCGCCGAAGCCCTGGACGTCACCGAACGCACGGTGCGGCGGGATTGGCTCAAAGCCAAGGCTTGGCTTTACGACGCGATGAACTGATCGCCAGCGTGGCGTCCCGTGGTTAACGCGCGGTGCTGAAAAGCTGGCTGATGGGGTGGTCGTTGCCCAGCTGACGGCGAGCCTGGGTCCGACTTTGCTGCCATAAGCTCTCGGCTTCGTCAGCGCGTCCGAGGGCGTGAAGTAGATCGACTTTGCGCCGGTTCATCTTTAGCACCTCGTAGTGCGCGGGGTGACGGGCGCGCGATTTTGTCGCGATGGCCTGGTCCACGACAGCCAGCGCCTGTTGCACATTGCCTTGCTCTTGCAGCCACGCGGCTTTCAGGGCCAGAGCATCAGCGTACTGACTCAGGACAGCATCGCCAGCGTCGGACAAACCTTGCAGCGCGGCGTCGAACAACGCGGCACTGGCCTCAGTGGGCGGGCTCAAACGCGCCATCAGCGCTTGATTCAAAAAGTGCCAACTGGTCGGTGTGGCGTTTGCCGAGGACAAGGCGGCGCTCAACTTGTGGCGCGCTTCTTCAACCAATCCGTCCTCATTTAAGGCCCGCGCCAGCGCGTAAACCGCGCTGGCATGCAGGCGGCCACCAGCGCCGGCGTACTTTTCCGCCATCCATTCGCCCTGTTCGAGCAGGCGCATGCCGGCATTGCGCCGCCCGTTGATACGGTGGGCGACGCCGAGATTTTTCATCAAGGTGGCTTGGGCTGCGGAGGCGCCATACAACTGGGTGCGCAGCTCCAGCGCGGTAGCCAGGCGTTTTTCGCCTTCGTAAGGATCACCGTGGCGCAATGCGAACAAGCCCCAGTTGGCGAGCAAATTGAGCGCATCCGGCGAGTTGTCCTTGCCGATGGCCTGCCACACCTGCCAAGCCTCAGCGCACGCCGTCAGGGCTTCAGCCAGTCGGTTGTCGTAGTACAGCGCAACAGCCAGATTGATCAGCACGATGCCGGTTTCTTCATGCGCTTCGCCCCAGTAGGCGCGCGCTCGGTCGGCGGCGTCGCGCAGATGTGTGACGGCAACGTCGGTCTGTCCTTGCGCGCGGGCCAACTGTGAGGCCAGCGTGGCAGCCCAAATGCGCTCGGCGGGGTAACGTTCCGGGGTCAGGTTCCACACCGCGATGGCGCGCTCATACAACACGCGCGCTTGGGGATAGTCGCCATCGCGGTACGCGATGTGCGCCAGGTTGATATCGATGCTGGCGCGCACTTCCGGGTCAACTTGGTCCTGCGGCAAGGCCTGAGCGCGGTTAAGCAGTTCTCGTGCACCGGCATAGTTTTCGGTGAACAGTTGAAGCTCCCCAAGCATTTGCATCAAGGCGGCGGCCGTTGCGGGGTCATCGCCAAAATCGCGTTCGATGTTGGCGGCGCTTTGCGCAAACAGCTCACGCGCGGTGAGTTGGTCGCTGTCCAGTTCGCTGGCGGCACTGCGAAACAGGCGCAGGATGGAGCCGCGCATGGTCGACAGTCGGGCCGCTTCGCGCCGTGCGATGTCACGCTCATTGGCGGCTTTGTGGGCCTGCCAACTGGCTGCTGCCAGTCCGATGGCAAGACTGATCACCACTGCCAGCGCGGCGCTGGCAAGCAACGCATGGCGACGTAGCAAGCGTCCGGCACGGTAGGCGAAGTGGGGTGGTCGAGCCAGCACCGGTTCGTTGTTGAGATGCCGCTGCAAATCCTCAGCCAGGGCCTGCACGCTGCTGTAGCGGTGCTGTGGTTCTCGTGCCAGAGCTTTGCTGCAGATCGCATCCAGATCGCCGCGGAGTGGGGCGATGGCGGCTCCACTGACGCGCAAGCTCGGCGGTTTGGGTTGTGCATGACAGATGCGATCCAGCATGCGCGGCAAGCTCAGGCCTTCGAGTTCAATCGGGGGGCGCTTGCACAGCAGAAAATACAGCGTTGCACCTAGCCCGTAGACATCGGTCGCGGTGGTGATGGCCTCGCCATTGAATTGCTCGGGCGCAGCGTAGTTGGGCGTGGCCAGCGCCTGGGTCGCGTTGGCGTTCAGTCCATCCGGATTGAGTTTGGCGATGCCAAAGTCGAGCAGATGAGGGCGACCATCGTGATCAACCAGGATGTTGTCCGGTTTGATATCGCGATGCACGACCAGGCGGCTGTGGGCGTAACTGACGGCAGGACACAGGTCGAGAAAGAGTTGGATGCGACGCTGCAGGTCCGGGCGTTCCTGTTCCAGCCATGTCGTCAGGGGGCGGCCATCGATGTATTCCATCGCCATGTAGGGCCGACCATCCGGTGTCAGGCCGCCATCAATCAGCCGCGCGATGCCGGGGTGATGCAGGTCAGCCAGGATCTGCCGTTCGCTTTCAAAGCGCGCCAGCATGGCATCCTGGTCACCACGCAATAGTTTGAGCGCGACGGTCTGGTTGTAAACGCCGTCATCGCGACGGGCCTTATAAACTTCGCCCATGCCGCCGCGACCCAGCAATTCGAGAATGCGCCAGGGCCCGATCTGGCCGCTTGCAGTCGGTGCTTGATCGTCGTCCTCGCTTGGGGTTTCGCCCAGCGGGCCGGTTTCCATGAATTCACCGGCATCGTCGCTGGCGGCGAGCAATGCCAGCACACGTTGGCGCAGTTCCGGGCGGTCTGCGGTTTTGGCTTCAACGTACGATGCGCGCTCGGCCGGGGCGCGATCCAGCGCAGCGTCGAGCAGATCTTCGATCTCTTGCCACAGGGCAGCGTCGTTTGTACTCATGAACGCGCAGGCCTTGTTGGGGTCTGAAGCGCTCAGTGTAGCCGCTGCGCATGGCGGCACCACAATCGCGGCGTATGCTTGCCGTCAGAACTGAAGGATTAGCGTGGAGGCTTCCGAATGAATTTATCCCGTGTATGGCTTGTACCGGCGTTGCTGGGGCTCAGCGGAGTCGCTTCGGCGGCGGGTACGTTGTCTTACGCCAGCCCCGGCAATGAGGGGCGCCAGCTGCTGGAAATCGGCGCGCAAGCGGTGCGGATGTCGCAGTCGGGCCAGCCTCAATGGATGCTGTATCAGGATGCGGACAAAACGCTGTACATCGTTGACGACACCCAGCGCAGCTACAACCGGGTCACCGAAGAGGCTGCGCAGGCGCTGGCCAAGCAAGTTGCGGGTCTGCAAAAGCAGATCGAGCAGCAACTTGCGATGCTACCGCCGGAGCAACGCGAAATGATGAAAGGCATGCTGCCGCAGGTCCCGGATATGTCCAAGCACAACTTCCGTGTGGAGAAAGGCGAGGGCATGCGCAAGGTCGGCGACTACAGCTGCCGACCGGCGACCGTCTTCGACAATGACAAGCCGAGTGAAGAACTGTGTCTCGCTACGGTGAAAGAGGTCGGGCTGAAGGATGCAGATCTGAATCTTCTCAAACGCATGGGCGCAGCCATGAGTGCCATGGCCTCGCAGTTTGGCGCCGGTTCGATGGCCGCCGTGCTGGACCAGATGGATGGTGTCCCGGTCGAGCATCGTGCGCCAGGGGCCAAACAACCCAAAGCCACGCTGGTTGGCGTGAATACATCAGCGCCGGATGCGGCGCGTTTCAAATTGCCCGAAGGCTACTCCGAACGGCCGCTGTTTCCAGGAATGAATTGATGAGCGATCTGACGCTAACCGCAGTCCAAGCCCGCGTCATCGGCGCCCTGGTCGAGAAGTCACTGACTACGCCGCAGTACTACCCGATGACGGTCAACGCGTTGATGGCTGCGTGCAACCAGAAGAACTGCCGTCACCCGGTGATGAGTCTGCGTGAGGGCGAAGTGGGTTCGGCGCTGTTGGACTTGCTGGAGATGGATCTGGTTGCGGAAGAGATCGGCGCACGCGTTCCGCGTTGGCGGCACCGCTTCAAACACCAGTTTCTGCTCAACAACGCCACACTCGGTGTGCTTGTGGCTTTGATGCTGCGTGGTCCGCAAACCTTGGCGGAATTGCGTGCCAACACCTCGAATCTGGGTGGCCCGTTCGAGCTCGAAGCCATCAGCGAAGCGCTGGATGATCTTGCCGACCGCGGTCAGCCGCTGGTCAAAATGCTGGGCACAGCCGGGCAAAAAGGCGCACGTTACGCCCATTTGCTGTGCGGTGAGGATGCGATTGTGGAGCCAGCAGCGGCGACCAGTCGGGCTGCGGAGGCGTCCAACTCGCGTTTGGATGAGCTGGAAGCCCGGGTGGCTCAGCTGGAAACGCAGATTGCGCGTTTGCTCAATGCCTGAGGCATCGCGCGCGCTTCAATAATGCGGGGGTCGCTCATCGGCGACTTCACCACCGCCGCCGCTACCGACATCACGCAGTGATTGCATCTGGCGGGCGAGCTTCTGTACGGCTTTGGTCAGCTCGGTGATCTCGCGCTGCTGGCTGGCGACAATATCGTTGAGCTTGAGCACCGTGTCGTCCTGATGGGCGACACGGGCCTGCAAATCAACCAGTAAGTCGGCGATTTCGGGTTGATTCGGCATCGAGAAGCAGCGTTCTTAAGCGTTGCGGCTGGTGATTTCCAGCAGGTGATAACCGAATTGGGTCTTGATCGGGCCGTGCACGGTGTTGAGCTCATCGCGGAACACCACTTGATCAAACTCCGGCACCATCATGCCCTGGCTGAAGCTGCCCAGATCACCGCCGGAACGACCGGATGGGCAGGTCGAATGTTCTTTGGCGATGGCGGCAAAATCTTCTCCACCGGCGATACGCTGTTTGAGATCGTTGCACTGGTCTTCACTGGCAACGAGGATGTGTCGGGCCGTTGCGGTTGGCATAGGCTTTCTCCTGAAAAGGTTTCTGAGCATGGGCGCATGACGGCACCGCAGGGTACCGTCTCCGTATATACGAGACGGCGATTATGCCTGCGCCCAAGCCTTCTGCGCCAACCGCGCGGCGCGTGACCTTACTGGGGAGAAACCCGATCCTCAGTGCGCATACGCGTACTGCCGCCGCTGATCCGTGAATCCTGACGTTGGCTGGCGCGATGCAGGCTGAGCTTGTCGCGTGTGTCACGCAGCATGCTGCCGAGGTGGACTTCGCTATCGTTCATCAGGCTGGCGCCGTGTGGCGTCACCACCACGGACAAACCCTGGCCATCATTCTGAAAATCGATCGCGGTTTGCTCGAACATATAGCGCAACGCGTCGCGCAGATCGCTCTGGCGCAAACCGGTATAGGCCCACAATCCTTGCAGTTCGCGGAACGGTAGCGAGGAATAGCGGGTCATGTGCTGTTCTCGGAAGATGCGCAGCAGCGCTTTCTCCAGAGTGCTGTGAGTTACGATCACGGCTGAACTCCCATGCGGTGTGTGCGGGTATGCTCTCAGCCGGATGGCAAATAAAAAGTGAAGCGATGGTGTACTCGAAAATTGTCGCGACGGGCAGCTATCTGCCGGAGCGCGTGGTCAGCAACGCCGACCTCAAAACCACGGTGGAGACCTCGGACGAATGGATCGTCTCGCGCACGGGGATCGAAGCGCGCCATGTTGCTGCCGATGATGAGCTGACCAGTGATCTGGCCGAGAAAGCGGCGCGCGCTGCCATGGCGGCGGGGCGCGTGGGTGCCGAGGACATTGATCTAATCGTGGTTGCAACCACCACGCCGGACATGGTGTTTCCATCCACCGCGTGTCTGCTGCAGAACAAATTGGGTGTGCGCCAGGGCGCGGCCTTTGATGTTCAGGCGGTGTGCACCGGGTTTATTTATGCCTTGGCCACCGCCAACGCCCTGATTCGCTGTGGCCAGCATCGCCGGGCTTTGGTGGTCGGCGCAGAAGTGTTCTCGCGCATACTGGATTGGAACGATCGCCGCACCTGCGTGTTGTTTGGCGATGGCGCGGGTGCTGTCATCTTAGAAGCCAGTGACGAGCCGGGAATCCTTTCCGCGCACCTGCATGCCGATGGGAGTCAGGGCGATATTCTGCGTGTGCCGGCCAGTTTGTCGCGTGGTCAGTTAACCGGGCATCCCTTCCTGGAAATGGATGGTCAGGCGGTGTTCAAACTCGCCGTGCGCGTACTTCACGATGTGGCCAACGAAGCTCTTGCTCATAACAACATGAGCGGGGCTGATCTGGACTGGTTCATTCCGCATCAGGCCAATCTGCGCATCATCAAAGCGATGGCCAACAAGCTCGGGGTGCCAGACGACAAGGTGGTGACCACGGTGCATCGTCACGGCAACACCTCGGCGGCCTCGGTGCCGCTGGCGCTGGATACCGCCGTGCGTGACGGGCGCGTGCAGCGCGGTCAGAGCGTGATGCTGGAAGGCGTTGGCGGCGGTATGACCTGGGGCGCGGTGGTGCTGCGCTACTGAGGCGAGGGCGCCTCGTACAACGCGGCGGCCTGGTCCATGCTGATATGGCTGGGCTGATCCTGCACCCGCGTGATCCAGGCGCGGATGTGGGGATAGTCATTCAGCGAAAAACCCCCTTCATCGGCCACGTGGGTATAGGCGTAGAGGCTGATGTCCGCGAGGCTGAAACGCTCGCCAACGAAAAACGCCCGGGTGGCCAGGTGTTGCTCCATCACGTCCAGCGCGGCATAGCCTTTGGGCAGGCACGCCGCGTGGCGCGCTTTTTCGCTGTCGGGTAAGCCCAAATAGCGTTGCAGATAGCGCGCCACAGCGATGGCCGGTTCGTGGCTGTATTGCTCGAAGAACTGCCACTGCAGCATCTGTGCATGCGTCCACGGCTCGGCCGGAATCAGTTCGCTGCCGTCGGCCAAGTAGTGAAGAATGGCATTCGACTCGGCCAAGCTTTGCTGATCCGCCGTGACCAGCAACGGAATCCGCCCGTTGGGGTTGAGGCGCAAAAACTCCGTGGTACGACTCTCCCCGCGCAGGATATCGATGCGCTTCCAATCAAAGCGGATTCCCAGCGCTCGGCAGCACAGCACCAGTTTGTAGCAGTTGCCGGAATACACATCGCCGTAGATGCGCACCGTTTGAGAATCAGCCACCGGCCAGCTTGTCCATGTAGCGTTGGATGCCGTCCAGCGTGTCCTGTTCGGCCCAACGCGCAAACACCGCTGGGTTCAAGCGCTCTGCACCATTGAGCATGCGTTGCAGGCTTTCATCCCGCAGCATCGACTTGGCCAGGCGGAAGTTCTTGCCATCAATCGCGGCGAGTTTCTTGGCCATACGCTGGGCACGCTCCATCAGCTGATCGGCGTCGCAGGCTTCGTCGACAAAGCCCTTGGCCGCGGCATCGTCCGCGAGCAGGGTTTCGCCGGTGTACAGATGGTTCTGCAAGTGTTGGCGCGGCACGGCGAAGCGCATCAACTCCAGCGGCGCAATCGGAAACGGGACGCTGACCATCAACTCCGGGGCGCCGATACGACCTTTGCCACGCGCCATGATGCGGTAATCCCCGGCCACCGCGAACATACAACCGCCAGCAATCGCATGGCCGTTGACCGCGGTGATCAGCGGCGCTGGAAAGGCAAAGATTTCCCGAATCACACGGTCCAAAAGAGGCACAAACTCCGCCGCGTAATCCAGCCCGCCCTTGAGCATTCGGGCGAGGTCAACCCCGGCCGAGAACATGCTGCCGCCAGCGGTCAGGATCACCGCGCGGGCGTCGGCCAGCTCGGACAGGGTTTGCGACAAGCCGTTGAGCATTTCCAGGTCGGCGGCATTGGCTTTGCCGTGGCTCAGCGTCAGGGTGACGATGTCGTTATCTATGGTTTGTTCGATCATGGTGTCGCTAAATTCGATGTAAGGGGCGTGCAGGTGCCTGCGTGCGAGGGTGCTCATTAAAACGCATGCCGGCGATGCGTGCGTGCTCTTTTCAGATGAGATCAGCCCGGCCGTAGCGCGCCGTAACCGTTTCGCCGCGGGCTGCGGACTGATGCCAGGCCCACAATTGATCGCCGTAGCTGAAATGCCACCACTCGGCGGGATGCTGCACAAAGCCCTCGGCCTGCATCAGCTCCAACAAAAGGCGGCGATGGCTTTGCACATCGGCATAACGCGGTTGGTCGCGGAAAAAATCGGGGTGCGCGCGGGGCGTGAAGTCGTCAATCGACGTGCCCATGTCCACGGCCTCACCGTTGGCATTTTCCAGCGTCAGATCGATTGCCGCACCGGTGCTGTGTGGTGGCGGTGTTGCCGGGTCATCACTGGGTGGGGCCCAGAAGGTGAAGACCCGCTCCCAGATTTGCGCCTCACTGGAGTGCGGGGTCTCCGCACGCATCGCGGCGTAGGTGTTATCGACCATGAACTGCTGGACCGCGTTGGGGCGGTAAGCGTCGAACACTTGTAGCCGCCAGCCGGGGCGTTGTTGCTGCAATGCCGTTTGAACCCGGATCAAACGTTGCAGCACACCCCGACGCAGGCAATGCGGTGTGGCGCCGGGGTAGGGCGCACCCAGCGCTTGATAGGGATGAGGCTCAACCCGAGAAATCTCCGCAGGCAGGACATCCAGCGGCTCCGCACAGTCCTGAATCGGCATGGTTTGCCAGCTTTTGTGGCCCATCGGGCTCAAAATCCGGCTGTAAACACACCGCGCGCCAGCATGGTTTTCATCACCTCGGCATCGTGACCCGGTACCATCGCAAGGTCGGGCTCACGTCGTTGCAGGGCGTTCAAAGCCTGGAACTGGTTGATCACCTGCGCGCGGTTCTCGCGCACGAGGGCGGTGATGAACAGCGGCCGCTCGCGCACCGCGTGGATGTTGCGCATCTGCCAGCTCACATCGCCAAGCAACAGCACTTCTCGCCCGTCAGCCTGCTGGATGTATACCATCTGGCTGCCCGGTGTGTGGCCGGGTGCTTTGATCAACACCACGCCGGGGGCCAGGGCATGCAGCGTGTCGTAACGCAGCGGCTCATAGTCGTCGAACACAGCTTCGGGGTAGCGCAGCGGCAGCATGCGGTCGGGGTGGGCGAACTGCTCTTCGGTGAGTTGGATGTGGGGCAGCAGATCGGCCACGCGGGGGTGATCGACAATGCCGCCGATATGATCGAAATGCTCGTGGGTGATGACGATGCGATCAGCCTCGTCCATGGCCTGGAGCATGCGCTGATAAGCGCCTTCGTCAAAGCTGTTGACCATGAAACCGGGCACGCCCTTGACGCCGCTCATCGCCGTGTCGACCACGATGCTGCGCTCAGGGAACACCAGCTTGTAGGAATAGATTGGAATCGGCGTGCTCTGCCAGTCTTCACCGGCCATGACCATGGCTTCGGCAAAGCTGAATTCCGCCACCTGCTCAACCCGGATGTCCTGCACTTTGGGACCTTCAAGACTGGCTGCGGCCTGGCGCACCGCGTTCATGTCGAGGTCGTAACCGGGCGGTTCGGGCTGCGGGCTGTGCAAGACCAGTGGGTAATAGCCGGCGGCAACCAGCAGAATCAGCACAACGGCTGTTTTGAACACAAAGCGCAGCAGACCGATCATCAAGAGGCTCGAAGATTGCAAAGCAGGCATCTTTTCGCACCTGCGCACGTGACGCAAGGACGCAGACGATCGCACCGATCATGCGACAATCATCCGCAAGCGGAGGACCAACATACGTGGAACTGGACAAGCTCACTCGGTATTTCCCCAATCGCGTCATACGCCGGCGTATTCGCATGGCGGCGGTACGGCGGGTGCGCAAGGATTTGATCCTGCACGGCAAGAACGAAGCGGATCTGAGCGAAGACGACCTGGAATACCTGCTGGCCGATGCGGAAAAAGACGTCATCGCCGACATCAAGCAGACCGGCTTGCTCGGCACCCTGGCCTTGCTGGGTCTGAGTTTGTTCTGATGTCGCTGTATCGTTTTGCCCGTCTGACCGCGATTCTGACGCTGCTGCGGCGTTACCGCAGCCAGCTGTTTCGCATGCTGTTCGCCGCGGTTTTTGCGCTGATCACGGCTTGGCAGTATCAGGACGTGGCGCGCTTTTTGGATCAGCATCACCCGCAATGGGCGGCGCTGGCGCTGCTGGTCAAAACCGTGATTGTGTACGCCGCCTTGTTGCTGGTGTTCTGGGAGTTCAGTCGCATGGTTCGCGGGCTGACCGATGAACCCAAAGCCTCGGCGAAAGCGGCCAAACCCTCAAAAAACAACCAGCCGCAGCCGCAAGCGCCAAGCCGGCTGGATGCCCTGGCAGACAAACCCACCTTGCGCTCGCGGCGCAGCGATATTCTGGATCAGCACGTCAGCCCGGTGACGAAAAAAGACAAACGGGGCTAACGCGCAAGCCGTTTCTTCGCGGTGTCACATGCTCACACTAAGCTTGCGCGGTTATGTCGCCTGGTGCCTATGCGCCAGGGTTTGAAGCCATAGTCTGATGAGTGTCGTTTGCCGCATGAATGTTTTTAACGCTGCGTTTTTCGCCGGTTTGTTTGTTGTCGCGAGTCTGCTGCCTGCGCCAGCCCGCGCCGCGTCGGCCTTGCCGTTTCATGGCTGGACACTCACCCAGGACGACATGGCCTACAACCTGTCGGTCATCGACCGAATGCGCGAGTTCGGGGTGACGCACGTGCAGCTGTCGCATCGCATCCTGACGCGCGTGGATCAGTTCCAAAGCGAGCCGGAGGTGGTCGCCCGTGTGCGCACTCTGTCGCAGGCGATTCACGCTCAAGGTGGCCAATCCATCGTGTGGATGCAGGAACTCAACACCTCAGACACCTACACTTACTGTTTCGACCTGGATGGCGAGCAGATGCAGGCCAAGATGCAGGCCTACCGTGAAGCGCTGACTCTCGCGCCGGAGATTGATGGCGTGATGATCAGCTTTGGCAGTGCGCCCACCGAGCTGCAGACCATTGTGCCGAGTTGTCAGATCACCCGGTTTGCGCAGCCCAAGGAACGCTACAAGGCCATTATCGAAGCCATTTCCCGCGTGGTGATGGATGAGTTCGGCAAGCAGGTTTACGTGCGCACCTTCTACCACAAAGGCTATGAGATCCCGATTCTGCGCGATGCCCTGAAAAAGACAGCGCGCCCGGTTGTGGTCATGTCCAAGTCCGAGCCCAACGATTTCGAGCCGTACTATCCGCTCAATCCACTGCTTGGTGATGTTGGTCCGCATGATCAGTTCTTTGAACTGGATTGTGCCGGCGAATACTGGGGCCGTGGTGCACTGCCGTTCGTGGCGGTGGAGTACTTCGTCCAGCGTTTTCGTGAAGCCCTGGCCCGCAGCGCCAGCGCTGAGGGGCGCTTTATCGGCAGCACCTGCCGCGTGGACCGCTACGAATATTCCGCAATCGGGACGCTGAATGAAGCCAATCTGTTCGCCCAGGCGCAGCTGGTTGCCGACCCGTCATTGAGCGTCGACAGCATCCTTGGTCGTTTCGTGGAAAACAACTTCGATCTGCCAGCGGGCAGTAGCGCGTACACCCGGCTGGTGAATATCCTACGCCGGACCTATTGGGTTGGGCGCAAGATGTACTACGCCAAAGGTGAGTGGGCGTTCAAAAAAGGCAGTGATCTGCCTGACAGCAACGTCGACGCGTTATCCAATATGGTCAACAAGACCATTTCCCAGTGGGATGCAGATTACACGTTGATCAGCGCCAGCCTGCTGGTGCCGACCCAGCGCAATCTGACCGAGTTGCTGCAGGAAAAGCATGAAGCGGCCGATATTGCTCAGCGCAATCTGACCGCGCTGGCCGCATTGCAAGGCGAGTTGGCAACCCACGACTACGCGCGGATCGAAACGCTGCTGATCAAACAACGACTGGCCAGCGAAGTGTGGCTGCATATGGCGGGCGCGATTTTCGCCGCACGCAATCTGTCGTTGGCGTCCTCCCGTTGGGTGGCCTGGCATCTGGATCAGATGGAAGCGATTGCCGACACCCTGGATCAGGGCGGCTATGCACAGATTGCCGATCTGTATCCGGTGTCCAGCGACGATATCCGCACGTTTGTGGCGAATGAGCGCAGCCTGCTGGTGCCGGAGGAGGGTGTTGCGCTGACGTGGCCTGTGATCGAGGGCATTGATGTTGTCGAGGCGGCGGCCGAGCATGTCCGCATCACCTGGCAGGCGCAGCCAGATGTGAGCTATCGCATTGAAGTGACCCAGCAGCTTCCGGCTTATCCGCAGGCATATCACTACGAATCAGAAGGCCTGGATCAGACATCCCGCGCCGAATTCACCATCACCGATTTAACACCGGGAAGCCCGTATTGGTTTCGACTGGTCGCTCAAACTGACAGCGGCACCATTGCATCAGGTGATTACACCGTGTGGACGCGCATGGCCGATGACGCGGCCGGCAAGTCGCGCGGTGGTTCTGGTGGGCTGGGAGGGTTCAGCTTGCTGCTCTTGTTGCTGGGTTTGCGGTCATGCGCGGGGAGGGCGCGACGTTGACTGCGTGTTGTGAGGCATCAAACGCCGCACGCCAGTCAAAGTATTGAGTAGCACCGCCGTCACGTTCGCTCGCAGCGGACCTCGCCTCAGGCCTGCTCTCTGCGGCATCACTACGACTCAGCCACCGCACGCACACAAACCGGCTTTGTGTGTCTGGGATGATTCCCCAGCTCAGCGAATCCGCGTAGACAAGAATGTGTTCGTCGCCGGATTCTTTCAGACCCTGTCAGAGGGATGATTGATGCCATCCAAAACCCGGACTGGCTCAAACGCGAACGGATTTTCCATCCCTTCCAGGCACCCAATGTTGAAGCTGTACTCGTTGGGGTTGGAACGCCGTTGGTGATGGGTGTATATCCCACACACCGAACAGAAATAGTGCTTCGCCGTTTTCGTATTGAACTGATACAGACTGAGCTTCTCCGCTCCCTTGGTGACGCTCAGGCCATCAACCGGAACAGAAGCAACGATAGCGCCGCGGCGCCGGCACATTGAGCAGGTGCAGTGCCGAAGTTCTCCAAGCCCATTTGGCAAGGACAACGATATCTCGACGCTACCGCAATGACATGATGCTTTGTGGGTTGAGTTCATTGCTTGGCTCCGAGATCGTGGTTACTTGCCGCATGGTTGTAGTACTCGATTAACTCTGCGAGTAGGGGCATGGTGGCTAGCGCCCACGTTGAGGTGCGTTTGAGGCGGCGTCGGCCTTTGCGGTAGCAAAGGTCAGCGACGGGTTAAACGTCACCTCCAATGTGTTGTTCGGCTTCATTAGCTTGATAAATAAAAGACCAAAAATAAAACCAAACCGAGACATGACGATGCTAGCGTCGCCCTTTTAAGCCTAGGCGTTTGCCATGCCATCAGAAAGCCCGAAAAAAGCAGAATAACCAGACTGACAGCAAAAATTGCAGCATAAATCTTAAATAGTGTGCCGCCTTTTGCTTTATGAAGCTGAACAAATTTCCGATACCAACTCGTGCGTTTTATCGTCAGTGTTGCTGTCCTGGCATCTTCTCCAGGCTCTAAAATGATGTCCTTGCTCGAACCCGTCCATTCAAGAAGAAAATGATCCCCATAGGTTTTTAATTTAGGATTGCCCTCTGGTTTAGAAATGCTCAGAGCGGTCAATTCTGTTTCCGCCAAGTTCGTCAGGAAGGCAGCGTCGGCCCTTAGAGGATCACTAAGATTGACTGAATGAACCTGGGTGGAGTAACTCCCTTTAATGCCCCATGTGTACAGAGCGCCAGTAACGACGAACATGACTGCGACTGGAAGAATAAACGCTGCTAGAAGCGCATGAACTTTCATAATTTGCAGTTTATTCATATCTAAATATCCGATTTTTGGATGGGCTTTTCTGAAGCTTAACGCCCGAGTTCAGGTGCGTTTGCGACGGCAAAAGCGGTCGGCGGGTCAAATGTCGCCTGCAACGTGTTGTTATGTGCGTGTTTCAACTCGGCACCCTTAGCATTTGGACATAGCCTTGTAGTGATCTGGATACCCGGTTTTCTCAAAAACAAGCCTCAGCCCGTCCTTGAAAACATCATAGTTAAATTCCTTCATGTCTATAATGTTCTGGCCAAGTGAGTGTGATTCCCGATTGATGTATCGGCAAAAAGCTTGGTATTTCGTATCCTGCAGTTCCGGCATCTGAAAAATGTTGTTCAGGTCCTTTTTGCGTACAAAGCTGAAAAAGTACTCGACTATGTTGCGCATACAATTCGCTATCAGAGCGGGCGGTTGAGTTTGGTCATTAACCACTGACCAATAGGCCTGATAGTCGTTTTGAATTTCCTCGTACTTCATCTCCTGGATCACACTGCCCGAAGAAGGCTTTGAAATCCGGAACAACTTCTGCGTGTTCTCACGGCGCTCGTGATTCGGATCTGTCAGCTCATAGAAAAAATACAGACTATGTGTCAGTACGATGACCTGACTAAACCTATCTCCCTTAAAGAACACAGAGCGAATGAGCTGACCGACATTGAAGATGAATACATGTGAGAGGCTAGAGATTGGATCATCTATCACTGCAATGCGCTGAGCGTGAGTGTCCTCGGCATTGGCCTTGCCTTTACAAAGTTCGCAGAAGTACAAGAAGCTGATCATCATCTTCTCTCCTTCGCTAAGTGAGTGAAATGCGTCTTTGGACTCACCCGTCCTCACTACACGATAAAGACTGTCAGTGTGCCGCTGAACGCTAAAGTCATCGATGCCGAGGTCTAAAAGGCCTGCATTGATAGCTGTAACTGCTTGCTCAACATTCACAGTCTGCTTTTGAGCATCGGCAATCTCTCCCTTGACCTTGGCTAGCTCACCATCAATGTTTCCGATCTCCGTATTTAGGGTATTGAGCTCACGATTCAAAGCCTTTCTGTCAGCATCGAACCTCGCCATCGTTTGTTCGTACTGCCACCGCATGAGCTGCCAAAATTCATTGCGCAGCGTTTCGAGAGTGGAGTCACGGTTCTTGAGGCGATCGTTGTACTCTTCGACTTCCGCGTTGATCTCATCAACTTCCAAGTTGAAATCGGCGATAACGTCACTCGTATCGGACAGTGCTGCCGGGGCCTTTGGGCTCTTTATCTTGTCCTCAATCTTGCGGACGTTGCCGCGGAGAGCATCTACAAGCAACTGATACTTGTTGGACATTGAAACCTTACGCTTCTGTGCAAAGGCGTGATCTATAAATGAGCTTAGTGCCGGCAGCGCTTCAACGGCCGCTTGGTATGTTTTTAGAAGCTGCTCAAGCTCGCCTAACTGCTGCTGGTAAGTCTCATCAAAATATGACCTGACATTTGCAATGAACTTCTCCGAAATGGTGTCTTCCTGACAAAACGGGCATTGCACATTGGATTCACCTACATCCTCTGGCAGGTATGAAATGCCTTGCTTTACCCAGTCTGAATTTCCAAGCGTTTCTATTAGAGCCGCAACCTCACTATCAGTATTGCCTAGGATGGATTTACCAAATATCGTGTCTTTCTCAACGCTGTGCGCAACGAAGGACAACGGAGTCAGGCGCTGCTGAGTCTGGGCACTATCCCCTTTGAGGGCTTCAACTTCCTTACGGATTGTTTGAACACTTTTTTCCGGTTCTTTTGCTGGCTTGGAAATTCCCTGAAGATGGGCAAACAGCTTATCTTTCTGGCCTTTTAGACCTTCGAGACAGTACTCAAGAACGCGATCGCCTCCGGCATAGGTCTGCTTAATATTCCAAACTTTATCAATCGCCTGTTGCTTTTGAGCGGAGAATGACTGCTTTGCTAGAGCTATTTCGTTGCGCTTAGCTTGCAGCGCCCGATCAAGTTCGCCTTGCCTCTTTGTCGCATCGGCGATTTTTTGTTCCGCTGCTTTGTTCTCTTTTGAAAGACTGAAGATGCCCTTCAAGCTATCCGCCACATAGAAGTTGTCTTGTATGAATTTTTGGTTGTAAACGAGCACTGGCAACGATTCAGCTGGCACCTTCCTACACAACATGAACGCAGAGTCATGAGGTCCGTAAAGGAAATTAGAGATCGTCGACTTGCCGGTACCATTCAAGCCGTAGACGAGATTGATCTTCTTATCCGTAACCAGCGAAGTAGCGTGCTTGAAGCTCGCCACTGCGTCCATGTGAATTTCCGTAATCACCGATCGCTAGCCTCGACTCCAAAGCACATAACGCCCACGTTGAGGTGCGTTTGAGGCGGAGTCTGCCTTTGCGACAGCAAAGGTCGGCGACGGGTCAAACGTCACCTCCAACGTGTTGTTAGGGCTCACTTTTCTCCGGTGCCGGAAGCACATTGAGATCATGCTTTTGATACTCAATAGCGTCAACTTTTCCACTTGCAAACTCCCCCAATTGCTTACGCACTTCGGCATGGACCTCACTCATTTCCAAGTCGAGTTCTCCCATTGTGTCTGCAACAGCCTCCAAGAGCGTACCGATTGCTGGAACTTTCCTTAGCACTGCCCACAGATAGTTGCGCATGAGGGCGAAAGTGAAATGCGACATGCCCACAGTCTGAAAGTATGTCCCCCTCATATTCGCGCGAATTGTTGCTATGAGCTTTTCTAGCGCAGCAATGGCCTTAACACTATCAACCTCTCCGGAATCGACTATTTTCTGAAGAAGATCAAGCAATTTTTCGAAAAGTGCTGGTGCCTTTGAATCTTTATAGCGCGCCTCATACAACGATTCAAAGTCAACGCCGACGCCATCCGCAGCCTGGAAACTCCATTTGTGCTGAGCGACGTCTGAACTTGTGGCGATCAAGGCTTGAAGTAAATGATGCGTAGCCCCACTATTTTTGTAGGTACGCAGGTACCTCTCCAGCGCGCCCTTGATTGTCATCGCCCAAGCGGGCCGATCTTTTTGACTGATTATGGCAAGCAAATCATCAAGTGAAGCAAGTGCAGCGGCTGCCGCCGTTTTTTTCTTATCCAAATTTTCTGCACTAACTGCAGACAAAAGCGATGCGAGACGCGATTTGAACTGAGAAAATCGCTCGTGGACTGCCCGAAGGAAGAATTGGACGTTTTCGTTTGCCATAGGCTTCAGTTTGCCAAAAGTGTTTCGTGAGCCCTAACGCCTATTAACGTGAGTTTGAATCACGGATGAACATAGCTCCGTATCCCTCGAATTGGCGCACGAGCTATCCAAGCCAAATCTCATAATCAAATCCCCCTCACGCTTTGTCCGTTGTGCCGGACATTTGGAGAACTCATGCTGAGCCCTGCGGCTTTGGCCCAAACAAAAAAGGCGACATCCGATAAATCGGATGCCGCCTAACGGCTTCATGTCACAAGCCTTGGGTTGGCCAGAGGTCAGGGGCCAAATTGAACCGCCAGGGATTCCCCGGCGATTCGAGTGCTGCGCTTTGGCAGAGCTGGTTGCCGAGTCCATTTCGGGCACCAGATGCTGTGTCTGCGGTTGGGTTATGTGGTGATTCGGTATCAGTCCCAGTTCAATGCACCGCCGGTCTGATACTCGGTAACACGGGTTTCGAAGAAGTTTTTCTCCTTGCGCAGATTGGCCTGTTCGGCCAGCCAGGGCAGGGCTTCTTCGGCGCCCGGGAAGGGTTTCTCAACCCCCAGCTGTGCGGCCCGCGTGTTGGCGATATGGCGGAACTGCTCCACGTGCTGCTCGGCGGAGTAACCCAGGATCGGGTCGCGCAGGATGTAGCTGGCATAGCCGGCTTCGGCGGCTTCGGCCTGATCCCACATCTCGCGCATGGCTTGCGGGTCGGGGCGGATGTTCTCCTCTTCCATCAAGGCCTTGGCCACACGAATGCCGAAGCTGGCGTGCATCACTTCGTCGCGCATGATGTATTGCAGCTGCTCGGCCGTGCCTTTCATCATGCCGCGGCGTTGCAGGGCGAAGATGGGGCTGAAGCCGTTGTAGAACCAGCTGCCTTCGAACACGGCGGCAAAGAAGATGTAGGACATCAGGAAGGTGTGCAGTTGCTCACGATCCTTGAGGTCGATTTCCGCGCTGCAAACCGCATCCAGGCGTTGCTGGGTCATGCGGATTTTGGCGTTGATCTCCGGCACTACGCGATAACGGTTGTAGATCTCGCTTTGATCCAGGCCGATGGTTTCGATGCAGTGCTGGTAGGTCCAGGTGTGCAACGCTTCCTCGTAGGTTTGGCGCGCCTGGTAGATCTGCAATTCCGGTGCAGACATCTTTTCCATCACGGCAATGGCAACATTGCGCATGGCCAGGATGTCAGCGGTGGTCAGGTAGGCCAGCACGTTGGTGTAGACGTGGCGTTCCTCGACCGTCAGCTTGTGGTGATAGTCGTGAACGTCCTGGGCCATGTTGATGTCCAGCGGCGTCCAGTGGTTCTTGTTGGCGTTGAGGAAGTATTTCCACGCCCACGGATACTTGAACGGGGCCAACTGGTTGATGTCGGCCATGCCGTTAACAATGCGCTTGTCCTCGGCGCGCACCGGTTTGGCGCTGATAACCGACTCGGGCAGCGGCTGGTTGGTCTGTGCAGATTCCAGCGCCGATCGCGCAACGGCGGCCTCGGCAGCGGACGGCTCGCGCTTGGCGGCCGGAGCGGAGGCGGGTGACGGCGTCGGGGAGGAGTTTAAGGGGTCATCCCAGTTCAACATCGTTTGCTTTCCTTGAAATTCGTGGCCTTGAAAGGAGCGGCGCCGTAAGGCGCCGGTCGCTCGGCTGTTTTACTGGCAGGCTTCGCAGTCCGGCTCAAGAATGGAGCAGACCTTGGGGCCTTCCTGGTTCTTTGAGCTCATGGCGTCGGTTGTGACGGCGGAGGCGTTGTAATCCTCGGCACTGGAGCTTGTTTGCTCCACGTCGGTGGATCTGCCGGCGTGGGTCGCACCCATGGAGCGCAGGTAGTAGGTGGTCTTCAGACCACGCACCCAAGCCAGTTTGTACAGGCTGTCGAGTGCGCGACCGGACGGCTGCGCCATGTACAGGTTCAGCGACTGCGCCTGGTCGATCCACTTCTGGCGACGGGATGCGGCTTCAATCAACCAACGCGAGTCGATTTCAAAAGCCGTCGCGTACTGTGCCTTGATGTCTTCGGGCACGCGGTCGATGGCCTGTACCGAGCCATCGTAGTACTTCAGGTCGTTGACCATCACCGAATCCCATAAGCCGCGCTCTTTGAGGTCATTGACCAGATACGGGTTTATGACCGTGAACTCACCAGACAGGTTCGATTTGACGAACAGGTTCTGGTAGGTCGGCTCGATGGACTGCGACACCCCACAGATGTTGGAGATGGTCGCCGTCGGCGCGATCGCCATGGTGTTGGAGTTGCGCAGGCCATGGGTGGTGATCTGTACACGCAGGCTGTCCCAGTCGAGGGTCTGGCTGCGGTCCACTTCCAGGTAACCGCCGCGGCCTTCTTCCAGCTTGCTGATGGAGTCGATCGGCAGGATGCCCTGGCTCCACAGCGAACCATCAAAGGTGGCGTAGCTGCCGCGCTCCTGAGCCAACTGGCTGGAGGCCTGCAGGGCGTAGTACGACACCGCTTCCATGGAACGGTCGGCAAACTCCACCGCGTCCATGCTGGCGTAGGGCAGACGCTGTTTGTACAGCGCATCCTGGAAGCCCATGATGCCGATGCCCACCGGGCGGTGGCGCATGTTGGAGCGGCGCGCCTGCGGCACGCTGTAGTAGTTGTAGTCGATCACGTTGTCGAGCATGCGCATCGCGGTGGTGATGGTGCGCTCGAGCTTGGCCGTGTCCAGGCCGTTTTCATCGACGTGCTGGGCCAGGTTGATCGAACCCAGGTTGCACACGGCAATTTCATCGGCAGAGGTGTTCAGCGTGATTTCGGTGCACAGGTTGGAGCTGTGAACCACGCCGATGTGCTGCTGCGGCGAGCGCAGGTTGCACGGGTCCTTGAAGGTCACCCAGGGGTGGCCGGTCTCGAACAGCATGCCCAGCATCTTGCGCCACAGGTCCATCGCCTTGATGGTGCGGAACACCTTGATTTCGCCACGCGCGGCTTTTTCTTCGTAAGCCACATAGCGCTGCTCGAAGGCCTGGCCGACCAGATCATGCAGATCCGGTGTTTCGTTGGGCGAGAACAGGGTCCATTGGCCTTCCTGCGCGACACGCTTCATGAACAGATCGGGAATCCAGTTCGCCGTGTTCATGTCGTGGGTGCGGCGGCGGTCGTCACCGGTGTTCTTGCGCAGCTCGATGAACTCTTCCACATCGATGTGCCAGGTTTCGAGGTAGGCGCAAACTGCACCTTTGCGCTTACCACCCTGGTTCACCGCAACCGCGGTGTCGTTGGCCACTTTCAGGAACGGTACAACGCCCTGGCTCTTGCCGTTGGTGCCCTTGATGTGGGCGCCAAGACCGCGCACGGAACTCCAGTCGTTGCCCAGGCCGCCGGCAAATTTCGACAACAGCGCGTTGTCCTTGATGGCGCCGTAAATGCCATCGAGATCATCCGGCACGGTGGTCAGGTAGCAGCTGGACAGCTGCGGGCGCAGCGTGCCGGAGTTGAACAGCGTGGGGGTGGAGCTCATGAAGTCGAAGCTGGAGAGCAGCTCGTAGAACTCGATGGCGCGACCTTCGCGGTCAATTTCGTTGATCGCCAGACCCATGGCCACGCGCATGAAGAACGCCTGCGGCAATTCAAAGCGCTGGTCGTCTTCGCTGTGGATGAAGTAGCGGTCGTAGAGCGTCTGCAGGCCGAGGTAGGTGAACTGCTGGTCGCGCTCGGGTTTGAGTGCGGCACCCAGGCGAGCAAGGTCGTAGCGGGTCAGTTCGTCAGAGACCAGCTCCAGATCGGCAGCCCGACGGATGTAGGCGTCAAAGTATTCCGCGTAGCGACCGCTCATCTGCTCGGCAGTGGCGGAATCCGGGATGCCGGCAATGAAGCTCAGGGCTTCGCTGCGCAGGGTGTCGAGCAGCAGGCGGGCGGCAACATAGGTGTAGTTTGGCTCGCGCTCGATCAGCACGCGGGCGCTCATGGCCATGGCCTGACCAACGTCCTTTTCCGAGATGCCGTCGAACAGGTTGCGCAGGGTGTCTTTGAGCACCAGGGCTTCATCGACATTGTCGATGCCTTCGCAGGCTTCACCAATGACCTTGCGCAGGCGTGCTTCATCCAGTGCGCGACGGGTACCGTCCGCGGCGGTGACCGTCAGGCCGGACTCGGCTTTCTTGGGTTTTTTGGTTGCCGACTCGGCTTCGCGCTTGGCCGCCTGGCGCTCGCGATAAAGCACGTAGTCACGTGCGACTTTTTGCTCGCCTGCACGCATCAGGGCCAGTTCAACCTGATCCTGGATGTCTTCAATGTGCAGCGTGCCACCCACATCAATGTTGCGGGTGATCTTTTCGGTGACCTGTTTGGTCAGCTTGGCGACCACTTCGTGGACACGCTTGGATTCGGCAGCACCACCACCTTCGACGGCGAGGAAGGCCTTGGTCATGGCGACCTTGATCTTGCTCGCATCAAAAGGTGTGACCTTGCCGTTACGGCGAATCACTTTGAAACCGCCGGGCGCGGTGGCGCTCACGTCAGCGGATGGTTTGTCTCGGTTGGCAGAGGATGCGCTGGCGCGCTCCGCTGCTTCACTGATCTGGGCTTCCATGGATCTCCCTCCCCGGAGGTGCAGCATGACTGCACGAAAACAAAGCAAACTGCACGTCCGCTGTGCAGGCCTTATAAAGGCCGCATATCGTGTCGCAGCGACGTGGTGGACACACTATATAGTGGGTTCAGGGGGTGTCGTCAACCCAACATATTGTGTTTACAAGCCGTGCATAAGCCTGTGGATAATTGTGGATAAACTGGGCAAAACTGGTGTGAATACAAGCAAATTTCGCCTTTGAACAGGCAGTTGTCCCGGCCTCACCAAAATGTTCCGGGGACCGGTACACTGAGACCCTCCAAGACGACAAAAAATCCTCTAAAAATGTTGATTCCCGTGCTGCTAGCCGGCGGTTCCGGCAGCCGTTTGTGGCCCCTCTCCAGAAAATTGCATCCCAAGCAATTTTTGCGTCTGACTGACGAACGGTCACTGCTGGAAAACACTGTGATGCGCGTGATGCGCGCACCCGATGTGGGGCCGGTACTGGCCATCGGCGGTGAGGACCATCGCTTCATCATTGCCGAGCACCTGCGGCGCATGGGCCAGGATGGTGCACGCATCCTGCTTGAACCGGTCGGTCGCAATACCGCGCCGGCCGCGGCGGTGGCGGCGCTGGAAGTCGCGGCGCGACACGGCCCGGACACTTTGATGATGCTGTGTCCGTCCGATCATGTGATCACCAACGTTGAGGCCTTTGCCGATGCCGTGGCCGTGGCCGCGCGGGCAGCCGAGCCGGGGGGGATGGTGACTTTTGGCATTCGCGCCGAGCGGCCGGAAACCGGCTACGGCTATATCAAGGTCGGCGCCGCGCGTGGCGACGGCGCTTTTGCATTGGATCGTTTCGTCGAAAAGCCTGATCTGGAGACGGCGCAAACTTACGTCGCCGACGGTGGTTATTTCTGGAACGGTGGCATGTTTGTGTTCCGCGCCCAGACCTTGCTGGATGAGTTGGAGCGCCATGCACCGCAGATGCTTCAGGCCTGCCGTGCCGCGCATGCGGGGGCGAGCGAGGATGGGCATTTCCTGCGGCTTGAGGCTGAAGCGTTCAGCGCATGCCCGGAAGATTCCATCGATTACGCAGTGATGGAAAAAACCCAGCGTGCCGCCGTGGTGCCGCTGGACTGTGGCTGGGATGATGTGGGTTCGTGGACCTATCTCAACACCCTGGGTGAGAGCGATGCCGATGGCAACGTGGCCCAGGGCGATGTGTTGTTTGAAGGGGCCAGCAACACCTGGGTGCGGGCGCAGAACCGTTTGGTCGCCGCCGTGGGGACACGCGATCTGGTGATTGTGGAAACCAAGGATGCAGTGCTGGTGAGTGATGCCTCACAGGTTCAGCAGGTCAAAGCCATCGTCAAGCAACTTGAAGACAGTCAGCGTCAGGAAGCCCAGCTGCATCCGCGTGTCTATCGTCCTTGGGGTTCATACGAGGGTGTGGATGACGGGGCTCGGCATCAGGTGAAGCGCATTGTTGTTCAGCCCGGGGCCAAGCTGTCTTTGCAGATGCATCACCACCGCGCCGAGCATTGGATCGTGGTCAAAGGCACCGCCAGAGTGACCCGCGGTGAAGACACTTTCCTGCTCGGAGAGGACGAATCCACCTACATTCCTATGGGCACCACCCATCGTCTGGAAAATCCCGGCACGATTCCGCTGGAGCTGATTGAGGTGCAGACTGGTTCGTATCTGGGAGAGGACGACATCGTGCGTTTTGAAGATGACTACGGGCGCAACAAGCCATGATGCGCATGGCGCGGGCATTCGCAGGACTCGGCCTGCTGGCAGCGGGCGGGGCGGTGGCGCAAGCCCCCGGCGATGATCCGGTACAGGCTTTGTTGGATTGCGCGGCGCGCAACGTGCCGACGCAGAGTTTTCTTCAAGCGGCTGAATTTGAAGTGGCCCAGGACGGCACTGCGCAACGGCGCATCGGCGCCTCCTTGGCTGGGATGCGCGACAGCGAGCATGTGACCCTCAACATCACGGTCAGCGCACCATCCGATGTGGCGGGCACGGCGGTGTTGTTGCGTCAGGGTGAGAGCGGGCGTGAGGACATGCGCATGTACCTGCCAGCTTTGCAGCGCGTACGCCCGATCACTGGCGGCATGGCGGATCAGGGCATCCTGGGCACCGATTTCAGCTACCGCGATATGCGCGACATTTATGGCGCTTTACGCGCCGGTCAGGCTCGTTTGTTAGGCCCGGGCAAAATCGATGAGACCGCGACCCAGCGTTTGGAATTGATTCCGGCGGCGGAGCAACAGTCACCGTATCAGCGCATGGTCGCGGATTTTTCCGAAACCGACTGTGTGCTTTTGGCCGTTGATTTTGAATCGCCAGGCCGCGGGGTGACCAAACGCCTGGTTGGCGACATCGCCTCGCTCACTCAGCTCGGCGAGCGCAGCATGTTGCTGCGTTACACCATGCACGATCTGGAAAAGAACTCGCAGACCTTGCTGAAGCTGGGTGTGCCCGAATACGACGAAGAGATCCGCGCGTTGGCGTTTCATCCGGGCTCGTTTTACCGCTATCGCAACAAAGCGGCGGCGCCGGAATAACCGGCACCGCCGCGTCAGCCTAGAAGCTGTAGCCCAAGGAGATCGAGACGTTGTCGCGATCTTTGATCAGGTTGTAGCTGCCGCCGCCCCAGTAGCGCTGATAGCCCAGCCCCAATTCCCACACGCTCAGGTAGGTGGTTTTGATGCCCATGACCAGGGACTTGCGACCGTCGACGAAGTTGAGGATCGGGGTCGCTGAAGTGCCTTTCACATCGTGCGCAAATACGATGGTCGGCGCGACCACGTAACGGTTCAGCACGTTGTTGTAGGTCAGCTGGGTGGCGATGCGATAACCCCAGGAGAAGGCGTCAGCGTAGCCATCTGTCTGGGTGATTGGCCCATTGGCATCCACCAGGCCCACCGCTGCGGCGACCACCGGGTTGGCTGGCAGGTAGCTGCCGGGGCCTTCCAGCAGAAGCTCATCTTTGTCGGGCATGCTGTGGATATGACTGCCGGCAACTTCAACCAGCAGCAAGGCCTGATCATTGCGCAGCCACTTGGCCGGGCCAAAGATTTTGGTCGTCGACACATCCCACTGACTCACATCAAAGCGGCGGTAGCCCTGGATCTCTTCATTCGGCTGAAAAGGCCCGATTTGTGAGGGCAGCGGGGTACGCAGGCCGGCCAAAAGCACTTCCACGTCTTCCAGCTGTAACGGCTGGTCCTGCTTCAGGCTGTACTCGCCTTGCAGCGCCAGGCCGCCAAACGGCAAGGACATATTGAAGCTGATGCCATACAGGGAAATGTCTTCCGGGTACTCGACGAAGTAGCCACCGACCGGGGCGATGCCCTCGAAGCCCAGCGGAGCGGCGAAGCCGCTGACCAAGGGCAGGCGGCTGTGATAGTTCGCCGCGTAGAGTCCCAGATCGACGCCACCCAATGCCGGGGTGAAGATACGCAGGGCGACACCGCCTTGCCCGCCATCATCCGGTTTGCGGTCGGCTTTGCGTGGAATCGCAGAACCGCCTGCTGCCGCTGCACACGTGCCGGGACCTGACAACTCAGGACAACCACCGAAGCCAACTTCGGCGGTCTCGCCGCCGTAGCCGGCAAAGTCGTTACTTGCAAAGAAGCTGCCGGAAGGGTCGGCCTCGGTAGAGACCCAGTCGTACTGGTAAAAGCCTTCAATCGAGATGTTGTCGGTCAAATCCGCTGAGGCCCACGCCATACCGGCGGGAATGAACACCTCGGACAGATCCACCCCGGGCACGCGCAATTGCGAAGCATCCGCGGCAATGATCGAGTTGATGCCGTTGAGGACCAGTGCCGATTCGCCCCAGTTGAGCACTTGATGACCAAGGCGGAAGCTCAGATAGCGCTTGCCCAGTTGGACGGTGCCAAAGATGAAGCCTTCCAGCAGATCGGCGTCGTTGCCTATGCGGTCGCGCAGGTTGTCACGTCGGCGTTGCAAGTCAGCCGGGCCGGCCAGTCGGGTCGGTGGGCCTGCATAGTCTTCTGCATCGAAGAAATCGTGGTCATTCAGCACCGCGTCGTAAAGATAGCTGCCGCGGACCTGAGCGCCAAAATCGCCCCAGTTTAGATACAGCGTGGAGGTCACCTTCAGGCCGCCGGAGATCATATCGCCCTTGTCGAACGCCAGATTGCCGTCGTCGCCGTTGGTGGAGTAAGCCAAGCCCTGTCGACCATCAGCCGTGACATTGGATCGGCCGATGATGTCGGGGCTTTGATCCTCAATACGCCACGCAGCGCCGGCGGTGATTGCGGTGTCGATCCGCCCGCTGACGGAGCCGAGGTCAAAGCTGGCGGCCAGTGCGGTGGAACTGCTCATGCCGGTCACGATCAGGCCGGCCATCAAATGATTGAGTGTTTTCATGATGGGTCTCCTGGATCAATTCGCGGCTTGCGGGCAGTTACCGCCGAGCGGTAGGCAAGCCCCGTTGCTGGCCAGGAAATTGGCCACCTGACGTTGCATTTCCACAAACACCGCGTCGTCCGTGGGATTGGCCGTCGTGGGTTGCAAAATGCTGCCGTGGTTACCGCTATCAAAGCGCACAAGTTCGCTGCCTCCGGTGAGTACCGAGGGGCTGCTGAGGGGAGGGCTGATATCGGTGCCTGTCAGACCCATCACGCGGGCAAGCGGTTCGGTGCCGGACAACAGGCCCGGGATGAAGACATTGTCGCCGTCGGCGGTGTTGGGGACGACGCTGTCACCGACCACCTCGATCATGTGGATGGCGCGATCAGCTCCTGCAGCAGAGGCCCAATTGATGGGGTCTGCCGGATCAACAGCGAGTTGAGCGAAGCGCAGGAAGATTTCGTAGGTGTCGGTGCCCTTGACGATACCTGCGGCTTCCAGACCGCCAGCCACAACCGGGCCGAAGGTAGCCGAGGCATCCAGCAATTTGCCGATGCCGCCGCCGGGCATGGCCAGACTGGCCGCCTTGATCTCGTCATTGGCGCCGAGCAAGGTGGTGCCGACGATGCCGCCCAGCGAGTGACCGAGGAAGTGCACCCGGTTGGTGTTGATCACGTCATCCGGATCTGCGCCGAGGACCAGATTGTCCAGCGAGCGAATCAGATGAACCTGATCAACCACCGATTGGCGAATGTTGTCGCGCGAGGTGATCGGGCTGGTCAAATTGATGAAGTGAGCGCCAGAGTCGTCGACAGTGCCGTCGCCATCCAGATCCGCATCGAAGGTGCGTTCGGTGGTCCCGGCGACGCGCAAGGGATGCCCTGGTGGCAGGCCATGCAAAGGTTGGTCGATGGCCACCGTGACAAAGCCTGCGGCGGACAGCGCGCCAGCAATCCCGAACATCTGTGAACGGTTGCCAGTGATGCCGTGCAAGAACACCACAACCGGCCAGCCGCCGGCTGGCGCGTCACCCTGCGGGCGTGCCAAAACCAGAGGAACCAGCTGATCAGCCTGCTTTTCCGGCACCGGATAGCACAGCGTGGTGCTGCTGGGAGGCAGCAGGGCTTCACACGGTGCGCCGGTTCCCGGGTGAACGACACCGGCGCTGATCACGCCGTTGTTGTGCCACACCGAGGTGTTGATGTTTTCAGCGCCGGGTGCGTGGTAATAGGGCAGATTCAAAGCACCGACATAAACCAACGGATTGTTGGCTTCGGGCAGCGGCAAGGGTTCTGCGGGGCTACCGAGCAACTGGTCCAGTGTCAGCCCGCTGGGCTGAGCCTGAATCAATTGCGCTTGTGCGTCGGCGTTGAGTGCATTGAGTGTCGGTGTGATCGACTGGGTGGTGAACGACCAGGCCAGCACCAGATCATCGCGATCGATCTCCCCTCGAGAGTTGGGCGCCAGTGCCGAGAGCTGTTGCAGGCCTCCAACGACCGGGGCGATGAAGCTGGCCTGGAGCTGATCCAGTGCCGGTATCAGGTCGGTGCGGCCGAATTGATTGAGCGCCGCCAACAAAGTGCTGGTGGTTTGCTCGCTGAACGGTGTGTCGGTATTCAGCGCGTTGAACAGATCGGCGGGGATAGCTGGTGCGCCCGCTGGGCTTCGCAGCTCGCGGGTCAGACCGACCAGATAACGTGTCGATTCCTGCAACGGCTTGGTCCAGTGAATCACCAAGCGTGGGCTGAGCCGTGAAACTGGCGACAGAGTGACTTCAAAGTCTTCGCCGGGGATCAGTTCCCGAGCGCGCTGACTGTCGAAGATGCGAATGCCATTGGGCGCTTGCGCGATATCCACCTTGCCTTGCAGGTTGGTGAACATGGTGGCGGTGGTTGACCAGCCGTCAGCGAGACCCCAGCCGGGGATGGCGGCGAGCGAACCGGCAGGTGCCAACGTCCCGTCGGCGTTGTTGTCGGGGTTGTCATCCTGGCCTGTTTCGCGACCAAACAGCAGGTCGATGGGCAGGGGCAGAATCGCACCGGTCGTATTGGTGGGTAACACCACCGGGTCAAACAAGGGCTTGGGACCGAAATCGTCATCGGTCCGCAGACCGTTGTCATCCGGACTGCATGCAGCCAAAGCCAGCATCATGCCGGCAGCCAGTAATGCTCTCATGGTGTCTCCCCATGCTGTGTAATGTGGTGTCAGCGGATCTAGTGTGTTTTTGCCGACGTGAAGAGAATATGAATAGGCAGCCTCGAAGTCTGTAAGTCGCGCGGTTATCCAACCGCAAGAAAATCCTACGCTCGGCGCAGCCGAACGGCAAACAGGGCTAGCAGCAGGGTGAGATAGATGAACGGCTCAGGTTCATTGACTTTGACCTTCCAGATGAAATGCACACACGCCAGTAGGGCGGCCGGATAGACCAATCGGTGTAGACGTTTCCAGTTGCGCTTGAGGCGGCGTTGCCAGCCGCGCGTAGAGGTTATGGCCAGAGGTGTGAGCAGCACCAACGCGGCAAATCCGACCGTGATATACGGGCGTTCCAGGACCTCTTCACCCAATCTGCTGAGCGACAGACTCAGGTCGAAAACCAGATACACCGCAAAGTGACAGAGCAGGTAAAAGAAGCTCCACAGGCCGAGCTGACGTCGAATCTGGATTGGCCAACGCCACTGAAACAGGCGTTGCAACGGCGTCATCGCCAGGGTCACCAACAGCAGACGCAACGCCCACAGGCCGCTGTGATGGGTCAGGGTTTCAATTGGGTTGACGCCCAGATTTGCGCTGGCGATCCACCACATGGCCTGGCCCAGTGGGATGGCGCACAGGGCAAAGCAAAGCAAGCGGATGTGCCCGACCGACGGGCGCCAAGCTGGCATCAGTAGTACTTGCGCAGATCCATGCCGTCGTAAAGACCGGCCACCTGTTCGGCGTAGCCGTTGAACATCAGTGTGTCGCGCTTGAACAACTCACCGATACGGCGCTCGCGGGCCTGCGACCAACGCGGATGGTCCACCTTGGGATTCACGTTGGCGTAGAAGCCGTACTCACGAGGTTGCAGCATATTCCAGGTGGTTTTGGGTTCGTTGCGGCTGAAGCGAATGCGGACGATGGATTTGATGCTTTTGAAACCGTACTTCCAGGGCACGACCAGCCGCATCGGTGCGCCGTTCTGACGCGGTAGCGGTTTGCCGTAAAGGCCGGTTGCCATGAACGCCAGTGGGTGCATGGCTTCATCCATGCGCAGACCTTCGCGATACGGCCAATCGATTCCCGAGGCGTCGAGGCGCATCTCATCAGGTTTGACTGCGGTTTCAAACGCGACGTATTTGGCTTTGTCATTGGGGGCAAAACGCTGCAGCAAAGCGCTCAGTTCAAACCCTCGCCAGGGGATCACCATCGACCAGCCTTCAACGCAACGCAGGCGGTAGATACGCTCTTCGTGCGGCATGTCTTTGATCAGCGCATGCAGGTCAAACTCGCCGCCCGCGTCGCATTCGCCATCGACGCGCAAGGTCCACGGCTTCAGCGACAAGGTGTGGGCAAACCGCGCCGGGTCGCTCTTGCCGGTGCCGAATTCGTAAAAATTGTTGTAGCTGGTGATGTCCTCGAAGCTATTGAGGGCTTCGCCCGCGGCAAAATCCAGGCGCCCATCGCGCTGCGAGGTTTTGCCCAGCGGTTGTGGACTGGCAGCGGGTGGCTCCTCGGCACGGCTCAGGCAAGCCGGTGCTGCCAGTGTGGCAAGCGAGCCTGCGGCCAGCTGCATGAAGCGGCGACGATCCCAGAACAGAGCTTCCGGTGTGATTTCGCTGCGTGAGGGCTGTGGGATTTTTGCTTTCATGCCGATATAGACCGGGCAAATCGGATTTGTGTTTCATCCTGCCGCAAATGCGGATCAGATGATGGCATGCATCGACGCAATCGATGCTTCCCCTACAATATGCCCATGACTTTTGAAGACTTGAAAGCCAGCTTTTCCCTGATGGGATCGTGGGAGGAGCGCTACGGGCTGATTATCGATCTCGGGCGCCAGCTTGAGCCGCTGCCGCAGGAGGCTTATGTCGAGGCTAACAAGGTGCGCGGCTGCATGAGCCAGGTGTGGATGATCTCGGAAACCCAGCCCGACGGTCGCATCGTGATTCATGGTGATTCCGATGCGCACATCGTCAAGGGGCTGATCGCGGTGCTGCTGATGATCTACTCGGGCAAAACGCCGGAAGAAATTGGCCAGATCGACATCAAAAGTGTATTTGCCGAACTCGGCTTGGAGCAGCACATCAGCGCCAACCGCCGCAACGGTTTTTACGCCATGGTCGAGCGTATCGGGCAGATGGCAAAGAGCGGCTGAGCTTGTCGTGCTGGGGTCTGTGCATGGTCAGCACAGACCCTCGGCGTGCGGCCTGATCAGTCGGCCGCGTCGACCTGCAATGTCGTGCCATTGACGGCCAACACGCGCACCACGCTGCCCTGCGGCAGGTCGGGACCGGTACAGCGCCAGGTGGAATCGGCCACCTTGACCCGACCCACGCCATCCTGGATGGCCGTGGCGAGCTGCAGAGTGCGCCCGACCAGATGCTGGCCGGGGTGATTGAGCTGGCTCGCCGCATCGTCTTCCGGAGACGGTGGGTTGCGCTTCTGATATACCTTGAAAACCACCGTGCAACTCACCGCCAACACGCTGAAGATGATCATCTGAGCATCCAGGCTCAGATTCGTACCCAAGCTGATGAAGCCGGTGACCAGAGCGGCGACGCCGAACCAAAGCAACACAGCACCCGGAATAAAGGCCTCCAGCGCGATGAGCAGAATGCCCGCGCTGAACCAGTACCAATAAACGTTGGCTTGATCCAGTTCCATGGTCAGGCCTTGGGTTTGTCGCTTATCGAGCCGAGCAGCTCTTTGACGCCGCCCAGGGAGCCAATCAAATTGCTGGCTTCCAGTGGAAGCAGTATGACTTTCTGGTTGGGGGCCGCGCCGATATCACGCAAGGCCTCGGTGTATTTTTGAGCGACGAAGTAATTGATCGCTTTGACATCGCCTTCGGCGATGGCCAGGGACACATCGCGCGTGGCTTTGGCTTCGGCTTGGGCCAAACGCTCTCGCGCTTCGGCGTCGCGCTGGGCTGCTTCCAGGCGGCCTTCCGCCTCGAGAATCATCGCGCGCTTTTCCCCTTCGGCTTTTTTGATTTCGGCTTCGCGATGGCCTTCCGCCTCGAGAATGTTGGCGCGCTTTTCGCGCTCTGCCTTCATCTGGCGGGCCATCGAATCGACCAGGTCGGTGGGTGGTGAAATGTCTTTGATCTCGACGCGTTTGACCTGCGTGCCCCAGGCCTCGGAGGCTTCATCGATAATCTTGAGGAGTTTGATGTTGATTTCGTCACGGCGTGACAGGGCTTCATCCAGATCCATTTCACCCAGCACGGAACGGATCGAGGTCATGGCCAGATTGACCACCGCGCGCATCAGGTCGCGCACTTCATATGCGGCGCGTGCTGCGTCCGCCACCACGATGTAGACCACGCCATCCACACTGACCTGAGCGTTGTCACGGGTGATGACATCCTGGCTGGGAATGTCGATCACCTGCTCCATCACATTGATCTTGTGGCCGATGCGATCGACGATCGGCATGATGAAGTGCAGACCCGGTTCCAGCGTCCGGGTGAAACGGCCAAAGCGTTCTACCGTATAGCGATGGCCTTGCGAAACCACCTTGACCCCGAGAAAGACGCCGACAACGGCGAGCACCAACATGGCGATAACGAAACTGGTCATTAGGGTTCCCCTGTTTACATGGGCTTCGCTGGCCCGAGAGATGTTTGTCCGGCCGCTTGTCCGGGTTCATCGAAGTGTAGACTAATAGCATATGGCAACAGTCCAATCGGGACTTTTACCATCGAAATATGACTGGAATTCGCTGCGGACAGTCACGTGCCTGATCTTTTCCACACCATTGAAGCCGTTCTGGTTGCCGTTTTTGGGGCGGCGGCTTTGTGGGCGTTGCTTCGATTGCGCGAGCACCTGCAGAGGGCCACGTTTTACTTTGTCATGGCGGTGCTGTTGGCGGGGGCTTTGATGCCGCTGGCCACGCTGGTGGTTTCACACAACCTTCAGCACATCATGCTGGGTATCTCTCGCACTTTGTTCGCGGCGGCTCTGTTTGTGGGGTGCCTGGAGGTGTGGCGCATCACCAACCTTCTGAACCGACAACTGGCCCGCAAACAGGATGCAGAGCGCCAGCTCACCGAGAATCGTGAGCATCTGCAACGCTTGATCATGCAACGTACAGAGGCTTTGCGTTCGGAAATTAGTGAGCGCAGCAAGCTGCAGGAATCCCTGGCCAATTACACCCAGATGCTGGAAAAAGAGCTGCAGGCTGCAGCGCAGGCGCAAAGCGCGATGCAGACCGAACTGCCGAGCTGTCAGCACCTGCGGGTGGCTGCTCATAGCTTCGCTCGGGATCAGGTCAACGGCGACATGTTTCATGTTGATCTTCGGCCGGATGGCGATCTGATCGTGATGGTCGGGGATGCCATGGGGCATGGGGCTGCGGCGGGCTTCATGACCGTGCTGGTGCGCACGGCACTCAAAACTATGAACCTGGACCGCTCACCCGCGGAGATTCTGTCCGAGCTCAACCGGCTGATGAATGAGCAGGACAGTGGGGTGTATCTGACCGCGGTGTTGGCGCGCATCAGCCCTGATGGCCGGTGTCAGATCGCTCACGCCGGACATCCCTCATCGATCGTTCTGCGTGGACACGAAACGCTGGAATATCTGCGCGCTGGCGGCTTCGCCCTGGGTATGTTTGATTTGCCCAGCGTCGATTACACCCAGCAGGAGCTGCACCTCAATCCCGACGACCGCCTGCTGTTGTACACCGATGGTGTGACCGAGGTGCGCAACGCTGAAGGCAAGGAGTATGGGTGGGATCGTCTCGACGACGCATTGCGCGACAGCGATCCCGCGTCGGTCGAAAACGCGCTGATGCAAGTGTTAGAGCACGTCTACGATTTCTGTGGCGATCAACCGATGACGGATGACATCACCTTGTTGCTGGTCGAATACAAGGGCAACGCCGCAGCGGCTTAGCTGAGCGGCAAAAACCGTATGTGGGCGCCGGGCTCGGCTTGTTTCGCGACCTGAATCAAGTCCGACGCAACCTGCCGCGCGTCGATGGCTCGATAACGTTTGAGAGGGCCGGGTAGCAGTGCATTGAGGAGCGGTGCGCAGGCTTGCGCCAAATCTTCCGCGCGGCGGGTTTCGCTACGCTCGCCCAGAAGCAACGACGGACGCAAGATCTCCAGGCTGTCGAAGCCCAGTGCGCGCAGAGCGTTTTCCATGCGTCCTTTGACCCGGCTGTAGTGCGATGGCGAGTTGGGGCTGGCACCCAAGGCGCTGATCACCGCAAAGCCGGGGACACCCGCGGATCTGGCGGCTTCAGCCGTGCTCAAGACATAGTCGTGATCGACCTTGACCAAGCCATCGCGTCCCGCTTTACCGGTGGTTGTGCCGAGGCAACACAACACGGTGTCGAGATTCTCGCAGCGGGCCTGGTTGGTGAGTTGCTCGAAATCGACTTGTGCCCACTCCAGGCGGGGGTGAGAAAACGGCGCGGCACGTCGTGCCCACACCCGAACCTCAACCACCGAATCATCGGCGAGCAACTGATCCAGCGCCGCAGCGCCGACCAGGCCGGTTGCCCCGATCAGGCCGACGCGCATGGCTTAAGCCGCTTTCTTTTGGCGGCGCGTGCGCACCGCCGTGGCCAGCTTGCGCAGCAGCACATCGGTATCGTCCCATCCCAGGCAGGCGTCGGTGATGCTCTGGCCATAGGTGGGGGTGGCGCCCGGTTCGACGTCTTGACGTCCAGCGACCAGATGGCTTTCCACCATGACGCCGAATATGCGGTTGTCACCGGTGGCGATCTGATTGCCCAGATCCTCGGCCACAATCAGCTGACGCTCGTGATTTTTCTGGCTGTTCGCATGGCTGCAATCGACCATGATCTTGCTCGGCAGGCCGGCTTTTTCCAACATCGCAGCGGTGGCATCAATATGCTCGGCCTCGTAGTTCGGGCCACTGGACCCGCCGCGCAGTATGACGTGGGTTTGATCGTTGCCGGTGGTCTCGAAGATGGAGACGGCGCCAGCCGTGGTCAACGACAGGAAGCGGTGTGGGTTGCGTGCCGACTGGATGGCGTCCACGGCAACCTTGATGTTGCCTTCTGTGCCGTTCTTGAAACCGACAGCGCAGGACAGCCCGGAACCCATTTCGCGATGCAGCTGGCTCTCTGTGGTGCGCGCTCCGATGGCGCCCCAGCTGACCAGATCAGAAATGTATTGCGGGGTCAGGATGTCGAGGTATTCGACACCGGCCGGCATGCCGCTGTCGTTGAGTTCGAGCAGCAGCTTGCGTGCGCTGCGCAGGCCTTTGTCGATCTGGAAACTGTCGTTCAGATCAGGATCGTTGATCAGACCTTTCCAGCCGACCGTGGTGCGCGGCTTCTCAAAGTACACGCGCATCACGATGACGATATCATCGGCCAATTCTTCGCGCAGACGCGCAAGCTTGTTGGCGTAATCCTTGGCCGCAGCGGGGTCGTGGATCGAGCATGGTCCGACGATCGCGACGAGGCGGTCGTCCTGACCGTTGAGGACGTTGGCGATAGCATTGCGTGCCTGATCGACAGTCTCGGCCGCTGCATCGGTCAGCGGGATTTCACTGCGGACGACGTCCGGCGTGGAGACTTCAGTAATCGAGGCGATGCGCAGATTGTCGGTGCGTTGCATGATGTTGGGCACAGCCGTGCTTGAGAAAACCCCACATTGTAAGGGATGAATCTGTCGGAATTACAGACACGCCACGCGGACTTGCCCATTTGGGACGCTCTGCCGGCATTGCGCGCACGCTTGAGCGAGCACACGGGGGCGATTCTGGTCGCGCCGCCGGGGGCGGGCAAAAGCTCCATGGTGCCCTTGGCGCTGCTCGACGAAGCGTGGATGAACGGACGCAAAATTCTGGTCTTGGAGCCGCGCCGTTTGGCCGCTCGTGCGCTGGCTTGGCGCATGGCGGAGCTGTCCGGACAGCCGCTGGGGCAGTTGGTTGGCTTGCGCACGCGTGACGACACCCAGGTCAGTCAGAGCACGCGCATTGAGGTGCTGACCGAAGCGTTGTTGACCCGTCGTATCCAGAGCGCGCCTGAGTTGGATGACGTGGGTCTGGTGATCTTTGACGAGTTTCACGAGCGCAGCCTGGATGCGGATCTGGGTTTGGCCCTGGTGCGCGATGTGCAGGCGGGGCTGCGCGACGATCTGCGCATTTTGCTGATGTCGGCCACCCTGGAACAGGACGATCTTGCCACCAGGCTGGATGTGCCGGTGGTACAAACGCATGGACGCAGCTTTCCGGTCGATGTGCGTTACGCCAAGCCGCGGAGTGAGCGTTTGGATGATGGCGTGGCGGCGAGCGTGCGCGCCGCCCTGGCTGACAATGAGGGCGATGTTCTGGTGTTTCTGCCCGGCGAGGGCGAGATTCGTGCGGTGGCGCGCAAGCTCGATGGCTTACCGCCGGAGCTGAGTGTTCACCCGCTTTACGGGCGTCTGCCGAGAGCGGCGCAGCAAGCGGCGATGGCAGCCTCAGCGCAAGGCCAGCGCAAAGTGGTTCTGGCTACGGCGGTGGCCGAATCCAGCATCACCATTGCGGGCGTCCGGGTGGTGATCGACGCCGGTTTGATGCGCGTGCCGGTGTATGACCCGAATGCCGGTTTTGCTCATCTGGCCACGCGACGGGTGAGTCGTGATGCAGCGGATCAACGCGCCGGTCGCGCCGGGCGCACGGCGCCTGGGGTGTGCATCCGCTTGTGGTCATCTGAAGAGGTTTTGTCCGCTCACCGCGTGCCCGCTTTGCGCAGTGCGGATTTGAGCTCTGTGGCGTTGAATGTGGCCGCCTGGGGTAGCGAGCCACAATGGCTGGAAGCACCGCCGTCGGGCCCTTGGGCACAAGCCATGGATTTGCTGCGGGAGCTGGATTTGACCGATGCGCGCGGGCGCATCAACGCACGCGGTCGAAAGGTTGCCGCTTGGGGCGCGCATCCGCGCATCGGTGCCATGTTGCTGGCTGCGCGCCGTGACGATGACAAGGCGATGGCCTGCGATTTGGCCGCGTTGTTGGAATCGGATGATCGCGCGGGCAATGTGACCGATATTCATCAGCGCTGGTTGGCTTGGCGCCACGGCGGCGCTTCACGTGCCACGGTGCAGGCATTGAGCCGGGACAGCGAGCGGTGGCGCAAACGTATCGGCGTCTCGAAGGCGGTTGCCGAGGCCGATGCCGGGGTTTTGCTCGCTCACGGTTTTGTCGATCGCATTGCACGGCAGCGTCAAGTCGGTTCTGCACAGTATCAACTGGCTAATGGACGCGGCGCGCGTTTGCCCGATGCGGATCCTTTGATCGGACAAAGCTTTCTGGTGGTGACGGATCTGGATGGCCAGCGCGAAGCCCGCATCCGCCTCGCCGCCGCGCTGAACGAAACGGATTTTGAGCAGGCTTTTGCGGAGCAGATCGAGTGGCGCGAGCAGATCGCCTTCAATCCCGGCAACGGCACAGTCGAGTGTCAGCGTGAGCGCGCCTTTGGCCGCCTGGTTCTGGCGCGCCAAGCGTTACCCAAACCGGATGCGGGGCAGGTCTGCCAGGCTTTGATCGACGGTTTGAAGGACAAGGGTTTCGCCATGCTCGACTGGTCAGGGCCCGCCGCACGGATGCGCGCGCGGATTGCGTGTCTGGCTGGCGAGGATTGGCCGGCCATGGACGACGCCAGTCTGATCACCAACCTGGATCAGTGGCTCGGCCCCTGGCTGTTCGGTCTTCGCGGGGTGGCCGACATCAGCGCTGGCAAATTGGCAGAAGCGCTTTCGGCCTCGCTGACACCGGCGCAACAGAAGCGTTTGCGTGAGGAAGCGCCCGATGCGGTGAGCTTGCCGAACGGTCGTCAAGTCAGGCTCGACTACGCCGCTGAGGATGGCCCGGTACTGGCGGTCAGAATGCAGGATATGTATGGCCAGGACGCAGCGCCGCTGGTGGCTGGGCGACCAGTGTTGCTGCACTTGCTGTCGCCGGCGCGGCGCCCGCTGGCAGTGACCCGCGATCTGGCCAGCTTCTGGCGCAATGCCTGGCCGGATGTACGCAAGCAAATGCGTGGTCGCTATCCCAAGCATCACTGGCCGGAGCAACCTTGGGATTCCGCGGCAGTGCGTTTGAACTAGTGCGCGCTGGGCAGGTGCTGGGCACCCAGCTGCTCCATCTGTTCCTCAATCCATGCGCCACGTTCAACTGCATGGGCGCTGCCCGGGGTGAGCTTGCGCGGGCTCGGGAGCAGCGCAATCAAGCGAGCGGCCTGATTGCGACTCAGTTGTTTGGGTGACACGCCAAAATGGTGTTGCGCGCCGGCCCAGGCCCCGTAAACGCCTGGGGCAAACTCCGCGATATTGAGATAGACCTCAAGAATGCGCGGTTTGGGCCAGAGCAGTTCCAGCCACAGCGTGATCCAGGCTTCCAACGCCTTTCGCAGGTAGCCGCCTGGCCAGAGAAATAGGTTTTTGCTGGTCTGCTGGCTGATCGTGCTAGCCCCGCGGGATGGCCCGCCGGGTGCGCTGAGGACATCGGCCAGGGCTTCGAAATCAAAGCCGAGATGCTGAGGAAATTTTTGATCCTCGGCGGCCACGGCCGCCAACGGCAGAGCGTCACCCAGATCGGCGTAGGCCACCCAGTGACGTTGCTGCCGAGGCGCTTCGGATTGCAGCATGTAGCTGGTGATGGGCGGATTGATCCGGCGCAGTGGCAGCAGGACAAAAGCCGGAAGACAGGCCAAGATCACAGCCACGAGGAGCACGGTTTTCCAGCGCGATGTTTTGCGCTTGGGGGGCGTGAGCGGGAGCTGGCTCCGCGGTTTCATCTGCCCGGGGCGCAGCTCGCCAATGCCGGCAGCGCTTGGCCACCCTTGCGGTGTTGTGTGTGATCTGTGATCCATGCGCGGCATTGTAGGCAATCGCGCCGCGCGGCTTGCTGCCAGTTTGGGCATCGATTAGAGTCGCGCTCGTCATTGGGGAGTAGCTTCCTGTCGTCTCGCGGCAGGGCCTGTATCAACAGACTTGGCCAACAGGCCATGGTGCAGGCAGCCCTCGGCCTAGCAAGACCTTTGACTACACCGCTTCGGACTGGCCGGGGAGGGTGTAGTCATCGTGTGCATCTGGCCAGGGAGTGTATTTCGTGGAAGCTTTTCTTGTCTCGACCGGTATCGTGGCCCTGGCCGAAATCGGTGATAAAACCCAGCTGCTGGCATTGGTTCTGGCCGCGCGCTTCAAGCAGCCCACGCCGATTGTTGCCGGCATTCTCATTGCGACCATCCTGAATCATTTTGTCGCCGCGGCGGTTGGCGCGTCGGTGACCAGCGTGCTCGGGCCACAAGCGTTGCACTGGGTGCTGGGTGTGTCGTTCATCCTGATGGCGGGTTGGATGATGATTCCTGACAAGCTGGATGACGCCGATGCCGCGCACACACGCTTCGGGGTGTTCGGCACGACATTGGTGACGTTCTTTCTGGCCGAGATTGGCGACAAGACCCAAGTCGCCACGGTGGCTTTGGCCGCTCAATATGACGCCTTGGCCGTGATTGTGGCTGGCACCACGCTGGGTATGATGCTGGCCAATGCGCCGGTGGTTTATTTCGGTGATCGGGTGTCCAAGACCATCCCCGTGCGCTGGGTTCATGGCATTGCAGCGGCGATTTTTGCTGTGCTCGGCGTGCTGGCGATCGTGCGTGCGTTTGGACTGGCTGAGCACTAATCGGCGGCGGAGGGCAGAGTGCGCATCCAGAAGGTCATCGGCTTGGCGCTGGACACTGTCTCGCCGATGTCCGGCCATGACAGGGATGTGCGCAATTGGCTTTGACGCTGGTAGCCGCGGCGTTGCCAGAAGGCATCGTTGGGCACGTAGTCCACGGGTTTAAGCGGGTGGTCTGCAGGGCGCTCAACGGCGCAAAAGGCACACTGCTGTAAACCCAGCTCGCGGGCGTGTGCCTCGCGCAGTTCAAAGAAGCGAACACCCAGCCCGCGACCGCGATAAGCCGGCAGCAAGACCGATTCGCCGAAGTAATCGATGGCGCTCAAATCCATCCCGGCCTCGACGAAGGGCTGCTGCATGTCGCGCGGTGCATCGGCCAGCGGAATGACGGTGGACGCACCCACGCATTGCGATCCATCCCAGACCAGAATGCACAGCGCGCGAGGGCAATCGACGTAGACCTTGAGGTAGTCCGCTTCGAAGGCGCGGCTGCCTTCGTACAAATACGGCCATTCGCGAAACACCGCGCAGCGCATTTCGGCCAGCGCATCAAGATGATCCTTGATGTCTTGGCCGTAGAGGTTTTCGATGCGCAGCGTGCCGTTCAATCGGGTGTTCCCCGGGGAGCTTCTGATTCGATCAGAGGCGCCTACAGGTAGTGAGTGAGCTCCAACTGAACATAGTCGTCCTGGCGGATCGGGTAAAACAGTGCATCGCGCGGGTCGATGTTGCTGAACAAGCGCATCTCCAGGCTGACTTTGGTGCTGCCATTCAGACGGCGGCTGGCTTCCAGACTGATGAAACGACTGCCGCGATCCAGATCCATGACCACCCCGCCGAGCAAGGTGGTGTCGCGCACGTCATTGGCGGCCAGACGGGTGGCTAAGAACAGATCATTCTGGAATCCATTGTCGGCCTCGTCATTGCGTTCGTCCCACAAGTATTCGGCCAGATAGCCAATGTCCCAGGCGCTTTCAAGCACACCGTACTGGGTGTATTCAAAGCCGCCCGTGGCCGCGCCGTATTTTTCACCAACCAAGGCGGGGGGCTGGCCCGGGCTCTGCGCGAGCAAGCCCTGGTCACGCCAGACCGCTTCGAGCTTCAGCAACCACGATCCCACGGTGTATTGGGCATCCAGACTGAGTTGGTCAAGCAAGCCATAGAATGGCTGAAGCGCGCTGGGTTGTGGACCATCGGCGGTGTTGACGATGTTGGCCGCGAGCAATTGTGGGTTGCGCGCGGTGCCGCTAAACCAGGCCAGACCGTAATCGAGTGCGCCCAGGTATCCCTGCACGCGTAGGGCATAGTCCAGATGCTTCTCTTCGTCGGAGGATTCGTAGACAGCGTCGTCTCGGAGCACCGGCAAGGGCGCGCGCAGACGGCCCGCCTCACCCGTGAAAGGACGTTCACGGAAGTACGGCAGCGCATAGGCCTGCACACTGACATTGCCCAGGGCCCAGTTGAGGCGCAGCATGGGCTGACCGAGTTTGTCTTCACCATCAATGTTTTCGACCGTATCGGTCTGATTGATGATGTCGACCAGATGCAGCAGCTCGGTTTTGCCCCAGAACACCTTGGAGACACCCAGACGGACTTCCAGGCTGTTGAACACACCCTGCCAGTAGAACTCGCGCAGGTCGATATGGCTGCGCTCGTCGTCGCTGCCGTCAAAGCGCGCGAAGGGGGCAATGGTTACGCTGAAGTCGCGGTTCCACTCGGCGTACCACTCGCTGAGCACGGACACCGAGAGATTGCCGTCGGTCTGGCTTTCAAAGGCCGCGCTTTGTGCAAAGGCCCGACCTTCCAGACTCAACTCGGTGTCGAATTGCTGATAAAACTCGGCCGAGGCCGGTTGCGCCGCCGCCAGCAAGCAGGCGGCGCCCAGTTTTGCGATCCAGCGCATCGCCTTAGCGGGCCCGAGCCAGACTGGCCTGGTCGAAGTCGCTGTCGCTCAATCCGTTCTGGAACGTGTAGTCGGTGAAGGTCAGGGTGGTGGATTTCCCCGTCTGCAGATTGACCATTTCCATTCGTGCGGGACGCCAGTGCTTGTCCAGATACTGCGCGTAGTCGTGGAAGGTCAAAGTCTTCAGGTGACTTTGCTTGCGGTCATAAAACTCGATCTTTCGCGCTTGATATTCGCTGGTGTCGATCCACGAGATTTGCTTGGTGTAACCCGATTTTTCGTCCACCGGGTAGCGCTCGATCACGAAGCAACTCAGCTCACCGCAAGCCTCTTCACGCAAGTACTTGTAGGTGTACTTTTCCACTTCCTGCGAGGAGATGTCCTCATAAGCGAATTCCGAGCCCATGAAGGGGCCGGATTTGTTGTTTGAGGCAATGCGTTTGACGCGTTTGAGTGCGGGCAGATACAGCCATTGATCATCGTTGCCATCTTTGTGGCTGAAGGTGAGCAGTGCGGTGCCGCGTACATCTTTGGGCTGGTCAAAAATGATCAGGCTCTTGTCACCATCTCCATCCACTTCCAGCGAGCGGCTGCGCATCTCACGCACGCTTTCCTGACCCTGCTTGTTGCGTAAAACCATGGTCATGGTCGATTCAGAATCGCTCCAGCCGAGGTCACGTTTGTCGGCTTCCACCGCGATCGCCAGACCTTGTTCTTCCGGTGTTTGTGCGATCGATAGCAACGGCAGCGCGGTGAGCGCGGTCAGTAGCAGGTTTTTAGGCGTAAGCAGCGTCATCAGAGGGCTCCTCGGTTTCAGTGTTTTGGGGTTGTGGGTCGCGATCCAGTAGCAGGAGCACGGCGGGCAGCAAGAAGAAATCCGCCACCAGGGCGCAGACGATGGCCATCACCGTGATCATCGACATCGACACCGTGGGGTAGAACGCCGATGTGGTGAGAACCAGAAAACCGGCTGCGAGCACGATGGACGTCACCAGCAATGCGGTGCCGACGGTGCGGAAGGAATACACAATCGCCTGTTCTGTGGATAGGCCAAGTTCGCGCCGGGCGCGCAGGTACTTGCTCAGGAAATGGATGGTGTCATCGACGATGACGCCGAGCACCACGCCCATGGAGAACGACATGGCGAAGTTGATTTCGCCGTTGTACAGCGCCCACACGCCAAATGCCATGCCCATCGGCAAGAGGTTGGGGATGACGCTGATCAGGCCGAACTTGACGCTGCCCAGAGCCCAGATCAACAGGATGGAAATGCCCAGCAGGGCCAGCGGTATGCCGAGGGCCATGGAGCTGAAATTGCGGTCGGCGATGAACGCGAACATAACCGCCGGAGAGACCGGGTGGCCGTCCATCTCGGGTGCCTGGGTATCCAACCAATGCAGCGCTTCATCCACCAGGGCGCGGGTTTCGGCAGACTTCAGATGCTCGAACACCACGATAAAACGCGAGGCGGTTTTGTCCAGATTGATGGTGTTGGTGAGATCGAGTCCAAACGGCAGCGAGAACTCGTAGAGCAGCAAATACTGAGCGGCCAGGTCGCGTTGATCGGGCAGCCGATACCAGGCGGGGTCATCGCCGTGCATGTTTTTGTTCAGGCGCTTGAAGATGTCGGAGATGCTCGAGACCTGCATCACCTTGTCGTGCTCAAGCCACCACTGTTTGAAGGCGTCAAGCTTGGCCAGGTAGTCCGGATCGGCAACACCGTCGGGGGCTTTGAGCGAGAACTCCATGGAGTACAGGCCGGTGATGTTTTCCGCCATGAAATCCGAGTCATTGCGGAAGTCCATGGTGGTGTCGAAGTAATGCACGAACTTGTCATTGGCCACATTCAGCGGGGCCAGCGCGGTCATGCCCACGGCGATGATGGTCGAGATCACCAGCAACAGGCGTGGCCGTTTGCACATCAGCTGGCCGAAACGTTCCATCTTTGATGACAACCAAGCGCGTCGCTGCGGCGGTGCTTTCACCGGCAGCATGGCGATCATGGCCGGCAACATCGTGATCGACAACAACCACGCGATGATCGCGCCCATGGCGGAGATGTTGCCCAGATCGGCCAGCGGCGGCGAGTCTGCGAAGTTGATCGAAAGCAGGCCCAGGGCGGTGGTGACTGAGGTCAGCAGAACCGGCATGAAGTTCAGGCGCAGGGCTTCGGTCATGGCTTCGTTCTTGGCCTTGCCTTCGCGCATCTCGGCAAACATCGAGACCAGAATATGCACCGAGCCGGCGACGGCCAGGGTGGTGATGACCACCGGTGCAATCACCGAGGGTGAGGTCAGCACAAAACCCAGATGGCCGGCCAAACCCATGGCTGCGCCTGCCGAGAGCAAGATCACGCCCAAGGTGACCAGGGTGGCGGTAACCGAGCGCAGCAGCAGATACAGAATCAGCAACAGCACGGCATACATGGCCGGGTAAAGCGTTGTGGCGTCATTCTGCGAGGCTTCGGCGAACGCGTTGCTCATCATGTTCGAGCCGCTCATGCCGATTTTGTGCCCTGGGTACTTGGCTTCCATCTCGTCACGCAGTGCGCGCTCGGCGGCCACAGCCTCGGTCACCTCGGTGACCGCGTCGTCAGAGAATTGGTGATTGACCGCCAATGCCAGGACATGACCACTGGGCGATGTGAGGCGTCGACGCAACAGCGGTTCGTGGGTTGCGATGTCCTTGATGCGCGCGAGTTCGGCCGGCGTGATGGTGTCGAACTCGGGGACCAGGTCGGCAACTTTCAGATCATCGCCGACCGCTTCGGTGTGCTGGAAATTGCTCAGCGAATCGACCCGAATCACGTAGGGGATTTCCCAGGCGCGTTCGGTCATCTCACGCACCATCTTGAGCGTGTCTGCGTTGAACGCATCATCGCCAGGGGGCTGGATGACAAACAGCGTGGTGTCGATTTTTGAGTAGACGTTCTGGACTTCCTCAAACGCGTTCAGTTGAGGATTGTCCGCGCCGAAATACACGCGGTAGTCGGCTGAGAAGGTCAGTTTGGCGGCACCCGCGATCATCAACCCGCAGACGATCAGCGAGACGATCAGGACCAGCCAGCGTTGACGCAAAATCCATTGCGCGTAATGACGTGTCCACGCATCCAAAGCGTTGCTCATGATTGGGTCTCGTGCAGACGGTGATCAGGCTCGCAGCTGTTCCAGGAACTGCTCGAGGCCTTGCATGCCGTTTTTGTAGAAAATGTCGCTGTGGGTGGCTTTGGTCAGCCCGACACAACCTTCAATGGCGCTGATCAGAAAATCAGCCATCGCCACCGGATCGATGTTGGCGCGCACCTGGCCACGCTCCTGGCCCAGCTTCAAGGCTTCAACCACGCCATTGCGCCACTCCTGCAAAATGTCATTCAGCAAGGCTCGGAAGTCCTCATCGATGGGCGACATTTCCTGGATCAGGTTGTTGAAAGGGCAGCCCAATTGCAGGGCAAAATAATTGCGTTCATGAGCCAGGCGCCGGGTCAACGCGATGGCACCGTCGATGACGTTGTCGGCGGCCAGCACCGGTTGCCAGTTCTCCTCCACGAAGGGACGAATGATTTCGTCGATCACCGCCAGCCCCAATTTCGCCTTGCTGCCAAAGTGGTGATACAGCGCACCCTTGGTCACACCGGTTTCTTTGAGAATGGTTTCCAAGCTGGCACCGCGAAAGCCGTTGCGATGCATTTCCTCAAAGGCCGATTCCAGCAGGCGCTGACGGGTGAGGTCAGGTTGGCGTTTGGTGCTGTGTGAAGATTCCATACCGACTAGTATGTATGTTTGGTGCCGGGGATTCAATCGCGTCGTGCTGGCCTGCCGCAAGTATGATGCGATCAGACAATCACCAGCCTGTGAGGGCACGCTGGCCTGCCACACCTCGGATGACAACGGACATACGCTAATGACTGACCCGCAAAACCTCGAACAGGCGCCCGCATTTGGAACGCTGGATGCGACGTATCAGGCGGCTGGGGGCGAGGATGGCATTCGTCGTTTGGTTGATAGCTTCTACGCCATCATGGGCACGAACCCTGCCTACGCGCGGATCTACCACTGGCATGCCAATGTGCCCGAGGCGCGCGACAAACTGGCGCGCTTTCTGTGCGGTTGGATGGGTGGGCCGAAACGTTATCGGGAGAAATACGGCCCGATCAACATCCCCCAGGTCCATGGCCACTTACCGGTCACGAGCGTTGAGCGGGATATGTGGCTGGATTGCATGAGCGAGGCGCTGGCACAACAACCCTATTCCGATGCGCTGCGCGAATATCTGCGGGTGCAACTCGCGGTGCCCGCTCAGCGCATCACGGATCGCTGCGATGCGCAGCGCGCCAGTCGTTCCAAAGCGGATTCACCCCGGGCGTATTAGCAAGCGCTGGCGGGTGCTGCTGTGCGAGTTTCCGGGCACAGGGTCGCAATGTCTGCGCCCATTGCCTCAAACAACCGCTCCGCTTGAGCGCGCAGTTCGCCTTGTTGTGTGTCGTCGCCCACCAACTCAGCACGTTCCCGCAAGGCAAACGGTTGGAAGCTGATTGCACCGGTGGTCTGAATCAAATCATCGAGCGCGTCGAGTTGGCGCAGGGCCTGTTGCGTTTGCCCCAGGCTGCGCAGGATGCGCGTCAGAATCCAGCGGGCCTGACATTCCCAGGTTCGGCTGTGCGAGTCGAGCGCGGACTGCAAGGCTTGTTCAGCACGCTCCCGCGCCATGTCGAGCTCACCCAGATTGAGCAGAGCCTCGGCCAGATGGGCCAGATGCACGGCTTCGAATTGGTGCGCTGACCCGCCGCGTTGCACTTCAGGCAGATAGGTTTCGAGCAACTCTCGACTCTCGCTCCAATTGCCGTTGAGCCCGTGGGCGACCGCCAAGGAGCGATAGGCCACGGCGCGAAAGAACGGACTGCCGAATTGTTCGACCCGTTCAACCGCGTGACGTGCTTCGCGCATCGCGGTTTCGTGACGCCCGCTGATGCGCGCGACATCCACCAGATTGGCATGCATCCAGCTCACCGTTCGCCCGGCTGCACCTTCCACCGCGATCGCTTCCAGCAACTGGCTGCGGGCTTCCTGCGGTCGCCCCATGTAGTTGAGCATCAAGGCGCGGAAGGCCCGGGAGAGGAAGTTGCCTTCGTGAATCGGGCTGTCGTACCAGGGTTTTTGTCCGGGTTCGTTGAGTGCATCCAGGCCTTCAGAAAGCCGCCCGGCGCTAAAGTAGGCGAGCAAGATCGGGATGCGAAAGCGTGCGATCAAGCCTTCATCGTTCAGTTCTCTTGCTATGGCCATGGCTCTGCCGGTTTGCGCCACCGCCGCGTCGGCATCGCCTTGTTGCAATTGCAAACCACCGTTGGCGATGAGCAGCTCGGCTTCGACCAAGGGGTTGGCCAATTCCTCGGCCATGGCGACGGCTTCGCGGTAGGCGATGTCGGTTTCCTCATCCGGCACATGAAACACGGCGGCGGTGCGTAACAAGCCGGCGCGGGCTAGGATCGACAGACGCAGACGGTCTTGCTGATCTTCAATGGTCGCGGCCAGGCCAATGGCATGACGGTAGCGTTCCAGGGCCGCGCGCGACTCACGCATCACACCCTCAAACAGGGCGGCGCGTAACTGCCAGTGGGTGGCTTTGGAGGCATGGCCGGCGCGCTCCCAATGATGGGCGAGCAACAGGCTGCGTTCATCGTGTTCGCGGCCGTCCAGTTCGTTTTCAATCGCCTCGGCCAGGCGCGCATGGATGCGTGATCGGCGTTCGCTGAGCTGACTGCGATAAGCGACTTCCTGGGTGAGCGGATGATAGAAATCGAATTCACCGGCTTTGTCGGCGGTGACGATGAAGTCGCCATAATCCAGGGCCTGAAGACTGTTTTGCAGGGCTTCGCGGGACAATGTCATGAGCTGCTGCAAGCGCCCAGCCGTGAAAGATTTACCGATGACCGCCGCATGTGCCAGCACGTCTTTGTCCTGCTCGTTGAGGCGGTCGATGCGTGTGGCGATGATGCCCTGCACGCTGTCCGGAATAACAACAGCGTCGAGGCTTTTCGCGAGTTGATAGGCTCCGAGCGTGCCGCTCAGGTAACCCTGTTCCGCTAAGCTCCGAATGGCTTCCTCGACGAAGAACGGATTGCCGGCGGCGTGTTCGCGAACTTGCCCTCGTGCGGGCCCCAGATTGGGGTCGGGCCCGAGCAATTGATCGACCAGCTGTCCGACCTCGGATTCGCCCAGGGCGTTGAGCGTAATGCGGCGCGGCACGTGGAGGGAGAGCCAGTCAGCCTGGTAATCGGGGCGGTAATTCAACAACAGAAGGCTGCGACTGTTCGCCATCGCCGCACTGAAGTCTTGGATAAAGACTTCACTGGCGGCATCGGCCCAGTGCAAATCTTCGATCAGGATCACGCTGCGCTGTCCCGGCAGCGCTTGGCAGATCATCTCGAACAGGTGAGCTTGGCGTTGCTCATTGGGCACCGCAGAAGGCGGGGCACCCGGTTCGGCGACATCCAGATATTCAAACAGCAGCAGCATGGTTTCGCGGCAGTCGTGGCCCATCAAGGCCAGCGTGCCGGCGATTTTGCGGCGCTGTTCTATGGCGCTGTCCTGATCGTTTATGGCGAAGAAGCTGCGCAAAAGACCGAGCACCGGGTACAGCGGAACAGCATTGGCGTAGGGCACGCCGGTAGCGCTGTAAACCGGGATGTCGAGGGCGCGGGCCTGCTCCAGCAGCTCGAAACACAAACGGCTTTTGCCGATGCCGCCGTCGCCGACAACCGCCACGGTTTGGCCCTGGCCGGCGAGCGCATTGTGCAAGGCTTGCTCAAGTTGTCGCAGTTCTTGGTCGCGACCGACAAAACCTGACAGACCGCGTGCACGTGAGAGTTCCAGGCGGGTTTTGGCGGCGCCCGTGCCTTGCAACTCAAACACCTTGACCGGTTCGCTGATGCCTTTGATCGGCAGGTTGCCGAGGTCGCGCAAGCGCATATAGCCGGCGATCTGGTTGGCGGTGTAGCTGGTCAGGTAAATGCGCCCGGGTTCTGCGATTTGCTCCATCCGCGCCGCCAGGTTCACGGTTTGGCCTTTGGCCGTGTAGTCCATGCGCAGGTCATCGCCGATCTTGCCGACCACCACCTCACCGGAATTGATCCCGGTGCGCACGGACAGGTTCAGCCCTTTGCTGATCCGCAGTTCATCCGCGTAAACGCGCAGTTCCTGTCGCATATCCAGGGCGGCTTTGCAGGCGCGCAGCGCGTGATCCTCATGGGCGATGGGCGCGCCAAACAGGGCCATGATGCCGTCGCCGGTGTACTGATTGACGGTGCCTTCGTAGCGGTGCACACCGCCGGTGAGGATGCTGAAGAAGCGGTCCAGGATTTGGTGCCATTCTTCGTCGCCGACGCTTTCGGCGATTTCGGTTGAGCCTTTGACGTCAGCAAACAGCACGGTCACCCGTTTGCGCTCGCCTTGCAGGGCGCTGCGGCTGGTGAGTATGCGTTCACTCAGATGACGCGGGGTGTAGCTGCTGGGTTCTCGTGGCGCCGGTCGCGCGACGGGCTGGGCCTGTGCGTCAAGTGTGCCGCCGCATTGATTGCAGAAGCGCGCGGAGGCGGGGTTTTCATGTCCGCAATGCCGACAGCCCGCAGGCAGACCCGCGCCGCACTCATTGCAAAAACGAGATGCCGCGGGATTGTCATGCCGACATTCGGGGCAGTGCATTTGCAATCCTCAATAGCCTCGGCGCCAGTCGCTGGCGGATTTGTCAGACTAGCAACAAACGCCGCCGGTTTACACGTATCTTTGAGGGCTGAATTGCCGTCGACTATGTAGCCCGATACTGCCTCATGATGAGTTTGTCTGTGAACGATGCACGCCGGCTTGCTGTGATCAGTCAGGGGCTGCATACACGCGAGCCTTTCGGGCGGGGAAAAGAAGCGGTGTATCGCTGTATTGAGCGACTGGGTTACGTACAGATCGACACCATTTCGGTGATTCAGCGGTCGCACGATCACACTCTGTGGACACGGGTTCCGACGTATCAGAAACGCCATCTGGAGGTGTTGCAGAAAGAGCGTCGGGTGTTCGAATACTGGGCTCATGCGGCGGCCTATCTGCCGATGAGTGACTACCGGTTCTGCCGACGTTACATGCATGCCATCGCGTCAGGTCAACGCCATTGGCGAACCCCGGATCGCAAGGCCATGGATCGGGTGCTTGAGCGCATTCGCGCTGAAGGGGCATTGAAGGCCAAGGATTTCGAACACGCGCCGGGCCGCGCAGCCGATGCTTGGGGTTGGAACTGGAAGCCGGCCAAAATCGCCCTGGAGCAACTGTTTATTCAGGGTGAGCTGATCGTCAGCCACCGCGAGGGCTTCCAAAAAGTTTATGACTTGCCCGAGCGACTGCTGCCCTCGCAACTGGATACCACGCTGCCCACCGACGATGAGTTTTATCGTTATCTCATCAACAGCACACTTCAGGCACATACCTTGGCCATGGAGCCCGAGTTCGGCTATCTGCGGAAAGGCAGCCGAGCGGGCATTGCGCAGACCCTGGCGGCGATGTGTGAGGCCGGCGAAGTGGTTCCGCTGACGCTGGGTAAGCAGTCCGGGGTGTGGTACGCGTTGCCCTCGCAACTGGACGCCTTGTCCGCTGCTCGTGTGAGCCAGGGCGTGCATCTGCTGTCACCGTTCGATAACGCGGTGATCAAACGCAAACGCATTCAACAGCTGTTTGACAGCGCGTATCAGATTGAATGTTTTGTGCCCGCCCAAAAGCGCCAGTTTGGCTACTTCTGCCTGCCGATACTTTACGGTTCGCAACTCGTCGGGCGACTCGATCCCAAGGCCGACCGACGCAGCAAAAGTCTGATGGTCAAGAGTTTTCATCTGGAACAGCCGATTAAGAATCTTGATGATTTTGTCGGCAAGCTGGCAGGCAAACTGCATCAGCTGGCGCAGTTCAACGGATGCGAGCGGGTTGATTGGCAGCCGGCCGCGGGAGACGCGGCAGGTCAGCTGCTCGCTCGTGCGCTGGCCGCCATCTAGACCTCAAAAGACTCCAAAATCGGGCAGGGGCCACGTTCGCCCTGCGCGCATTCTCGGGCCAGACGGGTGAGCGCTTTTCGCGCCCGCTGGAGCTCTTCAATTTTGTCGTCCAGTGCGCGGATGCGTGCTGCGGCCAACTCACGTGCGCGCTTGCGGTCGCGACCCGCGTCCAGAGCGATGAGTTCTTTGATCTCCGCGAGTGAGAAACCGGCGGCTTGGGCTTTGCGGATGAATTTGAGGCGGCGCAGATCATCGTCGCCGTAACGCCGCATGCCGTGGCTGTTGTCGGGGATCGCAAGCAGCGCTTTGCGTTGATAAAACCGCACGGTTTCCACGCCGACGCCGCCCGCTTCGGCCAATGTCCCGATCGAAAACATCGTCTACCCTTGACTCCGTACCATGGTACGGAATCTACCATCCTTTTGTCGCATCACAAACAGGAGGATGCCATGTCAAAACGCGCTACGATCCCTGCCGCCCCAAAGCACGCGGTGCTTTACCGCATGGTGATGGATCAGCATCTGTGTCCCTACGGTTTGAAAACACGCGATCTGCTTAAGCGTCAGGGGTATCAGGTGGACGACCGCTGGCTGCGTTCGCGCGAAGAGATTGAGGCGTTCAAGTCCGCGCGCGGCGTCAACACGACACCCCAGGTGTTTATCGATGACCAGCGCATCGGCGGCTATGAAGACACCCGACGGCACCTCGGGCTTGCGGTGGCCAATCCGGAGGCGAGCCGCTACACCCCGGTGATCGCCTTGTTCAGCATGACCTTCCTCAGCGCAATGGTGTTGAGCCTGGCGGTGTACGACAGCGTGTTCACGCAGCACGCGGCGGAGTGGTTTGTCGCTCTCAGTATGGTGGTGCTGGCCTTGTTAAAACTCCAGAACGTGGAGCGTTTCGCGACCATGTTCCTGAACTACGATCTGCTGGCGCGCCGCTGGGTGCGCTACTCGTACATCTATCCCTTTGCGGAGGGTTTGGCCGGGCTGCTCATGCTGGGCGGTGTGCTGACCTGGTTGTCAGTGCCGCTGGCGCTGACCATCGGAACCATCGGCGCTGTCTCGGTGTTCAAGGCGGTCTACATAGACCGACGTGAACTGAAGTGCGCCTGCGTTGGCGGATCCAGCAATGTGCCTTTGGGTTTTGTGTCGTTGACGGAGAACCTGATGATGATCGCCATGGCCTTGTGGATGGGCTTTAGCGCGATCTAGAGCAGGCTGCTGGTGCTCATGTGAACAAAACGCTCGATGAGCTGCTGGGCTTCGGCGTCGTCGACCTGAAGGCTCATCAGGGCAACCGCGTCCGAGCAGCCCATGATCAGCATCAGATGATGGCGCAGCGTGGTCGCATCCAGTTGCGGAAATTGCTCGCGCAAGGCGTCCTCGACCAGCGCGGCATTGTGGCGTGAATCGGCGAAGTCCAGGGCCATGAGTTCCGGATCGGCATGCATGGCGGCACGCAAATGTTTGCGAAACGGTTCAGAGCGGTGCAGAGCGCAATAGCGAGTTAAGGCCTCGCGCATGGCGGCGCTCAAATCACCGGGGTGTCGTTGCAGGCTGTCTTTCAGCAAGGCGTGGTTTTGCTCAAAGCTGGCTTGCGCCAACGCCAGCAAGATCGCCTGTTTATTGGGGAAATAGCGGTACAGCGCCGGCTTGGACACGCCGGCGCGACGGGCCAGTTCAGCCATGGAAAAGCCATCGGTGCCCGATTCTCCGATGAGCTGCGCCGCGGCATCGAGCATGGCGCCGAGGTTTTTCTTGGCGCGGGCCTGGGCGGGCTGGCGGCGCAGCGGTGGCGATGGAGAGGTCGTCATGGCTTGACACTACCTGAAACGTGACCAACACTCACGTTTCATAAGGTGACCACTGGTCACGTTCTGGGTTTGGATATGAGCGAAGCAATATTTGATGTGGTGGTGGTCGGTGCGGGCCCCGGTGGTTTGCTGCTGACCCGGCGCCTCGCGCGCAGCGGTGTGCGCTTTGTCACGCTGGAACGCCATGCGGATGTCGGCGGTATCTGGGATATCGATGCGCCGGGCTCGCCGATGTACGAATCGGCCCATTTCATCTCTTCGCGGACCTGTTCGGGTTTTCCGGATTTTCCGATGCCGCAGAGCTATCCGGACTATCCCAGTCATCGCCAACTGCTCAGTTACATTCGCAGCTACGCCGATCATCATGATTTGCGGCGGCATATTCGCTTCAACACCGAGGTGGTCAGCGCCCGTCGCGACGACAACGGCGTATGGACGTTGCAACTGAGCAATGCAGACAGCCTCAAAGCGCGCTACCTGATTTGCGCCAATGGGGTGACCTGGCAACCCAATATTGTGAGTTGGCCTGGAACCTTCAACGGTGAAATTCGCCATTCGGTGACCTATCGCAGTGCCCAGGAGTTCGCAGGCAAGCGGGTATTGATCATCGGTTGTGGCAACTCCGGAGTGGATATTGCCTGCGACGCGGCGTTCGCCAGTGAACAAGCCTTTTTGAGCACGCGACGTGGCTATCACTTTGTGCCCAAGCATTTGATGGGTATTCCGGCTGACGTGATCGCGACCAAAGGACCCAAGCTTCCGTTTCGCTTGCAGCAGTGGATTTTTGGCCTGCTGCTGCGCTTGATCAACGGCAAACCGGAAACCTATGGCTTCCCCAAACCCGATCACCGGATTTTCGAATCCCATCCGCTGGTCAACACCCAGATCCTGCACTACATCACCCACGGCGATTGCATTGCCAAACCGGCGGTCGAGCGTTTTGATGGCGATGAGGTGGTGTTTAGCGACGGCACGCGCGAGCGAATTGATCTGATCATCACCGCGACGGGTTACAAGCACGCCAGTCCGTTTTTGCCGGACGATGCCTGGGCCGAGCAGGGAGGGCGCCCGGACCTGTATCTGCGGATGTTCTCCAAACGTTATGACAACCTGGCTGTGCTGGGTTTTCTGGAGTTTGCCTCGGCCGCCTATGCCAATTTCGATCAGATGGCCGAGCTCATCGTGGCCGATGCAACGGCCAAACGTGACGCGCCGCTGGCCCGCCAGTTGGCTGACAAGAAAATCCATCACCATCCTGATCTGAAAGCAGGGCATCGCTACATCGCGACCGACCGCCATGCCAACTACGTGGACGTGGATGCCTACCTCCGAATTCTCAATCAAGTGAAGCGTGAGATCGGAGTCGGGGCGTGAGCGCAGCGTCTCGCGCCATCTTGGTCGGCGCCAGCGGCGGAATCGGGCCAGAGATCGCGCGTCGGCTGGATCGGCAGGGCTACACACTGCTGTTGGTCGACCGTGATCGTGAAGCGACCGCCACCGCCGCTGCGGGCTTGCGTGACGTGGAAATCCGTCAGCTGGATCTCACTGACCGTGCCGCGTTGGCTCAGTTGTGTGCGGACATCGAGCAGGATGAGCGCGGTTTCGATGTGGCGGTGATGAACGCCGGTACCGTGTTTCCCAACGAGCTCGTCGATACCGATCCTGAACAGCTGGATCTGGAGTTGGACGTCAATCTGCGCTCCGCTATCCATCTGCTGCGTGCCTTCGCCAGACACATGCGACCGCGTGGTCGCGGGCGCATCATCACCACCGTGTCCATGGGCGGCATCATTGCGCTCAAAGGCAGCGCGAGCTATGCGGCGACCAAGTTCGGTCTGCGTGGCTTTCTGATGAGTTTGCACAGTGAGCTGCGCCCCCACGGCATTCGTGTGTCGGGCATCTATCCCAGCGGCGTGGACACGCCGATGTTGCATTTCGAGGCGCGCAACAACGGCAGTCCGCTGAATTTTGTCAGCACGCCTCAAACCGTGGCGCAGATCGGTGATGCCTTCGATAAGGCGATGAAAACCGGCAAGGTTGAGATTTACCCATCCTGGATGGATAGCTTGTCCGGTCGCTTGGTCGGGAGCTTTCCATGGTTGATTCCGCTGATTCTGCCGTGGATGGAAAAGCTGGGAGAGCGCGGGCGCGAGCGCTATCTCGCAACGCTGGAGCGTCAGCGCTGAGCTAGAATCTCCGCATGCACGGAGACGATTTCACCGACGGTGCGCGTTGGGTGATGCGGCAGACACAATGACCCGCCCCGACGAATTCAAAGAACATCCTGCCCCGCACGGGATGACGCTGTATTACTGGCCATGCAGCTTGCTTCTGCTGGCCCGTTCATTGCTGCTTGATCGTCCCACGGGGCCGCTGGCTGCGACACTGCGCATCGGTTGTGCCAAGCCCTACATGATCGAGGTCGGCGGGCGGCGCATGACCACGCGTGTCTCGCTGGTTGCGCCCAAAGCGCCGCGCAAGCGTATCGCCGCGATCGACAGCGAGATGGCCTTGTTCTATCTGCCTCTGGATAGGCCGGAGTACGCCGGTGTGCGCGCCTTGCTGGGTGATCAGGACTTGATCGAGCTGCCGGTTGAGCGCTTTGCGCCGGTCATTCCCCGGTTGCGTCGCGCGATGCGCGAGGTTCTGCCCGCCGATCAGATTCATGCTCTGGTCCGTGAAGTCATGGAGATACTCACAGAGCAGCCGTTTGAGCGACCATCACCCGACCCGCGTGTGAGCAAGGTTTTTCAGGTGTTGGACGACATGCCGCTGAATGAAGTCAGTCTCGCGGCAGTGGCCGCCCAGGTGCATTTGTCACCGTCACGCCTGCGGGAGATCTTTCGCGCCCAAACCGGTTTCACGATTCCGGACTACGCGCGTTGGCGCGCCGTGTGGCGCGCTGCGTTTTATTGGAAGCGCGGTCTGACCATCACCGAGGTCGCGCATCAGGCTGGCTTTCATGACCTGGCACACGCAGACCGCGCCTTCCACGAGCTGTTTGGGATGAACCCGTCAGCCGTGGTCGATCCCAAGTACGTGACCCTGGTGAACTGCGGCGAACCGACTTAGAGCGGTGAGCGAATCTGTGCGCGGGTCAGATTCATCATGTCGCTGATGAAGTCACGATGGGCTTTGACCGCCCGAGACAGTTGCTCGGGAGGGATGCGGTCCGGCGTGTCGCGTTCCGTGTGGTAGTGCGGTGTCGCCATGGTCAGGTTGACGCTGGGCACATCCAAAAGTCCCATGGCGCCTTCCAGATCGCCATTGGCGGTGACTTGCGGAACCGTCGGTAGCGGCACGGCCAGCAAGCCGTAGCGCACCAGATAAGGGGCGAAGGTGCGCAGCAAGGCGGGGTGCTGGGTCGTCGTGAACAAAGCACGTTCTTCATCGCCCGGACGCTCGATGGTGAGACCGAGCATGTCGATGATGCCGCCCAGCGAAACATGCTCTTCGCCGCGCGCTGCGAGATGATCCAGATTGACGAAAAGCTCCAGCTCTGGCACCAAAGTCTGGTGGGTGTTCAGCCAATGCGTGATGCCGCCATGTGGGTAGCCCGCATCATGCCCGGTCACACCCAGGAAAATCATGTCGCGTGGCCGTTCATCTTGCGGCAGAGCGGCGAAGTGCTCGGCCAGACCAATCAGCCCGGACACGCCGGTGGCGTTGTCCAATGCGCCGGCGAACCAGGCATCGTAGTGAGCGCAAATCAGGATCGTGCCGTCCAGCTCACCCGAGCCGGGCAGATGCCCGATCACATCGTGGGTCATGCCGTCTTCGTGCTGTGCATCCAGGCGCCATTGAACGCGCCTGCCATCGCGTGCGGCTTGGCGCAGTTGCGCAAGATCCTGGGCGCCCATCTGGAAGGCCGGGATCTCGTTGTCATCAAGATAGTTCTGACTGGAACTGGTCGGGCGAATCAGATTGTCGGGGGCGTCGGAGGTGACGAACATCGCCACGGCGCCCAACTCGGCGGCGCGATGGTAGGTGTCCGGGTAGGTCGCAAAGACATTGAGCAGTGCTTTGCCGGTGACCACCACGGCTTTACCCGTGAGGTCTTGAGCGCGGAGCTCCAGTTCTGAACCAAAACCCACGTCGACCAGCTCGGCTTCGCCTGCGCCGCCGCGGCTGGACCACAGGGGAAAGCTCTTCATTGGAGTGGCTTGGTCGCCATCAAGCAGGCTGACCGACCAGTCATCCAGCTGCCATTTGCGAAACCCGTAGGCGTCAATCTGGGTGTCCAGGCCGGCATCGATCATGCGGTCGGCGAGCCAGTTTGCCGCCAGTCGCTCGGCCGGATAGCCCGCCCAGCGGGGTTGGAAACCGCACAGTTGTTCGACCCAGCCGTGCAGGCGTTCTGGCGCCATGGGATCCGCTTTGGCCAGTGCGTCCAGATCAGACGCGCGCCCACCCTGGCTTTGGCAGGCGCTCAGAAATGCAGGGGCGGCGGCGACGCTGCCAAGCGTGAGCATTTGGCTGAGCAGCTTGCGGCGGGACAGTGCTGGGGAAAGATTGTCCAACATGGCGCTGGTGGTGTGTCGGGCGATTTTGGTCATGCGCCATTCCTCAAATTGCGTGTGATGCGACGGCGCGTTGCAAGGCCGCTCAGGGTTACAAGAAGCAAGGTCAAAAGTGTGCTGGCCCCACCGCGCAGTTCGACAGATCGGGCGGCCGCGGTGGTTTCCATGAGGTCCGGATCGAAGGCTTGCTCCATCAGCCACTGGGCGATGGCTGGCGCGGCCATATCTGCGGTTGGCGAATGCTCAGCTGGCCAGCGCGCGTAAGTCACGTCGTAGCCACGCTGGCGATACTCAAGCACCAGTTGTTCGGTGAATGGGATGAGGGCCACGCTGTCGAGCAGGCCTGCATCGATGCGGATGGGCAGATCGCGACGCATGGGCAGCAGTCGGACATCGTCTTTGCGCAGAGCGCTGCGCAACTCGGACACCGCTTGATTGCCTTTGGGGCCCTGCAACGCATGTGGCGACAATCCACCCCAGGATTGGGCGCTGGCGAGGTCTTCCAGACACAGCCGTTCAAGATCCGGCCACAGGGCCACGGCTTTGTCGGACAAGCCGCCCTCCAGCAGTGCTAAACGTTCAAAGTCGGGGTCCACGGTCGCGATGCCTTTAATCACCAGCGCAGCCAAGGCAACAGCCACATTGATCGCAGGGCCGGTTACGGGCAGCGGTTCTGCCAGGGTGATCAGGTTTTCCAGTTGTGTGACCGGGGTGATGGCGGCGACGGCGGCAAGGTGCAGGTCGCGCGCCGGTGGATGCAGCCGGTTCCCACTGTTGAGTGCAGCGACACCGCCTTCTGAGTGACCGGCAGCGGCCCAATGCGGGCCGATTTGCGGCCATTGCCCGGCCACCGCAGAGGCCATATCGCGCATGGCTTGGGCCAATGAGTCACCGCGCAAATAGGGATGCGGACCCTCCTCGCCGAGACCTTCATAGTCGGGCCTGGCCACCACCACACCGCGATCCAGCAGTTTGGTGGCCAAGGTGTCACCCTGTTGCATGCGGCGCAGTTCACTGGATTCGGCTGTGCCATGGGTCGGAGCACAAGCATCCGCGCCGCCGGTGGTCATATGGCCGTAAACCACCAAAGGCCAGCGGCCATCAGCGTGGGGTTGATGTTGCGGGAGCAGCACCAAGCCTGAAGCCAGGGCCAATTCGCCCTTCACGTTGCGCGTGGTGTAACGCACAAACAAGGCTTCGGAGGCTCCGGCGACCTGACTGGTGGCGGGGGCAGGATGTGTTTCCACCAGCACACCGACATCCAGCGTACGCCAGTTGCTCGCGCTGACGGCTGGGATATCCGCTTGCGGGGTGTCGGGGACGCTTTGCGCAGCCGTTATTGGGGCAAAAGCTGCCACTGCCACGGCCATAGCCGCGGTGCTGAATTTGAAAACCACAGGGTGTCTCCTCCGAGGGTTTCGTGTTGTTGTTTGATCAGTGCAACACGTTACGGTGGGACAGCCCTAGCGGAATAGTATGAAGTGACGGACTTTGCAGCGACGCCCCGACCGCAAGGGTCGGGACGCGTGTGTTTAGCTCGGCTGACCGCAGGCCAGATTGGCCGGCACGGCCACGTCCATCTGCTTGGGATCGGGCAGATTCAGGTTGTGCATGATGTCCACGTATTGCTCGCGGGTTTTGCCAGCCAGGCGCGGATTGTGACGGCGTTCCTCGCCGATGGAAGAGGCTGTCCAGCCCTTGTAATCATGCGCGGGGTAGACCAGCGTGTGATCCGGCAGCGCGAACAGCTTGTTGGTGATCGAATCCCAGGACTTTTCTGCATCACCGTTCTGGAAATCGGTGCGGCCGGTGCCGCGAATCAGCAACACATCGCCGGTGAATACGGCTTCAGGCTTGTCGGGATTCAACACAAAACTGAACGATTCGTCGGTATGGCCGGGGGTATACAGGGCCTGCAGACGGGTGCCGTCCACATTCACAATGTCGCCTTCGCGCACATGGTCGGACACACATTGGGCGTTGGTGAACTCGCCCATGATGGTGATGCAGCCGGTTTCGTCGCGCAGATCGCCCAAGGCAGTGATGTGATCGGCGTGGGTATGCGTGTCGATCGCCCGCACCAATTTGACGTCAAGCTCGCGAATGGCTTGCAGGTAATGCGCGGTCATCTCTTTGACCGGATCAATGATCAGGGCTTCACGCCCAGGGCCAGAGGCCAGCAGGTAGGTGTAAGTGCTGGATACGGGTTCGAAGAATTGACGAAAAATCATGCGAATCTCCTGTTCCTGACAGACAGCAATTGTGCTGCTGCGTTTTCAATCTCTCGTGATAATAATATTAGATATATCTAAAATAATGAAATTGAATGTTCAGATCAGCGTGATAGCGCGGCGCTATCAGGATTGAAACCGTGGGTATGGCCGGGCACAGTGGCGGTTCTTGTCTGTTGCCCTGACTCCGATGCGCAGATTCCTCAGAACCGCAGGTGCTGCTGTCTTGCTGGTCGCCTTGTTGTGGCTGGCACGCGCGGCGATTTCACCTGCGGTTTTGCACGGTCGGGTGTTTGTCGACCGTAACGCCAATGGTCAGTATGACCGTGATGAGGCTGGAGTGGCCGGGGTTGTGGTGTCGGACGGGCGGCAGCTGGTTGTGACCGATGCTGAGGGGCGCTACCGGATGAGCGATGAGGACGCTGCGTTCCTCTTCGTGATCAAGCCAGCGCTTTACGATCTTCCGCTTGATGAGCTCAATAAACCCCGTTTCTACCATGACCTGCGGGTCGGGGATCGCGCAGAACGCGACTTTGCGTTGCGTGAGAGATCGGCAGATTCGGACGTCTTTTCAATACTCGTCTTTGGTGATCCGCAGCCTTACCGTGACGAGCAGCTCCAGGCGTATCGGCGCGGTATCGTTGAGGATGTGCGCAATCCCGAAGCGTATCGCTTCGGCTTGACTCTGGGCGACATCGTGGGTGATGTGCCGTCTTATCACGAGCCCATGGCGCAGGCCACGGCCTCCCTGGGCGTGCCGTGGTGGTACGTGCTGGGGAATCATGATCTGGACCCGCAGGCCTCGTCGGCTGAGGAGGCGCGCGGGCCTTTTCAGGACACATTTGGGCCTACGCACTACGCCTTTAACGAAGGCAAGGTGCACTTCATTGTCCTCGACAGTGTGGTCTGGCGCGGTCCGACGGCAAGCGACTTTGTCGGTGGGCTCAATCAAGACCAGATCGATTTCGTTGGCGCCAGCTTGCAGCATGTCCCGAGCGACCATCTGGTGGTTTTGGCTCTACACGTTCCGCCCCTGGGTGAGGTCGTGTTCAAGGGCATGTTTCGCTCAGAAGACCGTAAGAAGCTTTTTGCCGCACTGGGACAGCGCGAGGTTCTCACGCTGGCCGCGCACACGCACACGCAGCTGCGCGTCGATTTTGATCAAGCGTTCGGTTGGAGCGATGACAGTGCCCATCACCTGTTCGTGGTTGGCACGACGGCGGGGGATGGTTGGAATGGGACTCCGGACCAGCATGGCGTGCCGGACGCGACCATGCGCGACGGTACGCCCAAAGGTTACGCACGCATCGATTTTGACGGCCCACGCTACCAGTTGAATTGGAAAGTCGCCGGTCAGGACGAAAGCGAGCGTATGCGAGTCCATGCTCCGGCGGCGGTGCGTGTTGGCGAGGACGCGTTTTTCTACGTCAACTATTACATGGGGTTTTTCAGCGCGAATCAGATCAAAACGCCGGTGGCATTTCGCATCGACGAAGGTCATTGGCAGTCGATGTGGCCGAGTCTTGAGGCGGACCCGTATCGCATCGCCTTGGAGTTTCCCTGGACGCAAGCGCACTGGAGCGATGAATTGGCCCCGTCCGGACGCAAGCCCAAGCCCAGTTTGCCGTCGCTGCATCTATGGAAAGCGCGCCTGCCCAGCGATTTAGCGCCCGGCCAATATCGTCTTCAGATTCGGGCAACAGAACCTGATGGGCGCGAGTTTTTCGCCCATCACGACATCGCCGTTCTGGGCGACACGCCGCAGTGAACCGGCCTTATTGAGCGGTCCCAATCCAAACCGGCGCGGTGAATGCCAGCGATTCGCCTTCGGCGGAATTCACGCGCAGGAAGTAGTAGCGCTCGTTCGCGCTGGTCGCTAAGTTGACATTCAAACTGTCGCCACGCGTTTGCGCGACCACATCGCCGGCATTGCTGATGAGCCGCAGTTGTCCGTCAAAGGCTCTGCCGTCCGCGTGGGTCACGCTTGCGCGATATGCGACCGAGGAGCCTGAGGCGCATTCCAAGGTGCTGCCCATGGGTTGTCCATCGGCGTGAAGATCAATGCGCAGGTCGGCGTGACCGACCAAGGCATAGGTGCGGCGAGCCATCCAAGCGCTGCGGAAAGCGGTTTCGTTGAGTGCGCTGGCCAGCGTGACCGTTTTGGCCAGTTGCGGGTGCCCCCAATCCGTTTCGTGCTCATCTTCGGAGCCGACCGGCGCCAAGCGCCAGCCTTTGTCCAGCGCGCGCACAAAATCCACCGGGTATTGCTCGTCGCGCCCGCCGCCGTTGTACAGCTCCATGGCGAACATGCGTTCCACCGCATCCGGAACCAATTCAAAGTCGTGCCAATTGCAGCCGGGATCACCGTCACTCAGGCATTTGTCACTGGGATGATTGAACTGGCCCAATCCATCACTGCCTCCGCCCAGCAAGACCGGTGCGGTCACGCTGCCGCCGGACAGTCCGATCTGGCTCGGACTGCGGGTGAACCAATCCCAGAAGGTACCCAGGCTAACCAGGTATCCGAGGTCGGTTTTGGCGTTGCTGAAGTTGCGTGAGAAATACACGTTGATGTGGCCAAAGCGATCTGAGGTCCATTCAAAACCCCGGATGGCCAGGAAGTTCTCGTCGCTGGCCGCGGCGGCTTGCTCAGCGGTCGCTTCCCATTTGGCCAGGGTGTCGTCGTTGAGGGCGGTTAAGCAGGTGAGCAAGCCGTCCGGTGTGGAGAAGCAATCACTGCCCACCGAGATGAATACCCCTTTGTCCAAGGTGTCGGAATGATCCGAGCCGGCCATGAAATCCAGTCCGTGCGCCTTGCCGGCTGCGTAGTAGTCGGCAGGTCGCGAGTGGATGTCGCCGTCCGAGTAGCTGGAGTGTTCATGCATCGCCCCGACAAAGTGCTGCAAATTGTTCGGTGCGGCCTGGCCAATCACGCGGCACTGGGCAATGCTCTGGACAGCACGCGTGTGTGAGGTTTCACGGCCTCCACAGGCTGTGAGGACAAGCAGCAGCGAACTGACGAGGAGGATGCGCATCGGTGTCAAAGTGTGTGAGCCCATCGCATAGTGTTCCGCAGCTGCATGAAACGCGGATGACAATGGTTGGCCTGCAGTCGCCGTACAATGCACCTTTCCTCCAGACTTTTGATCCGTGTCCGACTCCGAACCCAGCGCCCAATACGACGGGCCCAGTAAAAGTCAGCTCAAGCGCGAAGATGCCGAGCTGCAGGCTTTGGGTTTGCGCTTGACCGGCTTGAGCAAGGCTCAGATTGCGGAATTCCCGGTCGCTGAAAATCTGCGTGATGCTTTGGTTGAGTACAAGCGGATCACCTCGCATGAAGCGCGCCGTCGACACGTCAAACGTATCGGCAAACTCCTGCGCGAGCATGATGCCGAAGCGGTCGAGTTGGCCATGGACAAGGCCGACCCCAGCAGCACGCTGTCGATGCAGGCGACGCGCACGGCTCAGCGCTGGTGTGATCGTCTCATAGCGGAAGGCAACGTCGCCGTGACAGAGTTTGTCGACCAGCATCCACAGGTCAGTATCCAGCCCTTGCGCCAGTTGTTGCGCAAGGCCAGCAAGGGCGCGGACCCGATGAACCCCACGCCAGCCCAGCGCGAACTGCTGCGTTTCGTGCGGCAGGCGATCGTCGCGGAGGCTTGACTCCGGACCTCACTCCAGGGTTTACCCTGATGTCCAGCGATGAGGCGATATTGTCAGCCATGATGTGACGCGCGCTCGTTGCTGTTGATTGTTCTGGTTTGAAAGATCGATGGGATCGCTGATGCACGCAAAGCAACTCAATCGTTGGCAACATCGCCACAGTTTCGGGCAAGACCGTCGCCGCCCCGGTGAATCGCGGACCTTGATCGTGGCGATACTCACCGCCATCACCATGGTTGTGGAACTGGTGGCCGGCAGCATGCTGGGGTCCATGGCACTGCTCGCCGATGGGCTGCACATGGGCTCGCACAGCGTTGCCTTGGCCATCAGTTTGTTCGCCTACGTCTATGCGCGGCGTCACGCGCGCAGCGGCGAGTTCAGTTTTGGTACCGGCAAGGTCAATGCACTGGGTGGTTTTACCGGCGCGATTTTGCTCGCGTTATTTTCCGCTTTCATGGCCTGGGAAAGCGTGCATCGCTTGCTTGCGCCGACGGTGATCCTGTTTGATCAGGCCTTGATTGTTGCCCTGGTGGGGTTGCTGGTGAATGCCGTCAGCGTGCTCATTCTCGGCGTTCAACATGACCACGATCATGGTCATTCTCATGATCATGACCACAATTTGAAGTCGGCCTATCTGCATGTCCTGGCCGATGCGCTGACCTCGGTGTTGGCGATTGCCGCGTTGCTGGCTGGCAAATTCTGGGGTGTGGTCTGGGTTGATCCGTTGATCGGCATCCTTGGTGCGATTCTGGTCGGCCGCTGGTCTATTGGTTTGTTGCGTGAGACCAGCGATGTCTTGCTCGATCGTCAGGCGACCAAAGCGGTATGTGATCAGGTGGTCGGCGCGGTCGAGCGCGATGGCGACAGCCGCGTGGTCGATTTGCATGTGTGGGCGATCGGTCCGGGTTTGCGCGCCGCGATCATTTCACTGGTTGCTCATGAGCGGCGCTCTCCCGACGAATACAAGCAGCGGTTACCACGCGAGTTGGGTTTGTCGCATGTGTCGATTGAGGTTCATCGATGCTGCGAGCCGTCATCGACATGAGGCATAACGCATAGCGCGGCCTTGCCCGCGCCTCTGCCGGTGAACCTTTAGAATGCCGGCCCATGATCTGGATTCTGTCTCTGGCCGCTTTTGCAGGCGCGACGCTGTCGGCGGTGGCGGGTCTCGGCGGCGGCACATTGCTCATCGGGGTGATGTTTGCGGTGGGCTTGGCGCCGGTGGTTGCGGTGCCACTGCATGCCGCAGTGCAGGCGGTCTCCAATGCCAGTCGGGCCGTGGCTTATCGCGGGGATATTAACTGGCCGAGTGCGGCGTGGTTCACGCTGACCTGTCTGCCGCTGCCGTTTTTGACCGCACCGTTGATTGCTCGCGCCGACGCCGACACCATCCGCTTGATTCTTGCCGTCGCGATTGTGTTGTCGCTGATCCCTGGCGTCTCCGCCGCGTTGCATACGCACTGGCCTCTGCGCCGGAAAATGTTGGTCGCAGGCGCGTTAAACGGGGCGGTGGGCATGGTGATCGGGGCCACGGGGCTGATCATCGGGCCATTTTTTCTTGACCGCGAATGGAGCAAGGAAACCACAGTGGGCACGCTGGCCTTGTGCCAGACCGTGGGGCATCTGCTCAAGATTGCAGCATTTGGCGTGTTGGGCTTTGGGCTGTTGGAACAATGGACACTGGCCTTGCCGCTGATGCTGGCGGTCGCTTTGGGCACCTTGTTTGGCCGGCGCCTGATGCGCTTGGTGTCGCGCAGCCAATTCGCCCTGTTGTTCAAAGCCGTGTTGCTGCTGCTGGCGGTGCGCTTGGCTGTGAGCGGCGGTCTGGGATTGCTGCAGCGCTTCGCAGTCTAGCTGGGGCTAAGCATCGAAGCACAGACGGTTGTCACGCAACCGCGCCATGAACAAACGGAAGCTGACTTCCTCCAGCAGAAAGCTGATGTCCAACTGCCCTTGGTTCATGCTTCCCGCAGCATGGAAGCGAATCGCAACCTTGCGTTGACGGCCCACAGCCGGCATTTCTTGCAACCGGTCCAACAACTTGCGGGCGATCTGCTCCAGATTGTCGACACTGTCAGCCTGTGCGGTCCACATGAGCAGCTCGCTACCTTTGAGGCGCGCGACCTGATCGTCGGTACCTTGCGATTGCTGCAGCAGTGAAGCCGCATCGCTCAACAAGCTGTTGTAATCACTTTCACCCAATGCCGCGCGCACGGTGTGTTCTTCATCCAGGCGAAATGCGATGACACCAAAGTGTTCGACCTGATCCATCCAGCCGCTCAGATGTTCTTGCAGACCCTGTTCATTGAGCAGGCCAGTGGCTGAATCGGTCAACTCCCGTCTGTGCGTGCGTTCCAGTTCGGAGCGTTGCTCCGCTTCACGTTGTTGCGCGGCATGGAGGGCTTCCATGTGAACATCCATATATATGCGCAGGAGTATTTGGGTGCCGGGAAGCAACAGGCAGCCCATAGAGAAGGTCAGGGCTAGCGCGTAATAGCTGGTGAACTGGGACCAGTGTGCGATCGCATGCCCGATGATCAAGGCGCTCAAGGCCAGCACATAGACACCCGTCATGCGCAGGGCCGAAGCGCGATCCAAGGTCGCGTAAGCCAGAATCGAGATGATCTGGTAGCCGGCGATGATCAGGGGTGGTTGGCCGTTGAGATAGAGCGGTTCCGTCGAACCGAACAACACGTTGGCAGTTTGCGCCACGGTGGCCGCCATGTAGATGCCGTTGAACAAGCGTGCGTGGCGATAGAAGTTGTTTTCGTTGCCGAACGCCAGCAACACCACAATCACTACCGAGAGTGCACTGATCACGCCCAGGCCGACGATGGTGTAGGTTTCCAGAGGGCGCGTGAGATAGGCCATGTAGCTTAAGGCCGGCCACACCAAGACGCTTATCCAACTGATTCGCGCAAGCAATTGGCGACGTCTGGCGAGCCCGGTATTGAGCGAGCTTTTGAGCGTTTGATCGGAAGAATTGTTCATGGTGGCCTCATGGCAACGCCGGCATTTTAGTGCCTGCGCGACAAGGTTGGTCTGTCAAGGGTGCCGAGGTCATGAAAATCTCGCGGTGGTGCGGTTTTGAGTGTGCGTGGTATGACGTTTTTGGACAGGCTTTTTATGCATGTTGTCAAGCGCGCGGCGCTGTTCTTTTGGTTTTGTAAGCAATTGAAATGTAAGACCTATTTCAGTTTGGTCACTTTCTGATCAGCCTCCTGTTTTGCCAGTGCTGGTAAGCACTTAGAGGCGTTCACAGCAGGTCGTGCACAAGTTTATCCACAGGCTCTGTGGATGGTTTGCGTCATGCGATAAGCTAGGACGTTAACCCGCGATGTCTTGAGTGCCACTATGCCAACGCTGCACACCGCCAATCTCGATCTGGAATATGAGGTCACGCCGCCACGAGGCGACAAGCGTGGGGATGTACTGCTGGTCCATGGCTTGGGCTGCCAGTTGATCCAGTGGCCGGACGAACTGGTCGACATGCTGGCGGCCGGCGGCTACCAGGTCGTGCGTTTCGATAACCGAGATGTGGGCTTGTCAAAATTGCATGATGCGCCACGCCCGCATCGTTATGGTGCGATGGACTTGCTGCGCTGGCGCTTGGGCAAATGCCTGCCGTCGGCATACACCTTGGTCGACATGGCGAGTGATGCGGTTGCGCTGTTGGATCATCTGCAGATCGAGCGCGCTCATGTGGTTGGTGCCTCCATGGGCGGCATGATTACCCAGGAGCTGGCCATGAGTTATCCCCAGCGGGTGGCCAGCCAGACTTTGATCATGACCACCTCCGGACGGCGCTCGGTGGGGCAGGCACGGGCAGCGGTGCTCAAGTCCTTGTTCAAGCCACCTGCCGGGCGTGATCGGGCGTCGTTGGTGAAACATCTGGTCAAGCAATGGGTTTTGTTGCAAGGGCATGGCTATCCCACTGATACGGCCGAGGTCACCCGTCAGGTCGAGGCCTGTGTTGATCGCGGGCTCAACGGTCCGGGGTTTCTGCGTCAGTCGCAAGCCATATTGAACGCGGCCAATCGTGAGCCGCGCCTGAAGAAGGTCAATTTGCCGACCTTGGTGTTGCACGGCAGTGACGATCCGTTGGTCAATGTGTCCGGCGGGCGGGCCTTGGCCCGGGCGATACCGCTGGCCCGGCTGGAAGTGATCAAGGGTTGGGGGCACGATTTCCCGGCAACCCTGAATCCCCGTCTGGCGGGACTGATCCTGGACCACGTCAGCGCCGGCGCCGTTTGATCGCCATGGTGTTTCCGCAACGCGAGCAATTGCCGGATCTTTTGCGCCCCGCGGTGGAGCGCGCTGCTCAGGATCTCCAGCCGGTCCTGGATGCCTTGCCGCAGGATGCCCAAGCACAATGGCCGCGGGTGTTCGCCGCCAGCGCGTTCGTTCGGGAGTGGTGTGTGCGGCACCCACAGAGCATCGCGGCGATGTTGGCCGATCAGCGCCCCATCGTTGATCTTGATGCCGATCAAAGCACCTTTGAGAAGCGCCTACGCCAATATCGCAATCAAGTCATGGTGCGGATTGCCTGGAACGAGATCGCCGATCTGGTCACGGCGGAAGCCACCGTGACCGCGCTCAGCGATCTGGCCGATGAGTGTTTGCAATACGCGGTGAACTGGCATCAGAAGGCGATGCAGGCGCGCCATGGACAGCCACGCTTGGCTGATGGCACCCAGGCCCAGTTTGCGGTCATTGCTTTGGGCAAATTGGGTGGCCGCGAACTGAATTATTCCTCCGATGTGGACGTGATTTTCGCGTTCAGCGGGCCGGGCGAATCCGATGGTGCCAAGCCGCTGGCCAATGAGCAATATTTCGTGCGGCTGGGACAGCGCGTGGTGTCGTGTCTGAACGATCACACGGAGTATGGCTTTGTGTTTCGCGTTGATTTGCGCCTGCGTCCGTTCGGCGATCAAAGCCCGGTGGCGCACTCGCTGGCCAGCCTGGAGGAATACTACGAAGCCCATGGTCGTGAGTGGGAACGTTATGCCTGGGTCAAGGCGCGCGCGGTGGCCGGGCATCATGAAACCGGACGGCGGCTGATCAAAACGCTGCAGCCGTTTGTGTATCGGCGCTATCTGGATTTCGGCTCAATCGCCGCGCTGCGCGACATGAAGGCGCAGATTGATGAGCAGGTGCGCAAACGTGGTCACGAGCAGGACATCAAGCTCGGCTGGGGCGGTATCCGCGAAGTGGAATTCGTGGTTCAGGTGTTCCAGTTGGTGCGCGGCGGTGCGGAACCGGGCTTGCGCAGCAACAGTTTGATGCAGGCCATGGCCGCAGTGAAAAAACTCGGTTTGCACCCCGCGCAGGATGTTGATGCACTGCGCGAGGCGTACTGGTTTTTGCGTCGGGTTGAGAACTGTTGGCAGGCGCAGCGAGATCAGCAAAGCCATGTGCTGCCGGACAATGAAGAACCCCGCTTGGCTCTGGCCTGCGCGCTGGGTTACGACAGCTGGCAGGAGCTGGATGCACGCTTGCAGCGCGACCGTGCTGTTGTGCACGCTCAATTTGCCGCGCTGTTTGCGCATCACAACGACGATGAGTCGGTGGGCGAGTCCTGGCGTGCCTGGTGGCGCGGGGATTTTGACGGCGCACCGGCAGAGTTCGGCGTGCGCCAACTGGGTGAGATGCGCGACAAGGCCGAGCGTTGGTTCAAGCGTGAGGACGATCGTGACGCCTTTGGTGAACTGCTTGGCCTGATCGTGCCCCGGCTGGAGGATGCGGATACCACCGAGCGCGTGTTGGCTATTCTCGAAGCGCTGATCGGGCGCGCCAATTACGTCACCTTGTTGGTTGACAATGCGGTGGCGCGGCGCGAACTGATTCAGCTGTGCCAACGCAGTCCGTGGCTGGCCCAGGAGATGCGCTTGTACCCCGCCGTGTTGGCGGAATTGCTGGACCCCATCCGCTTGTATGCCCCGGATGAACGTTTTGCCCTGCGCCAACGTTTGCGTGACAACCTGAGCAGCTTACCGGCTGACGACATGGAGGCGCGCATGGATGTGATCCGGCGCACCCGGCACGCCACCATGCTGCGGATCGCAGCGGCCGATGTGTCGGCTGCGTTGCCCATCATGCGCGTGAGTGATCGTTTGTCGGAGCTCGCCGAGGAAATACTGGACGCCGCGATGGCGGAGGCGGTGGCGCAGATGCGCCAACGCTATCCGGATATTGGTGAGCCAAATTTCGCAGTGATTGCCTACGGCAAACTGGGTGGGCTGGAGCTCAGCTACACCTCAGATCTGGATGTGGTGTTTGTTTACGATCGAGGCACTACCGATTTGCCTCTGGACCCGCAGGTGTTTTACACCCGTCTGGCGCAGAAACTGATTCATTTTCTGGCCACGCCGACCGGAGCCGGCACCGCGTATGAAATCGACACGCGTCTGCGTCCCTCAGGCCAATCGGGTTTGCTTGTGACCAGCATACAGGGGCTGGCCAGCTACCAACGCGAGAAGGCTTGGACCTGGGAACATCAGGCCCTGATCCGTGCCCGTGCGGTGGTTGGCAGTGACAGTTTGCGGCAACAGTTCGAGGACCTGCGTCGCGAGGTTTTGGCGATGCGTCGTGATCGCGGCCAACTGCTTGGCGAAGTGCGTGACATGCGTGAAAAAATGCGCGAGTCCCTGGCGCCGCGTGATGGCAGCTTCCATCCCAAACAGTCGCCGGGCGGCATGGTTGATATTGAGTTTCTCACTCAATTCGCAGTCCTCGCGCACGCCTCGCGTTTACCTCAGGTGCGCTGGTATACCGATGTCATCCGGATTCTTGAGCAGCTCGCTCAACTCGATCTCGTCGACGGTGCGGATGCCGAGGCGCTGGCTGAAGCCTACCGGCAACTGCGTGCCGTCACCCACCAGCAGTTTCTTACCGGTCAGGAGCAGACCACGCTGCTGCAGGCCTTTGAGCCCGAGAAAATTGTGGCCCTGGTGGAGCGCCTGCAAGTGCGCTTGAGCTGATGGCCACACCCGAGGCGCGTTGCGCCGGGTTCACCTGCGTTTGTCGCGGATGCGTGGCCAAGCGCGCCGCCATCGCCGCAAAGTGCTCAGCCCCGGGGCTTTTGTGTGATTGGGGAATGCAGTACTCGTTGGCCAGATAATGCAAAAAAGCCTCGCGATGAGGTGCCTGATGAGCATCGATCTGCTGCATCCAGCGGGCCACGGTAGCGACGCTGCTGGCCACCTCGCAAACCCCGGGTATGGCGTAGCAGGCCTGACCCAAGGTCAGTACCGGGCGGTTCAGCAATAAGGCTTCAATGCCCACGGTCGAGTTGATCGTAATCACACCGCGCGCTTTGCGCACCAACTCTTCGGTGCTGTTGCCGTTGGCAAAGTGAATGCGTGGATCGCGTGCGGCGACGTCGTGCAGCGCGCGATAACGTTGCCGACAGCTTGGGTGAAGTTTGAACACCAGATGACTATGACGAGCGCCCAAAGCCTGGCGCGCCGCTTCTGCGACCACATCAAACAGATGCGGCATGTCGCGTATCCATGGTGAGTAGAGCAGTACCTGGCTGTCCAGACGCACCTGAAACGGAATGAAAAAATAATCCTCGGGCAAGTTGATGGCCTCATCCTGATGGCGGCTGGCGCGAGCGATGAGGCTTTGCGGCAACGACGAATGCGCCTGCCTTGCATAGTCCGCATAGAAGCGCGGGTAGCGTGGAATCGCGTTCTCAAAGTTGACGCCTTGCGGGTCGCAGGTTGTGGTGTTCGGCAGCAAACCGCACTCGAAGATATAGCTGGGCGTTGCGAGATCACGCGCCGCAGCCAGCGCAGCTCTCGTATCGACCGATTGACCGCCCCAAACCCCGATGGCATGGGGGCGATGACGGCGTATCGCGGCACTGACCGAGTGATAGTGCCAATGGGCAAAGCGCCGATGAATCGCTTGCAAGCGCTCCATGCGCCACGCCGGAATCCGGTGGCGTTGCCACTTGCGCTCCATGCTGTAACGCGCCATCTCGGTCGTGCGCTCACGATTGAGGGCGGGGCCGCCGCTCAACCCGATGCGCTCGGTGCGGATGTCCAGGTTGTCGAGGTTCTCGGCCAGCAAATGGAAATAGCGGCGCGCTTTGGGCGTGTTGTGCAACAGCAGTATGCGTCGGGTCATCGCGAGCTCGGTAGGGCGGGAGCGGGCGCGATTGAAAACCCGGCGTATGTCAGCCTGTTGAAGTCAGCGTGACGATTGCATGACGCGGGCTCAGTCCGGCGCTGCGCGATTGGCGCGACGGTGCGCCGGGATCATCAATGTGCTGACCAGAAGCATCAGCGCGCCATAGAGCAGGATGGCAAACAGGGTGTTGTCACCAATCGGGTCGGCCACACCAACAGCGGCGGGAAATAGAGAGGCTTTGATCAACAAACCCAGATTGGTGTTGCGCACGGTGACTTCGATATTGATCGCCGCGACATCAGCGCCGCTGGCGCCAAGCAGGCGTGGCAACACAAAGGAGACTGTGGTGAGGATCAGGATGAACGCCACCACCCATACGACGTTTTGGCCGCCGAAACTCTCCAGATCAAGCCGCCCGGCGCCCAGCGCGCCGACAACAATCAGGCCGATGATGAACAGCGAACCCCGGATGCACCAGCGCGACAGTACCGGGGCGCTGCGCGGGAACAGGCGCAGATAAAACATGCCGACCACCAAGGGCAGCAGCAGGCACAAGCCGATTTCCAGCGCGATGCGTCCGGCCGGCATGCTGAAGCCGTCCGGCAGATGGTGTGCAATCAGCAGATCAAGAATCAGCGGCGTGGTGACCAAACAGGCCAGGGTGGCGACCGACGTCAGGGCAATGGATAGCGCAATGTGACCGCGGGCGAAGAAGGTGAAAATGTTCGACACACTGCCGCCAGGGATGGCCGCACAGATGGCCAGACCCACCGCCAATCCCGGGGGGGCGTCGGACACGGTGATCAGCGCCCAAGCGATCAAAGGCACCAGCACCAATTGCAGCACGATGCCGATGCTGAAGCCGCGCGGGTCGGTGGCAACTTTGGCAAAGTCGCTGATCGCCAGTGTGGCGCCCATGCCGAGCATGGCCAGAGCCAACTGCACCGCCGCAAACCAATATTCGTGCGCGATGTAAAAATCGAACATGTCTCCCCCTGTCGGTGACATCCGCCCGTCGCGCGTTTGTTTTTGATCTCGCGCGTCGCAGCTCGGATGGATCTAGATTTGATAGTAGTTGCGGTACCAGTCCACGAAACGAGCGACACCGGTTTCAATCGGCGTGGTTGGCTGATAGCCGACCGCCTGGTTCAGCGCGCTGGTGTCTGCCCAGGTGTTGGGGACATCACCGGGAACCATCGGTTGCATGTCCAGTTTGGCGCGTACGCCCAGGCAGTCTTGTAGCACGTCAATAAATCGCATCAGCTGGACCGGGTTCTGGTTGCCTATGTTGTAAATGCGCCACGGCGCCTGGGAGCTGGATGGATCCGGGGCATCCCCCGTCCACTGCGGATTGCCGGTGGCGGGTTGATCAATGGTTTTCACAACGCCAGCCACGATGTCATCCACGTAGGTGAAGTCGCGCGATTGTTGACCGTGCCCGTAAACCGGGATGGATTCGCCAGCGAGCATCATCTGGGTGAAACGGAACAGCGCCATGTCCGGACGCCCCCACGGGCCATACACAGTGAAGAAGCGCAGTCCGGTGAGCGGGAGTTGATGCAAATGAGCGAATGCATGGGCCATCAACTCATTGGCTTTCTTGGTCGCCGCATAAAAGCTCATGGGGTGATCAGCGGCTACACTTTCGCGAAATGGCACGGCGGTGTTGGCGCCGTAGACCGAACTGGTCGAGGCATAGACTAGATGCTCAACGTCCAAAGCCTGTCCCACTTCCAGCACGTTGAAAAAGCCATCCAGATTGCTTTCCACATAGGCGCGTGGATTGGCAAAGGAATAGCGCACGCCCGCCTGCGCAGCCAGATGGCAAATGCGTTGGCATCCTTCGGCGGCTTTGCGCATTGCGCCGGCATCCCGCACATCGACCGCTTCGAAACGAAAGCCGGGGTAGGGTTTGAGCCAGTCCAGGCGCGCCTGCTTCAGGGCCGGATCGTAGTAATCGTTGAGATTGTCGATACCCACGACGTCATCGCCGCGCTCAAGCAGCGCTTTGGCGACGAAGGCACCGATGAATCCGGCCGCGCCGGTGACAAGTACTTTCATCCGAATGAGTTATGTAGGGCGAGTGCAAAAGCGTCGGGCATTGAACCACAGAGTCGCTAACAAGTGCAGCAGCGCGGGCATCGCCGATATACTGAGTTTTGATTTTTCGATTGGCGCATGAAGGTGTCGCAAGAGACTGAAGCGGCGGTGCAACAAAGCCCGCTCAAGTTTGCTGTGGTGGTGTTTTCCTACAACCGTGGCGCTCACTTACGAAGCTGTCTGGAGATTCTGGAGCGCGCTTGGCCGGAGGTTCCGGTCGAGGTGGTGGATGACGGCAGCGATGATCCCGAAGTGCTCAAAGTGTTGGATGACTATGCCGAGCGCATTGTCGTCGAACGCATTGATGTCGAGAACAAAGCCAAGTACGGCAACCTCTACGTCAATATGCAGCGTGTTTACGAACGTACCGACGACAACACGTTGTTGGTTTGTCTGCAGGACGATACCCAACTGATCCGGCGCGTTACCGATGCCGATCGTCAGGAAATTCTCGATCATCTGAAAAAGCATCCCAACGTTGCCATCATGTCGCCGGCGTTTCAGCGGGGAACGATCAGCGCCAAGGCTTTGAGCGAGTTGAATTACGACGCGGATCAGCAGGTTTACTTCTTCAACCGACCGAAACCCAAAGTCGCTGGCATGCATTACTCCGACGTTGCGCTGTTCCATGTCGGACGCTTGCGCAAAGCCGGTTGGCGTTTTATCGAAGACGAATTCGCCAATGATACCCAGGCGCGCGATCTGTTCGGGCGAATGCCCTACTTACCTTGCCCCTGGGCCATGTGGGTGCCCAATGCGCCGGCCTACCGCAATCGTTCAAAGAATCTGGCTTGGCGCCTGGGTGAGCGCTGGAGTCGCTGTGGGCTGTATCCGTTTGCCTTGATGAGTGACGAACAGGTCGTTTCCATGCGCACCAGGGATTTTGAAACGGCCAAACCGGTTGCTGATGATTTTCTGCAGTTGGCCGATGGCCGCGAGCTGCCACACCCATGGGCCTACGATCCGCTGAAGCGCTGGCGCTTGCTCCGTCGTCTTAACGAGTTTGAGGAGTGGATCAAACGCGTGCGCAAGGTTCTGGGCATCTGACGCGGCTGATGAACGCACCCTTGCAAGTCGTCATTACTTCTTACAACCGTGCTCGGTTTCTGGCGCATTGCGTGCGCTCGGTCGAGCAGTGCATGCCGTACGCGCAGATTTCGATTCGCGATGATCGCAGCGATGATGCAGAGACCGTGGCACTGCTGGATAGGCTGTCCGAGCGCCATGATGTGCATCGCGGCACCGGCGAGGGCGATGGCAAGCACGGAGGCTTATACAGCCACATGCAGGCCGCACTGGAGGCAGCGCAGCCGGATAGGTTGTTGCTCTTTCTGCAAGACGATGTGCAGGTTGTGCGTGAGGTCAGCACAGACGAAATAGAGTCTCTGTACGCGCTGTATCAAAGCCAGCCCAACTTGGGATTCGTCAGTCCTTGTTTTATCCCGGTGTCGGGCAAGGGGCGCAGCGATGATTCTGGCTTTGAGTTCACGGCGGATACGCAGATGTTCTGGCCCAAGCCATCCGGGCAGAGTGCTGGGGTGTATTACTCGGATATCTGCATATGCCTGCCAGGGCGACTCCACGCGATGGGCTGGAAATTCGGTCGTCGGGAGCCCGAGTGCGAAACGCTGGCGCGCAACCATTTTCGCAATATGGCGATTCCGCGCGTGCCCTTTGTGGCCTGGTTGCCGCTGGTGCCCGCGTATCGCGGCAAACGTAAAACCTGGGCGCTGACGCGTGCTGAGCGCCTGCGCAATGCCGGGTTTCATCCATTCCGAACCATGGCTGCGGGTGAGGTTGAAGCGCTGCAGGCGCAGGCGACTCCACAGCCGCCTTGGACCGAAGACGTATTGACGTTGCGCGATAGCGATTTGCCCAAGCCGTGGCATCACAATCCGATGCAGGGGCACCGTTGGCTCAAGCGCATCAACAATGCTGAAACGGCTTTGGTCCGATGGTTTCGCCCATGATGGTCTCGGTCATTCTGTCCACCTATAACGCGCCAGCTTGGCTGGAGAAGGTGTTATGGGGTTACGCCAGTCAAACTCATCGGGATTTTGAAATCATCATCGCTGACGACGGGTCAGGCGACGATACCCGTGCGCTGATCCGGCGCATGGAGAACGAGATGGATGTACCTCTGGTGCATGTGCATCAACGTGATGATGGGTTTCGCAAATGCCGTATCCTCAACAAAGCGGTGCTGCACGCGCGTTCGGAATACTTGGTATTTAGCGATGGGGACTGCATACCGCGCGCTGATTTCCTGGCGGACCACGTGGCCAAGGCCGAGCCGGGACATTATCTGTCGGGCGGCTATTGCAAGCTGAGTATGGCGGCGAGTCGCGCGATCGGGCAGGAGGACGTTGTCAGCGGTGATTGTTTCCGCATGCCTTGGCTGCTCGAACATGGCCATCAACGACAGCGCAAAGACCTCAAGCTGACCGCCGGCCCGCGCTTGGCGCCGTGGTTGAATCGATTGACCACCACGCGGTGCAACTTCAAAGGTTCAAACGGATCGGCGTGGTTGCGTGATGTGCTTGCGGTGAATGGTTTCGATGAGCGTATGGCTTACGGCAGCGAAGACCGCGAATTCGGGGTGCGCTTGCGCAACGCCGGGGTCAAACCCCGGCATGTGCGCTACACCGCGATCTGCGTGCATCTGGATCACGCGCGTGGCTATGTCGATGATGAGCGCTATGCGTTCAACAGAGGGCTGCGCAAGCACAACGAAAAACAGGGCGTGAAACGCACGGAGCATGGTCTCAGCGAGCTGATCAGGTCTGGTTATCAACCTTCTGTTGAGGGTCTTGCCACAACATTTTTGCCGCTTTGAAGTGTTTGAGCTGGCTGTAGCGCATCGCGTATGTCAGCAGGACTAAGCCAACTCGCCCATCGCGCCAGCCGCCGCGGACCAGATAGGATTTGAGCATCGCGCCCAACGGGCTTGGGCCGAGGCCGTTCAGCCAGTGAGCGAGCGCTTTCCATTTCGAGTTCTTGCCACGTTTTTGCAGTTTGCGCACGATGCCGCGTGCAGCCAGATCGGTGTAGCCCCGCAGTTTGCGGTCAATTTCTTCGCGCGTTTCAAACGTTTTGTGCGTGATGCGCCCATCAAGTTGCCCCAGCGGTGGTGGCGCGACCAGACTTTCGTGGACCAGCTTGCCGGTTTCCCAATGACACCGCCGACGGTCATACAGGCGCGGGAGCAGATCCGGGCTGCGCACCGGATAAACCACATGGACCGGTGTGTGGAGCACTTCCCAGTAACGCGACACCAGATAGGCGCTGAGCGCAAGGCCCGACCGTTTTGCAGCGCGCACGGATTCGACGAGCTCTGTATCGGGCACTTCATCGCAGTCACAGTAGAAGATGTAATCGTGGGTGCACGCTGTGGCGGCGAATTCACGCTGACTGCGGAAGTCGACGAAATCCTTGTGCAGCACGCGCGCCTGATGCTTGGCCGCAATTGTCAGTGTGGTGTCATGACTGCCGCTGTCCACAACAACGACTTCATCGGCGAGCTGGGTGAGCTGGGCCAGGATGGTGTCCAGGTAGGCTTCGGAGTTGTGGGTGAGCACGTAGGCCGAGACGTGATGGGACATGTCAGTGCCCTGGCTCCGCCGCGGTGGCGTAGTGTTGTGCGATCACCGGCTTGATCGTAGCCGCCGCGTCGGCAGGTTGAATGTGACGCTTACCGCTGCTTTGTGAGTGCACGGTGAGAAAGGCGCAGCGGGGATCTTCCAGAGCTTGCGCCACTTGTGCGGCCAACATGTTCTGATCGGGGTTGTCGGCGTAGATATAGCGAGTGGTGTCTGGCGCGCGCCAGGCTATCTGCTCCGGCGCAACGTGGTGATGCAAAAAGGCGCGATAGCAGGCGAATTCGGACCAGCGTCGCGGTGGTTGTTGCATCAGGACAGCCCACCAGGGCTGATCGAAACGCGTTTGCAGATAATCAAACATTGCTTGTGTGAGGCGCGGTGACATCGGAAACGGCGTGTCGAAATAGTCGTCGCCCGGAGTGCTTGATGTCCCTTCAGCAAACAAATGGTGTGCGGTGTGATTCCACTTTGCTGTTTTACCGCGTAGGGCGGCAGGATCAACTGGGTGGCGGTAGGCGATGCTGTGATGTTCGTCGCGGAAGTCGTTCGGGTCGGCATGCCGTGAGGTAATTACATCCGAATCGATGACCAGCACCAGATCAGCACTGGATTGAGCAACCAGCTTGAGTTTGGTGATTTGCTGCATTTGCCAGCCGATGGCACGCACCCAATGCGGCCAGCCGTAGCGGGTTGTGCTGGTCATCCATTTGGTCAAGGTGCGACCGTAACGGCGTTGACGCACGATGGCGGTTTGGCGTTGCTGATCAAGGGTTTTGCCAATGATGTCGATGGTCGGAATGATCTGCGCCGGTTCGCGATCAAACTCTTGAAAGAGCTCAACATCTTCGCTGTGTACGCCGATTCGATGCGGGAGCTGAGCCAATGCGGAGCGCGACAGGGCATCACGCATGAGCCGGAAAGGTTCCAGGTCACCGCGCCAGGTGGCCGTGACCAGTTCCAGTGTCGGCGGGTTGCATGGGCGAGAAACTGTGCTCAAAAGCGCATCCGGTCATGACCAAATCGCAGTCGCCCGGGCATGGCCGTGGCGCTTGCATCAGGGCCAAAGTGTATCATTGCGCCAGGCTGCAACTGCAGTGAATTCCATTTCTGTACGGGCGTTTGCGCCGTCTCTTTGCTCATGAAAAATCTGCTGGATAAAGCCGTTCTGCTGTTTTACAAACTCGCGGCCAGTGGCTTGGTGCCGGCTCGATGGTTCGCCCCGGGGCTGCCCGACGAGGATGAGCGCACGGCCATGACCGGGCATCTTCAGATTGAAGTGGTCAGCCACTGCTGGCAGTACAGTCATCTTCTGGTTTACCAGCTGAGTTCTTTGATTCTGCATCCTCCTCAGAATGCTCAGGTTGTGATGACCGTGTTTCATGCGCCTGAAGATCAACACACCATGGATTTGCTCAAGTTCATAGAGCGCCACGAGGTGCCGAATGTGACCTGGAATTGGCAGGCTTTGTCGCCGCAGCAATTGTTCCGCCGTTCGATTGGGCGCAACCAAGCGGCGCTGGCATCGCAGGCGGACTGGGTCTGGTTTACTGATTGCGATCTGGTCTTTGCTCCCGGATGTTTGGATGCTTTGGCGGCCGAGCTTCAGGGGCGTCGTGATGCGCTGGTGTTTCCGAGTCAGGAGCAGGTCACGACTCTGTTGCGCGCGGATGATCCGTTGCTCAGCGCGCATGCGCAGTGGGCACTCCAAGACGTTGATACCAGCAAGTTCTACAGCCGTGACATTTCGCGCGCCACTGGGCCGTTGCAAATCACCCACGGTGATGTTGCGCGGGCGATTGGTTATTGCCGCGATACGCCGTTTTTCCAGCGTCCGGAAGAGAGCTTCGCCAAATGCCATGAAGATCGCGTATTCCGCTGGTTGCTGCGGACTCAGGGCGTGCCAATTGAGCTCGCTGGCGTATGCCGCATCCGGCACGCAGAAAAAGGGCGGTACAAGGCTGGTGCGCAAGCGCAGATACGCGGCGGCCTGAGGCAGTTGCGCGAACGGGTCAGCGGGCGTGGCTAACCGCGCAGAGATAACTACGGATAGAATACGCAGTTACCCATAAACGCCCGCCAAATACAGGGCAATCAAGCAGGATCGATCTATGACATCTATGGCCGACCGTGATGGTCTGATCTGGTATGACGGAGAGTTGGTGCCGTGGCGTGACGCCACCACCCACGTGCTGACGCATACATTGCATTACGGCATGGGTGTCTTTGAAGGTGTACGCGCATACGAAACACCCCGCGGTACGGCGATTTTTCGTTTGCAGGAGCACACCAAGCGCCTGTTCAATTCGGCTCGCATCCTGAATATGAAGATTCCGTTCTCGATGGACGAAATCAATGAAGCCCAGCTGGCCGCAGTGCGCGAGAACAAGCTGGCTTCCGCGTATATGCGTCCGATGGCGTTTTACGGCTCGGAAGGTATGGGCTTGCGCGCGGACAACCTCAAGGTCCACGTGATTGTGGCGGCCTGGACATGGGGGGCTTACCTCGGAGCCGACAACATGGAGAAAGGCATCCGCATCCGCACCAGTTCCTACACGCGTCATCATGTGAATGTGACTATGTGCCGGGCCAAGGCCAACGGCAACTACATCAACTCCATGCTGGCTCTGCAGGAAGCGGTTCGCGACGGTTACGATGAAGCGCTGCTGCTGGATACCGAAGGTTACGTGGCGGAAGGTTCTGGCGAGAACATTTTTGCGGTGTTCGACGGTGAGCTGCACACCCCAACCTTGTTGTCGGCATTGGATGGCATCACTCGCAAAACGATCTTTACCCTGGCTGATGAACTGGGTATCAAGGTGGTTGAGCGACGTATGACCCGCGATGAGTTGTACGTGGCGGATGAAGCGTTCTTCACCGGAACAGCCGCAGAAGTGACCCCGATCCGTGAGCTCGACGGGCGCACCATCGGTTGCGGCAGCCGCGGCCCGATGACCGAGAAGCTGCAGTCCCTGTATTTCGACCACGTCAGCGGCAAGCGCGACGATCATCCGGAATGGCTGACCTACGTCGGTTGATCCGACGCGACAAACGGCGCGGCGCGTGATTCAAGAACGTGTCGTCGCGGTTGATGATGACTGGATCATTTTTGATCCGGCGCAGATTGAGTGTCCGACGTCCGCGGCTTTCGAACCCGCTGCGTGGGGAGACGCCGTCGTTGGCAGCGCGCAAGGGCGTGCCAGCGCCTGGTTTATTGATCACGCAGAGCACGCCTGGGTGCTGCGACATTACTGGCGTGGTGGATTGCCCGGTAAGGTGTTCAAGGACAAGTACCTCTATCCGGGGCGTGATCGGGCGCGGCCGTTTCGAGAGTGGCGCATTCTCGCTCAGGCCTTTGCCGACGGCGTGAACGTGCCGCGGCCGGTCGCGGCGCGTGTGCATCGCGGAGGTGCCCTCAATTACAGCGGTGATATTTTGATGCAGCGCATTGCAGGCGCTCAGTCGTTGGCCGACAAGTTGGCTGAGGGCAGCATGTCGCAGCCACTGTGGGATTCCATGGCGATGGCGATTGCGCGTTGCCATCAAGCCGGGTATTGGCACGCCGATTTGAACGCACGCAATCTGTTGTGCCGGGACGGACAATGGTGGCTCATCGACTTTGACCGGGCACGCAAGCGCGCCCCGGGGACGTGGGGTTACGAAAATATACGTCGCCTGAAGCGCTCGCTTGACAAGCTTGCGGCTTACGGTGAGTTGCGTTACTCGCGTCAGCAATGGCGTGATTTTGTCGAGGCCTGGCACGTCGGTCTTTGCGGGCCGTCCTGATGCGCTATCGCCTGCTGCTGTATCTGCTGACCCCACTGGCGCTGGCCTTTATGTGGTGGCGCGGGCGTAAGGAGCCGGCGTGGCGACACAATTGGGCCCAGCGCTGGGGGTATGCGCTGCCCGCGTCAGACAGCCCAGACGCACCGTTGTGGATTCATGCGGCGTCGGTCGGCGAGGTCAATTCTGCCGCCTCGTTGTTGGCGGAGATTCAGCGCCGCTGGCCGCAGCGGCAGTTGTATCTCACCGCGTTTACCCCGACCGGTGTGGAGCGATGGCGTGAACTGGTGCCGCAAGCGCAGGTGAGCCTGCTGCCGCTGGATTTGCCGTCCGCGATGGCGCGTTTTGTTCGTCGTGTCGGTCCGTGTGCGCTGCTCGTGCTCGAAACGGAGTGCTGGCCACACATGCTCATGGCCTGTGCGCAACGTGCCGTCCCGGTCATTTGGTTGAGTGGGCGCTTGCGCGCATCGTCGGTTGAAAGCATGCGCAGGGTGTTTGGCCGATCGCTGTTGCGGCGCAGCTTCGCCGGGATTCAGGCTTGGGGTGTGCAGACGCAGGACGATGCTCAGCGTTTTATGGCCTTGGGTGCGCCGGCTGAGCGTGTGATGGTGACCGGATCTCTCAAATTCGATCTGGGCATTCCCGCAACATTGCTGGAGCAGGCGAGGGAGTGGCGCAAGGCGTTGGGCACGCGACGCGTATGGCTGGCCGCAAGCACGCATCCGGGTGAGGAAGAGAAAGTTATCCAGGCGCATCAAACTGTGCTGGCCGAGCATCCGGAAACCATGCTCCTCTTAGCGCCGCGTCATCCGCGCCGTCGAGCGGAGGTTGCGGCTTTGCTGGATCGTGCCAAATTGAGTTGGGGCGCGCGCAGTGATGCTGTCGATCCGACCGGCTTGGCGGTTTATCTCATCGACACCTTGGGTGAGTTGATGCTGTTTTATGCGGTCACCGACGTTGCATTTGTCGGCGGCAGCTTGGTGCCTGTTGGCGGGCACAACCTGCTGGAGCCCGCGGCACTGGGTAAACCGGTGATCACTGGCCCGCATATCGAGAGCTGTGCGGACGTCGCGACAGCCTTGGGTGATGTTGACGCGTTATTGCCGGTGGACAGTGCCCAGACCCTGGCGGACGCTGTCCTGCGCTGTCTCGACGATAAGGTGCTGTGTCAACGTATGGGTCAAGCCGGGCAGGGTTTTGCCCGGCGTAACCGGGGTGCGCTGGCGCGCAGCGTGGATTTGTTGGCGCCGTTGATCAGTTGATGAGCATGGCGTCGACCTGTTGCAGATCGGCGTAGGTGAGTGCGCCAACCGCTTGTTTCAGGCGTAAAACGCTGAGCAAATAGTCGTAGCGCGCGCGGGACAGATCGCGTTGAGCGCGAAACAACTCGCGTTGTGCGTTCAGCACGTCAACCGAGGTGCGCGAACCCACCTTGAAGCCGGCCTCGATGGCTTCCAACGCAACTTCTGCTGATTTCACGGCTTGGCTCAATGCCGACACCTGGACTTCACCGGTGACCACGCCATCGTAAGCGTCACGGGCAAGCTGTACGGTTTCGCGGCGAGCGCGCAACAGGTCTGCCTCGGATTGCTCGTAGCGGTAGCGCGATTCGCGCACTGCGGCCAGGGCGCCGCCGCCACTGAACAGCGGGATGTCGAGTTGGAGACCGATCACGCTACCTTCGGACTCCAACTGCTGAGGGGTATCTGACTGGTCGTTGTAGCGATGCTCGGCGAACAGATTCAGTTGCGGCAACTGCGACGACTGCTGCTCGCGAATGCGTTGATAAGCCAGGCGTGAGCTGAATTCAAACTGTTTCAGGTTGAGGTTGTTCTGCATGGCCTGCTCGACCCACGCTTCCGGGTTGGCCGGTGCCGGTGGGGCAACGTCCAGAGGAGTGCGCAAGGCCTGAGGTTCATCCGGGCGGGTGCCGGTGATCACTTGCAGCGCTTCACGGGCGGAGCGCAACGACGACGCTGTTGCGATTTCCTGGGCGCGGCTGGCATCGTAGCGGGCCTGTGCTTCCTGCACGTCGGTGATGGCGGAAAGACCGACTTCGTACCGACTTTTGGCTTGTTGCAGTTGTTGGCCGATGGCTTCTTTTTCGGCTTTGGCAAAGCGCAGGCTATCTTCAGCTGCGAGCCAATCAAAGTAGGCGCTGACAACGCGCAGGATCAGGTCTTGATCGGCGGCGGCCAAACCGCTCTCAGCCTGGCCAAGACGGTCGCCAATCTGCTTGTACTGCGCAAACGCCGCCCAGTTGAAAAGTGGCTGGCTCAAGCGCAGCGCCGCGGAGTACGAGGTCGAATAGGACTCGCCAACTTGTTGCGGAATCACACTGGACGTGATCTCGTCGCGCTGACGTTGCGCGGTGCCGGTCGCGGTCAGTTGCGGGAGAATCGCAGCACGCAAAGCCCCTTTGCTTTGCAGGTTAGCTTGGTATTCCGCGCGCGAGCTCTGATACTGCGCATCGTAGTCCAATGCCTGTTGGTATAGGTCTTCAAGCATGTTCGCCGAGCTGGAAAACGCGGCGAATGCCAGCACCAGGCCGAGTCGGTAGGGGTGCTTCACAGTGTTCTTCTCCCTGAACTAAACAGCGTTATAGGAACGCCGGATCGGTGGATTGTTCCGTATTGGTTGACAAGCGCCTAGCCCATCCCAACAATACGCGGCT
>CAZVMN010000009.1:0-160880 GCA_964629015.1 uncultured Oceanococcus sp.
GTCTCCTCATGTGAGAGTAGGTCATCGCCAGGCTTTAACACCGACCCCGGTCCTGCTTGCAGGTCCGGGGTTTTTTTTATGGCCGACATTTGGCTAATGGAAATCCCGGGATCGAGTCTGCAGGGTGCCCAGCAGGTGACTGTGGTCCTCCAGCGACTGAACTAGCAAGTGGCTGACGCCCTGACGGTTTTCGTTGATGCCCTGTGCGATGACCAAAGGCGCTTGCAGCACCTCAAGACGATGTCTGTCGAGCACGTTCTGACGAATGACCAGATTGATCGTTCCGGTCTCATCTTCCAGCGTCATGAAAATAATGCCCTGAGCGCTGCCCGGACGTTGCCGATTTGTCACCAGACCGGCCACCCGGCAAGGTCGTCCATCACCCAACTTTCGCCAATGACGAGCCGTGATGGCCTGTCGGCTGGTCAGGTGCTGACGGATGAGTGCGAGTGGGTGCCGGCGCAGGCTGAGTCCCAGGCTCGCATAATCTTCGATGATGTTCCTACCTTCACTCGGAGCGCTCAAATGGGCCTTAGTCTCGCGCGGCTTGAGCGTATTCTGCGTGGCTGTTGTGGGAGCTTGGGCTAGCCAATGAGCTTGGTGTCGAGAGCCCGCCAAGGATTTGAGAGCGTCTGCACGGGCCAATGCTAGGCGGTCTTGCTCACTCAAATCGGCCTGTTGAAACAACGTTTCCAGATCTGGGACAGATCCGAGTTGAGCAATGCGTAACCCTCCAGCTGTGCTGAGCCCCTTGATCATTGAAAGCCCCAGGCGCACGGCGGGCTGATTCGTTTTACGGCTGAATTCCAGCGTGCTGTCCCACTGGCTATGCACGACATCGGGGGGATGCGTAGTGACGTGATGCTGACGGCGAAAATCCTGGATCAGCTGAGAGGGCGAGTAGAAGCCCATGGGCTGGCTGTTGAGTAGCGCCGCCAGAAATGCGGCAGGGTGATGTCGTTTCAGCCACGCTGAGACGTAGACCAAGGCGGCGAAGCTGGCGGCGTGCGATTCGGGGAAGCCGTAATCGGCAAAGCCTTTGATCTGTTCGAATATGCGCTGGGCGAATTGCGGGCTGATCCCATTGCGTTTGAAGCCCTCTTTGAGCCGCGTTTCAAACCGTTCCAGCTTGCCGTAGCCGCTTCGACCCCACGCGGCCATGGAGCGACGTACCCGGTCTGCTTCCCCCGGGGGAAAGCCGGCTCCGACCACACACACTTCCATGACTTGTTCTTGAAAAATGGGAATGCCGTAGGTGCGGCCGAGAATATCTGCCAATTGCTTGGGATATTCGGGGTTATAGTTGGGATCTTGGCGAGACCGCATGCGCCGCTCAAGATAGGGATGCACCATGCCCCCTTGGATCGGGCCTGGACGAACGATCGCCGTCTGAACAGTCAGGTCGTAAAGATCGCGCGGCCTCATACGCGGCAGCATGGACATCTGAGCGCGTGATTCCACCTGGAATACACCAACGCTGTGCGCTTGCCCGAGCATGGTATAGACGGCACGTACGTCAGCCCCTTGCTGCTGTTCGCTGGCAAGAATACCTTCCCGGCTGAGGGCTACTCCTGTGTGCCGTTGAATCAGGGAAAAGCATTTGCGAATCGCCGTGAGCATACCCAAAGCGAGGCAATCAATTTTGAACAGACCCACAGCATCCAGATCATCCTTCTCCCATTGAATGACGGTGCGATCTGGCATGCCGGCATTCTCGATCGGGACCAGCGTATCCAACGCGGATTCGCTAATGACAAACCCACCGACATGTTGTGAGAGATGTCGGGGGAAGCCGCAGAGCTCTCTACTCAGAGTCAACAACAGCTGGATATTGCGCGCATCGGGATCAAATCCCAAAGCGCGTAAGCGTTCTGGCAGCTCTTCGGCTTGGTCCCACCAGGCCAGCGATTGGTTGATGCGATTGAGGTCATCAGGCCTGAAGCCCAAGGCTTTTCCCACATCGCGCAAAGCACTTTTGGTGCGGTAGCGAATCACCGTTGCGGCCAATGCGGCGCGGTGTCGCCCGTATTTTGCGTAGATGTGTTGGAACACCTCTTCTCGCCGCTCGTGTTCAAAATCCACGTCGATATCCGGTGGTTCTTTGCGCTGGGGCGAGATGAAGCGTTCAAACAAAGGTGATGCGCGCTCGGGATCCACCACGGTAATGTCCAGGGCAAAACACACCGCAGAATTTGCTGCCGAACCTCGCCCTTGACACAAAATGCCCCGCGAACGAGCCCAGCTCATGATCTCGTAAACGGTCAGAAAATAATGCGGGTAATCCAGCTCCCGTATGAGTCTGAGTTCTTTCTCAATCAGCGCGCGGACACGCCCAGATTCGCCCTGTGGCCAATGCTTTTTCACACCGTTTTCAGTCAGCTGACGCAGATAGGCGTTGGCGTCCATGCCTCTCGGCAAATTTTCTGCTGGATAGCGATAGTGCAACTCATCCAGCGAAAATTCGCACAAAGCTGCCACTGTCGTGGTCTCTTGCAGCAGTGTGTCCGGGTAAATCTGTCGCAACACCTGGAGCGACCGTAAATGTCTTTCGCCATTGGCAAACAGGCGGTGACCGGCCTCGTGCAACGCACACTGATGGCGAATGGCGGTTAAGGTGTCTTGCAATGCGCGTCGCTCCCGCCGGTGCATATGGACCTCCCCGGTTGCGACCAGGGCGAGTCCGCTGTGCTCACTCAGCCGTTGCAGTTCGGCCAGTCGTGTCTCGTCGTGGTCTGTGCGATGTAAGGCGGTTGCAATCCACGCGCGTGCAGGGTGATGTTGCGCAAGCCAAATCGCATGGTTTGCAGCCTGCTCTGAGTCCTCGGGTATCAGAAGGAACAAGCAGTCGCGTAGCGATTCAACATCCCGACGGTGTATTTGATAGTGGCCTTTTGGCGACGAGCGCCGCGCTCGCGTGATCAACTGACACAAGGCGTGATAGCCATTGCGGTTCTGTACCAGCAGCACCAGTTTGGGGCCGTCAGTAAGCTGTACTTCGGTGCCGATGATCAATTTCAAGCCCAGCTCCTGGGCGTGGACATGGGCCCGCACGATACCTGCCAGCGAGCATTCGTCGGTCAGCGCCAAGGCGTGGTAGCCCAGCTGGTGGGCTTGTTCTACCAATTCCTGCGGGTGCGAGGCTCCGCGTAGAAAGCTGAAATTGCTCAGGCAATGAAGTTCGGCATAGGGCGTCATGCGAAGAAACCGTGGACGAACCATTGCGAAGGATGGCGGTGATCGCGGAAGACCCAGAGATAGCGGTTCAGTGGGTCGCGTGCCCGGTAATAATCACGCTGGCAATCCTGCTCCCACCAACCGCTTTCAAGCCGTTCAAGACGGCTGCACAACTGCAAACGGGAAACATCGATGGGTTGTGGATTGGCCAGCAGCCAGATGGGTCGGGCTCGACGGTCTTGCACATCGGCATGGCCTTGATCCGGTTTGACCCGCAGAAAAGCCGATTCAGGGTGGTGAGTGGCGACGCTTTGCAGTGAGTACAGTGCTGATGGGCCCAATCGCGCGGCCAAGCGTTCCAAGATGGCTTGTCGCTGGGCCTGGGTTTGTTCCTGCCACAGGCTTTGCTGACGCTGGCCAGGTTCGCTGAAGTCTTGTGCCTGAACACTGATTCGGCGCACAGGCTCAGCCACTACGCACCGCTGCAGATGTTCGTGCAACAGGCTCAGCCAATGTTGAGCATCATTTCCAGGCCTCTGCAAACCGATCTCAAACTGAGTGGGCGATTGACGCGTGTGGTGCAACGCAATGCGCAAACGCATCACACCGCAGTCGCGCCCGCGCAGTTCGGTTTGCAGCAAACCGAACAAATGCTCGAAACCTGGGATGAGGTGGTTGGTGTTCACGATGTCGCCGGACACATCAAGGCTGCGATGAAACATCGGTGGCGGCGTGAATAAGCGGCGGGGATCGGGTGTGCGCCCCACAAGGCGATCAAGGTCGCGCAAGTGTGCCGCTCCGTAGCGACGACGAAATCCATCGCGGGGGAGTGCTAGGCATTGACCAATGCAAGAAACGCCAACAGCGTCCAGGCGCTGCTGAATACGTGCATCCCAAGCGAGACAATCCAGCGGGAGCGGGCGCAAAAGTCGCTCCAGCTGAGTTTGCTCTCGTGCGGGTTCAAGGATCTGCGCCAATGCCAGGACTTCGGCGCCGCGTGGATAGGGCGCGATACCCATATTGGCGCTGTAGCCCAGTTTCTGAATTGCCTCTCGCATGGTGATACGCAGTGCATCAATGCCGCCAAACAGGCGCAAACTGCCGCCGATTTCAATCAGCAGCGCATCGCTGCCAGACACACTGATCCGAGGACTGAATTGAATCGCCCAAACCGCCAGTGACTCCAGGGTGTCACGTTCTCGCCCTTCTTCTCGCGGCAGGCTGCGCAGCCGTGGATAGATGGCACGTGCGGTGCTGATCGGCATGCCGCGTTGCACTCCGGCTGTCTGCGCCAGCGCATTGAGCCGCAACACGCGTTGCTGAGCATCCAGCACAACCAGAGCCTGATCAGGCGGCCTGGGGTGCAGTGCTTCGAGCGGGAGTTGCGGCAGATGCAGGCACAGCCACAGGGGCATGGTCTGTTAGCGGCAGAATGAAAGAGGATGGGCGGCCGCCACGGGCTTTGAGGATGCGGATGTACAGTCCGTTATCGGACGTGGCTTCAAGATACAGTCGTAAAGCGGCCGGAGAGGGGCTGTTGAGCGCACTGGCGGGGCGAAAAACGAAGGCTCGGCTGGCGCCCGTTTCTGCCGCAAGCTGCAGACGTCTTAAGGTGCTCATGGACAGATTGGCAAACCACCCCAGAACGGCATGCTCAGTGCCGCCACGCAGGAGCTGTTCCATGGCCCACAAGCCCTCTGTCGGTGTCTGCGGCTGGACGATCAGCAACTCACTCAAGTTGATGCCGGCTTGCGCCAATGCCGGCGCATAGGGTTGATGAGGCGGGTCAATCCAACTCTGAGCCTGGTTTCTAAGGCTGGGCAGGAGCAGGCGAATCTCCCCGATCCCTGGTGTTTGAGTGAGCAACTCGATCACAGCATGCCGAGGCCAACCGCGACCGGGTAAACGGCGATCCAATTCGGCGTGGCCGGTGCGTTGATCGGCCAAAGAGACCTGCGACATGCCACGCCACACGCGGGGATGATGGAGCAATTGCTCTAACGAGACGTGCTCCATGTCATTTGCCGGGGCGGATCAGGCCGACCATGCGGCCTTCAATGACCAGCGATTGATAACGCAGGTCGATCTCAATCGGTATGAAGTCAGGGTTGGCGGGCAGAAGACGCACGTGATGATGGCGTTGCTCGAAGCGTTTGACTGTCACTTCATCCTCCAGGCGTGCAACGATGATGTCGCCATTGCGAGCCTCGGGGGTTTGCTGCACAGCCAACAGATCGCCGTCGAGAATGCCAGCATCACGCATGCTCTGGCCACGCACGCTCAGCAGATAGTCTGCACGGGGGCGAAACAAGGCTGGGTCGACCTGATGTTCTGCGATGACGTGCTCGATCGCCAGGATGGGTTGCCCGGCGGCAACCTGGCCAACCAGCGGCAATCTCTGAACCGGCGCGGTGCCCTCGTGCAAAACGATGCCGCGCGAGGAGCCGGGATGCAGTGTCAGCGCGCCTTTTCTGGCCAGCGCGTCGAGATGATCGCGGGTTGCCGTACGCGATCGAAATCCCATGGCCACCGTAATTTCAGACTGTGTCGGTGGCCGTTGGTGCTGTTGAATGTGCTGGCGGATCCAATCGAGGATCTGCTGTTGGCGTGGGGTCAAGTCATCCATACTGTCATTATAGGCAGTATGGATGACTTGTATAGCGTCTGGGTCAGCCAGAGACCTGGCAAATCTGTGTCAAACGCCCATTTTTCACCGAGATACGCACAGTACGGCTGTTGTAACCGGATTCTCGCAAGGTCCATATTTTGCCCGATGGGCCGCGCAGCCAGGAATAACGATGGCTGACGCGGTCTATGGCTTGTATGGCGCGGCCGGTGTCATCGCCGACGCGTAAAACCTTCTGGCCGACGCGCCAGTTGGAATTGCAATGGGCCGCTTGGGCAAGGTTGCTGAAAAGAAGCAGAAGAATCGGGACAAACAAGCGCATGAGAAACTCCGAGTTGCGTAGGTATTACTCTCTACGCAACGGTGGTGTTTTCACGGACATTAGCTGTTTTTTTGTTCCTGCGGTTGGTTGACCGGAGACATGCGCGGATCGGATTCAAACAGCTCTGTCAGCTCATCACGCAGTTGCTGGGAACTCCGAATCATCAAATCCAGATCATGACGATGAGACAGTTGCCGTTTGAGCAAGGCCTCATCCGCCTCGCGGAAGATGTTGGTGGTGTGACGCGCTGTGGTTTCGTTATCGCCAAGCGCTTGCAGCACTTGTGTCGCCATTTCCAGACTGGACAACCACGTCTCACGCATCACGCCGTCCACACCCAGCTCCATCAGATGTAGCGCGTGATGACGGTCGCGGGCACGACAGAAAATTCTCAGGTGTGGGAAATGACGGCGTGCCAGCTCGATTGTGCGCAATGCTTTTTCTGCATCGTCCATGGTGACAATCAACAGATGGGCATGCTCAGCGCCGGCTGCGCGCAGTGTTTCGCGATTGTTCGGTTGCCCGTAATAGATCTTGTTGCCCCAGCGCCGCACCATGGCCACGTGAGCAGCATCTTTTTCCAGGGCGGTGAAGGCAATGCCGCGCATTTGTAGCACGCGCGCGATGATCTGCCCCATGCGCCCAAAGCCAGCGATGATCACCGGCGGCTCGGAATGTTCAATGGTGTCGTAGTGCTCCTGTGGCAGGCGTGCGCGTGCGCGGCGGCCCAGGTTGTCACTCAACATGAACAGCAGAGGTGTCAACATCATCGACAGGATGACGATGGCAATCAGCGGTTCGGTGGTACTCGCACTGAGGACATTCTCGTGCGTGGCGGTGTGAAACAGTACGAAAGCAAATTCACCCCCCTGCGCCAGAATGAGCGCCGACTGGTTGGCGTTCACGCTATCAACACCCAAGGCCCGCGAGCCCAACCACAACGTTGTCGCCTTAATGCTCAGCAACGCCAGTGTGCCACCCAGGATGATCAAGAGATTGTCCTGAATGACATGGAAGTCGGCTGACATACCGACCGAGATAAAGAACAGCCCCAGCAGCAAGCCTTTGAACGGATTGATATTGCCTTCCAGCTCGTGGCGATACTCGGAGTCAGCAAGCAAAACACCCGCGATGAACGCGCCCAAGCCCATCGACAATTCGGCCCAGTCCATCAGCAGGGCGGCACCCAGCACCACCAGCAGCCCCGCAACAGTGAAGCTTTCCTCGTTGCCCCAGCGCGCAATGGCGTGAAACACCGGGCGCAGAAGGTAGCGGCCACCCACAACCAGAGCGGCAATCACGGCGATGGCTTGAACGGTTTGCGCAAACAAAGAGGTGTCGCCGGGTTGCGAGTGACCCGCCGCGCCCATCAGCGGAATGATGGCCAGGGCTGGAATCACGGCCAGATCCTGGAACAGCAAAATGCCGAAAGCTTGACGACCATGCACCGTGCCCAGCTGCTTCTTCTCCGCCAGGGTTTGCAAGACAAAAGCGGTGGATGAGAGTGCCAGGGCGAATGCCACAAATGCCGAGACGGACCAGCTCAAGGCAAACATCCAGTGCATCAGAAAGGTCAGAGGCACGGCCGCCATGAGGACTTGCAAGCTGCCATTGAGAAAAATGGCTTGGCGCATCACCCACAAACGAGCCGGTTTGAGCTCCAGCCCGATCACAAACAGCAGGAAAACCACCCCAATCTCAGCGATTTGCATGACCGATGCCACTTCTGCGATCAGACGCATACCGGAGGGGCCGATCAGCATGCCGGCGGCCAGGTAGCCCAAAATGGCACCGAAACCCAAGCGTCGAAAGAGTGGGACGGCGATCAGTGCGGCGATCAGATAGATCGCAATTTCAGTAAGATGGCCCATATTCCATGCATTGGGGTGGTCAGCATGGCTCAGTGTAGGCTGCTAAATGCGCGGCGTCATGGAACCTTGCCGCGTGATGACCGTCTCAAGCCCTGTCCTGCAAGTCTTGCCTGGTTATGATCCGATCACTCCTGCTTTGTGTGGCGCTGATGAGCGCTACAGCTTCTGTTTGGGCGCAAACCGCCGTCATCGTGGCTGATGCGCAGGAACGCGCCATCGGTGGTCAGCGCGAGGTGCTGGGCAATGTACTGGCCAACGAGTCGGTCGCCATCGGCGCCACCGTATCGGATGTGGTTGCGCGCGTGGCTTTTGAGGAGGGTGCCCAGGTTCAGGCGGGAGACATCCTGATCGAGTTGGAGCACGCCGCAGAAACGGCAGCTTTGCGCGCGGCCAAAGCGACGCGCGCGGAGGCTCAGGCGGCTTTGAAACGTCTGCGGACGTTGCAGCAGCGCGATCTGTCGGCTCAATCCGAACTGGACCTAGCGGAAGCCCGTTATCTGGCCTCCGATGCTGCCGTTGACGAAGCCCAGGCAGAACTCAATGACCGCATCATTCGTGCACCGTTTTCTGGTGTGTTGGGTTTGCGCGAGGTTTCGCCCGGGGCCTACGTCAGTGCCGGGCAGACGATAACCACCTTGCACGATCTGTCGATTCTGAAAGTTGAGTTTCGGGTGCCCGAAGATGCTCTGGGTATGCTGCGCCCGGGCAAACCCTTGAATGTGCGTATCCCCAGTCTGGGCAATGCGCAGTTCGCGGTGATGCCGGATGTGGATGCAGTGGCGTTGACACCGCAGAGTCGCAGCCTGCGTGTGCGTGCCCGTTTGCCACAGCCGGATGCGCAATTACGCCCCGGTGCCTTGGCGGTTGTGGAGCTGAACGACACGGACAGTGCTGCCCTGAGCATTCCCGAGGCGGCTTTGATGCCTTATCAGGGGCGCCAGACGGTCTATGTGGTGGAAGATGGCCAAGTCACGCGACGTGAGGTGACCAGTGGCCGTCGCGCGACGGGTTGGGTGGAAATTCGCAGTGGCTTGAGTGCCGGCGAGCAGGTGGTCGTCCACGGTGGCGACAAACTTCGCCCCGACGCCCAAGTTCAGATTCTCGGTGTCTTTGATGGGCAAACTCCGATTGCTGACATGATTCGGCATGCCGGAGCGGCATCGTGACGCTGTCCGATCTGGCGGTTCGCCGCCCGGTTGTTGCCAGTGTCATCAGCCTGTTGATGGTGGCCTTTGGCCTGGTCAGCTACGAACGATTGTCGTTGCGTGAGTATCCCGACATCGACCCGCCGATTGTTTCGATTTCAACCAACTATCCCGGCGCCTCGGCGTCAGTGGTCGAACAGCAGATCACGCAGCAGATCGAAGATCGCATTTCCGGCATCGAAGGCATCAAGCACATCAGCTCGTCCAGCCAGGATGGCCGCTCCGATATCGTGATCGAGTTCGGCAGTAACCGTGACATCGACGGCGCCGCCAACGATGTGCGCGACCGGGTCTCCGGTGTGCTCAACAACTTGCCCAATGAAGCGGACCCGCCGGAGGTGGAAAAGCAGGACAGCGACGCCGATGTGATCATGTGGCTGAACCTCACCAGTGACCGCATGAACACGCTGGAGCTGACGGATTACGCCGAGCGTTACCTGCAGGACCGTTTCTCGATCCTGCCCGGCGTGGCCCGGGTGAGGGTCGGCGGCAGTCTGGAGTATGCGATCCGCATCTGGCTGGATCGTGAAGCCATGGCTGCGCGGCAGATCACCGTGGCAGATATTGAGCAGGCTTTGCGCGATGAAAACGTGGAATTGCCGGCCGGTCAGTTGGAATCCGAGCAGCGCATGTTCACCGCACGGATTCAGCGCAGTTACCGCACACCTGAGGATTTTCAGCAGTTGGTGGTGGGCCTCGGCGCCAATGGCTACCGCGTGCGCTTGGGCGAGGTCTCGCGAATTGAGAAAGGTGCGGTGGAATCGCGCACCATGTTCCGCGGCAATTCCGTGCCCATGGTCGGGCTCGGCATCATCAAACAGTCCAAGGCCAACACTCTGGAAGTGACCGCGGCGGCCAAAGCGCTGAAGGATCGCCTGCAGCCGACTTTGCCCGAGGGCATGATCATCCATCAGAGCTATGACACCGGTGTGTTCATTGCCGCTGCCATCAACGAGGTGTGGAAAACCCTCGGCGTGGCCATCGTGCTGGTGGTGCTGGTGATTTATCTTTTTCTGGGCAGTGTGCGCGCCATGTTGGTGCCCGCACTGACCGTGCCGGTATCGCTGATTGCAACGTTTATCGCTTTGTATGCTTTGGGGTTTTCGGTCAATTTGTTGACCTTGCTGGCGATGGTTCTGGCCGTGGGCTTGGTGGTGGATGACTCCATCGTTATGCTCGAAAACATTCACCGTCGCGTGAGTGAAGGGGAAACGCCGCTGGTCGCCGCTTTTCGGGGCGCACGACAGGTCGGCTTCGCCGTGGTCGCCACTTCGGTGGTACTGGTGGCCGTGTTCGTGCCCATTTCCTTTCTGGAAGGCGACACCGGGCGATTGTTTTCCGAGTTCGCCCTGACCATGGCTGGGGCAGTGTTTTTCTCCACCATCGTCGCGCTCACCTTGTCACCCATGCTGGCGTCAAAACTGCTGCGCTCGCGTGAGGAAGCGCCACCGCGCCTGGTGGCCTGGATTGATAATGGATTCGAGCGCCTGACCGTGCGCTACGGACGCTTTATCGCAGCGTCCATTCGACGCCCGGTTTGGGTTGTCGGCCTGTTTGTGCTGTTGGTTGGCTCGATAGCTCTCCTGCTAAAAACTCTGCCCAGCGAATATGCCCCCAAAGAAGATCGGGGCGCCTTTTTCCTGCTGGTCAATGGGCCAGAAGGCGCGACCTACGATTACATGCAGGATTACATGCTGGAAATCGAGTCGCGTCTGATGCCGCTGGTCGAGGCGGGTGAAGTCTCGCGCCTGCTGGTGCGTGCGCCGCGCAGTTTCTCGGTGCAACGTTTCAATGATGGTTTCGTGATTCATGTGTTGTCGGATTGGTCACAACGCCGCAGCGCCTGGGCCATCATGGATGACATCCGCCAGCGCCTCGCCGACCTGCCCGGCGTGCGCGCCTTCCCCGTCATGCGCCAGGGCTTTGGACGGGGTATCCAGCAACCGGTGCAGTTTGTGCTCGGCGGGGCGGAGTACAGTCAGCTCGCCGAGTGGGGCGAGCAGTTGATTGCAGCGATCGACGAAGACAATCCCGGCTTGCGTGAGATCGATATCGACTACGAGGAAACGCAGCCACAGCTGAATATCGAAATTGATCACAACCGCGCGGCAGATTTGGGCGTGTCGGTGGCCGACATCGGGGCCACGTTGCAGACCATGCTGGGTTCGCGCCGCGTCACCACGTTTATCGACGGCGGTGAGGAATACGATGTGATTCTCGAAGGGGAGCGTTCAGACCAGTCCACCCCGACCGACATCGGCAGCATCTATGTGCGGGCCATGGGTTCTGGCGATGCTCCATTGGTGCCGCTGTCGAGTCTGGTCACGATTCAAGAGACAGCCGGGGCCAATGCCCTTAATCGTTACAACCGAGTGCGTGCGGTGACCCTGTCCGCCGATCTGGCGGACGGTCTGAGTCTGGGCGAGGCCCTGGATTATCTGGTTGCCAAGGTACGCAGCGAATTGCCGCCTGAGGTGGCGATTGATTTCAAAGGTCAGTCCCAGGATATTCGCGAGTCGAGCAGCTCCTTGATCTTCGTGTTCCTGCTCGGTTTGGTGGTGGTGTTCCTGGTGTTGGCCGCGCAGTTCGAAAGTTGGATGCATCCGCTGGTCATTATGCTCACCGTGCCACTGGCCATCGCCGGGGCACTGTTCGGTCTCTGGGTAACAGGTTCGAGCCTCAACATTTACAGCCAGATTGCTTTGGTTATGCTGGTCGGCCTGGCCGCCAAGAACGGCATCCTGATCGTTGAATTCGCCAACCAGCTGCGCGATCAAGGCGAACGTTTCGAACACGCTTTGTCCGAGGCGGCCCGGGTGCGTTTTCGGCCCATCGTGATGACCGGGATTACCACGGGCGCAGGCGCGTTGCCGTTGATTCTGTCATCGGGAGCCGGTGCGGAAACCCGATTCGCCATGGGGGTTGTGGTGTTTTTCGGGGTGTTGTCGGCAACCCTGTTCACCTTGTTTGTGGTGCCCGTGGCTTACGCGTTGCTGGCGCGTCATACCGATTCGCCGCAGGCCACGGCGCAACGGCTGGAAGCCGAGGCGAGCGCCAGTGGAGGTCTTGATCAGTAGCCGCGTGATGGCCCGCCGACCGGGTCAACCGGTGTGGCAAACGGGACCTGACGGCCGCACAACGCTTCCAGCAGCATGAGTTCCATGTCGTCGTGGTTGATCATGGGCGCGGCCACGATGGCCGGTCCTTTGGCACCGGCGCCCAGAATCCAACGTGGTGAATCGTGGTGGGTGGTGCTGATGTCTTCGCGTTCTTCGGAATGCGTGGTCTGCAGTACGGTTTGTCCATAGCAGGTGCACGCGTAGCTGCGGTCGGGGTGTGCTTCGGTGTAGACCGCGGTACCGCGAATTCCAATGGTTGCTGTTGAGGTTTGTATCGGCAGCGCTGTTTTGCGCTTGCCAAAAACCCCGAGCAGGGCGCCACTGACCAGTTGCATAGCATTTACAAACAAGTCTTTGCCGTTCATCTCCAGGATGGAGCGTTCGCGCACGATAAAAGCGTTGGAACCGACGCCAAATATGATTTGCCCGCCCGGCCCGACTTCGACACGGTCATTGGCCTGGATCAGCTGATCCTCGCTGGCAGTTTTGCCATTGATCAAAACCCGCCCGCGCATGTCGTGAATGGAACGCCCTTCCGGTAGCTTGCGCGGACGACTGCCGAACCATCCCGCCAGGGCCGCCTGGTTCCAGCCTGCTCCACCGATCAAGGCGCCCGAAGTCAGCGCTTGCATCACAAAGCGACGACGAGCGTCAACGCGCGTGGCACGATCCTGAGGCATGTGCTGATCCTGCTGCTTATACTGAAGATTAAGGCTGAGGATAAATCAAAATGCTGCGTTGGAACGTGAACCACATCTTGATATTCGGGCTGAGTGCGGGGCTTGCCAGCGGCGTGGCCGGCGCATTCGGGGGTGATGTCACCCTGGGCTATGACGACAATCTCAACAACGCGCCGGATGATGCCGTTCAGATCGACAGTGCGTTCGCGTCGTTGCAAGCCCGGCATCTGTGGTCGCCCTGGACGGAGCCACGCGCAGGCGTGGATGTGGGGTGGGCCGGGCAGTGGTACGAGGTTGGCGAGGTTAGCGATCTGTCGTGGTTCAGCGCATCAGCCCTGGCCAATGCTTGGACAGCACTGGGCTGCGGTTTGTTTGCCCCCACCTTGACCTTGCAAACCCAGCTGGGTTGGCGCGAGTACCGCAGTCGTGCCCGTGATGGCATGTTCAAGCGCGCAAACCTGATTTTCGGCCAGCGTCTGACCACGCGGATTACCGCGCAAATCCAGGCGGGTTGGTCTCAGCGTGAAGCACGCAATGCCTATTACGAAGGCGATCAGGTCAGCTACGGAGCAGCTATCCAGTGGACGCCGGTGCGCTCGCTACAATTGTTTGTGCGTCACGATTGGCAAAGTGGCGACTTGACCGTCAGCGTGCCGCAGTCCGATACACGTTTTGAGGACACCGGACTGGCGTCTTACATGGACGATGCCTTTGACGGCTTTAACAGCTACCGTCTCGACACGGATGGCCAAGTGACCCGCCTGGGTGTTTCGTGGTTACCCAACTGGGCCTGGTCGCTCAACTTGAGCGTGAGTCAGACCTCAACCGATCCGGCCAAGTATCCGGCCCCGGTGGGCGCATCCGCGATGTACGTCTACGCAGGGGAATATGAGCGGACACAAAGTTCGCTGAGTCTTGGCTACCGGTTTTAGCAGATCTAAAACACCACGCCGATGTCGCGCCAGTGAGCAATCTGGTCAGTGCTTTTGCCCAGGGTGTCATGCAAAACCTCATCGCTGTGCGCGCCCAGCGGAGGTCCTGACCAGCGCGTTTGACCTGGCGTGCTGTCCAGACGTGGTAACAGCGCCGGGATTTGCAGGGCTTCACCCTCCACCTGCACGGTTTCAAACAGCCCGCGGGCCTGATAGTGAGGGTCGGCCATCATGTCGGCGACGTTGTAAATCGGGCCAACCGGAACACGCGCCGCTTCCAGCGCATCCATAACCTGTTGAGCGGGGTGTTGTTCGCACCATGCGCTGATCGCGGCATCAATGCGTGCTTCGTGGGTGACCCGTCCGGCGTTGTCGGCCATCGCCGGGTCTTCGCCCAGATCCGCGCGCCCGATGGCCTCCATCAAGCGTTTGTATATGGAGTCGCCATTGCCGCCGATGACAACGAATTTGCCGTCGGCGCAGCGGTAGGTGTTGGTCGGCACGATCCCGGTGACGGTGGTTCCCGCCGGTTGGCGAATTTGTCCCGCACCGCTGTATTCGGGCACCACCGCTTCGAGCAGGTTGAACATGGATTCGTACAGCGCGATATCCACCACTTGGCCAGAGGTTTTCCCGCGCAGGCGTCCGGTCAGGCTGAGCAGAATGCCGATCACCGCATGCATCGCGGAAATCGTGTCGCCTATCGACAAATTCGGGCGCACCGGGGCTTCATCCGGAAAGCCATTGAGGTAACGAAAGCCACTGAAGGCCTCGCACACCGAGGCGAAGCCTGGTTTGTTGGCATACGGGCCGCTCTGGCCGTAGCCGGATACGCGGCTGTAGATCAGCTCCGGATTGTCGTTGAGCAGGGTATCCGGGCCTAACCCCCAGTCCTCCATCACCCCGGGACGGAAGTTTTCGATCAGCACATCCGCGCCGCCGACCAGTTCACGCAGCAGCTCGCGGCCTTGCACCTGTTTCAGGTCGATACCTACGGATTTCTTGTTGCGCCCGATAGACGCCCACCACAGTGAGGTGCCGTTTTTCAATGTGCGCCAGCGCCGAATGGGGTCGCCGCCGGGCGGTTCGACCTTGATCACCTCGGCCCCGAAGTAGGCCAGCATCGCGCCGGCAAATGGACCGGCCAGCAACTGGCCAACTTCAATCACACGAATGCCGCTGAGCGGCAGATTTTGGGCATCCATTCGAGGCGAGCTTGACGTAGAGTAGGAGCCGATTGTCCCGCAGCGATAGCATGATGAAAACACCACGCATCATTGGTCACCGCGGCGCCTCCTGGGCGCGCCCGGAAAACACTGCTCCCGCCTTTGATTTGGCCCTGGAGGAAGGTGCCGAGGGGCTGGAGCTGGATCTGCAGCTGACCCGCGATGAGCAGGTGGTGGTGTTTCATGACAAGACCCTGTCCATGCTCGGCATGAAACACCGGCAGATTGCTCAATACACACGTGAGGAATTGCGCGCACTGGATGTCGGCAGCTGGTTTTCCGAGGAATTCGCGGGAACGCGCATTCTGGATCTGGATGAAGTGCTGGAGCGCTACGGTGAGATCACGGATTTGTACCTGGAGATCAAGCCGGTCGGTGAACTCAAGAAACCCGAATGGGCGACGCGGCTGGCCCGCCGCGTGGCCGACCGCGTCAATGCGCACCAGCATTTGCACCGAATTTATGTGCTGAGTTTTTCCGAGGCGGTGTTGCTTGAAGTGTTACGCAGTCACGCCCATTTGCGTTGCGTGCACAATCTGGAGCGACCCGACGATCTGGAGCGTATGTCACAGGAGCTGTTCGGCGCCTTGCATGCTGTCTGTGTCGACATTCGTCGCTTCGATGTCGCTGATGTGGCGCGGGTCCATGCCGCCTGTCGCCACCTGTTCGCTTACACCGTGGACGCGCCGCGTCATCTGAAAGTGGCTTTGGAGCTGAGTGTTGATGCGGTCATCAGCAATGGGCCGGCGCAAGCGCGGGAAACCTTGGCATTGCTGATGGCTTCGAGCTGACGGCTATGTGTTAGGCCCTGCTACCCGGACTCCGCCGGTTATCGATGTAGACTGATGATCGGCAAGCGCGGGGAAAGAGATGTCCTTATCGGATCAACTCAAACGGGGCCTGTTGTTGTGTGCCTTGGGCGGCGGGTTAGCGACACCCGCGCTGGCGGCCCCATGGCCGACCACGGTGTTCGAGTTCGAGAACAAGAATCCCAGTGGCAATACGCTGCTCAATGCCCTGGACCCGTTTTCCGGCTACAGCGATGCGCAAAAGCCGGCGGTGGCCAAGCTTGAGAAATATCTCAGCGCCGTCGCTCTCGATTACCAGTCCATGGGCTTTAAGGCGCCGCCACTGCCTGTGGATACCGGGCGCGGCGGCGCCAAGGTCTACCGTGTTCACCTCTACGATTACGATGATGATGATCCGATTGCTCGGGCAGGCATGCGACCGGATGGTTCCACCCGGTTGCATGTGGATCTCTCCCGCGCCATAGAAAATGGAAAGCCGGTCAAGCGGGTTTTCGAAGATCTGGCCCATGAGCTCTTTCACAATGTTCAGCACGGGTACATGAACCACAGCCAGATCGAGAATCGCGACTGGATTGTGGAAGGCCAGGCGCAGGCTGTTGGTATGTATGCCGCACAAAAGTTTGCGGGCGTGGACAGGTACAAGGGTAAACAGGACGACTATCGGCTCGGCGGACGGCCTTACTCCAAGGCGCTTTGGGAAGATGACCCGGCGACGGATGAAGATTACCGAACCTCTTCATTCTGGCGTTATCTCGCCGAGCACTATGCTGCGAGTAAGCAAAATGCGCGTGCCGGCGTGGTGCCGATCGCCCCGAACTACGCTTACCTGGCCACAATCTTGAGTCAGCCGCGGACGGAATCGGGCTATGGCGTTGTCGATGGGCGCTGGCTGGACCGTGGGCTGAAAAAAGCCACCGGGCTCGGGCTCCAGCGACTCCATGCAGCGTTCGTATCCACCTTTGCCGGCTATGTGCCGGACCGCCTGACCAGCGAATTGAAAGGTACGGCCGAGCAAGCGCAGGACAACTGGCTGAAATATGTATACGGAGGCTGCTTTGAGCTGGGGCTATCGCCGCGCGCACCCTCGACCGATACGACCTTGCCTTTACGCAAGAACGGTGCGCGTTGTCTCAAGGTTACTGTGGCTGGTACTGGTCGTTCGGATGATCGTGCCGACGTCTCTCTTCAAGCGCGAGCGGAGACAGTCGAGGTGCTTCAGGCGTTTCAAATCGGAACGGCCGGCGGTGAGCGGGTTGGACGCGCTCAGATTGTGGAGTCGCCAGCGGGTGGTGGTTACCTCGCACATTGGCGTTTTCGCATCGCCACCGGTGTGCCCATCGTTTTCATCATGAGCAATATGGCGACAAATCCGGCCAACACCCGGCACGTGGATTTGAATCTGAATGCGACATACAGCCGATGGATCAGCGATCTGACCCAGCCCGGCCCACAGCCCGGGCCCAAGTCCAAGTCCAAGTCCAAGTCCAAGTCGGCGAAAAAGAAAACCTCATCAAACAGCCAAAACAACGCCAAGGATACGACCCGGGAAGCGGCCAAGGAGGACGTGGAGACTGGCCTGGAGGCGCTGAGCAACCAGACGGCGTTGGGTTCGCATGCCACTTTTGAACGGCAACGCGCGCGCTGTGTTAAGCCCTTTGGGGCGACCAGCTGTGGCCCAATCACTTCCATTCAGCTGGCGCTCACGCCGGGCGCCATGGGTGATATGACCCAGACCACCGGCACTGGCGGTGCACTTGCTCAGTTCATGGCGCAAATGACGGCGATTGCTGACCATGGTGCACTCCAGACGGACAGCCAGTGGAAGGCGGCGCTGGAACAGGCCAGGGATACCGAAGGCTCCTCCGTCACCATCACCATCCCCCTGATCGACTACGGTTTTAGCGGCGCTTTCAGCAACGCTGAGATCGTGGTTAATGGCGGTGCCGGACGCGGGAATTTTCAGGCCCGCGGGCCCGAGGATTCGATTCCTGGGCGCGGTCAGGAATATCGCCAATCCGGACGCGTAACAATCCTGGAGTTCAATCCCTATGTGATGCGCGGCCATTTCGAGGCCAGTCTCACGGATTTGAGTGCGGTGGACTTTACGTCTGCGGGCGAGGACATGACACTGCCGGTCGACCGCAAGATCAAGGGCGAGTTCGTGATCGCCGCGCCCTGGGAAGGCGATCGTGACGTGGCCAACTATCAGCCGTCCTCCTACGACGATGCGATGCAGGATTTGTCACAGGCTTTCCCGGCGCTGGGTAATCGCGATCTTGCCTCCATCATGCCGCCGGGGGCGAATGGCGCGTCGTCCTCCGGCGGCGGTGGGAATCTGCCGGCCAGTCCCGTTGAAGCCTTCCCAAGCTGTGCCTGTGATTGTCAGCCCATTGCAACGCTAACGCCGGAATGCAAACCGATTTGCAAGGTCAAGCTACGTGCCTGTTGGGCCGAAGACAGCCGTTTGAAGAAATTGGCCGAGCAACAAAAAGCACCTGCCGAGCCGGCGGCCGCCGCGCCCCGCCAGACACGCGCAGAGTACATTGAAGGATTGCGTCAGCAAGGCATGAGCCCGGCGCAAATTGAACGCATCATGCCCGGGGTCGACGAATTCTGGGAGAACAATGGCGGTTGGCCCAAGTAGGCTCGGTCGGAATCCTCCGCCTGAATAGCGGAACGATTGAGGGGGGTTAAAAGACGCCCGCCTCAAGACCCGCGGCCATGGTCATGCCCAGTTCTTCGGCGGCTTGCAGATGCTCAGGCTTGGGGCGGCCGCGGCAAATCAGCGGGTCGGCCACTTCTTTGAGGGCGTAGCCGTTCATGATGCGGTGTATGGCGGATGCCGCGCCGCGGCCATCATTGGCGCAGGAAATGAAGATGGCGTAGGGCCGTCCGGCCAGCTTGCCCTCGACTTGATAGTAGGTGCGATCGAGGAAATCCTTCATCGCACCAGACATGTAGCCGAAGTTCTCCGGCGTGCCGAACAGGATGCCGTCGGCCCAGAGCAGGTCGTTCTCATCGGCATCGTGAGCGCGGATAAAGCGCACCTCAACGTGTTCGATATCGTCGTGCTGCGCACCTTTCAGTGCAGCTTGAGCCAGTCCCTCGGTATGCCCGCTTTGGCTGTGGTAGACAATCAGCAGATTCGCCATCGCGCCATGATGGCATAGATGGCGGGGCGGCTTCGCGAGGCGATTTATATCGCGGCGGGCGTACCCATGGTGGCTGTCGCTTTGGCTTTTTCTGCCTGATGCCGGTCAAACCAGTTTTTGCCGGCGATCATCAGCCCCAAGCCGAGAAACGCGCCGGGTGGCAATATCGCCAGCAGCAGCCCACGGAAGTCTTCAATCAGCACGATTTCCCAATGCGTGGCCATAGGGCCGAACAGCAGGTGGGCGTCGGCCAGCAGGGTGCCATGACCGAGGACTTCGCGCAGTGCGCCGAGCACGACCAGGCATAAGGCAAAGCCCAGTCCCTGTGCGAAACCATCCAAAGCGGCCGGCAGGATGCTGTTCTTCGAGGCAAAGGCCTCGGCGCGACCGATGATGCTGCAGTTGGTCACGATCAACGGAATGAAAATGCCGAGCACACCGTACAGTTGGTGCAAATAGGCGTTCATCAGCAATTCGATCGCGGTCACGATGGCCGCGATGACCATGACAAAAACCGGAATGCGCACTTCCGGACGCACCCAGTTGCGAATCGCGGACACAATGACATTGGACGCCACCAGTGTGGCCAGCGTGGCCAGGCCCAGGCCCAGGCCGTTGATCACCGTGGTGCTGACCGCCAGCAAGGGGCACAGCCCGAGCAGCTGAACCAGCCCGGGATTATTGGTCCACAGGCCTTTGATCGTGATATCGCTATAGCTCGCCATCGCCGAAAATGTCCTGTTGGTGATCCTTGAAATAGGCCAGAGCCCCATGCACGGCCTTAACCACAGCACGTGGTGTGATGGTCGCGCCGGTGAGCTGGTCGAAATAGCCGCCGTCTTTGCGCACGGCCCAGTTTTCCGGGTTGTTCAACGACGTATTGTCGAACTGGGTCACCCAGTCGCTGCGTGAACGATCGATGCCATCGCCCAAGCCTGGGGTCTCGCGGTGTTTGGTGATGCGCACGGCGGCCACCGTGCCATCGCGACGTATGCCCACCAGCATATCGATGGCGCCGCTGTAACCGTTGGGTGCTGTGACCGGCATGATCACCGCAACCGGAGCCCCGCCGCGTCGGGCGATGTACAGCGTATCGTCGCCGGGGGGCGAAATGCTTGCCGGCAGTGTCAGGGTTTGGGTGTCTTGCAGCAGCGCATTGTCGTAGCTGTCGGCCGGCAGAATTTCCTGCAGTTGCGCAATCATGCTCAGGCGCTCGTTTTCCGCGATGCGGTCGCGGGTCAGCCAGTTGGCGCTGGCCAGCAAGCCACTGCCCACCACCGCAAAGGCGGCCAACACGCCGGCGCTGCGTAAAGCCTGTTTCTGTGCTTCGGTCATGGCTGGCGAGGTCCCGTGCCGTAAGTGCGGGTCGGGGTGTAGTGGTCGATGAGCGGCACGCAGATGTTCATCAACAGCACCGCGAACGCGACCGCGTCCGGGTATCCGCCAAAGCTGCGAATGATGTAGACCAGGACGCCGATGCCCAAGCCATAGTAGATACGACCGCGTGGCGTGGTGCTGGCCGAGACCGGGTCGGTGGCGATAAAGAAGGCGCCGAGCATGGTTGCGCCGCTGAACCAGTGATACAGCAAGCCAGGGTGACGGTCGGGATCACCCAGCCAGAACAGCAGCGACATCAGACCAAGACCGGCCAGAAAACCGAGCGGGATCTGCCAGCGGATGATGCCGCGGAACAACATCCACAGCCCGCCGACAAGAAAGCCCAGATTGATCCAGTCCCAGGCAAAGCCGGCCAGTGGGCCACTCTGCATACTGGCAATCGCTTCTTCGGTGGTGTGCTGGCGCGAGAGTTCGGTTTTGACGTGATCCAAGGGCGTTGCCGCGGTCAGGCCATCCAACTCATCCAGACCAATACGGCCTTGGCTGTAAGCCGCTAGGCGGGTTTGGTCCATGCTTGCGGTGGGGTTGACCCAGGCGCTCATTTCCGCCGGAAAGGCAATCAGCAGCACCACAAAGCCGAGCATGGCCGGATTGAACGGGTTGTAGCCGAGGCCGCCGTACAGATGTTTGCCAAAGATCATGGCAAAGCTGGCGCCAAAGACCACCAGCCACCATGGCGCATACGGTGGGATCGACAAACCGATGAGCAGGCCTGTGACCAGGGCGCTGCCATCCAACAGGAATTTGCGGATCGGGCGGCGGCGTACGGCCAGCATGAGGCTTTCGCTGACCAAGGTGGTGGCGCTGGCGAGGGCCAGATTGAGCAACACGCCCCAGCCGAAGAACCACCAACTGGCGATGATGCCGGGCAACAGTGCCAGGCACACGCCAACCATCACACGATTGACGCGCGCCGCAACCGGCAGATGAGGTGAGCTGCGCTGCATCAGGACGGATTCTCTCGAGCAGCTTTGGCTGCTTTGGCTTTGGCGATCGCTGCGGCGACAGGATCGTCGGCCGTGTTGTCAGCCGCGGGCGATTGTGCTGATTTCTCAGCGGCCTTGGCTTTGGCGCGGGCTATCGCATCAGCCGCGGCAGTGCTGGGTGCTGCATCATTTGCAGGCGATTCGCTCGCGGCTTGTGCCGCCTTGGCTCTGGCCTTGGCGATGGCGGCAGCAGCAGGGTTGCTTGCGTCATTTTGAGCGCCTTGAGTCTGGGCCTTGGCGGCTTTGGCTTTGGCTATCGCCGCCGCGACTGGATCTTCGCTTTCGGTGCTGCCAGCCTGTTTCTCAGCGGCTTTCGCTTTGGTTCGGGCGATGGCGTCGGCTGCGGCATTGCCGCCCTGTGGTGCCGGGGCATCCTGACTTTGGGCTTTCGCCGCTTTGGCTTTCGCAATCGCGGCAGCCACTGGATCATCACCTGCGGGTTGTTGGCTTGCCGCTTTGGCTTTGGCCCGTGCGATGGCATCGGCTGCCGTGTTGCCAGTTGCCGTCGGTTCCTGCGCGCCCGCTTTGGCGGCCTTGGCTTTGGCGATGGCTGCTGCTGCCGCACTGCCCGTATTTTCGGCTCTGCTATCTTCACTTTGACGGCGGGCTTTTTCGGCTTTGGCTTTGGCAATCGCCGCGGCAATCGCATCATTTCCGGTGGCAGTCTTGGGCGTAGCGGCGGGTGCCTCTTCACTGGTTGCTGGCTTCTTCAAGGCCTCGCGCTTGCGCCGACGAGCTTCTTCTTTCTCGCGCGCCTCCTTCTCCAAACGCTCGAGACGGAATTCGTGGCGATTCCGGGCGATATCGGCTTTGCGTTTTTCCTGCTCGGCCTGATAAATCTCGGTCTTGGCGTAGCGGTAGTACTGCACCAGCGGGATGTGTGACGGGCACACTTGGGCGCAGCAACCGCATTCGATGCAATCGAACAAATGCAGATCTTGCGCCTTGTCGAACTCCTTGGCGCGCGCGTGCCAGTACAGTTGCTGCGGCAGCAGGCTGGCGGGGCACACGTCCACGCATTCGCCGCAGCGGATGCAGGGCATGGCCTCATCAATCGGTTCGGGTTCGTTGACCTCGACTAACACGCAGTTGGTCGCTTTGACCACGGGCACCTGATCGCTGGACAGAGCAAAGCCCATCATCGGGCCGCCCATGATCAGGCGCGTGTGGTCACTGACATAGCCGCCGCAATGCTCAATCAGTTGACTCACCGGCGTGCCCAGGCGCACTTCTAGATTCTGTGGCCGAGCCAGACCGGGGCCCGTCACGGTCACCACCCGGGACGTCAGCGGTTCGGCGTAGCGCAGCGCGCGCCAGATCGCCGCCACGGTGCCGACGTTGTGGACCACGATGCCAATATCCAGCGGCAGACCTTCGCTGGGGACTTCGCGCCCGGTGAGGGTTTGAATCAGCTGCTTTTCGCCGCCCTGCGGATAGCGTGTGGGCACTACACGAATACTGATTTGCTGGTAGCCAGAGGCCTTCAGCGCACTGCGTAGCGCGGTGGCAGAATCGGTGGCGTTGTCTTCCAGGCCGATCAGGCACTCCTGAGCGCCCAAGCTGCGGCGGATGAGTTCTGCGCCGCTGACCACCTCCTCAGCGCGTTCGCGCATCAAAGCGGCGTCGCAGCTGATGTAAGGCTCGCATTCGGCGCCGTTAAGGATCAGCGTGTTGACCAGGGAATCGCGCCCCGGATTGAGTTTGACCGCGGAGGGAAAGGCGGCGCCGCCAAGGCCAACCAGACCGGCCGCGCGCACGCGCTCACGGACGGTTGCCGCATCCAGCGCGAACGGATCTTCCGCCACCGGCCAGGCGGGTTGTGGCAAGGCTTCGTCTTGACCATCGGATTCAATCACGATGGTCAGTGCGGGCAGCCCGGACGGGTGGGGCACAGGCCTCTGGGCAATTTCCACCACTGTGCCGGAAATGCTTGCGTGCACCGGCGCCGCGATGAAACTCTCGCTGTTGGCCAGGATTTGCCCGCGCAAAACGCGCTGACCAACCTCCACTTCGGGCACTGCGGGTGCGCCAATGTGCTGGCTGACCGGCAGGGTGACGCGTTCGGGTAACGGTGCCAAACGAATCTGCCCGGCTTCACCGTGCAGCTTGTGTCCAACCAGCTTGAGGCCACCCTTGAAGCCGTCATTTTTGCGCAGTAAGCCAAACATCAGGCGGCGTCCTGCTGCGGTGGCGACCATTTCCAGGTCGTGATGGTCGGCTTGATCGGCACCATGTCGATGCAGTCCACCGGGCAGGGGGGCACGCACAGTTCGCAGCCAGTGCACTCTTTGGCGATGACGGTATGCATGAGTTTGTTGGCGCCAACGATGGCATCCACCGGACACGCCTGTATGCACAGCGTGCAGCCGATGCAGCGGTCCTCATCAATCACCGCGAGGTATTTCTCATCGTCGGCGACGCCATTTTCCGGATTCAATGGCAAGGGATCGCGGCCAAGCAATTCAGCCAGTGCGAGCACGCCATCTTCACCGCCTGGCGGGCACTGGTTGATCTCCGCTTCGTCGTTGGCGATGGCTTCAGCGTAAGGGCGGCAGCCTGGGTAGCTGCACTGGCCGCACTGTGTCTGCGGCAGAATCGCATCGATCTGATCGACCAACGGATCGCCTTCGACCTTGTAGCGGACGGAAGCGATCCCCAGGGCGATGCCGAACGCGGCGGCCAGACCACCGAAGGCGAGGATAGCGGTCAGCATCAGACCAGCCCCGAGAAGCCGAGGAAGGCCAGTGACATCAGGCCGGCGGTGATCAGCGCAATCGGTGCGCCCTGGAAAGAAGCGGGTACGTCAGCCGCAGCAATGCGTTCGCGCATGGCTGAAAACAGGATCAGCACCAGTGAGAATCCCACCGCTGCGCCAAACCCGAACAGGGCGGATTCGATGAAATCATGCGCTTCACGCACGTTGAGCAGGGCCACACCGAGCACGGCGCAGTTGGTGGTGATCAGCGGCAGGTAGATGCCCAGGACTTCATGCAGCAAGGGGCTGGATTTGCGCACCCACATTTCGGTCAGCTGGACCACCGCGGCAATCACCAGGATATAGCTGATGGTGCGCAGATATTCCAAGCCCAGCGGAGCGAGCAGATACTGCTCAACCAGATAGGAGCTGACCGACGACAGGGTCAAGACGAAGGTCGTGGCCAGCGCCATACCCATCGAGGTTTCCACTTTCTTTGACACGCCCATGAACGGGCACAGTCCAAGAAACTGAACCAGCACAAAATTGTTCACCAGCACGGTGGCGATGATGATGAGCAGGTAATCAGTCATGACAACACCTCTCCGACCGGTGTGACAACCGGCTGTTGCAGGGGCGAATGTGGCAGGGAGCGTGTCATGAGAGCGCGGAGTTTAGGGAGTCGCTGGCGTCTTATTCAATAAAGTTTGGTAATCGTAATGTTGTTATGACAAAGCGTTTTAATACGCTTGCCTTACTTTACTTTCATGCCGGGCTTGGCGCCTTCGTCCGGACTGAGGATAAACAGGTCTTCGCCGCCTGGGCCGGCAGCCAAAACCATGCCTTCCGACAGGCCGAATTTCATTTTGCGTGGCGCCAGGTTGGCCACCATCACGGTCAGGCGACCTTGCAGGTCCTCCGGAGCATAAGCCGACTTGATTCCCGCAAAGACCTGTTTTTCGCCCAGTTCACCCAGATCCAGTGTCAGGCGCAGGAGTTTGTCCGCGCCGTCGACATGCTCAGCCTTGGCGATGCGTGCGATGCGCAGATCGATTTTGGCGAAATCGTCGATGCTGATGGTGTCAGTCTGCTCGACAGCTGCTGCTTTGGCCGATTTTTTCGGTTTGGCATCGGGCTTGCTGTCGACCTTGTTGGCGGCTTCTTCATCCAGCATGGCTTGCACGGCTTTGGGGTCTACGCGCTGCATCAGTGGCGAAAACGTGTTGATCGGTGCGTCCAGCAGGGGTTCTGCACGCTTGTCCCAGTCCAGCTCGGCATAGCGAAACAGGTCGCTGACCCGCGCCGCGGTCTGCGGCAGCACCGGCGTCAAATACAGGGTGAGCAAGCGGAACAGGTTCAGTGCGGTGGTGCAGATGGCCTGCAGTTCGGTATCGCTGCCTTCTTGCTTGGCCAACTTCCAAGGCTCCTTGGTCGCGACGTACTGATTGGCTTTGTCGGCCAGGGCCATGATGCGGCGGATGGCTTGGCTGAATTCGCGCTTCTCATAGAGTTCCGCGATTTCGTCGCCGGCAGCGGCAAACTCCTGGAACAGCTCGGGCTGATCCAGGCTGTCACCCAGGCGCCCGTCAAAGCGCTTGCTGATGAAGCCGGCGGTGCGGCTGGCGATGTTGACGTACTTGCCGATCAGATCCGAGTTCACGCGGGCCTGGAAGTCCTCCAGACTCAGATCGATATCTTCGACGGCGCTCGACAGCTTGGCGGCGAAGTAATAACGCAGATACTCGGCCGGCAGATGATTGAGGTAGGTGCGCGCCTGAATAAAGGTGCCGCGCGACTTCGACATCTTGGCCCCGTTCACGGTCAGAAAACCGTGGGCGAACACGCTGGTCGGCGCGCGGAAACCCGCGCCATGCAGCATGGCCGGCCAGAACAGGGTGTGGAAATAGGTGATGTCCTTGCCGATGAAGTGATAAACCTCGGCGTCGGAGTCCGCCTTCCAGTACGCGTCGAAATCCAGACCTTCGCGTTTGCACAGGTCGGAGAAGCTGGCCATGTAGCCGATCGGGGCATCCAGCCAGACATAGAAATACTTGCCCGGCGCGCCGGGAATCTCGAAACCAAAGTAGGGCGCATCGCGGGAAATGTCCCAGTCCTGCAAGCCGCCATCGAACCACTCGGACAGTTTGCTTTTGACCGCAGCCTGAATCGAGGCGCTGTCCAGCCATTGCTGCAGCCACTCGCCAAAGTTGCCCAGCTTGAAGAAGAAGTGCTCGGACTCACGCTGCTCGGGTGTGGCGCCGGAGACCGCCGAACGCGGGTTCTTGAGATCGGTCGGTGAGTAGGTCGCGCTGCACACCTCACAGTTGTCACCGTATTGATCTTCGGCGCCGCAGTTGGGGCATTCGCCACGCACATAGCGATCCGGCAGAAACATGTTCTTGACCGGGTCGTAGGCCTGCATGATCGTTCGCCGTTCGATATGCCCGGCCTCGCTCAGACGGGTGTAGATCAGGCTCGCGAGTTCGCGGTTTTCATCGCTATGCGTGGTGTAGAAGTTGTCGAAGCTGATGAAGAAATCGGCATAGTCGCGACGTTGCTCGGCGCCGACCTGCTCCACCAGTTGCTCCGGCGTGAGGCCGCGTTTTTCGGCCATCAGCATGATCGGTGTGCCGTGCACATCATGGGCACATACGAACCGGCAATCGTGCCCGCGCAGCCGCTGGTAACGCACCCAGATGTCGGTCTGTGTCGATTCCAGCATGTGCCCGAAATGCAAAGCGGCATTGGCGTAGGGCAGTGCGTGGGTGACGAGGATGCGGCGCATGGCGGAAAAGTCTTGGGAAAACACGTTATTTTGCCATACGCCACCGCTGCAAACATAAAGAAACCCGCCGTAGCGGGTTTCTTATCACTGCAAGATTCAGCGAGCTAACACAGGTACAGACCCGAAACGTCGATGGTGATACCGATCACCGTCACATCAAGGTAGGTGCCGGAGCCGCAGGAAATACTGCCGGACTTGCTGGGAATAAAGTTGTTCCAGCTGACGTAACGATTGTTGGTCTTGAAGCCGGAACCGAAGAACCCGTTGACGTTGAAGTCCGAGGAACGGCTGCGGAAGCCACCGCTCAGGTTGGTGTTGTCGGTGTCCAACCAGATGCTGCCTTTGGAGCCGGTAATACAGCCGAAGATGCTGCAGTTCTCGCTGATATTGATGGCCAGATCGAGGTGGCGGATGTTGAGGTGGGTCAAGCGCAGTTCGTTGCCGCAACTGACGGTGTCACAGTCTCTGAGATTGAGATTCACCGGTTGGCTGGTGATGACGCGGAACGACCCGGTGTTGGCCGCTTTGCCTGATGTTGTGCAAGCGGTGCCACCCGCGGCACAGATGTCGATGCTGCTGGCCACCGGTGCGGCGGACGCGGTCATCTCGTGACGGTCGCCCGTGTTGGTGGCGAAACTCAGGCTGCTGGCTGCGTCATCCGCACGATAGCGGATGCGCTGGGCGCCGCCACTTTCGTCGATGGAGATTTCGGTGTGACGCTGAATGCTGCTCAACTGCGCGATGGTGTAGGTTTCCTTGGCCGTCGCCGAGGGCCGTTCCCGCAATTCAACACGCAATGGATTGCCTGCGACGGAGTCCAGAGCCAGAGCCAGCGGCGCTTGTTGTGCGGTGACACGCTTGAGCCCGCTGATGCGTGCAGTCAGCACCGACGTACCCGGCACCTCCAGCAACGTAACGCCATCCATACCGGCTGGCACGCGCACATCCGGGCCATTGGTCAGCAGCGCTTCGATGCGGCCCAGATTGTCGTCGCCCAGGTCCAGATCAAAGTCGCCAGAACTGCCAAAGCTCAGGCTCATCTCGGTCGGGACTTGAGCCAGCTCCAGATCAACTTGGCTGGTATTGCCGAACAGTCCTCCCACGCCATCGGCAGTGATGTGAATCAAGTCGACATCGCTGTTGCCGCTGTAGGTGAGCACGCGATCTGTGGCGTCTTCGGCGAAGCTCAGGCTGAGGTTTTTGGGCAATTGTTCGATCAATGCGGTCACCACCTGCGCTGGCTGCGCGCTGTGGTTCACGAACAGGATGTCCGCCGTGCTGCGGCGGGATGCGCCCAGTTCAACACTGATTTGATCGCCCAGCGCCACGTTCACATTGGCTTGGCCGGGCACTGGAGCCAGGTTCATGGCCAACTCCTGGGCCGGTTCGCGCTGTCCATTGTTGGCGCGGCTGAATTGGCCTGCGAGCAGCGTCAGGTTGTTGCCCGGACTCTGGGTCGTCAGGTTGACGCCGATCTGTGAACTGTCCAAAGCTCCGGTCAAATTGACGGCTGCAGAGAACCGCTCCGGTGCGCGGCTGCTGCTGGCGTCATAACCCAGCGCGAACAAGGCGTCGGATTCCGCGCGGGGATCGTCGATCACGGCCTCAATCTTGAGCGGCAGCGCTGCGTTACCGAGGACCCCGCCGAGCAAGCCGCGTAAGCCCAGTCGCGCGCCGAGGCGGTCGACTGTCATGGTCACCTGGTTGGTTCCGGAGATGGACAGCGTGGCAGTGATGTCGGGCACGCCGTTGCCATCAACATCGATCGGTGTCGGCAAGTTGAGCAGCGCATTGGTGCTGCCGCGCTGGCCGTTCATCTCGTATTCCCAAGTGTAGCTTAAAGCGCTGGGGAGTAAGGCCAGAAGGTCGAGCAGGTCATTGACGCCGCCTAGCCCCAAGGGGTCGAGCAGGTCGCCGACAGGATCATCTTCGGCCGCGGTTGATGCATCGCCAAGGAACGGCTCCAGCAAGCCGGAAAAATTGACTTGCCCGAGTAAGCCACTGAGTTGCTCGGTGAGCTGGGCCTGCTGGCTGCCGGTGAGCGAGGAAAACGCCTGCTGTGCATCTTCGGGTGTGGATACATAGGTGGTCTGGCTGGCGCTCAGGGCGCTGGCCGCAGCCACCGTCAACACGCCTGCGGTCAGGCGCAAGAAGCGAGGTGATGCGTTCATGTTGTCTCCCATGGGGCAAGCAGACCTTCTTGTACGTCTTCTGCGTGACGCTTTTGGGTCATGTCTCGCCCGGTAAGCCCCCAAGCGCTTGATACTAACAGGGTCAGCGAGATGCGTGCGCGGGTGGTCCGGGTGGCTGTTAAGATGCGCATCCTTTGAAGCCTTATGGGGCTTGGCCCCGAGGATGTGCCGTGCTGGATCGTGCTGCGATCGAACAATCCTTGCGAACATTTTCCGATGCGGTGATCGAGACGGATCTGCTCGACTACGTCACCGACATCGCTTTTGACGCCCAATCCTTGAGCGTGAGCATTCGGCTGCCATTCCCGGCGCGCCGCTATGCGGCCATTTTGCGGACTGCGCTGGCCGAGCATTTGAGTGTGCTCATCGGCGAGCGCACTTTGCGTCTGCAGATCGATTGGCGGGTTGAGCCGCAACCCGTTCAGGGCAGCCTCAAACCGTTGCCGGGGATTCGCAACATCATCGCGGTGGCATCCGGCAAGGGCGGCGTGGGCAAATCCACGGTGTCGGCCAATCTGGCTATCGCCCTGGCGGCCGAGGGCGCCAGCGTGGGCATGCTGGATGCCGACATCTATGGCCCCAGCCAGCCGCGCATGTTGGGTGTGCCAAACGCCAAGCCTGAGGTGCTGGAACAGAAAATGATGCTGCCGGTGGCCGCGCATGGTGTGGCGCTGATGTCGATCGGGCTGCTGGTCGACGAAGAGCAGCCGACCATCTGGCGCGGACCAATGGTGACCCAGGCCCTGCATCAACTGCTCAGCGAGACGCGTTGGCCGGAACTGGATTATCTGATCATCGATATGCCGCCGGGCACCGGTGATACCCAACTCTCTTTGGCCCAGCGCATTCCGGTCAGCGGCGCGGTGATTGTGACCACACCGCAGGACATTGCCCTGCTGGACGCGCGCAAAGGTCTCAAGATGTTTGAGAAGGTCGGCGTCACGGTGCTGGGCATTGTCGAGAACATGAGCACGCACATCTGCTCAAACTGTGGTCACGAAGACCCCATTTTCGGCAGTGGCGGCGGCCAGGCCATGGCGACCCAGTACAATGTGCCGCTGCTCGGGCAGTTGCCGTTGGCTGCTGGCATACGCCTGCAAGCCGACAGTGGCGCGCCGACCGTTGCCGCGGAACCGGACAGTGCGCTTGCAGCCGGCTATTTCCTGGTTGCGCGGCGGACCGCTTTGGCCCTGAGTCGTGGCGGCGCGGCAGAGTTTCCTGACATCGTTGTTGAATAACCATTGCGGATACAAGCATGAGTATCAAATCGGATCGCTGGATCAAGCGCATGGCCGAATCACACGGCATGATCGAACCTTTCGAGGGGGGGCAGATGCGCCAGCGGGAAAGTGGCCCCATCGTGTCTTATGGGGTGTCGAGCTACGGCTACGACGTGCGTTGCGCGGATGAATTCAAGATCTTCACCAACATCAATTCTGCGGTGGTCGATCCCAAGGCCTTCTCCGAAGACAGCTTCGTCGACTTTAAAGGCGATGTCTGCATCATCCCGCCCAACTCGTTCGCGCTGGCGCGCACGGTGGAGTACTTCCGTATCCCGCGCAGTGTGTTGACGATCTGCCTGGGTAAAAGCACGTATGCGCGCTGCGGGATTATCGTCAATGTCACGCCGCTGGAGCCCGAATGGGAGGGTCATGTGACTTTGGAGTTCTCCAATACCACGCCGCTGCCGGCAAAAATTTACGCCAACGAAGGTGTTGCACAGATGCTGTTTCTGGAATCTGACGAGATTTGCGAAACCTCGTACATGGACCGCAAGGGCAAATATCAGGGGCAGCGTGGTGTCACGCTGCCACGCGCATGAACACGCTGCTGAAGCCGCTGCTCGCGGCGCTGTTCATGGGCATGATTTCGGGCTGTGGTTCGTCCGCGCCAACGCCGGCGAGCCAAGCTGAAGCGGTCAGCGTGCAGGATGCGTGGATACGCGAAACGCCGCCGGGCGCCAAAGTCACCGCAGGCTATATGGTGCTGAGCAATGCCTCGGAGCAGCCAGCCCGGCTGGTCGGCGCTGAGCTGGCCGAAGCAGAGCGCGCGGAGATCCACACCATGTTCATGCAGGACGGCATGATGCGCATGCGTCAGCTGGACAATGGCCTGGTGATCCCGGCCGATGGCCAAGCCGCGCTCAAGGTTGGCGGCGATCACCTGATGCTGATGGGCTTGAGCACCGCGTTGGCCAGCGGTGCGCAGGTCTCACTGCAATTGCAGTTCGCCGATGGGTCGAGCAAAACCCTGGATGTACCGGTCAAGCCGGCGATGGGCGCGGACAACCACGCCCACCATTAAAGCGCCTCTGCGAGGCGCTCTGGCTCCACACGGTGGACTCAGTTGCGCAGTCGGCGCCCGAGTTTGAAGGCACCGGTCAGCAGCGTCTGGTAGTTGGCCGGCAGGCTGCGTTGGAACGAGTCGATGGCGCGTGCATCCAACCCAATCAGGATGCGCCGGGCATTTTTCCGAACCCCTTTGAGGATCGTGGTGGCGGCCTGGTCGGCGGTGGTGGAGAACAGCTTCTCGAATTGGGCGGTGCTCTTCTCGCCATCGACGCCAGTGAGATCCTTCATGCTCGCGTTGATGCGGGCTGAACGTGCAATGTTGGTTTTGATCCCGCCCGGATGGACACAGCTGGCAGAGACGCCTTTACCGGACAGGTCCAGTTCCTGGCGCAGCGACTCGGTGAAGCCGCGCACCGCAAACTTGCTGGCGTTGTAGCCGCTCTGAGTCGGTTGTGAGAACAAGCCGAACACGCTGGAAATGTTCACCACATGACCATCACCGCTGGCTTGCAGGTGCGGCAGGAAAGCTTTGGTGCCGTAAACCACGCCCCAGAAGTTGATGTTCATGATCCATTCGTAATCCTCAATCGAGGTGCCGGCAACGCTGCCGGCCAAGGCCACACCGGCATTGTTGAAGATCAAATTGACCTTGCCATGGTCGGCAACGACCTGATCGGCCCAGGCGTAGACCGCGGCCTGGTCCGCGACATCCAGGCGTTGTTGCGTGACTTTGACGCCTTTGTCAGACAGCAGCGCGGCGGTTTCCGCCAGGCCGGCTTCGTTGACATCGGAAATGGCGACCGCGCAGCCCGCGTCCGCCAGTTGCAGGGCCAGCGCGCGTCCAATGCCGGATCCGGCACCGGTGATCGCGGCGACCTTGTTGGTGAAATCTTTCATGCGGTGTTCTCGTTGGATACAGGCGCCGCAGGGCGCCACAGATCAACGCCGATATGTCGGCGGAGCGGCATTATGAAATAAAAAAGGCGCCGTCGTGGAGACGGCGCCTTGGGCGTCCTCAAAGGGGGGAGATCAGGACGCCTTTTGCACGGAGGCTGGGAAGTCCTCGAGCAATTTCAGGAACTGACGGTTGTCGTGGTCCCAGGGATGAAAGTTGGGGCGAAAATAGTCAGCCCAAGGCTTGGCCATTTTGCGGAAGTAACCCACTTGGCCGAGCGTCACGTTGAAAAAGCCCTTCCAGCCCTTAAGGTTGGTCAGCTCGCCCTCTTTACGCAGGGTGCGCAGATGGTAATAACCCACGACGCTCCACAGAATCGCGGACGCGGTGAGCAGGCCACTGGCGCGCTGGGCGTAGGCCAGCGGACCTTTACCCATAACCTTTTCCCAGACGTCATACGCCACGGCTTTGTGCTCAGTCTCTTCCAGCGCATGCCAGGTCCAGACGTTGGCGAAGGCCGGCTCCGCATCCGCCAGGATTTCCGGTGACCGCAGCAGGCCATCTGCCATGATCGCGGTGAAATGTTCCAGCGCAATAGTGGCGGACAGTTGATATGACTTGGGCGCGTATTTTTGCAGGTTGCCGAGCAGCCATTTGACGAAGCGTTCCTGTTGCTCGGCGTCCTCGACTGCCGCAAACACCGCATCGTTGTAGTCCTCATGCTCGCGCCCGTGCATGGCTTCCTGGCCGATGAAGGCGGTCACGGCTTTGGCCAGATCCTCGTCAGTGATCTGGTCACGGTAGTTGCGTACGGCCTTGATGAAGAAGCGTTCGCCGACCGGGAACAGGATTGACAGAGTATTCATGAAATGCGTGACATGACTGCCGTGCGCATTCCAACTCTTGATCTTGTCTGCCGGCAGATTGAATTCGATGTCGCGCCGCGTTGGCAGGACCTCAGCGCGGGGCTGAGCGGTCTTGCGCGCTTTGCGCGAGGTCGTGGATGTGGTTTCCGTTTGCATTACCGCACCTCTCATTAGCACAGTCATAATTGTTACAGCGATCAATGTAACAGTTGATGTTGCAGTGCGCAAACTTTTTTAACTATTGGCTTTTATATCAATGCATTAAGGGTTTTATAGCTGTGATGCGCCGCCGTCCGGAAAGGCTGGAATAACTGGGTTTACCGTCGCAACGGCAGTGGACGCTTAAGGCGTGCTTGGCAGTGTCTTCAGTGAAAAGCCGATCACCGGATCATCCTTGCGCTGTTGCTCGACTTGAATCAGCCGGTAGCCCAGTTCTGGCGCGACCCAAAAACGGGTGGTTTTCTTGGGATCGTTGATGCGCTCAACGCGAATGGTGCGAAAGGTGCCGGCGGGCACGCTGATGGTTTCTTCACCGGTCACGGCGAGGGTGTACTGCTTGGTGCGATCGTCGTCGGCCACGGTCACATTGAGGCGGCGCTCATCAACCGGGAATGTCATGCCTTCGACCAGCCGCAGCGCTTCAAGCTGCACCGCCAGGCGATCCACTGCACCAGGTTCCCATTCGCGCTCGACGCCATTGTGATCGGTGATGATCTGTTTTTGGGCATCGAAAGTCAGGCTGAAGTTTTCATCCCCGGCGCCGACGCCGCTGCGATGGTACTGGAAGAATTTCGGGGCGATGCGACCATCTTCCACGCAAAACTCGCTGCGCTCAGTGATGCTCCCGGTGGCCCAACGGAACAGCCAGGACGGTTTTGCGGTGTAACTGTGCACGAAACATTGGTCGTTTTGCTTGACCAAACTCAGCGTGGCGGAACCCAGGGTGGTGTCTCCCCGGTACAGGCGAAAGTCCGCGCTGAAAGGCTCAAGCCGGTCAGCCTGCGCTGGACCGGCAAGGGCCAATAGCAGCAGGGGAAGCAGGCGGATCAGGCGCACCAAGGTTTTCGAGCTGTCCATCAGTAGTCTCCTATCATCGGTTGGTGCAGGGGCTGACCATCCAGTACAGCGACACCGTCCCGCCATTCCAGCCGCCCGGCCGCCGCCCAACTGAGAACCTCGGGATACAGCTTGAGTTCCACATCCTGCATCAAGCGTTGCGCCAGCGAGGCCTCGTCATCATCCGCGCGGATACGAATCCGACCTTGTTTGATGACAGCGCCAGCGTCCAGTTCTTCAGTGACGTAGTGGATACTTGCGCCATGCCAGGCGTCGCCGTTGTCCAGCGCTTGGCGGTGCGTGTGCAAACCGCGATACAGCGGTAGCAAGGAGGGATGAATATTGAACATCCGGCCCTTGAAACGACGGATGAAGTCCGGCGTGAGGATGCGCATAAAGCCAGCCAGCGCAACGATGTCGGGTTGCGCTGCGTCCAAGGCATCACCCAAGGCGCGATCAAAGCTCTCGCGGTCCGAGTAGGCGCGGTGATCGACCGTGTGATGCGCGACACCGAACTCGGCGGCCCTCTTTAGTCCGGCCACGCCAGGACGATTACTCAACACCAAGGTCGGAGTGGCAGCGAGACGCCCATCTGTGCACGCCTCAAGTATGGATTGCAGATTGCGACCGGTGCCTGAGATCAGCACCGCCAAGCGAGGGGCGCTCACGCGTCGTAAACCACCGCTTCGCCGCTGCGCGGCACCATGCGGCCGATTTCGAAAACCGTCTCGCCGGCTTGCTCGAGCACGCTGCGGCAGGCACTGACTTGATCGGGCGCAACCACCAGCACCATGCCGATGCCGCAGTTGAAGGTGCGGCGCATTTCGCTTTCCGCGATGTTGCCGCTGTCTTGCAGCCACTGGAACACGGCGGGACGTGGCCAAGCGCGCATGTCGATCTGTGCGGCCTGCGATTCTGGCAGCACGCGTGGCAGGTTTTCGGTCAGGCCGCCGCCAGTGATGTGGCACAGCGCGTGGATGCGCTTTTCACTGATCAGCGGCAGTAAGGCTTTGACGTAAATGCGCGTGGGCGCCATCAGCGCTTCAATCAGCGGGCGTCCGCCACAGTCCTGATTGTGATCGGCTTGGCTGCGTTCCAGTACTTTGCGGATCAACGAGTAGCCGTTGGAATGCGGGCCGCTGGAGGCCAGGCCAAGAATCACGTCGCCTTGCCCAACCTGGCTGCCGTCGAGAATATCGTCGCGCTCAACAATGCCCACGGTGAAGCCCGCGGCATCGAAATCTCCCGCCTTGTAGAGCCCGGGCATCTCGGCGGTTTCGCCGCCAATCAGGGCGCAGCCGGCATCTTCGCAGCCGGCCGCAATGCCGGCGATGACGCGTGCGGCGACGCTGCGCTCAAGCTTGCCGGTGGCGAAGTAGTCAAGAAAGAACAGCGGTTCGGCGCCGCACACCAGCACATCATTCACGCACATGGCGACCAGATCGCGACCCAGCCCGTCCAGGCGGTCGGAATCGATGCCCAGTTTGAGTTTGGTGCCGATGCCGTCAGTGCCGGACACCAGCACCGGCTGGCGATAGCCCTGAGGGACCTGGAACAGGCCGCCGAAGCCGCCCAGTCCGCCGAGGACTTCGGGGCGTTGGGTGCGGGCAATCAACGGTTTGATGTCTTCAACGAGCTGGTTGCCGGCATCGATATCGACACCCGCATCGCGGTAGCTCAAAGGTCCTTGATCTGAAGGCGAGGGCATGAGGCGGTCTGGTGGCGGTAAAACAGCGCGCATTGTACCTTCCCCCGGTACACTTGGCGTTTTGATCTGTCCGACGAGCCTCATGTTTTTATTGCGTCACAGCCTGATATTGCTTGTGTTGCTGGTTCTGCCGCAGGCCCATGCTGCGGGCGTGGCGCGTCCGGCCGGCTTTTATCAGGCCAGCTCGCCTGTCGATAGCCGCAGCGCCGATGCGCGAGACGCGGCGACACGCGCTGCTCTGGGCGATGTGCTGGCGCGCATGACCGGGGATGTGTCGGTCAGCCTCAACGCCGCCTCCGAAACCTTGTTGAGTAACGCGCCGCGCTACGTGCGCAGCTACCGTTATGCCGAGGACACGGTGGAAGTGCGTCCGGGCGAAACACAAACACGCCAGCGTCTGGTCGTGGATTTCGATCCGGGCGCGCTGGTCCAGGCGGCCAAGCAGGCCGGTTTGCCACTGTGGGATGATCGTCGCCCAACCACCATGACCTGGATCGTGGGGCCAACCGACCAAGGCCCTCGGCATCTATATTCACGCGAGCGCGTGGAAGAACGCCTGCCGGGTTTGGTTGAAGCGGCCCAGCGCCGCGGGTTGCCGTTGGTCTATCCGCTGATGGATGAGCAGGATCAGGCTGCGGTGAGCAGTTTCGATGTGATCGGGGAGGATTACGAACGCCTCGCTCAAGCCTCTGCGCGTTATCAGACCCGGCATATGTTGCTGGTGCGGATCGAGAGTCGCGATGGTCTGTGGTACGCGCTGTGGTCATTCTTGCAGCCGGACCAGGAGCCGCGTCGTTGGCGCACTGTCGGCGAAGAGCCAAACACGGCGTTGGCCTCGGGTTTTGATGAGTATGCAGACGAGTTGGCCAGTCGCTATGTGACCCGCGTGGCGGCCGGTTGGGTTCAGAGTGCCCGCCTGCGCGTGGTGGGACTGGATGCACTGGCGGATTACGCACGGGTGCTCAATTTGTTGGAAACCACCAGCCTGATCGAAACCGCGCAACCACGTGAACTCAGTGACGACGAAGTGGTGTTTCTGGTCGATTTTGAAGGCGAGGTGACCGATCTGCAGCGCAGCCTGGAAGTGGCGGGGTTCCTGCGTGAGGAAGCTGCGCCCGCGGCGGGCACTTTGCTGGGCCAGGACGGCGCAGCCTCGGCTGACGCCGCAACGGCGGGTTCGGGCTTGAGCTTTTATGCTGTGTCGCAGCGCCGTGAGCTGCGTTACCGCTACGTCGATTGATGTCGATGTTCGCACATCCCTGGGCCAAACCCGCCGTGCTGTTGGGCGGCACGCTGGGTCTGTTTTGGATGCTGCATCTGCTGTCGCCGATTCTGCTGCCCTTCGTATTGGGTGCGGCCTTGGCCTATCTGGGCGATCCCATTGTCGATCGCCTGGAAGCCTGGAAGCTTTCGCGCACGGCGGGTGTGTGTCTCGTCTTCGCCCTGTTCGGTGGCGTGGGGCTGGCGCTGGTCCTGATTCTTCTACCCCTGCTCTACGAGCAGGTTGCGGAGATGGTTCAGCGCATTCCGGAATTCTTGTTGTGGTTGCAGCAGGACGCGGCGCCGCGCATCGGTATCGTGTTGCCCGAAGGGGCTCACGTTGATGTTGAGTCGATCAAGAAAATGCTCACCGAGCACTGGTCCAAGGCTGGTGATCTGCTGTCGCAATGGGCTGGGCCTTTAACCCGCTCTGGCGGGGCGATGTTGGGGCTGGTGATCAATCTGTTCATGGTGCCGGTGGTGACCTTTTACCTGCTGCGCGACTGGGATCTGTTGGTGGATGAGATTCGCCATATGTTGCCGCGTCAGGTCGAGCCCAAAATCAGCGAGTTGGCTGGCGAGGTGGACGATGTACTGGGCGCCTTTATCACCGGTCAGTTGATGGTGATGATCTCGCTCGGCACGTTGTATGCGCTGGGCTTGTGGTTGATCGGTCTCGACCTTGCGCTGCTCATCGGCTTTGGCGCTGGCGTGGTCAGTTTCATCCCTTATCTTGGTCCGATTGTGGGCATCGTCAGCGCCGGTATCGCGATGCTGATTCAGACCCAGGAATTGCTGCCGCTGGTTGGCGTGGCCGTGGTCTTCGGTTTAGGCCAGTTTCTCGAGAGCGTGTGGCTGACCCCCTGGCTGGTGGGTGACAAAGTGGGACTGCATCCCGTCACGGTGATTTTCGCGGTGATGGCCGGTGGCCAGTTGTTTGGCTTCGTTGGCGTCATGTTGGCGTTGCCGGTGGCGGCATCGTTGGCGGTGCTGGTGCGCCATTTGCGTACACAGTGGCTGGAGAGCGACTGGTACGCCCACGCCGAGTTGTCCGATTTCGCACTCCTGGATGACGTCGAGTCTGAGTCCGACGACCGCGCATGAGCGTCAGTCAGCAACACCTGCGTCTGGAGCGACCGGGCAGTTCGGATTTTGAGGGATTCTGGCCCGGCCCCAATGCCCGTGTGGTTCAGACCCTGAGTCACTTTGCGTTGGACGATGAGGACGGCCTGCAGCTGCTGATTGGCCCGCGCGGCAGTGGCAAGAGCCACTTGGCCCAGGCGTGCTGCCGGCGGCGCTGGGAAGCCGGGCGTCAGGCGGCGTACTTGCCGGTTCGCGAGGCGCCCCTGGATGTCACGATGCTGGAGAGCGTGGCGGCCAGTGGTTTGGTCGTGGTCGATGCGGTGGAGGCCTTACGGGCGGAGGACGAGCTGCCCTTGTTACGGCTGATCGACCGGGTCCGTGCTGCCAATGGCAAGCTACTGGTGTGCAGTCGGGTTTGGCCGGATCAGTTGGATCTGCAAACCGCCGATCTGCGCTCTCGTTTGCAGTGGGGTGCGATGTTCGAACTCAAGCTTCCTGATGAGGCCGGTTTGGCCGCGATGCTGGCTCATCGCGCGCAGCGCCTTGGGGTGCACTGGTCGCCGCGCTTGGGTGATTTCCTGTTGCGTCGCTTGCCGCGCGACCCCAAAGCCCTGGCGGTGGCTTTGGATGCCGCCTATGACCGGGCTGTCGAAGAAGGGCGACAGCTGACGGTGCCCTTACTGCGACAGATTCTGGACCCTTTGGCCACGCACGAATAAGTTGCTGGCGATAAACCAAACGGCCCCCAGCACCATGCACAGGAGCGCGGGCGGGCGGCTGTCCAGATTGACGTAAGCTTCCATCGCGCAATAGGCGATGTAACAGGTCACGGCTAGCGTGCTCCAGGCGTGGGTGTAGGTTTTGCCACGAATCAAGCCGGGCAGAGCGAGCAGGCCGGGAATGCTGAACAGCCCCATGAGCACCGTCGCCATACGGCTGGGTGCCAGAACCGTCGGCCACAGCAGAAAGACCAACATGAATGCGCAGGCCGAACAGGCCGCCAGATAATGGAAAAAACGAGGGGTCATTGCGGACCACGAAGCAGGCAGTCGCGCATTATACGTTCGCCCCTTTGAGGCGCTGGGCGATTTCACTGACACGACGGCCCAGGGCGCGGCAAAGCAAGGCTTCGTCGTCGCTGATCGCTTGGTTGTTGTCACCGAAACTGACATGGCTGGCGCCATAGGGTGTGCCGCCGCTGCGCGTCGTGCTCAAGGTGGCTTCGGTGTAGGGCAGGCCAACCAGCACGCAGCCATGATGCAGCAGCGGCAGGCTCATGCTCAGCAGGGTGGATTCCTGACCGCCATGCAGGCTGGCGGATGAGGTGAACACGGCTGCCGGCTTGCCCTTGAGCGCGCCGTTCATCCACTGCGCGGCGGTGCCATCGAGAAAATATTTCAGCGGTGCGGCCATATTGCCGAAACGCGTTGGGCTGCCGATGATCAGGCCGTCACATTGCGCGAGGTCCTCGGCGCTGGCGTATATCGGCCCTTCGTCAGGAATCTGGGGGCTCGCAACGCGCGTTTCCGCTGACACTTTGGGCACGGTGCGCAGGAGTGTTTCGCCGCCGGCCTCGCCAACGCCACGGCCAATGTGTCGGGCCATGGCGGCGGTCGCGCCATGGTGACTGTAGTACAGCACCAGTATCCGTGTACTCATACGATGGCGTCTTGTGGGGTTTTCAGGCCAACCTGCTCCGGTGCATACAAATGGCAGCGCACCCAGTTTGCCTGGTCGGCGGTGCCGCAATTGTGGTTTTCAGGCTCGCGCTCTTTGCAGTGTGGCATCGCCTCCGGGCATCGGGTGTGGAAGGGGCAGCCAGATGGTGGCGACAGTGGGCTGGGGACATCGCCACTGAGCACGATGCGCCGGCTTGCGGTGTGTGGATCGGGCACCGGCACCGCCGACATCAATGCGCGTGTATAGGGATGTTTGGGCTGCGCGAACAGTGTTTCAGCTTCGGCCAGTTCGACCATCTGACCCAGATACATGACGCCAACCTGGTGCGAGATGTGTTGCACCACCGCCAGATCGTGCGAGATAAACAGGAAGGCAATGCCGAATTCATCCTGCAACTCGCGAATCAGATTCAAGACCTGTGCCTGGACTGATACATCCAGCGCCGATACGGCTTCGTCGGCAACGATGAACTTGGGGTTGAGGGTGAGTGCACGGGCAATCCCGATGCGCTGGCGCTGGCCGCCAGAAAACTCATGCGGGTAGCGTGACAGGGCCTGCTTGCGCAGTCCCACGACCTCAATCAGTTGTTCCACGCGGCCGCGTCGCTCGGCCGGTTCACCGATGTTATGCAGGTTGAGTGGTTCGAGCAGCGTATCGAGTATGGTGCGGCGTGGATTCAGTGAGGCATACGGGTCCTGGAAAATGATCTGCATTTCGCGACGACGGGCGTGCAGGGCTTTGCCCGTGATCCCGGTGACCGGTTTGCCGTCCAGCTCGACCGAACCGCTGGTTGGTTCATGCAGGCGAAGCACGGCGCGCCCCAACGTGGATTTTCCGCAGCCCGACTCGCCGACCAAGCCCAGGGTTTGTCCTGCGGCGATGTCGAAACTGACATCGTGGACCGCGCGCAGCGTGCTTTTGCCCATACCCAGCAGATTGCCGCCAAGCTGGAAATACTTGCTCAGATTGGTGACTTTTAACATCAGCCGGCCTCCCCATTGAGCGGGTTGTAACAGGCCAGTTCATGTCCGCTGTTTTCGTCTCGGCGCAAGGGCGGGTGGGTGTCGTGACAGCGGTCGATTGCCTGACCACAACGCTCGACGAAACGACAGCCTCGCGGCAGGTGCAGCAGATCGGGCACGGTGCCGGCGATGGTCGGCAGGGTGTCGAGACGGTGCTCGCGGATGCGCGGCACCGAGGCCAACAGTCCTGCGGTGTAGGGATGAGCCGGGGCGTCAAACAGCGGTCCGGTGGCCGCCTGCTCAATCAGCTTGCCGCAATACATCACGCAAGCGCGTTGGCAGGACTGTGCAACCACCCCCAAATCGTGGGTGATGAGCATCATGGCGGTGCCGAGATCCTGGGAGAGCTGGACGATCTGTTCCAGCACCTGCGCTTGGATGGTGACATCCAGCGCCGTGGTGGGTTCATCGGCGATGATCAGCGTGGGTTCGCACGACAAAGCCATGGCGATCATCACGCGCTGACGCATGCCGCCAGACAGTTGATGCGGATAGTCGTCGATACGTTTGTCCGGGCCGGGAATACCAACTTTGGCCAGCCAGTCGATGGCCGCGGCTCGGGCTTGCTTGCGGGTCAGGCCTTGATGTCGGCGCAGTACCTCGCTCATCTGGGTGCCGACCTTGAACACCGGGTCCAGTGCGGTCATCGGCTCCTGGAAAATCATAGCGATGTCTTTGCCGCGCACTTTGCGCATTTGGCGTTCGGACAAACGCAGCAGATCCTGGCCTTGGAACAGGATCTCACCGCCAACCACGCGACCGGGCGGTGATGGAATCAAGCCGAGTATGGCCAGCGACGTGACGGATTTCCCGCAACCCGACTCGCCAACAATGCCCAGGGTCTCCCCGGGCATGACGTCGAAGCTGATGCCGTCGAGGGCGCGGGCGACGCCCTTGTCAGTATGAAACTCGACCTGCAGATCGCGGACTTGGAGAAGAGGCTGTGTCATGTCATTGCACCTTCTTCGGGTCGAGCGCGTCTTGCAAGGCATCGGAGAACAAGTTGAAGGCCATCACCAGCACGAACAACATGCCAGAGGCGGCGAAGAAGTTCTTGAACTGACCGACGATCACTTCCTGGGTGCTTTCCGCAATCATCAGGCCCCAACTCACCCCGTCCTGAACACCCAGGCCAAGGAACGAGAGTATGACCTCGGATTTGATCGCCGATACGAACACAATCGTCGCCTGCACCAGCAGCAAATGCGAGGTGTTGGGCAGGATGTGGCGGAAGATGATCAGATGCTGAGGTACACCGATGGCGCGAGCCGCTTCGATGAATTCCAACTCTTTGAGCTTCATCACTTCGCCGCGTACCACCCGTGCAGTGGTGGTCCAGAACGTGGCGATCATGGCGGCGTGCATGGCCAGCGGGTGACCCTGCAGGGCGAAGGCGACAGCGGCAACGAACAGATAAAACGGGATGGAATCCAGCGTGCCCATCAGCCAGAGGATGATTTCATCGCTCCAGCGTCCGGCGAAAAAGCCGGAAATCGCGCCCAGGATCGCGCCGAGGATGGTGCTCAGCACAGCCACCGACAGACCGATTTCAAACGCCGTTTTGGTGCTGAAAATCGCCCGGTCAAAGATGTCCTGGCCGGACAGGTTGGTGCCAAACCAATGAGCGCTCGACATCGGCAGGTTACTGCCAGCGCTCAGCTCACTCCACTGCTGTCCCCACAGATTCAGCCAAACACCCAGGGCGATCACGAAATAGCCGAGCACCACCGCAGCGGCGGCCATGCCGAAGCGGTCGTGCAGGAATTTGCGTCCGGCTTTGGACCAGAAGGATTCGCCCGCGCTCATTTCAGCTCCACCCTGGGATCGAACAGGCGATACAGCACGTCGGTGACGATCAACACCACCACGAACAGGACTGCTGTGGCGCCAACCACCGCTTTGAGGACCGGTTGATCGCCGGTGGTGATGGCGTCATAGGTGACCTTGCCCACACCCGGGATACCGAAATAGCTTTCGATCAACAGCGAGCCCGAAATCACCACCAATGGAATCGAGAACATGATGCGCGTGATCACCGGGATCATGCTGTTCTTGAGCACGCGCTTGAGCAGAATGCTCCGCGCTGACGCACCGTATGCGCGGGCCGTTCGAATGTGGTCCTTGCCCAGTTCCTCGACGATGACGGCGCGATAAAACCGGGTGTTGTAACCCAACGACACAAACACAATGGCCAGGGTCGGAACGGTGACGTAATACAGGTAGTCGCTCAGCGTGACCATGGACCAGCCGCGAACCGGAAACATATTGAGCCCGTAGGAGGATGAAAACAGCACCTGAAAGCCGATGATGATGATCAGAAAGCTCACGCTCATGCCGACAACCGCGAAGGTCATGATGCTTTTGTCGATCCAGGTGCTGCGGTAATGCGCCGCCAGCAACGCGAGCAGAATCCCGAACACATTGCCCAGCACGAAGCCCGGCAAGGTCAGCGCCAGAGAAATCGGGATGGTGCGGCTGAGCAGTCGGCTGACACGTTCGCCGGTGGAGTCTGAGTGGCCAAAGTCCAGGGTGACCAACTCCACCACGTAGGTTGCATAGCGTTTGAAAAACGGCTGGTCATAACCCAGATCTGCGCGGATCTGGGCAATCTGTTCCTCGGTCGGGTTTTTGCCCGCCAACTCGTAGGTTTTGTCAGGGCCGAAGTAGACCATCAGCACGAAGCTGATGAAGGTCACTCCCAGGATCAATGGCAGAGCCGCGAGGAGCTTTTTCAGCGTGTACTGAAGCATGACTTCAGGACGCCGGTGTGCTTTCGCTCGGCGCGGTTTGGATGTCGACGTAACGCAGCCAGAACCCACCCAGGATTTCGCGGTTGGGCAGGCCGATGACGTCTTTGTGCCAGAGATAGATGCGGTTGCGTGAGAGGCCGCTGATGGTCACGCAGTCGTCGATGACCATCTGGCTCATCTGCTTGTACAAGGCGTCACGCTCAGGCCCTGGCTGCATGACGGCGCTTTGCTCAAACAAGGTGTCGAACGCCGGGTTGCTGTAATTGGAGTTGTTTGAACCCGGCGTGTGGTTGGGGCCGTAAAACAGCTGCAACGTATTTTCAGAGTCGGGGTAATCCAGACCCCAACCCATGGGAATGATGTCCAACTGGCTGGTCTTGATGGCCTTGTTGTAATCACCGAACGTGGCAAAGCTGACAGGTTTGACCTTGGAGGACGGGTAACCGATGTCTGCCAGAAAGCCACGGAATTGCTCAAACAGCTGACGCGAAGTGACGGAGTTCTGGAAACCGTATTCCAGCGTGGGCAGGTTGTCCTGAGTCCAGCCGGCGGTTTCCAGGCGCGCGCGCGCACTGTCCAGATCGCGGGTTATCGAGTCGCTCGAAAGCTCCTTGTAAAGGTCGCCAGCAGCCGGCGGCACAATGCCAGGGAAGACCTCGCCAATGCCCGAGTAGAAGCGGTTGTTGCGGGCGGTCCAGTCCATGGCTTCACGAATGGCGCAGCGCAGTTCGCGATTGCGCGCGTCCTGCTGCGGATCATCGTTATGCCCCAGATAGGGTTTGTCCATGTTGAAGCTGGTGAACACGAAGCCGGCCTCGACGCCGGTTGTCGCGTGGTACTTTTCGGCCCATTCGGGTTTGATACGCAGAGGTTTGCGACTTTCCAAAACCGTATCCGTCTGCTCAACCGGGACATTGGTGTATTGAACTTCGTTGCCTTTGGTAAAGGAATTCCAGCGCGCGGCGGTTTCGGTGATAAAGTCGATTTCCAGTCGGTCTATGAACGGTGGGCTGCGTCCGTCGATGGCTTCCAGGCCGAGCTCACCGTGTTGTTCCGGGTCAAAGCCTTCGGCCGCCAGATCGACCGGCTCCTGACGGAAATTGGGGTTGGCTTCGAGAACCGCTTTGGCCGTGTCGAAGCGCAACATCTGATAAGGCCCCGAGCCGACCGGGCGGATGGATAGCTCACGTCCGTACTTGGCAACCGCTTCATGCGGCACGACTCCGGAAAAGCCAACCGCCAAGGTGTACGGCAGTTGCGGGTAGGGTTTCGTGAGATGAATGGTCAGGGTGTGGTCGTCGACCACCTCCAGGCCCTCAATGTCTTGGCTGTAATCCGCGCCATCTTTGCCCCATTGATCCAAGCCTTTGATGCGGCCCGTCCACAGCCAGGAACCCTGCGAGCGGTTGGCCGGATCGAAATGACGCTTGAATGAATAGACCACGTCCTCGGCCACCAACTCGCGGCCCTGGCCGTTGGCGAAGGCGGCATCGTTGATGAAGCGCACGCCCGGTTTGATGCGGATGGTGTAGCTCAGGCCGTCGTCCGAGATTTGCGGCATCGCCGCGGCCAAATTCGGTTTCAGTTCGTAGGGACGTGCAAGATACTTATAGCTGTACAGAGTGTCGTAGGTGTTCAGAACCAGGAAATTCGCGTAGATCGTTGCTGCATGCAGCGGGTCCAGATTGGTGGGTGCGCCGTCCATGGAGTGTCGATACACTTTGAGCGGGCTGCCGTCTTTGCCTGTTGTTCGCTGATCGGCGCTTTTCCCGCATGCGCCAAGGCCCAGCGCAATGAGCAATGTGGCAAGGTAGATGACGGCGTGATTTCGCATGGCTCCCCAATCTGGTCTTAGGCAAAAGAGTAATGACGCGACAGCATAGCAAGTGGTTCCCCAGGGCCGCGCTCCTGGTGGGGATGCTGGGGTTGTCGGCGTGCGCGGGCTTGCCAAGCAAACCGCTTGCCAACGCCCCAGCGGCGGAGCCGGTTCGTGTGGTGAGCGCCCAGCACGCTCCGCCCAATCCCCGGCTGATTCGTGGCTTGGCCGACATCGAACTGGAAGTGGGGGATTTCCCCGTGCGAGGGCCACGCCATATGACGTGGCAGCGGCGTCTGCTGAATATCGAATCGTTGGCCGCGCAAGGCTATGTCGATCAGGCGCAAAGTCGCCTGCAGGCCTTGCGTCAGGATGTCAGCACTGAAGTCACCGCCTACTACCGGACTCAGGCCTTGCGTTACCAGCAGCAGGCCAAACAGTTTGCGCGTCTGAGCAGCGCGCAGTACGACCGTCAGCGCGCTCTGGACGTTGCCGTGCACCAGGGTGATTTCAAGACGGCCTATTTTCAGGGGCGCGCACTGGTCCGCGCCCTGTGGTCTGCGCAGGCTTGGGTCACCGTGCGTTCCGGTGACACGTTGGCTTCGATTGCGGCGCGACGCGAGGTTTACGACAACCCGAATCTTTGGCCCTTGCTGAAGAATGCCAACAAGGGCCTGCTGTTCCGCAACCCGCCATTGCAGCCCGGTTGGCGCTTGCGTTACCCGTTGCATCCGCGGCTGGATGAGATTTTCGCCGCGGTCGAAGGCCTCTATTAAGCCTGCTTCAGGCGCTCGATCAGAGCGTCGACTGACCACGGCAGTTTCTCCGCGTCGCCACCGCTGCGGGCTTTGTATTCGATCTCACCGGCCTCAAGCCCGCGTTCGGACAGCACCACGCGGTGCGGTATGCCGATCAGATCGGCATCGCCGAACATCTGGCCCGGACGCAAGCCGCGATCGTCCCACAGCACGTCAAAGCCGGCCTCGGTGAGGGCGTCGTAAATGCTCTGGATTTCCTGATCGAGCGCTTGCGATTTTTTCGGATTGATCGGATTCAGCAGGACTTCAAACGGCGCGACAGCTTGGGGCCAGACGATCCCGTTGTCGTCGTGGCGCTGCTCGATCGCGGCGGCGACCACGCGGGTGACACCGATGCCGTAGCAGCCCATGTAAGGCACGGCGTCTTTGCCATTGGCATCGAGCACGGTGGCGTTCATGGCTTCGGTGTATTTGCGTCCGAGCTGGAAGATGTGGCCAACCTCAATGCCGCGCACGAAACTGAGCTTGCCGCCATCCGGGGCGGTGTCGCCCTCGCACACCTCGCGCAAATCTTCGACACGCGGTTCGGCCAGATCACGACCCCAATTCACGCCCTGCAGGTGCTCGCCAGCGCGATTGGCGCCGCACACAAAGTCGGCCAGGGTGGCGGCATCGGTATCCGCGATGATCGGCATTTTGAGCTCGGCCGGGCCGAGCGAGCCGGGTGGACAGCCCGTCGCGGCGAGAATTTCTTCGTCACTGGCCAGCGTGCAGCCACCTAGGATTTTCTCCGCTTTCAGTACATTCAGACTGTGATCGCCTTGTAGGCACAGCGCGAACAACTCGCCTTCATCGTTCTTCACGATCATGGTTTTGAGGCATTGCGCCGGTGTTACGCCGAGGTGTTGGGCAACCTCCTCGATGCTGCGCTGATCGGGTGTCGCGACCGGGTTCATGGTCTGAGTGGCCGGGCCGCGCGAGTCGCGCAACGGTTGGCACACGGCGGCTTCGACGTTGGCGGCGTAGTCGCCCGTGTCGGACACGGCGAGCAGATCTTCACCGCTGCCAGCGAGCACGTGGAATTCTTCCGATTGTTTGCCGCCGATGTTGCCGGAGTCGGCCTGAACAATGCGGAATTCCACCCCGACCCGCTCGAAGATGCGGCTGTACGCCGCCCGCATGGCCGCGTAAGTCTCGGCCAGGGATTCCTCATCCATATTGAAGGAGTAGGCATCCTTCATGATGAATTCACGCGAGCGCATGACCCCGAAACGCGGGCGGATCTCGTCGCGGAATTTGGTCTGGATCTGGTAATAGTTGACCGGCAACTGCTTGTAACTTTTGACGTCCTGACGCACCAGCGAGGTGATGACTTCCTCGTGGGTCGGACCATAGCAGTAGTCACGCTCATGACGGTCTTTGAGGCGCAGCATTTCCGGCCCCATCAGGTCCCAGCGACCGGATTCCTGCCACAGCTCGGCCGGGTGGACGCTGGGCATCAGCAATTCGACGGCACCGGCGCGATTCATTTCCTCGCGCACGATGGTTTCGACCTTGCGCAAGGTTTTCAGGCCCAGCGGTGTCCAGCTGTACAGGCCAGCTGCGAGGCGCCGGATCATACCGGCGCGCAGCATCAGCTGATGGCTGACGATTTCGGCATCAGCAGGTGTTTCTTTGCTGGTGACGACGGGGAATTGAGACAGGCGCATGTTGGGCTCTACAGAAAAATCTGGACAGGGGTTTCGTGCAGCTCACGCTGCACGGGGCTGAAAGCGCGCATTTCCAGCACGCCTTTGATGTTGAGCGAGATCACTAGCAGGCTCAGTGCTGGGTCCGGACTGGCCGCGCGGTCCGTCGCGTCCGGCATGGGCGGACTGTGCGGGTGGCTGTGGTACACCGCCAGTGGCTCCAGACCACGGGCCTGTGCATCGCGCAGGACTGTGGCGTATTCCTGGGGGTCGATGTGGTGAGTGCTGGCCGGCGTGTCCGAGGTGTTACGCAGCGGCAGGATTTCGCGCGGTTCACCGGATTGGCCCAGCAGCAGGCCGCACACACGTTGTTGTGGTGAGGTCTGGGCATGCTTCAGCAGTTGCATCGCGAGCTCGCGGCTCAGCGTGATGACGGATTCAGACATCAGAGTTTTGGCACATAGGACAGGCCGGGTCGGCCGGAACCGTCCATTTTCGCCAATTTGAGGTGCGTGCGTCGAATGTGTGCAATACGCCGGTGGCTGCTTGGCCGGTCAGGACTTTGATGGTTTCCAAAGCCTGCAGGCTACCAATGGTGCCGACCAGAGGGCCGAGTACACCGGCCTGCTCGCAGGATTCGGTGGCCTCGCCGTCGCCGCGAAAAACGCAGGCGTAGCAGGCCGCGCCGTTGCGCCCCGGCTCCAGCACCATAAGTTGACCTTCCCAGCGGATTGCCGCGCCACTGATCAGCGGCGTGCGATGGACCACACATGCACGGTTGACGGCATGACGCGTGGGGAAGTTGTCGCTGCAGTCGAGCACCACATCACACCGTTCGGCCAAGGTGAGGAGCACATCGTCATCCGCGCGTTGATCAATGATGTCCAGCGTTGTCGTGCTGTTGAGGTCGGAAATTTGCGCGGCCGCGGAGCGAGCTTTGTTCTCACCCACACGGTGTTCGTTGTGAATGATTTGTCGTTGTAGATTGGACAGTTCCACGCGATCGCCATCGACCAGGCTCAGCGTGCCAATGCCGGCGGCAGCCAGATACAGCGCCGCTGCGGAACCCAGGCCTCCCAGCCCGATGACGGCGACATGCGCATCGCCAAGCATGCTTTGTCCGTGGGCGCCGATTTCGGTCAGGATTTGCTGGCGACTGTAACGGCTCATGTGGCGCTCCGTCGGGCGTAGGTGAAGCGATCGCGGCCGGCCAAATCAGTTCCGGTGGTCGCGCTCAGAAAGCCCTGTTCGCTGAGTATGTCGCGCACGCGTTGGCCTTGGTCATAGCCGTGCTCCAGCGCCAGATACGCGCCCGGTGTCATGTGCGCGCCTGCATGCGCGGCAATGTGGCGGATCGCGTCCAGGCCGTCGTGGCCGGAGGTCAATGCGCTTTGCGGCTCGTGCCTGAGATGGGCCAGGTGCGGGTCCGTATCGGCGATATAGGGCGGATTGCTGACCACCAGGTCGAAGCATTCCCGTTCCACAGCCTCGAACCAGTTGCCCAGGCCAAACTCAATGTTCAGCCGGTGAGTTTGCGCGTTGCGCTTGGCCACGTTCAATGCGGCCTCACTGACATCCGTCGCGGTGACTTGCCAATGCGGCTTTTCGCTGGCCAGGGCCAGAGCGATAGCGCCGCTGCCGGTGCCCAGATCAACCACCTTCAAAGCGTCGCCGGGCAGGCTCAGCGCCCACTCGATGAGGCACTCCGTGTCCGCGCGCGGCACCAGGCAGTCCGGCGTGACGGCCAGCGTCAGCGACCAAAATTCCTGTTCACCCAGAATGTAGGCGATGGGCTCGCCACGCAGACGGCGTTGCAGATGGGCGGAAAAAACCGCGCGGGCATCATCTGGAAGGGGTTCATCCGCGTGGCTGAACAACCAACTGCGTGGGCGACTGAAGGCGTGGCTGAGCAGCAGCTCGGCATCCAGTCGCGGACTTTCAGACGCGCTGCTCAGCGCCGCACTGGCCTCAGTGATCTGATGACGAATGGAATCAGGCACCCAACTCGGCCAATTGCGCCGCTTGATGTTCGGAGATCAGCGGTTGGATCAGCGGGTCCAGATCGCCGGCGATGATTGCATCCAGTTTGTACAGCGTCAGGTTAATGCGGTGATCGGTGACCCGGCCTTGCGGGAAATTGTACGTGCGGATGCGCTCGGAGCGATCTCCCGAACCGACCAGCGCTTTGCGCGTGGCGGCCTGCTCGGAGGCTTGTTGGCTGCGCTGGATGTCGAGCATGCGCGCGGCCAGCAAAGACATGGCGCGGGCGCGATTCTTGTGCTGTGAGCGCTCATCCTGGCACTCCACCACGATGCCGCTGGGAATGTGAGTGATGCGCACGGCGGAGTCGGTTTTATTGACGTGCTGACCACCGGCGCCGGACGCGCGATAGGTGTCGATGCGCAAATCTTTGGCTTCGATGTCCACAGCGTCGACTTCATCCAGCTCCGGCAGCACCGCCACGGTACAGGCCGAGGTGTGGATGCGGCCTTGCGACTCGGTTTCCGGCACGCGCTGCACGCGATGTGCGCCGGATTCGAATTTCAGTTTGGAGTAGGCCCCATGGCCAACAACCCGGCTGATGATCTCCTTGTAGCCACCGTGTTCGCCTTCGCTGGCCGAGAGGACTTCGATCTGCCAGTTTTGGCTGGCTGCGTAGCGCTCGTACATGCCAAACAGATTGCCGGCAAAGATGGCTGCTTCGTCGCCGCCGGTGCCGGCGCGGATTTCCAGGAAGATGTTGTTGTCGTCAGCCGGGTCACGCGGCAGCAGGTGCACTTGCAGCTCTTTTTCACGCGTCGCTTGTTGCTCGACCAGGCTTTCCAGCTCGATCTCGGCCATCTCGCGGATTTCGGCGTCGTCCTCCTTGAGCATAGCTTTGAGATTGACGCGCTCCTGCTCGCCATCGCAAAAGCTTTTGAAGGTTTCGATGACCGGCTCAAGTTGGGCGTATTCCTGGGAGAACTTGCGAAACTTGTCCTGGTTGCCGATCACCTCGGGGTCAGACAGTTCCATGCCCAGTTCCTCGAAGCGGCTTTGCAGGTCTTCAAGGCGGCGTATCAGCGAAGGATTCATTCTTTGTCGTCGAGCTGGAACAGGTCGTTGAGCAGTTTCAATTGAGCGTCGCGCTTGTCGCCTTTGAGCTCGCGCAGGCTCAGGCTGGGGCGGTGCAGAAACTGCTGGGTCAGGTTGTGGGTCAGGCGCTCAAGCACCTGGTCGGCGTCCACGCCCCGGCGAAGTTGCGCGCGTGCCTGCTCAAGTTGAACCTGCGCAATCTCTGAGGTCTGAGTGCGCAGGCGGCGGATAGCGTCGTGATTGGCGCGTTGCGCCATCCAGTCGATGAACTCACGCGTGCCGGATTCGATGATATCGCGGGCCGAGTCTGCGGCGGCTTCGCGGGCGCGGCGGTTTTCGTCGGCCACCGCTTGGAGATCATCAACCGAGTAAAGATAAACGTCCGGGCTGTTGCTCACGTCCGGGTTGATGTTGCGTGGCACGCCCAGGTCAATCATCAGCACGGCTTTGCGCTTGCGCTGGGCGAACGCAGCTTTGACCATGGCGTGGTCAATCAGGCGTTGCTCGGTGGTGATCGTCGTTACGATCAGGTCGGCGTGCGGCAACTGCGCGGCGATGCCATCCAGGCCGCAACTGGCGCCGCGGAATTGCTCGGCCAGCGCCCGCGCGCGCTCTGGTGTGCGATTGGCCACGGTAATGCGCGGCTGGCCCATCGCGTAAAGATGTTCGGTGACCAAGCGCGCGGTATCGCCTGCGCCAACGACCAACACATCGCGGCCTTTGAGGTTGGCGAAGATTTCGCCGGTCAGACTGGCCGCCGCGGATGCCACAGAGACCGAACGTGCGCCGATCTCGGTGCGGGTGCGGACATCCTTGGCCACATGAAAGGCGTGCTCGAACAGGCGTGTAAGCACGGGGCCAAGGGTGTTGTGCTCGCGCGCGATGCGGAAGGCATCCTTCATCTGTCCCAGAATCTGTGGCTCACCCAAGATCATGGAGTCCAGACCGGATGCAACCCGCAGAGCGTGGCGCACCGCGCGCTGCTCGTCATAGCTGAACAAGTGCGGGTCAAGCTCGTGCTGGGAGATCTTCCCCCGCTCACTCAGCCACGAACTGAGGCGATGGTTGGCGCCGCCGACGGTGAAGATCTCGGTGCGATTGCAGGTGGACAGAATGGCGGCTTCGGAAATGCCGGGCACGGCACGGATTTCCGACAGGGCCTGTGGCAGGGCCTCGGTGGCGATGGCCACTCGCTCGCGCAGTGTTAGCGGCGCGGAGTGGTAGTTGAGGCCCAGCGCGAACAAGGACATTACGCTCCGTGAAAAGCGAAGGTTGCCGTGTGGCTGAGCCCGTTGAGAGATCGGATCATGGGCCGGGTCGGATTGTGGATAATGTGCGCAATACGATATTTTCCGTGATGCCCGGTTTTGGAACAAGCGCTTGTCGCACGTGTCCATGGAAGGATTCGCAAAAGCCGCGCCAGCGCTGATAACCCACGGACCAGGAATCGGGTGAAACTCACATCCATGAAGTTGAACATCATCAAACCGATCTTTCCGGCCCTGGGCCTGACTCTGGGGTTGTTGGGCTGCGCTTCGCAACCCACCGAGCCGGCTCTGGAAACCCAATTCGACGAGCTGTGGCAAGCCTCCGCCGAAAATCCCCAGGTTGAACTCGGTACTGCGGTGCTGGCTGGTGAGCTTGCCGCTCAGCGCGGCTTGCGTGACGAAGCGGCCAGGCAATATGCGCGTGCAGCGGAGCTGAGTGACGATCCACTGACCGCTCAGCGCGCCACCCAACTGGCCTTGCAAGCGGAAAACGCGGGCTTGGCCGACAAGGCTGCGGCGCGTTGGGTTGAGCTTGATCCGGAGAATTCCGGTGCCTACGAGATAGCCGCGCGGCTGGCGCTACGTGAGGGCGACGAAACCCGTGCCGTGGATCTGCTACGTCGCATGTTGGCCCTGGACGAAAGTGATGACCAAGCGGGATTGGTCAGTGTCTCGGAGATTCTTTCCTTGGAGCCGGCGGTATCGGCAAAAGCTCTGACGCTGTTTGACCAAGTCACCGCTGATCAGCCGTTGAGCGCCGCGCGTGCTTATGCGCGCGGGCTGTTGGCTTACCGGGTGGATGAGCAGGACGCAGCGCGCGCTGCGGTCAGCGAAACTTTGGCTTTGCGCCCGGAGTGGCGTCCTGCACAGCTGCTTGGCCTGCGTCTGCATTTGCAGGCTGACGATCTGGCGTCAGCGGAGCGTTTGATCCGCGATATGCATGTCGCCGATCCGAAGAATCTCGAGTTACGCTTGTCGCTGGGATCGTTGCTGCTGGAATTCGAGCAGATCGATCTGGCGCGGCGTGAGTTCACCAATGCGCTGAAAATCGACAAGGACAACACGGCAGCGTTGTACGCGCTGGGTCTTATTGAAATGGATCTGGGCGAGTACGCAGCCGCCGAGAAGCGTTTTACACGTTTGCAAAACAGCGGCGAGCGCCTGTCGGACACCTCTTATTACCTCGGTCGCATTGCTGAGGAGCGCGGCGAAGTCTTGCGCGCCATGCAGCTCTATCGCGAGGTGCGCGACGGTCGTCGCGTGATCGATGCGGCTGTGCGTCAGGCGGTCATTATTAGTCGTCAGGGCAACATGCAGGCGGCGCGCTCTTACTTGGAAACCTTGCGCCTGCGTTTCCCGCAGCAGGAACTGCGTCTGTGGCAAATCGAAGGCGAGTTGCTCTTCCGGGCCAATCAGGACGCCGAAGCCTTGGAGATTTATCAGCAAGGGCTGGCGCAGTACCCGGATGACCATGACCTGCTGTATGGGCGTGCCATCGTGCATGAGCGTATGGGTGATTTCGCTGCGGCGGAGGCAGACCTGCGCGCTATCGTGCTGGATGCGCCGGAAGATGCGCGCGCGCTCAATGCCTTGGGCTACATGCTGACCAACAACGGCGAGGACTATGCCGAGGCGGAAAGATTGATCCGCCGCGCCTTGGAGTTGACCCCCGATGATCCGGCGGTGATCGATTCACTGGGCTGGGTTTTGTTTCGCCAGGGTGATGTCGAGCAGGCGCGGGTCTATCTGGAGCGCGCCTGGGAAGCACTCAAGGACCCGGAAGTTGCGGCCCATTTCGGTGAGGTATTGTGGGTTCAGGGCGAGCGCGATCGGGCCCGTGAGGTGTGGAACGAGGCATTGATTGAGCACCCTGCCCATCGCGTTTTGCAAGATACCGTTAAGCGGCTGGACACGGCGATCTAGCCCATGATTGCCTCGCTGCGACAGCGCTGCGGCGTTGTCCTGATCGCCATCGCCGGGCTAGCGGGTTGCAGTGTCACGCCACAACAGCCCGATGAGTTCGGTGCCGCCGCGGCGTCAGAACGCGCGCGCAGTGCATTGCTGCAATGGACCCTGAAAGCGCGCATCACCACCACGGATCAGCGCGCCAACCTGCGTTGGCGCCAGCAGCAAGAGCAGTTCGATTTGCTATTGCGTGGTCCGTTCGGTTTTGGCGGCGTGCGCATTTCAGGTACGCCCGATCAGGTCACCATTGATGACGGTGAGAGCGTTGAGGTCAGCAACAATCCCCAACTCGACATCTACCAGCGGACGGGTTTGGTTGTGCCTTTGGCGGCGCTTGGCTGGTGGGTGCGTGGCTTGCCGGCGCCGCACGAGCCAGCCCAGCTTGAGCGCGATATCGCCGGGCATTTGAGCGTGATTCGACAAAGTGCGTGGGTCATCCATCTGTCCGATTACCAACCCGTGGATGGGGTGGATATGCCGCATTCGGTGCGCATGGAAAGTGAGCCGTGGTTTCTGCAAATCGATGCCTCGGCATGGAAGCTTTGAAAGCGGTTGGTTTTCAGCACGGCGGTTTGGGCGCTCACGCCCGCTGGCCAGCGCCAGCCAAACTGAATCTGTTTCTCCACGTTGTGGGGCGTCGTGCTGACGGTCGGCACAATTTGCAAACCTTGTTCCAGATTCTCGATTTTGGAGACGAGCTGGATTTCACCCTGCGTGATGATGATCGGGTGGTGTTGCACGATGCGCTGCCCGGCGTGGCTGCAGACGACAATCTCTGTGTGCGCGCGGCGCGCCTGTTGCAGGCGCGGATGACGACGCCGCGCGGAGTTGAGATTCACTGCATCAAGCGTATCCCGATGGGGGGCGGCCTGGGCGGGGGTAGCAGTGATGCGGCGACCTGTTTGGTCGCGCTCAACGCTCTCTGGGGTGTCGGGCTGGATGAGGACGAGTTGGCGCAGCTCGGGCTCAGTCTGGGCGCCGATGTTCCGGTTTTTGTGCGCGGACGCAGCGCATTTGCCGAAGGTGTTGGTGAACAGTTGACGCCGGTGACGCTGCCGGAGCCCTGGTTTTGCGTTGTTACACCGGATTGCCAGGTGCCGACGGGGGACATCTTCGCCGCACCGGAATTGACAAGAGATACCCCTCCGCTGACAATTTCCGGATTGCTTGCGCACACGGCACCTGTTGGCAATGACTGCTGGCCGGTGGTGGCAAGCCGATACCCGGCGGTGCGCCGTGCGCATGACAGCCTGTCCCGTTTCGGGGCGGCGCGGATGAGCGGCACCGGGGCGAGTGTATTCCTGCCGTGCGATACGCGTGATCAGGCTTTGCATGTTGCCTCGCAAATGCCGCGTGATTGGCGTGTCTTCGTTGCGCAAGGACTGAATCAGTCGCCATTGCAAGCAATGGCGTACGGATTGAGAACTGGGGTGTAGCCAAGTGGTAAGGCAGCGGGTTTTGATCCCGTGTACCGTAGGTTCGAATCCTACCACCCCAGCCATATTTGCCACTTCATCGTGCCGGGATGACGGAATTGACTGACACACCTTCCTTGATGCTGTTCGCGGGCAATGCCTGCCCGGACCTTGCTAAGTCCATCGCCAAACAGCTCAATCAGTCACTCGGCAAAGCTTCGGTCGGTCGCTTCAGCGATGGCGAAGTCATGGTGGAAATCGAAGAGAATGTGCGCGGTCGCGACGTATTCGTGATCCAGTCGACCTGCGCGCCCACCAATGACAACCTGATGGAATTGCTGGCCATGATGGATGCGCTGCGTCGCGCCTCGGCTGGTCGTATCACCGCTGTCATCCCGTATTTCGGTTACGCCCGGCAAGACCGTCGTACTCGCTCCACGCGTGTGCCGATCACCGCCAAGCTGGTTGCGGACATGGTTTGTGCCGCGGGTGCGAATCGCGTTTTGACAGTGGATTTGCACGCTGAGCAGATTCAGGGCTTCTTCCAGGTGCCCGTCGACAATGTTTACGCCTCGCCGGTTCTGCTGTCCGATTTGTGGCGTCAGAAGCATGACAATGTCATCGTGGTGTCGCCGGACGTCGGTGGCGTGGTGCGTGCTCGTGCCTTGGCCAAGCGCCTGGATGATGCGGATCTGGCAATCATCGACAAGCGTCGTCCCAAAGCCAATGTGGCTCAGGTGATGAACATCATTGGTGATGTCCAGGGTAAGACCTGCGTCATGATCGATGACTTGGTCGATACTGCTGGCACCTTGTGTCAGGCCGCTCGCGCGCTTAAAGAGCATGGCGCTTCCAAGGTTGTGGCTTATGTGACGCACGCTGTGTTGTCTGGCCCGGCGATCGAGAACATCTCCGGTTCTGTGCTGGATGAACTGGTGGTGACTGACACTATCCCGTTGAGTGAGCCCGCTCGCGCATGCCCCAAGATTCGCAGTCTGGATACTGCCGCGCTGCTGGCCGAGACGATTCGTCGTGTCAGCAACGAAGAGTCGGTCAGCTCACTCTACGTCGACTGAAAATTTCACCACTGCGCTGCGCGTCTTGCTGTTGATGTGTGGCATTCGGTAAAATGGTGGATTCGCGCCCGCTCAGCGGGCGTTCTATGCCCGTCAAGCTTGGTCGCGAGCTGACGGGTTTATCGTCTCTAGGGAATTCAAAAATGGAAGATTTCATCGTTAACGCTGAAGCCCGCACAGCGCAAGGGAAGGGTGCGAGCCGCCGCCTGCGTCGTGAGGGTAAGGTCCCGGCCATCCTCTACGGTGGCAATGGCGAACCGCTGAACCTGCAACTTGATGCCAACGAGCTGAACCATCATCTGCTGCATGAAGCGTTTTTCTCGCACATCCTCACCGTCAAGCATTCCGGCGGCGAAGATCAGGCGGTACTGAAAGATCTGCAGCGCCATCCGGCCAAAGCTCAAGTTTTGCATGCTGATTTTCAGCGCGTGGTCGCAGGCCAGGAACTGCGCATGAACGTGCCGCTGCACTTCATTAATGAAGGCGCATCGCCGGCCGGCAAGCAAGGCGGCGTCGTTGAGCATCTGGCGACTGAAGTCGAAATCCTCGTTCTGCCCAAAGATCTGCCCGAATACATCGAAGTGGATCTGGCTGGGCTGGAAATCGATAGCACCGTCCATCTCTCCGACATCAAACTGCCGAAGGGCGTCAAGCTGGCTGTGTTGGAGCACGGTGGTGATGACGCCGGTATCGCCGTCGCTCACTTGCCGCGCGCGGCCGTGGACAGCGATGACGACGCCGAAGCCGAAGGCGAAGGCAGCGAAGACAGCGCCGAGGATTGATCCCCGATGACGGCCGAGCTTAAGGCCATCGTTGGGCTGGGAAATCCTGGCGAGAAGTACACCAAAACCCGGCACAACGCCGGGTTTTGGCTGATTGAGCAGCTGTTGCGTGAAAACAGTGCCAGCACGAAGTCAGTGAGTCGTTTGCATGGGCTTTATGCGCAAGCCAGCATTCGAAATCAGCCCATTCACCTGCTCATGCCGATGACCTTCATGAATGTCAGTGGCAGGGCTGTGCGTGCGCTGATGGACTTCTACAAACTGCAGCCTGAGCAGATTCTGGTTGTGCATGATGAGCTGGATTTGCCGGCGGGCACTGTGCGGTTAAAGCGCGGTGGTGGTCCTGGCGGGCACAACGGGCTCAAAGATACGATCAGCTGCATCGGTCGTGAATTTGCCCGCATGCGGATCGGTGTGGGGCATCCTGGCGATCGTGAGCAGGTGCTGGGTTATGTCTTGTCAGCTCCTGGCAAGGCAGACGCAGTGGCGCTGGAGCGTGCCATTGATTCGGGCTGTCGTGCGGTTGACGATTGGCTGGACCGAGGCTGGGATTACGCGGTCAACCGGCTGCATTCATCAAATTGACGTTTTAGGAAGTTAACGCCCATGGCGATTCAGTGCGGCATCGTGGGTTTGCCCAACGTGGGCAAATCGACTCTGTTCAATGCTTTGACCAAAGCTGGCATTGCTGCAGAAAACTATCCGTTCTGCACCATTGATCCGAATGTCGGTGTGGTCAATGTGCCCGACCCGCGCTTGAAGGCGCTGGCTGACATCGTCAAGCCGCAAAAGGTGTTGCCGACGACCATGGAGTTTGTCGACATTGCAGGCCTGGTGGCGGGGGCGTCCAAAGGTGAGGGCCTGGGGAATCAGTTTCTCGGGCATATCCGCGAGGTCCACGCGATCGCCCATGTCGTGCGTTGTTTTGAAGACGACGACATCGTCCACGTGGCCGGGGGTATCGGTCCGCGTCGCGATATCGAAACCATTGACACCGAACTGATTTTGTCCGATCTGGACGTGGTCGTTCGCAACCGTGACCGCACCCAGAAAGTGGCCAAGAGCGGAGACAAAGCGGCCAAGGCCCGTCTCGAAGTGCTGGAAACGCTGCTTGCGCATCTGGATCAGGGGCGACCGGCGCGTCAGGCGGGTTTGAGCAAAGAACAATGGGCCATCTTGCGGGATCTGAACTTGTTGACCGCCAAGCCGGTGTTGTACATCGCCAACGTGCCGGAAGACGGTTTTGAGAACAACGCCGCGTTGGATGAAGTGCGAGCGATTGCCGCCGAAGACAATGCCGAGGTGGTTCCCGTCTGTGCGGCCATCGAATCCGAGCTGGCTCAGCTGGAAGAGGATGAGCAGCAAGAGTTTCTGGCCGATTTGGGACTGCAAGAGCCAGGGCTGGATCGGTTGATTCGGGCGGCTTACCGTTTGCTGGGTTTGCAGACCTACTTCACTGCCGGGGTCAAAGAGGTGCGCGCCTGGACCGTCAAGACCGGCGCGACGGCGCCTCAGGCCGCAGGCGTCATCCACACGGACTTTGAGAAAGGGTTTATCCGTGCCGAAGTGGTCGGGTATGACGACTTCATCGCGTGCGGTGGTGAGTCGGGCGCCAAGGAAGCGGGTAAGTGGCGCCTGGAAGGGAAGGACTATCACCTGGCCGAAGGCGATGTGATGCATTTCCGCTTCAACGTCTAAGGCATAGACGCAAGCCGGGATTTTCCGTAAAATCGCGGCCCCTCCAGCGCCGCTGGAGTCAGTTTCAGTGTGGCGACGTAGCTCAGCTGGTTAGAGCGTGCGACTCATAATCGCAAGGTCGGCAGTTCAAGTCTGCCCGTCGCTACCATTTTCAAAGAAGCCCGCTGATGCGGGCTTTTTTTGTGGTTCCCCTATGCGTGGCGGTAATTTGGCAAATTTTATGCTTGCTGCTCGCCATAATTGGTATTACGGTGCCAGCTATGAATAGTTCCCGCGAATCGGGGGCCGCCGATCAAAGCAAAATTAACCGGATGCTGGAGCGCATTCTGGTCGCTTTGGCGCGCATATTGATCAGGCACAACGTCGGGTTTCCGACGTTCAGCGAGATTGCCAAGAAGGCCTTCGTTGACGTGGCGACCCGTGAGCATGGACTGCGCTCGCGCCCTGCGAGCAAATCACGCGTCTCTCTTTTGACAGGTATCAACCGCCGTGAAGTTGCGCGGGTTCAGGCGCTGCCGCCGGGTGAAGCCTCAAACGTATTGTTCAATCCCGTTTTCCGGTTGGTCTCGTTGTGGATTCGCGATCCGCGATACCGCGATGGTCAGGGCGCGCCTTTAGCGATTCCTTTGCATGGCGCGGCGCCGTCGCTGGAGGATCTTCGCAAACAGTGTTGCCATGACGTGCCGGAGACTGCGGTGCTTCGGGAATTGGTGTCGGCAGGAATTGCCAACTATTGCGAGGACGGTAGCGATCGGCTGGCGTTGCAGGCGACAGGCTACATCCCGCGTGATGACGTCTCCGGCAAGCTTGAGCTGATGGGGGTCGACGTGGCCGTCATGCTGAACACCATCGACGGCAACATCGCTGATCCGCAAGCACCGCTTTTCCAACGCAAGGTCAGCTTCAGTGACGTGTCTGAGCGCGGTGTGGCGTTGCTCAATGCGATTGCCCGTAAAGACGGGCAGAAATGGTTGGAGGAACTGGACCAGGTGCTCGGGGCGCACCGGTCTGAATCAGAGGGCCAGTTCGCTGGCTTGGGAATTTACGTCTTTTCAGAAAAGCGGCCGACATCGTCTCAGATGCAGGAGGCATCAGAGCGGGTCGACCACGGGGACATGACATGATGCGATATAGAAGATTTGCGGTTGTACTGACCTTGTTGACGGGGGTCGGCATTGCTGGAACATCCGCAGGCGACATTTCCGGTACCGGGGACAAGAATGAGTTCAGGAGGTTCGGGTTGCTGTCTTTTCTGTTCAAGGACGCTCCTGTGGATGATGCCCAGGCTGTTGTCTTGACGGTGACGGGGTTGGAGTTGCTCGGTAACGGTGGCGTGGTGAAGCAGTCCTATGCGATCAATCCGCCCAAGGTGATCGATGTTCTTCAGCTGCAAGGAAATGTGACCGAAACCTTGTTGGATGGAGTTGCCGCGCCGGTAGGGAGTTATCAGCAACTCCGATTGTTGGTCGACACTCCGCCATCGGATTGTCAGAATTTGATTGCGCCCTTTGACTCGTATGTTGATGTCGATGGCACGCAATATCCGCTAGTTCTGCCGGCGAACAGTCAGGCAGGGCTGACATTCCGCGGCGATGTTGCGGTGAGCGATGGGGGTTCTGCTGACTATCTGATCGATTTGGATCTGCGTCAGGCTCTGGTGAGTCGTGGTCAAACTGGGTGCTACACGCTGCGGCCGGCGTTGCGCTTGGCTGCCATCGCCTCGTCGGGATCAGTTGTGGGAGAGGTTGAGGCGGATTTTCTCACTGCGGATCATTGCGCATCGGATGCTCAGAGTGGCGCGGGTGCCGCGGTGTATGCGTTCGCAGGCCGCAATGTTCGACCGTCTGATATCGGGCCTGGCGCGAACGGGCCGCTTGCAACAGCGACCCTCGCCCGGTCAGAGGCCAATAGCGACTTTATCTATGAGTTGGGCTATCTGCCGCAGGGTGATTACACCCTGGCTTTGAGCTGCCAAGCCGCGCTGGATGATGTTGAAGCCAAGGATCGACTGGTATTCGACGCTCAGCTTTCCGTTTCGGTTGTCGCTGGGCAAGCCACGCAAGCCGACTTCTCGCTGTCGCCATGAGCGCGAATTTGGCTGCATAGGCGGAGCGTATTGAGAGCACACAGCCCTCTGAGCCTTCGGGTTCAGGGGGCTTTTCTTTGTCTGGTTTCCTGGGGCTGAGTGACAAACGGCAGCAATGCGGGGATGAGTGGCGGTTGGCTCTGTTGACCTCGACCGTAATTGGCAAGAGAATGCCAATTACGGTTTTAAAAGGAATGCTGTGATGAAACAGCCAGTCATCTTCGCGATTTTCTCCAGCCTAGTCTTCGCGGGTTGCGGCGGCAGTTCCGGTGATATTTCCGGTACTGGAATCTTCAAACTCAGCATTACTGATGCGCCGGTTGACGACGCGGACGCCGTGGTTGTTTCAATCAGCGAGGTGCATCTGGTCGGCGATGACGACAGCGACGCACAGTCCTATGTGTTCGATCCGCCTCGGGCGATCGATTTGCTCGCGCTACAGGGCGGACTTAGCGACATTTTGGTCGACGATGAAACCGTTCCGGTTGGCGCCTATCCGCAGCTTCGTCTGGTGGTCGAGGCGTCGAATCCATCCTGCAATAATCTGACCGCACCGTTCCCGTCATACATCACGATTGATGGAACCGACTACCCGCTGGTCGTGCCGAGCGGTGCTCAGTCGGGCCTCAAGATCAACGGCCCGATTGTTGTGGAGCCCGGTGCGCTGGCCGCATACACCGTCGATTTCGATCTGCGTAAGTCCATCGCAGAACGCGGTCAGACCGGTTGCTACAACCTGCGCCCGACATTGCGTCTGGTGGAAAACACCAACGTGGGATCCCTCAGCGGCACCGTGAGTGGTGATCTGCTCAGCCGTGAGCAGTGCACGTCGGATGCGCTCACCGGCGCTGGCGCAGCCGTTTATGTCTACAACGGCGCGTTGATCTCGCCGGACGACGTCGGCTCCAATCTGGAACCCATCGCTACAGCGCTGCTCTCGCCGACGGACGATCAATCGGGTGATTTCACCTACGGTGTGGGCTTCTTGCCCGCCGGAAATTACACCGCAGCGTTCACCTGCCAAGCGGCGGATGATGATCCTGAGGCGAACGACGACATTCTGTTCGATGGTGACAGCAGCGTCGTCATCAATGCCGGTGAAGACACGTCGTTGGACTTTGAGCTGGAGGCTGGCGCGCCCTAGCGCGCCACGTCATGGCGGGGGCAACAATGAAATCAACGGCACAGTGGTTACACGGTCAGCGCGGCTTTACGTTGATCGAGATCATGATCGTTGTGCTCATCGTGGCAATACTGGCGGCCGTTGCATTGCCGGCCTATCAGGATTCGGTCCGCAAAGGGCGCAGGGCCAGTGCTCAGGGATTTCTGATGGAGGTCGCTCAACGTGAGCAGCAGTACTTCATTGATTCCCGCACGTTCACGGCTGATCTCGCCGATATGGGCATCACGGTGCCGGACGATGTGGCGGACTACTACACCATTACGGTGGAGTTGGATGCTGGGCCACCCGCCGATTTCACTGTTGTTGCAGCACCAAAGACTGGCCCGCAGGCGGTCGATGGAAAGCTGACGATAGATCGTTCGGGCAAGCGAGAGCCTGAGGACAAGTGGTGATGCCCATGGGTCAGAAAGCTCGTTTAAAGACAGGGTTCTCGCTGATCGAACTGCTTGTGGTATTGGCCATCGCCGCGATCTTGTCGGCGATGGCCGCACCGTCATTTCGTGGCCTAATCGCAAACACACGGATTCAGTCTGTCACCTCCGATCTGCAGGCCGGGCTGTTATTCGCGCGCAGCGAGGCGGTGAAGCGAAATGCCACTGTGCAAATTGTTGCCGACGAAGACGATTGGATGAAAGGTTGGTCAGTGCAGGATGCCGATAACAATGTCCTGCTGACCGGACAAGTGCGTGATCACATCACTATTAAAAGTAATGCGACCGCATTTTCCTTTCTGTCATCCGGCCGTGTCTCCGGCGCCAACCTGCCGACTTTTCAGATCGTTGATGATCTCGAAGTAGGAGATGTTCGCTGCCTGACCGCAGATCGCGGCGGTCGTGCATATGTGGTGCGGCAGTCATGCTAACGCGCAACGTCAGGTCGTCTTCCGGCTTCACGCTGCTCGAAGTGCTGGTCTCTGTGCTGATTTTCGCCTTCGGATTGCTCGGCATCGCCAGTTTGCAGGTCACCCTGCAGACCAGCCATGTTGAGGGCTACCAACGTTCTCAGGCGGTTTTGCTGATGCGCGACATTTCCGAGCGTATGAACGCAAATCTGAACAATGCCTCGGACTACGCCACCGGTACGGCAACACCAGTGGGGTACGGCGATAACTTGGCTGAGGATTGCACCGATAACACGCTAACTGAGGCCGAGCGTGACATGTGCGAATGGAGCCTCAAGCTTAAAGGCGCGTCAGAAGTCGTCAACGGCAATCGATCCGGGGCCATGGTTGGTGCGCGAGGCTGCATAGAGGAGCTTATTGCCGCTGACCCCTCAGCCGGCGTTTGCACGGCCGGTGTCTATCGGGTGTCGCTGGCTTGGCAGGGCATGCGCGATTCACGCGTTCCCAACCAAGCCCTGGCGTGCGGAAAAGATCTATACGGCGAGGAGTCGCTGCGTCGGGTTGTGACGTCAACTGTAACGGTGGGATTGCCGCGATGTTCATGACATTCAGCAACAACAAGCGTCATGCAGGCCTGACCCTGATCGAACTTTTGATCGGCATGGTCGTTTCATTGATTGTGCTCGCGGCAATAACAACATTATTTGTTAACGGCATTCACAGTCGTGCCGAGCTGAACAAGGTCAATACGCTGCTGGAGAACGGTCGCTACGTGACGGACCTCCTCGTTAGTGACCTGCATTTGGCAGGCTACTACGGCCAATTCGACATGGGATTGGCGGCGCCGACGCTCGACTTTCCCGCCGATTTGCCAGATCCCTGCGCCACCGCTTTGGCTGATCTTGATCTGGCGTTGCCGTTCCCAATCCAAGGTTATGACAGCCCAGACAGTGTGCCTTTGGCGTGCATATCCGATTGGCGCAAGGGCACTGACGTCGTTGTGATTCGGCGCTTGAGTACCTGCGAAGCCGGTGCGGCGGGATGTGCGGTGGTTGCGGGTGCACCGTACTTTCAGGCCAGTTCATGCACCAATGCGACAGCTTTGCTATCACCAGATTCCGATGACTGGTTCCTGATGCATACCGATACGGCTCAATTGATCAAAACCCAGCAGGATTGCACAACACTGGCTCCGGTGCGTCGCTTCCGCACGCACATCTACTACATTGCGAATAACGACCAGTCGGGTGACGGCATTCCCACCCTCAAGCGTGCGCAACTGACTGGCGCGAATTTCACCATCGAGCCTCTGGCCAATGGGATTGAAGATATCCAGTTTGAGTATGGACTGGATACTGATGGCGACGGGGCGCCGGATCAGTACAGCGCTGATCCCAGCCTTTTCAACGCCTGTGCAGATGCCACATGTCGGATGGCGAACTGGCGCAATGTGACGGCGGTTAAGGTCAACTTATTGGTACGTTCGACAACTGAGTCGCGAGGCAAGGTTGTGGCGAAGAGCTTTACCTTGGGCAATGACGTCGATGGGGACCAGATCACCGCCGGCCCATTTTCTGACGGTTATAAGCGCCACGCCTTCAATTCCGTTGCGATGCTTCGCAATGTTGCGGGGCGACGTCGATGAGCAACCCAGCGCTCGGTATTGGCCGGAGTGGTCAGCATGGTTCCACCCTCGTGGTCGGCTTGATCATGCTGATACTGACCAGCATCTCGCTGATCACCCTCTACAACACGACGCAGACCAGCGTAAACATCGTAAACAATCTGCAGAACCAAAACGCCGCTGTTGATCTGGCGAATAGCACGCTGGAAGAGGCGATTAGTAACACGCGTGTGGTCAATGCGCCCAGCGCGGTATTTTTGGTCGGCTGTGACGATTCGTTGAATACCCGTTGCTATGACATCAACGGTGATGGCAATAACGATGTATCGGTGCAGTTGACGCCAGACCCGTTCTGCCTGCAGTCGCAGATCATTCAGAACAACCAACTCGACCTGACAGACCCTGTCGATGCGTCTTGTGTCATCAGTACCCGCACCGACTTCGGTGTGATCGGGTCGGCCAATCAGAATTCCCTGTGTGCGAACAGTTTATGGCAGGTCGCCGCCGTTGCGACGGATCAGGTGAGCGGCACCAATCAAACTGTTCGCGGCAATTATGGCGTGCGCGTATCGACGGATGCCGTGAATACCTCGTGTCCAACGCCGACGGGGCCGTAAGCGCCTTTGGAAGGAAGCTATGAGCAAAATATCGAAAAAAATAGGCTCACGGACGGCAACATTCGTGATCAGCGCGTTGTTGGCCGCCCTGTCCTTTCAGGCCTCCTCTGAAGATATCGAGATTTTCTCCACCGACGAGTCGAGTCTGGTGGGTAAACCCAATGTCCTGATCGTGTTGGACAACAGCGCCAACTGGTCGCGTCAATCGCAAAAATGGCCGGGTGGGTTGACCCAGGGCCAATCGGAAGCGAGAGCGATCAAGTCGGTGCTGGAAACGCTCGAAGACGGTTCCATCAACGTGGGTTTGTTTGAGTACTCCACGGATGGGAACGCCAACACCAACGAAGGGGGGTATGTCCGTCATCACGTTCGCCCCCTTACGGCCTCAAACAAAACGGTCCTGTTCAACCATCTCGACACCATCTTCGACAACATCAACGAACCGGTCGAAAAGCGCAGCAGCGGCAACGGCTTCGGTACTTTGATGTGGGATGTCTACAACTACTTGGGCGAATTTAGCCAGTCGCAAAGTGGTGCTGGCACGCCGGCGAGCCGGGCGGATAGCGCCGGCTACAAGACTTTGTATTCGAGCTTCCGTTCTCCGTTGACGGCAGCAGATTTCTGTCGACGCACCATCATTATTTTTATCGGTAATAACGTTCAGAGCGGGCCGTCCAAAGACGCACAAGGCGCCATTGATGCGCTGGCCGCCGCGACGGGTGAAGCGGTGACTGATATTCCGTTCGCGGAATACCAGGTGATCGAAGAGCCCTTGGACGTGGAGCGCGGCTATTCTGCCGCCTGTTACGCGGATGCGGCGTCCTGTACCGCGGCAGAGAACAACGCGTCATGTACTGAGCAGGGTTTTGACAATTGCTATTGCAACGCGGACGACTCGCAGGCCTGCCTGCAATCCAAGTACACCGTGGTCGGAACCTCAAGTTCAAGCACCGTCATTTCAGACTCGACGACCACCAGCGCACCAGGGTTGGTCAATACCGGCGAGAATGGCCTGACCTGCGCCAACAGCAACAACGTGCCGAGTTACACCTGTCCGTCCAGTTCTATCACGGTTTCATCGGACACGCCGGCGGCTGGTCAAACCACCACGACCACGACGAGCTGGTCAAGTTGCGAATACGTTCTGACCAACAACGCTGGCTGCAAAGGGCAAAAGGCCAATTTCGAGCCACAAGGCATACAAACAGTCCAGACGGTGGTGACCGAGGAGACCTCAGTGTCGACTTCGCTGGGCTTGAATGGAGCGTGTTCGATCAGCTCGGCGAGTTGCGACACCAGTGGCTTTACCGAATGTGGTGACGGAACCTACACGTCCTGTGTGTGTACATCGCCATCCAGCACCGACGGTTGTCCGGCAAGCACGACCAAGCAGTTCCAGGTGATTGGTGAAACCACGGCTTCGGTTGCGACACCTACCGGCACGTTTGGTGCCCCTGCGGGCGGTCCCTGGGTGGCTGACGAATGGGCGAAATTCCTGCGTCAGCAGGGTGTGCCTCTGCCGGGTTCGGGAGGCGCGTCGTTTGCTCAGGTCTCGACCTACACCATTGATGTCTTCAACGCCCAACAGAACGGAAGCTTTTCCGGACTGCTGTTCAATATGGCGCGGGTTGGTGGTGGCAAGTATTACCAAGCGACCAAAGAGAGTGAGATTGTTAATGCGTTAACGCAGATTTTCGACGAAGTGCAGGCGGTCAACTCCGCCTTCTCATCGGCTAGCTTGCCGGTCAACGCGACCAACCGTGCGCAGAGTGAAAATCAGGTTTACATCGGGGTGTTCAAACCTGACCGCACCAAAGATCCGCGTTGGTTCGGAAACCTCAAACGCTACCAGCTGATAGTCGACAACGGCCTGACTGTTGAATTGGGTGACAGCGTGGGCAATGTCGCGATCAACAACGAAACGGGCTTTATTTCCGACTGCGCGGTGAGTTTCTGGACCACAGATTCTGGAGATTACTGGAGCGATGTCATCTCGGATGACCCTGCGGCATTCAGCCAGTGTGCGACAGCGGCCAATCCCAATTCTGATTATCCCGACGGGCCGTTTGTGGAAAAAGGTGCAGCTGCGCAAATTCTGCGTCGAAGCAACGACTCCAGCGGTGTGCCAGACGCGAACGGGGACTACGCGCTCGTTCGCAATATGCTGACGTTGTCAGGGACGACCTTGGTGGACATCACATCCTCGGCGTTGTCGGCTGATGAAGCGGCCTATGTGCGCGGCAAAGACAACGGTTTCCTGCCTCCGGATGAAGATGCGGACAGCGTCATCGAGGAAACCCGGGCATCGATTCACGGCGATGTCATTCACTCGCGTCCGCAGCCCGTCAATTTCGATGGCGATGTGGTGATTTACTACGGCGCGAATGACGGTGCGTTCCGCGCGGTACGTGGCGATACTGGCGAGGAAATCTGGTCGTTTGTTGCGCCCGAGCATCTGAGCAAGATTTCCCGCTTGCGCAGCAACAGCCCGACAGTGACCTTCTCGGGTGGTGTGAACGGCAAGCCGTACTTCTTCGACGGCTCAACTGGCGTTTATCAGAACGAGGACAACAGCAAGGTCTACATCTATCCGAGCCAGCGCCGCGGCGGTCGGATGATGTACGCGTTTAACGTGACCAATCACGATCAGACGCCAACCTTCCTGTGGAGCCGTGGTTGCCCCAATCAGGGTGATGATGTCGGTTGCTCTGCGGGCTTCTCGGAAATCGGCCAAACTTGGTCACGCCCGTCGGCCGCGTTGGTTAAAGGTTACTCGGAGACCGATCCGCTGTTGTTCTTCGGTGGTGGTTACGACACTTGTGAGGACACCAATGCCGTCGATCCAGGATGCTCCAATCCGAAGGGCGCTGGCGTTTTTGTCGTCAACGCCACGACCGGGGCTTTGGTCAAGTACTTTGATTTCAGTTCCATTGATGGTGACGCGCGCAGCGTAGCCGCGGACATTACTTTCGCTGACCCATCTGGCGATGGCTTGGTCGATTACGCCTATGCCGTGACCACGGGCGGTGAGATTTATCGCCTGGATTTTGCCGATGCTTCGAGCAGTTATGACGCTTTAGGCACAGCCGATTGGGAAGCCTACAAGGTGGCCTCGACCGAGGGTGATGGACGTAAGTTCTTGTACGCGCCGACGATCATTAATTCAGGCACCGAATACTACGTTGCGATCGGTTCTGGTGATCGCGAGCACCCGCTGGAGTCGCATTATCCGTTCACCGATGTGGTCAATCGTTTCTATGTGTTCCGTGATGATCTGACTGATGTGGATACTTCAACCACCCTGGACCTGGATGACACCACAGATATGGTGGATTACACCTCCGATCCCGAATGCGATCCAGACAGTCGCATTCTTCCGGGCAGCGATAAGAAAGGCTGGTTCATCAACATGACCGCCTACGGAGTGGGCGAGCAGGTCGTGACCTCGCCGGTGGTCGCGGGTGGCTTGGTCTACTTCTCCACCAACCGTCCGACTCCAGAGTCGGCAACGGCGTGCACCACGTCTCTGGGTGAGGCGCGTGGCTACATCGTCAACTTGCTGAACAGCTCGGGTGCGGTGGGCGTAAGCGGCGAGTGTGGCGGCGAACGTTCGGGCGAGTTCACCGGAGGCGGCTTGCCGCCATCGCCGGTTATTGCATCCGTGCCGATCGTGGTCGATGGTGAGACGGTGATTAAAACCGTGATTATCGGGGCCCAGGAAAAAGACGGTTCGGTGAGTTCAATCGTCGGTGCACAGCAGGTCAAACCTACCATTCCCTCCGTGCGTCGCCCGGTGTCCTGGAGCCGGGACATCGATACCGACTGATAACCCGCCGGAAACCAGCCCCCTTAGAAGCCCGCGTCCTGTCCAGCGGGCTTCTCTTTATTGGCCTGCGGCGTTTAGTGAACGCGGGCGGCTTGAGGGAGATCGGCCTCGCTCATGAGCAGGTGATCGGTGCTCAGCGGCAGCTCGTCCGGGAGTCCGCGATTGAGGCATTCATCGATCATGGCGGCGCGTAGCAGTTCACGCACCAGGCCGTTGGTGGCGAGAAAACGCCGACGCGACATTTCCGCGCCTGGATGGTCGTAGTTGAAGCTGATCGCGGGCTTGCCGCTACTGCTGATGCCATGCAGCTGAAGGCCATTATCGAGCGCGTGGCGCAGCATCTTTCTTGCTTGGTCCATGTTCATGGTCTGCGAATCCTTGCAAAGGTGGACACTTCCCAACACGTTCTTGTGAATGGGATGTTTCCATTTTCTTCACATTTTTTTCACGCAGGCAAGTTTTTTCGCTGCCAGCAGATCAATCGATTGTTGGCGGGCATCGCATGATCCTCGATCAATTCGAGGCTGGCGTCCTCGGCCAGTGCGTTGACCGCTTCAAAATCGCGAATGCCCTGATGAGGGGCGTTCTGTTTGAGCCACTGGTCGAATTCGGCATTGCTCGGGCTGGAGAAGGCGCCGTTGTAGTTAAACGGGCCGTAGATGAGCAATTTGCCTCCGGGGTGTAACCGCGGTGCAACACGCGCAAACAATAGCGCGCTGGCCTCCCACGGCATGATGTGCAGGGTGTTGGCGCTGTAGACCGCGTCGTACTGGTGCGTGGGCCAGGGGCCGTGGAAGACGTCGAGCGACAGTGGTGCGAGACGCTGCCCTTCTGGCACATCCTCAAGCCAAGCGCGTATCCCTTCAAGACTCTCGGGGCGGTCGCTGCATTGCCAGCGCCAACCCGGCATGGAGTTGGCGAAGTGCGCGGCATGTTGGCCGGTGCCGCTGCCAATTTCCAGGATCTGCGCGGTGTCCGGCAGATGTTGGCGCAGTCGCGACAGAATCGGCTCGGCATTGCGTTCGCAGGCCGGGGCAAAGGGTCTGTTCATGCGGGTATCCGATCCAAGGTCATGCGTGCGTTGGGCGCCAATTGGGATGCGGCTTCACGCAGCGCGGGCGCCAGTGTTTGCTCCATTTGCCAGGGCGGTTGGATGATGAGCATGCCGCTACCGTGCATGCCGTAATCGCCCAGCGTTTCGCGCACGTCCAGGGTGATGTGCAGGCAGTCGGCATCGGCCAGCTTGAGCAGTTTGTCGACCATTGGTTTGGCCGGCTCGCGCGGCAAGCGCGGGTACCACAGGGCCACGCAGGCGGCGCGAAAATGCTTGCGCAGATGTTCGACCGTTGCGGCGCACTGGGCATACTCGCTTTTGACTTCGTATGCCGGGTCGATCAGGACCAGGCCGCGCCTTTGCGTCGGTGGGAGCAGCGCGCGCACGGCCTCATGGCCATCGCGTTGATGGATATGTGCGCGTGGATCACGCAGATGCCGGCGCAGCGCTTCTGCATCACTGGGGTGCAATTCGCACAGATGCAGATCATCGTCGGGGCGCAAAACATCCAGGGCGATAAGCGGTGAGCCCGGGTAGTCTGGCGACGTGCTTTGCAGCAAGTCGGTGTAACGGCGTAGCAGAGCATCCCGCGGGGTGTGTTGCAGCAAGCGACCTGCGCCTTGGGCGTATTCAGCGGTTTTTTGTGCGACCTCGCTGGTGGTGCTGTAGCGCCCCGCGCCGGCATGGGTTTCGAAGTAGCACAACGGTTTGGGTTTGCGCGTCAACGCATCAAGCAGGCCGAGCAGGCACAGGTGCTTGAGAACATCGGCATGGTTGCCGGCATGGAAGGCGTGTCGATAGCTGAGCATGGCGCGAAGACTGGTAGCGTCGCGGGCAGCGCCGCGGAATGACGGCCTGAGGATAAGTCAGGCCGTCACAGGATTACATCAGCTCGAAGCCCATGGCCGTGGCCTCACCGCCGCCGATACACAAGGCGGCAACGCCGCGTGTGCCTCCGGTGGCTTTGAGTGCGTGCAGCAAGGTCACGATGATGCGTGCGCCGGATGCGCCGATCGGGTGGCCCAGCGCGCAGGCTCCGCCGTGGATGTTGACGTGTTCGGCGGGCAGTTGAAGTTCATGTATGGCGGCCATGGCCACCACCGCGAAGGCTTCGTTGATCTCCCACAGGTCGACGTCGGCCGTGTTCCACTGGTTACGCGCCAGCAATTTCTGAATGGCGCCCACCGGTGCGGTGGTAAACCAGGCCGGTTCCTGCGCCTGGGTGGCGTGGCCGACGATGCGGGCGAGCGGTTCAAGACCGCGTTTTTCCGCTTCGGATGCCCGCATCAGGACCAGTGCCGCCGCGCCGTCCGAGATGGAACTGGAGTTGGCTGCCGTGACCGTGCCATCGGCGCGAAACACCGGTCGCAGCTGCGGAATCTTGTCCGGACGGGCTTTGCGCGGCTGCTCGTCGCTGTCGACCGTGATTTCACTCTTGCCCGCTGTTGCGGTAACCGGGCAAATTTCGGTGGCGAAACGGCCGGAACTCTCTGCCGCCAGTGCGCGCTCCAGCGAGCGAATGGCGAAGGCGTCCTGAGCTTCGCGGGTAAAACTGAAATGATCCGCGGTGCATTCGGCAAACACGCCCATGGCCTTGCCTTTGTCGTAGGCATCTTCCAGGCCATCCAGGAACATGTGGTCGACAATGCGATCATGGCCCAGGCGATAACCGCCGCGAGCCCTTTCCAGCAAGTACGGGGCGTTGGTCATCGATTCCATGCCGCCGGCGATCATGCAGTCGGCGCTGCCGGCCAGCAGCAGATCGTGCGCGAGCATGGCGGCTTTCATGCCCGAGCCACACATTTTGTTCACCGTGGTGCAACCGGTGGCCAGAGGCAGGCCGGCGCCGAGCGCGGCTTGGCGAGCCGGTGCCTGGCCCTGGCCAGCGCTGAGCACATTGCCCATGATGACCTCATCCACGCCCGCGCCGTCGACGCCAGCGCGTGCGACCGCGGCGGATATGGCCGCGGCGCCCAATTGGGACGCGCTCAGCGGTGTCAGTTCACCGAGCATGCCGCCCATCGGGGTGCGCGCGGCACCCACGATGACAATTGGATCGGCACTCATTTCGGTGCCATGCGGATCGCGCCATCCAGACGGATGGTTTCCCCGTTCAACATGGTGTTTTCGAAGATCTGCTGAGCCAGTTGGGCGTACTCATCCGGCTCGCCCAGACGGGATGGGAAGGGCACCTGCATACCCAGCGATTTCTGGGCTTCTTCCGGCAGGCTCTCCAGCAGCGGGGTTTTGAACAGGCCCGGGGCAATGGTCATCACGCGGATACCAGAGCGCGAGAACTCACGTGCCAGCGGCAGGGTCATGCCAACCAGACCGGCCTTGGAGGCGGCGTAGGCGGGCTGGCCGATCTGGCCGTCATAGGCGGCAACCGACGCGGTGTTGATGATCACCCCGCGCTCGCCTTTGTCATTGGGATCGGCCTGCATCATGGCGTGCGCTGCCAAGCGAATCATGTTGAAGCTGCCATTGAGGTTGACGTCAATGATCTTGGTGAAGGCTTCCATGGCCAGCGGCCCATCACGCCCCACGGCTTTGGCCGGCGTGCCGATGCCGGCGCAGTTGATCAGGCCGGTGAGCCCGCCATAAGTTTTGAGCGCACTATCGACCACGGCTTGAGCGTCGTCCGGGCTGGCCACATTGCAGCGCACGAACTGAGCGTTCAGCTCGCCGGCCAGCGCTTGACCCAGCTCTTCGTTGAGATCGGCCAGGACCAGCTTGGCACCGGCGCTGGCGAGACGGCGCGCGGTCGCTGCGCCGAGGCCGGATGCGCCGCCGGTGATGATGATGACGCTGTCTGCAAGATTCATGGGGTGTCGTCCTTTGGTTGTTTTATGGGTGGGGTTAGGCGTCGCCGTCCAGCAGAGTTTTTGCTTTGTAGGCGCACAAATGACTGATGTTGCAGTTGGGGCAATCGGGTTTGCGCGCTTTGCACACATAGCGCCCATGCAGGATAAGCCAGTGGTGGGCGTGAACCAGATACTCCTTGGGAATGCGTTTGAGCAGCCCCTTTTCCACCGCCAGCGGGGTTTTGCCCGGGGCGATGCCGGTGCGGTTGCCGACGCGAAAGATGTGCGTGTCCACGGCCATGGTCGGTTCACCGAAGGCGACGTTGAGCACCACATTGGCGGTCTTGCGTCCGACACCAGGCAGGGCTTCCAGCGCGGCACGGTCACGCGGGACTTCGCCGTCGTGTTCATCGAGCAGAATCCGCGCGGCGGCGACGACGTTCTTGGCCTTGGAGTTGAACAGGCCGATGGTGCGAATGTAGCGGGTCAGGCCTTCAACGCCCAGATCCCAGATCGCTTGTGGTGTATTGGCCACAGGAAACAGCTTGCGCGTGGCTTTGTTGACGCCGACATCGGTAGCCTGGGCCGACAGCGTAACCGCGACCAGCAATTCATAAGGGGACGCGTATTCGAGTTCGGTTTCGGGGTGCGGGTTGGCCTGCTGCCAGATGCTGAATATCTCGCCAACCTTGGCGCGGCTTAACGGCATGGTCGACTCACGAACGGCTGGCGGACAGTTTGGCTGTGGTCATCGACAGACGGTAGATCAGGTTCTCGCAGAACACCCGGTAATAACGCAGTTGCACGCGTTCGGACACTTGCTCCATGGCTGCGGCGTTGATCTTCAGCACCAGCACTTCGCTTGCAGCACTGACCGTGGCGGTGCGTCGTGTTGCGGTCAGAAAGGCAATCTCGCCGAACACATCACCTTTGCCCAAGGTCATCATGGTGGTGCCCGCTTTCGACACCGTGACATTGCCGACGACCACAATGTAAAACGCGTTGTCGATGTCACCTTCCTGAATGATGGTGTCACCGGCGTGAAAGCTGAGCATGTTGGCAGCGGCCATGAACTCGTCGATCTCGGCATCATCGAAATCGTCAAAAAAGCGCAAGCGGCGCAACGAGTCGCGGTTTTCGGCCCGGTTCAGCTGGCGCTCTGCATGGCTCAACTGGTTGTTGATGCGGGTCAGCTGCACGGCCAGATCCTGGCCGCTCTCAAAGCGTTTGGTCGGGTCTTTCTGCAGCAGACGTTCCACCACCTCGACCACTGAGTCCGGCAGTTCGGGGCGCTTGCTGCGCGGGCTGGGAGCGGGCAGGTTTTTGACCATGTCCAACAAGCGCCGGATGTCCTGTGCCACAAACGGCGGCTCACCGCACAGCAGGTAATACATGACCGCGCCCAGGGAATACAGGTCTGAGCTCGGCCCCATATCCTGTTTGCGAATCTGTTCGGGCGACATGAACGCGGGTGAGCCAACCACGGTGTCCGGGCGGAGCTTGTTGCCCTGGAGCATCTCGGCGATCGAGAAATCCATGATTTTGGCGGTGGAACCATCCAACGCCAGCATGATGTTGCCGGGTTTGATGTCGCGGTGCAGAACGCCGCGTTTGTGCGAATAGTCCAGGGCTTTGGCGCACTTGAAGATGATGTCGACGACCTGGTCGATCGGCATCGGCGTGTCCTTTTGCTTGACCGCTTCCGCCAAGGTGCAGCCGTCCACGTACTCCATCACGATGTAACTGAAGCCATCGACCACGCCGGCATCAAAGACGGAGACGATGTGCGGATGATGCAGCATGCCGGCAGCATGGGCTTCGGCGAAAAATTCGCGGTTTTGCTGCATCGATTCGGTGGGATCAACCGCGGTGTCGTTCAAGGCCAGCTTGATCGCTACGTCGCGGGCCACGAACGGGTCGTAGGCTTTGTAGACCACCCCGCAAGTGCCGCGGCCAATTTCATCTTGCAGAAGATATTTGCCGAGCTGTTCGGGAATGTCGTTCTTGCTGGGAATCTCGGGCGGACGCTCAGGGTGGGTCGCTGTATCGTCGATCGTCATGAGCGTGTATTCCCTGCGAGGCGCTATTGCCGGAGTTTCACATACGCGCCAGCCATGGCGATAGCACGTTGGGCTTCCGGGACCATGTCTGGCGTGAGTTGGAAATCGTGCCCAAGATCGGCAAAGACTTCCAGTTTGGAATCGACCCCAGCCTTGCGCGCGGCGGCGTGCAGGCGTCGGGCATCGTCCAGGAGCAGATCGTGGGCGGCGGCTTGAATCAGCATCGGAGGCAGGTCGCTGAGGTCTGCAAAAATCGGCGAAATCATGGCGTCATCCCGCGGGGTGTCGGCCGAGTAGTACTCATTGTTGACTTCCAGCCACTCGCGGGTGAGCAGCGGTTCCACGTGCCGATTGCGCTGCACGCTTTCCCCGGACAACGTCAGATCAGCCAAAGGACAAAGCAGCAAAGCACAAGCGGGTTGGGGGAGCTGCATCTGTTTGAGCTTGAGCATCAAACTCAAACTCAGGCAGGCCCCGGCAGAGTCTCCGGCCACCGCGATTTTGCTGGCGGGCCATTTCTGACACAGTTCGCGTAAGGCCAAGACGGCATCATCCAGCGCCGCCGGAAAGGCGTGTTCAGGTGCCAGTCGGTAGTCCACTGAATAGACCCGGCAGCCCGCCGCTTTGGCCAAATAGGCCGTGAGCACACGATGAGTGCGCGGGCTGCCGACCACGAAACCGCCGCCGTGGAGGTAGAGAACGGCGCGATCATCCGAGGCGTTGGCGGGGATCAGTATGTCGGTGGGGCGACCACCGAGTTGACTGCTTTCCACGGTCACGTCGCGCGGCATGAATTGCAGGCGCGCGAACAACTCGGCCGCGCGCCGCTGCGCGTCTGGCGAGTGCTGATGGTTGAGCTTCGGGCGCAGAATCCGTCGCAGCGCCATAGCACTGACGCGTGATCGCAAGCTTGTCAAAAGGGACATACCAGAAACGACAGGGCGAGCATGGTAACGCACCTGTTAGAATCCCCGCCCTTTTTTCTTGTGCAATGCCATGTACCAACCACCCCAGCGTTATTTGATGGGGCCCGGGCCCGGTCCGGTCAGCCCCAGCGTCCTGCAAGCCTCAGCGCAGCCCACCATCGGTCACCTTGACCCTGCTTTCATCGAGTTGATGAACGAGGTTCAGGGGCAGTTGCGTCAAGTCTTCAAAACGGACAATGCGTTCAGCATGCCTTTTTCGGCGCCGGCGACCGGGGCGATGGAAGCCTGCCTGATCAATGTCCTGGAGCCCGGTGACCGTGTTCTGGTTTGCCAGAACGGGGTCTTCGGTGTGCGTTTGGCCGAGATGGCGCGACGCTGCGGTGCCGAAGTCGAAGTGCTGGAGTTTCCCTGGGGCCGCGCGGTCGATCCGCAGCAGCTCGCCGATAAACTTGGCGCGAGCAAGCCGTTCAAGCTGGTGTGCTGGGTCCAGGCTGAGACCTCAACGGGCGTGCTCAGTGACAGCCAACAGCTGGCCGAGGCGGTACGTCCGCACGGTTCGTTGACCCTGGTGGATTGCGTGACCGCAATTGGTGGTTGCCCGATTGAAGTCGATGAGTGGGGCCTGGACATGGTCTACGCCGGCAGTCAGAAATGTCTGAGTGCACCGCCGGGGATCGCGCCGATCACGGTGGGTGAGCGTGCGCTGGAAGCCCTGCGTAACCGCAAAACGCCGGTACAAAGCTGGTTCATGGATTTCAGCCTGTTGGGCGGATACTGGGCGGGCAGTGGCAAGCGTGCATACCATCACACTGCGCCGGTCAATGCGGTTTACGGCTTGCACGAAGCGCTGAGCCTATTGCTGGCCGAGGGCCTGGAGGTGTCATGGGCGCGTCATCGCGCGGTCAATGCGGCATTGATTGCCGGGTTGGCGGAACTGGGTATCTCACCGATTCCACCGCAAGCTGAGCGTTTGCCGCCTCTGACCACGATTGGTATCCCTGAGGGTATTGACGATGCGGAGTTCCGCAGCTTCCTGCTCAACGAGCACAGCTTGGAAATCGGCGCCGGTCTGGGGGATTTCGCGGGTAAGGCTTGGCGTATTGGTCTGATGGGCCACGGCTGCAATCTGGAAGCCGTTGAGCGCTGCCTCAATGCGATTGCTGATGGCATGCGCAAGTTGGGTCGTGAGGCCAATTTGGAGGCCGCGATTGCGGCCGCGCGTGCGGCTTAAGCCTTAGCGAACGGGAGCTGCTGGCGAGCCATCGTCAGCAGCTCATCCAACGCTTCGTCGGCGTAGGGCAGTGGTGGTGCAACACCCCACACTGGCCCCGGCCAAGCGTCGTCGTCGTGAAAGCGGGCGATGTGATGGACGTGCAGCTGCGGCACGACATTGCCCAGGGCGGCAATGTTGAGTTTCTGAGCGCCGGTGCTGTCGAGTAGATAGCGCGACAGACGACGGCTTTCCACGCCGAACTGCGTGTAGTCCTCTTCGTCCAACTCACACAGTTCCCGCAGGTCGGGTCTGCGTGGCACCAAAATGAACCACGGGTAGCGGGCGTCGCGCATCAAAAGCACACGACACAACGGCCAGTCCAGAACCGTGATGCAGTCGTCGTTCAGGTGTGAGTCGAGTTCGAAGTCTTTCATGCTTGTGCCGCTGTCATCTCCGGGTACACTGCCAGTATGACCTTGATCGCGATCGTCATTGCACTTTTCCTCGAACGGGTGCTGAGCTACTCGCCGCAGTGGCGTGCGCACAGCTTGACCGATCGCTGGATTCGCTTGGTTGACGATCGCATTGAGCCGCGGAGCTGGTCGTTAGGCATTTACGTTCTCCTGCCGGTCGCCCTGATTGCCACTTTGCAGTATTCGATTGTGGATCTTCCCGCGGGTGAGGTGCTGATTCTGCCCGTTGCGCTGATCATATTGCTTGCGTGTCTTGGGCCACGTGATCTGCGTGAAGAGGTTCACAGCCTTGAAGCTGCGCTGGCGCGAGACGACCAGGAGGAGGCGGAATCGTTGCTGCGTGATCTGCTCTCCGGTCCTTTGCGTCACGATGGTCCGACCGCGGGGCGGTCACCGGTGGCCGCGTGTTTCGTGCAGGGGCATGAGCGCTGGTTTGCCGTGCTGTTGTGGTTTTTTGTGCTGGGTTTGCCGGGTGCCGTGGCCTATCGAATGCTCGCCTCTGTGGCCTGTCATTTGGGGCAGGCGGGGCGGGATGATGAAAGTCAGCGCTTGGCTGAAGTTCTGCACGGGGCGATGGCTTGGCCGAGTTCGCGCGCCGCCGCTTTACTCTACGGCTTGGCCGGCAGCGCAGATCATGCTTTTGCGCGCTGGCGTGAATGGGCCTCGGAGTATGACGGCGAGTGGGTGCGCAGCGCTTGGCCGCTGCTGGCGCAAACCGGTTTGGCTGCCCTGGCGCGCGATCCGGATGACGAAGCCCATGGTCAAACCCAGTGTCTCGACCGCGCGGTCAGTTTGCTGGATCGCAGTATGCTGATTTTGCTCGCCCTACTCGCTTTGCTCACGATCGGTGGCTGGATGACCTGAGGGTTGTGTGAGCTTGTTCCACAACACCTCCTCGTGTGCTGCCTCGCGCGCCAACAAGCGGCAAAATACAAACATCAGATCGGACAGGCGGTTCAAGTACTGCGCCAAGGGTTGGCGTAGCGGCTCCTCAGCATGCGCGGCCCACACGCTGCGCTCAGCGCGGCGACACACGGCGCGTGCCATGTGAGCGGCGGCTGCGGCCGGGCCTCCGCCAGGCAATACGAAATCCTTGAGTGGCGGCAGCGCGGCATTGTACTGATCGGTTTCCGCCTCCAGCGCATCGACGTGCTCTGCGCTGATCAGGCTGAACTCGGGCATGGCCAGTTCGCCACCCAGATTGAACAACTCCTGCTGAATCCGTTCCAGAATGGGCTGCAGCGCTTGCGGCAACGCATGGCTCCGCAACACGCCCACACAGCAGTTGAGTTCGTCCACATCGCCGATGGCCTGAATGCGCGGATGGAATTTGGACAGACGCCGATTGCCGGCGATGCCGGTCTCGCCGGCGTCGCCTGTGCGGGTTGTGAGCTTGCTCAGTCGATTACCCATAGTGCAGTCTTGTATAGTCTTATTTTTAGCGGATGACCACGCATGCTGATCGGCGTTCCCAAGGAAATCAAGGTTCACGAGTATCGCGTTGGCTTGACGCCCGGTAGCGTGCGCGAGTTATGCCACAACGGCCATCAAGTGATTGTTCAGCGTGATGCCGGCACGGCCATTGGCCTGATGGATGAGGACTACCAGCGCGCGGGAGCAAGCATCGTCGATGATGCGCGGGCCGTCTTTGAGCGGGCCGATATGGTGGTCAAGGTCAAAGAGCCGCAGTTGAACGAATGCGCGATGCTGAGCGCCGGTCAGTTGCTGTTCACCTACCTGCATCTGGCCCCCGACCCGGCACAGGCTGAGGCCCTGTTGGCCAGTCGTTGTACTGCGGTGGCCTACGAAACGGTGACCGACGGTCGGGGCGGTCTGCCGCTGCTTTCGCCGATGAGCGAGGTGGCCGGTCGCATGTCGATTCAGGCTGGGGCCCATTGCCTGGAAATGGAGCAGGGTGGTCGCGGCATGTTGCTCGGTGGTGTGGCCGGGGTTGCTGCCGCCGATGTGGTGATTCTGGGCGGTGGTGTCGTAGGAACCAATGCTGCGCGCATGGCGATGGGCATGGAAGCCCGCGTGACCGTGCTGGATCGGAGCCTGCGTCGTCTCGGGGAGCTCGACAATCAGTTCGGTCCCACGCTGAATACGATTTTCGCCACGGCAGATGCGGTGGAGAAATATGTCTTGGCTGCCGATCTGGTGGTCGGCGCGGTGCTGCTGCCAGGGGCGGCAGCGCCCAAGTTGGTCACCCGCGAGATGGTTGCTGCGATGCGCCCTGGCTCAGTGCTCGTTGATGTGTCGATCGATCAGGGTGGTTGCTTTGAAACGTCCAGAGCTACGACGCATGCTGATCCCATTTATACCGTCGATGATGTCGTTCACTACTGTGTCGCCAATATGCCGGGCGCGGTGGCGCGAACATCCACGTTCGCCTTGAACAACGCGACTTTGCCCTATGCCTTGGCACTGGCCAACCATGGTTGGCGTGAGGCGATGCGCCGTGATGCCCATCTGGCTGCGGGTCTCAACGTGCATGACGGCCAGATCACCTGCCTGCCGGTGGCCGAAGCGTTGGGCAAGACGGGGGTGACGCCGGACCAAGTTCTATCCGGCTGAATCAAATTGGGAACATTTCTTGCTAGCTGTGCGTGTTCGGTTACGGCTTAAGGTTTTGTCGTGCGTACCGGCTATGCAGAGGTGTATACCTCTATATACTTGACGGTTGGCGTGTGTTTTCACACGCAGGCGTAATTTTGAATTGATACCTGGGGGTTCAGGAATGTTTCAGTTTTTCACCCGGCGGCCTGGCGTCGTCGTAGCAGGAGTTCTGCTGGGCGGGGCGGGGTTGGCGTATTTCGCAAACCACAGCGCTGTTGATGGCACATCGGAAGTGGCCGCGGAATGCCCTCCTGGATATCACATGACCGATCCGGTTGCCTACGCGCGCGAGTTCAATCCGGGCATGAGCGAAGACTTCGCCGACAAGATCCGTGAGCACTACGGCGAGCAAAGCTGTGCTTACAACCGCATTCCTGAGTCCATGGCGGAAATCGGCCAGTGGGGGCAGGTCAGTGGAGAGGCCTCGATGGCGCCGCTGGGTGTAGCCCCACCAGTCAATGCGCTGCGCGCGGCGGTGGAACACAAGGCCGCAATGATGTCGCAGCAGGCCAAAGTGGCCAATGCTGACGGCCTTTGGGAAAACTATGGCAAAGGCCCGCAGATCAGTCTGGGTGAATTTGTCGATGGCTCGCGCGATGGGATTCCGTCGGTCGCCGGTCGTGTCGATGAATTCGCCTACGATGAGGCCAATATGCGCCTGTTTGCCGCAGTCGGCACTGGCGGTATATGGATGTCGGAGGCAGTCGATGGTGATGTCGGCACGCTGGCGGATCAGTGGGTGGATGTTGGTAAAAACATGCCGACCACGATCGCTTCCGGGGTCGCCTGGACCCCGGCTCAGGGCGGGCGTCTAATCGTGCTGACTGGCGAGCATGTGCAGGGTGGCAACACCTATGTGGGCCTTGGTGCCTATTGGTCCGATGATCTGGGCCTGACGTGGAATCGCTCCCAGGGCACGCCGGATGCCACCGGTGCGACGTCGCTGGCGGTGGATCGCGCCAACCCGGCGATTGTCTACGCCGCCACCCATCGCGGACTTTTCCGCTCCGATGATGCGGGTGAAAGTTTCGTCAATGTTGAGCTGCCGGTGTCTGAGGAATGCGCTGGAGTCGTGGATTACGACGGCCCCTGTCAGCTGGCCAACGTGGTCTCTGATGTGGTGGTCCAGGCACCGGGTGGCGTCTCCGCTTTGGGTACCGACACCTTGCTCGGCCCCGGCGTGGTGTGTGACATCGAAGGTTGTCCGGTGTTGGCGGCCGTGGGTTACCGCGGCGGTAACGCGCCGTACGCGGATGGCACGCCACAATCTCCGGGCAATGGCTTGTATCGCTCGCCGAATGGCAAACCCGGTACTTTTGTGCGCGTCGATTCGCCGGCGATTCCTGCCCTGGGTGGGATTCCGCCGATCGGCTTTGCACCGCAAGAGCGCATCGGACGCATCGAACTGGGGCCGGTGATTGGCCCGGAACAGGACCACAACATCGTCTACGCGATAGTCCAAGATGCGGTTCTGCTGAACGGCGGCCTGCCGCTGTTGGACTTCCCGCTGGATCAGGAAAATCTGACCCTGCCGCTGGACTGCTCGCAATTCCCCGATGGTGATCCGCGTTTCATCTGCGAAACGGTGACTGGCGGGCTCAGCCCGACCGCAATCAACGGCATCTACGTGTCGATGGATTTCGGTGATTCCTGGGTGCGTCTGGCCGATGATCTGCAGTTGACCTATACCTCGGCCTTGTCCGGTTCCTCCCTGGCTGCGGCTGCTGCACTGGGTGTGGGGCCAGGTATCCAGGCTTGGTATGACCTGTGGATCCAGCCGGATCCGACGCAACGTGATCTGGCTTTGGGTGCGCCGACACGTATTGCTTTCGGCATGGAGGAGATCTGGAAGAACACCTTATCCGGGCTGCCGCCTGTGCCAGTGATCCAGGAGACCATAAGCGGCTTGACCGACGAGCTCGGCATCAACTCGGCACTGAATACCCTGGCCCAAGGTAGTCTGGTACCGGTAATTGGCGTCGCCGAACAGATTCCTGCGCTGGATTTCGAAGTCTTTGGCAGCTACTTTGCGGGCGAGACCTGCCTATTCTTGGTAGGGCAGTTGGGCCCGGCCACGCCGGTCTGCCCGTTCTATGACGGCGTGATTAACGGCACCACGACCCACCCTGATCAGCACACCGGTATGTTCATTCCTGATCCGCAACGCGGCGGTGTGTGGCTGTTCGCTGGCGGTGATGGCGGTGTCTATAAGCAGTACTCGGGCAATCCGCTCACCGATGATTTTGCCAATAACAAATGGGGTGATGGCGCCAACCAAGGCTTCTACACCTTGATGAACTACGGCATTGCCGTGGCCAAGGATGGCAAGGTTTTCTATGGTCTTCAGGACAACGCCTCCGGCTTTATCGAGCCGGGTACTGGCCGTCAGATCCGCACCTATGTCGGTGATGGTATGTGGACCGCCGTGGATCCGGACAACTCCAATGTCGCCTACGTGCAGACACCGGGGCTGTCGATCAATCGCACCACCGATGGTGGCCGGTCACATGCATTGATCGCTCCGGATGCCGAAGTCGGCGAGGCACATTTCCTCGGGCCGTTCATGATGGACCCGCAGGATGCTGACCACCTGGTCGCGGTCGGTACCAAAGTGGCGGAAACCCTGGATGCCTCGAGCGAAGCAACCTGGATTGAGGTGTTTGATCTGGGTGTGGACGAAGCCAGCGGTGCTGCGCATCAGGCGCGTTTTCGCAGCTTGGATGTCGAAGGCGCCAATATCTACACGGCCTGGTGCGGTCCTTGCGCCGTGCTTGATGGTAGCGCGCAGTTCCAGCGTGGCCTGGCGACCAATGTGGGCGGTGACGCGCCGCCCAGCAGCGGCTCCAGTGATGGCTGGCATCAGGCCAGTTTGAACGGTCTGCCGAATCGCTTTATCTACGGCGTGGAAATGGACGCACAACGGCCGGAAACGGTGTTTGTGACCTTGGGCGGTTATTCCACCGCCCGTTGGTCCCAGCCGGGTGGCTACCTGGATGAGAACGCCAATATTGGCGAAGGTCATGTGTTCCGTTCCGATGATGCCGGCGAGAACTTCCGCGACATTTCCGGCAACCTGCCGGATACCAACGTCACGGCGATTCTCAAGCGCGGTGAGCAGCTGATTGTGGGCACCGACATCGGTGTGTTCATCTCCAGCGATCTGGAAGGCTCGGAGTGGGCGCCGTTGGGTGATCTGGAGAACGTGCCAGTCAATCAGCTGGTGCTGCAGCCGGGCGACAATCGCAAGTTGTTTGCCGGGACGTTCGGTCGTGGCGTGAAGCTCTATCAGTTCGACGAAGCTGTGGCTGAAGACGACGTCAGCGGCGGAGAGCGCGGCGGGCTGTTGTCGAGCCGCGGTGGTTCCTTGGGCTTCGGGGTGCTATTCATCGCCGTGCTGGGCCTGATCCGCCGTCGTCGTATCGCCTAATTCGATTGTGGCTTAACAAAGCCCGGCAAAGCTTCGGTTTTGCCGGGCTTTTTTGTTAAATTGGTGACTATGTTCATAGGCCAGCACATATTGTCATTGCGCATCGTCCGATTCGTGGTCGCGACGCTATTGGGTGTTTTTGCCGCACAGGCGAGTATTGCCTCCGATGTGTTTCCGCGTCCGCCCGAGCTGGAGCACAAAATTGCCTTCTGGCGCAGCGTGTTTGGGGAATATTCCGAGCATCAGATCGTTCTGCACGATCGCAAGAATGTCTCGGTGGTTTATAAAGTTCTCGACTTTACCGATGTGGTCGATTTGCTCGACGACACCGAGCTGCGCATGCACAAGCGGCGCATTGAGGAGCAGGAAAAGGACGCGCTGCGCGCGCTGATACTGAGGTTGGCTGATGATCCGTCAGCAGCGGGCTTGAATGACGAACAGCGCTCGATCCGCAACACGTTGCAGGTTCACGGCTTGCTCAAGCCAGAGAGCCTGCGGGAGATTGCGGCAGACTTGCGTGGGCAGGCCGGTCTGCGCGAAAAGACCGAGGCCGCCATCATGCGTTCCGGGCGCTATCTTCCGTACATGGAGAAAGTGTTCGCCGATGCCGGCTTGCCGATCGAGTTGACACGGCTTCCCTTGGTCGAATCCAGCTTCAATACCCGGGCATATTCCAAAAGTGGCGCTGCGGGCATGTGGCAGTTTATGCCCGGCACTGCCAAGCGCTATATGAGTTATGACGAGGTCGGCGATGACCGCCGCGACCCATGGCTGTCGACCGAAGGTGCGGCCCAGCATCTCAGCGACGACTTCGCCTTGCTGCAGGCGTGGCCGTTGGCCGTTACTGCTTACAACTTCGGGCGTTACGGTTTGGCGCGCGGCTTGGACGAGATCGGCGGCAGCTCACTGGTGGATCTGATCGAAGGCTACGACCATCCACGCTGGGGCTTCGCCGCGAAGAACTTTTATGCCGAGTTCATTGCCGCGCTGGAGGTCGAATCCAACGCGATGCAGTACTTCGGGCCTTTGCGTCGCGACGCGCCGGATGACTTCGATGAGGTCACCACCGAGCACTTTGTGCGTTACGACACCCTACGCCGCCTGGCGCGACAGAATCCGGAACGTTTCTTGGAGCTGAACCCCAGTTTCTCCGCAGCGGTGCAACGCGGTGAGCTGCTGGTGCCGCCGCAGCGACGTATCCGTTTGCCGCGCGGGCAGGGGCAGCAGTTCCGTTCTGCCTATGCCCAGCTGGATGATTCCGAGTTATTCAGTCGTCAATTCGTTTACTACCGCAACCACCGCGTGCGTCCAGGACAAACTCTTAGTGGTTTGGCGCACCAATATGGTACGTCCGTGCGCGCGATCCGACAGGCGAATGGATTGAGTGGCAGCCACTTCATTCGCATCGGCCAGGTGCTGAAAATCCCACCCAATGGTCAGCGTCCGGTGATCCACAAAGTCCGCAGCGGTGAGACTTTGATCGGTATCGCGCGTCGTTACGGCACCTCTGTGCGGCAGTTGCAGGCGCTCAACGACATCGACAAGCCGCAATACCTGCGCGCCGGAGCGCGCTTGCAGGTGCCCGCTTCCGGGCGGCCCGCGTATTCCTGGCACACCATTCGGTCTGGCCAGACTGTGGAAACCATCGCACGTCAGTATGGCGTGTCAGTCCGAGCCATCGCTTCGGCGAACGCTCTTTCGGATGTCAATCGGATTCGTGCGGGGCAACGGCTCAAGGTGCCTGGCGGCTGATTACCAGACCTGAGGCGCTTTGCCGCGCGCTGCAGTCGTGCTAGTTTGGCGCACTGCAACAAAAACGGACAGTGCATGCGCAAGGACAAACGATTACAGCGCGATCTGGATAACGCCGAGGATTACCGCAGCTGGCGTGCGGCCGCGTTGGAACTCGATGAACTTGAAGGCAAAGCAGATTGGCGCGCCAATGATGAGTCGCGCGATTATGATTTCCGCCTGATTCGCACTCGTCTGAACGAGTTGCGTCAGCTGCGCGAAGAGCAGCGCGTGAGTGAGTTGGTCTACGCGCTGCACGAGGGGCTGCACGGCAATCTCGGTGGTATCGCCAACCCTAAGATTTACACCTATTGTCGGGTCGGCACCAAGCTGCTGATCGAAGAGTATCTGCACGAAGTCGCCATTTGCCTGAACTATCTGTGCGACAACGAATTCCCGGATTTCACGCTCGACGACAAGATCCGTTTCTTCAAACGCACGGGGTCCAGTTTCGGGCGCTCTGGCTTGATGCTGTCCGGCGGGGCCACCCTGGGCATGTTCCATCTTGGCGTGATCAAGGCCTTGTGGAGCGAAGGGGTGTTGCCGCGCGTGCTGTCGGGGTCCAGTGCGGGCTCGATCATTGCTGGGGCTGTGGGCACGCGCACTGACGACGAGCTGGCGGAGATGTTCGAGCCGGATGGTCTGTATCTGGACGCGTTTCGCTTGTTTGATCTGCGCAGCGCCATGCGCAACCGTTCGCTAATGGACCAAGGCCAGCTTTGGCATTGCCTGCAACAGAATATGGGCGACTACACGTTTGAAGAGGCCTTCGAGCGGACGCGGCGCATTGTGGGTATCACGGTATCGCCGATCGAACCCCATCAACACGGTCGCTTGCTCAACTATCTGACGGCGCCCAATGTGCTGATTAATCGGGCCTCGCTGGCGTCGTGTGCGATTCCTGGGGTGTTTCCGCCGGTGATGCTGCAGGCCAAGAGCTTTGACGGTGACATCGTCGGCTACATGCCAAGCAAGCGCTGGCAGGACGGCACCTTACGCAGCGATTTGCCGATGTTGCGTATCGCGCGGCTGCACAATGTCAATCATTACATCGTGAGCCAGACCAACCCGCATGTTGTGCCGTTCATGAAGGACGACCGGGCGCGCAATTCGACCGGCGTTATGTCGCTGGTCTCCGAGCTGGCGCGCAGCAGCTATGGGGTTTATAGCAAGCACATCGTGGAAACCGCGCGTCATCGCATGGACCCGGAAGGTTGGTGGCGTGTGGCCGAGAAGTTGCTGGCCCTAACCAACCAGCGTTTCTCTGGCGATATCAACATCTTCCCCAGCCAACATCCCAAGAAGCTGGTGCGCATGTTGTCCAGTCCGACAGAAGAGGATATGCGCCACTTCATTCGGTCTGGAGAGCGGCGCGCATGGCCGCAAATCGAGCGCATCCGCAATTCCAGCGTGATTTCTCGCACCTTCGAGGCGTGCCTGCAGCGCATGAAGGACCGAGGCGAAACCCGCAGAGACAAAGCGCGGAGCGAGCGTGTGGTACGTTTAAGGGCTTCTTCTTCGCGAGCCTGAGCATGGCCAGTTCGTCGTTTGGGTGGGGCGGTTTCGCCCTGCGATTTGTATTTGCGTTGCTGCTGGTTCTGTTGACCTACAACCCGGAAGGTTGGTCGTTCTTGCACTGGGTGACGCGTGATGTGTCGCAGATGATTGCGCTCAAAGCGCTGGCCGGTGTGGTCCTGGCGGTCGGCTGGACCATTTATGTTCGGGCGACCCTGCGCTCGCTTGGGCCGGTGGGCCTGATTCTGGTGCTGGCGCTGTTCGGCTGCATGGTCTGGGTGCTGATCGATTTCAAGCTGGTGAATACCCAGTCGCTGCGTGTTGTCAGCTACCTGGTGATCTTCGTCACAGCCGCGGTCATGGCGGTTGGAATCAGTTGGTCCCACGTGCGGCGTCGCTTGAGTGGACAGATCGATGCGGATGACGTCGATGAATAGCGGTGCGACGTTGAAACACTGATGCAGGAACACAAAGCGTTTTTGCGCGATAGCTTGGCTGAGATGGGGCTGGACGCTGAACTGGCGGTCCCTTTGCTGCTTTTCGCTGACGAATTGTTGCGCTGGAATCAACGTATCAATCTCACCGCCATCACTGACCTGCGCCAGGTACTGATTCAGCACGTCCTGGATTCGCTCAGTGTGCTGCCCTACGTGAATGCCGGGCGCTTGATGGATGTGGGAAGCGGAGGTGGTTTGCCAGGTGTGCTGATTGCGTTGGCGCGACCGGATGTCGAGGTGCTGAGTCTGGAAAGCCGGCACAAGAAAATCGCATTTCAGCGCCATATCGCGCGAGTGCTCGGGCTGACCAATTTCCAGGCCGAGGCCAGCCGCGTCGAAGCTTGGCGGGCGGAGCAACCCTACGCTCAGATCATCAGTCGTGCGTTCGCGTCGCTCGCGGACTTCATCGGGTTGGCTGGTATGCATCTTGCGCCAGATGGCCGAATGCTCGCCATGAAAGGCAAAGCGGAGGAGGATGAGCGCAATGCTGTGCCGACACCCTGGCAGGTGGTTAAAATGCCGCGTTTGACCGTCCCGTCGCTCAGCGCTGATCGCCATCTGGTGATTCTCGCGCGCGGCGGCGCTGCACATTCAAGCCCGCATGGGCTGGAAAAACAGGAAGCATGACCGTGCCGAAGATTCTTGCCGTAGCCAATCAGAAAGGTGGCGTGGGCAAAACCACCACCAGCGTCAATCTGGCCGCTTCGCTGGGGGCAACCAAACGCCGCGTGCTCCTGGTTGACCTGGATGCACAGGGCAACGCCACCATGGGGGTGGGGGTTGATAAGGGCGAACTGGAATTTTCCGGCTGTGATGTGCTTCTGGGCGATGCCTCGGTGGCGCAGGCGCGCATTGCCTGCCCCGACTACAAGCTGGATGTGCTGCCGGCCAATGACGACATGACCGCAGCCGATGTGGGTTTGAAGGGCAGCGGTGGGCAACTGACGTTGAAAAAAGCCCTGGCCACGGTCGCCGACGATTACGATTTCATTCTCATCGATTGCCCACCGAGCTTGTCCATGCTTACGGTCAATGCTTTGGCGGCATCCAGTGGCGTGCTGATTCCTATGCAGTGCGAGTATTACGCGCTGGAGGGGATTTCAGCCCTGGTCGGGACCATTCAGCAGATTCGCGGCAGCATCAATCCGGGGCTACAGATTGAAGGCATACTGCGGACCATGTACGACCCGCGCAACAATCTGGCGCGGCAGGTTTCCGAGGAACTGATTGCCCATTTTGGCGATAAAGTGTTTCGCACCATCGTGCCGCGCAATGTACGTTTGGCTGAGGCGCCCAGTTACGGCCAGCCTGTGATCGCCTATGATCCCCGGTCCACCGGGGCAATTGCCTATCTGGCACTGGCCGGCGAAATGCTGGGGCGCAAGCCGGTCAAACTGTAAATACGAGAAGGGACGGGGAGATGGCGAAAAAGCCAAGACGAGGACTGGGGCGCGGACTCGACGCCTTGTTGGGGGATGTGCCGGCTCAGGCTGAAGCCGACGAGCAGGTTCGCCGCTTGCCGTTAGACCTGATCCAGCCGGGTCGCTACCAACCGCGCACGGAAATGGACGAGGCCGCTTTGCAGGAGCTGGCCGCCTCGATTAAGTCGCAGGGGGTTGTGCAACCTGTGGTGGTGCGCCCGCTGGGTGAAGACAGCTATGAGCTGGTCGCTGGCGAGCGTCGCTGGCGTGCATCGCGCCTCGCCGGCATGGCGGATATCCCAGCTCTGGTGCGCGATCTCCCGGACCAGACCGTATTAGCCGTCGGGCTGATCGAAAACATTCAGCGCGAGGGGCTAAATCCCTTGGATGAAGCGCAGGCGCTGCGTCGCTTGATCGACGAATGCGGTTTGACGCACGAGCAGTGCGCTGAGGCAGTGGGGCGTTCACGCGCCTCGGTGACCAATCTTTTGCGCTTGGTCAATCTTCACCCCGACGTTCAGGCCCTGGTGCGCGAAGGCGAGTTGGAAATGGGCCACGCGCGGGCCTTGCTCGGCTTACCGGTCGATCTTCAGCCTGGGGCTGCCGAGAAGATTCGCGCGCAGGCGCTGAATGTGCGCCAGACCGAAGCGCTGGTGCGGCAGATGAACGCGCCCAGCGTGCCAAAGGCCGAGAGCAAGACGGCTGAAATCGACGATCGCTTGCAGATCGCGCGTGATCGTCTGGCTGAACGGATCAAGGCCAAAGTGGTGCTCAAGCCGCGCGATGAGGAGCGCGGCAGCCTGGTGATTCAATACACCACGGCCGCTGAATTGCAGGCGATTTTTGAGCGTCTGGGTTAGGTCTGCCCTCTCATTGTGCGCTGCGCCACGCCGGGTTGGCGCACTCAACTTACTGATCAAAAAGCAATTCCCTGGGATGTCATTGACCTCCCGATGAGCTGTGGCTATAGTTGCGCGCCCCGCTCCTGGAGAGTGGGCGTTCGACTCGCCTGCAATATGCAACAAGCCAGTAAAATCATCGCGATGCAGTGTCTGATCGGGATGCTTGTGGCAGCGGCATGGCTGGCAAAGAGTCAAACGGCTGCACTGGCCGCATTATGCGGCGTCGGCACCGCGGTGCTGCCAGCTGCATACATGCGCTGGCGCCTGCTTCAGGCTCTGAGCCTGACTGACGAGCCCAGACGTTTGGTGGGCACGGTGTATCGGGGCGAGTTTGGAAAGTTTGCTTTGACCCTCGCGTTGTTCGCGATGTGCATGGCGCGCTTCCCGACTGAATTTATGGCAGTGATGTCAGCTTTTGTGGCCTGTTTGATGGCTTACATCGTCGGCGGACTGCTTGTGGATCACGAATCACTAGACGGATAACGAATGGCCAGCGGCAACGGTGAAGCAGTCTCATCGACGGATTATGTAATCCACCATCTGACCAATCTGAAGCTGGATCTGGCGACGATGACGCTGGATTCGCACGCCACGGGTTTCTGGGTTTTGCACGTGGACAGCCTGTTCTTCGCAGTGTTGTTGGGTGGCTTGTTCCTGTGGATGTTCCGCAAAGTGGCCAAATCCGCCACGACGGGCGTGCCGTCTGGCATGCAGAACTTTGTCGAGATGATCGTTGAGTTCGTTGACGGTCAGGTCAAAGAGACCTTCCCTGGAACCCATCCGCTGGTGGCGCCGCTGAGCTTGACCATCTTCGTCTGGGTTTTCCTGATGAACTGCATGGACTTGATGCCGGTGGATCTTCTGCCGACCCTGGCGGCCGGTGTGGGGATCGACTACCTCAAGGTCGTGCCGGTGGCTGACGTCAACGTCACTCTGGGCATGGCCCTCACCGTGCTTCTGATCCTGTACTACTTCAATATCAAATTCAAAGGGGTGGGCGGCTTCGCCAAAGAGGCGCTGACCCATCCGTTCGGCCCCTGGATGGCGCCGTTCAACTTGCTGCTACGCATTGTTGAGGACCTGGCCAAGCCGGTTTCGCTCAGTCTGCGTTTGTTCGGCAACCTGTTTGCGGGCGAATTGATCTTCATTTTGATCGCCCTTCTCTTTATGCAGGGCTGGGTTCTTTCAGCTCTCGGTCTGGGGTTGCACTGGCTGTGGGCGGTGTTCCACATCCTGGTTGTGACCCTGCAGGCCTTTGTGTTCATGGTGCTGACCATCGTCTATCTCAGCCTGGCGGCTGAGCACCACTGATCTGTTTTCTTTTAGCTCGACACTTACCTTATAGGAGTAATTTCAATGGTTGAGGCTATTGCTAGCGTACAGAGTTCCACGGTAATTGCCGTGGGTTTGATTCTGGCCATGGGTGCCCTGGGTACCGCTATCGGCTTCGCCCTGCTGGGTGGCAAGCTGCTTGAAGGTGTTGCCCGTCAGCCGGAACTGGCTCCGCTGCTCACCGGCCGTATGTTCCTGATCGCCGGTCTGCTCGACGCCGTGACCTTCATCGGCATCGGTATCGGCATGTTCTTCACCTTCGCCAACCCGTTCGCTGAAGCCGTCAAAGCTGCCGTCGGTTCCTGATACCAGCTTAGGCGCGGGAGTCGCATATGGATATTAACGTCACACTGATAGGCCAGATGATCGCGTTCGCGCTGTTCATTTGGTTCACTATGAAGTTCGTGTGGCCGCCGATCACCAGCGCGATGGCAGAACGGCAGCAGAAGATCGCTGACGGTCTGGCTGCCGCGGACAAAGGGGCTCGTGACCTGCAAGAAGCTGCCGCGAAAGCGGAAGACGCTCTCAAGCAGGCTCGCGAAGAGGCCCGCGAGATCCTCGCTGGTGCCAATCGTCAGGCGACGCAGATTCTTGAGGAAGCCCGCACTGCGGCGCAGTCCGAAGGTGATCGCATCAAAGGACAGGCTCGGGCCGAAATCGACCAGAGCATTGCCAGCGCGCGTGAAGCCCTGCGTAAGGAAGTGGCCACTTTGGCGATCAGCGGTGCCGAGAAGATTCTCGGTCGCGAAATCGACGCAGCGGCGCATTCCGATATCGTTGACCGCCTTGCGGCGCAGATCTGAGGGCCATCATGGCTGAGTTGCAAACTTTGGCACGCCCCTACGCCCGCGCTGCGTTTTCCGTCGCGCGTGACGCCCAGGCTTTGCCCCAATGGGGTGATGCACTGACGCGTTTGGCAGAGGCTGCGTCCAATGACGACATGGCCGCTCTGATTGGCCATCCCGGCGTTCGTTCGGAGCAGCTGCTGGAGATGTTGCAGCAGCTGTCCGGCGCAGCCGGTGATGCGTCGCTGGGCAATTTGCTCAAAGTGCTGGCCGAGAATCGTCGTCTGGCACTGCTGCCTGCAATAGCAGAGGAGTTTTCTGCGTTGCGCGAGGCTTATGAGCATCTGCGCAGTGTGCACATTTCCTCAGCCACCGAGCTGGGTGAAGCGCAGCAGAGCGGTATTGTCGACGCGCTCAAAAAGCGTCTGGGCGATGACGTCCAGGTGCAGTGGGCGGTGGACGCGGATCTGATCGGCGGGGCTGTAGTGTCCGCCGGTGACCTAGTCATCGATGGTTCGGTGCGTGGCGAGATGTCTCGCCTGCGTAGCGCACTCACTCAATAAATACAGGATTGCAGACGATGCAGTTGAATCCTTCTGAGATCAGCGAGCTGATCAAATCCCGAATCGAGAACTTCGAGGTTCTCACCGAAGCCCGCAACACCGGCACCATCGTCAGCCTCGCTGACGGTATTGTGCGTGTGCACGGTCTGTCCGACGCGGTGCTGGGTGAAATGTTGGAGTTCCCTGGCGACACGTTCGGTCTGGCGCTCAACCTTGAGCGTGATTCCGTCGGTGCGGTGATTCTGGGTGACTACAAACATCTGACCGAAGGCGACACGGTGAAAACCACCGGTCGTATTCTGGAAGTGCCGATTGGCCCCGAATTGCTGGGCCGCGTGGTCAACTCGCTGGGCCAGCCGATTGACGGCAAAGGCGCTATCGAGGCGAAAGAAACCGCACCGATCGAGAAAGTGGCGCCGGGCGTTATCGAGCGTCAGTCGGTCGATCAGCCGGTTCAGACCGGCTATAAATCGGTTGACTCCATGGTTCCGGTTGGTCGTGGCCAGCGTGAGTTGATCATTGGTGACCGTCAGACCGGCAAGACCGCTCTGGCTATCGACGCCATCATCAACCAGAAAGACACCGGCGTGAAATGCGTCTACGTCGCCATCGGTCAGAAGGCGTCGTCGATTGCCAACGTGGTGCGCAAGCTGGAAGAAAACGATGCCATGGCGCACACCATTGTGGTGGCGGCGTCGGCTTCGGAATCGGCGGCCATGCAGTTCATCGCGCCGTACGCCGGTTGCTCCATGGGCGAATACTTCCGCGACCGCGGTGAAGATGCGCTGATCGTTTATGACGATCTGTCCAAGCAGGCCGTGGCCTACCGTTCCGTGTCCCTGCTGTTGCGCCGTCCGCCGGGCCGTGAAGCTTTCCCGGGTGACGTGTTCTATCTCCACTCCCGTCTGCTGGAGCGCGCTGCGCGCGTGAACGCTGACTACGTCGAGAAGTTCACCAACGGCGAAGTCAAAGGCCAGACGGGCTCGCTGACCGCATTGCCGATCATCGAAACCCAGGCTGGTGACGTGTCCGCCTTCGTTCCGACCAACGTGATTTCGATCACCGACGGTCAGATTTTCCTCGAGACCGACCTGTTCAACGCAGGCATCCGTCCGGCGATGAACGCCGGTATCTCGGTGTCGCGTGTGGGTGGTGCGGCGCAGACCAAGATCATCAAGAAATTGGGTGGTGGTATTCGCCTGGCGCTGGCTCAGTACCGTGAGTTGGCTGCGTTCGCTCAGTTCGCATCGGATCTCGACGAAGCAACCCGCAAGCAGTTGGAGCGCGGCCAGCGTGTCACCGAGCTGATGAAGCAGGCGCAGTACGCACCGTTGTCGGTCGGCAACATGGCGATCTCGCTGTATGCCGCTGACAAGGGCTACCTCGACGATGTGCCGGTCAACAAAGTCGTTAAGTTTGACGAAGACCTGCACCGTTACCTTGCATCGGAACAGCAAGCGTTGCTGGACACCATCAATGCAAAAGGTGACTACAACGACGAGATCGAGAGCGGCATCAAAGCTGCCCTCGAAGGCTTCAAGAAGCAGTGGGCGGCGTAAGCCCCCACTGTTGAACAGAGTCTGATATGGCAAGTGCCAAAGAAATCCGCACCAAGATCGGCAGCGTAAAAAATACGCAGAAGATCACCAAAGCCATGGAAATGGTCGCGGCCTCGAAAATGCGTAGGGCTCAGGACCGCGTCATGGCGTCCCGGCCTTATGCCGAGCGTCTGCGCCGGACCATGGGCCATCTGTCCAAGGCCAATCCGGAATACCGGCATCCATTTGTGGTGGAGCGTGAAGTGAAGCGCGTCGCCATCATCGTGGTGTCGACCGACCGTGGTCTTTGCGGCGGCCTCAACATCAACCTGTTCCGCAAAACGCTCGGCGAACTGAAGCACTGGAAAAACCAGAATGTGGATGTCGACATCGCCGTGGTTGGGAACAAGGCACGTGCGTTCTTCAAGCGCCTGGGCGGCAACGTCGTTGCTGAGCAAAGCAACCTGGGCGATACGCCGCATCTGGACCAACTGATTGGTCTGATGAAGGTGGTGCTTGATGCTTATCGCGACGGCAAGGTTGATCGCGTGCTGCTGCTCAGCAACGAATTCGTCAACACCATGACCCAGCGTCCGGGCGTGCAGCAGTTGCTGCCGGTGGCCGAGCAGACGGGTGAGGAAGATGGCGAGTTGCTGGATCTGTGGGACTACATTTACGAGCCGGAGCCGGTCGAGCTGCTGGACGATGTGCTGATGCGCTTCGTTGAATCACAGGTCTACCAAGCGGTGGTCGAAAATGTGGCCTGCGAGATGGCCGCACGTATGGTTGCCATGAAGAGCGCTTCGGACAACGCCGGACAGATCATTGAGGACTTGCAGTTGGCCTACAACAAGGCGCGACAGTCTGCGATTACTCAGGAGCTGGCGGAAATTGTCGGTGGCGCAGCCGCGGTGTAAGCGGTTACGAATTGAATTGAATCTTGCCGTAACGCGGCGAAAAGCTTAGGAAAAGAGGACTTTATTGATGAGTTCCGGAAAGATTGTCCAGATTATCGGCGCCGTCGTAGACGTCGAATTCTCGCGCGATGCGATGCCCAAGGTGTACGACGCTCTGCGTGTCGCAGACGCCGGTCTGACGCTGGAAGTTCAGCAGCAGATGGGTGATGGCGTTGTGCGTGCTATCGCCATGGGCCCGTCGGAAGGCCTCAAGCGTGGCATGTCGGCAGAAGGTACCGGCGCACCGATTTCGGTGCCGGTTGGTCAGGGTACCTTGGGCCGCATCATGAACGTGCTGGGCGAGCCGCAAGACGAGCGCGGTGACGTGCAGACCGAACAGCGTTGGTCGATTCACCGCGACGCGCCGAGCTACGAAGAGCAGTCGGGTTCCACCGACCTGCTGGAAACCGGTATCAAGGTGATCGACTTGCTGTGCCCGTTTGCCAAGGGCGGTAAGGTCGGCCTGTTCGGCGGTGCCGGCGTGGGCAAGACCGTGAACATGCTTGAGCTGATCAACAACATCGCCAAAGAGCATTCCGGTCTGTCAGTTTTCGCCGGCGTCGGTGAGCGTACTCGTGAAGGTAACGACTTCTACCACGAAATGTCGGAAGCCGGCGTTATCCAGCTTGACGATCTGACCCAGTCCAAAGTGGCGATGGTTTACGGCCAGATGAACGAGCCGCCGGGTAACCGTCTGCGTGTGGCGTTGTCCGGTCTGACGATGGCGGAATACTTCCGTGACGAAGGCCGTGATGTGTTGTTCTTCGTCGACAACATCTATCGTTACACCCTGGCCGGTACCGAGGTGTCAGCACTGCTCGGTCGTATGCCATCCGCGGTGGGTTACCAGCCGACCCTGGCCGAGGAAATGGGCGTTCTGCAGGAACGTATCACCTCGACCAAGACCGGTTCGATCACCTCCGTTCAGGCCGTTTACGTACCTGCGGATGACTTGACTGACCCGTCGCCGGCAACCACCTTTGCTCACTTGGACGCCACTGTGGTGTTGTCACGTGACATCGCCTCGCTGGGTATCTACCCGGCTGTGGACCCGCTGGATTCCACCAGCCGTCAGCTTGACCCGAACGTCATCGGCGCCGAGCACTACAACACCGCCCGTGATGTGCAGGGCGTGCTGCAGCGCTACAAAGAGCTGAAGGACATCATCGCGATTCTGGGGATGGACGAGCTGTCGGAAGAAGACAAGCAGATCGTGGCCCGCGCACGTAAGATTCAGCGTTTCTTGTCGCAGCCGTTCCACGTGGCTGAAGTGTTCACCGGCTCGCCGGGCAAATACTGCTCACTCAAAGACACCATCCGTGGCTTCCGCGGTATCGTCGATGGCGAGTATGATCATCTGCCGGAACAGGCTTTCTACATGGTGGGTACCATCGAAGAAGCCGTCGAAAAAGCCGAGAAGGTTTAAACCCTGATGGAACTCAAGGTCGACATCGTCAGCGCCGAAGGCGAAATCCACGCTGGTACCGCCAGCATGGTGTTTGCGCCGGCAGAAATGGGCGAGGTGGGTATTGCGCCCCGCCACGCGCCGTTGCTGACGCGTCTCACCCCGGGTGTTGTGCGGGTCAAGAATGGCGATGAAGAGCAAGAGTTCTTTGTCTCCGGTGGCCTGCTGGAAGTCCAGCCGCATCAAGTCACCGTGATGGCGGACACCGCCCAGCGTGCGCGCGACATTGATGAGGCTGCAGCGGTCGAAGCCAAGAAGCGTGCCGAAGAGGCGCTGTCACAAGCCGGCTCCGACATCGATATGGCGCGTGCTCAGGCCGAGCTGGCTGAAGCTGCGGCGCGTCTGCATCTTGTCAGCAAGCTGAAGAGCAAACGCTGAACTTCGACACCTGAACTTAGTTAGAAAAAAGGGCCGTTTACGGCCCTTTTTTGCATCCAACGCTATTATGCGTAGGTACTTAAAAGGATGAGTCGCGTGGCGGTACACAGTGTGATTCTGGCGGCCGGGCAAGGAACCCGGATGCGCTCAGCGGAACCCAAAGTTTTGCAGCAGCTTGCTGGTCGCAGTCTGTTGTCGCATGTCTTGTCCGGGCAGGCCCAACCGCTGAGCGATGTCATTCATGTCGTGTTTGGTCATGGCGGTGATGCCGTTCGTGCGGCGTTCGCCGATACAATTGACCTGAGCTGGGTTGAGCAGCGCGAGCAACTGGGTACCGGGCATGCTGTCGCTCAGGCGCTGCCGTTGATCCCCGATGATGCGGTCGTTCTGGTGCTTTACGGCGATGTGCCCATGGTCGGTGAAAACAGCCTGCAGGCGCTGTGCGAAATGGCTGCGCGGGACGCCTTGGCCGTATTAACGGTGGAAGTTGAGAACCCCACCGGATACGGTCGCATCCTGCGTGACAATGGTCGCGTTGTAGGTATCGTCGAACACAAGGATGCCAACGATGCGCAGCGCCAGATTCGCGAAATCAACACTGGCTTGTTGGCGGCGCCGGCTGCGGCCATGAAGCGCTGGATCGGGGCCTTGGACAACAACAATGCTCAAGGGGAGTTTTACCTGACCGACTGCGTCGCCCAGGCCGCTCGCGAAGGCATGGATGTGCACGCGGTGCTGGCAGAATCCGAGGTCGATGTCGCGGGCGTGAACGATCGTCGGCAGCTTGCGGCGCTCGAGCGCGCCTATCAAGCACGACAGGCTGAGCGTTTGATGGGTGAGGGCCTGCAGCTGATGGATCCCGCACGTTTTGATTTGCGCGGAAGTCTCAGAGCAGGGCGCGATTGCGTGATTGATGTGAACTGCGTGATCGAGGGCGATGTGGAGTTGGCCGACGGTGTGCACATCGGCCCCAATTGTGTGCTGCGCAACGTGACGGTTGGCAGCGCCACGCGCATTGAAGCCAACAGCGTTGTTGAAGATGCGCACATTGGCGCGTCGTGCAGCATCGGGCCGTTTGCGCGTGTGCGCCCGGGTACGCATATGGCGGATCGTTCACGCATCGGCAACTTCGTGGAAACCAAGAAGGCTCAGATCGGCGAGGGTAGTAAGGTCAATCACCTGAGCTACGTCGGTGACGCAATCCTCGGCGACAACGTCAACGTTGGCGCGGGCACGATCACCTGCAACTATGACGGCGTGAACAAACACATCACGCGGATTGGAGATGGGGCTTTCATCGGCTCGGACACCGCTCTGGTCGCGCCGGTCAGCGTGGGCGCGAATGCCACAATTGGCGCGGGTTCGGTGATTTCCAAGGATGCCCCAGCGGACAAGCTGACAGTGGCGCGTGGGCGTCAGATCACGGTGGACGGTTGGCAGCGACCACAAAAAAAGGACAAGTGATATGTGCGGTATTGTCGCAGCGATAGCCCAGCGTGATGTCACGCCAATCCTGCTCGAAGGTCTCAAGCGGCTGGAGTATCGGGGTTACGATTCGGCCGGTGTGGCGGTGGTGCAGGACAGCGAGCTTCAGTTGGCGCGCGCGGTGGGTAAAGTTTCCGCCCTTGAAGACGTCCTGAATGACACGGCCGTACGCGGTGTTTTGGGTATCGCTCATACGCGTTGGGCCACTCACGGCGACGTCAGCGAGCGCAACGCACATCCGCATGTTTCAGCGGGGCGTGTTGCCGTGGTGCACAACGGCATCATCGAAAACTACGCCGTCATCCGCGATCAGCTGAAAGCCGAGGGCTATGCTTTCGCCTCGGATACGGATAGCGAAGTCATCGCGCATCTAATCGACTTTGAGTTGCGTCGCTGCCCGTCATTGCTGGCTGCCGTTCAAGCGGCGGTTGGGCAGTTCAAGGGCGCGTACGGTTTGGCCGTAATTTCACTGGATACGCCTGACGAATTGGTCGTCGCCCGTTCTGGAAGTCCTTTGGTTGTGGGGTTGGGTATCGGCGAGAACTTTGTGGCTTCGGATGTCGCCGCATTGGTGCCGGTAACGCAACGGGTTGTGTTTCTGCAGGAAGGTGACGTTGCCCAGCTCGGACGCGATCACTGGCAGGTCTATGATGCCGCGGGGCACGCGGTTGAACGCATCGTTCACGAGGCCTCGCAATCCGATGTTGCGGATCGTGGCGGCTATCGCCATTACATGCTCAAAGAGATTTTCGAGCAGCCCCAAGCGCTGGCCGACACTTTGCAAGAACGCCTTAGCCACGATGCGTTGTTGCCGCAGTCGATGGGGCCGGCAGCCGAAAGCGTTTTGGCTCAGGCTCAGAATGTTCACATCGTCGCCTGTGGCACCAGCTATCACGCAGGTATGGTCGCGCGTTACTGGATTGAAACGCTGGCCGGCGTGCCGGTGAACGTCGAGCTGGCCTCCGAGTACCGTTATCGCGATGTGGTGGTTCCGCAAAACACCTTGTTCATTACCCTGTCGCAATCGGGTGAGACAGCGGACACCTTGGCCGCGCTGCATTTCGCCAAAACAGCCGGCTACCTGGCTACGCTGACCATCTGCAATTCACCGCAAAGCTCAATGGTGCGCGAGTCCGACCTAGCCATGATGACGCGAGCGGGACCCGAAATCGGCGTCGCTTCGACCAAGGCCTTTACCACCCAGTTGATTTCCCTGTTGCTGATCGCTGGCATGCTGGGCAAGCTGCGCGGCCGTTTGGCTGGTGAGGCCGAAGCCGATCTGGTGGCCAATCTGTCCAAAGTGCCGGGTTTGGTTGAAGAGGCGCTGAAGATGGATAAAGCCATCCAGGAGCTGTCTGAAGATTTTGCGGACAAGCAACATGCTTTGTTCCTGGGCCGTGGAAGCCAGTTCCCGATCGCCATGGAAGGCGCCCTCAAGCTCAAGGAAATTTCCTATATCCACGCGGAAGCTTATGCCGCGGGCGAATTGAAGCATGGACCGTTGGCGCTGATTGACGAGGAGATGCCCACTATTGTGGTCGCACCCAACAACGACCTTCTCGACAAGCTCAAGTCCAACCTGGAAGTTGTGCGGGCGCGGGGTGGGCAACTTTACGTGTTCGCGGACCGTGACACCGGCATTCGTTCAGAGCCTGCAATTCGGGTGACACCCATGCCGCATATGGATGATCTGATTGCACCGATTGTCTACACTATCCCATTGCAGTTGCTGGCTTACCACGTCGCGATTCTCAAAGGCACGGATGTGGATCAGCCGCGTAACTTGGCCAAGTCGGTTACGGTGGAGTAATAAACCACCGCACACGTAATTCAGTCTGTATTAGAACCTCAATGTGAGGTCAGTATTTGGCGGTGCTTTGCCTGCTGTAACAGTAGAACTTTCCTCGTCGGTAGGAGGAATGGTCCAGAACGTCGAGCTATGTCGCAAGGCATGGTGATTTAAAACGCACTTGGCTTTGCTGATTTTTTAAACTCAACCTCTACTAATTTTCCAGCTTTCCATTGCCATGGGATGACAATGGTTTTCCCATTGTTGCATCACCTTGCCGCTGCTCTTGTCGGTAATGGTCACCAGGTCTTTATTCTCTGAAAGCTCTAAAGTGTCTTTCGTGATATGCGAAATTTGCTGTCCTCGGGTGTGGCTAAATTCCATTTTCCTGTCTGCGTCGAGTCCTTTTACCCACTCGGACAAAAACAATCCGCTCCCATATTCGTAATAAAAAAACCGACAATCATTCGTAATCTCAATGGCTTGATGGCCATCAATGTCGTTTCGGGTGGTTTTTCTGTGCCATTAACCAATAAGCGAATCTGGAACGTTAACACCTTCTGGACAAGTGTTCGGCTCCTGTGAATGGCAGGTGAAACCGGCAATGAGTATGCTTAGAAAAACGAGGTATTTCACCAGTTCTCATATCCTGAATTAATTGTTTCTGCGTCTGTCTTTTGGTCTATGCCAAAAGATTAGATGCACATTTTTGATGCGCGAGTGTCTCGATTTTTCATATCCGCCAGGTCCCAGCCCTGAATCGAGTAGCCGCAACGTGCAACACATGTGTATGTTATGAGAAATGCGAACTGGACACATGCTCGGTGACTTTTACGGTCTAGTCCGCTATAGAGAATTCTGGCGATAAGGAAACCTCATTGAGAACCATACTGGCGCGCCTGACCGCGCCCTGTCTGGTGCTACTGGCATTTAGCATCAGCGCCTGCAACTCGGCCGGCGTTCACAGCAGCGCCGCTGATAATTCGCTGGCCAACGACGCACAGGCATTGCTTGATGCCCGGTTGCTCGAGATCCGCCAGGCTTATCCGTTTGCCGTGGAACGCGGTGTGCTCAAAACGGCCTATCTGGGCGCACACGGTCTGCTTGCCAGCACCGAGGCGCGCAGTCGCCTCGACAACGCGATCGACGAGCTGGTGAACGGTGGCATCGCGATGAGCCTGAACAGCAACCCGACGGTGCCGCGGGTGCACTGGTTGGCCTCCGGACCGCACCACTGGTTCGGTCTGGACATGCCGGGCTCGCGCTGGGCTTTCGACAATCCGGACAATGCCTATCGGACCGTGCCAATCAGCGCGGATGCAAGCTACGTAATCCACGGACACCGCTTCGGCAACGGACCGGCCGATGTGAGTTTCTCGCTGATCAACGATCCGGTCACCCAGGGCACCGAGGCGTTTCTTGACGGCAAGCAGCTGGCCATTGATGCCAATGGCGACTACCGGATCACCATTGACTCCGAACCGGCCAACGGTCGTCCCAATCATCTGCAATCCACCGACGCGACCCAGTTGCTGTTCATTCGCAGCAATCTCGGCGACTGGAGCACGGACGCTCACGATTCGCTTAAGGTGGAGTATCTGGGCGAACCCGGCGCTGAACTCAGCGATGAGGAAGTCGCCCGTCGTACCTCAAACTTTCTACTCAAGGCCGCGCCGGTCTATGGCACCGCGCTGCTCGGCCTGAAAACCATGGCCAAACCCGCCAACAGCTTTCCCCAGCCCAGCATGGTCGCAACGCCCGGCGCGCTGGTGACGCAGGCCAACAGTTTCGGACATTTCCGCATCGCCGATGACGAATGTCTGCTCATCACGCTCGAACCGGGCGGTGCGGAATATTTCATCGTACCGGTGACTGATCCGTGGATGGTCGGCGTCGATCCCGGTCGCCAGACCAGCCTGAATCAGGCCCAGGCCCTGCCCGATGCCGATGGTCGCTACAGCTTCGTGGTCTCGCTGAGTGACCCCGGCGTTTACAACTGGCTGGATGCCGCCGGCTTGCACGAGGGTACGTTGATGATCCGGTGGCAGCGACTGCCCGAGAATGGCGGCCATCCCGCGCTGGAGACCCGCCTGCTGAAACTTGATGAACTGAACAGCGCCTTGCCGTCAAGTACGCCGATGATCAGCCCCGAAACGCGCCGGCAGCAACTGCAAAACCGGCGCAGCACTTACGACAGCCGTTTCGCGGTTCCCTAGTCTCAGCCGATAGCACAGCGTATCAGTCTGCTGGTGTTGGCAAACAGGAGCTGAACCAGTCATGTAGCCGCTCATTCGTGTAGCGCGGCTGCTCGAGCGGAATCCAATGGCCGCCGTCAATAAACTCGGGTTGCCACCGGCCATCGACCCATTTTTCCGAGTCGAGCATCTGCGATGGCACTAAGAAAGCATCATCCTGGCTATAGATGCCCAGCACATCCGCTTTGATCCGGGGTTGTGGTTTCAAAAGCACTGTCGGCAGACTCGCCCGGTAGATTCGCACGGCTGCTGTGAGCCGCCCGGGAGCCGATAAACGGGAAATGACCGACTCCATGTCTGGGTGGCTGCGGAACACGCGCCGGAAGCTGAGGCGGCCATCGCCCATGAGCAGCCTCTCGGAGAGACCGGCAAACAGGAAGTAGATGATGTACCACCCCTTCAACTTCTGATCCAGACCAGACCGAGCATAGGCCATGGGGTGGCCGACGGACATGACACAGAGCTTGCGCACGCGGGACGGGTAATGGCCTGCGATCAGCCACGTCAGCGCGGCTCCCCAATCATGGCCGACAAGGTCAACCTGATTGATGCCAAGCTCGTCCAGCAGGCCCACACTGTCGCCCGCGATTTTCTCGGCGTTGTAATCCGACAGCTTTGGAGCCATTTCCGACGCCCCGCAACCCAGCGTATCAGCGGCCAGGCAGCGGTAGCCCTGGGCATGCATGAATTCCATCTGCGGCAGCCACATGTCGGCTGTGTCCGGGAACCCGTGAATGAACAGCAATACGGGCCTCTCCTGATCGCCGGGCGCGGAATCCAGATAGGACAGTTGGAAGCCGCGGCTGACAAAACAGCCGCGGTGGATGGCGTCTTGAAAGCTCATGATCAATCAGCGGGCTGTAAAGCCACCATCGACGACGATTTCCGAGCCCGTCATATAACGTGAAGCATCCGATGCCAGAAATGCTATCACGTCCCCGATGTCGTCCGGTTCACCAATCCGCCCCAGAGGCGTTTGACCAACAGTGCGGGCCGCATAGGCCTCGGCCATGTCATCCGGCATGGCGCCCGTTGCCGAGGCCACCATGGGCGTTGCCACAAACCCGGGATGAACGGAGTTCACTCGCACGCCCGTCTGGCGCGCTGCGCAATCCAGTGCGATGGCCTTGGTCATGGCGCGAACGCCGCCTTTGGACGCGGAGTAAGCCAGGGATAACTGATCTGCCACAATGCCGAAGATAGACGACACGTTGATGATCGAACCGCCTCCGCTCTTGCTCATCAGCGGAACCGCCGCCTGACAGCCCAGAAATACGCCGCCCAGATTCACAGCCATGGTTCGGTTAAAGCCCTCCAAGGTCTCGGTTTCCAGCGTACCCCCTGCAGCAATACCGGCGTTGTTGATGAGGATGTCCAGCCCACCGGCCTTCTCCTCAATAGTGGACATGCAGGCTGCCCAATCATCGGCTGATGCCACATCAAGGTGGATGAAGTCGCCGCCGATCTTCGCCGCCCTTGCATGCCCCAGTTCGTCTTGCACGTCCGCGATAAACACACGGGCGCCTTGTTTCGCCATGGTGGTCGCCGCGGCCAAGCCGAGGCCGGATGCTCCGCCGGTGACCAATGCTGTTTTATTGTTCAACATAAATTTGACCTCAGACGTTGGAGAAACCGGCTTTCGCCTTCGGTTTGATATAGCGTGCAGTCTGACCTGCCGCTTGGGCGCACTCGTTGATGACATGCTCGATCCAGCCGGCGTCCATCACGTTGACGAAGTTGCCGTCTGCGTCGAAATTTACGTTGGCGCCCTGCACAACCATGAAGCCGACCGCGGGTTCTTTGGCATCCGCCGGGACCGTAAATGTGTGCACAGAACCACCCGGCTCATACAAGTAGCTCCCCGCTTTCTGGACATCCTGCGCATGCTCAACATAGTGCCACTCGCCGGAGATCTGATAGAAGTGGACCGTACCGGTGTGGAAGTGCATGGGCAGCAAGGTGCCCGGCTGAAACTCGGCTTTGAGCACCCAGACGCCGTTTTCGGAATCGAGAAACAGCGGCCAGACTTTAACGCCGGGCAGCACGTTGCCAATATCGATGGGCTCGACATCGCTGGTATGCAGGCACAGCAAACGGTCTTGGCGGTTGATCGGATCAGGGATGGCCATGATTGTCTCCTCAATGTTGTTTTTGCTTAAGGCGACGCCAGTGTGCGCGGCGATTTGTACTTGGACAATGATCTCACGCGTCAATATAGTGACCTCACGCGACAGTCTCGAGGAATCGCATGGAAACTCCCATCCGAGCCGGCGCACTGGACAGTTATGCCGCCTTGCTCACAAAACTTGGACACGATCCAGATTTGACGCTGCGGCAGGTGGGGCTTTCATTGGCCGCTTTGGCCGATGCTGAATCGCGCGTCTCTTATAAGAACGTCCTTCAGGCGCTGGAATATCCCGCGAGCACGCTTGGCATTTCAGACTTTGGTCTGCAACTCGCGAACGAGCAGACCTTGGAGTTTCTCGGCCCCATCTTTCTCGCAATCCAGGCTGCCCCCAATGTGCATGAGGCGCTTGTGATCGCGGCCAAGTACATTCACTTCCATACCCCGGGTGTGACAATCGAGGTCATACCGGATGACCGGGAGCATGAGAGCGTGCAGTTGGTCATTCCGATTGCTGATCGTATTCAAGCCCGGCAGGCGATCGAACACGCCGTTGCGCATCTGGCCAAATTGGTCGACATCGTGTCGCAGGGCAATGTGTTTCCCAGTGCCATCTGCTTTCGTCACCGCCCCCTGAGTGAGTCGGCGCGCTACCGGGGTAGTCTGGGCATGACGCCCCGTTTTGAGCAGCCATTTGACGGCATCAAGTTGGACCTGCTCGCGAGTCGACGCAACTTGCCGAAAAGTAGCCCGTTGATGTTGCGCACAGTGGAGCAATACCTCAATGGCACGGCGCTGCCGCGCGACTTGCCGGTTGACGGTCAGCTGTCACAACTGCTGGCTCAGCTGATGCGATTTCGGACCGTCGACATCGCTGCAGCAGCCGGTGCATTGCGCCTGAATCCACGCACCATGCAGCGAAAACTTAAAGCCCTTGGCACCAGCTTCGAACAAGTCCGAGACGCGACGCGCAAAGAACTGGCCAGGGAATATCTCGAAGACACCACCATCCCGCTGGCACGCATCGCCCACAGCCTCGGCTATTCCGACCTCGCGGTTTTTCACCGAAGCTGCAAAAGGTGGTTTGATCAAACCCCAGCTACGTTCCGAGACAATGCTAGGCGTTTGAGCAGCCGCAGTGATTCAGACCTGTTTCGCTAGACAGGTGCGGTATCACCCAAAGTGCTGTCGTGATTGGCCGCTCTTCGACGCAATCAAGCAGGTGGCGTATGGCGAGTGGGCATCATGACGCGTCGCGGTGTTCGGCATTTTTCATGACTTCTGAGACCAACGGCCGCTCTTCTTCAGTGGCCAGCCAGTGACCCATTTTCCGTCTCGGTCGAGCGGACTTTCCGTACAGCAAAATCCGCCCCCCTGCCTGGTTTTCCGCCTTCTGAGCGAGTTCGGGATCATGCAGGCCGTGCTGCGGGTAAATATTCCACATGGTCCCGGGTATCACGGGCTCAATGTCGGGCAGTGACATGCCAAGAACGCCTCGCACATGAGCCATAAATTGGCTATGCGGGCTGACAAGTTGCGTGACGTGTCCACTGTTGTGAACCCGTGGGGCGATTTCGTTGACCATGAGTGTGTTCTCCTGATCGACGAAAAACTCGATGGTGAGTACGCCACGATAGTCCAGACCGTCGGCAACCTGTCGCCAGATGTTTTGTGCTGCTGAGGCAATCTCCGCAGGGAGCTGAGCGGGTATATCAGAGCGGACCAACTGACCTTCACTGTGCCAGTTGGCGATTTCCGGATACAGCTTGATTTCGCCGTCATGGGCACGCATGCCAACGATGGAGAATTCCGAAACACCGGGCACCCAAGCTTCTAAGATGCAGGGCGCTTGAGCCAATTTGTCCCATGCTGCTGCGAGATCTTCAGAGCGCTCGACCTTCGCCTGACCATAGCCGTCGTAACCACCATGACGGCGCTTCAAAACGGCAGGGAAGATAGCGCCCTGGGCAGCCGCTCGCATCGACGCTTCCGTGTCCACCGACCAAAAGCGAACTTGCGGGACGTTGAGCTCGGTCAGCAGGCCGCGTTGTAACAGGCGGTCACGCAGACGCGACATAACCCCCGGCTGGGGATAGACCGCGCAGTGCCTAGCGACGCTGAGCAAGGCTTCTTCGGGAATATGCTCATTGTCGAGTGTGACCACATCGCAGCTTTCACCTAAGCGCTGCAACGCGCTTGGGTCGTCGTAATCACTCAGAATGAACTCATCACAGGCGTCGCGTGCGCAGGCGTCGCCATCGGGGCTGAGCACAATCGTTGACACATTCAGTTCGCGGGCCGCATGGCACATGAACATGGCCAGCTGGCCGCCGCCCAGAATGCCCAAAACCTGACTCATGCAAGCACCTGCTTGTCTGCGCTCTCCGTTTGCTTCTGGCGAAACTGCGCCAGTTGCTCCGACAAACTGCTGTCGCTCAGCGACAAAATGCTGATCGCACTGAGCGCCGCGTTTTTGGCGCCCGGTATCCCAATGGCGAAGGTTGGGACCGGAATGCCACCCGGCATCTGCACGATGGACAGCAAGGAATCAATGCCTCGCAACATGGAGGACTCTCGAGCAACCGGAACGCCAAGTACCGGCAATGTCGTTTTGGCTGCCAACATGCCGGGGAGATGGGCAGCGCCACCCGCTCCAGCAATAATGATTTGTATGCCGCGCTCTTTGGCCGTTTCGGCAAACCGGAACATCTTGTCTGGTGTGCGGTGAGCAGATACCACTTCGGATACGTGAGGCACCGAGAATTCGCGAAGGATTTCGCTGGCATGTTGCATAACATCCCAGTCTGATTGGCTGCCCATGACGACGGCGACAAGAGGTTTATCTGGAGGGTTCATTTTGATGGTCCAAACAGAGTGGCTGGGGCATAAAATACCGGATTGCCGATCACGATGTTGAGAGGAAACGTCAGGGTCACTGGCGGCAATTCATACCAATAAGAGCCCAGGCTTAGCTTGGCGGAGGGCCAAACTAACCAGCTTTGGTTAAAAACCCAGGATTGGTTACCTTTGTGAGTGAAGCACGTAGGTCGCCCCGAATGGTCGTTAGTTTATAAAAAGAGCACTGAATCGGCGATCTTCGTTGATCATCAGTGAGGAGACAAGATGGTGTTACGTCAGTCCGTATGGTTGGTTTTGGTCAGTGTTGTGTTGGTCTTGGTCTCGGGGTGTGGCGGTAAGCAAGCGGTTTCTCTGGGCGAGGGAGATACAACGCACGTCGCAACCGGTCCCGAACGACCTGCCGATCTGCCCGATACTCGACCCGAAAGGCCGAAGTTGCCGGCAGGCGTTGCCTGCGGTTGGCAGATCGCCTCGGATATCAACATCACCAACATCGCGTTCCCAGATGAATCCGCGAAATACTGGGTGGCGATCATTCCTCACGTGCCCGGCACCCGCGTGCGCATCGATGGCCGCTTTGGGCACATGAGGTATTTCTCTTACAACGTTTACGATCCGGTTCTGCGCCCCGTCGATGCGATTGCCGATGAAGAGATCATGCCGGCCGACGATCAGCCCAATCCGTTTTTTGATCAGAGCGCGCCCTTGGGAGGCGGTTACACCGTCTATGTGGAATTTACCGCCAAGCCAGATGAGCCAGCATCCAACACCATTTATTCGGGTGCGATTCCGTCGGGGGAGAGCGCTTACCCCAATCCGATCGGTACCGGCATTTTCTATCGCAGCTACGTGCCGGAGGAAGGCTATGACTTCGATGGTGGTGTCGGGCTTCCCGTCCTGACCCTGGAAACGGCCGATGGCAGCCAGGAACTGCTGCCGTTTGCGGATTGTGATGAACCCGCGGCGCCGACGCTGGGCGGGAACGTCCCTGACCCTGGCCTGAACAGCCTGCTACTGGAGGCTGACATACCCGATGCGCTGCTCGGTGCCGTGAACTTTCCGACCGCCGTCATGCCGCCCCGATCCAAGGTGTTCTACGGGCTGCCGACCGTAGTCCTGCAGACCTTGGGCAACATTGTGGGCGTGCCATTGGGAGAGCAGCCCAGCGGTTTGCCGCTGACGGGAGGCGGCGGATTTCTCAGCAATATCCACAACAAGTACATCTCGATCGCGTTCTCCAGACACTTCGGCTCAAGCTATGTTGTCCGCGGGCGGGCGCCCAGCTGGCGCGGCGCTCCCGGGGTGGGCTGGAGCGAGGAACAACTGCGCTTCTGGTCGGTATGCCAGGCTGAATTCGCAACCCAGCGCTATGTGGCTTGCGCCCGTGATGACCAGGTCGCGGTGGACGAGGAGGGGTTTTACACGGTCATGGTCACCGATCCGGCAGATCGCCCGGAATGGGCCAGGGCTGAGAACGGTATCACCTGGCTGCCCTGGGGGCCGTTCCCCGATGGCTTGATCATTTATCGTCACATGCTCCCGCATCCGAACTTCATGGAAACCATCGCCAATGTGCCCCAAGGCACGGCGCCGGAGGATGTCATGGGGGACTACAAGCCGATCGGCGCCTACTGTTATGACGAGCAATTGAATATGGCGGCTGAGTCTGCCGCGGACCTGTTCGCGGCCTGTCTTGATGCCACTGTGCAACAGGGTGAGCAGACCGGATTGTTTCCAGGGGGTGTGCCGGGCAGGCTGGCCGGAGGCTAAGCTTTCAGCACAGCAGCTGGGCCTGCGTGGGGAACAAAAACATCGCCGGAGCCGTGTAAGCGCACTCCAAAGCTTTTCATGGTTGTGCGATGTCCATTCTGCGTTATGTCTCCCTGGCCGCTGCGGCGTTTCTTGTTGTCGCCTGTGGTGGACGGGCCACCGATACCGCCCGGCAGAGTGCGGGTGTCAATAGCGAAACGTCGGACAGCGCGGAGGTGTCGGTCACGCCGTCGTCCGGGCCACGGGCCGAAACAGACGGCATTGATTCGGTGGCCAAGCCGCGAACTGTGGTGGCGGTGATTGATACCGGTATCAACATGTATCACCAACATTGGTACCAAGGCAGCGCCATCTATCCCGACGCCGCTCCGGATGCAGTCACCCAATCCGTGCTGGATGAGTTTGGCATTGCCCCAAGCTGTGTCATGGAACTCACCCGCAGCGGAGATTTCACCGCTGACTACGAGCATGATGTGGCTCGCGATGAGTGGAGCAAAGCGTTGCAGTGCGAAGCAGTTTGGTTCAAAGGCACAAACGTGATTGCCAGTGCCGTTTCGCCGGGCACCATTCCCGTCATGCCCGACGACGAGAGCGATACCCATGGTTCAGGGACGTCGGCATCGGTCCTGAATGCCAACCCGGAAACGGTGCTGTACTTCCTCGAAGGCACTGCGGATGCGGCAGAAGTGAAGGCGTTTTCACACCCTGCAGTCGATATCGTCACCACCAGTTACGGACCAATCGGTTCGATTCCCTTGCCCGGCAATTTGACTGACAGCTTCAAGGGTGTCTACACCAACGGCAAACTGCACTTTGGCGCGTGTGACAACACCCCGGCTCTGGCGCAAGCGGATTCGACCTGCGGCCCGTGGTGGAGCATTGGCGTGGCTGGCTTTGAAGAAACCGCTGAGAACGAGCCGGAAAGCTCATCAATGGGGCGTCAGCCGGTGTCCGGCAGCTTCCCCGATTTTCTCGCTGACTTCACTCAGACGCTGCCGTATTGCCAGGCTTGTGAAGACGGCTACGACGATGGTGTGGGTGGCACGAGTTTCGCCACGCCGCGCTCCGCGGGGATTGCTTCACGCATTTTGTTGCAGGCGCGTCGTCAGGCCAATCACCTGATGGGAATTGACTTGGAAGGTGGCAGTGAGCCTCTGATGGTGAATGCCGGTGATATTGCGATCAGCAACTGGCAGATCCGTCGCGCGTTGGAAGAAGCGGCTTGGGTGCCGGGCATCGAAGACTACGATCCAGCCGCCGCAGTGTTTGAGTTTGGCCCGGGTTATCCGATTCCGCCGGTTGCACCGTGGGCTTTTATCGGCTGGGGGGTGTTGACCGATCTGGCAGACAAAGGCGTGATTGACGCTGCGATGGCGCATCTGGGCTTGGGCGGTGAGGCCGTGTTCAAATCGGCCGACTACTGCCTGTTCAACTCCGCCAACATGCAGGTGCGCAAGCTGTACTGGGACAATCTCAACGTGGGTAGTGAAACATTCCAGAATGCGCCGGACCCTGACCCGTATATTGGTTGCTGAAGATGGAAGAGTCTGCAGCGTTGTCCCGCCTCAAGGCCTGCGCTTGAACTCGCGTTAAGTTAGGCCGCCGCGGCGGATGCCGTTGGGTGATTCAGAGTGTCCTCTGAATCACCCAGTAAACCGCAACCAAAGTCACGCTCAGCGAGCCGGCTACGCGTATACCCGGGTTGTAGAGCGCGCTGCGCCGAAGGGCGAACGCGATGGGGATGAAGACCAGCACGATGGCCAGTTGCCCCAGTTCGACACCCACATTGAAGCTGAGCAGACTGAGCAGGCGCATGGTGTCCGGCAGTCCCAGGTCACTTAAGGCCGAGGCAAATCCAAAGCCGTGGATCAGGCCGAACAGAAAAGCAAACACCCAGCGCTTGTGACCAAACAGCGGAAACAGATTGTTCAGCGCGGCGATGGCAACCGAGGCCGCGATGGCAATCTCGATGGGTTTGATGGGCACGGTCACGACGCCCAGCATGGCCAGTGTCAGGGTGATCGAATGCGCCACGGTGAATGCGGTGACAACACCAACAACGTCACGCACGCTGCCGCGCAGATCGGGGGCAGGGTGCCAGCGTCCTTTGTCGTGAACCAGCACCGCGGGTAGCAGCAACGCGAGCAGGAAAAGAATATGGTCGAGGCCAATCCAGATGTGCCAGATGCCTTGCCAGAGATAGTCACCTGCGGTGGTCCAATACGATGGCTGAGACAGCGAGAATGCGCGTGGTCCTGCGCCTGGAATCAGCACGGCGCTGTGCGTGATGGTGCCGGTTTGCAGCGTCAGTATGCCGCGGTGGGTTGGGTCTGCGAGATGCAGAAAGGAATAATCCAGGCTGACGTTTTCGGACGAGCGAATCGGGCAATCCGCGGAAATCGAGAGCCAGGCGAATGGCCCGTCGTTGCGGTCGTTGACCAGCAAATCTTCGATCTGCACGGGTTCACACGTGGTATTGCCACGAGAAAAGCTCAGCCATGTTTGGGCTTGCAGCGACAGCATGGGCAGCGCGGAGTGGAGCTCATCCCAGCTGAGCTGAGTATCACCGTCGCGGTCCATGTCCACCTGTGTGACCAGATCGCGTAAGGCGATTTGCCAATGGCCACTGACACCATCCGAGCTCAGCGTCAGCTCCAGATAGCTGTCGCTGGGTTGATGCGCCTGGCTGCTCGCTGACCACAGGCACATCAGTGCAAAAATCAGATGTCTCACAACCACGGTTCTAGCCTCGTGTCTTGCAGGCCACTGCGTGTGAGCCAGCGGCGCACCGTATCGGCTGCTTCGGGTTGCTGGGCGCGCGCGGCGCTCTCCAGCAGCAGGCGTGCATCATCGGGCTCGCGCTGCTCATTCCAGTTTTCACGCGCAACGCGCAGGGCGTCCAGGTGCTGGCCACGTGCCAGCAGGTACAGCGCTTGAGTGCGCCGGTGTGGGGAGCGGTCGCGGCGCGATCCAGCGGCAAACCCCGCACTGAGTTGCTCGGCCAGCGCCTGCTGGCTCGGATGATTGGTCGCCTTCATGGCCAAGTACAACGGCAGGAGGAGTGCGTCGGCCTGCACATCAGCCGGAATGTGCTCAATCACTTTCTGCGCTTGATCGCGTGCGATCAACCAATGCGCATAGGTGGCGCGGATGTCGATGTCGTCTGGGTACTCGGACAGAGCAATATCGAACAGCGCTTGTGACTCCGCATCGTCGCCGGCACGGATGGCCATGTCGATGCGTTCGGCCAGATACCAGGCATCAATGGCTGCGGGCTGAGTCTGTCGCTGGTTTTGCAAGGCGCTGAGCCGCGCTCGCGCGTCGGTGAGTTGGCCACTTAAACCATCAATCGCCGCGCTGCACAAGGTGGCAACAAACGGATCACTGAGTTCGCTCAGTGCGGTGCACGCTTGCGCGGCTTCCGGATAGCGACCCTGCACGCGCAAAATCGTGGCCCGGGTCAACCAGGCTTGAGCATTGCGCGGTTGTGTCTCGAGGACACGGTTGAGATCGTCAAGAGCACCATCGAAGTCATGCCAAGACTGGCGCAATGTTGCGCGCATCAAGAGGACTTCGTTGGGCGGTTCGGCTTGATTCCACCAGGGCTGTAAAACCCCGCGGGCATAGCCGAGTTCGCGCGGATCAGCCGTGCTTCGGGCGCGTTGAATGAAAATCCGCGCGAGGTTGGTGGCTTGTGTGACGTTGAGTTGAGCGTGGCTGATGCGGCGCACTTGCTCGGCGGACGGCGGTATTTGCAGCAGAACCGCGCCGGGTTCTGACGGTTTGTAAGGCGCAGGCGTTGCAACCACTGGCATCAACGTCGCCAAAAGAAAAAGCCCCCGCGTCAAGCGGGGGCTGATATTCCGGCACATCTTATTGATTGACCGGAATAGGGGAGCCCGTTTCCGTGGTGTCGTTGAAACCAAACGCGCCGCCGTTGACGGCAAACGGTTCGTCGACATCCGAGCGGCTGCGCGACAAGGTAAGCACTTGCGACGTCGTACCGACTTGTTGTGTCGGAGTCGGTGTCGGCGTGGCCGTGGGCGTCGCGGTGGCGACCGGACTAGGCGTTGGCTGTGCTGATGGCGCCGGGGTGCGGTCTGGGAACGAGATATTGCTCTCGCTGCAGCCCGTCACCGCCAGCAGCGTCAGCACGCCCAGCGCGGTTAGAGTGGGTAGGCGTGTCATGACTTACAACCCCGCAACTTCGTTGGGTGAGCCGGCCAGCGGGTGATCCAGGTACGGGAATACCGCAAGGTAAGCTGTCGGGTCGGGGCGGGCGCCATCGGTGTAGCTCAACGCTCGCGAGTCGGCAGACGCCGGGTCCACATCCGCTGGTATGAGCACACCCATAGCGGCGCGCAGGGCCACGTCGACGACATCATCGATCGGGCGGCGGCCATTCGGGAACCCCGCCAAATCTCCACCGAGTACGCCAAGGTCGTTCTGCTCCGGGATGGCCGTCGGTGCGATGCTGGTGTTCAGGCGCAGCATTTCCGAAGGCACGCTGTTTGAGCCATCGACCAGGGTTAAACCGTCAACCCCGGTCAGGAAGACCGCGACCAAGTCGGTGCGTGGGAAAACGTCAGGGGCTTTGACGCCAGCACCACCGAACAGAATTTCCAGCAGCTCGGGCAGCGTGGGTGTGAGCACGTAGGGTGCAAAGTTGGCCACATCGTCTTTGGGTTCGGAGGCGTTGAACAGATCTTTATCCGGAAGGCCGATGACCACTTCGTTAACCAGCGGAGAGCCGAGGCGTGACACCTGATTCCATGCGCCACCTTGGACGGCGCTGCCGGTCGGGTTGCTGATAGCGCTGCCGTTGTCGGTGCGCTGCGGCTGTGGGTTCAAGACCCGTGCCTGACGCATGCTGGCGGTGGTCCAGCCGCCGATAATGGGGCTGTCCTCGTTTTGCAGCAGGCAGCTGATCGGCACTTCCAGCGCGATCGATGTGACGTTCTTGTCGGCGATGGAATTTTGCTCCAGCGCGCGTGCGTCCTGTCCTTCCGGGCCAAGCTCTTCGACCGGAACCGCGATGTTCACCAGGTCAAAGGTTTCGCCCAGATTGACCACAAAGCCCTCGTGACGCTGGCCAGCGAAAACGCGGGCTGAGCCGTCGCAACCAGGAACGCTTGCTTGGTGCACAAAGCTCTGCGCATACGCCGGGTAGTCTGCGATGGATTTGTTACCAATGTTGTCGATGGGTTTGGTGAATACCGTCTCACCGCTGCCGTCGGTCACTGCCTGCGAAGCGCCGGTGCGGCGGTCGCCGCGGACAACGTTGACGCTGTAGGTCTCGAGCACATTTTGTGCACTGTTGTCGGCGCTGCTGATTGGGCCGATGTTGGCCAGCGGCACGGCCACGGTGTTATCACCGACGGGAATCGACAGCCCTACCGTTTCGGTGTTGAAGCGGAACTGGAAAGTGATGTCCTCGACACCATCGCCAGAATTGTCAATATGAATCTCGTACAGCGCGTCGGGATCCAGTGAGAAGTAGTTGGGGCCGCCGTAGGCATCCTGCAGCGGCAGGTAATTGGCGATCAGCGTGACGGTATCTTCGCGGCCGGTTTCGTAGCTGCGAAACATGTAGAAATCGGTGCCATCAACCTTCGGTGTAGAAGTGATGAAGGGCGCCTCGCGGTGGCTCGAAGCGTGCGCCAAGCCGGCGATGAGACTGGTGGCCGTCACGACGACGGCCGGTATCGAAAGTTTCATGATTGTGCATCCTCCCAGGAGAGACTGTTATGTCTTACATGCCTACTACGCGGGGTGGGGCACATTTGGATGCGGTCAGGCTCAACTTTCTTTTGGCGTGGCGCTCGAAGGCGCGCCCTGGGGATGGTCACGATCTCTTCACATCTGATTTCAGATGATGTGAGCATCGACATTTTTGGACACGTCCATGCCCCACAGTGCCAGTACTCAGGCTCTCCATATGCAGCGCGTCAAGCGTTTCTTCGAGTCTTCGCCACCGCTGCATGCGGATACTGTCGATATCGTCTTGCGCAGCTATCTGAATGTGCCGGAGTCACTCATCCCTCTGGCCAGAGAGGTGGCAGTGGAACAGCATCAACCCCCCAAGGCGGCCTGAGACTTCGCCTTTAGCCGATTCGGGGCAGGTGTTCGACCGGCCAGTTGTAAACATAGACCCACGCGTCGACCCACTGGCCGTCATCGCGCCGCACGCTCAGTTTTTTACGCTGATATTCCCAAGGTTCGGGATACTCGGCGCTGCATTGTTCGTAGTCGTCCAGGCGAGCCAGCAACTCCTCGTCATTGTGCACGTCATACAGCTCGCCCGCGACGAGCTCGCCAGAGATGCTGGACTCGATAAGCCCTGGGTAACTGCCGATGTCGTAGAGCTGCCCTTGCACATAAGCTTCGGCGACAAACCGGGCGCGACTGGACAAGAAGGTATGCATGGGGCCGCCATGACTGCGGCGTAGAGTCCCGTAAACAAACAAATAGTCGCTCATGCATGCAGTGTCGCATGTGATCGTCGGGTTTATGTAAGATGACCTCCTTAAAACAAAATTTTGAGGAGATTTCCATGCCGAATCGTCGAGATCTCGGGTGGGTGTGCGTGGCCTACATCCTGTGCGTGGCTGCGGGCGCGGCGGTGCTGTTTGTGGTCGACTGGCCGGCGCCATGGGATGCTTTTGCCGCGGATATGGTCGCGACACTGGTGATCTTTGGATTCAGTCGCGCTTTCCGGAATTCCAGTTTCTACGACGCTTATTGGAGCGTCATTCCGCCGCTGCTGGCGGTGTACTGGATGTACAGCTATCCAGCGGCCATGGAGAGCGCGCGGGCCTGGCTGGTGATGGGCTTGGTGTGGTTTTGGGCGATTCGCTTAACGCTCAACTGGACCGTCAATTGGCCGGGTATGCACCACGAAGATTGGCGTTATCCCATGGTGCGCGATGGTGCGGGCAAAGCAGAGCTGTGGGCGGATCTCGGCGGCATCCATGTGTTTCCCACCATTCAGGTTTTTCTCGGGTGTCTGCCGGTTTATGCCGTGATGCGGTATGGCACAGGGCCGTTAGGCTGGCTCGATGCGATCGCATTTATCGTGACATTCGGAGCCATACTCATCGAGATGTTTGCGGACCTGCAATTGCATGCCTATCTGAAGCGGCGCGAGCCGGGCGGCATCATCAACGAAGGCTTGTGGTCGTGGTCGCGCCACCCCAACTATTTTGGTGAATTGGCCTTCTGGTGGGGCCTCATGCTGTTTGCGTTGGCCGTGGTGCCGCAGTATTGGTGGTGGGTCGTGCCGGGCGCCCTGGCGATGTCGGCCATGTTCGTGTTCGCGAGCATTCCGATGATGGACAAACGCAGCATGCAGCGCCGTCCCGCCTACGCTGAGCACATGCGTCGCGTGTCGGGGCTGATTCCGCTGCCGCCGCGTCGCGCGTAGCGCCGGTCATGCGTGCTTTGGTCCTGGCCGTGCGCGATGTGCTGGTGTTGGCGGCAACGCTGGCGCTGTGGTTGTGGGTTTTGCCCATGGACAGTGGAGCTGTGCATATCGCCTTGAGTCTCGTGGCGGCGCTGCTGACGGTGTTGTCAGGCTTTCTCCTGCATGAATGGGGGCATTTGCTGGGCGCGGTGGTCTCGGGTAGTCGCGTCCACCTGCCGTCACATCCGCTGGCCAGTCCTTTCCTGTTTCGCTTCGACACGGTGCACAACACGGCGCGGCAATTCTGCGCCATGAGCTTGGGTGGCTTTGTTGCGAGTCTGCTTGTGGTGCTGGCGTTGCTGCTGTGGTTGCCTCGTGGTCATCTGGCGACAACCCTGGCTCTGACACTGACCGGCTTGGGCGTTTTGGCCACGATCGTCATCGAGTTTCCCGAATTCTGGCGGGTTTGGCGGGGTGCGCCTTTGCCAACAGGTGCGGCTTACGTGTCGGATGGCGAGCCGGGCTCAAATCCACCATAAGGAAATGGGTGATTTCACCTTGTATTGGTGAAATCACCCTTTACCCCTCTATTCCGCAAGTCGTTGTATAATGAAAACAATGACTTAGATTTTGGCATGGCGCTTGATAGATAAGCCCCGTCTTGTCTATCGGAGTGTCACATGAATCTTGTCCTGAAACTTGTCGCGATTGTCGGTTGCGTTTTGCTCAGCTCGTGCGTGCTGGTCGTCAACGCGGGCGAATCCACCTATGACAGTCGGGGCGATCACGATCGCAGTTCGGTCAACCGGGACATTTCCCTGCCCCCTGGCAGTCAGGTCGAGGATGTGTCCTCGGTGAATGGACGTATCGAGATCGGTGAGAACAGCGTTGCGGAGTCAGTGGAGTCGGTGAACGGTGACATCCAGCTGGGCTCGCGTTGCACCATCGAGAGTGTCGAATCCGTCAATGGGCGCGTGCAGGTCGGCATTGAAACCGCCATCGGGGATGATATCGAGGTGGTCAATGGCGATATCGACTTGCAACGGGGCGTGCGGGTTGGTGGCGACATCAGCAGCGTGAATGGTGCGCTGCGCGCAGTAGCCTCAACCATTTACGGTCGTGTTGAGACGGTGAATGGTGCGATCGATTTGCGTGATGGCACGCGGGTGGACAACGGGCTGCATGTCGAGGACACGGGCAACATTCGTCAGGCGCACAAGCGCGTGCTCATCGTCCTGGGTCAGGATGTTGAGGTTGATGGTGATTCGGTGTTTCAGCGTCCCGTCGAAATTCGCAAGCACGCCACGGCCAGCCTGGGTGATTACCGCGGCGATGATGTCAAAATCGTTGAGCTCGACTGAGCGAATCAATCCAGGGTGACGATCACCGGAGCATGATCGGACGGGCGCTCCAGGCGACGCGGTTCCAGATCCACACGGCAATCTCGGCACCGCGCATCCAGGGCTGGCGTTATCAGCGTGTGGTCGATGCGCAAACCCAGGTTGCGACGAAAACCGGCGGCACGGTAATCCCACCAGGTGAAACGTTCTTTGTTGTCCTCGGCGCTCTCGTCGCCGTGGTCAAAGCGCGTCCATGGATCGACCAAGCCCAGATCGAGCAATTCGTTCAGCGCCGCGCGCTCTTGCTCTGAGCACAAAATCTTGCCTTCCCATTGATCCGGATCATGGGTGTCGCTGGGCCGTGGGGCGATGTTGAAATCGCCCATCAACACCAGTTGCTCGTGCTGTTGCAGTTCCTCGGCCAGCCGCGTTTTCAGCTCATCCAACCATGACAGCTTGTAGGCAAATTTTTCCGAACCCACAGCCTGCCCGTTGACCACGTACGCACAGATGATGCGGACGCCGTCCACGGTGCCGGTGATGACCCGGGCTTGACCATCAGACAGGCCGGCCCAGACGTCCTGTGGTTCGCTGCGCGCGATCAGAGCCACGCCGTTGTAGGTCTTCTGACCATGAAAGGCGACCTGATAGCCCGCCTCACGCAGGGCCTCAACCGGGAAGTTCTCGTTCTGGAGTTTGGTTTCCTGCAAACCCACGACATCGGGTTTGGCGCTGTCCAGCCAATCCAGCAGATGGGGCAGGCGAACTTTCAGCGAATTGACGTTCCAGGTGGCGATTTTCATTTCAAATTTCAAAAAGATGTGGCGAGCGTGAAGGCTGTGAGCGGCCCGGTTCGGAACTGTCAGAGGCCGGGATGGCCGATGACAAGCGATACATGGATGTACTTGAGCGGGTTCCGAACCGGGCCGTTCGCAGCCGCTTGGCCTCTCTGTCTAAGCCGCATCGTCCAGCAGGCCATCCTGGCGCAGCAGAGCATCCACGCTGGGCTCGCGGCCACGGAAACGCTTGAACAGCTCCATCGCATCTTCGCTGCCGCCGGTTTCCAGGATGCATTGGCGGAAGCGCAGACCCGTTGCCGGATCGAAGATCCCGTTTTCGCGGAAGGCTTCGAAGGCGTCGGCAGCGAGCACTTCGGCCCATTTGTAGCTGTAGTAGCCCGCCGCGTAACCACCCGCGAATATGTGCGAGAAGCTGTTGGCAAAGCGGTTCCAGACCGGTGGTTTGAGCACCGCGACCTGGTCGCGTACCGATTGCAGCATGTCTTGCACGTTGACCTCGGCCGTCTGGCTGTGCAGACGCAGATCGAACAGTGCGAATTCGATCTGGCGAATCGCGCCAAGGCCGGCGTGGAATGTGCGCGAGGCGCGGATCTGGTCGATCCAATCGCTGGGTATGGGTTCACCGGTTTCATAGTGATGGGCGAACTCACGCAGCGACTCAGCTTCCCAGCACCAGTTCTCCATAAACTGGCTGGGCAACTCAACCGCATCCCAGGGCACGCCGTTGATGCCGGCGACACCCAGGTGTTCAACCCGCGTCAGCATGTGTTGCAGGCCGTGGCCAAACTCGTGGAACAAGGTCACCGCATCATCGTGGGTGAGCAATGCGGGGCGTCCGTCGCTGGGCGGTGCGGAATTGCAGGTCAGCGTGGCGATGGGCAACTGCGTGCCGTCGCTGGTGCGCATGCGCCCGGCCATATCGTTCATCCACGCGCCGCCGCGTTTTTGCTCGCGCGCGTACGGGTCCAGATAGAACCAAGCGATCAGTTCATCGGCTTCGTTGCGCACTTCAAAAGCACGCACGTGTTCGTGCCAAACCGCCAGCTCTTTTTCTTTGAAGCTGACGCGGAACAGTTTCTCGGCGGCGCTGAACATGCCTTTGAGCACATTGGGCAGGGCGAAATACGGTTTGAGCGCTTCGTCCTCCAGGCCGAACAAGCGGGTTTTGAGCTTTTCGGAGTAGTAGGCGATGTCCCAGGGTTGCAGCTGGGCGGGGCCACCAAGTTCGCTGGCAAACGCGGTTAACTCGGTCAGCTCGCGCTGGGCCGCTGGGCGTGCTTTGGTCGCCATGTCGAGGAGAAAGTCTTCGACCTGTGTCGGGCTTTCGGCCATTTTGCTGGCCAGCGACAACTCGGCGTAGTTGGCGAAGCCCAGCAGCTGTGCTTCCTCGGCTCGCAGAGCAAGGATTTCACGCATTAGTGGGGCGTTGTCTTGGCCCAGGTCATGTCCGGAGGCTGCGCCCTGGTCGGACGCGCGGGTGCTGTAGGCGCGATACACCGTTTCGCGCCACTGCCGGCTGTCGGCGTAGGTCAGAACGGCGTCGAAGCTGGGGAAGTCCAAGCCGAACAGCCAGCCTTCAAGATTTTTTTCGCGTGCCTTGCTGGCGGCCATGCGCCGGGCGGAATCGGGGATGCCGGCCAGTTCGGCCTCGTCAGTGACGTGGTGCTGCCAGGCATCGGTGGCGTCGAGCAGATTGCGCTCGAAGTTGTTGGTCAGCTCGGCCAGGCGCAGTTGTATGTCGCGATAACGTTGTTTGGCGTTGTCTTCCAAAGCCACGCCAGACAGTTTGAAGTCGCGCAGCGCGTGATCAAGCAACTGGCGTTGTGCCGGTTCGAGGCTGTCGTTTTCACGGACAGCGCGGTAGGCGCCAAACAGCTCGGCGTTCTGACCCACTTCACTGCCGTAAGCGGTGAGTTTGGGCAGGCAGGCTTCATAGGCCGCACGCCACTCGCTGGTGTTGCACACCGAGTGGAGGTGCGAGCCCGGTTGAAAGGCTTTGTGCAAACGATTATCCGCACTCTCCATCGCGCGCACGGTGTTGTCCCAGTCGTGGGTCGTTTGCGCGGTGACTTGCTGGATCAGCGCGCGGTTGTCCGCAATCACCTGGTCAACCGCCGGTTCCAGGTGCTCCGGGCGAATTTCGTTCCACGGTGGGGTCGGGCCTTGCCAATCAAGTAGCGGGTTTTTCAAAACAGACATCCCTTCATCTTCGGTCAAAGAACGCCACGCACGGTGGCCAGCCAGACAGCGGCAGCGCCGCAGATCAGAAACAACGCCATGCCCGCGATGACATATCGGCGGGCCTGACGGATCAGATCATCCTGGGCCACGGTAGACAGCAAAAAGCGGCGTCGGTGCGGCGGTCGGCACAGTATATGGATGTCCGGGTCAATGGCGGTTTCGAGCTGGCGCTTTTGCACATCAGCGATGGCTTTTTCGCGTACCGCGGTCCATTCGTCTATATCAATCTGGCCATCGCCGTTGCTGTCGAACTCGCGCAGCAGGCGCCCTTGATCGGCTTTCCACTCGGCCAGCAATTCGCGCACCGCGCTGCGATCATCAAAACTGTGGGCGATGCCGCCTTGCGTACGAAACCAGCCCAGCGCATAGAGCGGGCTGCCGGTGCTGACAATCTGTTCGGTGTATCGGTATGAGCCGAGGCCGAAAAAGGGGCTTTTGTCCGGCTTGCTCATGGGCCGGCGGGATGAGCCGTACCAGCGCACCCGGTTGTTGGGGATGACCTTGGCGCCGTCGGGGTCGACCACACAGTCGCCGGTATCGTCCACCAGTTGGAACAGATCGTCGCTGCTCGCTGACTCGATTGTCGCCCAACGCGTGTTGCGCCGACCGTTGCTATAGCTGGTGCGTTTTTCTTCGACCGAATATTTCCACCAGCAGCACTGTTGCCCGGTCAGGGGGGACACCACCGGCTCGCCGGGTAACATCCGCGCGATGCCTTCCAGCTCGACATAACCTTGTGCGGCTGAGCGGATTTTTGAAGTGGGCGTGTCCTGAATCTGCCGCCCTTTGGTCAACTTCAGCCAAGCCATCACGGCGCCGACGACAGACAGCACCACCAGCACTCCGGTGGCTACCCAGAATTCGTCAGGCTCGAGCAGCTGGACTTGGTGGCTCAGCTCCGTGAGGTTCATCGGCTGGGGGCGAACCCTCTAGGATGAAAAGAGCGAGCGAATATTGACGTCGGCGGTTTCGCTTTCCGAAAACTCCAGCAAGTCAGCCGCCTTGAAACCCATGATGCGAGCGATGAGGACATCCGGGAACTGCTCGATCCGCACATTGTTCAGGTTGACGCTTTCGTTGTAGAACTCGCGCCGGTCGGCAATTGAGTTCTCCAGGCCGGTGATGCGGCCCTGCAACTGCTGGAAAGCCTGATCGGCTTTGAGTTCCGGGTAGGCTTCAGCCACCGCAAACAGGTTGCCCAGCCCCAGGCGCATGGCGTTTTCCGCCTGACCAACACCCTTTACGTCACCCCGTTGCCGCGCATTTTGCGCATCAGCCCGGGCCTGCATGACCTTTTCCAGGGTTTCCTGTTCAAAGTCCTTGTACTGACGGCAGGTTTCGACCAGTTTGGGCAGTTCGTCGTGACGCTGCTTAAGCAGCACGTCAATGTTGCTCCAGGCTTTGGTGACCGCGTGCTTTAAACTGACCAGATTGTTGTAGATCACCACGGCGTAAACCACGGCGGCGGCGATCAATCCCCAAAACACGAAAGTTGAAATGTTGCTGGCTCCCTCTTCCATGCCAATATCCCCGGTGGATGGAAAGCTCTGAAGTCTAGCACCCTGATAGCGGCGCATATGTGAAATTATGAAATACGACTACCTGGTTATCGGCGGTGGTAGTGGCGGCATCGCCAGCGCCCGCAGAGCCGCTCAGCACGGTGCTCGCGTTGCTGTGGTGGAGTCGGTTCGTCTTGGCGGAACCTGCGTTAATGTGGGTTGCGTACCCAAGAAACTGATGTGGCATGCCGGGCAACTGGCTCACGCGATGGACGATGCGCCCGGTTACGGTTTTGCGCCGTTGCGGCTTGAGCACGATTGGTCGCGATTGGTGGCCGATCGTGAAGCCTACCTGCGCCGACTGAACGGCATTTACGAAAGCAACCTGAACAAAGACGCGGTGGACATCATTCGTGGCGCAGCGCGATTTGTATCGCCGCATGTGGTTGATGTGAATGGCCAGCGCTTGGAGGGTGAGCATGTGCTCATCGCGACCGGTGGCACGCCAACGGTTCCCGATGTGCCTGGCGCGCGGCTGGGTTTAACCTCAGACGGTTTTTTCGCTTTGACCGAGCGGCCTCAGCGGGTTGCGCTGGTGGGCGGGGGCTACATTGCAGTGGAACTGGCCGGCGTGCTGCGCGCGCTGGGGAGTGAGGTTCATCTGATCGTGCGCGGCGACCATGTGCTACGGCATTTCGACGACATTCTGTCGCAGACGCTGACACCGTACATGCAGGACACCGGTGTGCAGATGCATTTTCAGGTTTCATCCAGCGGTCTGGAGCGCCATGCCGAGGGTCTGCGGGTGTCGCTGTCGTCTGGCGATACGTTGGCTGTGGATGAGCTGATCTGGGCAACGGGTCGTCATCCCAATTTGGTCGGGCTGGATGCGGCGGAACTCACGCTGGACGCGCGCGGGCACATCCAGGTTGATGAATGGCAGCAAACCAACCAGCCACAGGTCTATGCGGTGGGCGATGTGACGGCCGCGCCCGCTTTGACGCCGGTGGCGATCCAGGCAGGACGACGTCTGGCCGATCGGGTGTTTGGTGGTCAACCGGACGCTCAACTGGATCATGACTGTGTGCCCACCGTGGTGTTTAGCCATCCGCCGATCGGCACGGTGGGGCTGAGTGAGGCCGAAGCACGGGCGCGCTACGGCGACGCGGTCAAGGTTTACAGCGGGCAATTCAAGGCTTTGTACAACGCCCTGGTTGAGCACAAACAGCCCAGCGCGGTGAAGCTGGTTGTGGTGGGGGAGGATGAGCGCGTGGTCGGGCTGCACAGCATTGGCCCAGGCAGCGACGAGATGCTCCAAGGCTTTGCCGTGGCGGTGAAGATGGGCGCGCGCAAACGCGATCTGGACAACACCATCGCGATTCACCCCACCGCATCCGAGGAATTGGTGACGCTGCGTTAAGGCGACGTTGGCAAGCCCCGCGCGCTGAGCCAGGCTTTGGCGTCCTCGGCATCGTCAGTAAACCAACGCTGAGCGGAGCCCAATCGGAAGCTGTAGCCCCAGGCGTCCATGTCTTGGCAGCAGCGTTGGCTGCTGAACCCGGGCAGGCGGTCAGCGAGCACGATCTGCAGATAACACACGGCATTTTCCTCGGCGTCATCGCCCCCGGCATCGGTATGCAGCGCCGCGCGTCGCTGCGCGCTCATACAGATCGCGTGGCAGGCTTCATGAAGTAGGGAGTGCAGTGGTGTGTCGTTGCGCACCAGCACACGTGCGCCGATCAATCCTGCTTCATCATCGCCCCAATAGCTGCCCGGAATGGGCGTGTTGTCGCTGACGCATTCGATGCTCAGCTCGAACGCGCTGAGCAAATCGCGCACGGCCGTTTGAGCGATGTCGCGCCAGCGCAGCACGTCAGCGGCTGCTGTGTTCGGTGAGTGAGGTGTCGAAGAATCCATCGGCGCGGCGGTGGTCGGAGCGAAATTTCGCAGAATTATGCCGGGTCCACAGGGCCATCCGCTCGGATAAAACGATCGCGTCGAGCGGCGCTGACCCGCAGCGCGATTTGGCGCAGCGGGTCAGCTTCGCGTTGTCGTGGTCAGAAATGACTGTTGGCGAAATCATCCACGGTGACTTCACGCAGAATCGCGCCGTTGTTGCGGTCGACAAATTCAAACAGGATGCCGTCATCGGTCTGCATGCTGAAAAACAGCATGGAGCCGTCCGGGCCGCCGTGTTCCATGTGCAAATCACCACCCGGGTTTTTCGCAACATGGCCGGGTTTGCGGATCTTGTGCACGGTTTCGTTGGCGTTCTCTTCGATCACGTGATGCTCGCCCTCCAGGACCTGAACGGTGGTCGCGCCGGTGTGGCGATGGAAGTGGCAGTAACAGTCGGGTTCCCACTTCACCAGGAAGTCGGCTTTGCCCGCGGCTTTGTCCGTGCCCAGCGGCGCGACCCAATAATCCACCCGGTAACCGAGGGCTTCCGGTTCGAACAGGCGGTGCCACTTGATCTCTTTGACATCGTAAGGGGTTAATTCAGATACCCGATTGAGCAGGTCTTGCATTGTTCAGTCTCCATCTGTGTTCAAGCCTTGGTCGGCGCCGGAGACTCTAGGCGCGAGAGAAAACCGCTACCTGCCATTTCGCGCCATCGCGTACCGGCGATGGCGCATTTGGGTGAGAATGCGAACATCGTGGCATTGCGGGATGCGATGTGATGACAGAAATCATTAGCGCTGCTGGAGGCAGTAGCACCGCTATGACCAAGGCGCGGTCGATGGGGCCGCTGGCTGACGTTGTGCGTGTGCTGGGTGGAAATCTTGAGCGTGTGTTCCGGCGCGCAGAATTGCCTGTGCGGCTGGCTTACGAGCCGGAGCGCACCTTGTTGTTGCGGGATCAACTGCGCATCGTGGAATGTGCCTCGCTGGAGTTGGAGGACCCGGTGCTGGCAGCGCGCCTTTCAACCCAGGGTGGTTTGAACGGACTTGGGGCCTACGGCCGCGCGGTGATGTCCGCGGCAAGCCTGGGTGAGGCGATTTTGGCCGCCAATCGCAGCATCACGACGTTTCTGCAGGCCGGTACGCGGATGCGGTTGCAGGTTTCCGGAGCATGGGCGCGGTGGAGCTATGAGGTCACAACGCCGGTTGATGTTGGGCGTAGCAGCAACGAACTGCTGGCCTACGGGTATATGCTCGACCTGTTGCGCGGATATTGCGGGGCGGGCTGGACACCCAGCCATGTCATAAGTCGGGACGCCACGGAAGCTCAGCGTCGTCAGGCCCGTCAGGTTTTGCAATGTGACATCGTGCGCGGGGACATGGCGGCGGTGGTGTTTTCTGCTGATCTACTGCGCTTAGAGCGGCCGACTGTTGATGCTGCGCGATGGCCGGATGAGCCGGGCATACCTGGGGAGGATGACATCGTCGCTTGCATTACCCAGATGATTGATTTGGGCGTGCTGGAAGGGACTGCGTCCATCGATTGGGTCAGCCGACGTATCGGTGTTTCAAGACGCTCCTTGCAACGTCATCTCAACGAGCATGGCGTGGCCTTCCGCAGCTTGCTCAATGGCGTTATCCGCGAACGCGCCTCACAGTGGTTGGCGGCGGGTACGAGCGTGACGCAGGTTGCGTTCGAACTGGGCTACTCCGATGCCGCGCACTTCTCACGCGCCTTCAAAATTCTGACCGGCGTATCGCCTCGCCAGTTTCAGCAGAGCACACAGTGCGGCGGAAAATCCGGCCACTCAAGCGGACAGATGTTTTAGTGAACCCGCGTTGGCTTCCCAGTTCTGGCCGTCGAAATCGCAAATGGTGACGTCGAGCTTGTCGCGTTCGTCGATGCAGTTGAGGTTCAGGCTGTAGCCGTCCGGGTTGGAGCGCGGGACGTAATACGGCTTGATTCCGCAGTGTTTACAGAACAGGTGGCGCGCGACGCCGGTATTGAAGCGATATTCGCTGATCGCATCCGGGTCGCTGAGCAAGGTGAAATCGCGCGCGGGCACGATGACGTGAACAAAACCGCATGCCGCACATATTGAGCAGTTGCAGCGCTTGGCGGATATCGGTTCCAAAACTTCAGCGCGATAACGAACAGCGCCGCAATGACAGCCGCCGTGAATGGTGGTCATGGCGCAGGGACTCTCGAAAGGGGGGCTAATCATGCGAAAATGTGCAGATTCTGACCAGGATCACTCATGAAGCTCCCCTTCGCCAAAATGCAGGCGCTCGGCAACGACTTTGTCGTGCTCGACGGCGTTCGTGCGCCGTTGACGCTCAGCGCCGAGCTTTGCCGTCGGCTGGCCGATCGGCGTTTGGGGGTGGGCTGCGATCAGATTCTGGTGGTCGATCCGCCGGCCGATGCCGATGCGGATTTCGGTTATCGCATATTCAACAGCGATGGCAGCGAGGTCGGCCAGTGCGGTAATGGCGCGCGCTGTCTGGCGCGTTTTGTTGAGCGTCGCGGCCTGTCGTCCGCGCGCCACATCACCGTGGCGACGTGCACCACGCGCATGAACCTGACGTTGTTGGAGCAGGATTGGGTTCGGGCTGAGTTGTCGGTGCCCGCGTTTGCACCGCAGGCTATTCCTCTGGATCGCCCGACACGTGCGGAACGTTATGTTTTGAATACACCGATGGGTGAGATCAGCGGCGGCGCGGTGAATGTGGGCAATCCTCATTTCGTGATTGAAGTGGACGACGTTGAGCGTGCGCCGGTTGAGGAGTTGGGCGCGGCTTTGACCCGTCATGCCGACTTTCCTGAAGGCGTGAATGTGGGTTTTGTCCAGCGCGTTGCCTCGGATCATCTGCGTTTGCGCGTGTTCGAGCGCGGGGTTGGCGAGACCCCGGCCTGCGGCAGCGGTGCCTGCGCCGCAGCCGTCATCGAGCGCATGTGGGGGCAGACTGACGCGAAAGTGCGTGTGGATTTGCCCGGCGGAACATTGCGCATCGCCTGGGATGAAGGCCAGAATGTCCTGATGGAAGGCCCGGCGACCTGGGTTTTCGAAGGGGAGATTGAATTATGACGCGACCGGAAGTTTTGCCGGTTCCGCCGTCCGAGGAAGAAGAGCAGGCGATGCTGGATTTCCTGGCGCGTACGCCGGACTTCTTTATTCGTCATGCGGACGTATTGGCGGAAATGCCGATTCGCCACGGCAGTGGCGGGGCGGTGTCGTTGATCGAACGCCAGGTGCGTGTGCTGCGCGACAACAATACTCGCTTGAACCAGCGCCTCGACGAGCTGCTGCACACGGCGCGCGACAACGAGCACCGCGTCAAAAGCATGAATCAACTGGCCGAGGCGCTGATTCGTGCTGACAGTCTGGCCAGTGTGGTGGCCGGATTGAGTAGCGTGTTACACAGCGCGTTCTCAGTCGAGGCTGTGCGCGTGGCTTTGTTCGATACCAACCCCGACAGCGACAACGGTGTCATCGCGCTGGAACGCGACGCATTGCCGGACGCGTTGAAAGATTTTTTCCGCCAGGGTCAGGTGGTCTGTGATCGCATCGACGAGCCCCTGCGTGAGTTGATGTTCGGTGAACACCCGGAACTGCAGTCGGTTGCCTTGGTCCCGCTGGATCGCGCCGATTGCCTTGGGTTGCTGGCTCTGGGCAGCACCGACCCGGATCGGTTCACGCCGACCATGGGCAAGCTGTTTCTGGAAATGACCGCCAATCTGTGTGTGGCGGCACTGCGATTTCACGGTGAACGCGACGCTTGATCGCTACCTCGCCGCTCTGACCCATGAGCGGCGCTATTCGGCGCTGACACTCAAGGCGTACCGACGCGATCTGGAAGAATTTCTGACCTATGCCGACTCCTCGTCAGCACCCTGGGATGCCGCTCAGGTGCGCGCTTGGTTGGCGGATCAGCACCGCCATCAGCGCAGCCCGGCCACGATTCAGCGCAAGTTGTCCGCTTTGCGCAGCTTCCTCAACTATCTGGTCAGCGAGGGCGAACTCGACCACAACCCCGCTGATGGCGTGCGTGCGCCGAAAAAGGCCAGGCCGCTGCCCAAAGCCTTGGAAGTTGACCGGCTCAGCCACTTTCTCGACAACATGCCGCGTGACGACGCACTCGCGTTACGCGACCGCGCCATCCTGGAGTTGTTCTACTCCAGTGGTTTGCGACTGGCCGAACTGGCCGCCCTGGATTGCGCCACGGTCACCCGCGGACGCAGTTGGCAGGTGACCGGAAAGGGCAACAAATCCCGCATGATCGCGGTGGGTGAAACGGCCATGAATGCGATTCGCGATTGGCTGGCCGTGCGTGGCGAGTTGGCCGATCCGGCGGAACCGGCCTTGTTCATCAGCAAGCGTGGTGGGCGACTGTCGGCACGAGGCATTCAGCAGCGCCTGGAGACCTGGGCGCGGCGCTTGGGCTTGGGTCAACACCTGCATCCGCACATGCTGCGTCATTCCTTCGCCAGTCACTTGCTGCAATCCGGTGGTGATTTGCGTGGCGTGCAGGAGTTGCTCGGCCACGCCAATCTCAGCACCACTCAGATCTATACCCGGCTGGATTACCAACATCTGGCCAATGTTTATGACGCAGCGCACCCGCGCGCGCGGCGCAAGACTTAAGCACGCACCAGAACCTCCAGCCATGACGATGGTCGCAGTTTAGGCCGCGACTTGAAGACGTCGTCGTTGCCCTCACATTCAACACTCTTTGCAAGCAGGATGGCGTTTTGGAGCAATTCCGCGGAACCACGATCTGCTGTGTCCGGCGCGGCAGCCAGGTGGCCCTGGCCGGTGACGGGCAGGTCACGCTGGGTAACACTCTGATCAAGGGCAATGCGCGCAAAGTGCGCCGGCTCTACCACAACAAAGTGCTGGCGGGCTTTGCCGGCGGCACGGCCGATGCGTTCACCTTGTTTGAGCGTTTCGAGGCCAAACTCGAAACCCACAGCGGCAATCTGGTTCGCGCGGCGGTGGATATGGCCAAGGACTGGCGCACCGACCGTGCGCTGCGTCGGTTGGAAGCCATGCTGATTGTGGCCGACACCGAAGCGACGCTGATGATTTCAGGCACCGGTGATGTGATGGAGCCGGAAACCGAAGTCATGGCCATCGGCAGTGGAGGCAGTTTTGCCCAAGCCGCGGCTTTGGCCTTGTGCCGCAACACCGATCTGTCGGCTGAAAAAATTGTCCGCGAAGCGTTGGGCATCGCCGGCGATATCTGCATTTACACCAACAACAACCTGACTGTGGAAGTGCTTGACGGCGCGCAGTCGGAGGGCACCCATGAGTGAGATTCGCGACGAGTCGATGATGACGCCGCGTGAGATTGTGCAGGAGCTGGATAAGCACATCATTGGTCAGAACGAAGCCAAGCGCGCCGTGGCTGTGGCCTTGCGCAACCGTTGGCGCCGGCGTCGTTTGGACACCGCCCTGGCCAACGAAATTACCCCCAAGAACATTCTGATGATCGGTCCCACCGGTGTGGGTAAAACCGAGATTGCACGGCGTCTGGCGCGCCTGGCCAATGCGCCCTTCATCAAGGTGGAGGCGACCAAGTTCACCGAGGTAGGTTATGTCGGTCGGGAGGTCGATTCCATCATCAAGGACTTGGCCGATACGGCGGTCAAGATGGTGCGTGAGCAGGAAATGGCGCGGGCCCGGCCGAAAGCGGAGCTGGCTGCAGAGGAGCGCATCCTGGATGTGCTGCTACCGCGTGCGCAGTCTCAGGAACCGGACAGTCAGAACAGCGCCGAGCAGGACAAAACCCGCCAGGTCTTTCGCAAAAAACTGCGTGAAGGCCAGCTGGATGACCGCGAGATCGAGCTGGATGTGGCCAACCGTCCGGTTGGCGTCGAAATCATGGGTCCGCCCGGCATGGAGGAGATGACCAGTCAGATCCAGAACATGTTCTCCAACATGGGCCAGCAACGTTCGCGTCGGCGCAAGCTCAAGGTCAAAGACGGTCTGCGTCTGCTCATCGACGAAGAAGCCGCCAAGCTGCTCGACGAAGAGAAGATCAAGGCGGCTGCGCTGGAATCGGCTGAGCAGAACGGCATCGTGTTCATCGATGAGATCGACAAGGTGTGCAAGCGCGGTGACGTCGTTGGTGGTGATGTCTCGCGCGAAGGCGTGCAGCGCGATCTGCTGCCGCTGGTGGAAGGCTGCACTGTCACCACCAAATACGGCACCCTGCGCACCGATCACATGTTGTTCGTGGCTTCGGGCGCGTTCCATCTCGCTAAGCCGTCGGACCTGATTCCCGAGCTGCAGGGGCGTTTGCCCATCCGCGTCGAGCTCAATGCGCTGACTGCCGATGATTTCACCCGCATTCTGACCGAGCCGGATTTTGCCTTGACCGCACAGTACACGGCGCTGATGGGCACCGAGGGTGTGACCCTGACGTTCCAGGATGACGGTGTGCGGCGGATCGCCGAGATCGCCACCGAAGTCAACGCACAGACCGAGAACATCGGCGCGCGTCGTCTGCACACCTTGCTCGAACGTTTACTCGAAGACATTTCCTTCCGTGGTCCGGATTCCGAGGGCGAGAGCGTGATTGTCGACAAAGCCTATGTTGATGAGCGCTTGTCCGGGCTGGCTCGCGATGAGGATCTGTCGCGTTACATCTTGTAAGGCGCCGATATCACGCATGAGCAGTGTGCCGAAAACCTTGCGCTTGCAGCAGCAGGGAAGACGATTACAGGTTGAGTTTGAAGGTCGTGACCCGGACATCTTCGACGCCGAGTTCCTTCGCGTCTATTCGCCGTCGGCAGAGGTCCAGGGCCATGGTTTGGCGGAGCCGCAGCTGGTTGGTGGCAAGCAGGATGTGAGCATTCGCAAGATCGAGCCGGTCGGGCGCTACGCGGTGCGCTTGATCTTCTCCGACGGGCACGACACCGGTTTGTACACCTGGGAAACCCTGCATGATTACGGTGAGCGTCAGGAATCTTTGTGGCTGCGCTACCTGGAGCGGATTACTGCGCAGGGTATGTCGCGGGTAGAGTCCGAGAACGTGATGCCACTGTCGGCCCTGCGCCCGAAAGTGCCCTGACTCACCAACACCAGTAAACTGACCCTTTTTTGCACAAGCGGGCAGTGATGAACCAGAAAACCACCCATTTCGGTTACGCCGAGGTCGACTGGAAAGACAAAGCCAGTCGGGTGTCCCAGGTGTTCGATTCGGTGGCCGGACGCTACGACGTCATGAATGATTTGATGTCGATGGGCGTCCATCGCGCGTGGAAGCGCTTCACGGTCGATCTGGCCTGTGTGCAGAAGAACGATCACATTTTGGATCTGGCCGCAGGCACTGGTGATCTGGCCTCGGCCATGGCGGCCAAGCTCGGCCCGCGGGGCGCCATCACGCTGGCCGATTACAACTACGAGATGCTTTCGCGTGGTCGTGATCGCATGATCGATGACGGCTATGCCGGAATCGCGACGTGCGCTCAAGCCGACGCCGAAGCCTTGCCGTTCGCCGACGACAGTTTTGACTGTATGACCATCGGTTTCGGCTTGCGCAATGTGCGTGACAAGGACAAGGCTCTGCGGTCGATGCTGCGTGTGCTCAAGCCCGGCGGGCGTTTGCTGGTGCTGGAGTTCTCTAAACCGAGCAACCCGCTGCTGTCCAAGGTTTACGACACCTATTCCTTCGAGATCCTGCCGCGCATGGGGCAGGCTGTTGCCGGTGATGCGGAAAGTTACCGCTATCTGGCCGAGTCGATCCGCATGCACCCGGACCAGGACACCTTGCAGGGCATGATGAACGAGGCCGGATTCGAGCGAACCCAGTATTACAACCTGACCGGCGGCATCGTCGCCGTCCATCGCGGCTACAAGTTCTGATGGCCTTGCTGGATCAGGGCCTGGGGCCTTTGGAAATTGTGATCAACCGGGCGTTGAATGCGAGCCCGGAAGCTCTCGCGGCATTGGAGGGCGCCCAGGACCCGGTGGCCTTGCACCTGCGTGACCTGGGTTGGGCGTTTCGCATGACGCCGGTGAGTCATGGTGTGCAATTGGTACCCGGCGATGAGCCGGCGCGCGCTGGCGTGAGTACATCGCTGGTCGGCTTGGCGCGTCTTGCCGCCGGCGAAGATCCGCGCGCCATGGGTGATGCGCTGCGTTTGCAGGGGGATGCGGAATACGCTGAGCGCGTGCTTGGTGCCCTGCGTTCCGCGCGCATCGATCTGCAAGCCGAAGTGCGCAGCCTGCTGCAGCCGGTTATGGGCAGCCAGTTCGGCGGACAGCTTGAGCAGGGTTTGCGTGGCTTGCTGGATTTTGGTCGTCAGAGCGTGCGCGAGATATTGCTCGGCAGCAGCAAGCCATCCGACGACATAGCTGACAATGACGGCCAAGCCGCCGATCCTGCGCAAACGCAGGCGTGGATGGATGAGGTGGATGACGTGGCCATCGCGGTGGATCGTTTGGAGGCGCGGATTCGCCGCTTGGAAACCCCGCCGAGTGATGAGGCATGAACGCATTGCGTCAACTCGGGCGGTTTTGGCAGATCTGGCGGGTCTCGCGTCGCTACGGCCTGGACCAGTTTCTTGGACGTCGGCCGAAAAAGCGTTTCGCCAAACCGCGCGGCGAGCGTGCGCGTTTGGCACTGGAAGAACTCGGCCCGGTCTTTATTAAGTTTGGCCAGGCATTGTCCACGCGGCCGGATCTGCTGCCCGATGACATCGCCGCTGAACTGAGTTTGCTGCAGGACGCCGTGCCGCCGTTTTCCGGCCAACTGGCGCGTGAGCAGGTCGAAGCGGCGTTGGGCCAGCCGGTGGGCAAGTTGTTCGCCAGTTTTGACGAAAAGCCGTTGGCCTCGGCCTCGGTGGCACAGGTGCACGCGGCGCGTTTGCCCGATAACCCGGATGGCACACCGGGTATTGATGTGGTGGTCAAGGTGCTACGTCCCGGCATCGAAAAGGCGGTGCGCAAGGATTTGGAACTGCTGCACTTTCTGGCCGCCCTGGCTGAGCGCTTCGGCCCGGATGCGGACCGTCTGCATCCGCGTGAGGTCATCAAGGAATACGAGAAGGTCATTCTTGATGAGCTCGATCTGATGCGCGAGGCCGCCAACGCCAGCCAATTGCGCCGCAACTGGTTGGGTTCGGATCTGATTTATCACCCGCTGGTGTTCTTTGATCTGACTCGCAGCGACGTGTTGGTGATGGAGCGACTGTACGGTCACAACATTGACGAAGTCGCAGCGCTGCGTGCTGAGGGCGTGAATTTTCGCGAGTTGTCTGAGCGTGGCGTCGAGATCTTTTTCCGTCAGGTGTTTCGCGACAACTTCTTCCATGCCGACATGCACCCCGGCAACATTTTTGTCGATGCCAGCAATCCGGAGAAGCCCCGCTATCTGGCCCTGGATTTTGGCATTGTTGGCACGCTCAATCCGTCTGATCAGCGCTATCTGGCGGAGAATTTTGTCGCCTTCTTTAACCGTGATTACCGCCGTGTCGCCGAGTTACATCTGGAGTCCGGCTGGATTCCGGACGATGTGCGCGTGGATGAGTTCGAATCGGCGATCCGCAGCGTGTGCGAGCCGATTTTCAACAAGCCGCTGAAAGACATTTCTTTCGGCATGTTTCTGATGCGTCTGTTCCAGACCGCGCGGCGTTTCCGCATGGAAGTGCAGCCGCAGTTGGTGTTGTTGCAGAAGACCTTGCTCAACATTGAGGGATTGGGGCGTCAGCTGTACCCGGATCTGGATTTGTGGAAAACCGCCAAACCGATCATGGAAGAGTGGATGCGCCAGCGGCTCAATCCCCTCAATGGGCTGGATGACCTCAAAACTCATCTGCCAGCGATCGTGGAAACCTTGCCGGACCTGCTGAAGCGTTTGCAGCAGGACTGGCCGCCCGCCGAATTTGCGGCACAGACACGGGAATTACAGGCTTTGCGTCAGGATTTGGCCGAGCAGCAGTCGCGCAACCGCTGGGCATTGGTCGGCGGGCTTTTGTGCCTTGGCGGCGCTGTGATACTCGGCTTGGACGGTCGTGGGCCGGCGCGCATCGCCGATGTGCCCTTGTCATCCTGGATGTTGGGCACGCTTGGCGTGTGGTGTTTCGCCCGAGCAACATGGCTGAAAGTCGGCCGGCGCGAAGTGCGTTAAGCGGGAAACCGCGGCCCAATCAAAACCCCTGAAAACTGTGCCATTGACGAATGGCAAAGTCAGCACTATCGTGGTGCGTTGCATCAATGGGGCGTTGACGATGGACAAGGCTGTACCTGCGCTGAGCGCTGTGGATATGACCGTCACTTCGGGTGACGTGGAACTGGCGGTCTACCGCTGGGGGCAGAGCCGTAAAGGGAAGAAGACCAAGCCGGTGATCGTGCTGGTGCACGGCTACCCGGACAGCGCCAGTGTGTGGGCGGCGACCGCCGACCTGCTGGCTCACGACTACCAGGTTGTGGCCTACGACGTGCGCGGCGCCGGCCGCTCCAGCCGCCCGCAGCCGACGCAAGCTTACGAATTGCAACATTTGGTCGATGATCTTGCGGCCGTTGTTGATGCTGTCAGCCCGGGCAAACCCGTCCATCTGGTTGGACATGACTGGGGTTCGATTCAATCCTGGGAGGCCGTCACCACCTCGCGTTTGCAGGGGCGCATCGCCTCGTACACCTCCATCTCCGGGCCGAGTTTGGATCACGCCGGTTATTGGGTGATGCAGCGCCTGACCAGCAGTTCGCCTTCAGAAAAAGCCGTCTTGCTCAAGCAGCTGGCGCACTCCTGGTACATCGGGGCATTCCATCTGCCAGCGGTGGCGCCGACCTTGTGGAAGGTGGCGGGTGACAAACTTTGGCCCGCCATACTGGCGCGGGTCGAGGGCATACGGGAGTCGTTACCCAATCCCACCCAGTCGCTGGATGGTGAGCACGGCGTGAAGTTGTATCGGGCCAATGTCACGCAGCGTTTGAGAAAACCCAACGAGCGCGCGACGGATTTGCCGGTGCAGCTGATTTTTCCGCGTGGGGATCATTTCATGATCGAGGAGATCTGGGACGATCTGCCGCGTTGGGCACCCAATTTGTGGCGCTGCGATGTGGATGCAGGGCACTGGTTGCAGGTCAGTCATCCCGAGCTGGTCGCGGACAAGGTCGCGCGTTTTGTCGCCTTTGTTGAGAGCGGCAAGGAACCGGCTGATCTGCAGCGCGCCCGCGTGCGTGGTCAAAAACCTCGTGGGCCGCATGTCGGCAAGTTGGTTTTGATCACTGGCGCAGGCTCCGGCTTTGGTCGCGAAACGGCTTTGGCCTTTGCTCAGGCGGGTGCCGACGTGATCGCGGTGGATATCCATGAAGAGGCCGCTGAGCACACAGCAGCGCTGTGTCGCAATAGCAACGTGACGGCCTGGGCCAACGTGGTGGATGTTGGCAACACGCGCGCCATGCGCACTCTGGCCACATGGGTTGAGAACGAATTCGGCGCGGTCGATATTGTGGTCAACAACGCGGGTATCGGTCTGGCCGGCTCGTTCTTTGATACCAGCGATGCAGACTGGGACAAGCTCCTCAAGATCAATCTGGGTGGGGTGATTCAGGGTTCGCGCCTGTTCGGCGCGCAAATGATCGCAGCCGGTCGCAAAGGCCATATCGTGAATGTTGCCTCCATGGGTGCGTTCACGCCGTCGCGGTTCATGTCGGCTTACAACACCAGCAAAGCGGCGGTGCGCATGCTCAGTGATTGTCTGCGCGCTGAATTGGCCGAGCATGAGATTCACGTGGCCACAATTTGCCCCGGCCTATCGATCACCAATATCACCCAGAGCACTCGGTTTGTTGGTGTCACGGACGCCGAACAACAGCGCAAGCAAAGCGATGCGACACGGTTGTATCAGCGCCGCAATCTCAAGCCGGAGGCGATTGCCAACGCGATACTCAAGGCCGTCGAGGATCGTCGCGACGAGGTGCCGGTGGGCGTGGAAGCCCACAGCAGTCGTTTGCTATCGCGTTTGTTGCCGGGTGTCTCGCGACGCCTTGCGCAACTGGATCTGGAACCCTAAGCACGGGAGAAAACAACAATGAGCGTGACGTCCATCAGCACGGCGCGCGGGGCGCGCACCGCCAAGCCCAAGGCCTCGCACACACCCGGTTCCCTGGTTCATCGCAAGGTCAAGTTTGACTGGTCAGATACCCCACTGGAGTGGATTCCGGGCAGTCCTTTCGCCAGTCATTTCATCAATGAAATCAACCTGCTTTTGCCGGCTGGCGAATTCTGGTTCTGCAAGATCTACAACAAAGCCTTGCCGTACATAACGGATGAAAAGCTCAAAGCCGATGTGCAGATGTTCGTGCGCCAGGAAGCGATGCATGCGCGAGCGCACGGCGCGGCGATCGTGGAGTATCTGAATTCACACGGTATCGAGACGCAGAGCAATACACGTCAGGAAGACTGGTTGTTCGAGACCCTGCTCAGCGATGAGCCGTTGGGTATCAAGATCCCCAAGTTCGCTGAGAAAGAGTGGCTGGTGTTTCGCCTCGGCATCGTTGCAGCGATTGAGCACATGACCTGTGTGCTCGGCAATTACGTGTTGCGCAACACCTCCTGGGATGAAGCGGGTGCTGACCCTGTGCTGCTGGATCTGCTGCGCTGGCACGGTGCTGAAGAGGTTGAGCATCGCTGCGTGGCATTTGATGTCTACCGCCATCTCGGCGGTGGCTATGTGTCGCGCTATTACCTGGCGTCGATTGCCATGCCGGCGATCTTCGGTCTTTGGGTGCACGGTGCCGCGCATCTGATGAACCAGGACGAACGCTTTAAGGCCAAAAAGCCCAGCGTGTTCAAACCGTGGATCTGGATGCGGTGGATGCGTGAGGTCAAAACCGGCCACCTGCCGTCGCCAATCTGGTTGGCGCTCAAGGAATTGCCCTTCTTCAGCCCGTGGTATGACCCGGTCAAAGAAGGCTCGACCGAGGAGGCTCTGGCCTATCTGAACAACTCACCAGCCGCCGCGCGTGCAGCGGCTGCGGCCAGCTCCGCTTAATACGAGGCAGCCTAAGCGCCGCCGACCCGCAATGTTTTAGCGGGCGGCGCTCATGATGCTCAGCCCTTTGAGCAGGTTTAGCGCTTCGTACAAAGCGTAGTCAGACTCGGCCAGCGAAAGCTCTTCTTCGTCTTTACCGTCCTCGGCCGCATTCGCGGCATCGGCGGCGTCCGCAGCATTTTCGTTGTCGAGGCGGTTGTTGAGGTCCGCTTCCGTGATCGGGGTAAAGGACTGCTCGCGCTTGCTCACTTCCAGCGAGCGAATGTTGACATCCGGCTCAATCCCTTCGGCCTGAATCGAACGCCCGCTCGGCGTGTAGTACCGCGCCGTGGTCAGTTTGATGGCGGCGTTGTTGCGGATGGGCACGATGGTTTGCACCGAACCCTTGCCGAAGGTCTTGCGCCCGGCGATCACGGCACGCTGGTGATCCTGCAGAGCACCGGCAACGATTTCTGAGGCGGAGGCTGAACCTTCGTTGACCAACACCACAATGGGTTTGCCCGACAGCGCATCTCCGGGTTTGGCGGTGAATTCGCGCAACGCCGTGTCGTGACGACCTTTAATCGACACGACGGTGCCGCTTTCCAGGAAGGTGTCTGACACATCCACAGCCGCGGTCAGAACCCCACCCGGGTTGTTGCGCAGATCCAGAACGATACCTCGCAGTTCGTCATCGGCCTCTTGGTTGAGCTTGTTCAACTGTTTCTCGACCGACGTGGCGGTGCTGCCGGAGAAGGTCGAGATGCGCAGATAGCCGTACTTCGGCTCCAGCATGCGTGAGCGCACACTTTCCACCTTGATCACATCGCGCGTGAGATTCACTTTTAGCGGCTGCGAGCCGCCTTCGCGCATGACCAGCAAGTCGATTTTGGTGCCTGGTTTGCCGCGCATCATGCGCACGGCTTCGCTCAAAGTCATGCCTTTGACCGGTTTTTCGTCGATGCGAACGATCAAGTCGCCGGCTTCGATGCCGGCGCGGCTGGCTGGCGTGTCGTCAATCGGCGAAACGACACGGACGAAACCGTTGTACATCTGAACTTCAATCCCCAGACCACCGAACTTGCCGGACGTGGAAATTGACATTTCCTTGTATTCCTCGCTGTCGAGGTAAGCCGAGTGGGGGTCAAGACCATCGAGCAAGCCGCGGATGGCATGTTCGATGAGTTCTTTGTCATCGATTTCTTCGACGTAATTGTCTTTGACCTGGGAGAGAATCTCGGCAAACGCCTGAAGCTCCTGCAGTGGCAAGCTGGCCGGACTGGTCTCCCGATCTGCGAACACGCCCTGCGTCAGAGTGATCGAGGCTCCCAGCAGAACGCCGGTGGCCAACAGTGCAGTAGCTTTGAACTTGGTTGCCATAATGAATCTTTTCTTGCGCGCTGCCCGGGGCGCGGCTGTCGCGGATAACGGGCGTTTGGACTGCGTGGAACCCGGAAAAATCCCAGCTTTCTCGGCGAGTACCCAACATTACCACACAAAAGTGTGAAGAAACCGTTGTTTTCAGGGGTTTGCGGCACGTAGCCAGCGGATCGGGTTGTGTGTTTTTCGGCCTTGTCGGATTTCCAGGTAGACCCCGGTCTCGTCATGGCCGCCTGTGTTGCCGGCTTGCGCCAGCGGCTCTCCAGCTTTGACGGCGTCACCCACAGATTTGGTGGCAGTCTGGTTATGACCGTACAGGCTGAACCAGCCATCACCATGGTCGACTACCACAAGCAGGCCGAAGTGGTGCATCCAATCGACATAGACCACGCGGCCTGATGCGATCGCGCGCACGGGTGTACCCTCCGGTGCAGCCAGCCACAGGCCCTTCCAGCGGGTTTCACCATCCGGCTTGAGGCTGTTGTAGCCAGCCAGCGTTGACCCTTCAACCGGGCGAAACAACTGGCCTTGGAGATTGGCCAGATTGCCGCTGATGGTCGGCAAACGGCTTTGTTTGAGTGCAGCACTGAGCTGTTCGATGAGATTTTCGAGACGAGCTTGCTGGTTGCGTAGATCACGCAAGGTGGCGCCGCCAGCGCCGAGCCGCGTTTGCACTTCATCCAGCAAGGCCTGGCGTTGCCCGCGCTGATTTTGAATGCCGGCCAGGGCCTGCTCGCGACTGGTTTTTAACGCTTTCAGCTCAGCCAGTGCCTGCGCCGCCTCTTGGTTTTTGGTTTCCAGCTGCGTCAGCGTCGCTTCAAAGGCCATGATGCGGTCCTGATATGAACGCTGGAAATACTCCAAGTACACCTGCATGCGCGCCAAGCGCGCGGGGTCTTGTTGGCTCAATAGCATGCGCGTGCGCGCTTGACGCCCGATGATGTACGCGGCGCGCAATTGTGATTCCAGAGCTTTGTAGTGCGTGCTGAGTTCGCCTTGCAGGTCTTTGCGCTCGGCTTCAAGGCGCGCGCTTCGCGTCTGGGCAGCGTGCAGATCACGGGTCACCAGGCGCGTGGCTTCGCGCAAACTGGCCAGACGTTGCTCGATGCGCTCGATGTCTTGACTCAGACTGTCCTGAGTCTTCTTGTCCTGCTCGACTTGCTCAGCGATGGATTGAATGCGCGCTTTGAGCGCAGCCAGTTCAGCTTTTTTTTGCGCCAGATCGCCCTGCGCCGCAAGTTGCAGTGGAAAGAGGAGGAGGGCGAAAACGAACATGCGCATGGCGGCGCGCATGTTCGCATGAGCCATGGCGGATTTCATCTGGCTGAAGTATCGGGCGGTTTTCATGCATGAGCCTCAGAGGCGATAATGGCGGTTTTACCGCGCGATGTCCTTCATGCAGCAATTCAGCGAATTTCTTGGTAACCACATGCTCCTGTCGGGAGCCCTCTTGGCCGTGCTTGTGGCGCTTATTGCCAATGAGTTGGTGCTGATTCTGCGCAGCGGACGCAGGCTGACGCCGGCGGGTGCAGTGCGCCTGATCAATGACAAAGAAGCCCTGATCCTGGATTTGCGCGCGGCGACCGATTTCAAACGCGGTCACATCGTGGATTCGCGCAATGTGCCGATGGCGCGTCTGGATGAAGAAATCAAAAGTCTGAGCAAGCACCGCAGCAAGCCCATACTGCTGTGCTGTGCATTGGGCTCAACGGCGGCACAAGCCGGGGTGAAACTGCGCGCCGCCGGGTTCGAAGAGGTTTACCCCATGTCTGGCGGTATCAATGCCTGGCAGAACGCCGGCCTTCCGCTGACCACCAAGTAAGTCTGGCGTTCGCGCCTTTCCAATTCAGGATTCAAAGTGACAGAAACAGCCCCGCAAACCGCTGCTGGCCAAACGACTGGTCCGCAGGTGGTGATGCAAAAGATTTATCTCAAAGATTGCTCGGTCGAAATTCCTGGTGCGCCGCTGGTGTTCACCAAGGAATGGAAGCCGAAAATGGATGTGCAGATCAACACCGATGTCAAAGGTGTGGCGGAAGGCACTCACGAGGTCACCCTGTCGGTGACGGTCACAGCCAAGCTGGACGACACCACGGCCTATCTGGTGGAAGCCCATCAGGCTGGGATTTTCGTACTGCGCGGTTTCGCGGAAAAAGACGACCAACGGCCAATATTGGGGGCGTATTGCCCCAATGCTTTGTTTCCCTATTTGCGCGAGACCGTCAGCGATTTGATTCAGCGCGCCGGTTTCCCGCAGTTCCTGCTGCAGCCGGTCAATTTTGATGCGCTGTTTCAGGAGTATCTGAAGCAGCAGCAGGCGAGCGCGGACCAGGCGGCCAAGCATTAGTCAGGTCCATTTGCGCCGCCGGGGAGGGCTTAGATGACTCAGATTGCGGTTTTTGGTGCCGGCTCGTACGGCACGTCGCTGGCCATCCAGCTGGCCCGCAATGGTTGCGACACCCTGCTGTGGGGGCGTGATGCGGAGCAGCTCAAACTGCTCGCCGCCGAGCGAGTCAATCAGCGCTATCTTCCGGGTTGCGATTTCCCGGCGCGCTTGCGTGTGGCAGAAAGTCTGGAGCAGGCGGCCGCCGTCCCTTTCTGGCTGTTGGCCGTGCCCAGCCATGCTTTGGGCCCCTTGGTCGAAACCCTCAAACCGTTGGCCAAAGGCCCGCGCCGAGTGGCATGTGCGAGCAAGGGTTTCGAGCCGAACAGTGGGCGCCTGGCGCACGAAGTGGTGACGGACGGCTTGGGCAGCGTGCCCTTCGCGATTGTGTCTGGGCCGACCTTTGCCAAGGAGGTGGGGCGTGGTTTGCCTTCCGCGATCACCATCGCATCGAGCACGCCGGGCTTTGCCGCGGAAACGGCAGATGCCTTGCACGGTCCCGGCATGCGCGCCTATACCTCGGATGACGTGATTGGTGTCGAGGTTGGTGGCGGAGTCAAGAACGTCATCGCCATCGCGGTGGGGGCAGCGGATGGTATGGGTCTGGGGGCGAATACCCGTGCCCTGCTGATTACCCGCGGTATGCGCGAGATCATGCGTTTGGGCGAAGCCATGGGCGGGCAGCGCGAAACCTTGATGGGTTTGTCGGGCATGGGCGATCTGGTCCTGACCTGCACGGATGATCAGTCGCGCAATCGGCGTTTGGGCAAAGCCATTGGCCAGGGACACAGCGTGGATGATGCGCAGGATGAAATCGGCCAGGTGGTGGAAGGCGTGCGCAATGCCGTTGAGGTCAACCTGCTGGCGACCAAGTTCGACGTGGAGATGCCAATCAGCCAGCAGGTCTATCGCGTGCTGCATGAAGGGATAGCCGTGCGTCAGGCGTTTTACGAGTTGTCGTCGCGACCGCCGGGAGAGGAGTCGCGCTAGCGCCTACATGCGGAAGTCGTCACCCAGATAGACTTTCCGCACGTGCTCGTTTTCCAGCACGTTCTGTGGCGTACCTTCGGCAATCACACCGCCCTCGCTGAGAATATACGCGCGGCTGCAGATGCCCAGGGTTTCACGCACATTGTGATCGGTGATGAGCACCCCGATGCCGCGGTCGCGCAGGTGATTCACGATCAGCTGGATGTCGCCGACGGCAATGGGATCGACCCCGGCGAAAGGTTCATCGAGCAGAATGAATTTGGGTTCAGCGGCCAGGGCCCGAGCAATTTCCACGCGGCGGCGCTCGCCCCCGGACAGGCTCATGCCCAAGCCATCACGAATGTGCGTGATGTGCAGTTCTTCCAAAAGCTTTTCCAGCTCTTCGCGATGCTGGCTGCGTTTGAGATCCTTACGAATCTGCAGGATGCTCAGAATGTTGTCGGTCACGCTGAGCTTGCGAAAGATCGAGGCTTCTTGCGGCAGATAGCCAACCCCCAGGCGCGCGCGCAGATGCATCGGCAGATGGGTGATGTCAGTGTCGCCAATGCGGATTTGTCCTTCATCGGCGGGCACCAGCCCCACCATCATATAGAACGAGGTGGTTTTTCCGGCACCATTGGGGCCCAGCAGGCCAACAATCTCGCCGGGATTGACGTGCACAGACACGCCGTTGACCACGGTGCGCTTGCGATAGCGCTTGACCAGATTTTCCGCAACCAGGCTCACGGGGTCTTCGCGGGGTCGGATGGTGGGTTGATGATGATGCGCACGCGATCCTTGCCGCCGTCGGCTTGAATGCGCGCATTGGCGACGTCGTAACGCACGCTGTCACCTCGCAGTTCGTCCTCCCCGCGGGTGATGCGCGCATCACCGGCCAGCTCCAGCACCTCGACAATGGTGGTGTAAACGATCTGGCGGGCCGAGGCGACGACCGGTGGGCCGTCCGCGTCAGCTTGATGTTCTGCGGTGGCCGGATTGCCGGACAGGCGTGCTTCAATTTGTCCGCTGGATGGATCACGCTGAATACGCAACTGCTCGCCGTGCATGGTCAGGGGGCCGCGCTTCAGGCGCACATTGCCGCGGTAGACGCTGACGTCACGCTCTTCGCTGAGCTCGGCTTCATCCGCTTCAATTTCGACCGCCAAAGCTTCGCTCAGAAAACCCGGGCGCTCCTGCTGCTGCGCACTCAATGGTGCACTCAGCGTTGCGGCAAACAGGGCGAAAAGCAGTTTACGGTTCATAGCGGACGCGGACATCAGACAGCAGGCGCAGTTCCTGACCGGCCATATCGGTGCGCAGGCCGGTGGCTGTTGCGTTCACGCTGTCAGAGTTCATGTGCACGGTGGATTCGGTATCAATCAGACGTTCGGCGAAACGGATACGGATGCTGTCAGTGCTCAAGTGAACGGTTTCGCCGGTGCGAAGTGTACCGTGCATTTTGACATTGCCGGACAGCTCCAGGGATTCCTCGCCGGGTGGGATATGTCCCGAGCGCGCGGTCAGCGTCCACGGGCCGTTCAGATAATCGACCTCGACCTCCGCCATGCTCACGCTGTTGTCCGGGAAATGGAGCACGTTGGCGGCATTGACGCGGTACAGCAACTGACCGCTGTCATCCATGCTGCTGAGCTGTGCGCCGCGGATGTAGTAATCGGCTTCTGGCGGCGGCTGAGGAATGTCCGCGCGGGGGCGTTCACTCGGGGTGCGCACCTGGGTTGCCACGCCGACAAGAATCGCTGGGATCAGTGCCAGCGGTAGCGCGGCCAGGCCGATACGCGTGCGCACTGGCGAAGCCACTTTCATCGCGCGGCCAGAATCAGATCGGAAATTTCCCGAACAGCACCGTGACCGCCGAGGCTGGGGGCAACCCAATCTGCGGCTGCGCGCACGTCAGCGTGCGCATCGGCTGGACAAAACGCCGCACCGCAGACCTCGAACAACGGCAGGTCTGGAGTGTCGTCGCCAACCATGGCCGCCTGGTCGGCGGATATGCCCAGATGTGCGATCAGCTCTTCAAACAGCGGCAGCTTGTCGTCCTGGCCAAAATAGCGATGGGTGACACCCAGGTTTCTCAGTCGTTGCGCCAAGCCGCCGGCGGGTCGACCGCTGATCACCGCGGTGACAATGCCGGCGTGTTGCAGATTCTTCAGGCCCAGTCCATCGCGCACATGAGTGCTGCGCCATTCCTGGCCGTCCGGTCCCAGGTAGAGTTTGCCGTCGGTGAGTACGCCGTCGACATCGAAGATGACCAGTTTGAGCGTGCTCAAACGTTGGCGCAGTTCGTCATTCATCAGATCACTCCGGCGCGCAGCAGATCATGCATGTGCAGGGCGCCTTGCAGTTGCTTGTTGTGGTCGGCGACCAGCAGCGCGGTGATGCTGTGATGCTGCATCATGGCCACCGCTTCGGCGGCAAGTTGATCGGCGTCTATGGTTTTCGGACCGGGGCTCATTACCTCGTCGATCAGGGTGTTGTGCATGTCCGCGTTGCGATCCAGCGTGCGGCGTAAATCGCCATCGGTGAAGATGCCGACGATGTGGTCCTGTTCGTCGACCACCGCGGTCATGCCCATGCCCTTACGGGTGACTTCCATCAAGGCTTCAGCCAATGGTGCGCCGAGACGCACTTTGGGGACGTCGCCATCGCTGTGCATGACATCGCGCACATGCACCAGCAAGCGCCGACCCAGGCTGCCGCCTGGATGTGAGCGGGCGAAGTCTTCGGCGGTAAAACCGCGCGCATCCAGCAAGGCCACCGCCAGCGCATCGCCCATAGCCAGCGTCGCGGTGGAGCTGGCGGTCGGGGCCAGATTCAAAGGGCAGGCTTCTTTGGCCACGGCCACGTTCAGATGCACATCAGATTCGCGTGCGAGACTCGATTCGGGGCGGCCGCTCATCGAGATCAACGGCACACCCTGACGCTTGATCAGCGGGATCAGGGTGAGCAACTCCGCGGTTTCACCGGAATACGACAAGCCAATAACCACATCGGTGGGCGTGATCATGCCGAGATCGCCATGACTGGCTTCGCCCGGGTGTAGAAAGAAGGCCGGTGTGCCGGTGCTGGCCAGGGTCGCGGCAATCTTGTTGCCGATGTGTCCGGACTTGCCCATGCCGGTCACCACCACACGGCCTTGGCAGGCCAGCATCAGTTCGCAGGCGCGCGCGAAATCCGCATCAATACGTTCGGTCAGCGCGGTCAGGGCATCGCGCTCAATGGTTAGTACCTCTTGACCGCGGGCGATCAGGGCCTCTGTGCTCATAGCGGTGCTCACAGCAAATCCAGGTCAATCGCCAGTATAAGTTCGTAAGCCGCGAAGGCGGCGAGCAGGATCAATCCTTCCGGTCGTGAGATCCGCCCCGGCCCGCGCCAACCGAAGGCCATGATCAGAGTGGCGACGGTGAGACCGAGCATGACCGGCAGGTCGCGGGCCAGGATCTCTGCGTCCAGTGCTGGTGCGGCGATGAGCCCGGGGATACCCAGCACGAGCAAAATATTGAACAGATTGGAGCCGAGGACATTGCCCAAAGCCAGTTCCGCTTCGCCACGTAGGGCGCTGGCAACTGAAGCGGCGAGTTCCGGAAGGCTGGTCCCGATCGCAACGATGGTCAGACCGATGACCAGGTCGGGAATGCCGAAAGTCCGGGCAATTTCGCTGGCGCCCCAGACCAGGAGCTGGGCGCTGGCCGGCAGCATGACGATGCCGAAGGCGACCCACATCCAGGCTTTGGGTTTGGGCAGTTGGGCGTCGTTTTCGTGCTCAGACAGTTCGGCGATCATTGGGTCATCCGAAGCGCCACTGCGGGCCAGCGTCACCATCCACGCCAGCATGCCCAGAAAGCCGGCAAACAGCACCGCGCCTTCCATGCGGGTCAACATCAGATCAGAACACAGGTAATAGGCGAGCAGACTGACAATCAGCACCAGCGGCAGCTCGCGTTTAAGAATGGCGGAGTCCACTGCCAATGGGGAAATCAGCGCGGTGACGCCCAGAACCAGGGCCAGATTGGTGATATTTGAGCCAATCGCGTTACCCACGGCGATACTTGGCGCACCGCTGAAGGATGCGCTCAGCGAGACCAGAACCTCCGGTGCCGAGGTTCCGATGCCAACGATGGTGATGCCGATCAGCAGAGGTGGCGCGCCGAGGATGCGCGCGATACTGCCGGCTCCCAACACGAAGCGGTCGGCGCTGTAAGTCAGCAAGATGAGACCGGCGATGACGGCGGCAAGCGAGACAAGCATGGGGAATCCAGTCGGACAATGAAGGCGGACGGCCAAGTCATCAAGTAAACTTCGCCTCCGCTTAAACCCCGAATTCTAAACAATGACCGCTGCTATAGACATCGATGCGGTGTCCAAGCGCTATGGTTCGCTTCAGGCCCTGGACGGGGTCAGCTTTGAGATTCCGGCCGGTTCGTTTTTTGGTCTGCTCGGCCCCAATGGCGCGGGCAAATCCACGCTGATCAGCATCATCGCGGGTTTGGTGCGCAAAGACGCTGGTGCCGTGCGGGTGATGGGACATGACACCGTCACCGCCTACCGGCAGGCACGCCAGAACCTGGGTGTGGTTCCGCAAGAGTTGGTTTACGACCCGTTTTTCACAATCGAAGAAATGTTGCACATCCAGGCCGGCTATTTCGGCCAGCGTGGCGCCGATGTGCAGGACTGGGTCAATGAACTGCTGCGCGCGCTGGATCTGGAAGCCAAGCGTGACGCCAAACTCCGCGCGCTGTCCGGCGGAATGAAGCGCCGCGTGCTGATCGCGCAGGCGCTGGTTCACAAGCCGCCGGTGGTGATCCTGGATGAGCCGACGGCCGGTGTGGATGTGGAGTTGCGCCGAGCGTTGTGGCATTTCACGCGGCGCCTTCACAACGAGGGGCACACCATCGTGCTCACCACCCACTATCTGGAAGAAGCGGAAGCCTTGTGCGACCGCATTGCGATTCTGGATAACGGACAGGTGCGTGCGCTGGAGGACAAGGTGTCGATGCTGGGGCGCCATCCCTACCGCTTCGTCAAGATCAAAACCAGCGGCGATGGTCAGCTGCCAGCCTCCTTGCAGGCCCTGATCAGCAGCGGCGGCGAGACAGCTGGCAGTGACATCGAATTCCGCTTGCACAAAGACAAGGACCGCATTGGTGATCTGTTGGACGGCGTGCGTGATGCCGGTTTCCGACTCGAAGATATCCGCATGCGCGAGCCTTCCCTGGAAGACGTGTTCGTCGAATTGACCGGGGGTGAGGCATGAATCGCATTGGGTTTTTGACCTTGCTGCGCAAGGAAGTGCGCCGTTTCATGAAGGTCGTGGGGCAAACTGTGACGTCGCCGGTGATCACCTCGGTGCTGTATCTGGTGGTATTCGGGCAGGTGCTCAAGGGGCGTGTCGAGGTCTATGACGGGGTCGGCTATCTGGCCTTTTTGATTCCCGGTTTGATGATGATGAGTGTGATTCAGAATTCGTTCGCTAACACTTCATCCAGCGTCACTCAGTCCAAAATCAACGGCAATCTGGTGTTCTTGCTGCTGGCCCCATTGTCGATTTTCGAGATCTATGCGGCGTTTGTGCTGGCCGCAGTGCTGCGCGGCGCACTGGTTGCGATCTGTTTGTACGCCGTGGGTTGGGCATTTGTGCCTTTGCCGATTGCCGAGCCGGTGCATTTGCTGGCCATGTTGTTCCTGTCCAGCGCGTGTCTTGCGTCCCTGGGCATGATCGCGGGGATTCTGGCCGACAAATTTGAGCATCTGGCGGCGTTTCAGAACTACTTCATCATGCCGTTCTCGTTTTTGTCCGGGGTGTTTTATTCGATTCATTCTTTGCCCGAATTCTGGGCAAAAATGTCTCATTTCAACCCGTTTTTTTATATGATTGATGGTTTTCGTCTGGGCTTTTTCGGCATCGCCGATGCCTCCGGCAACCTCAGTCTGGCTGTGGTCGGTGGCTTTTTGCTGCTGGTCTCGGCCATTTGCCTGGGCTTGCTGCACACCGGCTACAAGCTGCGCCCCTGACATCCGAATTGCGAGTGAGCCAACATGACCGCTGAACAAATTGCCGAATTGATCCGCCAGGGCCTGCCCGGAGCCGAGGTCACCGTGCGCGGTGATGATGGCGCCCATTTCGAGGCTGAGGTGATCAGCGCCGAGTTCGCCGGCAAGGGTATCGTGCAGCAGCACCGCATGGTCTACGCCACCCTGGGTGATCGCATGGGCGGTGAGATTCATGCTCTGGCCTTGAAAACCCGTGTCGCGCAGGACTGAGTCGTGGACAAACTGATTATCGAGGGCGGCGGTCCGCTGGCCGGTGAGGTGCGTGCCTCGGGGGCCAAGAATGCGGCCTTGCCGATTCAGGCCGCGGCGCTGTTGACGGCTGAGCCCTTGACCCTGAGCAACGTCCCGCACCTCAAAGACGTGGTGACGATGAACCGTTTGCTGGCGCAAATGGGGGCGCAGGTCAGTGTGGGTGACGGTGTCGATGGTCAAACCCTGACCATCGAAGCGCGTCAGTTGAGCACCCATGTTGCGCCGTACGAGCTGGTCCGCACCATGCGTGCATCCATCGTGGTGTTGGGACCCTTGCTGGCCCGCTTTGGTCAAGCCGATGTGTCTTTGCCGGGCGGGTGCGCCATTGGCGCGCGGCCGGTGACGGTTCATCTTGACGGTCTGCGTGCCATGGGCGCGGAAGTCGATGTGGTGGACGGTTATATCCAGGCGCGCTGCAGGCGTTTGCGCGGCGCCCGCATCGTGATGGAAATGGTGTCCGTCACGGGCACCGAAAACCTGATGATGGCGGCGACCCTGGCAGATGGGGAAACGGTGATCGAAAACGCTGCGCGTGAACCCGAAGTGGTCGATCTGGCGCAGTGCCTGATCGCAATGGGCGCTCGTATCAGCGGGGCGGGTAGCTCGGTGATCCGCATTCAGGGCGTTGATGCGCTGCATGCAGCCGAACATCGCATCCTGCCCGACCGTATCGAGATCGGAACCTTCCTGGTGGCCGGCGCTTTGACCCGCGGACAGGTGACGGTGCGCGCCGCACATAGTGATCTGCTCGACGCTGTGCTGCAGAAGCTGCGTAAGGCCGGTGCCGAGATCAATGTGGGTGATGACAGCATCAGTCTGGATATGGGTGGGCGGCGTCCACTGGCGGTGGATATTCACACCGCACCGCATCCGGCATTCCCAACCGATATGCAGGCTCAGTTCTGTGCATTGAACGCATTGGCGGACGGCGTTGGTGTGGTCCACGAAACGATTTTTGAGAATCGCTTCATGCACGTGCCCGAACTGCAACGCATGGGCGCCGACATCCGTCTGGAAAACAACACCGCCGTGGTGCGTGGGCGTGAGCGTCTCAAGGGCGCACCGGTGATGGCCACCGATCTGCGTGCGTCGGCCAGCCTGGTTGTCGCTGCGCTGGGCGCGGATGGCCAGACCACGGTTGATCGCATTTACCACCTCGATCGCGGTTACGAGCATATCGAGGACAAGCTGCGCCAGTTGGGTGCCAGCATCAAACGTATCGCTGCCTGAGATTTATGAGCAATTCATCCGAGAAACTGACGCTGGCCCTGGCCAAGGGGCGCATCCTGGACGATACCCTGCCGTTGCTGGCCAAGGTCGGCATCCATCCGCGTCAGGATCTGAGCAAAACACGCGAATTGCGCATCGCCGCCGATGGCCTGGTCGATGAGATTCTCATCGTGCGTTCCACGGACGTGCCGACTTATGTCGAACACGGCGCGGCCGATGTCGGCATCGCCGGCAAGGATGTATTGCTGGAGCATCGCAGCAATCAGCTGTACGAGCCGCTGGACCTGAATATCGCACGCTGCCGCCTGTGTCTGGCCGGCACGGACGGTGTGAGCCGTCCCACTGATCGACGTCTGCGTATTGCCACCAAATACGTCAACATCACCCGCGACTGGTATGCCAGCCGCGGCGAACAAGTGGAACTGATCAAGCTGTATGGCTCGATGGAGTTGGCGCCTTTGGTGGGGCTGGCCGATCTGATTGTCGACCTGGTCGATACCGGCAATACACTCAAAGCCAACGGCTTGAAACCGCTGGAAGACATTTTGCAGATTTCCTCGCGCCTGGTGGTCAACAAAGCGGCGATGAAAATGAAGCACGCGAAGATCCGCCAGCTGATTGCTGCTTTGTCCGAGGTTGTGGAGGCTGCAACGTGAACATTGCCCGTTTGAACACCGCAGATGCCGAATTCGAGTCTCAGTTCGATGCTTTGCTGGCCAGCGAACCCTCTGGCGATGGCAAAGTGCGTGACGCGGTGGAAGCCATCATTGAGGCCGTACGCACACAAGGTGACGCTGCGGTTTTAGATTGCGCCCAGCGTTTCGATCGTGAGCAGGCGACATCGGTGGCCGCGCTGGAAGTGCCGTTGAGCGAGTGTCATGCGGCGCTGGCCGGTCTGGACGCAGAGACGCGCAGCGCTTTGGAAGCCTCAGCCGCGCGTTTGCGTCGCTACGCTGAGCATCAGTTGGGGCAGAGCTTCGATTGGACCGATGACGACGGTTCGGTGCTGGGGCAGCGTGTCACCGCATTGGAAAAGGTCGGGATTTATGTGCCCGGCGGTAAGGCCAGCTATCCCTCGTCGGTGCTGATGAATGCCATCCCCGCCAAGGTCGCCGGTGTTGAGCAGGTCATCATGACCGCACCCGCACCGGCGGGCGCGTTGAATCCGCTGGTGTTGGCGGCTGCGGCCGTGTCCGGGGTTGATCGGGTGTTTCGTGTGGGTGGCGCGCATGCCGTTGCCGCGCTGGCTTACGGCACGCAAACCATACCGGCGGTGGACAAGATTGTCGGGCCCGGCAATGCCTTTGTTGCCGCAGCCAAGCGCCAGGTGTTTGGTCAGGTCGGCATCGACATGATTGCGGGCCCGTCCGAGGTACTGATCGTGTCCGATGGCAGTGTCGATACCCAGTGGCTGGCCCTGGATTTGTGCGCGCAGGCTGAACACGATGAGTTGGCCCAATCGATATTGCTCTCGCCAGATGCTGAGCATTTAGAGGCTGTGGCGGTCGCGCTCGAGCAGGAGCTCAAGACCCAGCCACGTGCCGACATCATTGCCAGCTCATTGAGCGGGCGGGGGGCGCTCATTCAGGTGCGGGATCTGGACGAAGCCCTGGCGCTGGCCAATCGGGTGGCGCCGGAACATCTGGAGCTGGCTTTGGCCGATGCTGATGCCTGGGTCGACAAGGTCCGTCACGCCGGGGCGATTTTTGTCGGGGCTCTGAGCCCCGAAGCGATTGGCGATTACTGCGCCGGTCCGAATCACGTGTTGCCGACCGCGCGGACCGCGCGCTTTGCATCACCGCTGGGTGTGTACGACTTCCAGAAACGCTCCAGCGTGCTGCGTATCTCCAGTGCCGGAGCCCAGCGGCTCGGCCCCATGGCGGCCAAGCTGGCCAGGGGCGAAGGTTTGGAGGCGCACGCCCGCTCGGCTGAGGTGCGTGCCGGAAAATGAATCTGGACGCGCTGCTCGCACGCAACCTCGACCAGCTCAAGGCGTATCAGGCACCGCCGCCGCGCCCGGATGCGATCAAGCTGGATGCGATGGAAAACCCTTACGCACTGTCGCCGGAATTGCGTCGTGCGTGGTTGGCCCACCTTGGTCAGGTGGATTTCAACCGTTATCCGGATGCCAGCGCGGCGGCGCTAAAACAGGCCTTGCTCCAGCGCTTTGCGATGCCGGCGGATTGGGATCTGCTGCTCGGCAACGGGTCGGATGAAATCATCCAGATGTTGTGCTTGGCGGTCGCCAAGCCCGGTGCCGTGGTGATGGCGCCGGATCCGAGCTTTGTGATGTATCGCCATTTGGCCTTGGCCTGCAACCTGCGTTTTGTGCCTGTGCCGTTGGACGATCAGTTTCAGTTGGACGGTGAGGCTTTTCTGGCCGCCATGCGCAAAGACAAGCCGGCATTGGTGTTCATTGCGCAGCCCAACAACCCAACCGGCAACCGCTTCGATGAGGCGGCGGTGCGCGCCATTTGCGCTGCCGCGCCGGGCTTGGTGGTCATCGATGAGGCTTACATCGCTTTCGCCGGTGGGGACAGCCTGGCTTTGGCTACCGAGTTTAAAAATGTGCTGCTGATGCGCACATTGTCCAAGTGGGGACTTGCGGGCTTGCGCCTGGGCTTTGTTCAAGGCCCGCATGATGTGATCGCGCAACTCGAAAAATTGCGCTTGCCGTACAACATCAATGTGCTGACTCAAGCCAGCGGTGAGTTCGCGCTGCGTCATGCCGAGGCTTTCGATCAGCAGATCGATGTGTTGTGCGCTGAGCGTACGCGTCTGGTGGATGCGCTGGGCCGCTTGCCCGGCACAACGGTATTCCCCAGTGCGGCGAATTTTTTGCTGGTGCGCCAGTCGCCCGCACAAGCGCGCGCAGTGCTGGATGCCTTGTCGCAGGCGGGCGTGCTGATCAAGAATCTGGACGGTGGTCATCCGGCGCTCAGCGGTTGTTTGCGTCCGAGTATTGGGACGCCAGAGCAGAATCAGCGCTTGATTGACGTGTGGAGTGAGGCTGCAGGCGTGGCCTGAGTCTGTATTTTTTGCACAAGATGGTGAATCTTGAATGTTATACTTGCAGGTCGGGGCGCCGCACTTTGGCCTGTTCAATATCAACCGGATCAATTGAACCGGCGTGGTGTTCTGCAGAAGTGCGGCTGACTGGGCATGTCTTCACCATGCCGAAGAAAAAGATCTACCAGGAGTTACGCGATGAGTTCTAACGGCGTGGATGTCGGCAAACGCCGCTTCCTGACGCTCACCGGTGTTGCGGCAGGGGGAGTTGGTGCCGCTGCAGCAGCTTGGCCATTCCTGGCCTCGCTCGCACCGAGTGAAAGGGCCAAGGCCTTGGGTGCACCGGTGACGGTGGACATTTCCAAGCTGCAAGAAGGGCAGCTGCTGATCACCACTTGGCGCGGAAGCCCGGTGTGGGTCGTGCGCCGTACAGCGGAAATGTTGAACAACCTCAAAACGGTTGAGGATGACCTGCGTGACCCCGAGTCCCAGGAAGAGCAGCAACCCCCGTACGCTCAAAACGAGTTCCGTTCGGTCAATCCGGAGATTCTGGTGATGATCGGGCGTTGCACCCATTTGGGTTGCTCGCCGTCATATCGCCCGGACTACCCGGCCGAAGACCTGGGCGCCGATTGGAAAGGCGGCTTTTTCTGCCCTTGCCATGGCTCCAAGTTTGATCTGGCCGGGCGTGTCTATAAGGGCGTCCCGGCACCGTTGAACATGCCGGTGCCGCCGCACCGTTACGAAGGCGACACCACAATTGTCGTCGGCGAAGATCCGGAGGTCGCGTAAATGGGTATCGTTGCAAATCCGCACAAGACCACCGGTGTGCTCGGCTGGATCGATGATCGTTTCCCGCTGACCAAGATGTGGAAAGACCACGTCTCGGAGTATTACGCACCGAAGAATTTCAACTTCTGGTACTACTTCGGGTCGCTGGCCATGCTGGTTCTGGTCAACCAGCTGTTGACTGGCATCTTCCTGACGATGCACTACAAACCGTCAGCCGATCTGGCTTTCGGTTCGGTCGAATACATCATGCGTGACGTTCCCTGGGGGGATTTGATCCGCTATCTGCATTCCACCGGGGCTTCGGCCTTCTTTATCGTTGTTTACCTGCACATGTATCGCGGGCTGCTGTACGGGTCGTACCGCAAACCGCGTGAGCTGATCTGGGTGTTCGGTTGCTTGATCTATCTCGCACTGATGGCAGAAGGATTCTTTGGCTACGTGCTGCCGTGGGGCCAGATGTCTTACTGGGGTGCTCAGGTGATCATCTCGCTGTTTGGTGCGATTCCGGTGTTCGGTGAAGATCTGGTGATCTGGATTCAGGGCGACTTCGTGCCGTCGGACGCCACATTGAACCGAATCTTTGCGATGCACGTCATCGCCATTCCGTTTGTGTTGGTTGGCTTGGTTGTGGCTCACCTGATGGCCCTGCATGAAGTGGGTTCGAACAATCCGGACGGTGTCGATATCAAGAAGGACAAGGACGAAAATGGCGTGCCCAAAGATGGCATTCCGTTTCATCCGTACTACACCGTGAAAGATCTGTTCGGGGTAGCGGTGTTCCTGGCCATTTTCCTGACCATCGTGTTCTTCCTGCCGGAAGTGGGTGGCTTGTTCCTGGAAAAACCCAACTTCCAGGAAGCCAATCCGGCGGTTACGCCTGATCACATTGCACCGGTTTGGTACTTCACACCGTTCTACGCCATGCTCCGCGCGGTGCCAGACAAGCTGTTTGGTGTGATCACCATGTTTGGCGCGGTGCTGATCTTATTCGCCTTGCCATGGCTGGACCGCAGCCCGGTTAAGTCGGTTCGCTACAAGGGTCCGATCTTCAAGATCGCGCTGGCGCTGTTCACCGTGAGTTTCGTGGTGCTGGGGTGGCTGGGCCTGCAGGCGCCGACCGAAGGTAAGACCCTGGCTGCCCAGGTCTTCACCGTCATTTACTTCCTGTTCTTCCTGCTGATGCCGTTCTATTCCAAGATGGACAAGACCAAGCCGGAGCCAGCGAGGGTCACGTCATGAATCGCCTGATCATTGCACTTTCGATGTTGGTGACAGCGACCGCAGCCACGGCGGCTGGCGGTGGCCAAGTGTTCTATGAGTTCAAACCCGACGCCAAGAACACCGCTTCTGTACAGCGTGGTGCCAAATACTTCATGAATTACTGCTCCGGCTGTCATTCCATGGAGTACCTGCGTTTCAATCGTTTGGCCAGTGACCACGCCATTCCGGATGATCTGCTGGGCAAGTTGATGTTCACCACCGACAAACCGGGCGAGCATATTCTGTCGGCCATGCCGCCGGAGAAGGCGGCCAAGTGGTTTGGCCAGGCACCGCCGGATCTGACATTGACGGCACGTCTGCGCGGTGCGGATTGGGTATACAGCTTCCTCAAGAGCTTCTATCTGGACGACAGCAAAGCGACTGGCACCAACAACCTGCAATTGCCGGGAGCCTCCATGCCGCATGTGCTGGGTGGTCTGCAGGGCTATCAGGTGCTTGGTGAACAAGAGCATCATGACGATGCCGGTGGCCATCATGGCCCGGTCGAACCACCGTTCGAATTGGTTGTGGATGGTGAACTGTCTGCCAAGGAGTACGATGGTGTGGTCGCGGACCTGGTTAACTTCATGAGCTACGCCGCTGAGCCGGGCAAGGCGCGTATGCACGAAGTTGGCTTTAAGGCGCTGCTCTACATCTTGCTCATCCTGATTCCGCTGACCTACGCGATCAAGCGCGAGTTCTGGAAAGACGTACACTAAGCCCCACGGGTTGTGTGAATGCAAAGCCGGCCTGCGCCGGCTTTGTTGTTTCTGGCCCGCCATGAGCTTTCAAGGATTGCGGATGATTCCCCGAAAACCCTATCTGTTGCGCGCAATGATCGAGTGGTGCGAAGACAGCGGATTGACCCCACTGGTGGCGGTCAATGCTGAGCAGCCTGGTGTGCACGTGCCTCAGGATTTCATTGAGGACGGTCGGATCACGCTGAATGTGAATTTTTCCGCGATGAAGCAGCGTGAGATCAGCAATGAGGCGTTGACGGGCTATGCGCGCTTCAACGGTCGCAGCGAAATGCTTGATGTGCCGATGGCCGCCATCGAAGCCCTGGTGGTGAGAGAAACCGGGGAGGGCATGATGTTTCCGGACGAGGCTGATGACGCCCAGTCGCCGGTTGCTCAGCGCCTGCAGGACGAGATTCGGGCGGTCTCCGAGGATGATCGCGAGTCGACCAACGACGCTGATCCGGACGAGCCGCCGCGCCCACCTCGTGGCCGCCCCAATTTGAAACTGGTTAAGTAAGTGGCAGCGTTTTGTCGGGGTTGAGAATCCCCGCCGGATCGAAAACCTGTTTGATCTGACGCATCAAAGCCAACGAACTGGCTGAGACTTCACGCGATACAAAATCCCGTTTGGCCAGGCCTACGCCGTGTTCACCAGACAGGGTGCCGCCGAGCTCAAGTACGCTGTCGAAGACTGCTTCCAGGCATGGCGCAACCGCGTTACGTTGGGCCTCTATAGCGAAGTCGGCGAGAATATTGACGTGGACATTGCCATTGCCGGCATGGCCGAAGTTGACGATGGGCAGGGCGAAGCGGGTCGAGATGTGTTCAAGACGTGCGATCAACTCAGGCAGTCGTGAAACCGGCACAACCACATCCTCATTGATCTTTTGTGGGGCCAGTGAACGCAAGCACGGCGACAAGGCTTTGCGTGCTTGCCACAGCGCTTGTGCGCCACCCGAATCCGACGCGACCAACCAATCGAGCCGCCCGGCGTTCGCCGCAGCCCGGTTCAACGCCTCGGCATCGGCCGGAAGCTGCTCCGCCTCGCCATCGATGTCGATTAACAGCAATGCCTGCGTGCCCGTTGGCAGCGTGATGCCGCCGTGTTCGCACACCAGACGCACCGCGGTGGCGTCCATGAACTCCAAGGCACAGGGCCGTACAGGCTGCGCCATCATGGCCGATACAGCCGCCGCAGCGGCGCCGACACTGGCATACGCGGCGCGAATGCTCCAGCGCGCGGTGGGCAAGGCCCGCAGCAACAAAGTGGCCTCGGTGATGATGGCCAAGGTCCCTTCCGAACCCACCAGCAAGCGAGTCAGGTCGTAGCCGACAACGCCTTTGGTGGTCTTGCACCCCGCTTCAATGATGCGCCCGTCGCCGGTGACGGCGGTCAAGCCCAGTATGTTGTCGCGACAGGTGCCGTATTTGACCGCGCGCGGCCCGCCAGCATTGCAACCGAGGTTGCCGCCAATGGTGGAAAAGCCCGAGCTGGTTGGGTCAGGTGGCCAGAACAGTCCGGCGCTGGCGGCCTCGGCCTGCACGTCGCCGTTGCGTGTGCCGGCTTGACAGCGCAGATACTGATTGTCCGGGGAAAATTCGAGAATCTGATTCATGCGCTCCAGACTGAGCACAACCCCGCCACGTGTCGGGACGGTTGCGCCCACGGTGTTGGTGCCGGCGCCGCGCACAACCAAGGGCACGCGTTGAGCGCTGCACCACGCGGCCACAGCTGCAATACCACGGGTGTCCTGAGCGAGGACCACCACATCCGGTTGCGCTTGTTGTTTGCTGTTGTCGTAACCGTAAGCCAAGCATTCGGCGGGATCAGTCAGCATCTCTGCCGTGCACTGCTGGCGCAGGGAATCGAGTTGTTGTTTGGTCAGGCTCATAACGCGTCGAAGGCGTTGCGCTGCCAATTGACGTGACCGCCATCAATGGCGACAACATCAAAGCGCAAGGGCTGATCGGCACATTCGGGATGGCGCATCAGCCAGTAGCGCGTGGCTTGTATGATGCGCCGGCGCTTGTGAGGGGACACGCTGGTGAGCGCATCCACCAGCGCGCCGTGAGCACGGGCTCGGACTTCCACCATGACCAGTTCCTCGCCATCGCGCATGATCAGATCGATCTCGCCGACGCGGCAGGTCATGTTGCGTTCCAGGCAGGACAGGCCATGGCGCTCAAGGTGCGCACAGGCCTGCGCTTCAGCGGCGGCGCCGCGCGAACTCACGAGCCGCGCGGGCGTCCTGGCGCACTGTGAATCTGCGGCACCCCGCCGACAAACTCGGTGCATGGCAGCGTGCGCACGATGCGCTGCTGATTGCGTGACAGCTCACCGGTTGCGCCGGGGATTAGCGGCAATTGGGTCCAATTGGCATTGCGCAGTTTGCTGGCCAACAGGTAGGCGTCATTGCCCATGGCATAGAGCCGCTCATAGCGACGCGCGCGGCTGGGCCAGGCTTGGGTGACCTCAGCGCGACGATTGCGCCAGGTTTCGCTGCTGCCCAGCAGCCAGGGCATGGCGCAGAACTGCACGCCATTCAGATCCTTGTCCTGTCGGGGATCAGGCGCACCGGCGTAGATGCGCCCGCCGGAATAAATGGGTAAATCTTCGGCGTGGTAGTAACGCAGCTGAGGGCGGATTTGCCGGCCCTGGGTCGGTGTGGCGGCGAGATAAACCAGTTGGGCGTCTTGGCGACGAACCGGAGCTGTATCGAGTTCTTCGCCGACCAAGCGCTGAATCGCCTCAAAACGCGCGGCGCTTTCCTGCAGACGCAGCAGCGATTTGATGATGCCCTGATACTCGCGAGGGCCACCGCTGAAGAAGCTGGCGTCCAGCAGCACGCCGCCGCCGGCCATGAAGGCATCGCGGAACGCTTGCAGCGAGCGCCGACCCCATTCGTCGTCACTGGCCAGGGCGATGGCGTGGGTCAGGCCGTCGTCCAGCGCACGCAGCGCGGCGGAGCGCGCGTCGTCCTCCGGCGACAAACCAAATTCCAGCACAGCCGGATTCTGGCTGGGCTGATCGCGATAGTTCAGTGCGAGTATTGGCAGTCGGTCAGCGTTGTACTGAATAACGCTTTCCACCTGTTGTTTGTCGAGCGGCCCGACGATCAGCTCAGCACCATCTGCGACGGCTTGATCGTAAGCGTCCATCGCGTCTTTGCCGGTGTCATAGATGCGCACATCCAAGTGCACCCCGGTGTCGGCAAAATGCGCGGCAATAAAGCCATCGCGCACGGCCATGGCGGCTTCAGCCAGTCGTCCGGATGTGGGTAATAGCAGGGCAATGCGACGCACCGCGGAATGCAGTGTGGTCAATGCGGTTTGCTCAGCGATGCCCAGGTATTCGGTAAAGGCAGGGTGACCGGGGAAGCTGAGTTGCCATTGGTTGAGCGCTTCGTAAATCGCGCTTTCATCAGTCCAGAAACGCCGCGCAATTTGACCCAGTTCCAGCCATCCTTGCGTGGTTGCGTCGTATCGAATGTTCGGATCAACGAACAAAAAGCGCGAGGATTCCTGCTGCAAGGACCAGATGGTCTGGTGATTGACCGCGCGTTGGGCGTTGCTGAGCTGCGCCTCGCGGCGAACCAGCATCAGGGTGGCCGCTTCGCCATCGTCGAGCAGGCGATACGCCAGGGCCTGAGTGAGCCAGTAGTCGCCCAAGGGGCGGGCGCGGTAGGGCCGTGTGCCGGTGTTGATCAGCTCCAGGGCCTGCGCTGGATTTTCCTGCATCGACGCGTGCAGAGCTTGATAGGTTTGGCGGGTGGCTTGCTGCTCGACACTCAAAACCAGATTGGGATAGAGAGTCAACGCCTGCTGGATCAGTTCGGGCGCTTCGCCGCGTGCAGCGGCCCAGGCGGCCATTTCCAGCTTTGCGATGCGGGCGGCTCCGTCAAGTACAGCGGCTTCATCCAGTGCAATAACGGCGGCGTCCACATAACTGCCTTCGGCAATCAGGTTCTCAGCGGTGCGAGGTGCCTGTGTGCTTGATCCTTGGCCGGGGGTGGTGGCTGGAAAGCTTGCGCAGCCCGCCATTGCCAGCGCCAGTACAGTGGGCAGGGCGTGGGCAGCAAAGCGAGGCAACAGTGAAATGGTTTTCATGCGATAGTCGCGAACACGGGCAGCAAAGCCTGCACAGCATAGTGGATTTCACAAGGTGTTAGGTATGGCGGGGCGGCTGGTGCTCGTTGGAACCCCCATCGGCAATTTGGAAGACATCAGCCCACGCGCGTTACGCGCGCTGAGCGATGCGGATCGCATTTTGGCCGAAGACACGCGGCACAGTGCCAAGCTGCTGCGGCACTACGGCATAGCGACGCCTTTAAGTGCCTGGCATGCGCACAATGAGAACGACCCGGGGCGCCTGGATGGCGTCATCAAAGCCTTACAGGATGGCGCGACCCTGGCCTTGATCAGCGATGCGGGTATGCCGTTGATTGCCGATCCTGGCTTCAGCTTGGTCCGCGCGGCGCGTGAGGCTGAGTGTGCGGTCGAGTGTGTGCCTGGTCCAACGGCGCTAACCATGGCGCTGGTGCTGTCGGGGCTGCCTGCGGAACGCTTCGTTTTCGAGGGATTCTTGCCGGCCAAGTCGGTCGCGCGGCGGGCCCGGCTGCAAACCTTCCATCGCGAAACTCGCACCATTGTGGTGTACGAATCGCCGCACCGTTTGGCCGCCAGTCTGGAGGATATTGTTCATGTGCTGGGCGATGCGCGACGCGTGTGTGTGGCGCGCGAACTGACCAAGCGTTTCGAGTCAGTCCAGATCGGCAGTGCGGCCCAGATGGCCGCTTGGGCAGCCAATCCGGGCGAGCAGGGGCGTGGCGAGTTTGTTCTGGTCATCGAGGGGGCGCAGGTGGTCGAAGAGGCCACGGCCTTGGATGCGCGACAGGTGTTGCACGCATTGCTGGACGAGTTGCCCGCGCGCAAAGCGGCAAAACTCACGGCGAAGTTGTGCGGCGGCAAAGCCAACACCTATTACCAGTGGGCGCTGGAGCGCGATTGAGCCCCATCACGTCTGTGCATTGACCTACAATGCGCGCGGGAGCTGGCCAGACAGTCGCGTGTCGCATTGCGGTGCGAGGAAAGTCCGGGCTCCGCAGGGCAGAGTGCCAGGTAACGCCTGGGG
>CAZVMN010000010.1:0-1448 GCA_964629015.1 uncultured Oceanococcus sp.
ACCCGTAAGAACAAGCGCACCGACAACATGATCGTTCGCGATCGTCGTCGTAAGTAAGGAGTCAGCATGCCCCGTTCGATTCGTAAGGGTCCGTTTGTTGACCTGCACCTGGCCAAGAAAGTGGCGCAAGCCGCTGATGCCCGGGTTAAGCGCCCGATCAAGACTTGGTCGCGCCGTTCCATGGTGACGCCGGATATGGTGGGTTTGACCATTTCCGTGCATAACGGTCGCCAGCACACGCCGGTGTATGTGTCCGAACAGATGGTCGGTCACAAGCTGGGTGAATTTGCACCGACGAGGACCTTTAAAGGTCACTCGGGTGATCGCAAGTCCTAAGAAAGGAATAAGCGATGGCTACACAGGCTAAATTGAAACACGCCCGCATTTCTCCGCAGAAAGCGCGTCTGGTTGCTGACCAGATTCGTGGGATGCCGGTGGAAAAGGCTCTGCAACTGTTGACTTTCAGCAGCAAGAAAGGCGCCGACATCATCAAGAAGGTGTTGGACTCGGCAATTGCCAATGCGGAAAACAATGACGGCGCGGATGTCGACGAGTTGAAGGTTTCTGAAATCTTCGTTGACGGCGCGACGCCTCTGAAACGGATCAAAACGCGTGCCAAAGGCCGCGCAGACCGCATCATGAAGCGATCCAGCCACATCACCGTCCGGGTCGCGGAGTAAGGAAGACAAATGGGTCAGAAAATTCAACCCGTAGGCTTTCGCCTAGGTGTGACCTCGGAGTGGTCCTCCGTTTGGTATGCCGAAAAGGGTGAGTACCGCAAGAACCTGAACGAAGATCTCAAGCTGCGTGATTTCATTCGCGCCAAGCTGAAGAATGCTTCGGTCAGCCGTGTTCAGATCGACCGTCTGGCTGGCAAGATTTCCGTGGTTGTGCACACTGCGCGCCCGGGTATCGTGATTGGCAAGAAGGGCGAGGACATTGAGAAGCTGCGCCAGGCTGTTCAGGGCATGGTCGGTATGCCGGTCAAGCTGTCGGTAGAAGAAATTCGTAAGCCGGAACTCGACGCTTACCTGGTTGCCGAGTCTGTGGCTCAGCAGCTTGAACGACGCATCATGTTCCGTCGCGCCATGAAGCGTGCGGTTTCGAACGCGATGCGTTTGGGCGCAGGCGGGATCAAGATCGAAGTGTCCGGTCGTTTGAATGGTGCTGAGATTGCGCGCACCGAGTGGTACCGCGAAGGCCGCGTGCCGCTGCATACCCTGCGCGCCGATGTCGACTATGGCTTGGCTGAAGCCAAAACCACTTACGGGATCATCGGTATCAAGGTGTGGGTGTTCCGCGGTGAGGTCTTCGAAGGCCAGGGTGGAAACACCGGCCGTGAAGCGGCCGCCTAAGGAGTCTTAAGTCATGATGCAGCCGAAGCGGACGAAATTCCGCAAACAGCAAAAAGGCCGTAACCGTGGCCTGGCCCAGAATGGCAACGCCGT